>NC_022576.1:1495920-2991840 GCF_000477435.1 Candidatus Symbiobacter mobilis CR
ATCATCAACAACCTGTTGGGCAACGCAATCAAGTTCACCCGCGAAGGATACGTATCGTTGACGGTACAGCCAGTGGCCCAAGTGGGCGACGAACTGATGCTGCAAGCCACGGTCAATGATTCCGGAATCGGCATGACCCCCGAGCAGGCCACCCGGCTGTTCCAGCCCTTTGAGCAGGCGGATACCTCGACCACGCGCCAATTCGGCGGTACCGGGCTGGGGCTGGCCATCGCCCGGCGGCTGGCTCATGCGATGCGCGGGGAAGTCACCGTCCAGAGCCAATGGGGCCATGGCAGCACTTTCGTGTGTACCCTGCGCCTGCGTATCCCCTCCACCTCCAACCCCGCCCCTGCGAACGCACCCCCAAGCAGGATGCGCACCCTCGTCGTCGACGATCAGCCTTTGGTATGCACGGCAGTACGCAAGCTGTTGCAGGCATGGTCGTTCGACGTTGACACGGCGCAGTCTGCGGAAGAAGGCTTGGCCAAGGCGCTGGGAGCCTTGCACCCAGGATTGCCCTACGAGCTGATCCTGCTGGATTGGGAACTGCCTGGCTTCGACGGTGCCGCGTTCACCCGCCGTCTGCGTGAATCGCAGGCATCGCTGCACGATGGCATGCAGTCCAGGGTCGTCGCCATGGTGACCACCCACTCGCGACAGTCCGCGCAGCAAACAGCGATCCAAGTACGGATCGATGCAATCATCGACAAACCCGTCATGGCATCCCCGCTCGCCACCTTGCTGGCGCGCCTGCAAGCGGGGATCGTCGATACCGGCGTGCAGCCTCCCTCCAGCAGCTTGCAGCATGGGCGCAGCCGAATGCGACTTGTACACGGGGCCACGATCCTGCTCGTCGAAGACAACCCGACCAACCAGATGGTGGCGCAAGCGATGCTCGAAGGACTCGGGCTGGCCGTGACCCTCGCAAGCAACGGTCGCGAAGCTACCGAACTGGCCGCCACGCATCGCTTCGACGCCATCCTGATGGATCTGCACATGCCGGAAATGGACGGCATCGAAGCCACCCGGACGATCCGCGCCCTGCCCGGATGCAAGCAGGCGCCGATCATCGCAATGACCGCTGCGGCGATGATGGCTGATCGGGTAGCCAGCGAGTCTGCGGGGATGGACGATTTCGTCTCCAAGCCCATCGACGTGGCCGAACTGACCACCGTCCTGCTGCGATGGATTCCCGCACAGGTTCCGCGCCAAGCGCCCACGGCACCCTCGATAGCCCTGCAGATGTCCGGCCATCGCGGAACTTCCTTCGCCGTCGAAGGCCTGGATGTGGAACAGGCCGCACTGCGCATGGGTAATAACTGGAACCTGCTGCGCCAAGCGATAGCGGGCTTTGCCCGCGACTTTGCCGACAGCGCCGCAGAGATGGAAGACAGCCTGCAGCAGGAACGTTGGCCCGACGCCCAACGCCTGGCCCACACCATCAAAGGCATGGCGCAAGCCATTGGCGCGAACGACCTGCACAGCGCCAGCAAAGAGCTGGAGGCAGACTTGGGCGTCAGACATCGGCCACTGCCCTCTGCACTGGATCGTTTCCATGCAGCCTTGGCGCGGACGCTGACTGCTGCAGCGGCGGCAACAGTGCCAGACGCAGCCCCAACCCCTGTCGACACCACACCGGCCGCTTTGGCGGCAACCCTGCGCGAAATCCAAGCCTCCTTGGCAGGCTCCCGGTTCATCCCACCCGATTTGGTGCTGACCCTGCGGCAGGGGCTGGACTCCCCTGCGCTGCGAGACCTTTGCGACAAGCTACAAACCGAGATCGAGTGCTTCGACTACCACAGCGCCGGTAGTACCCTTGCAGCACTGGCCACGCTGGTCAGCCCCCAGGAAGATGGAACCAATTTGCATGACACCACCGCACATGACATTCCCGCCGAATCGCCCGACGATCCTGATCGTCGATGACACCCCCGGCAACATTCAGATCCTGGCCCAGGCACTACTGCGGGATTACGAGGTGCTGGTCAGCACCAACGGCCCGGCTGCGCTGGAGCTATTGCAAGCAGGTCACAGGCCCGACCTCATCCTGCTGGACGTGATGATGCCAGGCATGGACGGCCACGAGGTCTGCCGCCGCATCAAGGCCGACCCAGCAACGTGGAACCTGCCCATCATCTTCATCACTGCGCGCGATGCCGTCGAAGACCAACAATTCGGGTTCAACCTGGGCGCGGTGGACTACATCACCAAACCCTTCGAGGTTCCGCTGGTGCTGGCGCGGGTGGGGGTGCATATCCGGCTGCAACAGAAGTCCGCTCGCCTGGAAAAACTGGCGATGCTCGACGGACTGACAGACATCCCGAACCGCCGCGCGCTCGACGACCTGCTGGACCGGGAATGCGGCCGCGCCGCACGCGACGGAACGCCGTTGGCCGTGCTCATGATCGACATCGATCATTTCAAGGCCTACAACGACCACTATGGGCACGGCGTCGGGGACGACTGCCTGCGCCGCGTAGCCCACACCCTGGGCGCCGAACTGCACCGCCCAGGTGACTTTTTGGCCCGCTACGGTGGCGAGGAGTTCTGCATCGTCCTGCCCCACTGCGACACCGCCGGAGCCACCCAAATCGCCGAAAACCTGCGCGCTGCCGTCGCCGCGCTAGCCATCCCCCACGCGCATTCCAGCGCTGCGGTGCATATCAGCATCAGCGTGGGCCTTTGCTCCAGGGCCATCGGCCCGGAACCAGACTGCGGCCCCGCACTGCTGGCCGCAGCCGACGAGGCGCTGTACTGTGCCAAGAGGCAGGGAAGGAATCAGGTGGTGGGTGGGAAAGCTGATTCGGTGATTGTGTAATTGAGTGACTAGGCAAGGGAATCTGCCTCCTATCACAACGTAGTTGTGATAGGAAAATCATGCAATGATCCACATCGAGAATTATCATATACGGAAGGTCATTTACTTCTGCAATGGAGAGTGCCAATGTTCAAGAACCAATTCCTACTTTGTGATCAGCATTCGCAATGCGAGGCGGAACCATCAACCACATGGGAAGATTTCTCCATCTACGTCGATACAACAGATAATATTTCCTTTTCAAAAAACACCATATCTGTTCTGTTGATCGGAAAAATTGTTGATTACCGAAGTATCGATCACACCAGGCAAGATATCGCCAACACACTGGCAAGCTATACAAACCTGCAGGATGTGATAGCACATACTGATCACTGCACTGGCCGTTATGTTCTGTTTTGTGCAGTAAATGGCGGCATATATGCCTTAACAGACGCTTGTGCACTCAAACGTCTCTTGTTTGGTCGTATTGGTGGCGTGCGAATCATGACGTCATCTGAGTGCGTCTACTATTCGTTGTTTCTTGATAAGGCCAGACTCAATTCGGAAACGCAATCATTGTTGGAAGATCAGGTATACCAAAAAAAAGAAAGTCCATGGTTTGGTTTGCAATCTGTGGATAGCAGGTTCCACTTTTTACTTCCCAACCATATTCTCGATGTCGCAAAACTCCAGCCCCAGCGCATTTCTATTCCAAAAATACATCAACAGACGAATCTACAGAAAGTGCAGGAAGCGGCTTACATCTTGCAACAGACTTTTGCAACTTTGGTAGACAAATATCCTCTTATACAACCTTTGACAGCAGGTTGGGATAGTCGTTGTTTATTTTCTGCAAGCCTCGGATGGAAAGATCGAATAAAATACTATATATTTTCATATAGCAATTATAAGGAAGAAATCACCCCGGATATTGTATTGCCTAAAATTTTATCCAAAGACTACGGTATAACATTCTCAACCATTACACCAAAACCAACAAGTTCAGAATTCCTTGATGCATTAAAAAAACAAGTATTACCTACTCGACACCTACCAAAAACAGATAATATTTACCACCATTTCCTGCACACAAACAAGAAAGCAATCAACATCAACGGGAATGGCGCAGAAATTTTTCGTTGTTATTATGGCCGCCCACTATTCAATAGCACCATATCACCATTATCCTTGGCATATTTGACTGGTGTCGCCCATTGGAAGCTCCTCGTCAACGGCATCGAAGCCTGGTACAAAATTTCTAAAGGGTATGCCAAAGAAAACCATATAACTATTACAGATTTGTTCTACTGGGAACAACGCATGGCACTATGGGGTTCTTTATACCCGCTGGAACAAGATATTGCCATAGATGAAATCTCCCCCTTTAACAACCGTTATATGATATCTCTATTGTGCAGTGTACCAGTGCATTGGCGTACTGGCCCAACATATAAAGTAGCCCGTGAGATCGTCAGAGCATTGGAGCCTGGTTTACTTACATATCCAGTAAACAGTATTCATGCTACTAACTTTATTTCAAAACAAAACATCAAAAATAGAATTACTGCCATATTAGAGTTTCGGATAATTATTGGACTTTTGCGACACATTATGAGAAGATAATAATATAATAACAAATCTATCGCTTAGAACTTACAAAAAATTACCCGAAATACTAAAGAAGAAATTATTTTTCACAAAGATCATTTTATTTTCTATAAAAGATATTTTTATAAATAAAGAACATGAAAATTTCCTCTACCACCACACCTTTCCACGTCAAACAACCGTACATTCGCCACCACGCTATTCAGCTTCTCAAAAATAATGTCTCTTTCGCCGAAGTCGCTAATTATTTCCATGTCACTACATGTGCGATTTACAAATATATCTCGCTACATCAGGGCAGTGCTTGATCTACCTCCACCACTTCCACCCTGTCCCCGTCGCTCAACAGCAGCCAGCTATGCAGCTTCGCCATCGCCGCTATCTCCGGCAACGCACGGTATGCGGCAATTTGTTCCAGCCCTTCTTGTCTCTTGGCTGCCCATCCCGCTTCCCCTTCCTGCTTCTTCGCGTATTTCAATTCGATCAAATGCTGCCCAGCCAGTTCAAAAGGGCTGCGTTCACGGAGCAATATATCTGGATAGCGACGGTTTACTTCGGGTTCGCTTTGCAAACGCCACACGGAGGTCTGGAATAGCAGCGTTACCAGAATGACTTTGAGATGCTTTTCATCCATCCTCATGCTGTCTCGGTTCGATAGGTGTTGCAGCACGTATTCCAGCTTGGCGCACAGCGGCTCGAAGTCGTTGGAATTCGATAGGGCGTACAACGCATCAGCCAATTCATGCATGGGCAAGGCCAATTGGTTGCGCCGCTCCCATTCGATGAGGAAATACTGAAAGTACAGCTCTCGGATGACGTGATTGGGTATTGCGTAGCGCATCCGATCCGACTGGGCGGAAACCAACGAAGCAAAACCCACATACGCAAGCAGGCTAATGAAATCGTCGCGCCCAAAGGTTTTATCCAAGTCAAACCGCCGCTGCTGCTGGGCTATCACTTCGCCTTCAGTCACTAGCGCTTCCAGCACGCGATAGTTGTCCTCGCGGTCGCCGATGGAAAAAAATGCCATCAGCTTGCTGTAGTCGGAAGCAATGTTTTCATCGAGCATCCGATCCGGGTATGCGCAGGCTTTCTGGTCGAACTTCTTGGCAAAGTACAGCACCATATCGGAGTTGTAGACGGTATGACACCTGCGGTGAAACCGGTATCCGTTGTACCAGTAGGTCACATCGTCCATCATGGCATCGGGATTCATTCCACAACATTCTGCCAAGGGGCGGAGTAGCGCAAATGTTTCTTCCCGCGTAAAGCCAAGAATATCATGAAACTCTTCCTCGAAGGTCAGGTTCTCCGCAATGTTGAACCCACTCGTCAAGCTATCGAGCATGATGGCCGTAACGCCGGTAATAAAAAACCGGTCGATAGTTCCCGCCTGCGTTGCAGACTTGATCGTTTCATAAAAGCTGCGAACAAACCCACCTTTGCCAATTGCGGATCGAAATGCATCCATGTCTTCGGCAAGAAGACTATTCGCAAAGTGGTCGTATTCATCGATCAATAGCAGCATCTTTTGGCCAGTTTGGGCTACATAGCGCAGCAACATTCCAAGCTTGGCCTGTGGTAAAGACTGCTGTTGCACTGCGTTGATCGCGTCTTGGGGATACCCGTAACGTTCCAGAAATGAGAGTGCCCCGTATTCCACCCGGAATGCAAATCCCTGCAATAAAACATCCATCCCCCGCGTGGTATCGATCCCACTGAAATCGAGCACCAGCACTTGGTACGCATTGGCCAGCGGTGTCGGGTTCCTGCCTACGTGCAGCTTGCCAAATAGTGCATCAAATTCCGGCTTGCGACGTTGATCGTAATAGTGCTCCAACATCGATAAAAACAGGCTTTTGCCAAAACGGCGCGGGCGCATCAAAACGTGGTAGCGGCCATGTGCTTCAAGTTGGGCGATGTAGTTGGTGCGGTCGACGTAGAAGTAGTCCTCCAGTGCGACTTGCCGAAAATTGCTTAGGCCATAGGGAAGTTTGGGTAATGTAGTCATGGTTCTTGTATGCAGTGCGTATTCCGGCGAACGTGACCAAGTGGTCGGTGTTGCGCGTTTTGAGGGAACCCCAGATAGTCCATTAGGGTTTGCAGTGCAGGTGGATGCAGTGGCGAGGCAGTTTTGGCCTGACTGAGAAGTTACTGTTCCCTCTGCGGTACACCATTCACCTCACCAGGCTGCGCTTCCACTGGCGCCCTGCCCCAATGCAAACACAGCATGAATAGCAGGATTTGCGTCATGACTTCACCACTGAGCAGGGTACCCATCGACATGGGGGTTTCGGTAAGGGAACGGATCAGAATGGTCAGGTACAACACCATCGAAACGCCCCGGCTCTGCGCTCCTGCCCGCCACGCATAGCGGCCCAACACTACCAAGTACACCACCATACTCACGAGTCCCAGAATGCCAGCCATGCTGAGACTTTGTAGAAATTGGTTGTGCGCGCTAAAAGCAAACAACATCCCGATTTGCTGGCGAAATTCGGCATTCCACAAAGTTGGGCCGTAACCGAAGATTGGGTTGCGCAACCATTCCTGAATGGCCACTTCCCATATCTGATCACGCCCCGTCAGCGAAGTCAGCTCCGAACCGGAGCTGGAATAGGCAAATCGCTCCCAGATGGCAACGGGGTCGGTAAAGAGTAGCCCCAACAATCCTGCACTAGCGCCAAATACGGCAAGCAGCAGCCAACGCACATCCACGCCTTGTTCGCGCTGGGGCATTCGGTAGGCGATGAGCACTGGGGTCAGCAGCACAGCAATCCCCCATGCCGTCTTGGACTGCGCCAACACAAATACCAGCACCCCGGCCCCTATAGCAATGATGCGCAACCACCGGCTTCGCGTGGGATACAGGTATTCGAACAATAACGCTATCCAAGCCAGAGGGCCAATGCTGTTGGGGTTCGACCCCACACCCCATAACCTGAAGGAAATGCCCGGCAAAAATCCGTGATACCCATACTGTACGGTGAGGGTCGGCCACACCACAGCTAGGAGCAAGCTCAGCAACATCATGGCGTGCAGACCGAGTTTTGCTGCATGCAGCACCGGTTCCACCGGCTCGTTCTGGGCCAAGTACAACGCCCCAAATACCACGATGGGATACATCAGTTGATAGATGAATGCAGGCTTGGTACCCCAAATACTCGCGAGTACGTGGTGCGTAAGAAATACGAACGCAAAAGCCAGAAATGGCACCACATCCATCTTGATGCGATCCAGCTTCGGGCGGAAAAAATGCGCGCCGATCCGGGCAAAGCAGGCCCCTACAAGCATCATCGTGAAAATGCGCAGCACCCCACCCCCTTGCGCCGGTTCGACTGCCTGCGACAACGCAAATTCGATGCTGCGCAGGTTTCGGTTCGACAGCAAAGAACCAACGGTAATGGCACCCACTATCCAAGGGATGAGCAACACTTGCAACCACTGCCCATAGTCCCGCTGCGCATGCAGTAGCACCCCCAGCAGCAGCGCAAGCCCCAGTGCTGCACCCAACGCAGCACCAACATAGATTGCGACGACAACCACTTCCATCGGTATGACAAACCTTGCGCAGTAGTGCTACCGCGTCAACCAGGTCAAGGCCCTTGCCACAGGCCGGGGTGCCCGTCGAACTACCGTGCCTAGAGCCGCCCGCGCTGGTCCAGTGACGATGCCGGGCAATGACAACAGCACCAGGTACAGCATCGCACCAAACCCCATATCCAACGCCAGGCGAGCCAACGGGGCGCTAATCCATGGCGTCCATACCGTATCCCAGCCCCATAGAGCCGCAGCCAAAATGATCGATACGGCTATCCCGCCACGGCATACGGCAGCCAATCTGCGCCAAGAAAGCCCCAGCGCCCCTTGCACCGATGCGAACACCACCGCGAAGCGCAGCAAGAACAACGCCAGCACCGTCCAAGCCACACATACTGCCGAGATCGTTGCCGCCAAACTGGCGCACACCACCCAAAGCATGGCTACAGGCAACTGCACACGCAGCTCCCTCGTCACCGATACGCACGCCCACAGCAGCGGTGTAGTCAGCCCCCACAGCAGAAACACCGGCATCGTCAATGCCAGCGGCGGAATAAAGTCTCCCATTGGTGCCCAGGCCATGCCATACAGCGCCAGCACCAGGGTGGGTGCCACGGCAGCCAGCGCCACAAACCCAGGCAACACACACAAGGCAATGCCGCCCACCAGAGCCTCATACCCCCGCGCAATACGCGCTGGATCGTTCTCTACTTTGGCAGCCGAAGAGAGCAACACAGGCTGCACTGCCCCCAATAGAGCGGATGTAGGGTTGTACAGCAAGTTGTACGCCGTGGTGTACAACCCCGTTTCCCGTGGCGCGAAGGTGCGCCCTACTGCCACCTTGTCGATATTGCCGATCATCCAGTTGACGAGATTCGTCCCCAGCACAGTCAAGCCGTAACGCAAGGTCTCCCACGCCTGCGGGTGCCACCACAACGGGCGCAAAGGGTGGCGAACCTTGGCATACGCGACCAGCAGCACGACCAGGCTTTGCACGATCCACGCACACACCAGCGCCCATACCTGCCAGCCCGCCATGGCAAGAGGAATACCCACCACCACATAGCCCACGACGTATCCGAAAAACTGCGCGATTTGCAGGTGACGAAAGTCCAGCGCACGCTTGAGCAGGTTGAGCGAGGGCGCCGCCAGCGCATTGACCAAACAAACCCACGCGAGCACTTGCACCAGCGCACGCGCTTTCTCCTGCCCGAAGAACGCAGCAATGGCTCCGCTGCCGGCCACGATGGCCCCAGTGACCACGCCCCCCACAATCCATTGCCACGCAACGACGAAACGCACATCGCAGTCGCCAAGCTCTTTTTGCTGGATCAGCCCGTACGCAATCCCAAAATCGGCGAAGAAGTTGCTGAAGCTGACGACGATCGCACCGATCGCAAACAAGCCATATTGCTCCGGCCCCAGGGTGCGCGCCAGCACGATTTGGGTCACAAGCTGAACAGCAAGGCGCGCCACCGTTCCAGCGCCACCCCAGAGGATGGCATCCACGCTGCGCGTTCCGAGGGTGCTCATCGAAGCAAGGGTGGCGGTTGGTCAGGCGTGGAGGGTGCAACCCTAACCACCCTGCAGCGGCTTGCCCAGAAAACGCTGGCGCACGTCCCATGCGAGCGCAGCCCGCAATGCCGATGCAAACTCGCGGTGTTTCTCGAAAGCCCGCCCTGTATCTTCATCGACCGACGACACGCGCACAAGCATGCCGTCAGGGATGCGCCGATCCAGGGCGTACTGCCATTCGACCCACTTCTTTTCCAACCCGGAAGTGATGCCATATTCGCCAACGACCGTCCAGTACGTGACAGGCTCGACGCGACGCCCCAGGGTCGTTTGCAAGCGGATGGCTGGGATTTGCTGCGCATCCATGTTGAGGGCGATGGGCTGTTTGTCCAGCAAAGTGAACCCCTGCGCGGGGTAGCAAATCTCGGGTTTGTGTAGTTGCAAGTCGTCGCTTTGATTCTTGCCGTAGGCGACCGACAGCATGACCCGGTACCCTGCTGGATCGATGTACACCCGGCTCAACGTCTGGCTGTACAGTTTTTGTAGCATTTCCGTTTGCTGTGGATTGACGACCTGCGCGATGGTGTTCGTCTCCTCCCTCCACAACCCGACCGTTTTCGGAACCATGCGTTCCAAATCGATCGCGGGGAGTTCATCGGCCAGATAGTGCGTAGGGCGCAGCAGCGCGCCCAAAGCCGCCGCCAGCAACATGCCTGCCATGAGCAACAGGTTTCTCGTCAGCATACCGTTGCGCCTTTGCAGTGACAGTCGCGAAGCGGCTTCTCGAAGCTCCCCTCGCCCTGCGGGAGAGGGGTTGGGGGTGAGGGAGTTAGGCATCGACACGAGCGCGGCGCGCCAACCACCCGCGCACGGGTTCCCATGCCTCGATGGCCTGTACCGCGCTATCGATACCCACGATCAGCAGCAACGCGCTCAAAAACAGCACCATCCCGGCAAACCCATGCAAAAAGCCCTGCCCGGCTTCGTCGCCGAAGTGGTACGTGATCAGGCATAGCGTCGTCACCCGAATCACATTCGCTGCAAAGGAAATCGGGACGATGAGGATCGCCAGAGTGACATTGCGAAAAAGCGAATCCCGCCGCACCAGATTGAGGTACAGCAAGCCCAGCGATTCGAGCGTGAGCAAGGTGTGCAGCCCTGCACAAGCATCGGCGACGAGCAACATGTATTGCCCGACCTGCAAGATGACCCCGCTGCGTGCGATGGGGTAGCCCACGGCATACAGCAAATGCTCGGCTACATAAGACACCGCCATCTTCATGGGCATCGTGAAGGCATCGACGATCACGCCAGGCAGCGGAATCATGAAGAACAGAAAGAACAGCGCGAACCACTGCACCCGCAATGCCGTAGCGCCATACCGCAACCACACCATCCCTGCCAGCAGCGCGATGACCGAGCCAGTCTCGAACATCAGCACGTCTTGCGAACGGCCTATGGCATACAGCAACAGCCCCTTGCCGAAAACCACCCACCCCCATGGGCTGGAGCGGCGATGGGCATCCCCCTGCGCCGCCTTTTCCATGGCATCCCAGTTGCGGTAGAAAAGCCATAAGCCAATGGTGAGCACGACCGGCCCGTGCATGTGCTCCTGCGAACCCCAGATTCCCGACAACAACCGATAGAGGGTCGGCACGTACAACGCAGCCAGCCCAACGATGAGGGGCAGCCACGGCAGCCATGGCGCTGCAAGGATGTTGCGGCCAGTCAGCATGGCCTTTTTCGCTTCAGGCATCGTTGAGTACCGACCCGATCAGTTCGACCCCGCTGGATTGCAAGCGCTGCGCGAGCTGGATGACGTCCGGGATGCGCGTGGCATTCCTGCGGCTGACCATCAGCGCATTGCGCGCCCTTGCGGCAATGATTTCCGAGTCCGCATACACGCTCCCGGCCGGGGTGTCGATCAGCACTACGTCGAATTGCTGGTTCGCGGCTTCGAGCAGGTTCCCAAAAGCAAGGCGCCCCAGCAGCTCCTGCGGGTTCGGCGGATTGGCCCCGGCAGGGATGACCGCCAAATTGGGCAGCCCGGGAACGAGGGTGGCGACCTCCATCCCCGCACGGTTGGCCAGGATGCCGGACAGCCCGAAGTTTTTGCCCAGCTTGAACATCGCCTGCTGACCCTGCTCAGGCTTGGCACGCAAGTCTGCGTCGATCAACAAGGTGCGCTGGCCTTGCTGCGCGAAGACGATGGCCAGATTGCTCGCCACGAAGCTGCGCCCATCCCCCGTGCGCGGGCTGACGATGGCCAGCACCTTGTTGGCCCCGGCTTTGTTGAGCCAGCGCAAAACTTTGTTTTCCGGGGGCTTGTTGAGCCAGCGCAGCATGAGCTGGCTGCGCACCGCACGCATACTTTCGCTGACGGCGCCAAAGGGCTGGTATGCCGCCAGCAGCATGGGGCTGAGGCTGGTATTGGATGTGCTGAGGTAGGCATAGTCGTACTGCTGGCTCAGCGCAAAGTCGATGTCCTCCTTGGTCAGGAGCCGCAGCGCAAGTGCAGCTTCCCCGAATGGGACATGGTGGGCTTGCTGGTATTCGAGGATCTGCTGCGCGCTGTCCTGCGTCAACCTTCCGTTGGCAACGAGGATGTCGCCGATCGAACGGCTTGCGCTAAAGATGGGCGATACGGAAACCGCTGTATGTACGGTCTGCCCAGCTTCGGGCGTCGTCGCATACCCCGCCGCTGGAGCCGCAGCGCGCGCCGCCGTTTTCGCTCTCATGCGCTGGCCTGGGTGGATGAAGAGGGAGCTGCCGCACCGATCTGCCCAAGGACGGGCATGTGCAAGGCCTCGGACAGGTCTTCCGCACAGCGCACACGCCGGTCACGCAACTCCAACAACAGGGCGATACCCACCCCCGACAAGGTTCCCAGAAAGATCGACACCAGCACATTGAGAAAAACCCGGGGCCGAGAAGGCTGCGCGGGAGGTGTCGCGGGGTTCAGCACAGCCACGTTGGTCTGATTGGTCTGGCTGGCAATGTTCGTCTGCGAGGCACGCTGGCTGACCAGTTCAAAAGAACGCTGCGCGGATTCGATGTCTCGGCGCAACACGTTGAGCTCGTCACGCTGTTTGTTGAGTTGCAGCACACGTGTTTTCTGCTTTTGCAGGGCGGAAAGCAATTGCCCTTCGCGGGCACGGTTGACCTGGAAAGTCGTCTCGATCGAGTGGGTGATCCGGCGGGTTTCGTCTGCGAGCTGCGTTTTGAGCGTTTCCAGCTCTGCGCGGGAACGTTGGGTTTGCGGATGGTTCTGCCCGAGGTTGACGCTACTTTCGGTCAGGCGCGCCTCCAGCCTGGAGATGTCAGCCTTCAGCCCGTTGATGAGAGGGCTTTGCATGACCTCCGCCAAGGTATCGGTCTGGCTGGTTCCCCGCTTGCTTTGGCTGTCGGTGGTCTGGCCCTGGATCAGGGTGAGCTGGCTGGAAATCTCATTGAGCTTGGCCGTTTCAAAGTCGAGCCGCTCGTCTGCCGAGGTGATGCCATGCTGCTGCTGGTAATCCGACAAGGCCTGTTGCGCCCTTTCCAGCTTGAGGCGTGCAGCCTTGGTTTGTTCATCGAAGAATGCTGCGTACTGCCTTGCCGGGGCAACTTGCAAGTCCAGATTGACGTCGATGTAGCCCTGTGCGAAAGCGTTGGCCACCATTGCAGCAAACTCCGGGTCCGCAGCGGTGTACTCGACCTGGATGACAGTGCTCTCCCGCGAGGGCTTGACGGAAAGGTCCTTTTGCAATGCGGCACCAAGCCAGTCAGCAATCTGCCCTTTGCCTTTGGCCTCGGTCTGCCATTGCTGGCGCACCGTGGGGTTTTCGTCCATCTTGAGCAGTTTGACCACCGTGCGCGCAACACGGTCACTCTGGATGATGTCAACCTGGGTCGCCATGTACCCCGGCGCCATCATTCCCTGCAACATCATGCCGCTCACCATGTCTGGCGCCTTGACGTCGACGACCACGGCAGCGCTGGCCGTGTACTGGCGCGGCAGAAGCAAACTCACGGTTCCCGTCAGCCCCACCGTGATCACCAAGGTCAGGAGCACTACCAGGTAGCGCGCACGCAAAACAAGCAGGAACTGCTGGAGCGTCATAGCTGAAACGACGAGGTGAGCGACGAGGTGAAGACGATTAGAAAATGCTCTCGCGAACGTAGAGCACGTCGTTGGTCTGGACGGGGTCCGTGAGTTTGGGTTCGGACTGGACGACGGCGCCGCTTTCGGCCTTGCGGTGCAGGCGCAGGCGTTTTTCGCTGCCACGTGCAGTAGGCCCGCCACCGAGGGCGATGGCCTGCATCACCGTCATGGCACGCTCGACACGGTAAGCCCCGGGGCGCTGCACCTCGCCATAGACATAAAAGACCGGGGCACGATGCACGTAAATGCTGTCACCCCCTTGCAAGATAAGGTCATCTTCCGTGCGAGCGTGGAGGAAGATCGCTGGAATATCGACTTCCTTGCGGAAAGGTTGCCCATCGCGCATTCCCGTCACGATCACGATGTCATCGCCCCCCGGAACAGCCCCGCCGGCGTTGGCCAACATGTCTGTCAATCGGATGTTGGCCGTCTCCAAAGGAAAGCGCCCAGGCCGAGCCACTTGGCCCAAAACGGAGACCTGGTTGCCGCGAATTTGCATCAACAGGATGCTGACCTGCGGGTTCTGCAAGAAGCCCCCTTGTTGCAAGGCATCGCGAATTCGCTGCTCCGCTTGCGCCACCGACAGCCCACCCAACTCGACCGACCCCAGCAAGGGATAAGAAATCGCTCCGCTTTCGGAAACACGGGTTTCGAGCGTGAGGTCGGGGTTTTGGAACACCTGAATCTTGATCGCATCCCCTGGACCCAAAGGATAGTCAGACTTGGCCCCGGCACTCGCACTCACAGCCGCCATGACGCAGACGATCCCACACATCCATGCTCGCACCCAACGCAACCAGATCATTTCCTGCACGCCTGTCTCCTTTTCCCTTTGCGCTGACCTTTGCGCTTACTTCAGGCCAGCCACGCCTTTTTCTATCGCCGTCTGCCGCGCATCGCCTTGTACGGGCTGCACGGCTGGTTCCACAGGAACTGGGGAAACCGCAGGGGCCGCAGGGGTCATACTGCCGAATTCGCCAACGTATTCCACCGGTTTTGCTGCACGCAGCCGGGCCAACTCGTCCTTGACGGCATCGCTGGAACGCTTGTTTTGCAGAAACTGTTCAATGCGCGGCAGCGCCGTGGCCTGATCCACCGGCGCAGAGCGGGAAGCAACCACGCGCAGATAGGTCAAAGTCTCCGGCGATTCCAACACCACGCTCTGCCCATCTTTCAACGCATGCACTTTGGTAAGCAAATCGAGCGGAATCTGCTCTGCAGAGCGCGTTGCACTCCCGCCCCCGAACTTCACGCCTTTGCCCTTGAGCCAGACTGCCACTTCCTCGGCCGATTTGCCCGCAGCAGCCATGGTGCGCAAGGTGTCCAGCACCCCAGCATTGGCGGGGACGAGTACTTCCTGCACGTTATAGACGCGCCGGGCAGCAAACAGCTCGGGATGCTCGGCATAGTATTGCTCGCACTCCTGCGTAGTGGGCTTGGCCATCCCCGCCATGATTTTTTGGAAATACGCACGGGCCAGCACGTCGCGCCGCGCTTCTTCGAGCGCTGCAATGGTTTCCGGCGTGCGATCAAGCTTTTGCTCCACGGCCTGCTGTACCGCCAGTGATTGGTCGATCAGCCTTTCGATGGCCTCTCGGCTGGCTTGCTGGACGGCCTGCGGCGAATCGCTGGGCACGCGGCTACGCGCCAACACCTGGTTGACCTGGTGTACCGAAATCTCTTCCGATCCCACCTTGGCCGCAACCTGGGAAGAAGCCCCGTCTTTCTTGCCACAAGCAGCCAAGCCCACAAGCAGCGCCACGAGCAACAAACGATGAAACGGAGTACTACAAAAACCGGGAGAACAATGAGAACCAGACATGAGAACCTTTCGACGTGGAAAGAACAACTATCCTAAACCAGCATTTAGGCCGGGGTCACGGCTTACCGCCCTGCATGACAGGATTTCCAACCAGTCAAAACTGGTATTGCGCAGACACCGAATACATGGTGCTGGCGTAATCCAATCCTGGCCAATTGGCGCCGCGCCGGGAATTCTGTAGGGTCACGCTGACTCCCAACCGTGGGTCGCGCTGCCAGCGCAGAACAACGCTGGTGTCGCGCTTGTCGTCTTGCCTGGGAAGTGCAATGGGGATAGCCGCATCGCCCAAGTACTGCACACGAGAACGATCCCGGCGCAATTGCAGCGTGGTCTTCGGCCCCACCTGCCAGGTTGGCGCTACGTAGAACGTGTCCGTCTGCGCAAAGCTGCTGTAAGTGGTGACGTACCCGGAAAAGCTGCGGGAATGTCCCAACAACACGCTGGACTTGCCGCCCAATTGCCACAGCAAGCTGGCGGCATGGTCGACTTCGTCGAAATCCCCAGTGGGCCGCGCAGGATGGGTCTGGTTTACCAGCCCCATCGACACATCGACCCGCAATTGATCCGGCAGTGCCCACTGTAAACGTAGCTCGTCGCGTTCTTGGTCGAAATCGCTCTGCGTGGAAACGACGTACTCGGCTTCCACATCCTGGTGGCGCCAGGAGACTACCGTTCCGCTTGCCCAACGATACCCTACCCCGGCATACAAAGAGTCCAGGGTGTGGTCGCCCCCGGCAACGAGATTTTGCTGATTGGTCTGATCCTTTCGGGAAGCGCCAGCCAACAACTGCCATGGCCCACCGAGTTCGTACACCGCGTCTACGCGACGGGTACGCTCGATTCGTTCATTGCGGTGTTCCAACCCCACATAGTCGGAAAAACTGTTGAGCGACACCGTGCGATCCAGCGCAAGCGTTCCATGGAAATCGGGCGTCACGCTCCAGCGCAGCGCAATGCCTGCATCGCTGGAGGTGTAGTTCAGAAACTCGAAGCTACGAAAGCGGTGGTCTCCCACTTTGGCGTGGATCTCCAGCTTTTGCATGCCCAACTGGGAGGTGAACGCAAGCTGCAACTCGTTGGAAAGACGCTGGTCTGCGGCGCTGGCTTTGCCTAGGCGCGCCACCGTGTCCGTTCCGGCAGGCAGACGCAACAGGTTGTCATCGAACACGAGCGAGGATTCGATCTCGATGGTCAGAGGGCAATTCTCGCCGCACCATCCCTCACCACACCATGCAACCCCAGCCGCCCCGGCACAACATATTGCCAGGAACCATCGCAAACAGCGAATACACATACGAACAAATAGAAACAAAGGAAAATGCCAAAATGGCTATCAGGAGTTTTGCATACTTCACAAGAAAATTGCAAAACTACATATACGAAGCGATATAGAAAACTATCGAGTAAAAAGAGAAACAAATATTTTCACAAACCACCGATCGATCGCAACTTGCCTACAGCCTGCGCACGATTGCTGACAGCCAGTTTACTGAAAATCCGTTTGAGGTGATTTTTTACCGTGAACTCACTGATCTGCAAAATCAGTCCAATTTCCACGTTGGTTTTTCCGACCATGACCCAGTGCAAAACTTCGCGTTCTCGATCCGACAGAGCGGGAATTTCCCGGCCAGAAATCTCCGCAGCAGCCAGCCGTTGCGAGGCCAGTAACTCTACCTGGCGCAGCGCAGCATCGACGACAGGCGTCAATACCAACATGGTTTCCCGGTCCTGCTCCGCAAACTTGCCTTGCCAACGCAAAGCCACGTACAAGCAGTCGTACTGGTGACGCTTGTCGCTGTGACCATGCACCAGCATCGCAGGAACGATCTCGACGTACCCACCCAGCACAGCCGGCCACTGTTCCCCCCCCATCTTTGCCACACGCGGCGGGTCGATCACCGGCAAACGGCCCGCCGCACACCACGCAGCATACAAGGCGCGCAACGTTTCGTTGATCTCTTGGGGTTGCACATTCTGCGTGCGCGCACGTTCGTGGGGGGACAGGATGTCATGAATCAGAAATCGCTCCCCCGCGCCGTAATCTCCCCACGCAGCAAGCAGCACATCGTGGGGCAAGAAACTGCGAAAGTCTCCCTGCAACCAATCAAGCAAATCGCGATGGGTACGCACCCTCGCAGCCCCCGCAATACAGCGGGGGTAATCACGCCAAGCTACGCTGGCCGAAGACGCTGGATCGGGCATGGGGAAAAACGCATTGCCGCCAAGCAGAAAAAAGGCGAAAAAAAAGGGATCGCAAAGCAACCCCTTTTTCTTCTTACACAGCGCTTGATGCGCCGCAATCCCCCCGGGCGGGGGACAACCGGGGATCACCCGGGATTATCGTCTTTGTCGTTGTTGGCGAAAAGCACCTCGAAAAAGCACCTCTCCTTCTGCCTGACATCCACACTGGGATCAATGCTTGGAAGCAGAGGATTGGTGGCGCTGGCGACGCCGCACCACAGCACCCACTACCCCCAAGCCCGCGAGCAACATGGCATAGCTTTCCGGTTCTGGAACGGGTACCGGTGCTACGACCACGCTGTAGTTGCCAAAGTAATTGGCGGTGTAAGACAAAGGATCGACCTTGCCTTTGAGAACCAGGGTGTGCGCCCCAGAGGTCAAGGAAGTACCAAAGTTGAAGGCCCCAACATTAGCACCCCACTGCTCCCCGCCGGTATACAAGTTCTGTAAAGTGGAACCCATCAGCATGTCATCAAGGTACACATTCAAGTCACTCACGGTACCCAGTGTCCACCCTTGCACGGATAAGCTCATCGCCGACCACGGTGTGGAAAATGCGTTGAACGTGTAGGTGTCAACGAAATCCCCAGTCGAAAAGAAGGTACCACCACCCCAAGACCCCCACTCTCCTTGATCCCCCCCGGAGACCCAGCTCGTCACCGACGCAGAAGCATGCCCGCCAACCAAAGCACCTACGGCTAACACCGCAGCGGCAACAACATTTTTGAGTTTCATGACATTCTCCTTAACAAAATACTGCGCAGGCTGCGGGCCTTTAACACACATGCTTAACACATGAACCAAAGCGCCCTACAACCTACAGCGCAATTCCCAGCGACACACCAAGACCGATGCACCACACGAGTAACACACTACGAGCAGCAACCAATCGCGATCTTTCCCTAGATTTTTAGTCAGTGTACGCAGCGTTCCTGGCAAAGTCTGTAGCCCTTTCGAGCTATTGTTCCAGACTACCCCGCTCGAACCGTGACCAATTCGTGCCTGCATGCCTGTCTCGTCTTGACAACCGTCCAAGCTTACCGCCTTCGCGGCAACCAGCGCCTACGCACTTACGCGCTTACGTGGAACTCGGCAGCACCCTTTGCAGAAAAACCGCGATGTCCGCCAGCTCTGCGGCACAGACTGTATGCGGCATCGCGTAGGTCTTCCACTCCACGGAATAGCCCAACCGACGCAGCACGCCGAGGCTGGATTCGGCGTGACTGAGGGCCACCACCGTATCCCCCATGCCATGCGCCAAAAAGATTGGCGTGTTCTGGTTGGCCGGGTGACCATCGCACTGTTTCGGTAGCGGAAGATAGCCCGACAAGCCGATGATCCCGGCCAACGTTCGGGGGCAACGCAAGCCTGCATAGAGCACTACCGCGCATCCTTGCGAAAACCCGGCCAACACGATGCGTTGCGGTGGCACGCCGCGCCCGACTTCGTGCTCGACCCATGCCAGTACCGCCGCAGCACTGGCGCTGATTCCCGCTTCATCCTCATCGCGGCGTAAATCGTTGTGTCGAATGTCATACCAAGCCGATTGCACAGCGCCCCCGCAGACGGTGACGGACATTTTGGGCGCATGGGGGAAGACAAAGCGAATGCGCATCCACGCAGGCAACTGCAATTCCGGGATGACATCGTAAAAGTCGTACCCATCGGCACCCAAACCATGGAGCCAAATGACGGTGGCATCCGGGTGGGCGCCGGTATCGCGCGTCACACAAGGCAACAAAGCAAGATCGGCAGGCATCGCATCGTCTCCAGTTCGTGGCGCACAGTGCTGGTCGTTCCTGCCATTCAGGCAAGCAACGCCTGCGCAAATTCCCGAGCGTCGAAGGTTTCCAAATCTTCGAGCTGTTCCCCAACGCCGATGAAGTAGACAGGAATGGGCCGCTCGCGAGCTATCGCTGCGAGCACGCCTCCCTTGGCGGTGCCGTCAAGTTTGGTCACGATCAGCCCCGTCAGCCCCAGCGCATCGTCAAAGGCGCGAACCTGCGCGAGTGCGTTTTGCCCCGTATTGCCATCAAGCACCAGGATCACTTCGTGCGGCGCAGTAGGCATCGCCTTTTGCACCACCCGCCGCACTTTCTTCAGCTCTTCCATCAAATGCAATTGCGTGGGCAAGCGCCCTGCCGTATCGACGAGGACGACATCGCAGCCACGCGCCGCGCCCGCCTGCACTGCGTCGAAAGCCACAGCGGCAGGGTCGCCGCCGATCTGGCCAACGATGTCCACCGTATTGCGATCCGCCCAGACCCCCAACTGCTCCCGCGCAGCGGCACGAAAGGTGTCCCCCGCCGCGAGCAGAACAGTGGCTCCCTCCTGGGCCAGGCGCCGGGTGAGTTTGCCAATGGAGGTAGTCTTCCCCGCGCCGTTGACGCCGACCATCATGATGACCGTCGGCGTATCCATCCCAATCTCCAGCGGTTTTTGCAGGGGGCGCAGCAAATCTTCGCATGCAGCGACGAGCAATTCCCGCACGGCGGCGGGGTCAGTAGCGCGGGCGCTGCGTACCCGTTTGCGTAGCTCGTCGAGCAGATGGGTACTGGCCGATACCCCTGCGTCGGCCAAGAGGAGTGCTTCTTCCAGCGCGTCGTACAAGGCATCGTCGATATGGACGCGAACGAAGACGCTGGCAATGCTGGAACTGGTTTTTCGCAACCCTTCGCGTAGCCGGGCGATCCAACCGACACGCGCCGCAGGCTCGGCCACCGTATCCATCACAGTACCGGCAACGGTACCGACCGACCCATCGATCACCCTACCGACCACCCTATCCACCACAGCGCCAGCCACCGTCGCGCCTCCAACTGGTGGCAATGACGCGCTTGATGGAGTCCCCTGCGGTGTATCCGGTGGTGGGGCAATTTTTTTGCGGAAGAAGCGAAACATGGTCGATGGCAGTGCCGGGATCAGCCCCAGGGAAGTCCGCTCTCATTCTATGCACCGCTGCTTTTGCGGCACCTATCCTCCATCGCCTACACCCCATCGCTAAGATGCCCGCGCATGACGAGCACATCCCTCTACCGCCCCTGCCCCGCCGAGGCCGCATCGCTATTTGGTTACCGCAAATACTGGGCGGCACGATTCGGCGTGGCTCCCTTCCTGCCGATGTCGCACGAGGAAATGGAGAGCTTGGGTTGGGATGCCTGCGATGTGATCCTCGTCACCGGCGATGCCTACATCGACCACCCGAGTTTTGGCATGGCATTGATTGGCCGCCTGCTTGAAGCGCAGGGCTTTCGCGTGGGCATCGTGGCCCAGCCGGACTGGCGCAATGCAGCACCGTTCCGCAAACTGGGCGCCCCCCGGCTGTTTTGGGGCGTGACAGCCGGGAACATGGACAGCATGGTCAACCACTACACGGCAGATCGCAAAATTCGCAGCGACGATGCCTATACCCCCGGCGGAGCCAGCGGCAGACGCCCGGACCGTGCGGCCACCGTGTATTGCCAACGCTGCCGGGAAGCCTTTGGCGGCATTCCCGTCGTGCTGGGGGGCATCGAAGGCAGCCTGCGCCGTGCAGCGCACTACGACACCTGGAGCGACACAGTGCGCCGCAGCATCCTGCTCGATGCCAAGTGCGACCTGCTGCTCTACGGCAATGCCGAACGCGCCGTCGTCGAGGTCGCGCACCGGCTCGCCGCCCGAGAACCCGTCGCGAACCTGACAGACATCCGTGGAACCGCTTTCGTCCGCCGCCACAGCCGTTTGCTCTCTGCAGAAGCCACCACCTGGCACGAACTCGATCACACCGCACTATGCGATGCAACGCCCACAGCACGCACCGAAACATGCCCTAGCGTCGTGCGCCTTCCCAGCTTCGAACAGGTGCGCAACGACCCCGTGCTGTACGCCCACGCCAGCCGCATCCTGCTGCACGAATCCAACCCCCACAACGCCCGCGCCCTGGTGCAGGCCCACGGCGAAGGCGATACGGCACGGGACGTCTGGATTCAACCGCCGCCACTACCGCTAACCACCGCAGAGCTGGACCACGTCTACGATTTGCCGTACGCACGCAGCCCCCACCCCGGCTACTGCGGGCCAGACGGCAAGCTGGATGCCTCAACACGCATCCCGGCGTGGGAAATGATCCGCCACAGCGTGACCATTCTGCGCGGATGTTTCGGTGGCTGCTCTTTTTGCAGCATCACCAGCCACGAAGGGCGCATCGTCCAAAGCCGCTCGCAGACATCGATCCTGCACGAAATCGAACAGATTCGCGACACCGTGTCCGGCTTCACCGGAACCATTTCCGACCTCGGCGGCGCCACGGCAAATATGTACCGCCAAGGCTGCGGGAACCCCCGTGCCGAAGCCCTGTGCCGCAAGCCCAGTTGCGTCTACCCAGACGTGTGCAAGAACCTGCGCACCGACCATGCTCCCCTGATCGCGCTATACCGCGCCAGCCGGGACATTCCCAGAATAAAAAAGGTGCTGATCGGTTCCGGCGTTCGCTACGACTTCGCCAGCCGTGCGTATATACAAGAGCTGGCCGAGCACCACGTCGGCGGATACCTCAAGATCGCCCCAGAACACACCGAGCACGGCCCGCTCTCCAGAATGCACAAGCCTGGACTGGAACGCTACGAGCACTTCCGCGAGCTGTTCGAACGTTGCTCCACCCAGGCTGGCAAAGAGCAATACCTGATCCCCTACTTCATCGCCGCGCACCCCGGCACGAGCGACGAGGACATGCTCGCGCTCGCGCTGTGGCTCCAAAGGAATCGGCTGCGCGTCGATCAAGTGCAAACCTTCTATCCCACTCCCATGACGGCATCGACAACGATGCACCACACAGGCCGTGACCCCTGGCACCCCGTGCATCGCGACCCCGTCGATCCTCAGGAAAAGGTCGAAGTCGTTCGCACGGAAAAACGCCGCAAGCTGCACAAAGCCTTTCTGCGCTACCACGACCCCGCCAACTGGCCCCTGCTGCGCGCTGCCTTGTGCGCCATGGGCCGCAGCGACCTCATCGGCCACGGCAAACGCCACCTGGTTCCCCCTGGCGAGAAGACCTACCCCCCCGGCGCAGCCAAGAGCCGAATTCGGTAGGCTACTGCACAGCTTGCTTACCTAGTGGCTGACAGAAAAGTCGGATTTTTGATGCGTGTACCCGGTACTTTCAGGAAGTGATCCGGAACCTAGACCGGATTACAAATTTTTTTGCGGTCGAATTTTGACAAAAACCATGTATCCTGCTCCAAAAATTGAATTATTGGTGAATGAAGGAAAAGCTATCCTCTGCAACCACTCATGCATCCCTTGAAAAAGACCGTCGAGCGGCATCAAGCCGCTCGACGAATGGATGGTGGTGTCGTTCGCTCGGCATCAATCGATTGCTGACGAACCACCATGCCAATACGGTAAAAATTTCGTGCCAAGACTGACAATGAAACATAGCGTTTGAATCCTTTTATTCCCTCATCGGGGCACATATCCAAACCAAAGTGTTCCAATCCATTGATCGCCGACTCTACAGCAGAATGTGCTTTCCGTAGTTTCACAAATGTCTCGCTCGATTCTCGTTCTTGTTCCGCTTGAGAACAGCGCCCTTTCTTTGGTAAAGCAGCACAGTCTAATAATTTTGCCAATTTTTTCTGATTCTCTTGACTGTGGAATCCTTTGTCAAAACTCACGGCATTCAAAGTCGAGAATCGTTCTTTGGCAGCTTCAACCATTGGTACAGCAACTTCGTTATCTTCTTGCTTCTCCATAACGTGATGATGCAGAATGAAACGATGTTGATCTTCCAGAATACAAACCTTTACCCCCAATTCCACAGGCACACCAGCCTTGCCTTTGCTTATCCACTCCGTATGCGGTTCAAACAGCGAGAATATCTTTTCCGAATGCGGAATGCGTTCCCCGTTGATCACCCTACGGCGAATCTGATCTGATAACTTTTCTGCATGCCCTATGAAGACCTGCAGCTTCGATAGCAACCCTTGCTCCTGTGCGCTGATCTGCGATGCAGCCAAGACGACTTCCTGCCTTGTTTGGGTGGCGCGCTCGAACAGCTCTTTGGCTTGCTTGAGATATTCCTCGCATGCTTCGTGGATGGCAGCTTCCTTTGCTGCACGTTTGGCTTCATTTTTTGAATGAGAGCGCCGAAGCCGCTGGATATGGCGATACTGCTTTTTGAATTGGCGATAAGAGTGTTCATGCTGACGCCAGCCAGACAATTTATGTTTCTCCGCTAACTTTGCACTCCATGCAATGATCTTTTTTATAGCATCAAAAAGAAGATTCAAATCGGTTGGAAAATGTACATCTGTTTCAACGACAAAGGAATCACAACGACCGTGTAGAACGTCGTCCGGGCTTTTTTTTACTAGCGTATGGCCGGTTTTGACCACAACTTGATTGATTCGATCAAGAATCTCTGGGGTAAATAACCTCAAATTATCTTTCAGGGTTTGCACGTTGTATTTTGTCTCATCATACCAGTCAGTATGCCCGAGCATTTGTCGCAATGTCCGATGTTGATTCACCAGCTCTTCCAATCGGTCGTAATCGATATTCAGACCCAATCGAACCACACCGATGACAAGAATTTGCCACTGCGACATACCTGGGCGACCCATATGTGCTTTTACTTTTTCACCAGAAGGGAGTACCGGGAGAATTTCTGAGAGGATAGAGAAAACTTCTTTGCGTACGTCTGGTATTGTGTAGATGTACTGAAGTCCTAGCAGCAATTTTGGGATATCATCGCGAGAACGCAGATCAAGTTGAATGTTGGCGATAGGATCTTCGCCTAATTTCATCTGAGGATTTATGACAGAGCGCATGTAGTTCCCAATTATTTTAATGAAGATTGAAGTAGGATGAAAATATTATATCAAAATTAAAAATTTTGTGTGTAATGCGACATCTTATGCATAATCTCATGAAAATCGCAGGAAAGCGGCTCAATCTTCACCCACCCAAACGTAGCGTACCCTGTTGATTTTGCATGGTTTTCTATTTTTCTGTCAGATACTACCTACGCGGTGGTGGTTGCAGAGGCCAACATGTACCTATACCGAGCTGGGTGCTCCGGTTCTCCGCACGGTACATAGCCACCGATACACTGCCTCGCCCTGTTTGCCCCTTATTTCCACGCCTTCGCACCCGATGAACGAGCCTACCCCCGCTGCCATTTCCCCCATCGAAGCCATCGTCGACGATCTCCGGTCGGGGCGGATGGTCATCCTGGTCGATGAAGAAGACCGCGAGAACGAGGGCGACCTACTCATGGCTGCAGAGCACATCACTGCCGATGCGGTGAATTTCATGGCCCGATTCGGGCGCGGACTGATCTGCCTGACGCTGACTGCAGAACGCTGCGATGCGCTGCAGTTGCCCCCGATGACTGCCCGCAACCGCGACAAGCGAGGGACGGCATTCACCGTATCCATCGAAGCCGCAGAAGGGGTCACGACTGGCATTTCCGCTGCGGACCGGGCGCACACCATCCGAGTGGCCGTCGATCCCAAGAGCCAACCGTGCGATCTTGTCCAGCCCGGCCACATCTTCCCGCTGCGCGCCGCAGCCGGTGGGGTACTCATGCGAGCCGGCCACACCGAAGCTGGATGCGACCTGGCCGTCATGGCTGGGTGTATCCCCGCCGCAGTGATCTGCGAGATCATGAAGGACGACGGAACGATGGCGCGCCTGCCTGACTTGCAGCGCTTTGCCGCCGAACATGGGCTGCGGATCGGAACGATTGCCGACCTCATCGCGTACCGCAGCCAATCCGAATCGATCATCGAACATGCTGGTGTTCGCCCGCTGCGCACGGCTTTCGGCGATTTCACTGCCCATGCCTTTCGCGACAAGATCGCCCACGGCGCGCACCTGGCGCTGGTCAAAGGCGATTGGTCCGACGACGATGTCGTCCCCGTTCGGGTACACGAACCCCTTTCCGTACTCGACGCCCTGGAAGTGGGCCGCGCCATGCACTCGTGGAGCCTGGATGCCTGCCTGGCCCACATGGCCACGGTTCCGCGCGGTGTGGTCGTCTTTCTGAACTGCGGGGAAAGCCCCGCACAGTTGCTGGCCCAATTTGCGGGAACGGCGGTCGCCAGCCATGGCGTACAGGGTAGCAAGGTTGATTTGCGTACCTACGGCATCGGCGCGCAGATCCTGCGCCAGTGCGGCGTGTGCAAGATGCAATTGCTCGGCCCGCCACGCCGGATGCCCAGCATGGCAGGGTACGGGCTGGAAGTCGTGGGCTATCAGATGCCTTGACCCCATCCCCTGATTCCCCGCAACGGCCCACCACTCTCCTGCGTCGCCCCCCGGCGTGCTCTCTATCCCCTTCCTTTGCCTTTCCGCGCTTTCCCATGATCACTTCAGCACTCGGTACCCCCGGCGATGACGATCCCCGCCTCGACGGCAGCCGCTTTTCCATCGGCATCGTGCAGGCACGGTTCAATATCGACATTACCCAAGCCCTCGCCCAGGCCTGCCTGACCGAGCTTGCTCTGCTGCACGTTCCCGACGCACGCATCATGCTGATGCAAGTTCCCGGCGCGCTCGAAATTCCCATAGCACTGGCCACGCTGGCGCAAAAAAAGGCGTACCAGGCATTGATCGGAATCGGCTGCATCATCCGGGGGGAAACGTACCACTTCGAACTCGTCGCCAACGAATCGGCAGCGGGAATCACCCGGGTAGCCTTGGACTGTCGCATTCCCATCGTCAACGCCGTCCTGACCACCGAAAACCTGGAGCAGGCCGTGGCCAGGCAGCACGACAAAGGCCGCTACGCCGCACGAGCCGCCGTTGAGATGGCTAACCTGTGCGCAGCCTTCGCATGAGACACCCCCCTCCCTCCGATCCATCCAAGCCTCCCCCCGGTACGCCCCATACGCCTCTCACCGAGGCGCGCAAGGCTGTCGGCAAGTCGGATCGATCCCGCGCACGCGGGTTTGCCCTGCAAGCGCTGTACCAGGTGCTCGTCGGCAACAATCCCGTGGCCGAAGTCGATCCATTCACCCGGGAGTTGGTAGGTTTTTCCAAGTGCGACACCGACCATTTCCAGGCCTTGCTGCATGGATGCGCAGCCGAATCCGAGGATTTGGACGCGCTCATCGCGCCAATGCTGGATCGAAAGCTGACCGAACTGTCCCCCATCGAACGCGCCGCCATGTGGATCGGAGCCTACGAATTGCTGCACCACCCGGACATTCCGGCACGGGTGGTGCTCAACGAGGCCATCGAGCTGGCCAAGGAATTTGGCGGCACCGATGGCCACAGATACGTGAACGGCGTACTCCACGCGCTGGCGCGCAGACTGCGTCCCACGGAGGTTGCCACCGATGGCCCCCGGCGCTTCCGCTGACCCTCCCGCTTCCCCAGCTTTTGCCTGGCCGGTGCGGGTCTATTGGGAAGACACCGATGCCGGTGGCGTGGTGTACTACGCCAATTACCTGCGGTTTTTCGAGCGTGCGCGCAGCGAATGGCTGCGCAGCCTGGGGGTGGATCAGCAAGCGTTGCTGCAAGAAACGGGATGCATGTTCGTCGTCAGCGAGGTCCACGCCCGCTACCTGCACAGCGCCCGCCTGGGTGACGAGCTGTTCGTCACGGCAACGTTGCACGAACGCGGCCGCGCCCGGCTGACGCTGCACCAGCAGGTACTGTGCCCTGCCCGCACGGCATCTGCCCTGTGCGAAGCCACCATCCGCCTAGGCTGGGTCGACCGCGACGGTCGGCCCACACGCATTCCCACCCCTCTTCTGCACTCCCTGCCATGAACCAGGATCTTTCCATCCTCACACTGGTGCAACAGGCCAGTCTGGTCGTCCAATTGGTGATGCTGCTGTTGCTGGTGTTGTCCATCACGAGCTGGGCGGCCATCTTCCGCAAGCTCTTTTCGCTGGGCAAGATCCGTGCGCTCAATGACCGCTTCGAGCGCGATTTTTGGTCCGGCAGCAGCCTCAACGACCTCTACGCCGCCGCCATGAAAAACGCCCGCGCAGCAGGGCCGATGGAGCGCATCTTCGCCAGCGGGATGCGGGAATACCAAAAACTGCGCGAGCGACGCATCACCGACCCCGGCACCATGATGGACGGTGCCCGCCGTGCCATGCGTGCCAGCTACCAGCGGGAGATGGACGCCATCGAGCACTACCTTTCTTTCCTCGCCTCGGTCGGTTCCGTCTCCCCCTACGTCGGTCTGTTCGGAACGGTGTGGGGGATCATGCATGCCTTCACGGGCCTCGCAGCCCTGACCCAAGTGACCCTCGCCACCGTGGCCCCCGGCATCGCCGAAGCCCTCGTCGCTACCGCCATCGGGCTGTTTGCCGCCATCCCCGCCGTCGTAGCGCACAACCGCTTCGCCCGCGACATCGACCGCATCGCAATCCGGCTCGAAACCTTCATGGAAGAGTTCTCGAATATCTTGCAACGGAATGTAGGCGCCCAATCCCCCGGTGGGCACTGAGACCATCGTCCCAGATCACAACGCTGTAGTCCTGCAATACCGAAAGCCTGCACCATGACCACCGTCGTTCGGCGCGGCAAAGGACGCCGCTCCATCCATGAAATCAACATGGTTCCCTTCATCGACGTGATGTTGGTGCTGTTGATCATTTTCATGGTCACTGCCCCGCTCATCGCGCCAACGACGATCGACCTGCCCCGCGCTGGGCAGGGCAAGAAGTTGCCGGATCGGGTGGTGCAAATCCTCATTGCCCGCGACGAAAGCTTGCGCATCAAGACCGACGAGCGTTCTCATGCCACGACGTTCGACGAACTGGCCCGGGATGTGACGACAGCGCAGGCCGGGGATCGCGATGCGGCCGTCGTGCTGTTCGCGGACAAGGATGTGCGCTACGACGTCGTGGTGCGCGCTATGGATCGATTGCACCGCAACGGCATTCGGCGTGTGGGCCTGGCGCTGCAACCCGCCGCAGCCGGGAAACCCCATGCCGCCCATTAGCGCTGCGGCCACCGGGGTTGTCGTCCATCCCGAATCGGATCGGCCCGAATTCCTGCCCCCCCACACACCGGGATCGCTGCGTGCCTTCGGGCTGGCGCTGTTGGTTCACGGCCTGCTGCTGTTCGCACTGACGTGGGGGGTGCAGTGGCAAAAGGATCGGCCCGACACACCCATTGAAGCCGAGATCTGGGCAGCCCTGCCCCAGGAATCCGCCCCGCCAGCACCGGTGGAACCGCCCGCCCCACCCCCAGCAGAACTTGCCCCACCCGACCCTCCCCCGCAAGAAGAACCCGAGATCGCCACCACCCCGCCTGCTCCCCCCCGCCCCATTGAGCGTCCTCTGGAGCGCCCCAAGCCCCTGGTTCCTCCTCCACCAACGCCACCCAAGCCCATTCCCCCCAAAACCCCTGCGCCACCACCCAAAAAGCCACCCCCTCCCACCCCACGCGCAGCCCAGCCCGTGCTGGACGATGCCCTGGTGGCCGCGCAACGCACAGCACACATGCAGCGCCTGGCGCAGCTTGCAGGAGTAGATGCGACATCGCAGGGGACAGGAACCGCCGCGCACAGCGCAGCACCGTCTGCGGGGTATGCAGGGCGCATCCGCGCACGCATCCGGCCCAATATCGTTTTCACCGAAGACGTTGCCGGGAACCCCACCGCAGAAGTCGAAGTGCGCGCTGCACCGGATGGAAGAATCCTCGGACGCAGGCTCGTGCAGCCCAGCGGCGTGGCCTCCTGGGACGACGCCGTCCTCAAGGCCATTGACAAAACCGACTCCCTTCCCAGAGACACGGATGGCCGGGTTCCCACCCCGCTGGTCATCGTCTTCAGCCTGCGGGACTGAGTGCCCGAAGGACTCTCCAATAGGACTTAGAACCTATTTCAGTAGGCAGGCGAGCCGAAGCAGTGTGCGTGGCGCCGGAGCGCAGGAACCGGAATGTACTGACAGTACATGAGGATTCCGAGCACCGCCGCCGCGTGCAATGCGATGGCGCAGCCCCTACTGGAATAGGTTCTTATGCAACATCGTTCCGGCTAGGCATACCCACGCAGACAGTACAAAGCAGTACGGCAAGTGGGTAGAACAACGCCGGGGCGGTTTTGCGTCAGTCCTGCCCACGATACATTCCTCACCATGTCTATCGTCCCCAAAGACTCTGAAGGAATTGCCGGGATGCGTGCCGCAGGCCGTTGCGCGGCTGCGCTGCTCGATTACCTGGCCCCCTTCGTCCAGCCTGGCGTCACCACCAACGAGATCGATCGGCTTGCCGAGCAATACACCACCCAGGTGCTCGGCGCCACCTCCGCACCGCTGCACTACGCGCCCAGCGGGCATCGTCCGTACCCCAAATCGATCTGCACTTCGGTCAATCACCAGGTTTGCCACGGCATCCCCAACGACAACCCCCTCAAAAACGGTGACATCGTCAATGTCGACGTCACGGTGATCAAAAACGGCTGGCATGGCGACACGAGCCGGATGTTCCTCGTCGGCGACGCCTCGTTTGCTGCGCAGCGCCTTTGCCGCGTCTGCTTCGAGGCGATGTGGCACGGCATCCTGCAGGTACGCCCCGGCGCGTACCTCGGGGACATCGGCCACACCATCCAGACCTTCGCCCAACAACACAGCTACAGCGTGGTGCGCGAATACTGCGGGCATGGCATCGGGCGCAGCTTCCATGAGGAACCGCAGGTGCTCCACTTCGGCCAGCCGGGCACGCTCGCTGTCCTCGAACCCGGAATGACCTTCACCATCGAGCCTATGCTCAACATCGGGCGCAAGGAAGTGCGGGAGCTGGGCGACGGTTGGACGGTCATTACCAAAGATCGTTCGCTGTCCGCCCAGTGGGAACACACCGTGCTGGTCACGGCAACGGGGGTCGAGGTGCTGACGCTCTCCCCAGGCTGCCCCACGGCGCCTCCATTCGTTCCCGAATTCGTTCCCGCTTCCCTCGCCACACCGCCTTGAGGATGCCGTGTCCCCCACCACACCACTCCTGCGCCAGCAGTACCGTGCGCGCCAAGCCGCCGTGCTTGCAAGCTGTTCCCCCAACTTGGCAACACCGTGTATCCGTAGCACCCTGCGCAAGCTCAGCAACCTGGCCGATGAGTTTCTGCTGACCTTGTGGCGCCAAGCGGGACTGGGCAAGCCCTGCGCATTGCTGGCCGTCGGCGGGTTTGGACGGCGGGAGCTGTTCCCCCATTCCGATATCGACGTGCTGGTGCTGTTGCCCGACAGCCCCACAACCAGCCTGGATGCAGCGCGTTCTGCGCAAATCGAGACCTTCATCCGCAGTTGCTGGGACACCGGCCTGGAAATCGGCTCGAGCGTGCGCACCGTTGGCGAATGCCTCGAAGAAGCCACCAAGGACCTCACCGTCCAGACGGCGTTGCTCGAATCGCGTTGCATCACCGGCAGCCGCACCCTGGTTGCAGACTTTCGCACGCGCTTTCGCTCCATCGTCGACCCCCAGGCTTTCTTCATCGCCAAGACGCTGGAAATGCAGCAGCGCCACGGCAAGTACGAAGACACACCCTACGCGCTGGAACCCCACTGCAAGGAATCCCCTGGCGGGCTGCGCGATCTGCACGTGATCCTGTGGGTCGCCAAGGCGGCAGGGTTTGCCGAAGACTGGGGCAGCCTGGCGCGTGCGGGGCTGGCCACGCCCTTCGAGATTCGACAGATCCGGCGCAACGAAGCGCTGCTGCAACGCATTCGCACCTTGCTGCACGTGGCCACGCGCCGCCGTGAAGACCGACTCCTCTTCGACCTGCAAAACAGCGTGGCCCAGTCCTTCGGGTACCTAGCCCCCGAGGGAGACCCACGCGCTGCGGCACGCCCTGGCGAACGGCTGATGCGCCAGTACTACCTGGCCGCCAAGGCGGTGACGCAACTGCGCGAAATCGTCCTGCTCAACATCGAAGAGCGGCTGCGTTCGCGTTCCCCGGCAGCACCACGTCGCATCGACGAACATTTCTTCGACAACGCCGGAATGCTCGACATCGCCAGCGACGACTTCTACCGCCGCGACCCCCATGCGATCTTGCAGACCTTTTTCGTCTTCCAAAGCGAGGTGGGGATCCAGGGCCTGTCTGCCCGCACGCTGCGGGCGCTATACCACGTACAGGACCTCATCGACCACCGCTTCCGCAACGACCCCGTCAACCAAGCTACCTTCTTGCGCATCTTGCAGCACCCCAGCGGGCTGACGCACACCTTGCGGCTGATGAACGATACCTCCGTGCTCGGGCGCTTCCTGCCCCCGTTTTTGCGGATCGTCGGCCAGATGCAGCACGACCTGTTCCACGTCTACACGGTCGATCAACACACCATGATGGTGCTGCGCAATGTGCGGCGCTTCTTTTTGCCCGAGCATGTGCATGAGTACCCTTTTTGCTCGCAGCTTGCCGCAGATTGGGACAAACCCTGGCTGCTGTATGTGGCTGCCCTGTTCCACGACATCGCCAAAGGCCGTGGCGGGGATCACAGCGTGCTGGGGGCGAAGGAGGTGCGCCGGTTTTGCAAGCGCTACGCCATCGCAGCCGAAGACGCGCAGTTGATCGAGTTTCTCGTCCGCGAACACCTGACGATGAGCCGCATCGCGCAGAAGTGCGACCACACCGATCCATCCGTGATCGCACAATTTGCCCGCTACGTCCGTACCGAACGCCAATTGACCGCGCTCTACCTTTTCACGGTAGCGGATATCCGTGGCACCAGTCCCAAGGTATGGAACTCCTGGAAAAGCAAGCTGCTCGCAGACCTGTACCACTCGACCTCGCAAATGCTGGGCGGGCACGTGCCAGATATCCACGCCGACATCCGCGAACGCCAGCACGATGCCATCGTCGAGCTGGCGCTGCACGCGCAGCCCTACCTCTCGCACAAACCGCTGTGGGATACGCTGGATGCGGGGTACTTCATGCGGCATGACGCTGTCGAAATTGCCTGGCACGCACGCAAGCTCTCCCGCTACGTCGAGTCACCCACGCCCATCGTGCGGGCGCGCCCTTCCCCAGTGGTCGATGGCTTACAAGTGCTCGTCTACACCCGGGATCAGGCAGACCTTTTTGCGCGGATTTGCGGATACTTCGAGCGCAGTGGGCTGAGCATCCTTGATGCACGCATCCACACCACCCTCAAGGGATATGCCCTCGATACCTTTCAGGTCGTCTCGCCGGATCCGACGGAGCGCTACCGTGAACTGGTCAACATGGTCGAAAGCGAGTTGGCACACACCATTGCGATTGCCGGGCCGCTACCCGAACCAGGCAAGGGCCGGGTATCCCGCCGGGTTCGAAGCTTTCCGCTCCCCCCCCGCGTGCGACTGCGTCCCGATGAGACTGGGCAACGCTGGGTGCTGAACCTATCCGCCAGCGACCGGGTGGGGCTGCTCTATGCCGTCGCAAGGGTGCTAGCCCGGCACGGCATCGATTTGCAACTGGCCAAAGTCATCACCCTGGGCGAGCGTGTCGAAGACACATTCCTGATACGAGGATCGGCCCTGCAAAACCAAAACACCCAGCTCGCTATCGAAACCGAGCTGCTGGCAGCGTTGGGTTGAACCCCAATTTGGGTACAACCCAACAATCCAGCGGCATTTACGCTACGGCGTATGCATTACGCTGCGGCGTATGCAGCCTGCGCCCTTTTGGGGGGTTCCCCCTGGGGAACGGGTTTGACTTCCTTCCACGCCATCGCCAGAGGCTCAATGAGCTGCTGGACTTCGAGGATGATGGCGTCGTCGTTGCGTGCATTGGCCAGCATCAGGCGATACGAACAATAGTCATACAGCCGATAGAGGTTGTTGGCCAAGTCCCCACCTTCTTCCAGGTCGAGACCAGTCATCAGTCCCTCCTGCATCAGGCGCAGTGCCTTGGTCAGCGCAGCGCATTTGGTTGGGATGTCGCCCCGCGCCAAGGCGCTGCGGGCAATGCCCAGGGTTTCGATCAGACCGTCGTACAGCAGGGTGACGATCTGGTGTTTGTCATTCGCCTTGACGCTGGTGGCCACATGCACCTGTTGGTAGGCGGAAGCTGCGCGAGGATGGTAGGCGGTAAACATGATGATGGCCCCTTGATTGGTCTATTCGACTTGCCTTGACTGACTGACTTTCCGGTGGGAAATGCTTTCCGGCCACCTGCTCACATCACCCGTTCCGGAACCGGAACGGCACCGCCAATCCTCTTCCAGGCATCGGCAATAGGCTCGATCACCTGGCGCACTTCGTCAAGCATACGGTCGTCATTGCGCACGTTGGCCTGGGTCAACCGCATTTCGCAGAAATCGTAAATGTCTTGCAGGGTCTGCGCCAGCGTTCCACCCGCCGAATGATTGAGGCCACCCTTCAGCCCTTCTTCCAGCAAACGCACCGCAGAGACGATGTGCTTGCATTTGGCCTTGATATCGCCACGGGCCAGCGCGGAACGCGCTGCGCCGATTTGCTGCAATAACCCTTCAAACAACATATTGACCAAAGTATGCGGGTCGGCTTGGGGAATCCCCGTTTCGATACCGACCACTTTGTACGCATTTGCCGACCTGGAATGGAATGGTGTAAACATGATGAATTTCCCCTAATTTATGTTCTGTTTATCGGCACATTCCAAGAAAAATCAAGCCGTTCATGCAAAGAATTCAGGCAACTTGGCAGGTCATTTCTGCGGATCGATTGGCGTACCGAATACCACTTGGCACACGCTGTCGTCGCACATGTCTTCGCACTTGTCCTGGCACATGACCTAGCTCAAGACGTGCTCTTGTTCCACTGCGTGATCTGCTGGCCGACGTAGGTATTGAGCGCATTGAGGTTGCTCATTTGCACGTCGAGGGCGCTGTAACGCTTGTTGAGTTGCGCTTCGATACGCGCCACCTTCTCGTTGAATTTGGTTTGGTCTTTGGTATTGGCTTCGAGCGTGCGCTTGAGCGAGGCATCCTTGGATCCAAAAAAGCCGTTCGTAGACAACAGCCCTGACGTGAAATCCTTGAATTTCAAGGCAAAGCCGTTGGTTTGCGCGTTCTTGTTGTCGATGGTGAACAGCTTCTTGACCTCGTCGCGCTGGTCGAGCGCCGTGGAAAGCGTTGCGCTGTCCACGGACAAATCTCCCCCCAATTGCGCGGTGATGCCGACATCGGCCAATCGCGAGAACACCGAGCCTGTCGTCTTGGACTGCAAGACTCCCTGCAAGGCACGTTGCAGGCTGACAGCCGTCGTATCCCCCTGCAACAACCCGGCCTGTTTGGTTTCGGCATCGTATTTGGTGAGATCCTGCATCGTTTTGTTGATCTCGTTATAGGCCTTGACGAAACCGTCTACCGCACTCGTGATCTTGGCCTTGTCCGCGCCCACCTTGACCTCGGCCTCGGTGGTCATGACTTTCTTGGCCGTCAGCGTCACGCCGGAAATAACGTTGCTGAAAGTATTGGTTGACGAAGAAACAGTGATGCTGCCGTTGATGAGCGCCGTCGCGTCTACCGCAGCCTGGGTACTCGACCCATGCACCAGCCGGGACAGGCCCGCCTCGTCATCATGCACCCCATCGGTGTCTTCGACGCTCAACGTGAAGCCGTTTTTGACCCCCGTATCCTTGGAACGCAGCAGCAGCCGCTCGCCGGAGGCGTCATTGAGCACGGTGGCACTGACCTTCGCACCGGAACCGTTGATCTTGCTGGCAATGTCCGAGACCGAATCGGTAGCCAGCACCTCGATATCGATGGCAGTGCCTTCCGTCGGCGCAATCTTCAATGTGCCTGCCCCCAAGGGCGTTCCCGCCGGGGTGGGTAGCGAAGCCGATGCGTAGCTTTGGGCCTTGGCCAATCCGGTCACCTGTACCGTGAAATCGTTGGCTGCCGTCCCCCCAATGGCCGAAGCGCTGACAGATTCTTCATCCGACGACGAAGCCGTGACGGCATTCCATGTCGTCAGGCTGCTTAACGTTCCCACTGCGCTCGACAGGTTCGAGAACAGGGACTTGATCTGTGAAAACGTGGAGATTTTGGTTTCGATCGACGCTTGTTTGGCCTGGAGCTTGACGATGGGCTGCTTTTCGATCGCCACGAGCTGCGAGACGATCGACTTCACGTCCAGACCGCTACCGATTCCCGCCGAAGATATCGCTGCCATGATGTTCTCCTGATTGGCCCAAGCCAAAGCATTATCTGCCTACCCCCCAAAAAACAAAGCAGAAAAAAACCATGCTGGGGCACCGTTCATGCACCCCCTCCCAGCCTTTCCGCTTTGTCCATACAGTGGTACGTCGCACGACCCGCTCGCACTCGCAACGCACTACCTCTACTTCTCATTTCGGCGAAGTTGCACCAAACTTGACAGTTTCCCTCACCCCCAGCCCCTCTCCCGTTGGGCGAGGGGCGCTGCGAGCAGCCGCTTCGCGACTTGCACAGGAACCTGCTGGATGGAAACGGAACGAAAAAAAGCCCGCCGAAGCGGGCCCAAACTTGAAGGAGAAAACCTGGAGAACGACCCACCGGGGCTACCCCCCCGGTGGGGATAGCGCTTACCGCAGCAGAGACAGCACCCCTTGGGGGATCTGGTTGGCCTGCGCGACCATCGCGGTACCTGCTTGTTGCAGCACTTGGGTGCGGGAAAGGTTCGCGGTTTCTTGCGCGAAGTCTGCGTCCTGAATGCGCCCACGGGATGCAGAGAGGTTTTCCGACGTGTTCGACAGGTTGGACATCGCGGTCTCGAAGCGGGACTGCAAGGCACCGAGCTTGGCGCGTTCGCTGTTGATCATCGCCATCGCAGAATCGACCGTCTTCATTGCATTGGTCGCCTTGCTGAAGGTCGAGATATCGAGGCTGGCCACATCATTCAAGGTGGACGTCGCGTCCTGAAAGATGCCACCACCATCGCTCTTGACCGAGTAGCTGTTCTGCGCATCCAGGACGACATACCCGCTCGATATAACCGCTTCCACAGTGGTATCGCTGGCCGTCAGTGCCTGTGCTGCCCCCACATCTTGCAGGGTTCCATCCGTATCGACAGCCAGTTTTTGCACACTGACTTCCCCATCGTTGGCAACGCCAGTTTTGCCAACCAGAATGTTGTTGCCCGTCTCGTTATTCAGCACGATCCCTGTCCCATCGCTATTCAAGCTGGCTGTGACCCCGGTCTTGGAAGAACGGTCGTTGATCGCGGTGATGGCCGATGCCAATCCGTCCGATCCGGTATTGGAAGTCAGCGTAAAGGAAACATTCTGCGTTTCCGTACTGTTCGCACCCAGGCTGATCGTGTATGCCCCGGAGGTGGAGAAAGAGATTTCCACGTCCGTCCTGGCTGTAGCGGATACCCCGGTGTTGGGCGATTGCGTATTGATTGCAGCAGCGATATCTTTGGCGGAGTCACCGTCAGCAAAGCTGACCGTTGCCGAGCCCACGCTACCGTTGATGGCTACGGTACCGGCGGTAGTGCCATTGCCCTCGAAGGGCGAGGTCACAGCGGCTGCCGCTTGTGATTCCGCAATCGTGGCTACCGTTTGTTGGTTGCCGTAGGTGGTGGTACGCAGGTTAGCCGTAGCAGCGACAAGGGTTTGGTTGGCATTCGCGCCGACCTGGAATTGCCCGGTTCCGAAGGACCCATCGAGCAATTTCTTGCCGTTGAATTCCGTCATGACCGCGATCCGATCCAATTCACCGACGAGCTGCGTCACTTCCTGATTCAGGGCTTGCCGGTCGGTAGCGCTGTTCGTTGCGTTGGCCGACTGCACCGCCAGTTCGCGAATCCGTTGGAGGATGTTGCCGGAGGATGCCATCGCGCCTTCCGCAGTTTGCATGAGAGAGACGCCGTCGTTGGCATTGCGCACGGCTTGGTTTAAGCCGCGAATTTGCCCGGTGAAGCGTTCCGAAATTGCGAGACCCGCCGCATCGTCTTTGGCGGAATTGATGCGCATACCCGAAGACAAACGCTGAATCGACGTGCTCAGCGACGCAGCGCTGTTGCTCAGATTTCTTTGCGCTGTCAGGGAATTGACATTGGTGTTGATGGTGGCAGCCATGATATTTCTCCCAGTAAGAACCGACTGAAATAGCGCTGTGCGCTAACTACGACCCTCTACAAAACCGCCCCGATCTTTTTTCTACCCTGGATCGGGACGAACCTGCTGCAAGCCGTTGGGAACTCTTTCGGAGCGAATGGCAAAAACTTGAGGGATTCGCTGCTTCGTTCGCGTTCCCCCACGCCACGCCGCCCTGGATTACGCCCAGACCATCGTCCACCCAACCCCAAAACGCCTATGCCAAAACCAGAATAAGCCTTTGTTTTGTGCTGTTTATCCAGCCTATGCCCAAGGGGTCTCACTCCAACAATTTGCCTACCAGCTCTTCGATGAAGGCCACAAAAAAAACCGGCCAACGCAGAAGAGATGTGTGTTACCCACCTTGAAGGAGTCTCTACCATGGCCTCTACCATCAATACCAATGTCAGTTCTCTTACCGCGCAACGCCACCTCAGTACCAGCATGTCGTCGCTGTCGACGTCGATCCAGCGCCTGTCTTCAGGCCTGCGCATCAACAGCGCCAAGGACGACGCCGCCGGGCTGGCGATTTCCGAGCGCTTCACAGCCCAGATTCGTGGCCTGAACCAAGCCGCCCGCAATGCCAATGATGGCATCTCGCTGGCGCAAACCACGGAAGGGGCGATGCAATCGGCCAGCAACATCCTCCAACGGATCCGCGAGCTGGCGGTGCAATCGGCCAACGCGACCAACAGCGCCACCGATCGGCAAGCATTGAACCAGGAAGTGACGCAACTCGTCAACGAGCTCGACCGCATCTCGAACAATTCCGAGTTCAACGGGCTGAAGCTCCTCGACGGCAGCTTCGGAACGCAGCAATTCCAAGTCGGCGCCAACGCCAACCAAACGATCGTGGCTTCGACCGCAGACCTGCGCGTCAACGCCTACGGCAACAACCAGCTCATCGCCGAAGGCGCAGAAGCTGTGGCCGCAGACCCTGCGGCAACCACACCCATCGGCGCCAACAACGGCGTACTGGCCGGCAAGGTGACGATCAACGGAGCCATCGGTGCCCGCGACATCACCTACGCAGCCAATGCATCTGCTTCCGAAATCGCCAACACGATCAACGTGCAAGCCCCCAATACCGGGGTGAGCGCAACGGCGCGTACCAACGCGATGATTTCCTTCTCGGCCACGGGGTCGTATTCGATGACGATTGCCTCCAACAACGAAGAACCCGAAAGCATTTCGTTCACGCTCAATGCGACGAATGCCTCGGATGGGTTGTCGATCGCGATCTCGTCCATCAATGACCGTTCCTCCAAAACCGGGGTCATCGCCAGCCTCAGCGAAGATGGGACGGGGATCATGCTGACCAACGAATCCGGCAACAACATCCTCGTCGGCAAAACCGATCTGGTCAACGACGGCGACGTGACCGTACAGAAATATGGTTTGGATACCAATGGAGATTTTCAATCCATCGGAGCCTCTGTCAACGTCGCTGCCGGAGACCCAGCCACTGCCACCATCGTCAGCGGGTTCATCACGCTCGATTCCGAAAAGAGCTATACCGTCGATGACGATGCAACCGGCGGCAACGTTTTCACCGACGAAAGTTCGACCTTGAACGACGTGGCCAGCCTTGATGTCACGACTTTCGCCAATTCGACGAATGCGATCAAGACCGTCGATTCCGCGATGGCGTACATCAACAGCGAACGCGCCAAACTCGGCGCCTTGCAGTCGCGGTTCGAAACGACGATCTCCAGCTTGCAGATCACGTCCGAGAACATGTCGGCGTCCCGCAGCCGGATCCAGGATGCGGACTTCGCGGTGGAAACCGCCAACCTGGCCCGTGCGCAGATCCTGCAACAGGCTGGCACGGCGATGGTGGCGCAAGCGAACCAGCTCCCGCAAGGTGTGATGCAGCTTTTGAAGTAACCCTGAGGCCAGGGTGGGTAGGGTGGATCCGTAGCGCCCGGCTTGGGCGCTACGGGTACACTTTTTTTCCCCCCGGTACCTCCTTGCGGCTGCTATCGCATTGGTGGCTATCGCATTGTTTGCTTTGGTTCTTCTTGCATGTCCCGCCCTATTTCCCGAGGCTCCGACGCTCTTGCCGACCGCATCCGCGCCGCATTCGACGCCAGCAACTGGGCCGAAGCGATCCGTCTATGCAAGGCCACGCTGCGCAAGAACCCCCTGCATCTTCCGTCCCACCGCTACCTGGGTTTTGCCCTCTATCAGACGGGGGAGATCGACGCGGCATTGGCTGCGTATGGTCACGCCAACATCCTTTTTCCCGACGACGGCAAGCTGCTGCTGAATTACGCCAACATCCTGCTGCATAGCGCCCGGTTCGAGGAATCGAAAAAGCTCCTCGAACGCCTGTGTACCCTGCGGCCCGACGATGTCTTGGTGTGGATCCGCTTGTCGCAAGCCTGTTATCCCCTGCAACAGCACGAAAAAGGCTTTGCCGCCGCACAGCGTGCGGTGGAGCTGGCCGTGGAACTACCGGACAAGGTCGCGGCGCTCACCCAACGCGCCATTCAACGCCGGGAACTGGGCCAAGTGCGTGCAGCCGTTCTCGACTGCGAGGAAGGCATTACCCTCGACCCCACCTGCGAGTGCAACTACACCAACCGCCTGCTATTCATGCTGGCTGACCCGCTTTCTACCGACGAGGACATGGCGCGGGCTGCGAGGGAGTATGCAGAACAGTTCGAAACCCCCCTCAAGCCTTTCTGGCCCACCTTTGCCGACCATCCCCGTGGGCCTTGGCGCAGGCTGCGCATCGGTTTTTTGTCGGCGGACTTTCGCAACCACGCTGCGATGTACTGGATGGAAGGGCTGCTGTCCCAGCTCGACCGCAGACAGTTCGAGGTGTACGCCTTTTATATGTTCCCCAAGGACGACTGGATCACCGACCGGGTGCAATGCCATGTCGATCACTTCATTCATGTCGATCGCATGCTGCCGGAAGTGCGCGCCCAGCGCATTCAAGAGCAAGGCATCGACATCCTCGTCGACCTTTCGGGCCATACGGGCAACAACGGGTTGATGACCGTTGCCCGCAAGCCTGCTCCCGTTCAGGTCAATTGGCTCGGTTTCGTCTCGACGTCCGGGCTGAGCGCCATCGACTACAAGATCAGTTGCGCGGTGCAGGATCCCGAAGGCATCGACTTTCTCTACACCGAAAAAATCTATCGCTTACCGGTATGCGGCTGCTACCGGCCGATGATCCGCAACCCCCTCTGGCGCTACCAACCCCGCTACACGGTACGGCCTACCCCCGCAATGGCCAACGGCTACATCACCTTTGGCACGTGTAACAACCTGGGCAAGCTCACCGACGGAGTCTTGACCCTCTGGGGCCAGCTTCAACAGCGCGTTGCCGGGTCCTGGTTGTTGATCGAGGGCAAGAATTTCGACCTGCCTGCGGTGGCCGATGCCTACCGGGAACGTTGCGGCAGGCTGGGCATCGACCCCCAACGGCTCCAACTCGTTCCGCTACACCAAGACAACCAGTACCTGACGTACCACCAGATCGACATTGCGCTCGACCCCTTTCCGCTAGGGGGAGGAACGACGACGTGTGATGTGCTGTGGATGGGGGTGCCGCTCGTCACCCTGGAGGGCAAGAACGCCCAGGGGCGCATGGGGGTCTCGGCGTTGACGGCCGTCGGCAGGACGGAATGGATCGCCCCATCGACCGATGCGTACCTGGACATCGCCGCAGAGCTGGCCAGCGATGTGCAGCGGCTCAACCAGATTCGGCTGGGCCTGCGTGGGGAAACGGAGCGCTCTACGCTGATGCGTGAGGATTTCTTCCGCCACTACTTTGGCGAGGCGTTGCGGGCGATGTGGGTGCAGTGGATCGCGCAGACCAATCACCCCGGCGACCCCGACGCCCAATCCAGCGCCATCGAATCCTGGCTGCAGGACATCCCCCCGGAATGGGAGCAACCTCCCCGCCCTGGCGTGGGTATCGCACCAGGCCAGCGCATCCCGCTGGAGGAAGCGCATCAACGCTTGCAGCAGCTCATCGCCGACGCACGCAATGCCCCTCCCCCCCCATCGCTGCCCGCCCCGAAGATCGAGGACATCCGCTGGGTGGCCGCGACCCAATTTGCCGAGCTTGTGCTTTGCGCCGTTCCCCACGACCCCGTGGCCTTGACTTGCCTGGCCGAGATCGAGCTTGCGCACGGGTACAAGGACTTTGCCCTCACCTATTTGCAGTATGCAGCCCAGTCGATGTCCGGGACTTCGGGCGTCATGCGGTGAAGAGGGTTGGACTGCATCGTTCCGTCTGCGGCCACGCGGCTGGTGATTTTGGGGAAGTAGGTTTGGGCGGGGTCGATCGCCAACACAAAAGCACACGGCCCCGGTGCCTCGAAGGCTTCGGCAAAGCCGGGGCAATCGGCCACTGGCCCGTCGATCCGCAGCACGGGGATGCCATAGGCAGCAAAGAGCTTGTCCCACGGCGGTAGCCCCAGCCCGCCCTGGACTTCGCAACCGACGAAGCGCCCGGCAAAGTAGCTTTGCTGGGTCATGCGGATCGACGCATAGCCTTGGTCGTCGAACAAAAAAATCTTCAGCGATAACCGGTTGGCCACCACTGTCCCCAGCTCTTGCAGATTCTGGGCAAAGCCGCCGTCCCCCTCGAACAGGATCGTTCGCCGATCCGGGTGCGCCAACGCAGCGCCGATGGCCCCGCTCAACCCATAGCCCATCGACGCCAGCCCCTTGTTGGTGATGATCGTCTGCCCCCAGCGCTGCGCAAAAACTTGCATCGCCACGGTATACGCACAACCGCTGCTGCATGGAATGACGACGTCTTCGGCCCTGCACCACCCCGCAATCTCTTCATAGAACCGGTACGGAGACACATACCCCGCCCCCGTGTGGTTCGGTTCGACCAAGGGCAATGCATCGCGCACCTTGCTGCAGCAACGCACCCAGGCCGTGTGATCACCGAGGTGCGATCCGGCAAGGTGGCGCAACACGTCGTTGGCATCGCCCAGCACTGGCCATTCGACGTGGGGATGGCCTTTGGACAACTCAGCAGGGTCGATCTCGACCTGCAGCACTTCGCCTTCGGGGACGAATTCCTGCCAGCGAAACCCGGTTTGCTGTAGGCCCAGCCTCGTCCCGAGCGCAACGAGCAGATCGCACTTCTGGAGCAGGACGTTTGCATACCGCTGCCCCCAGGTATTGGGCCTGCCAAAGTACAGGGGGTGTTCGGCACCAACGCGATCCGCCCCGTTCCACGTGGTCATCAGGGGGATCCCCATCGCTTCGAGCTGCGCGTACACCGTTCGCATCGTCTTGCGCGACACCCCACCGCCCAACAGCAACACGGGGCGCTCTGCTGCGCGAATGCGTTCGACCAGCGCGGTCTTGACCGATGCCCCTGCCAGCGGAATGACGGGGTGCAAGCCCTCTGCGGGGTCTGCCCGCTCCAGGGATGCCTCATCCACGCTACGCGCTTGCACGTCCAGCGGCAATTCCAAAAACACTGGGCCGGGGCGCGGGCTGCCTACATTGCCCACCCAGCGCTGAAAGCTGGCCAACGACACGGGGGCATCAAGCCGCCGCGCAACACAGCACACGGGTTCCGCAATGCGCACGCCGTCGATTTCCTGAATCCCCCGCTGGCGCAGCCATAGGTCGCGCAGGTCGGCAGTTTTGACCTGCCCGCCCAGCACCAGCAGTTCCCGGCTTTCGAGGAATGCGCCAGCCAGCGCGGTGACGACATTCGTCAACCCGGGGCCAGCGGTGACCAAGGCAAAGGCTTTTTCCTGGGGGTGCGCCTCGTTGAAGTACTCGGCGGCAATGCCCGCAGCCACTTCATGCACCACCCCCACCATGCGAAAGTGCGCGCTACAGCTCGCCACCAGGTGCATCACGTTCCCCCCGGGGACGAAAAAGCAATGGGTATAGCCCATGTTGCGGAGCCACTTTGCAAGCAAGTCACTGTATTTCATGATGATGTTTCTGTTTCTATTCCACGTTGCGCGTGACCCATCACGTCGTACCTATCTTTTGCAGGAGCGACGGAAGTCGCGATCAGCGCCAGATGTACCCAAACCCGTTACCCAAAGAGGCACCATCATCCCAACGCTGGCAGGGGGGCCAGCATGGTCTGCAAATACCTGGCGGTTTCCCGAATCTGCGCTGCCAGCCCCAAGGGGTGCAGGCCCAGCTTGTTTTCCAGAAGGGAGATTCGGGTGCGGTCGCCCACATAACAGTCTTCCTCGGCATCGGCGAGCAGCGCGGGGCGCAGCACCTGCGCATGGGGAGATTGCAGCACTGCCGCCACGCACCGTCCCAGTTCGCCGAGTTCGACGACTTCCTCGCCCGCTACATCGAAAGCCTCGCACTGCCCAGGCACGCTACGCAACAACATCCTCGCGCACAACTCCAGGCAGTCCCCCACGTAGTAATACGACCGCAGCACTGGCCGCGCCGCACGCACTGCCACCGGCTCGCCTGCCAGCACCTGCCGGATCATCGAAGCCAGCGCGTAGTGCTCGATCTTGTTGATGTACGGCCCGGACAGGTTGAACACCCGCGCAATGACCAGCCGCGCACCAGCTTGGGCACACGCCGCGCCAAAGGCTTGTTCGTCTTCGACCTTGAGCCTGCCGTACTCCCGCACCGCAGCATCGCGCCCCGTGGCATGAAGGTAGTCATACACCGCGCCGGAAGAAGGCAAAACCATGCCCCATACGCTGCCGCCCCGCACCCAGCCCAGCACCCGCTCGCGCAAGGCACGATTGCGCCGTTCGTAGTCGGCCAGCGGCATCCCTTCGGCGCGATCCTTGGTCAGAAAGGCGTAGTGCCACAGCAGCAAGCCACGCCCAGCCGGGGGAACCCAGGATTCGAGCGCCCGCACGGGAGGATCATCGCGAGACCCCAGCGCAACGACCCGTTGCCCGAACTCCGCCCCCAAAGCCTGCCGGAGCATGTCCAGCGTCGCCCGGCCCAGCCAGCCGTTCGCGCCCGTAACGACAACATCGCAAGGCAAGGCACGCAGCGCCTGCGCGGATGCTTCGGTCAACGCCAGATAACTGTCATGACTTTGCACAGACACCCTGCATCAGACAAGTCATGGCAGTTTCCCTCACCCCCCAGCCCCTCTCCCGCTGGGCGAGGGGAGCTACAACCCCCGTTCGCAAATGCTTTTGCACAGCTCTGCGCTCTCCGAATACGGGGTATCCAGCTCGTCGATCGTCAGGGGGGCGTCTTTTTTGCAATCGGCCAACAGGCGGTGCCCGTACTTGCCAAGCATCAGCTCGCGGCTGGAAATCTGTTTCTTTTGCAAGGGGATGGCGAGGTACACATCGTCCGCAGTGAGCAATTGCCCTTTGACCAAATCGCGCTTGGCATACACCCCACGCACATAGGAATCGAGATAGTCGACCTCCTTCGCCAGCGGAATCCTGCGCTCCATACCGGAGTTGCCAATCATCTCCTTGGCTTTTTTCCAGGCCTTGAACCAGGTATCGATCTGGTGCGGTAGCGAGGAATACTTGGCCACCTGAAAGCCGTCATCGTCGATGTCGATGTGCCGCTCGAAGGTGCGTGCGCCCTTGGCCACGGCGATCTGGATCGAGGCAGTCCAGTCCCGGTACTCGTGGCAGGAATAGCCAATGACCAGATTGGGGTAGCGGTGGCGAAGGTAGTCGATCTGCCCTAGCTCGCACTCGCAGTCTTCATGGGGATAGGCCGCGACGCAGTGGTTAAGCGCCAGCGGAATGTTGCGCCGCTCAAAAAACGCGACCAGGTCGTCCATATCTTTCTTGGACATCCCCCCCGTCGAGACGATCACGGGCTTGCGCGTCGTGGCGATTTTTTCGAGCAAGGTCCAGTCGTTGTTGTCCGCGCTGGCGACCTTGATGATCGGCATATTGAATTCGACGCACCAATCGACCGACTTTTCATCGAAAGGGGTCGACATCGGAATGCAACCGCTGCCGCGAATGGCATCGACAAGGGCGGTGAATTCCTCCTTCGTCAGCCTCGTTCCCGTAACGCGCTGGATATAGCGAATATCGTTGCGGTGGACGAAATCCTTGTGGATGAAATTGTCAATGTCCCGAAACTGGAGCTTGATCGCAGCCCGGACATTGTTGAAACGAACGATCTTGGAAAACCGCTCGATGATGGCCAAACCACGCTGCACGCTGCCTTGGTGGTTGCTCGCCATTTCCAGCACGAAAAGGTCTTCAAATATCCTGTTTTGCATGATGGCTCCGCGTAGACATTCCCGCCACATCACACGTTTTGCACGATTGCACGTTTTGCACGATCTGGCGCGCTTTCCCAAGGGATCAATCATTGTAGGCACGCACTTTTTGGGCCTATTGGCCTATTACAGGGGGGATTTCCCCCTTTACTGTGTACGTCACGCAGCGGCTTTTCGATGCTCCCCTCGCCCAGCGGGAGAGGAGCGGGGGGTGTGAGGGAGACGCACAATCCCTTACCCTTTCGCCCCCGTTGTGCCGCTACCCGCGAACATGCCCGCCCCCGCATACGCCCCCCCCGAACGCTACGTGGCGCGCACCCTTGCGCGGGCCGGGAGCAGCTTTCGTTTTGCGTTCCGGTTCCTTCCTCCACGCCGCCGCGCGGCCATCTCGGCGTTCTATGCTTTCTGCCGGGAAGTGGACGACGCCGTGGACGACGCGGCATCGACAGCGCAAGCCGAATCGGCACTGGCATGGTGGCGAGAAGAACTGCCCCGCGCCTTTGCCGGGGCGCCTACGCACCCGGCCATGCAAGCGCTGCTGCCCCACGCTACGGACTTCGGCATCCGCGAAGAGCAATTGCGCGCCATCGTCGAAGGCTGCGCGATGGACATTGACCATGCCCGCTACCCCGACTATGCGTCGCTACAGCGGTACTGTCACCTCGTCGCCGGCATCGTCGGCGAAGTAGCCGCCGGCATCTTCGGCCAGACCCACCCGCAAACCACCGAATACGCGCACGCCTTGGGCCAAGCCCTGCAATTGACGAACATCGTCCGTGACGTGGGCGAAGATGCCCGGCGCGGACGCATCTACCTGCCGCTCGACGAACTGGAGCGCTTTGGCGTGGCGACTGCGGACATCGTCGACCAGCGCGACACCCCCGCCTTTGCCGCGCTGATGCGATTCCAAGCGCAGCGGGCGCATGGATGGTTCGACCGCGCCCTGGGGCTATTGCCCGACTGCGACCGCCGCGCCCAACAGCCCGGCCTGATGATGGCGCACCTGTACCGCGCCCTGCTACGCGCCATTGAGCGCGAGGGTTTTCCCGTTCTGCACCGGCGCACCCGGCTGCACCCCCTGCACAAACTCTGGGTGGCGGGCACCGTATTGGCTGGGGGGAAGTAAATGGATGTCGCCGTCATCGGGGCAGGATGGGCCGGGCTGGCCGCAGCGGTGGCAGCGCGCTCGCAGGGGTACGACGTCACCGTTTTCGAGGCTACGCGCACCGTCGGGGGCCGCGCGCGTACGCTGCTCGAACCTCAAGTGCTGCTCGATGGCACGTCGGCCATCCTCGATAACGGGCAACACATCCTCAGCGGCGCGTACACCGCCACGCTGCAACTGCTCGATACCGTTGGCGTCGATGCCGCCCACACCCTGCTGCCCCAGGGGTTGGATTTGCGTTACCCCGACGGCACCGGGCTGCGTTTTCCCGACTGGCACCCCACGCTGGACTTGCTCTGGGCCAGCCTGCGGGCGCGGGGTTGGCACCTGCGTGATGCCCTGGCCCTGCTGCGCAACGCTGCGGCGTGGCAAAGCGCCGGGTTCTCATGCAACCCTGCCATCACGGTCGCAGAACTGTGCGCACACCTGCCACAGCGCGTGCGCAGCGGGCTGATCGACCCGCTATGTGTTTCCGCGCTCAATACGCCTGCCCACCTTGCCAGCGCGCACATGTTTCTGCGCGTGCTGCATGACGGGGTAGTCGGGTGCCCCCGAGGGGCGCGACTGCTGCTGCCCACCGTCGATCTGGGCCGCCTATTCCCGCAGGCCGCGCTGGCTTGGCTCCGCGAACAAGGCGTGGCATGCCACTTGGGGGAACGTGTAGAGAGCCTGGTACACCATGGCCGGGGCTGGCGCGTGGGCGATGAGGAGTTTTCCGCAGTGCTGCTGGCGACGGACGCCGCCCAAAGCGCACGCATCCTCCACGCATCGCTCAACAGCACCCCGGCGATCATGGCCCAGCGGCTGCTGAGCTGGGCCGCCATGGCGCAGGAATTGCGCACTACCGCCATTGCGACGGTCTACGCCTGGGGCGCAGGGTTGCGACTACCGCGACCAATGTGCCACCTGCCCAGCGACGACGAACACCCCGCGCAATTCGTCTTCGACCGAGGCCAGCTCGGCGGCCCGGCGGGGCTGCTGGCCTTCGTCGTCAGCGACAGCAACGCAACACGCGAACACACCGAAGAAGCCGTGCTGCACCAAGCACGAGAGCAACTGGGGTGGACGCTGACCCCCGTGCAAACCGTCGTTGAAAAACGCGCCACTTTCTGCTGCGAACCCCGCATCGCCCGCCCGCCACACCGCATCGCCCCCGGCCTGCTGGCCTGCGCGGACTTCGTTGCCAACCCCTACCCCGCAACGCTGGAAGGCGCAGTCCGCAATGCCTTGGATGCCGTGCGCGCGCTGCCTGTGGCTACGCCGTTGGGGTGAGGGGGGGCCGGATACCCGGCTCCATTACGAAACCAGATGCCCCGAAAACTTCAAGTTTTTGCCACCGCACTGCGGGCAATCGAAACGCAACAAACCCACCTTGAGCGCCCATTCAATACCCGGTGAATAGATCAGCCGCGAATCCACCGTAACGGTTTGGGAACAATCCAGACAAATATACCCCTCCCACTCCCCAGCCAAAGCAGGATAGCGGGGTAGAAAAGCTTCCAACGACTTCAGTTGCATAGGGTGCTCCTTTCTTGCTTCTTGCTGTAAAGCAGGGGATGTTACGGAAGGAGGATGACAGGTGGTGTCGCGAAAGGGATTGTTTGTACGATTTTTTTCACTATGCTTTGAAGACTACTCAATTCATGCGCAGGAAACCCGGTGTTTTTTGCCAACGATACGGCTGTAGCCAAAATTTCGCGGATAGGCCTTCTTTTTGAAAATAACTCAACAACCACCAGCTAAAGCTGGTGGGTTGATATTACGGACTGAAAGTCCGGATACGCGTCGGCTGAACGACGCGTTTTAGCCCGGCTCCATCTTGAAATCATCGTTCTGCCTCGGTTCAAAATGGTGTTCTAAGTAGCTCTTAATCATTTCTTCTGTCATCTGCCCTACAGTTGCACAAAAGTATCCTCTCGCCCAAAAGTGACGTCCCCAGTATCTCTTTTTTATGTGTGGAAACTCTTCCAACAGCTTGCTTGCTGTCCGCCCTTTCAGCCTCCGGACAATCTCACTTGGTGCCATTACCGGCGGGCAACTTACCAAGATATGCACGTGATCCTTACTTACCACACCCTTCACAATCCTGATTTCAAATGCCTCACATGTTTCTCGCACTAGCTCTCTGACCCGCTCCCCAATTTCTCCCGTCAGAACCTTGTAACGGTATTTCGTAACCCATACAAAGTGATACTCTATCTGGAATACTGTATGACTTCCGTATCTATAATCCATGCCGTCCCCTTTTTTGAGGCTTATTCGCGTAGCTAAAGCTGACCGGCTAAAGCCGGTGGTTTTAACCTTGTGATTGATAATAAAATGTGATTTACCCAGCTCATTATCGTAGAAAAAGAAACGGTAAGCGCCAATACGTAGAATTTTTGGCATTGTATGCATTGCACTATGGTACCAATACTCCACCATATACGAAAAAATTTTTGATTTTACAACAGTAGACTAATATCATTTAGTGATTGGCATTGAAAAACGCCACTTGCGCCAGATTAAATTGGAGAGGTATGTGCCGCGAAAATCGCTTTGAGATGCACACATATTTGCTGGTTTATGGCGACAAACTCATTCCAACTGTATATGTGCGAAAAATGCAACTCATACATCCGATCTACCCTGCAAATATCTGGACGTTCATAATAAATGGAACATCCTTTATATGTGACATCGTAATACTTGCATATACCATCACCTCGATCTAGAAAATGAGTTTCATCACTTAAATGTACGTTCTGGCAACACAACCCGCATCTCGTACAGGGGAACGCACGTGCGAATAGCATATTCACTTCGCTACAGATGCTAACCACGCACGCGTGCTGTTCAAGTTACCCATTTCGTACGGCAGCTTGATTCCCCGCTTAGCAATCTCTCTATTTAAAACTTGGCCACGCTGTATTTCATCGTTACAGTCAACTAAATCACGCGAAAACGCAGCCAATTCTTCAATATTCATATTAAGCTCCAAACGCGCTAATTCGATCAGGTAACGATCCAATTCTGCATTAATAGCTTGATATTTTTTTACTAAAACCGCGTGCGGCATTATGGATTCGACATATGCCCAAAGCTTTTGCGCCACACTGCTGTGCAATAAAACATATGTGAGACCCAGTGTTGCCAACCCAGTCACTAGAGCACTTGTGAACCCCGCTAATTCAGCACCGAATGGGAAATTACACAATGGCAACAATGATGCATGTACACTTGAGCCAATTGCCACACCTGCAGCAGCCGATAATATACCAGCCACAGCTTGGCATAATTCAACAATACTCAACTGATCGGGATTGAAAAAAATTAACTTGAAGGCTTTGATCAATTGACCCCAAATTTCCCGAATGATTTTTATTGCTGCGCGTTGTGTTGTGGCAAAGATGTTGAAAATCGTTGTGGTTAAATTAGACATAGCACCAGCAAAAAATCCATCCTGAAAGCTCGTTAGAAAATCTTTAAATCGCTGTTGGACCCGATGCCAAATTCCATGAAAAGCATCTTTTATTTGAACAAAAAATTTTTCGAAACTAAAATTTTTTTGAATGGTTATTAGAATTTTCGGAATCTGTGCGCGTAACTCGTACCAAACTTCTGCCATTACCAACCCTAGAACCTGGCGCACCCCCATTCTAAGCCCAGCTTTGGCAGATGTACTGGAAATATTCTTTATAAATTTGCTACTAGTATAGTATACTTTATTGACCTCCATGTTGTATGATGCACGTGCTTCTTGGTCTTTTTTCTTCATCGCATTAGGATCAATTGATTTAAATTCGGCATTTTTCTTCTTTAACTTCTCAATTTTTGCTTCGAGTTTTCTTGCCACATGTTTCTGCTCGGGTGTTTTACGTGGTAAAGCATCCAGTTCTACCTGCATCTTGTCCATTTTTGTTTCATTACCTTCGATTCTGCTCGGCAATTTTTTTAAAAATTCCTTGATGGGTGTCTGCTTCTTGGACTTGTTGATGGTTTCACTTGTAGATTGTAAATTACTATCCTTGTTTGCCAATTCAACGCCACTCATTTCCGCCAACACTCGACCTGGATCCTCATGAATTTCTTTTGCGGAAATAATGTGATCCAGGTTTGGCTGCTCACTTGCGATAAAATATTTATCACGATAACCATCATGTAGCTCACCTTTTTGAAAGGAGACCTTATCTCTTGAACCTCTGGCTATGTAATTAGGATGTGTGTGATATTGCGTACTATTATAATTACCGCGCTGTTTATAATCTTCTTCTGCTTCTTTTGTTGCCCAGACGTTTTTGCGTCCATTGTGAATGGTATCTACATCACCGCCCAATTTATCTTCAATAAGTAAAAAATCTAATCCAAAAGTAGTAGCCAAGCTAGAAACCACTGTTCTCTCAAGCTCATCGACCCAAGGAAAGTCAGCAATTGTATTATACATTTGATTTTGTATGAAATTTAAAATATTTGAAAAAAATGTGCGCAGGCATGTTTCCGTACGCACAAGTGTAGTGGTCAAGCAGTTTCGATACCACTCGCTTTATTTTTCGCCTGACATAGTGCTGACTCAAGAGCAGTGTCATTAAGCATCATAAAGCCATCACTATCTTTCTCCATTTCAGGCACGCCGTCTTTGTTACACACAACTTGACCTTTTACCTCCTTAGGTTTAAATATTGGTGTAGTTATGAGATCCACCATAATAGCAGCCAGCGCAAAACCATTTTCAATGGCGCGGAGAATACTATCTCCCAACTTCTCTATCTCGGCTTTTACATCAACATTTCGACCCTTGATATCTTCAATAAAAATATTGATATCTTTAAGATCGTCAAAATATAGCTGGAATTCGCCAAAAATTGAGAGCAATTCACGTTTGATTCTGCGCGCATATCTTGCTGTCTCTTCTAACTGATCGATAGCTTTCCGCAGTTTTTCTACCGCACTGGTAACCTCTGCATCGGCTTTGCGTGCGTTTTTAAGTGCTTCGTCACCATGACTGTCGTATGCCCAACCAGCAATGGCAAGCACAGGCGCTGCCACAGCAGCACCCAAAATGGCCGTCCCGCCAGCCATGCCTAACCCACCAGCGGATAGAGCACCGCCCCCCAGGGCAGCTAGCGTTGCGTTGGTGGCAGCCACGCCTGACAAGGCAGAAATAGCAGTACCTGTAGATGCAGCGCCCAACGCCATCACCCCACCATAGACAGCAAACCCTACAGCCGCTCCGGTCGCAGCAGCGCCGACTGCTGAACCCAATACACCAATCGCTGTATAACTGTAGTCTTCTATTTTTTGCAGTTTATGCTTAGGAATGCTGATACATAGCTTCTTTGCCCGTCCATCATTGAGCTTCCGTAACAGTTCGTCAGCTAAAGTTTTGAATTCACAAATACTATTTCCGATTTCTAGCTCTTTCTTTCCTAGAGTATCGAACGCTAAGGTGGTTTCTTTATCCTGCTCATCGAAAGCGGATTTTTGGCGTTCATAACGAGTCTTGGCTCTATCAACAATCTCATCAGCTTCTGAGTGCTTCTGATAGCCGTCGTAACCTTTTTTGACGCCATATGAGGCAGCAGCTATGGCACCGGCTGCAATAATTAATGGTAAAGGCATGATATTATTAAATTTGATAAGTTAGAAAATTCTTGGAAGAAGCTGCACACAATCTTATTTCTAGCATGATATCTAATGCATATTTCTGCATCGGAGCCGATTTTGATTAGGATGTTGCGTAGCTATATAAATTTTTCGATCAGGATTTTTCGGCTTTATTGATCCTCCGGTATATGTTTAATATCCAATAGAGCCTTGACGATGGTTTAGTATTCGGCCTACTCCATCGTATATTTCTACCTCTTAATACCCACCAATTATGAAGAAAACTTATAGGATTATTTGTATACCCCCTTTCACCCCCTCACACCGCCTTACGCATTTCCTCGTATTTCTTTTGAATATCCTCCTCCCCATGGATCATTTCCAGGCGCTTTACGATGAAGTGGCCACGCGCCATGTCTTGGTAGAAATCGGTGAACATCACATTCAGCCCAGCACCGGTGAAGCCACCAATGATCGGCATAGCCTGCGCTGCGAATTTGCCTGTGATGACAATGCCGAATCTGGCGGCGATTCTTTCGATCAGGGCTGCGAGCCAGGAACCAGCCTGCCCTGGTGAGAGTGCGAGTCCGCTGAGATTTTTTGCAGCCATGTTTTTGGCCGCAATATCGGCAAACTGTTTGGAAAGGATGGTTGCCGTTTGCGCCATGAATCCCCGGGCGGCGTAGTAACTGGATTTCGTAGCGTCATCGGCATCATTGGGGCCACCGAGTGCAAAGACTTCTATACACCATTGTTTCGTTTCCCAATCATGCAGATCGAAACCTTCGCTGCGGGCAATGTCTGCAATAGACCGCAGCATGATGGTGGTCGATATGGGCAGTTCCACAGCCAGTGCGGGCAAACCGAAAGCGCCGCCCATTGCGCCGGATGCGCCTGCCATAACTTTGTGCATTAGGGTAGATGCTTTTGTATTGGGAGCATTTTCCAGGCTCCACAATGCTGCATCGGCCGCTTTTTGCAGCGCGGTTTTGACGGTTTCGTTGATTTTTTCCTGCGCGCCTTCGGGAAGTTTGCTGAGTAGCGAATCCAACGGCGTTCCCACAAGGTTGGCGATTTTTGCTGTGATCGTTGGAGATTCCAGCAAGGTGATGGCAGTTTTCAATGCTGCATCGTCTTCGGATTTCCAATCCATCATGGGGTTTTCCTTTTTGGTGCCTTGAGTTCTTTGAATGCCTTTGGTGCCTATGCCATAAGCTCTTTCTCAACGGGAATGCATTTCACTCCATGGCGTGGGGAGGTTAATCCCACTCCGGCTTTTGTATCCGCCCAACATACCATTGCAGAATGGTGGTGGACAAAACTCCCGCCGCAAAGGCAATCGCAAATGCGGCCAGGTTTTCCAGGGGGGAGTTGTTGCAGGGGTACATGGTTTTCTCCTTGATAAAAAGAACAAGCTCAATACGCTTCCAGATACGCTTTAATTTGGTGTTCCATGTCCGCCTGCAAGCCTTCGGGGCTGATGATGCGCACATGGGGTATCCAGTACCGGACGATGGGCAGTATTTGGTTGACGTGGGCGACTTTGCCGGATACGAGCAAACCGCCGTCTTCCAGTTCTTTTTCTATGACCTGGTGCGCAATCAGGCTGCGGCGGCGGAAGTAGTTCGCGGCTTCCCGGGCGATTTTGAGTACGACTTCGGTTTTTTCCGGGTTCAACCAAATGCCATCTTCGTCTTTCAACGTTTGATCGATCGTTTGGTCATGGTCAAAGGTGGATTCCAAGACTTGAAGCCGATCGATTTTGCTGAATGAAAATGCTTTGAGCTTGCCTTCGTGAGTATTCCGGTCCAATGCAGCCAGATACCAAATTCCGCTGTGGTTGACCAGTTTGTAAGGCTGGGCGGCGGTGTAGTTTTTGGTTCCCTGGTCTTTGTGGTACGCAAAATCGATCAGGTGATTGCCGAGGATGGCCTGTTCCAATTGCCGGAATATTGGAGCTTTGTCGCGCAGGTCTTCGTAATGGTGGCCTTTGACGAGCAGCGCGGATTGAATGCGGTTATCAAAAATGTCGCGCAAAAAATCATCCGACAGCGAAGGGAACAAATCCCGCACGCCCGCCAATGCGGCAAAGCGCTTCATATCGCCCAGGGTCAGTTTGCCCAGGTAGGCGGTGTCCAATTTGTAGGAGTCGCCTTTTTTGTCCCATGGCAAAAATGCAAAGCGTTCGTTCAGGTCACGCTGGATGGTGCGGGGGTGGACGGTGAATTCTTCAGCCAGGCTGGCCACTTCCAGCTTGCCGCCCTCGTTCAGCCGTTTCAGAATTTCCGTCAGACGGAAAGCCAAAGTGTCATAGGTGGCGGCGCGTTTGGGCATGATGGGCCGGATCAGGTGGTGAATGCGTCGTGGCGACTAGCCAAGCGTTATGGAGCCAAACTGTATATAGCGTTTTTGACAAACGGTGTCGCATTCCCCCGTGCCGTGAGGTATTTTGCACTTTTTTGCATGGATTCTGGGTCACTGCCATGACTTGGGAATCCTCCCAAAAAACATCCCTTGTTTTTGTTTATAAAAACAATACGTTACGGCAAACAGTCCATCAAAATGGGGTATGGGGCAGGTCTGCCCTTGCGTCACATTTGCGCTGGTTCGGTGCGAACAACCCACCGCCACCACCCTGCATTGCCCGCCGCTTGCCCACGGGCCGATGCGTGCCTGAGTATTCCAGTCCAACATGACCGTTGATTCCGGGGAACATGACCGATACGACCGGTCACTGCGATCATCTGCCCAGTGACGAAACGCACCCCGCAACGCCTTGGATGCTGTGCGTGCGCTGCCTGTGGCTACGCCGTTGGGGTGAGGGGGGCATCCTCAAACAGCGCATCCGCAGAAGTGAACCGGGCGCTGTGCGCGCGGGCGATTTCATCAGCTTCGGCCATCGCTGCGCGTGTTTCAGCGTTGGGGGCCTCAATGGCAAAGGGCATTTGCTGGTCCGCCACCACCCGCGTCAGCAAAACCCGCACTGCATCGGAAATGGTCAAACCCATCGTTGCCAACGTAGCAGCAGCTTGGGTCTTGATCTGCTCATCCACACGGACGTGAACCATCGTTGTTGTAATCATCGTCACTCCTTATCAATGAGATGCATCGTATTCCACAGGCTTCGCTGAAATCAGACCATCACGATCTGGGTGCGAACCTCCACCTTCAGCGCACTTTGGATGGCGGCAAAGACTGCCGAGATGTTGCGCATGGTTGGGTTTCCTGACTTGGAAAGCATTCGGTGCAAGCTCTTGGCGGGCTTGTGGATCTCATCGGCCAGCGCTTCGAAGCCAACGGTCGCATTGACGAGGTCACGCAGAATCAACTTGGCTGATTCCGGTTCGCCATGGATGAATAGGGTGATGGCCTCGTCAAAAAGCGCCTGTGCAAATGCCGGATCGTTTTGCACGCGTGCGGCGACGGTTTGTTGGAAATCACGGGTCAGTGCCATATTCACTTTTTCACTTTCCTTGTAAGGTAGATGCCTTTCGGCGCTTGTAGTCCGCCCACAGCGCTACTGCTTGATCAATGTCCTGCTGCTGGCGCTTCTTGGTACCGACGTTGTCACGCAAACCAGCGCGACCAGTGACTAGCTCCCTGATGGGCGCAAGCCCTCCCTCCCCCCTCCCGTCCACCGGCAAGGGGGCTTCGCTATACCGCCACGCGGTTTGCACACTACCACTATGGATCGGTACGAGAATGTTGCATCCACTGACCTTGCTCTGGCAGAGATGTCGATCTCCATCCGCCTCACGTTCCTTGCCCCATGCTCCGCGCTTTGTTGTTGCTCTTTGGGTGTGCCGTAGTCAGCCTGGGGTTCGGGCTGTTTTGGCACCCTGCGCTTTTGGTGGTGTTTTACCTATGCTTGGGCGGGATGTGCCTCGTCGTTGCGTTGTACATCCTTGCACTAGCCACCGGGAAGGCACCGGCTGCATTCCACGTCATCGTCGCGCCCCAGCGGCCACACGACCAGCGCAGCAATACTCAGCGCAGCAAGGCCACGCCAGCCAAACCATCTTGATGCCTATTTGCGCCGCCCAATTTGTTTGGACATGCAACGCCACTTTCGGCGCTGCTGTAGCAATACTTCTCGCATCAATGCATGTCCGTACCTGCGGGGATGCATCACCTGTGTATTGCTCACACTGTCGCTGATTCTTCGTACTCCTGTTTTTCTGCTGTTGTAAAAACGTCGACTACATGCTGTAATTGCATCATGCCAAGCACCATCCAACCTTCTTCCGTCCACAGCCCCTTGGTGATGCTGGGGTTGCGCAGCTTTCATGATGTTCCAGCCCATGGGCATCAGTTGATACGCAAAGGCCTTTCCAGCCGGATCATTGAGCCTGTGAGCCAGTATTTGGGGCTGGGTAAGGGGGTACTGGCCCAGTACATGAATCTGGACCGGGGAACGGCCACCAGGCTGTCTGCCAAAGGCCAGGATTTGCCTGCCCATGCAGCTGAGACGCTGCTTCGGCTGGTGGAGGTGCATGACATGGCCGCCGATGTCTTTGCGACCGAGGAGGGGGCCTCTGCGTGGCTGCGCACCCCACACCCGCTGCTGGACAACGAGGTGCCACTGGATGCGATCAAAACCTCTTATGGGGCGCAGCTCGTCAAGAACCTGCTGATGTCCACGAAGTACGGTGGCGCGGCTTGAGTCGGGTCAGCGTCTGGCGCATTGGGTATTGCCCAGCGCCACTGCCTGACAGCATGGCCATCCTCCTAGCTCAGGGGTTGGGCTCCACCTTCTTTGATGGCCGTTGGCACACCCGGACCGGCAGGCAAATCGTCTACACGAGTTCCAGCCGTGCGCTGTGCCAACTGGAAAAGCGGGTCCACACCGGCGGGCTGGCGGTGAAAGACCAGATCCTCATGCGCCTGGATTTGCCCGCCGATGCGGTGCTGCTTGATGTCAACGATCTCGGCCTGGAACCGAATTGGGCGAGCGACATTGCTCTGACCCGATCCCTGGGGGATGAATGGTTGCAGCGAGGGGCCAGCCTGGGGCTTTGGGTGCCTTCCTTTGTTGAGCCGTTGGAGCACAATTTGTTGCTCAATCCCATGCATCCTCACTTTGCGCGGATTGGATTAAGTGTCGAACGAAGTCCGTTTGAATTTGATGCGCGGTTGCTGTGATTCCAGCACCGACTAGATGATTACTGGTTGGATGCGCAAATCCTCAATATTGCAGCCCGCACCGCTCCAGCGGTGCAGCCTGGGAATCATGGCAACGCAGAATGTCCAGGGCGATGGGGTCATGCCGTGTCTGGTATTCCTCGTTCCCACGCTGGAGCGTGGGAACGAGGGGAACACCGACTACTCGGTCACGTTCGCCGAAATACGCAGTTTTCCCCAAACCTACTTCGTCCGCCAGTATTACGCCCTTGGATAGTGGGTTGCTGGTGGCAAGCATCGCCGCATCAATCTGATGCGGGTTCCAATCAACTTGAGCGTCCAGCAACGCCCCCGCCATGGCCTCCATGGAACTGGAGGCGGCCCTACGTGTGAGTTGGTGCGCGAAAAAGGCGAGTTGGTGCTGGCTGTAATTCACATTCTTCTTCGTAATCGAACCAAGGCTTACACCCGTTCGTCTCCCGGCTGCGCAGGTATGTCCGGCACCATGCCCAGGTAGTGGTCAAAGTCGCTGCGTTTGCCCTTGGCCGCTTCAGCCTTGAGAAAGTCCAGCGTCAAAACAGAGGCCATTTTTTCGGATGCAGCACTGGCAATGAACTGGTTCACAGAAACATCATCCCGAGCGGCCAGCTCTTTGATCTTCTGGTGAACAGAGTTTGGCAGGCGAATGGTGATTGCGGTCATGTTCAGCTCCTCAACAGATTCAAAAAATCAGCAGGTGTAATGGCCTGCACCTTCAGTTCCGGCACACGTCGAAAGTCTTTGACATTGTGAGTCACGATGTACTGACTGCCCGATGCAACCGCGCATTCCAGCAACAAGCACTGCGAACCACCAGGAACGTTCGCGGCTTGAACGTTCGAACGCTTCCGCATCAAGGTCATGCACCAACAACGGGAGCGAATCCGGCAGGAATAAGGATCGCAACGCATCGGCATAGCCCAAGGCAGCATCCACGTCACGGGGAAGAAAGTACCGATGCAACGGCACTTCGCTATGCGCAAGGGGTTGCCCACGGTGCCCCATCACGGCACCGGCCCAGAACTCGATGCCGTAGACCACATCGGGGTCGTCCCCGAACCAGCCTTGACACTCCGCCGCAAGCTGTACCTTCTGATGCCAAAGCACCAACCCCAGGTCTTCATGCCGCATGGACGCTATGGTGCAGGAATCAGGAACATCGCCCTGCGGTGCTCCCATTCCATCAATCCGATAGCAGCCGCAACGTCAAGGCGAATGCCATTCCGGGGCCAGCGTTGCAATCGACGAAGCTCCAAAAAGGAATCGTCTACTCACCCTTACCCGCACCCCCTACGCAATCGCATGGGCCTGCATCTCACCTCCCCGCTCATTCCCGAACGGGAAATTTCTCGCACGCTAGCCGATGCATTGCGCCATAATTTCCCGATCGGGAACTTTGTTGCGATGCACTCATGACATCCATCGACTCTGCGCAAACACTGGGCACCGCGTTGCGCGCCGCCAGAAAACGCTTGGGCCTGACGCAGGCCGACCTAGCCCTGGCCGCTGGCGTGGGGTTGCGATTCATCGTCGATCTGGAGGGCGGCAAGAACACGGTGCGCCTGGAACAGGTTCTGCGGGTCGTCGAAGCCCTGAGCGGTTCGCTGACGCTGACCTTGTCGTTGACAGGCTTGGATGCTGAGGCCAAGCCGCATGCAGAGGCAGGCCATGGCGCATGAAACTGGGCGGCAAGTACAAGTTCACCGAAGTGCAGACAAGGCACTGGGAGCAGTTTGCCCAAGCCGCCAGCTTGTCCAAGGCGCAGACGAAAAACCGCGTTCTGCGCATGGCCCGTGCCTTGCCCCCCACGGCAAGGCAGTTGCAGGCGTTACCCCCCTTCGCAGACCAGCCGATCATTGCCAAGATCGTCACCTTGATCGAACAGCGCACGGCATGGTGAGGGAGATGAATCTATGAGTCACTGGAAAACACGCCCATTTGATGCAGCCAACTATCTGACCAATGAGGAAGAAATGGCGGAATACCTCAGTGCCGTCATGGAAGAAGGCAACACGGCATTGTTGGCTGCCGCCTTGGGGGATATTGCCCGCGCTCGCGGAATGACCCAACTGGCCCGCAGTACTGGCCTTTCATCGGCCTTTCACGCGAAAGTCTGTACAAAAGCCTTTCCGGCGAGCGTGCGCCGAATTCCGACACCTTGTTCAAAGTGATCCGCGCATTGGGTTTTGCACTGCATATCCAACCGGCCATACCCCGCCACTGACCAGGCTCTGGCAAAGGTCGAGCTTCCACCCGCCTCACGTTCCTTGCCCCATGCTCCGCGCTTTGTTGTTGCCTCAGACCATCACGATCTGGGTGCGAACCTCCACCTTCAGCGCACTTTGGATGGCGGCAAAGACTGCCGAGATGTTGCGCATGGTTGGGTTTCCTGACTTGGAAAGCATTCTGTGCAAGCTCTTGGCGGGCTTGTGGATCTCATCGGCCAGCGCTTCGAAGCCAACGGTCGCATTGACGAGGTCACGCAGAATCAACTTGGCTGATTCCGGTTCGCCATGGATGAATAGGGTGATGGCCTCGTCAAAAAGCGCCTGTGCAAATGCCGGATCGTTTTGCACGCGTGCGGCGACGGTTTGTTGGAAATCACGGGTCAGTGCCATATTCACTTTTTCACTTTCCTTGTAAGGTGGATGCCTTTCGGCGCTTGTAGTCCGCCCACAGCGCCACTGCTTGATCAATGTCCTGCTGCTGGCGCTTCTTGGTACCGCCGCCAATCAGAATAATGATCTTCAGACCATCCTTGGCCAGGTAGATGCGCAACCCCGGCCCCCAATCGATCTTGTACTCACCAATGCCACGAAACCACTCGATGTTGGACAGGTTGCCCTGTTCCATCCGGCTTACGGCTACGCGCACCTTGGCGGCGGCAACGGCTTCCAGGGACCCGAACCACTCTGCAAAGGGGCTGTCACCATCGTCCAGCAGCAGTTCCTTGATCTGATAGCTCATGGATTGAATAGTAACGTATAAGCTCCTATTGCACCAATAAGGCAAAGCATCCGGTAATGCTTACCTGCCCCCCCTACGCAATCGCATGGGCCTGCATCTCACCTCCCCGCTCATTCCCGAACGGGAAATTTCTCGCACGCTAGCCGATGCATTGCGCCATAATTTCCCGATCGGGAACTTTGTTGCGATGCACTCATGACCTCCATCGACTCTGCGCAAACACTGGGCACCGCGTTGCGCGCCGCCAGAAAACGCTTGGGCCTGACGCAGGCCGACCTAGCCCTGGCCGCTGGCGTGGGGTTGCGATTCATCGTCGATCTGGAGGGCGGCAAGAACACGGTGCGCCTGGAACAGGTTCTGCGGGTCATCGACGCCCTGGGCGGTTCGCTGACGCTGATGCTGACGTTGCCGTTGTCGTTGACAGGCTTGGATGCTGGGGCCAAGCCACATGCAGAGATTGACCATGGCGCATGAGGCTGCCGTCTGGCTGTGGGCAGAGCCGGTCGGAACGCTGTCGCTGGTGGCTGGCCGATACCCTTGATCGAACAGCGCACGGCGTTGACCGTACGCAGGCTGACGGAAGGCGCAACAGACATCGAATGATGTGCAAGGCTGCACATTCCCTGGCACGATCTGATCGCCCCTGGCTTGCATGGAAAAGTCGATGGTTCCTATGTGCGTATTCCAGTCCAACATGACTGCTGATTCCGGGGAACATGACCGATACGACCGGTCACTGCGGTCACGCTTTTGTGAAATGGTGGTCACGTTCACTGGAATACGTAGTTTTTACACATTCCCCCATCACCCGCCCTCACAGCGCCTTGCGTATTGCCTCATATTTTGTTTGGATGTCTTCTTCGCCATAAATCAATTTCAGGCGTTTCACAATGAAGTGGCCACGGGCCATGTCCTGGTAAAAGTCGGTGAACATGACATTCAGACTGGCACCGGCAATGCATCCCATCATCGGCCGCGCCTTCGCGGCGGATTTCTCTGTGATGACAATGCCGAATCTGGCCGCGATTCTTGTCATTACAGTCGCGAGCCAGAATATTGCCTTCCCCGGTGGGAATACAAAGCCGCTGACTTGGTTCGCGGCAATATCGGCAAACTGTCTTGACAACATCGAGATTGTTTCCGCCACAAAGCCTCGGACGGCGTAGTAGCTTGTTTTTGCGGCGTCATCGGCGTCACCTGGGCCGCCGAGTGCAAAGACTTCCATGCACGATTGTTTGGTCGCCCGATCATGGAGATCAAAACCTTCGCTGCGGGCAATGTCCGCGATGGACCGCAACATGATGGTTGTGGAAATGGGCAATTCCATAGCCAAAGCAGCAAAACCGAATGCGCCGCCGATAGCGCCTGATATGGCCGCCAGGACTTTGTGCAACAACGTGGATGCTGCTTTGTTCGGCTTATTTGCCAGGCTCCATAAGGCAGCATTGGCCGCTTTGTGGAGCGCGATTTTGACGGTTTCGTGGAAGACATCCTGCGCGCCATCCGAACGTTTTCGCAGTAGCGACTCTATTGGCGTTCCCACTAGATTGGCGATGATTGCTGTGATCATGGGAGATTCCAGCAGAGTGACGGCAGTTTTCAGGTCTGCATAGTCATGGGCTTTCCATTCCATCATCATGGGGAAGTACTCGATGAAGGGCACAGTCCGTATTCCCGGCACCCATTGCTTTCTCCGCGCTCATCCATTCCAACGGTGGTATGGATGGCATCCAACCGGGCCGCAGCAAATCAGCGTCGGTACCGATACCCCAGTCTCTTGGGCTAGTTCCGGCACCGACGCATTGTTGGGCGTACTGTTGGACGTACATCGCCCCCGGTTCCTAACCGGGCAAGGCGACAACTGGACTTACATAGCGCAGTGATACACGATCAAGGGCGAACAACGATTTCGTTCTTCACCGATTTCACGCCCTTGACTTTCCAGGTCAATTTTTCGGCGGTGGCCCTCTCGCCGCTGCTCTTGGCAAAGCCTGACAGCATGACCGTGCCGTTCAACGTTTCCACGCTGATGGCGGTACCGTCCACAAACCGGTTGTCAAAGAAATGGCTTTTCACCGCAGTGGTGATGCCGGTGTCGTCAATGTAGGAACCCACAGTCTCTTGGCCGCGCGTGACGGCGCAGCCTGATGCAACAACCAGTGCCAAAGTGACCAAGCCGATGCCCAAGGCAGAACGAATGTTGTACACGGAATAACTCCTTCAATCGGGTCGTCTGCCGGGGCGGCAGCACGCAACCATTGCCCCAATTTAGTTCGCCAGACCGGTTTGGTCTGTACGCTCTCGCACGCACCGGCTCCAGCGTAGTACGCATCTTTCGGGGCATACGGGCCTACTTCCTCTTTCTTGCTGTGTTCGCCACAGCACCGACACGCAGGCATTCCCCCCCCAAACTCTGGCGGTGTGCCCGGCTCGTGCTTTTTTCGGGCCGGGGTCCCACGCCACCACAAACTAACCACGCCATGCCTATCCTTCCTTCCCCCCCCACCGCACCTGCACCTTCGCCTGCTGCAACACCCACAGGCATCAACCCAGTCCAGCCTGCCTCCACGACAGACGCTCCCAAACAACCTGGCCCCCAAATCGGGCTGCTGGCCGCATTGCTGGTCGCACCGGTGCTGATTGCTGCTTGCGCCAGCACTGTGCCCATCCCCAACGAGCAACTGGCCATAGCGCGAACCGCCGTGACCAGCGCAGCCAGCGCCGGTGCTGCAGACCTGGCCCCCACCGAGTTGCGCATGGCACGCGACAAACTCACGCAGGCCAATGTGGCCGTTGCCGACCAACACCACGAACACGCCACTTTTCTGGCTCGTGAGTCCCAGGTCGATGCCAACCTGGCTGAAGTGAAGGCCCGCAGCCAAAAGGCCCAGAAAGCTGCCGGCGAACTGGCCGAAGGCAACCGCGTGCTGCGCGAAGAACTACAGCGCTCAGCCCAATAAAGCCCACCCCCCACACACACCGACCAAGGATTCATCATGACTACCCGTACCCCCCTCTGCCTGGCCCTGCTCAGCGCTGCATTGCTGTCTGCGTGCAGCACCGTGCCCACACCCAACGCGCAACTGACCCAAGCCAAAAGCGACCTGATCGCTGTGCAAAGCGACCCGCGCACCAACCGCATGGCTGCAACCGAGCTGCAACAGGCTATCGATGCACTCAACACCGCCACTGCCGCATGGGTACGGGAAGACCCACCAGACCAAGTGAACCACCTGGCCTACCTTACCCGCCAGCGCGTGGCCATTGCCCGTGAAACCGTTGCACTGCGCAGCGCAGAACAGGCTGCTGGCGCGACGAGCAGCACACGCAGCAACATTCAGTTGCAAGCCCGCACCCAAGAAGCCGACAGCGCTGAACGCAAGGCGGAGCTGGCCGAAAGCGATGCACAAGCTGCACAACAAGGCGCGGACATAGCGCTCGCCGCTGCCACCGAGGCGCAGCTCCATACCGACCTGGCACAAGCCCAAAATCGGGAGTTGCAGGAACGGCTTCGCGAACTGAACGCCAGACCCACCCCCCAGGGCATCTTGCTCACGCTGGGCGACGTGTTATTCGACACCGACAAGGCCCAACTCAAACCGGCCGGGCTGCATCTTGTGCGCCAACTGGCAACGGTGCTGAACGATTACCCGACGCACAACGTACGGGTCGAAGGGTTTACTGATAGCACCGGCACCGAAGCACACAACCTGAACCTGTCAGGCCAGCGTGCCGAGGCCGTTCGTGCCGCGCTGCTGCACGAAGGCGTATCGCCAATCCGGGTGACCACCCAAGCTCTCGGCGAAAGCAACCCCGTGGCCAGCAATGACAGTGCTGATGGACGGATGCTGAACCGGCGCGTGGAAATCGTGTTGTTTGATGGGCGCAAGCTGAACACGCAGCGCTAACTCGCCCATGGCATGGCCGCGCCATACCCAGCCAGATGGTTTCAGAACAGCACTGATACATCCAGAACCGGCCTTCAGACCGGTTTGGCTGCACACTTTGGGAAGGGGTTTGCACCCCTCCCAAAGAGGCGATGACCGCTGACGGCCGCTGATGGCCGTTGATGGCCGGTCCATCAAAACCGGCGGCCATGCTGCATCAGGCACTGCATGAAGCACTGCGCAAGCACTGGGGCATGCGCTCTCAAATGCTGGCTTACAACTGTGACTTGAAGTAGCTGAATGAATGCACGAACGCATCGCGCACTTTTTCCATTTCGGCCACCATGGCGTCCCAGCGGTCTTCACCAGTCGCCTTCAACTCTTCCATCTTTTTGATAGCCTGCACCGACTGGGCGCGCAATTGAGCCATGTCCTCCACATACGTGGCGTGCATGCTGGCCTGTACTTCGGCGGCTTTGTTGCCCAAGTGCTCCATGCGTACGTTGAGCTCGTCGAGCTGGGTTTTCATTTTTTCAATGTAGGCTTCTCTGGTGGTCATGATTCGGACTCCGTTTGGTTGATCGAGTTCATCAGGTGCGCAGCCAAGCGGCCTTCCACCTGAACCCATCTACAGGCTAGGTCTTTCGCGCTGCCCTGTCTGTACGACACCCCACCCACGACATGCCCACAGACCACAGGCAAGCCCATTGTGGGGAACAAAGTACTGTTTTGGGGGCTGTGCATTGGGACATACCGCGAATGGGAAGCCCTGCAACAAGGCTGGTCTGTGTTGCACTGCACAGACGGGGTGTTTCTGGACACATACCATGCACTTTTGCATCGCTACTGAACCTGTACCTTGTTCAGGATACCCGCCACCCATTCCTCACAACCATGAAAGTACTTATGAAAACACCAATGAAAAACCCCCTTCTTCTCAGCGCCCTCCTCGCCGCAGCCACTCTGACCCATTTTGGTTTGGCACAGTCACAAGTGGCAGGCTCTACGACGATTGGCATTACCGTCACCGAGGCCACGCAAGTGGCCATGGGCTGGAGCGTCACCAAATCACTATTAGGCAAAACGGTTCACAACGAATCCGGCGAAAAAATCGGTGAAGTGATCGACTTGATCATTGCGCCCGACCGCAACCTGTCGTTCGTGATCGTGGGGGCGGGTGGATTCATCGGCATTGGCCGCCACGATGTCGCCATTCCGGTCAGCCAGATTCAAAATCATGGTGACAAACTAATCATGCCGGGGGCTACCAAAGATGCTATCAAGGCCATGCCTACTTTCAACTACGCCAGTGACACGGCTCGCAGAGACCAGTTCATAGCCGATGCAGAACACCAAATGGCCCGCGCCCGCGACAAAGTCACTGAATTGCTACGGCGCGCCGGGGAGGCATCCGCCGAATCCAAAGCGGTCATCAACCGCGACATCGATCAGCTTCAGTTGGATCTGAAATACGCCCAGGAAAAATTGGACCACATGAAGCGCGTCGGCGCCGCGAACTGGCACGACTTTGAATCTGACGTCAACGCAGCAATCGTCCGTCTGCGCAAGGCGTTGGAAGCTGCATAGCAATACATTGCAACAATCCAGAACCGGCCTCTAGGCCGGTTTGGCTGCACCCTTTGGGAAAGGGTTTGCCCCCTTCCCAAAGAAACGCCGAAACCCCCGGACTAAAAAAGTCCGGGGGTTTCGGCGTTCCGCCCTGCAGGGCGGGTTTTCCATCGGTGTGCGTGAATCGGTGTGCGTGAATCAATCAATAGAGCGCTATTTGCGATCACCGCTGATATAGCGCACCAAAAACATGACGACGGCCACGACCAGCAGAAGGTGGATGAATCCACCCAGCATGGAGGACGTGACCAAGCCCACAGCCCAGAGCACGAGCAGGATGATGGCAAGGGTCTGAAGCATGGCTTGGGTTCTTTCCAATCAGAACTGGCCCGCAGTTGCGGGCCAGGATGTCGGTTACTTGTGGGTGGCGTCCTGAATCACTTCCTTCATATCGCCGACAGCTTTCTGAGCCTGGCCCTTGGCCTGCTTGTTGAGGCCCTTGAATTGCTGCCCGGTACTGCCGGTGAGCTTGCCGGCCTGCTCCTGCACTTTGCCGACGACGTCCTTGATGGTGCCTTCGACTTGATCTTTGTTCATGGCATTGCCTTTCGTGGTGGAAGAAATGGGTGGGAAGCACGCTTTTGTGCGCTCATGGCTGGGTGTATGGCGTGCCATAAAACTTGTGTACGCCGCCAGCCCAGGTTTTGTCCGACATGGACGGCCAACGGTCTTTGTTGAAGCCAGGCGCATCTTTCAGCGCATCTTTGGAAACGTTCAGCGTGAAGCGCTTGTTGATCGTGTCCAGCGTCAGCGCGCCCCAGGGCACTGCGAACAGCTTGTCGCCAAGGCCCAGCAGACCACCGAAAGACAGCACCGCGTAGGCAACCCTGCCGGTAGCCATGTCCAGCATGAACTCCTTGATGTCACCCAGGCTCTCGCCGTTTTGGTTGCTGACGTCGTTGCCCAGCAGCGTGTTGGCACCCATCAGCGACGGCCCAGGGCCCTCGGTGCCATTGGCGTACATGCCGAAGTTGTCGCGGGTGATGTAGTTGGAAGCCATGTGTTCTCCTGATGTCAGTGGAAGGGGCTGGTCGGTAACCAACCGACCATGCATGCTGTCTGCGCAAGATGATCCGTTGGGGACTGCACCCACTGTAGGGGGGGCGCTGCACAGCGTCTGTGCGCCACCGAACCCCCCGCAGGAATAGGACAAACTGGGTTACGTAGGCACCAGAGGTACTACATACCGACTGCTTGCGGGCAGTGTTTCCCAGACCAGTGGCTGTCCCGGGGGCAGCAGCAACGATTCCTGGATGCAGAGTTCTTTTCGCACCTCTTCCGTATCCCCGCGCAGCAACGTCAAGGTCACGACGCGACCACTGCGTGTCAGCGTGACCTGAGCACGGTTCCAGTGGGAGGGCAAACACGGCCATAGCGTCACACTGTCTGCTCGCCAATCCAACCCTAAGAGAGATTCAATGGCTGCACGGTGTAACCAGCCCGCCGCCCCGGTGTACCAGCTCCAGCCGCCTTTGCCAACATAGGGCGGCTGGCTGTAGACATCCCCTGCCATGGCATAGGGTTCCAGCCCGTAGACATGGCCCCATCGGGCGTCTTGAGCGCGGTGTGCAGGGCTTAAGTAGGTGAAGTACCGGTAGGGTGCGTCACGGGCTGGGTCGGCGGCTGGCGTGTGCCGTGCAAGACGGGCTGCCGCCATGAGCGCCCACACGCCAGCATGGGCGTATTGGCCACCGTTTTCCCGGACTCCAGACGGGTACGCCTGTATGTACCCAGCATTGGGCTGGGCATGAGCCAGTGGTGGTGTCAGAAGCTGGATCAACCCCGATGTCGGGTCAATCAGTTGTGTTTCCACGCTACCCATGGCTTGTTGCTGGCGGGCTGCTGGTGCCACGCCAGAGAGCACAGCCCAGGCTTGGGCCAGCAGGTCAATACGGGCTTCGCCGTTGGCATGAGAGCCTATAGGGCTGCCATCGTCAAAAAAAGCGCGTACATACCAGGCGCCATCCCAGGCTGGGCCGTCCAGCGCAGCTTGCCAGCCTGCCAGCGCACGCTCCCAGCGGGCGGCGCGTTCCGGCTCTTGGCGACTGCGCGCCAAGGGAATCCACTCAGCGGAAATGATGCACAAAAACCAAGCAAGCCAAACAGATTCCCCTTGCCCGCCGTGGCCCACGCGGTTCATGCCATCATTCCAATCACCAGTGCCCATCAGCGGCAGACCGTGCGCGCCCACTTGCAGGCTGTGGTCGATGGCCCGTGCTCCGTGTTCGTACACGGTGCCCTGGGTGTCGCTGGGGAGCGGGACCGTGTAACTGTCTTCGGCGCCTTCGGCTATCGGCGCGCTGGTCAAAAAAGGCACCATGGTGTTCAGCAGCGCGACGTCACCTGTGCTGCGCAGGTAGTGGGCGCAGGCGTAGGGAAGCCATAGCAGGTCGTCCGAAATATGGGTGCGCACGCCTGCACCGCCGGGCATGTGCCACCAGTGCTGTACATCTCCTGCCTCAAATTGCCGGGAAGCAGCCAGCACAATTTGATCGTGCAGCAGATCGGGCCGCGCCCAGACCAATGCCATGGCGTCTTGCAACTGGTCCCGAAAGCCCGTGGCCCCTCCTGCCTGGTAGTACCCTGCTTTCGCCCACATGCGCGACGACAACGTCTGGTACAGCAGCCAGCGGTTGACCAGCACGTCAAACAGCGGGTCAGGGGTGCTGACCACGCAAGTACCCAGCAGCGCATTCCACTTGCCAACAACCCTCTGCTCGCGATGCTCGGGAGAGACCCGCATTGCCGCCCCCGCCAGCTCGATGGCAGCAGTCGGCGTCGCTGCGTACCCCAGAAGAAACACCTGTGTCAGCCGTTGACCGGGCAGCAGCGTGACGCGCCGAGCCAGCGCTGCGCACGGGTCATGACCCTGGCCGCTGCGCCGCCCTAGTTGCGGCGGCAGTTGCAATCGGCCTTGCGGGCCAAAAAACTCCCTGCGATCACAAGTCCAGTCTGGGCCATCCAGCTCAGGGCTGTGTTCCAGGGGCATCGCCAGAAAAGCAGTGCCCTGGCCCAAACCGGCCGACTGTTCCCCCTGCGTACACAGCAGCATCGTGCCACCGAGCACCATCTGTCTGGGCGGCACGATGCTGGTGACTGTGGTGGCACGGTCCACCAGGTTTTCGCCCATCTGCCATTCGACCATCGCCATCATGCGCAGGTGTTGGCGCGTGTCGCCCCGGTTGACCAGCTCCAGCCGGATGTGCTTGACGGCAGTCTGGGCGTCCACGCACCATGTGGCGGTCACCTCCAGCCCATCGCGCTGATGCCGGATGGTGGTCAAACCTTGGCCGTGGGTGATGTCGTAGGTCACTGCCGGATCGCCCCAAGCCGAAGGGCTGACGCTCCACACGGCATGGGTGCGCCTGTCTTGCAGCAGCAGCCATTCGCCCGGCAAGTCGGCCACGGGGTCGTTGCGCCAGGGCGTAAGCTGGTTCAGCCTGCTGTTGATGGCCCAGGTGTGCCCGCCACCTGCTTCCGACACCTGTGTGCCGAAGTCGGGGTTGGCCAGCACATTGATCCATGGGCGGGTAGGGCGCGTGGTAGCGCTGGCTGGAAAGCGGAAGTTGCCTTGGGCATCGAACGCCCCCTTTGTTTCGGCCACAGCAACCGCCGGTCGGTGTGCGTACACCACCGCTGCGGCAGCAAGCCGCCATAGGCCTTTGGCGGTGGCGATGGCCGGTCTGCCTTGGGCCTGGGCATCTGCCCAAGTCCGAACATGGTGGTGCAGCGATCGGCCATCAGCCTGGAAGCACAGGCTGGCACGTTGCGTCAGGGTGCTGATCTGGTCGGCAGACAGTTCTTCGGTGCGGTGAACGTGTAACCCCGTCACGCCCACGCCATACGGGGTGCGCAGGCTGGCCTGGTGCTGTTCCCGCAGGGCCAGCAGTTCGCGGTGCAGCGGCATCAGGTAGGAGTGGACTTCGTTACTCAGCACCACCACGTCGCACGGCACGCCGCCACGCGCCCACTCACCCAGCGACTGCACCAGTGCCCGCAGTAGCCCCATTCCTTGCAGGTCGCAAATGGTCACCAGTAGCAGCGGCCTGTCGCCCGAAATGGACAAGCTCCACAGCAACCGCCGGTCGCAGCACGCTGGTGACAGACCAGGTGGCGTGGCCAGCCGGAGGTGTACCCTGGGCAGGGTGAACACCAGTGCGGTAGTCAGCGTCTGGAAGGTGGGCAAAAACTCGGGGTACAGGTGGTGCGGCCGGGTCTGTATGCCTGCCAGTGTGGCCGACATCAACGACGCCCGCTCCACCGTACTGGCCTGGTGGTGTTTGTCGATCACGGCCCACAGGGTGGTAGGGTTGTCCGAAGCTGCCATGGCAAACGTGACCACCGCCTGTGCCCCGGGTGCGATGCTGAACGACACGCCCAACACCGAAACGGGGTCCAGCCCTGTGACCAGCGTGCAGGCTGCGGTGGGCACCGGCGCCAGGTGGGCCTGTGGCCCGCTGGGTGCGTGGTTGCGGCCCAGCCAGGCCTGGCGGTCGGTCTGCAACAGCAACCTGGTCACGTCGCCCTCGGTAGCTGCAATGAAGTGGGCCGCCTGGAAAGGGTTTTCCGTGGGCAGGCGGGGCTTGCGCGTGAACAAGACGGCATGCTGTTCGGGTAGCCACTGCGCCTGCACAAACAGGTTGGAAAACGCCGGGTGCGCCGCATCAGCCGCCTGTGGGCACAGCGCGACCTCGCAAGCAGACAGCACGTCCAGTGTCAGGGTGTACCGACCGTGGTTGACTAGGACCACTTTGCGAAATTCGATGTCGTCTTCCGGGCTTACCCATACGGTGGTCAGTGCGTGAAGGCTGGGCCAGTCGGCCTCAAAAACCACGCGGTCCACATGGAACGTACTTTGGTACGTCGCCTGGTCGTCTGGGGCGGGGTGCTGCGTGACCGACATGGGGCCTCGCGCAGGGTCCAGCCTGAGGTACACAAAGCTGCCGTGTGTGTCACGCGGGGCATCGTCGCGCCAACGTGTGAGGGCAATGTTTTCCCAACGGCTCCAGCCTGCGCCATTGGGCCGCAGGCTGACGCTGTACCGCCCATTGGACATGAGGTGCGTAGGCTCGACCGTCTGTGCTCCGGGCGCAAAAATTTGCGTCAGGCGGCTGGGCTTTTCCAGCAGATCCTTCACCGGCAGCCTGGGGGGTGGCGACTTGAGCACCGGTATCTCGCGTGGGGCACGTTCGTGCAGCAACCATTGCACGGCTTGCACACGCGGGCTGGCCATGCCCCAGCCTTGGGCCACCCCATCCAGCACCACGTTGGCCAGTGCCACGATGGACATGCCCTGGTGGTGGGCCATGTAGGCGTATACCAAGGTGAAGTGCCCGCCGTGCAACTGGCGCGAGGGCGTGAAGTCCGTTGCTTCGCAAAACCCGTATCGGCCCCGTGCGCCCAGGTTCTCCAGTGCATGCAGGTTGGCGCAAGCACTGTTCACATCCACCTGTGTAGCCAGTGCAGTGGCATAGGGGGCGACCACCAGTTCCAGTTCTGGCGTGCGGCGCAGGGCAAGCCTGGGCACGCCTTGGGGTGCGTACTGGTACGCCAGAGTGTGATCGCGCCCGGCATAGGCGCTTTCTGAAATGCCCCAGGGCAACGCCTGATGGGCCAGGTAGGCAATGTGCTCCCGCACGGCGGCCTTGCACGCCTCGCGCAGTGCGCTGCCGCCAGGTTCACGCAGCACAAGCAAGGGCATCAGGTACTCAAACATCGAGCCAGACCACGAGCGCAAACCGGCCAGGCTGCCCACGGCAAAGTACGGTCGCCCCAGTGCGGCCCAATGCGCCACGGGCACATCGCCCTTGGCGATAGCCAGCAGGCTGGTCATGCGCGACTCGGACGCCAGCAAGTCGTAGCAGGCCGTGTCCAGCACTTGGTCGTCCACGCGGTAACCGATGTGCAGCAGGCGCCGTTGGGAGTGGTATAGAAAGGTGAAGCTGGCTTCCCATGCCAGGGCTTCCAGCCACTGCGCCAAGGCTTGCAGACGCAGCGCCGTGGCTGGCGCTTCGCCCCCTGCCATGGCTTGCGCATCGCGCCGGGCGCTGACCAGGGTGTCGTGCAGATCGGTTTGCCACCATGGGGGCAGCGTGGCGGTGGCTTCGGGCTGGGCTGGAACCCGACTCAGCCGATCCTGTGCAAGGGCTACCGCATGAGCGGCGGGCGCTGTATTGAAGGGGTCGGCTGCCAAGGCCTTGCAGGCCTCCGCCACGGCCAGCAGATGCGAGCAGAGGTTGCCGCTATCCACTGTGGATACATAGCGCGGGTACAGGGGTTGCAGGGTCTGGGTGTTGTACCAGTTCAAACAGTGCCCTTCGTACCGCTGCAGGCGTGCCAGCGTAGTCAACGTCGCATCGAGCCGATCCATCATGTCCAGCGTGCCCAGCCAGCCAAAGGAACGGGCGCAAGCCACGCTCAACAGGTACAGCCCGATGTTGGTGGGCGATGTGCGCGGGGCCACCAAGTCGGTTGGCGAGGTTTGCAGGTTATCGGGCGGCAGGTGGTGGTTGCTGGCATCGACCAACCGTTCGAACAGCCGCCAGGTGTCGCGTGCCACGTGGTGCAAATAGTCGGCCTGTTCCCGCGTGGGGCCTCGGCTTTTCGGGCGCGGGAAAGGGGTGCTGACACCCAGCGACACCACGGGCGCCAGCAACCATGCCCACAGCAAGCACAGCAGATAGGGGCTGGCTTGCAACGGCGTGAAGGCACTGGCCAGCAGCGCGCTGGCGGCCAGCGCCGGGCCAATGAGTGTGCGTGCTGTATCGCCGCGCCAGATCCCAGCGGTATCGGGGTGCAGCGTGGCGGCTGTTGCCCACTCCATCAAATGCCTGTGGCTAACGGCCAAGCGGTACAGCGTGCGGCCGATGGCGTCCACGTTGCTGACGGCTTGTTGCAGCAGTTGGCTGATGTTCCACAGCGCTCCCAGCCCCGTGCGGCACAAGTCCACTGCGGCCGCCCAGCAATAGCGACGCCAGGCAAAGTCGGCTCGAACCGGTACCAGGCTGGCCACGGCGCCCATCAGTGGGCCTGCGGCATACGCGGCACACACCACGACCAAGGCCACGACGGGCGCCAGCCCCACGCCCAGAAACGACATCACCAGCATCCACACCGAGGCCGGCGCGACAAGCGAGCGGCGCAGGTTGTCCCACATCTTCCAGCGGTTGATGGCGGCCATGGGCCATGGGCCGGGCCGCAGCAGAAATGGCAGCAACTGCCAGTCGCCGCGCGTCCATCGGTGCATGCGCGAGCGGGCCACATCGGCCCGGCCCGGCTCCGATTCCACCAGGGTCACGTCGCTGACCACTGCACAGCGCACCAGGGATCCTTCCAGCAAGTCGTGACTCAGCACCCGCTCGTGCGGTAGTCGGCCGCCTAATACGGCGTGCAAAACAGCTACGTTGAGGAGCCCCTTGCCCGTAAAGCTCCCTTCGCCAAACAGGTCTTGGTACACGTCGGATGCCATGGCGCTGTAAGGGTCCATGCCCTGCTGGCCCGACAGCAGCCAGTGGTACGGCGTGGCAAGGGTGGAGTCGGCGCTGACGTCAGTCAACGGCGCGGTGATACGAGGCTGAAGAATGCCGTAGCCTGACACCACGTATTGGCCTGTGGCGTCCAACACCGGTTGGTTCTGCGGGTGGGCGGCAACTGCCACTAGTGCGCGCAATTGGCCGGGAGGGAGTTGGGTGTCGCTGTCCAGCGTGAGCAGGTGGAGCGTGCCGGGGGCGAGTCGGGAAGATTCGCCCAGGTTCAAGAATGGGCCTAGCGCTCCCGTTACCAAGGTGGCTACCAGTTGCTCCAGCTTGCCGCGCTTTCGCTCCCAGCCCATCCACGTCTGCTGCGTGGGGCTGTACTGGCGTACGCGATGCAGCAGCAAAAAACGTGGTGGGTCGCCCCATGCCACTGGATACGTGCGATTGAGATGCTCGATGCCGGACAGGGCGGTAGCCAGGGAGTACGCATCGCCGTCTGCACACGCGGCGGGGGCATCGGGCCAATCGGTCAGCAGTGCAAACTGCGCATGGCGCTCATTGCTGGCCAAGTGGTGCAGAAGCAGGTTGTGAAGCAGTTGGCGCGTGGTGACGTCGTCGCTCAACATGGCAGGCACCACCACCAGTACCCGCTCTGTGGGCGGAATACCCTGTTCCAGGGAGAACCTGGGAAGATGCACGGGCGTGACAGATTCGCTGATCAGGCGGTTGAGCAGCGCCACCACCGCTTCGGACACTGGCAGGCACAAAGCTGCGGTTGTCAGGATATGGATCGCCAGATGCGGCCATCCCGACCCATCCACCAAACTGAGGTTGCCATGCCAATCCAGCCCAGCCACCCATGCGGCGGTGGCAAGCAGCAACGTCAATAGATAGGCAGGAGTCCGCAATAGTGCCCATGCGGCGCGCAATGCACGTGCCGTGCGACTTGGTATGCCCAGTTGTTCCTCGAACGCAGGGCGTCCCGGCCCGTCGAGCCAATGCCTCGCCAGCGCGCGGTTGCCCACAGCTTGGGCCATCAGTGCCAGGAGCTGACGAGCCACCGACGCTTCGCCTCTGCCCGCCTGGTGTGCCAGGCGCTCGATGGCATGCAAAGTCTGATCGCGAGTCCCGGCGTCTTCTGCCAAAAACACGGGAGAGGTGAGCATGACGCGCATCACCAAACTGCTTCGCGCCACGATGTCCGACCAATCGACCGAGCCAATCCGCCGCAACGCATTGACTGCGTTCCCGACGCTAAGGTTGTCGGCCACTTGGTCAGCGCGGTGCTGGGCCTGCACCGACTGCACATCTGGCATGACCTGTTGGAGCCACTGACGCAGGGTGGCGTTATCCGCACCATCGGGGTCCAGTCGGCGGCCTTGTTGGCTTTGGGCAAGTTGAGCCAGAAACACCTGCCCCACACCACGCAGGTTCAGGGTACCCAGCAGGTCTTGCATCCAGGAAACTTCTAGCGTGTCAAAGCGGTCAGAGCACAGGTTTGCCAACTCACACGCCGCCTTGAACGCCGCCACGCGGTCGGCCAGCCTGCGTAGGTTTTCGATCAACACAACGCGGAAGGTCGTGGGCAAGGCCCACATTTCCCCCTGGGTCAGTTCGCGACGCTCTTGATATGCATTCAGAAAGTGAACCAGCAAGTCGCCGTCAAACACGCTATCGGTGTGGGCCACAAAAGCCCACGCGACGCCGTACACGCGAGGCAGTCCCACAAGGGGCTCGTCCTGTAGCACGGGCAGGGATTGAAAGTAACGGTCAGGCAGGCCATCGTGGATGTCACCCAACTGCGATTCGATCAAGTAAAAGTTATCAACCAGCCATTGGGCAGCCGGGCTTAACTCCAGTCCGAAATCGGCTTGCTGTAATAGGTATTGGTGCGCCGCGCGCAACCTACGTATGTTGTCCCGCAGCCGTGGATAAAACGTGGTCTGCCCAAAACGCGCCTGTACCGCACGGTGGGTATCACCCAGGCTGCGGCCATGCTGAGCGAACCGCTGGATGCCAAACACTTCGGAGCGTATAGGCTCCAAGGCAGGCCCCATGCCCGCATCAAGGATGCGGCCAACCCGCTGCGGAATCCAGTCCCAATGGGTTAGCGGTGAGAGCGGTGATCGCAGGGAGAACGGTGAGAGGAACCCCATTCCTTACAGCGCCAAATAGCCGACTGTGCCCAAGGCCACAACGACCAACGCGCAAGTGATGAAGCGTGCTGACACAAGGCCATGCAAGGTGTCGGCGCTGCCTTTGAGGTAGTGCAACCGCCCTCGCAATGTTTGGCAAACGATAAAGTGGTTACCCAGTTCAGACTGCTCCAGCCCTGACATGTCGGCACTAGAACCGTAACTGGAGGTTTGCCAGCAAGGTGATAGGGAATTTTTTTCGTGCATACAAACGTCTCCGGTGGGCGCAACGTGGGTCAGGGAGATGTGTTTGTTTGTACGTCGTAGCGTGTTTGGGGTCTGTGCGTTGCCGAACATGTCACCATACGGAATCGGCAGTGGCTGTCGATGGACTAAGAACCTATTCCAGTAGGGGCTGCGCCATCGCATCGCACGCGGCGGCAGTGCTCGAAATCCTCAGGTACTGCAAGTACATTCCGGTTCCTACGCTCCGGCACCACGCACACTGCTTCGGCTCGCCTGCCTACTGCAATAGGTTCTACAGTGGCCCCTGGGTGGAAGACAACCATTTCCGATGTCCTTCGATCCTGGAAATCCAGAATCAACGACCCAGCACTGGCCTTCAGGCCGGTTTGGCTACACACCGAAACCAGTATTCGTTTTTCGATGAAGCTGCCATCCAACCCACAAACCAACAACTTGCTTGCCGCCTTGCCGGAATCCGAATGGTTACGTTGGTCACCGCAACTGGAATTGGTGGAACTGAAACTGGGTCAGGTGCTCTATGAATCGGGCAGTGTCATGTATCACGTTTTTTTTCCTACGAACGCCATCGTGTCGCTGCTATATGTCATGGAAGACGGCTCGTCCGCAGAGATTGCGGTGGTTGGTCATGAGGGAGTGGTGGGGATTTCCATTTTTATGGGGGGTGGTTCCACCCCCAGCCGGGCGGTTGTACAAAGCGCGGGGTGGGGGTTCAAGTTGCGCTCGGCCGCGATCCAGGAAGAATTCAACCGCTCCAGCGCCGTCATGCATTTGTTGCTGCGCTACACGCAAGCCCTGATCACCCAAATGGCGCAAACTGCTGTGTGCAACCGTCACCACAGCCTGGACCAGCAGTTGTGCCGTTGGCTGCTGCTCAGTCTGGATCGACTAACCGGCAGCGACTTGGTCATGACGCAAGAGCTGATCGCCAATATGCTGGGCGTGCGTCGGGAAGGCGTGACCGAAAGTGCGCTCAAGCTGCAAAAGACAGGGCTGATCAGTTACGCGCGCGGCCACATCAAGGTGCTGGACCGAGTGGGGCTGGAAAAACGCACCTGCGAGTGCTATGACGTAGTCAAAAGAGAGTACGACCGGTTGTTGCCGTACAAATCGGCTGATTGAGAACCTATTCAGAACCAATTTCAGTAGGCAGGCGAGCCGAAGCAGTGTGCGTGGCGCCGGAGCGCAGGCACCGGAATGTACTGACGGTACATGAGGATTCCGTGTACCGCCGCCGCGTGCAATGCGATGGCGCAGCCCCTACGGGAAGAGGTTCTCAGCGCACCACCCGAGACCACCATGCAACACACACGTCTGTCTGTTGGCCCACGCATGGTGTTGGTGTCCTGACGTACAGACGGGTTCTGGGTGACGGCTTACCGTGGCATGTCTGATGGCAACACAGATGTTCGGGCTGCAAGCCCGGTCATCAGACGCCATCGCAACCTCAAGAAAGCCTCCCATGACACAACATCTCCGCCTTCTTTTCCCCGCCAGTGCCGCCGCGCTGACCGTCGTCGTTCTGCTCACAACAGGCTGCGCAGGCATGTCTGAGCGTGAAAAATCTATTGCTGTGGGTGCCGGTGCAGGCGCCGTGGGTGGCGCCATCCTGACCGGTGGCAACGCCATAGGCACCGTAGGCGGCGCGGCCGTGGGTGGATTTATCGGCAACGAAGCCAATAAGCACTGACTGCACGCAAATCGGGTAGCTAGGAGTTTCTCGCTCCCAGCCCCCACACCACCCACGTGCGGATCCGCAGTGGGCGGTTCAATAAGAACCTATTCCAGTAGGCAGGCGAGCCGAAGCAGTGTGCGTGGCGCCGGAGCGCAGGAACCGGAATGTACTGACAGTACATGAGGATTCCGAGCACCGCCGCCGCGTGCAATGCGATGGCGCAGCCCCTACTGGAATAGGTTCTAAGACGATCTGGGTTTGTTGACCAAGCTTGGCGGTTGGCGGCGCGATCGAAAGAGCGGCGCCGAAGGGCTGACGGCAGCCGGTCTGCTGATGTTTGGCCGTGACGAGACCTTGCGTGAGGGCATACCGGGTTACCACGTCGATTACCGGGAGCGGTTGTCCAGCGACCCCGCCGTACGCTGGAGCGACAGGCTCCATGCAGACGGCACCTGGCATCCCATGTCAGCGAGTGCCGCAACAAAACGCTCAAACCCTGTTCATGCTGATCGGAGCAGCCGAAAAGGCCGGTTCCGAGGTAGACAAAGTACGCCAAGGCTGGGCATCACAGCATTGGCGGACGCCAGAGCTGCACGAGCAAGCCCAACCGGGCGGATCAAGCCTATACCACCGAGGATGGGCTGGAGGCCATGCAACCGCCGGGATTCGCAGCTTCTGAGAATGCGTAGCGCAATATCAAAATGGATTCTGCGCCTTATTCCAAAAAGGCAATCATGGTTGCCGTTTGGTTAATATGGCCAATATCCGCTTCGCCGTAAGTGGAAAAGCCCACGGTGGGCACGGTGAACAGCCCGGAAAACTCCGCTGTCTTGTTCAGCGATTTCAATTCCAGCGTTCGCAGAATGCAATGGAACAGCAGAATGCCCGCCACTTTTCCATCGGCATTGGTTGTTGCCAGCGCATTGCGCGTGTCGGTCAGGATGTCAGTCGATTGCAGAAGGTCCAGCGGAATATCGGGGCTGACGGCGCAATAAAACTTCAATGTTTCGTTGTCAAAAGTTTGCGGTGAGCGGACATAAGGTTCCTCCCCATCCATCAACCCCAGGGGGCTGGACATAAACCGCTTGGCTGCTTCTTCCAAGCTACTGGCGCCCACCGCTTCCATGTACGCACACCCCGCCGGTTTGCCGTCAAACTGGAGCACCTGGCGACCACTGGCATCGACTTGCGTGGGTGTGAGCGTCTTCCCGGTTTTGCAAAACGATTGGGTTTTGATGACGCGAATACCCGCCGGCGCATGCAGCACCGCCAAAAGGGCTGCATGGTCGTACACCACGCCATTGGCGAAAACCGTCGTGGCTTGAAAGGCCAAATCGTCACCGGCCGAACCGCCTATGAAACGCAAATCGGTCAGATTGCCGAGATGATCCAGGAAAAATTCTTCCTTGCCGGACATTCCGTCCATCAGCACCAAGCCAATGTACTGATCTATATCGGCATGGAGCACGTCACCCAGGGACTGGCATACCGACTTGATTTTGGCCGCATCGCCGATGTCGTCCACGACGGCCACACGTGCTTCAGGAATGGTTGCAGCGTCAAAAGCCATGGCCACCATGCCTCCGTCCATCATCTCCTGCGAAATGATCTCGCCCGATGTGGAACACCCCAGACTTTGCGACTGAGGCCAGACCTTGCGCGCCTGATCAGCCACCTGTTGTGCTGCATGGTGCGAGGAATAAAAGACAACCACCAAAGTGGGCGTAATGCCTTGCAGGGCAGTGGCTATTTCTTGCAACGCAGCAAGCGTTTCTGGATTTTTGGAAGACGCGATTTTGATCATTTTTGTTTCCTTTGAAGTATGTCAATCACATGATGGATACGCTTAGACAGCATGTCCCATGTCTGCCGCAATAGCACGTATTTTTGCTATCACACTGGGATCATCTGGAGATAGCGGTGTCCAAGTCTCTATCTGGATGCCTTTCAATAACAATTTGGTTTTGACCATATTGGCGACCACAGGATTTCCTTTTGATCTTTTATCAATCAATTTTTTTATCAATTCATGTACTTTTCCAGCCACAGCATACTCCAAAAAGTAAGAACAAAAAATGTCGGCTGGACGAAATATCCAACCAACGGCCAACACGTGATTTCTAAATTTAGGAAATATATTGAAAATTACCGTTCACCAACATAGTTTGGAGTCTAGAAGGGTTCCAAGTTCTCCGCCCACCTACGTTCCACACCCATAGCCATCCAAGAAGTATCAAGGCAGTGCGCAACGACGCTACGGTAGCGTTTCCCATTCCCACCCCACGATGTTCCGACTGATTTTGCTGAATTCCACCCCAACCAGGTGGATGCGTTCGCCCCGATTTTGGTATTTTTCTGCGTAGCCTTTATTTTTGATTTGTTGCAGGGCTTTGCCCTGAGGTTCTTCTGTGTCCACTACCTTGAATTCGAACAGATAGACTTGTCCGTTGTCTATCACCGTCATGTCGATTCTTCCCAAGTTCGTCGGGTCTTCCAGTTTGATATAAAACCCCAATGCCGCAAAGTAACTGTAGAAGATACTGACGTAGTAGCCTTCGTAACTGTCCAAATTGTTTTTTCGGTACCAGTCATTGGCGATGCTAGCGTAGAAGGCTTGGAAGAGTATTTTTAGTCCTTCCCAATCCGTCTGTTTGAGCAGGTGGTGTAATCGGTGGATGTTCTGCACGGGCGCTGAATGGTTTCCTGTCAAGCCTTGCAACAGACTGGTGTTCAGGGCGGATTGGACTTCTTTGTTCGGGTATTTCAGGGTGATCTGGAGCTGGCCCGGTATCGTGTCATCACAACTGTCAACGGTCAAATAGCCAGTTTGAAACAGCAGGGCTTCGAGCGGCATGTCATCCACGTCAAAAGTCGAGAGCAAGGCGCTCGACGCCACCATGCGCGAAAGATCCGGCGTGAATTGCTGGCGCTGGCGCAGGAGTTTGATGACAAATTCCGGCGTGCCGGTTCCAAACCAATGGGGGTGATATTTTTTGGTTCTGAACAGTTGCAAGACGCAGAACGGGTTATAGACTGATCTTCCCAGCCAGTTGTAGCCGTTGTACCAGTCACGTAACATAATTCTATCAATAGTGGGTAGTTCCGTAGCAAATACGGTGTCGATGTCGTCGTCAGTGTACCCGCAAAGATCGCTGTACTCAGATTCCAAGGTAATGTCGATCAGGTTGTTCAACCCCGAAAACAAACTGACTTTGCTGAATTTGGAGACACCGGTCATAAAAAGAAACCGGATATGTTGGTCTGCGCCCTTGAGCACAGAATAAAAATTTTTCAGCCCCTCGCGCATGGCAATGGCTGCATCCCGGTTTTCGAGGTTATCCAAGATGGGTTTATCGTATTCATCTACCAGCACCACGACGCGCTGGCCTGTTTTTCGATGCGCAAGCGCCAAGAGTTCTTCAAACTGTCCACCCAGGCTGTGGTGCTGACATTGCACACCCAACGTATTCTGGTGATCCAGCAAAATCTCATACAGGCGCTGATCCAGTTCAGTACGGTTGCGAAATACACCCACTGCAAAACTAATGCGAATCACGGGGTGTTTTTTGTTCCAATCCCAGCGGTTTTCAGCGGCCAGACCCATGAACAATGCCTGGTTTCCCTCAAACAATTCTTTCAGGGTGTCTACAAACAAGCTTTTCCCGAAGCGGCGTGGGCGAGAAAGAAAATAGTATTTGCCCTGTTCAATCAATTGCAGGGCATAGGAAGTTTTATCAACGTAATAATGCCCATCCTCAATGATTTCACGAAATGTCTGAATTCCGATTGGGAGTTTTTTGCGGTTCATTTTTTGCAGCTTATCCCATAGCAAGACTTGGCTTCCTCCGTTGACCGCTTGTGTACTGCGTGACATCGTTATGCATATTGGTATTTGTGCCTTCGTGGTATTTGTGCCTTCGATGGAGTTCGCCCTGTGGGGGAGCGCGCTACGCACCCGATTGCGCTACTGGCAACGAATCTGGGGGTGCCGCCAGCAGCACTCTCGGGCGCGCCCCTGCAACCTTGCACCCCCTGCAACCCGCGCCGTTCCTTGCTTTCCAGCCTTGCTACTCCGTGTGCGGATGGGCAGACGATACAGGAATTCGGCGGGAGTACAGTAGCGCCCGTTTCATTTCCCCAAGGAGCCTTCATGAGCAACAAGCTGTCCCCCGCAGAGCAGGCCCTGCGCGATGCCGCGACGGAGTACCACCGCACTCCACGGCATGGAAAGATCACGGTCAATGCCACCAAACCGTTGCACAACCAACGTGATCTCTCGCTGGCCTACTCCCCCGGCGTGGCATACCCGTGCCTGGAAATCCAGGCTGACCCTGCGTTGGCTCATGAATACACCAGTCGGGGGAATCTGGTGGCCGTCGTCACCAACGGTACGGCCGTGCTCGGCCTGGGGGACATCGGCCCGCTCGCCGGCAAGCCAGTGATGGAAGGCAAGGGGTGCCTGTTCAAGAAATTCGCGGGGATCGACGTCTTCGACATCGAAATTGCCGAGCATGACCCCGACAAACTCATCGACATCATCGCCTCGCTCGAACCCACCCTCGGCGGCATCAACCTGGAAGACATCAAGGCGCCGGAGTGCTTCTACATTGAGCAAAAACTCAGCGAGCGCATGGGCATCCCCGTCTTTCATGACGACCAGCACGGCACCGCGATCATTTCCAGCGCAGCATTGCTCAATGCGCTCGAACTCGTCGGCAAAAACATCGCCGACGTTCGCGTGGCTGTTTCCGGCGCGGGGGCGGCGGCGATAGCCTGCCTTACGGTGATGGTGGGCTTGGGGGTGCAGGTCAAGAACATCGTGATTTGCGACTCCAAAGGCGTCGTCTACACGGGCCGCCCCGGCGGCTATGACGCATCCAAGGCGCGTTTTGCGAAAGACACGGACATGCGTACCCTGGCAGATGCCATGCGTGGCGCCGATGTCTTCCTCGGCTGCTCGACGGCGGGGGTCGTTTCGCCGGACATGGTGCGTTCGATGGCTGACAAGCCCATCATCTTGGCGCTTGCCAACCCCGAGCCGGAAATCCGCCCCGAACTGGCCAAGGAAGCGCGGCCAGACTGCATCATCGCCACGGGCCGGTCGGATTACCCCAACCAAGTCAACAACGTCCTTTGCTTCCCCTACATCTTCCGTGGCGCGCTCGACTGCGGTGCGACGAAGATCACCGAGGAAATGAAACTGGCGTGCGTGCGTGAAATCGCCGAACTCGCCAAGGCCGACGTCAGCGAGGAAGTAGCCAGCGCCTATGCCGGGCAAGACTTGGCTTTTGGGCCGGAATTCATCATCCCCAAGCCTTTCGATTCCCGCCTGATCCTGCGCATCGCCCCCGCCGTGGCGGAAGCGGCACGCAAGTCCGGCGTGGCCACGCGCCCGATCGAAGACATGGAAGCCTACCGGCGTGAGCTTGCGCGATTCGTCTATTCCACCGGCCTGTTGATGGAACCCGTCTTCAACGCCGCACGCAATGCCCCGGCCAAGCGCGTGGTCTACGCGGAAGGCGAAGACGAGCGCGTGCTGCGTGCGGTGCAGGTCGTTACCGAAAACGCGCTGGTCAAACCCATCCTGATCGGCCGCACCGAGGTGATTCAGGCACGTATCGCCAAGGCAGGGTTGCGAATGCAGGTGGGCCGCGACCTCGAATGCATCGACCCACAGGAGGCGCCGGACTTCGCACGGTACGTCGATGCCTACCACCAGAAGATGGGGCGCGATGGCATCACGCCTCACGCCGCGCAGACTATCGTCCGCAATGACCCCACGGTGCTTGCCGCGCTGATGGTGCAGCTCGGCGAAGCCGACGCCATGCTCTGTGGCCTGCACGGAGGCTTCGATACGCACTTGTCCCACGTACGCAACATCTTGGGCTTGCGCCAGGGCGCCGAAGTGCTGGCCACGCTCAATGCGCTGATGCTGGAGCACCGTTGCATTTTTGTGGCAGACACCTTCGTCAACGAAGACCCCACCCCCGAGCAACTCTGCGCCATCGCGCAAATGGCTTCGGACGAAGTGCGGCGCTTCGGCCTGACCGCCAAGGTGGCGTTCCTCTCGCACTCCAACTATGGTTCTTCGCAGCGTGCTTCAGCGCGCAAGATGCGCCGCGCCACGGAATTGTTCCGCGCTGCGTGCCCGAACGTCGAATGCGACGGCGAACTACAAGGCGATGCCGCGTTGAGCGAATCGGTGCGCAAAACCGCCCTGCCCGCTTCGACACTGCACGATCAGGCCAATGTGTTGATCTGCCCGAACCTCGACGCAGCCAACATCCTTTTCAACGTCCTCAAGATGACTGGCAGCAATGGGGTGACAGTCGGGCCTATCCTGCTTGGCACCGCCGGCGTGGCGCATGTGTTGACTCCGTCCAGCACCGTGCGCCGTGTGGTCAACATGAGCGCGCTGGCCGTCGCCGAAGTCGGCGCTGTCCGCTAAATCGGAACGGAACCCTGCGGCCCTTGTGGCCGCTTTTTGTTGTGTCCCCGCCCATGGCGGGGTATTCGCTTTTCTTTCCCCCCTTTTTTTCCTCCGCTCCCCGCTGCCTCCCTGCCGCCGGTGTGATGGAACGCCAGGTGTAGTTGGTGTGCTGCGCGGCTTTTCTTGACCGAAAGGATCGATCATGAACGCTTCCCCCCCTCCCGCCTCGCTCAGCCAGCTCGTGGACGACCATCTGCTGCACACCATCGGCGTCGAACCCCGACGCGCCACCCCAGTCGATTTGGTGCAGGCCGTCTCCCACATCGCACGCGCCGAGCTGAGTGAACGATGGGTACAAAACCAGGAACAGGAACGCAACGGCAAGGCTCGCCGCGTGGTGTACCTATCGATGGAATTCCTGATGGGGCGCACGCTCTGCAATGCCCTCGCCGCGCTGGGGCTAACGCAAGAGACCGCCACCGTGCTGATGCAGCGCGCCAAATCCATGGAAGACATCGCCAGCCTGGAGCTGGACGCTGCGCTGGGCAACGGGGGCCTGGGCCGACTGGCCTCGTGTTTCCTCGATTCGATGGCCACGCTGGGGCTGCCTTCCTTTGGCTATGGCATTCGCTATGAGTACGGAATGTTCGCGCAGCACATCCTCAATGGCTGTCAGATGGAAAACCCCGATTCCTGGCTCAAGGACGGGACGATTTGGGAATTCCCGCGCCCCCACATCGCGTACCCCGTCCGCTTCGGCGGGTGGGTCACGCACGAAAACGACGTCGCCCGCTGGGCACCCGCCGGGGAAGTGACTGCCAAAGCCTATGACATGGTCATCCCTGGGCACGGTACCGACAAGGTCAGCACGCTGCGGCTGTGGAAGGCCGTGGCCCCCGACCTCATCGACCTGCGCGCATTCAACCTCGGTGACTATGGCCGCGCAGCGAGCACCAAAAACGAGTACGAAAACATCTCCTGGGTGCTGTACCCCAACGACAGCACGCCCGCCGGTCGCGAGCTGCGGCTCAAGCAGGAATACTTCTTCGTCAGCGCGTCGATCCAGGACTTGATCCACCGCCACCTGGAAGAACACCCCGGGCTGGAAAACCTTGCCGAACACGTCGCCATCCACCTGAACGACACGCACCCCGCCATCGCTGTGGCAGAGCTGATGCGCATCCTCCACGACGACCGGGCCATGCCGTGGAACAAGGCGTGGAACCTGTGCAAAGCCGTGTTTTCGTATACCAACCACACCCTGATGCCCGAGGCGCTGGAAACGTGGGACGTGGCCCTGATGCAGTCCGTGCTGCCGCGCCACATGGAAATCATCTTCCGCATCAACAAGGAATTCCTGGACTACGCCGCTCGCTTACGCCCCAACGACAAGCCTTTCATCCAGCGGCTCTCGCTGATCGACGACTCCGGCGAGCGCCGCGTTCGCATGGCGCACTTGTCCGTCGTTGCCAGCCACCATATCAACGGCGTCTCGGCGCTGCACTCCGAGCTGCTGACGACGACAGTCTTTGCCGACTTCGCGGCCATCTGGCCCGAGCGCTTCACCAATGTGACCAACGGCATTACCCCCCGGCGCTGGCTGGCGCAAGCCAACCATGGGCTTGCCGAGCTACTCGACGAAACGCTGGGACAGACTTGGCGCCTGCACCTGGAAGAACTGCAACGGCTACACAACCACTTGGCCGACATCGACTTCGTTCGCCGTTTCATGACTGTCAAGCGCGCCAATAAGGCGCGGCTGGCGCAGCACATCGCGCACACCACGGGGATCGAAGTCAACCCCGAAAGCATGTTTGACGTGCATGTCAAGCGCATCCACGAATACAAGCGCCAACTGCTCAACGTCTTGCATGTCGTCACCCGCTACCAGGCCATCCTGGCCGACCCCAAGGCAGACTGGGTGCCACGCACGGTCATCTTTGCGGGCAAAGCGGCATCAAGCTACCAAACTGCCAAATCGATCATCCGCCTGATCCACGACATTGGCACGACGATCAACAACGATCCCCGCGTCGGTGACCGCCTCAAAGTCGTCTTCGTGCCGAACTACGGGGTGTCTGTCGCAGAAATCATCCTGCCCGGCGCAGACCTTTCCGAACAAATCTCGACGGCAGGCACGGAAGCCTCGGGCACCGGCAATATGAAGCTGGCGCTCAATGGCGCGCTGACCATCGGCACGGACGACGGCGCCAACATCGAGATTCGCCAGAACGTGGGTGACGAAAACATCTTCATCTTCGGGCTGAAGACCCCGGAAGTGCGGGCGCTGCGCATCGCGGGGTACCACCCCGTGGACTATTACCAGCAAAACCCCGCGCTCAAGGCCGTGCTCGACGCCATTGCCAGCGGGCAGTTCTCGCCCGACGAACCTGACCGCTACCGTGGGCTGGTCGATACCCTCGTCTGGCAGGGAGACCACTACATGCTGCTGGCGGACTATGCCTCCTACGTGGCGATGCAAACCAAAGTCGATGAGGTCTACCGCCAGCCCGAGCTGTGGGTGAATAAGGCCATCCGCAACGTAGCCGGGATGGGCATGTTCTCCTCCGACCGCGCGATCGAAGAATACGCACGCCGCATCTGGCGCGTGCAACCCGACCTGCGTTGACGCCTTGGTGACCATGCAGTCCGAGATCGCCGCAATCTGCCAGGCCCGCCACGGCGATCCCTTCTCGATCCTGGGGCCACACCATGGCCCCCACGCTCGCACTTGCGTGCGGGCCTTTCTACCCACCGCGACATCCGTGGCGGTGGTGGATGGCCATGGCAAGGAATTGGCCAGCCTGGACAAGCTGGCCCCCGGGTTCTTTGCAGGCGAAGTGCCCATCGCCATCACAGATCCGTACCGCCTGCGCGTGCGCTGGTCTGGGCAGGTGTACGACATCATTGAGGACCCATACCGCTTTCCGATGGTGCTCTCCGACATGGACGTCTGGCTCCTTGCCGAAGGCACGCACCTGCGGCCTTTCGAGGTGATGGGCGCGCATCCCCGCACTCTGCTTGATGTGACCGGCACTACCTTTGCCGTGTGGGCGCCAAATGCCCTGCGCGTGAGCGTGGTCGGCGACTTCAACCACTGGGACGGACGCCGCCATCCCATGCGGCTGCGCCAGGAATGCGGAATCTGGGAACTGTTCCTGCCCGGCGTCCACCCCGGGGCTGTCTACAAGTACGAGATCCTTGCGCACGACGGCCACGCGGGCAGCAGCATCCTCCCTCTGCGCTCCGACCCCTACGCGCTGCAATGCGAGCTGCGCCCGGCAACAGCCAGCGTGGTGCGCGCCTTGCCCCCCCCGGTGCGCGTTCCCCCTCAGCGCAAACAGGCGAATGCTCTGGATGCGCCGATCAGCATCTACGAAGTGCATTTGGGTTCGTGGAAGCGCGTCGTAGAGGACGGCAACCGCTGCATGGACTGGGACGAGATCGCGCAGTCGCTCATCGCCTACGTGCAGGACATGGGCTTCACGCACATCGAACTGTTGCCGGTCAGCGAACACCCCTACGACGGGTCGTGGGGCTACCAGCCGCTGGGGCTGTACGCGCCGACTGCACGCTTCGGAGACCCCGACGGGCTGGCGCGTCTAGTGCAACGCTGCCACGCACAGGGCATCGGCGTGCTGCTGGATTGGGTTCCCGCGCACTTTCCGGGGGACGCCCATGGCTTGGCGTACTTCGACGGAACGCACCTGTACGAATACGCCGACCCGCGCGAAGGCTTCCACAACGACTGGAAAACCTACATCTACAACCTGGGCCGCACGGAAGTGCGCAACCACCTGCTGGGCAACGCGCTCTACTGGCTGGAGCGCTTTGGCGTGGACGGGCTGCGTGTCGATGCCGTTGCGTCGATGCTCTACCGCGACTACAGCCGCAAGCCGGGGGAATGGATTCCCAACGTCTATGGCGGACGGGAAAACCTGGAATCCATCTCGTTCTTGCGCCGCATGAATGAGATCGTCTGCGCGGAATGCCCCCATGCAATGACCGTCGCCGAAGAATCGACCGCGTACCCCGGCGTTTCCCGCCCCACGTACACCGGCGGGCTGGGGTTCCACTACAAGTGGAATATGGGTTGGATGCACGACACCCTCTCGTACATGGCCCGCGACCCCGTGCACCGCAAATACCACCAAGAGGAGCTGACGTTCGGCCTGGTCTACGCCTTCCACGAAAACTTCGTCCTGCCTATCTCGCACGACGAAGTCGTCCATGGCAAAGGCTCGCTGCTGCGCAAGATGCCGGGCGACCGCTGGCAGCAATTCGCCAATCTGCGCGTCTTTCTGGGGTACATGTACGCCCACCCTGGCAAAAAGCTGCTCTTCATGGGCTGCGAGTTCGGGCAGGATCGCGAGTGGAACTACGAACACAGCCTGGACTGGCACCTGCTCGACGACCCCGCCCATGCGGGAATCCAACAGCTCGTTCGCGAGCTCAACGCTCTCTACCGCAATACCCCGGCGTTGTACCAGCAAGACTTCGTTCCCGACGGCTTCCATTGGATCGATCACGGCGACGCCGAGCACAGCGTGCTTGCTTTCGCGCGGCGCGGCGTGGGGGATCGTTCGCTGGTCGTCGTGGTATGCAATTTCACCCCAGTCGTGTGGACGGGGTACCGGCTGGGCGTGCCCAGACCGGGCGGCTATGCGGAGCGGCTCGACACCGACGCCGAGCGCTTTGGCGGCAGTGGCGTGCATGCCTTTGCGGACGGTCTGGGCACCGTGGAGGCCACTGCGGAACCCTGGCAGAACCAACCGCATTCCGTGGTATTGACCCTGCCCCCGCTGGCTGCCGTGTTTCTGGAGTGGATGGGCTAACGGCCATGACATTGCGCAGACGCCCCGAATCATGACAGTCATGGCCGTTTCCCTCACCCCCCTCCCCTCTCCCGCCTGCGGGCGAAGGGAGCTTCGAGAAGCCGCTTCGCGACTTGCACGGTAAATGCTGTACAGCATGCAATACGGCAGGCCATGGCCGCTGGGCGCGACCTACGACGGCCAGGGCGTCAACTTTGCCGTGTTCTCCGCCAACGCCTTGGCCATCGACGTCTGCATCTTCGACGAGCTGGGCAGCCGGGAAACCGCACGCATACGTCTGCCTGCGTGTACCAACGACGTCTGGCACGGCTATCTGCCCCATGCCAAGCCTGGACTGGTCTATGGCCTGCGCGCCTATGGCCCATGGCGGCCCGACCGTGGGCTGCGCTTCGATGCCTCCAAGCTGCTGCTCGACCCCTACGCACGCGACATCATCGGTGACTTCATCTGGGGCGACGAGCATTTCACCCCAGAGGCCTCGTACCCTGGTCATGCCAAAACGCGCGATAACGCCACCATCGCACTCAAGGCGCGGGTGGTGCATGACACCTTCGACTGGAAGAACGACCGCCCCCCGCGACTCAGCCCGGCGGATACGTTGCTCTACGAATGCCATGTGCGGGGCTTCTCCAAGCTCCAGCCCCTGCTGCCACCCGAGCTGCGCGGCACCTTCGCCGGGTTGGGGCACCAGACGTCGATCGACTATTTCCGTCGGTTGGGCGTGACGGCCATCAGCCTGATGCCCGTGCATTACTGTCTCAGCGAAGAGCGCCTCGTCAACATGGGGCTGAGCAACTACTGGGGCTACAACACCATCGGGTTCTTCTGCCCAAACCCGCGCCTATGTAGCGGATTCGGGGGGTTGTCCCCCAATGACGAGTTCCGCACGATGGTGCAGAACCTGCACGCCGCACGTATCGAGGTCATCCTCGACGTCGTCTACAACCACACCTCCGAGGCCGGGGACGCCGGCCCCACGCTGAGCTTTCGCGGGCTGGACAACCCCAGCTACTACCGCCTGGTTCCCCGCCAGCCCTCGCAATACGAAAACTACAGCGGTTGCGGCAACACGCTCAACATCCAGCACCCCTACACGCTGCGGCTTGTCTTGGACAGCCTGCGCTACTGGGTCACGACGATGCACGTCGATGGCTTCCGCTTTGACCTGGCCCCCGTGCTGGGCCGCGACGACAACGGTTTCACGCCGAATCATGCGTTTTTCATGGCCATCGCGCAGGATCCCGTGCTCTGCCACGTCAAGATGATCGCGGAACCCTGGGACATCGGCCCCAACGGCTACCAGGTGGGCAACTTTCCCAAAAGCTGGCACGAGTGGAACGACCAGTTTCGCGACAGCATGCGCAGGTACTGGGTGCAGAGCGCCTCGCGCTTTCCCGTTGCATCGGGCCACCGGGGGGAGTTCGCGATGCGGCTCTGCGCTTCCTCCGACCTGTACCAACGCCACCGCCGCTCGCCTTCCCATTCGATCAACTATGTGGTCTCGCATGATGGGTTCACGCTGCACGACCTCGTCACCTACGACCAGCGGCATAACCACGCGAATGGGGAAGACAACCGCGACGGCCACGGCAACAACCTAAGCTGCAACTGCGGCGTCGAAGGCCCTACGGACGACCCCGCCGTCAACCGCCTGCGCCAGCGACTGCAACGCAGCCTGCTTGCCACGATGTTGCTGGCCCAGGGTACCCCCATGCTTTGCGCTGGCGACGAGGTGGGCCATACCCAAAACGGCAACAACAACCCCTATTGCCAAGACAACACGACCACGTGGATCGACTGGTTCGCGATGGATCACGACCTGCTCGCATTCACCCAGCGCGTGATCGCACTGCGGCACCAGTTGCAACCTTTTGCCAACGCCTGGTACAGCGGTACCTCGGATGCCAATGGCATTCCCGACGTGGCATGGATGAATGCCAATGGCACCCCCTTGCACCACGAAGACTGGCACCGCCATGACATGCTGGCCCTTGCCTGCCTGATTCGCAGCCCAGGGCGCAGCATCCACCCTGTGTTGTTTCTCTTCAATCCGACTACTGGCCCCATCTTCTTCGAACTACCCCGAGGACATTGGCGGTGCGTCCTCGACACCAGTCACCCCCAGGGAACGACCACGCTGCCCGGCCCCACGGACCAGCCCATCACGGTCGAAGCCCATAGCCTGATGCTCCTGCAACAGCAGCCCCAGCGGGGGTGAGGAGTCCATACCCGTTGTGGGAGCGACGGAAGGGAACCAGCGCCATGCAATCCACGCTATTTGCCGCCAACACCTGGCTGGTCAATGCCCTGCTCGACGACAGCTACCTGACCGCCAAGAGCCTGGAACTGGCCGAGCGACCCATCCCCTACGGTCTCGAATCCTGGCTCGCCGCGCACTTCGACGCGCACACCTTAAGCCAGCGCAATGAGGCGCAGCTCGAAGAGTGTTTCATCGGCCCTCTTCTTGCCCAACTGGGCTGGGTCGGCATCGTCCAGCAAATCCTCACCGTCCAAGGCAAGGTCGCCAAGCCGGACTGGTGTCTGCTGCGCGATCCTGGGCAGGACGGCGCTTTCCTTGCCAGCAAAGACCCCTCGCTCATCGCCGCCATCTGCGAATCCAAGGCATGGGGCATCCCCCTCGATACCGGCAAGGCCGACCGTACCTACAACCCTCACCACCAGTTGCAGGACTACCTCAGCACCCTGCGCGTCCGCTTCGGTTTTCTCACCAACGGCCGCTTCTGGCGCGTCTACGACACCGACCGCATCACCGCTCGCAAAACCTTCCTCGAATTCGACCTCCAGGCACTCTGCGCACTGACCGACCCCGCAGAAAAATCCCGCGCACTCGCTCTTTTCGCGTTCTTCTTTGGCCGCGATACCTACGCCCCTCCCCGCGCCACAGGCGCCTCCACCGCCATCGAAGCGGCCATCGCCGAATCCGCCCGCGTCGCCCTCGAAGTCGAAGAAAACCTCAAAGCCGTCATCTACGGCTACGACGGCGAAGACTCTCTCTTCGAAATCCTCGGCCGCGCCATCGCCCGCGCCAACCCCGATGCCGATTTGGCCAGCGTCTACCAAAACAGCGTCGTGCTCCTCTTCCGGCTTCTGTTCATCGTCTACTTCGAGGACAAAAACCGCGAACTCCTTGCGCTGCACCCCTTCTACCAGCGCTACAGCCTCGCAAACCTCTTTCGGAGCCTGGCCAATCTGGACGGAATCCGTAACGCCCAGCATGATGGCCTCTATACCCTCAAGCTGCTTTTTTGCATGCTCGACACAGGCGCGCCGGACATTGATGTCCCCCTCTTCAACGGCGGGTTGTTCCATGCGCAGCGTGCGCCTTTGTTGCTCCAGCCCAAAATCCTCGACAACGCCACGCTGCGCGCCGTCCTCGAAAAGCTCTTCTTCCGCACCCACCAGGGCAACACCCTTTTCGATACGCGCCGCGACTTCCGTCACATGAGCGTCACACACCTCGGGCGCATCTACGAAGGACTGCTCGAATTCCGCTTCGCCAGAGCGGATCAGGACGCCGTCTACCTCGAATACGAAACCTCCGCCACACGCGGCCAATCCATCGAAGCCTATTTCGATGCCTACGACGCCGCCTGCCTCCGCAAGGAAAAAGGCTTCCGCGCTCTGCGCGAAATCCACATCGCCCAAGGCGAGGTCTACCTCAAAAGCGCCAACAACTCCCGCAAGGCCTCCGCCAGTTTCTACACCCCGACCGCGCTGTCACAACCCCTCGTCCAAGCCGCCATCGACCAGGCCCGGAACCTCGGCAAACCGTTGATCAACTTGCGCATTCTGGACAACGCCTGCGGCAGCGGCCACTTCCTCGTCGAAGCGCTCGGCTACCTGACCGACCTGGCCATGGAACAGCTCGATACCGATGCCGACTTGCAGCAGCTCGTCGCCGAAGAACGTTCCAAGATCGCCGGGCAACTGGCTTTGCTGAACCTCGACTACGTCCCTGACGATGCCAAGATTCTGAAACGCGCTCTGCTCAAACGCTGCATCTTTGGCGTGGACTTGAATCCCTTTGCCATCGAGCTAGCGCGGCTGAGCTTGTGGATGGACACCTTCCTCTTCGGCACGCCGCTGTCTTTCATCGAACACCATATCCAGCATGGCAACGCCCTGCTCGGCGCCAGCGTGCAGGAGTTCCTCGACTTCCATGCCACCGCGCTGCGGCAGGACGATCTCTTCGTCGGCACGCTCGGCGCTCGCTTCGACGAGCTGCGCTCCGTCATGCAGGAGCTGGACGCCCTGCACGATACGACGGCATCCGAGGTCGAACATTCCAAGCATCTCTGGAACGCCCGCATCGCCCCGAGGCTAGCCCTGCTCTCCCGTGCGCTGAGCTTCGTCTGCACGCGCCGGGTTCTGCTTGCCGAAGGCCGCACTGCGGACTGCGAGGCCCTCGACAAAACCCCAGACCTGCTGACAAAGTTGTTCGACGAACGCGGCAACCCGCTGCTCGACCAGATCGACGACATGACGCGGCGGTTCCACTTCTTCCACTATGAAGTCGCATTCCCCGAAGCCTTCGCGGGGTCCGTCAAAGCGGGGACGAACACAGGCTTCGACATCATCGTCGGCAACCCGCCCTGGGACAAAACCAAGTTCGCCGATTCCGACTGCTTCCCCCAGTACCACAGCAACTACCGCAGCCTTTCCAAGGCGCAGAAAGACGCCGTTCGCAAGCGCCTGCTCGCATTCCCCCACATCGCCGCCGAATACCGCGATGCGCAGCGCCAGATGGAAGTCCACAACGAGTACTACAAGGCCGCCTTCCCCCTCAACAAAGGCCCCGGCGACGGCAACCTCTTCCGCCTGTTCGTCGAACGCAACCTCGCCCTGCTCAACCAGGGCGGCAGCCTGAGTTACGTGCTGCCCAGCGCGCTGATGTTCGAGGAAGGATCGACGATCCTGCGCAAACACCTTTTCACGCACTGCCAGGTTCCGTTCTTCTACAGCTTTGAGAACCGTAAAGCCATCTTTCTGGACGTGCATCGCAGTTACAAATTCGCCATGGTGCAGGTGATTAACACACCGCCCGTTGCAGCCAGCGCCGACTACACGCCCATCATCGATACGGCGTTCTACATGCTGGACCCCGACGACCTGCACCGACCCCAGACCCACATTCCCTACCCCCTGGCCACCATCCAAGCCCTTTCCCCAGAACAATGGGCGTTGATGGAGCTGCACGATGCAGCCGATCTGCCCTTGCTTCGCAAGTGCTATGGCGCTTTCCCGGCGCTGTCCGCTGATTGGTTGGACTTCCGCCGCGAGCTGGATATGACGCAGGACCGGGATTTGTTCATCGAGCAGGAAGCGCCCGACCTGCTGCCGTTGTTCGAGGGCAAGATGATCTGGCAATTCAGCCATCTCCATGCCAAGCCCCGGTACTGGCTCGATCCCTCTGCGCTCGACGAACGGCTGCGAAGCAAGGAATTGCATCGCATGGCGCAGGACTTGGGCCTGACAGGCAACAAAGTCGCCCAGTACGCAACGTCGGTGCGGTTTGACCGGGAATTCGTGCGGCTGGCGTTGCGCGCCATCGCCAGCGATACCAATGAGCGGACCCTGATCGGTACCCTGCTACCCAAACACTGTGGCGTGGGCAACTCCCTCAACTACTGCATCTGCAAAACCTATGCACAAATCCCACAGGGGGGCGTGACCGCCATCGGCACCTCACCCCTGCGATTGCTGTTTGCTTTGGCGTGGTTCAACAGCTTGATCGTGGACTGGATTGCACGCCAGATGATCCAAATCAACGTCAACCAAACCTACCTCTACCGCCTGCCCATCCCTCAGCCCAGCGATGAAGCCATCCGCGCCAACCCCGACTACGCCCAGCTCGCCCGCAACGCCATGCTATTGACCTTGGCCTCCAGTTGGGACGACTTCGCCGACCTCGCGCCACTCTGCGCAGTGCAAAAAACTGATGTCCCCACCACCGCCAAAGCCCGCGACAAGCTCCGCGCCCACAACGACCAAATCACCGCACGCCTCTACGGCATCACCCCCGAAGAATTCCGCCATATCCTGCGCAGCTTCCCCGGCATGGCCACCAAACGGCCCGAATACCTGACATTGCTGCGCTGAGCCAGCCCCCATCGGCCAGCCACCACCAGACACCATCGCAGCTTGGCGTCGCACCTACTACATGCTCCAAGCGCATAAAGCCTTCACAACACAGCAGCGCGCTACCAACGCACAAAAGCATATTGCGCACTACCATTGTGCGCAATGCAAAATCACATTCTTCTTTTTGACCATAGCCTACAAGGATTCACCATGCAACCATTTCTGATCGCTTCGATTTTCTTGATATTGGTTAGCAATGTTTCGGCCCAATCTGCAGAGCAACGCAGCACATTGAGCGACCAAAAAGAAGTGTCCGTCACCATTTACAACGAAAACCTCGCGCTCGTCAAAGACCAACGCACGGTCCATCTGCCCCATGGATCATCCACGCTCGCTTTTCGGGATATCAGCGCAAAAATGCGGGCGGAAACTGCCTTGTTGCGTAGCGTGAGCGCACCCGGAAGTTTGTCTGTGCTGGAACAGAACTTTGATTTCGATTTGTTGACGCCACAGAAATTGCTGGAGAAATACGTTGGGCATACCGTACAAATCATCCGCAACGCGCCTGCAGGGCAAGAAACCACCGAATCCGCGCAGGTGCTTGCCGCCAACCAGGGCGTAGTGCTGAAAATCGGCGACCGTATTGAAACGGGTATTCCCGGTCGCATCGTGTATGGCAACGTTCCGGCCAATTTGCGAGACCGCCCCACGCTGGTCATGTTGCTGGACAACACAGGTGCTCCAGAACAAAATGTCGAATTGAGTTACCTGACCGGTGGATTAGCCTGGCAAGCCGACTATGTTCTCGAACTACATGCCAACGAGGACCAATTCGACATTTCTGGATGGGTCACGCTCACCAACACCAGTGGCGCAACGTACAACAATGCGCGACTGCAATTGGTAGCCGGCGATGTGCATCAAGTTCACCCACAGCGCAGAGGCAGAGCGCAGATGGATGCCATGCTTGCCCCCGCAGTGACTGCAGCCAGCAAAGAGATGACGGAAGAAAGCCTGTTCGAATACCACCTGTATACGCTCGACCGGCCCACCACGATTGCCGAAAACCAGACCAAACAGGTGGCGTTGCTTTCCGCCGCCGGGGTGCCGGTACGCAAAGAATATTTATTGCGTGGCAATGACTATTACTACCAAAGCAGCTACGGCAATATCGGCCAGAAAATCAAAATTGGCGTATTTCTGGAATTTGAAAATAAGGAAAGCGAAAAACTCGGAATGCCTTTACCCAAAGGCGTGGTTCGCGTATACAAAAAAGACCGTTCCGGCAACGGGCAATTCATTGGCGAAGACACGATGGACCACACGCCCAAAAACGAAAAAGTACGCCTGAAACTGGGCGACGCTTTCGACGTGACTGCCGACAAAAAGCAAACCGATTTCCAAAAACTGAGCGCCAGCGGAAAGTACAACTACCGGTTCGAAAGCGCCTACCAAGTGGTATTGCGCAATGCCAAATCGGAGGCCGTCACCGTGACCGTCCAGGAACCGATGCCCGGAGACTGGCAAATCCTGAGCGAAAGTCACCCGCACAGCAAAGACGCCAGCCACACCGCAGTGTGGAAGGTCCGCGTTCCACCGCAAGGGAGCAGTACGTTGGAATACCGGTGTTTGGTGCGGTATTGATGGTGGGAACAATCAAACCATCAAGGCAAACCCCCATTCCCTGCTCTTTCTCGTGGCACTACGCCGGTATATGCGTCTTGAGCCAATCCTTGAGCGCCTCATTCATGCGCGTCTGCCAGCCTGGCCCAGCAGCGCGAAAGGCGGCCAGAACCTCCCGGTCGAAGCGGATTGCCACTTGTTCCTTGCTGCCGCTGCCCGCTGGCCGACCCGCCCTGCGGCGAGTAACGACTTCGCGCAGGGCTGCCGTTGCATCGGGCGAATCCTCGTCTTCTTCGGGTTCAGCGTCCGCCTTCTGCTCGCGATGCAGCCGCGCCCAATCGGTCTGAGCCTCGCCACAGGCGCGGCGGGCGCGCATTTCTTCAGATGTCATCGCCGTTATTTTCGAGCCAGTCATGGTCGAGCCAGTCATGGTAAACCTCTCTTTCTGAACGGTTGGCCCGGCGAAAACTGATGATGCGCAAGCCTTCCGCACCGGGCAGGAACACCACAGTCAACACCGTGAGCACCTCGAACACATAAGCAAAGGACTGCACCCGTCGCTCGCCATTCCTTTCGCTGGGCAAATCCAGCCGGTAGTTGCTCGTCAGCACCAGATCAGCGTCAGAGAAATCGAGGCCGTGCTTTTCGAGATTGCCCTGCCGCTTGGCGTCATCCCAGAAGTAGCGCGTGTTCATCCAATAAGTGTAGATGCGTTAATCATCCTAGATTCCACCCAGATTGTTCATTCGGGTTTGCAGGGCAGGTGGATGCAGTGGCGAGGCAAACAGCACCGAAGGTGCGCCTCATGGACTATCTGGGTTCAATGCGGCAAATGGATCCGATCGAGCGGGCAGCGTCCGCTGACCGCCGTCAAGCGCAGCAGGCGTTCTCCCATGTCGTGGTGTACCCATTCCCACTGAAAGCGCCACGACCAGCAGTCCCCCGTCGTTCCCGGGGTGTTCATGCGGTGCGTGGTGTCGAGGCCCAGCACGTCCTGAAACTGGCAAATCGCCATGCGCGCTACCGATAGTGCCGCCGCACGCAGCATGGCCCAATGCACTTCCCGGTCTTCGACATCAAGGTAGAGGTTGGCCAATGTGCGCTCCCGGGCGCTGCACGCCTTCCACCATCCCTGCACCGTGTCGTTGTCGTGGGTGCCGATGTACACCACCGTGTTCGCCTCATAGTTGTGCGGCAGAAAGGGGTGATCCATATCCTCGGTGAAGGCGAACTGGAGCACGCGCATTCCGGGTAGCCCGATACGCTCGCGCAGCGCGGTCACTTCCGGCGTGATGATCCCCAAATCCTCGGCAATGATGGGTAGTTCCCCCAGTGCGCGGGTCAGTGCCTCGAATAGCTCCATCCCCGGCCCTGCACGCCAGCGTCCCGCAATCGCGGTCGGCTCGTCGGCGGGGATCTCCCAATAGTCGACGAAGCCGCGAAAGTGGTCAATGCGCACGGCATCCGCCAGCTCCAGTTGCCGCCGCACCCGCGCAACCCACCAGCGGTAGCCGTCCGCCTGCATCGCGCCCCAGTCGTACAAGGGGTTGCCCCAACGCTGGCCGGTCGCCGAGAAAAAATCCGGCGGCACCCCAGCCACCACGGTAGTGTGGCCTTTCTCGTCGAGCTGAAACAGGTCGGGCCGTGCCCAACAATCCGCGCTATGGTGCGCCACGAAGATGGGCATATCGCCCACGATCCGCACCCCCCGCGAATGGGCATAGCTTTTGAGCGCCTTCCATTGCACGTCGAACTGCCACTGCACGAAAGTCCAGAACGCAATCTCCGCCGCATGGTCTTCCCGCGCCTGCTGCAAGGCCTGTGGGTCACGCTGGACCAACTCCCTCGGCCACTCGGGCCACTGCGCGGGAAGCATGGCGTGATCGATCGCCATGAAGAGCACGTAGTCGTCCAACCAGTGCCGCTGCGTCTTGGCCCAACTGCGCATCGCTGCATGGTCTTCTTCCGTCGCCTTGCGCTCAAACCCCTCGAAAGCCTCCCGCAGCCGCGCCAACCTCCAGGGATTGACCAAGGAATACTGCACACGCTCGGCCGAGAACGTCGCATGCAGCGCGTGCCCGTCGATCCAGCCGCGAACGACCATCGGCTCGAATGCCACGAGCAGGGGATTCCCGGCAAAGGCGGACGTTCCCATGTAGGGCGAATCCCCACACCCCGCCGGGCCAACAGGCAGGGTCTGCCACAAGCTCTGCCCCGCAGCGTGGAGCCAATCGACGAAGTAGTAGCTGTTAGGGCCCAAATCGCCCGACCCGTGCGGCCCCGGCAGGGATGTAGGGTGCAGCAACACCCCCGAACAACGCTGGTGTTCAAAGAAATCCATCGCGAACCCCTTCCCGGTAACGATACGGGACACCACGCTCCACACCCGTGTCCATGATCACTCGCAAAGCTGCTGGTACAGCGCCTTGTATTTTTGGGCAGCAGTCTCCCAGCCCAGACGTTGCTGCATAGCGCACTCGCACACGCGCAGCCATTCGTACCTCCTGCCATACAGCGCAAACGACCGCAGAATGGCGCGGTCGAACGCCGGAATCGTGAACTCGTCGAAAACGAAACCGTTGGCCAAGCCATTCGCCAAGTCTTCGAGCGTGCAGTCGATGACGGTATCAGCCAGCCCCCCCACCCTGTGTACCAAGGGCAGGCTACCGTACTTCAAGCCGTACATTTGCGTCAACCCGCAAGGCTCGAACCGCGAAGGAACGAGCGTGACGTCGGTCGCAGCAAACACCCGGTGCGCGTAGGGTTCGTCGTAGCCGATGCATACGGAGACCGACTTCGGATGCGCCGCAGCGCGCTCGCGGAACACGGCTTCGAGCCAGGCATCCCCCGTGCCCAATACGACAAGCTGGCCACCACGGCCCAGGATCGTATCGAGCACGCTCAGCACCAGATACAACCCTTTTTGCTCTGTCAGTCGGCTGACGATGCCAAACAGCGGTGCCTCGTTCTGGACGGTCAGGCCCACGCGCCGCTGAAAGTCAGCCTTGCACAGCACCTTGTCGTATGGGGTGCGTGCGTCGTAGCAAAAAGGGATGTGCGGATCGATAGCAGGGTTCCAGACGGATTCATCGACCGCGTTAAGGATTCCCACCAGCGCACCGGAACGGGCACGCAAAAGCCCGTCGAGTCCGCACCCCTGCTCGGGGGTCTGAATTTCGCGTGCATAGGTCGGGCTGACCGTCGTGATGTAGTCCGAGTAGAACAACCCTGCCTTCATGAAAGACAGTTGCCCGTGGAACTCGACGCCGTTGACCCCGAATGCTTCGAGTGGAAGACCCAAATCAAAGAAGTAGCTGGGCGGAAACACCCCCTGGTACGCCAGGTTGTGGATCGTGAAGATACTGGCAACGCGCTGTACCTTCGGCGTCACGAACGCCATGTAAGCGCTGGTCAGGCCCGCATGCCAGTCGTGGCTATGGACCACCTGGGGCTGCCACAAAGGGTCCAGCCCATACGCAAGCTTGGTTGCCACCCAACCCAACAGGGCAAAGCGGCGATGGTTGTCGCCGTGGGGCTGGCGGTATTCGTCCTCGTAGGGCGTTCCCCGGCGCAAATACAACCCGGGAACGTCGATGACGTAGGCCATCAGATTGATGGTCGCCAAGCGACCATATCGCACGGCCACGCGCTCCCCCCAGGGGGCTTCGACATGCGCAAGCAGGACGGAATCCTGCAGATCCACCATCACGCCCACGAAGCCGGGCAGGACGGCGCGGACCTCGCACCCCGCGCTTTGCAGCGCAGCAGGAAGCGCCCCGGTGATGTCCGCCAATCCCCCCGTTTTGACGAGGGGATACAACTCCGCACTAACTTGCAAAACCCTCACGGCACCATCCCTACCGGCAGCACTGCCCTAGCCCACATGCCCACACTCCTGCCCACCTTCCTGCCCATAACCGGACCCATAACTTGGCCCATAACCTGGCCCACACTCTTGCCCCATTTCGGGCACACCAGGGCAACACGGGCATGGACATCGACGCAGCAGCCCTTCCCCAAGCTGCCAGCGCACGCAGCGATTCGATACCCATCAAGTGACCACGGTAGGGGCATCCATCCCCGTTCGTTCACGAAGTTGGCCTAGCGATTGGGCCAAGTCGATCCAATCCGCCAGGGCCTGCTGGGTAGGCTCGTTCTGGCGCAGCGGATCTGCCTCGTAGTGCTCAAAGTACACCCGCAGGGTCGCCCCCTGCGTTCCCGTACCCGACAGGCGGAACACGATCCGCGATCCGTCGTCGAAGATCCAGCGGATACCTTGCCCGGCAGCCCGCGATCCGTCCACGGGGTCGGTGTAAGCAAAGTTGTCCGCCTGGGTGAGAACACGCGGCCCGAACTGCTTTCCCTGCTGCGCAGCGCCTTGCTCTTCCAGCGCAACCATCAGGGCACGCGCAGCGTCGGTGGGGATGCCCTCGTAGTCGTGCCGAGAGTAGTAATTGCGCCCATACGTCTTCCAGTGCTCGCGCACCAGGGTCTCGACGGAAGAACCCGTTACCCCTTGCAGGCTGAGCCAGCACAACACGGCCCATAGCCCATCCTTTTCCCGGACGTGGCTGGAGCCTGCGCCGTAGCTTTCCTCGCCGCAGATCGTCACCTTGTCGGCATCAAGCAGATTGCCGAAGAATTTCCAGCCTGTAGGCGTTTCGTAGCAATCGATCCCCAGTGCCTTGGCCACCCGATCCACTGCGGTGGAGGTAGGCATCGACCGCGCCACCCCGCGCAACCCATCGTGGTACGCAGGAATGCAACGCGCCTGGGCGGTCAGCACGGCTAGGCTATCCGAAGGCGTGACGAGAAAGTTGCGCCCCAGAATCATGTTGCGGTCGGCATCGCCATCGAGCGCGGCGCCAAAGTCGGGCGCATTGGGGCCAGCCATGTGCGCGACAAGATCGGCGGCGTACACGGGGTTAGGGTCAGGGTGCAGCCCGCCGAAGTCTTCGAGCGGAACAGCGTTGACGACCGTGCCGTGCGGCGCTTCCAGTTCCCCTTCCAGAATGGCTTTGGCATAAATCCCCCCGACGGCGTTCATCGCGTCGAGCCGCATCGAAAATCCGTGCGCAAACATCCCGCGCAACATCCCGAAATCGAACAGAGACCGCATCAGCGCGGCGTAATCGGCGACGGAATCGATGACTTCGACACGCATCCGCTCCACCCAATGGATGCCGAGTTGATCGATCGGCACATCGGGTGCATCGCTGATCCGCACTTGCGTGATGGCTTGCGTCCGTACGTACACGGCTTCGGTGAGCGACTCGGGGGCAGGCCCCCCATTGCCAGCGTTGTACTTGATGCCAAAGTCGCCTTCCACCCCCCCAGGGTTGTGGCTGGCAGACAGGACGATCCCGCCAAAAACGTTGCGACTGCGAATCACCGCGCTCGCCGCAGGCGTGGACAACAATCCGTCCTGCCCCAACAGGATGCGCCCCAAACCGTTGGCTGCTGCAATCTTGAGGATGGTCTGGACAGCCACGCTGTTGTGGTACCGCCCATCCCCGCCCAAAACCAAGGTCTTGCCCAGGAGCGCCTGGCCCCCTGCAAGGGAGTCGTTGAGCACATCCAGCAACGCCTGCACGAAGTTTTCGAGGTACATCGGCTGCAAGAACACAGACGTCTTCTTGCGCAGCCCCGAGGTTCCCGGGCGCTGCCCGTCGAAAGGCTGTGTGGCGATGGACTGAATGGTCATGTTGGCGCTCTCCTCAAAGGCTTACTGCGCCGCCCCGATGCTCTTCCAGGGCACGGCGCTTCGGCATTGTGCCCCAAGCGAATGCACCGCCAAATGCCAGGAAATGGCGTGGATACTATGGGATAGGCGCCCAGCCTTTTCCCTCTTGCCTGTTCCCTCTTTCAAGGATTCCCCGTGTCCTTTGCCCAGGAAACCCGTCGCCGTCGGACTTTCGCCATCATTTCGCACCCGGACGCAGGCAAGACCACGCTGACGGAAAAACTCCTGCTGTTTTCCGGCGCGATTCAGATCGCCGGTAGCGTCAAGGCACGCAAGGCCACGCGCCATGCGACGAGCGACTGGATGGAGATCGAAAAACAGCGTGGCATTTCCGTAGCTTCGAGCGTGATGCAAATGGTGTACCGCGACCATGTCATCAACCTGCTCGACACCCCTGGGCACCGGGATTTTTCCGAAGACACCTACCGGGTGCTCACCGCCGTCGATTGCGCGCTGATGGTCATCGACGCAGCCAACGGGGTCGAGTCGCAAACGCGCAAGCTCATCGAAGTCTGCCGCCAGCGCAATACCCCGATCCTGACCTTCGTCAACAAGATGGATCGCGAGGTACGCGATCCCTTGGACCTGCTCGACGAGGTCGAGCGCGAACTGGGTATGCCCTGCGCACCGATGACGTGGCCGGTGGGCCAAGGCAAAACCTTCGGCGGGATCGTCGACCTGCACACGCAGACGATGACAGTCTTCGAACCGGGGTCGGATCGGCGTCCACAGGACTTTGCAACGCTGCCGCTGACCAATGCGGCCGCCCTGCACCAACGCTTTCCCTCCACCTGGCCCCATGCCGCAGAAAGCCTGGAGCTTGCGATGGGGGCCACCCCAGCCTTCGACCATGCGGAGTTCCTGGCTGCGCGCCAAACTCCGGTGTTTTTCGGCTCCGGGGTCAACAACTTCGGCGTGCGGGAAGTGCTCGACGCGCTCGTCGATCTCGCCCCCGCGCCGTGTCCCCGAACGGGGCTGTCGATCCCGGATCGGAAGCCCCTCGTCGTGCAGCCGGACGACGCAGCGTTCACCGGCGTGGTCTTCAAGGTGCAGGCAAACATGGATGCCAACCACCGTGACCGCATCGCCTTTGTTCGCGTCGTCAGCGGCCACTATGCGCCGGGGATGCGTCTCAAGGTGCTGCGAACAGGCAAGGAACTGCGCCCGACGAGCGTCGTCACCTTCATGAGCCAACGCCGCGAAGCCGTGCTCGAAGCCTACGCCGGCGACATCGTCGGCCTGACCACCCACGGGGGTGTGCAATTGGGAGACACGATCACCGACGGGTCGATCCAGTTGCTCTACACCGGCCTGCCTTTCTTCGCCCCAGAGCTATTCCGCACCGTCCTCCTCAAAAACCCTCTACGTACCAAACAGCTTCAGCAAGGTTTGGCACAGCTTGGCGAGGAAGGCGCGATTCAGGTCTTTCGCCCAGAGATCGGGGGCAACGCCCTGCTCGCAGCGGTAGGGCCACTGCAATTCGACGTGGTGCAACACCGCTTGCAGACCGAATACGACACCGCCGTGCAGCTCGAAGGCTGCCCGTACATGGGCGCAAGATGGATCACGGCAGATACCCCTGCGGAGTTGCGTGCGTTCACCGACGCCTACCCCCAGCGCATGGCACGCGATGCCTCCGACGCCCTGGCTTTTCTCTGCACCAGCCCGTACGACATCCGGCTTGCGCAGGAGCGCTTCCCCCACATCCACTTCCACCCGCTGCGCGAACACGCAGGGTTGTCGCTGCAAGCGGCAGCGGATTGATTGGTGAGAGATGGATTGGCGAGGGGCGAGGAACGGCGGGGGTGGATCCCGCGTCAATCGGTATGCGTCCACGTCGCCGCAGCCCGTTGCAAGCGATCCCGCACTCCCTCCCACTCTGGAGAGTCGGGAACGGTTTGCACCCAGATTTCTTCGACGCCTTCTGCGTCGTAGTTCCGCAGCACGGCAAAGAGTTGCCGTGCTGCTTCGGCGGCGACATCGGGCATCGTGCATTGGCGGATCGCCGTGGGGGCATCCTCCCATCGTGACCAGACTGCCACCCGTTGTGCAGCAGTCGGAGGCAGGGTATGCAGTGCATCACGCAAGGCCTGTTCCTCCAGCAACCGAACCCGCGCACGCGGCGCGTAGTGCGAGGCCAGGGTTCCCGGCGCCCGAACCGGTTGCTGCGCCTGTGTAGGGGCAGCCAAGGCGACTCCGCACGCTTCGTGCAGCGCCTGCCCGGTCAACACCCCAGGGCGCAACAGCACAGGCCGGTCGTGCGTGCAGTCGACGATCGTCGATTCGATCCCGACGGCGCAGGGGCCGCCGTCGAGCACGGGGAAAGCCTCCCCGAATTCCTCGGCCACATGCTGCGCCGTAGTCGGGCTGACCTTGCCGAAGCGGTTGGCACTGGGCGCGGCCAGCCCCCATACCTGCGATCCCCAACATGCACCGCCCGCAGCGGCATCGGCCAGCTTGGCCAGCAAGGCTTGCGCCACGGGGTGCGCGGGGCAACGCAAGGCAATCGTGCCATGCCCCCCCGACGCCGCCATCGCCATCCCCGTATTTCTGCGCAACACGACTGTCAACGGCCCGGGCCAGAACGCTTGCAGCAACGCCGTGCAATACGCCGGGACACCGTGCGCAAAGTGGCCCAACGCCTGCACGCCCGCCACATGGATGATGAGGGGATGGTCGGCAGGTCTGCCCTTGGCGGCAAAGATGCGTGCAACAGCAGCATCGTCGTGCGCATTCGCTGCCAAGCCGTATACCGTTTCCGTAGGCAACCCCACCAGCCCGCCACCGCGCAGATGGCGTGCGCATTGCTCAATGGCTTGTGGCGAATCCCCAGGCAGGATCATGCAAGGCGCTTGGAACCTCAAAACTCACGCAGCCCCAGCAGATGCACCGCATCCAGCGCGGTAGCGTTTGCCTGGTCTGCGGTGGGGGCGGTGAGCGTCAGATGCCCCATCTTCCTGCCGGGGCGCGGCTGCGGTTTGCCGTAGAGGTGCAGATGCGCCCCCGGCAACGCAAGCACCTTGTCCCACGGCGGCGAGCCGGTTTCTCCAGCTTCTGATGCCGCAGCGCCTGCTTGGGCACCCTGCGGGCTGGTGACACCCGGCCACAAATCGCCCAGCAGGTTGAGCATCACCGCAGCACTGTGCTGGCGCGGCTGCACCAACGGCAACCCGGCCAGGGTACGCACTTGCAGCGCGAACTGCGAGACATCGCAGGCATCGATCGTGTAGTGACCGCTGTTGTGGGGACGAGGCGCCATTTCGTTGGCAACGACAGCGCCCAGCAATGCGTGTTCCGGCGTGCCTGCCTGGAGGACGAAATACTCGACGCACAACACGCCGACATAGTTCATCTTTGTGGCGATGGTTTCCGTCAACGCGATTACTTGGTGGGCAATGGCAGCATCCATATTCCCGAAATACGCCCGCGTCACGGCCAGGATGCCCCCATCATGCACATTGCGCTGCGGCCAGTAATGCACACAGCATCCGTCACTGCCACGCGCCACGAGCACCGAGCACTCGAAGTCGAGCGGCAAGGCTTTTTCGAATACGCAGGGCACGCGGCCCAGGCTTTCCCAGGCCCGCGCAAGCTGCGAGGAATGCATCACGCGAACCTGGCCCTTGCCGTCGTAACCCAGTCGGGCGGTTTTGAGGATGCCGGGGAACAGCGCATCCTCAATGGCAGTGAGGTCATCCGTCGATTGCACGACCACGTAGGGTGCGACGGGAACACCGCACGCACACAACTGCGCTTTTTCCAGGATTCGATCCTGCGCAACGGCCACGGCCTGTGCGGCAGGTCGGACAGGCAACGATTGCCCCAGAGTCTCCATCGACGATGCCGGGACATTCTCGAACTCAGTCGTCACTGCGGCGCAGCGCTGCGCCATCTCGGTCAACCCTACGGTATCGGTGTAGCCGGTGCGAATGTGGTGGTGGGCAATCAACCCTGCCGGACTGGCGGGATCAGGATCAAGCACGGCGGTGGCGTAACCCATGGCTTGGGCAGCATGCACGAACATGCGACCGAGCTGCCCGCCGCCGAGCACACCAAGTACCGATCCAGGGAGGTGGCAGCGCATGTTCATGGTTGATCCGGCAGCACCGACGACCGTGCAGCGTGGGTTTGCTGTGCGCGAAAGTCTTCCAGCCGCGTGCGCAAGACGATGTCGTAATTGGCCAGCAACGCCACGGCAAATAGCGCGGCATTGACCGCGCCGGCCTCGCCGATCGCAAAGGTGGCCACCGGAATGCCCCGTGGCATCTGGACGATGCTGTGCAGCGAATCCACCCCATGCAGATGCCGCGAGGGTACCGGCACCCCCAGGACGGGCAAGGTCGTCTTGGCGGCAAGCATCCCCGGCAAGTGCGCCGCGCCGCCCGCACCGGCAATCAGTGCTTTCAGCCCCCGGGCCACGGCAGTTTGCGCATACTCGAACATATCGTCAGGCATTCGGTGCGCTGAGACGACCTTGGCCTCATGGGCCACACCGAATTGCTGGAGAATGGCGACCGCGTGCTGCATGGTGTCCCAGTCTGAGACTGACCCCATCAGCACTCCCACTTGCAAGGATTTCATCGCACCTCCGCTCCGTATTTGGAGCTTTCATTGTCGCTGTCTGTCATCCCATGTTCGACGTTACCCTAGACAATTTCGAGACCGAAGTCGCCGCAGCTTCCCTGGATACCCCGGTTTTGCTCGACTTTTACGCCGCCTGGTGTGGGCCGTGTCGCTCTCTAGGCCCCGTGCTGGAGCAGGTAGAAAAAGAGTACAACGGGCGCTTCCTCCTTGCCAAAGTCAATTCGGACGAGGAGCCACAGCTCTCGCAGGCCTTTGGGGTGCGCAGCATCCCAACTTGCATCCTGATGATCGGCGGCAGGCCCGTAGACGGCTTTGCCGGAGCACAGAGCGCCGCGCAGGTTCGCGCCTTTCTCGATAAGCACCTGCCCACCCCGGAGGCCCTCGCCGCCAGCGCGCAAACCGAGGAAGCAGACGCATTGCTCGAATCCGGAGACCACCACGCAGCCCTCGCCAGATTGGCCGAAGCGCTGGAGATGGATTCCACCAACGACGATCTCCGCTTTCGCTACGTGCGGTTGCTCATCGATGCCGGGGATCTCGACGGCGCGCAGTCTGCCCTGGCGCCCAAGTTGTCGGAGATTCCCCGCAAACTGGCTTTTGAGGCGCTGGCGCACTGGGTCGAAGCGATTCGCGCCACGCTGGAAGGCCCCTACCGCGACTGGAACGCGGAGCAGTTCGACGAGAAGATTCGCGCCAACCCCCGCGACTTCGACACCCGCTTTGCCAAAGCACGCTGGCTGATGCAGCGCCGCGAGTGGACGAAAGCAATGGACGAGTTGCTCGACATCGTCATGCGTGACAAGAAATGGGCCGACGAAGCCCCACGCAAAACCGTGGTCGCGATCCTCGAATTGCTCACGCCCCCCCCCGCCAAGGGCAATGCCCCGGTACCAGGCAAGACAGCCGGGGGCATCGAGGTGCTCTCCGGGCCTGCCAAACAGGAAGACCCCCAGGTTGCGTTGGTCTCCACCTACCGCCGCCGCCTCAGCATGGTGCTGAACTAACCGTTGCATCCGTTGCAGGAGCGACGGAAGTCGCGCGATATTGACGCTATTTTGCGGCGCAATTTTGCGGCGCTATTCAGGGCGCCGGGCCTCGCACATTCGGTGCCCTGGCTCAATTAGCCCCCATGCACGACTTCGATCGTGCCAAATTTTTCCGAATAGTCTTTGCCCAGGCCAGCCACGGCCAGCCCCACGCGGTGCGCCAGCATGCGAAAGCTCCGTGCTGTCGGGGTGTCTGCATCGGCAATGGCTATCGGCATGCCGGTATCCCCCTGGACACGCACATCCAGCGACAAAGGCAGGCTCCCGAGTAGCGTGGTGTTGCATTCCTCGGCCAGCTTGCGCCCGCCTTCCGCGCCAAACAACGCTTCGACGTGCCCACACTGGCTGCAAACGTGCGCAGCCATGTTTTCGACCACCCCCAGCACGGCCACGCCGACCTTTTCGAACATCCGTATCCCCTTGCGCGCATCGAGCAGCGCGACTTCTTGCGGCGTGGTGACGACGACGGTGCCCGTTACCGGGGCACGCTGCGCCAAGGTCAACGGCATGTCTCCCGTTCCAGGGGGCATATCGACGATTAGGTAATCCAAGTTGTCCCACCGCGTCTGGCGCAGTAGTTGCTCGAAGGCTCGCGCAGCCATCGGCCCGCGCCATACCATGGCCTCGTCACGCCCGGCAAGCAAGCCGATGGACATGCACTGCACCCCATGGCGTAACAGGGGTTCGAGAGTGTCGCCATCAACGCTGTGCGGGCGCTCGTCCAGCCCCATCATCGTGGGAACGCTGGGGCCGTACACGTCGGCATCGAGCAACCCTACGCGCGCGCCTTCCGCAGCCAGCGCAACGGCCAAATTGACGGCCACCGTGCTTTTGCCCACCCCACCCTTGGCGCAGGAGACCAGCAGGAGATTTTTGACGCCAGGCATCCGTTTGGCCCCACGCTGCACTGCGTGCGCCTGGATTTGGAGCTGGGGATGGATGTCGACCCGTCGTACCCCCTCGACCCGCTGCACGGCCTCGCGCAACGCAGTACACCAGCCTTCGAGCAGGCTGGCTGCGGGGTAGCCCAGTTCCAGATCAAGGGAAACATCGCCGTCATCGATGTGGAGATTGCGCACCGCAGCAAGGAAATCGCCCCCCGTGTACGGGTGGGCGACGCTGCGCAGCGCTGCGAGTACGGCTTCTTGGGGTATGGTCATGATTTGCTCCTTCTGGCGGAAATTATCCCCGTCGGGTTGTGCGGGCCTTTCTTTTCCTTTCCCAGCATGCATGCCATTCGTCGCTTTTCCGAGGCCTGGAAGGTCTATCTGGAACCTGCCGCCCTGCACATGCTGGCGCTGGGATTTTCCGCAGGACTGCCGCTGCTGCTGGTGCTGGGCACGCTGGGGTTCTGGCTGCGCGAAGCCGGCATCGACCGCACGACGATCGGCTACCTGAGCTGGGTCGGGCTGGCCTACGCCGCCAAGTGGGCATGGGCTCCGCTGGTCGATCGTCTTCCCATTCCGATCCTGACACGCTTGCTGGGGCGACGCAGAAGCTGGCTGCTGTGCTCGCAAGGGCTGATCGTCGCGGGGTTGTTCGCTATGTCTTGGAGCGACCCCCGCACCACTTTGCCCACCTTGGTATGGAGTGCGCTGCTCGTCGCGTTCGGCTCCGCAACGCAAGATGTCGTGATCGACGCCTTTCGCATCGAATCCGCAGACACCGACCGGCAGGCAGCGCTGGCCGCCACGTACCAGGCCGGGTACCGGCTGGCGATGATCTGGGCGGGAGCAGGGACCCTCTGGCTGGCAGCGTACTTCCAGGATGCCGCCACTGCCGGGTACCAGCACACCGCATGGCGATTGGCGTACCAGACGATGGCGCTGACGATGCTTATCGGCGTGGGTACCGTGCTCTGGTCACGCGAACCCTCGACGATTCCCCCGCCTCGCCGTGTCGGCCCCGCACGATGGCTGCGGGAGACGCTCATCGAACCCTTTGCCGACTTTCTGCACCGCCACCGCTGGCACGCGGCGCTCATCCTGGCTTTGATTGCGACGTACCGCATCAGCGACATCGTCCTGGGCATCATGGCCAATCCCTTTTACGTGGACATGGGGTTCGGCAAAAGCGAAGTGGCCACCGTCACCAAAGTCTATGGAACGGCCATGACCCTCGCCGGGGCCTTTCTGGGCGGCGTGCTCGTTCTGCGCTGGGGTATGTTCCCGGTATTGCTGCTCGGCGCAGCCTCCAGCGCGGCAAGCAATCTGCTGTTCGCCTGGCTGGCTGGGAAGGGGGCCGATGTGCATGGGCTAATCCTCGTCGTATCCGCAGACAACCTGGCCGGGGGGCTGGCTTCCGCAGCCTTCGTCGCCTACCTTTCCGGGCTGACTGCCGTGCAGTTTTGCGCGACGCAATATGCCCTGCTCAGCTCGATCATGCTGCTGTTGCCGAAGTTTGTGGCAGGGTACTCCGGCCACGTCGTCGATCTCTTCGGGTACCCCGTCTTTTTCGTCGGGACTGCGCTGCTCGGCGTGCCGGTGCTCGGGTTGCTGTGGCTGGCTGCGCGTGCGCAAGGCAAGCCTTAGAACCTATTTCAGTAGGGGCTGCGCCATGGCTTGCCTTATATTTTTCTTGCGAAAGCCGGTGTGGGTGCGAGCACGCTGCGGTACGCAAAAAGGCCTGCGACCCCGCCCGTGTGTACGAACACAATGTTTTCGCCCGCTTTCCATCGCCTTTGACGGATCAGGTCCAGCAGGCCCGCAAAGGCCTTGCCGGTATAGACCGGATCGAGCAGGATGCCTTCGAGCCGCGCCAGCATTTGCACGGCTTCGAGCATCCCGTCTGTGGGGATGCCATAGCCGCCGCCCACATAGTCTGCATCGACTTGGACCGCTGCGTCGGGAAAGTCGCCGCGAAGGCGCAGCAGCTCCCAGGTCTGGCGCGCGAGCTTGCGGACGTTCTCTTCCTGCTGTTCGCGGGCAGCGCGCACGCTGATTCCCAGCACGGGGATGTGGCTGTTCGACCCTTCCATGCCCACGACCAGCCCGGCTTGGGTTCCTGTGCTGCCCGTGGCATGCACCACGTGGTCGATGCGGAGTTGCTGTGCATTGGCTTGCGCGACGATTTCGTTCGCAGACACCACATAGCCCAGCGCCCCCACGGCGTTGGAGCCGCCACCGGGGATCAGGTAGGGGCGCTCGCCCGCCGCCCGCAAGCGCTCGCCCACGGAAACCAGCTCCTGATTCATATCGATGCCGCCAGGCCGGGTTTCGATCGTCGCGCCCAGGATTTGGTCCAACAACACGTTGCCGTTCTGGTAGTAGTCGCTGTGGGCATTGCTGACACGCTCTTCCAACAGCACCGTGGAGGGCAGCCCTACACGGTTGGCTGCTGCAATGGTTTGCGACACATGGTTGGATTGGGTGGCGCCCTGCGTAACGATATGGGTGGCGCCTTGCGCCAGCGCCTCACCGAGGAGGAATTCGAGTTTGCGGGATTTGTTGCCGCCCAAAGCCACTCCGACGGTGTCATCGCGTTTGATGTACAGGTTTGGCCCACCCAGATGGCGGGTCAGATTGGGCAGGAATTCCAGCGGTGTCGGTGTCCGGGTCAGACATACGCGGGGGAAAGCGCTGAGGTTCATAGGTTGCCGTTGCGGTGGTGGTTACTGTGCAAGTCGCGAAGCGGATTCTGGACGCTCCCCTCGCCCAGCGGGAGAAGGGCTGGGGGGTGAGGGAAAGATTGCGGCGGGCAGAGACTTTGCCGATTCTTCGCGAACGATGTGGAGGATGTCTCTCTTGAGCACGCCATACGCCGGGTCTGCGACCAGGTCTTCCACCGAGCGCGGGCGCACAAAAGGCACTTTCCGCTCGGTGCGAATGCGCCCCGGGGCGGAGGCCATGATGAGCACGCGGTCTGCCAAATAGAGCGCCTCATCCACATCGTGGGTGACAAACAGGATCGTGGTGCCTGTTGTTTGCCAAAGTCCTGTCAGCAACTCCTGCATGGCCAGACGGGTTTGTGCATCCAAGGCGCCAAAGGGTTCGTCCATCAGCAGTATTTCCGGCCCCGGCAACCATGCGCGAGCCAAGGCAGCGCGCTGGCGCATACCGCCTGACAGTTGCCAGGGAAAGTGGTGGACATGGTTTTGCAACCCCACCATCCGTAGAAAGTGCATGGCTTGGCCCGTCACAGCGGCTTGGGATTGACCGGCCATGCGTGGGCCAAAGGTCACGTTGTCGAGCACGGAAAGCCAGGGGAACAAGGTAGGTTGCTGAAACACCATTCCACGGTCTGGTCCTGGGCCAGCAATCGGTTGTCCATCGATCAGCAGCGTGCCTTGGTCTGCTTGCTCAAAACCCGCCAGCAAGTGAAGGACCGTCGTTTTGCCGCAGCCCGATGCACCGAGCAGGCAGACGAACTCCCCTTTCTCCAGCGTGAGTGCAACGTCTTGGAGTACCTGCTGACCAAGGACTTGGGCCGTGGGACCGGCAAATTGTTTGCAAACCCCTTGCATAGCAATACGGGGAGAGGTACTCATGCGTCCTTCCCGCTCCAAGGGGCCAGGCGCTTTTGCCAACGCAAAAGAATCCAATCAAAGAAATATCCGGTCAGGCCCAGCAGCGCAATACCGAGCAAGACCACGTCGGTGCGGAGGTAGTTGCCAGCATTGATGACCATCCAACCCAGCCCTGCATGGGCGGCGATCATCTCTGCGGCAATCAGAGTAGTCCAGCCAATGCCCACGGAAAGGCGCACGCTGGTGAATAGTTCGGGCAGTGCATCGGGCAGCACCACGTACCAGAACAACTGGCGGCGACTGGCGCCCAGCGTCTGCGCAGCCCGCAAGCGGGCTTGACTGACGCCCAGCACGGCAGCAGCGGAGCCGACCACGATGCTGAGAAAGCTGGAGACGAAGATCAAAAAAAATTTGGCGCTCTCCCCAATGCCAAACCAGACGATCACCAGCGGGATCAGCGCGATCTTGGGCAAAGGCCGCAGGAACTGGACAAAGGGATTGAGCGTAGCGGCCAGGATGGGCGACAAACCCATTCCCAAACCGAGCGGCACCCCCACGCCGATCGCCACGACAACGGCCAACAGCGCACGTGCGGTACTGATGGCCCAGTGCTGCCATAGCGGGGTCTGTCGATAGCCGCTTTCCGCCAGTTCGAGCGCAGTGGTCAGGATGTCACTGGGCGGAGGCAGCAGCAGGGGGTCTACCCAGTGCAGCGAGCCGGAAAGCTGCCAGAGCACCAGAAAGGCCACGACTGCCAGGGCGCTGATCAGCGACAACCGCCAGCGTATCCAGGCGCGGGATGCATGGCCATGGAGAACGCTGGCGGTGCTCGCGGCGCGGGGATGCGCAGCCAAGGCATTCTGCGCGGGCAGCGACACGGGCCGCTGCATCCCGGTCGGCTGTGGGAGCGACACGCTTACGGGAGCGCAGCGGCGCGTTGCAGGTAGGTAGTGTTGATTGCGGGGGCGAAGGATGCAGGAATGTCGGCCTTGCGCATTTCGCCCATCTCAGCCAGAAAGATGGCCGAATTTTGGAAGGCGCGTGTGATGCGGGAGTTTGCTTTGGTGGTTTCGTTGCCCAGATAGGCCGTCGTCAGTTGTTCGGCGATCGAAGGGTGCTGCAAGCCGGCGAGGGTGCTGCGGGCGGTGTCCACCGGAATGTCTAGATGTTTGGCAATCGCTTGGGCTGAGCCTTCGGGGTCACGCTGGTATTGGTCCACCTTGTCTTGCACGACACGCAAAAACTTCACAACAATCTCTGGATATTTGTCAGCAAATTCTTTGCGCACCGCAAAGTTATTGAAGATCAAAACATCGTATTTCTGCAGATCTCGGGTTGCGAAAATTTCTTTGCCACCGTCGCCTTCGAGCTGTTGCGAGAAGGGTCCCCAAACGTAGGCTGCGTCAATGTCGTTGCGCTTCCAGGCTGCCACCATTTCCGCAGGCTTGAGGGCTATCCCTTTGATGCGGCTGCGATCGACCTTGGCCAGTTTGATAGCGACCTCAAAAGCATATTGCGCAGTGGAATTGGCGGGATAGGCGACGGTTTTTCCTTCCAGGTCTTTCAGGGAATCAATGCCTTTGCGGGCAATCAAACGCTCACTGGTGGCAATGATTTCCGGCGCGCCAATGACTTCAATAGGCAATTTGCGTGCAATGGCAGCGGCTGTGGGGCTAGACCCGAACCGTGCAATATCAATCTCTTTGGCGGCAAAGAGGGTCAACACGTCCGCGCCCGAGGCATAAGGAACCCACTTCACCTTGGCGCCAAAGGCTTTGTCATAGGCTTTGTCGATCTTGCCCAGTACCCATACACGCGGCCCGCCTGCATAGGCAAAGCGAACTTCCTCTGGCACTGCCTGCGCCTGCACGCCAGTGCTGACCAAACTCGCGCCCAGCAGCACGGTATGGAGTAACTTTTTCAACCAGGCAAATTGGAACATCGTTGTACTCATCCATGGTGTGATGGGCCGGTCAGGCTCAAAGACTGCGGTGGCTCCGTAGTGTGGACAGGTACCCGGGGCGGAATACGCTCGAACTGCCGCTACAGAGATGATATTGACTTCCCCGGATTGGAAAAGTGTAGCCGGGGCACTGTGGAGCTTGTAGTCAGCCGCTGACCTATGGGCAAGCGCTGGACAGCTTTACCAAGCCGTTACCACTCCGCCAACGCAGCGCCATACTGGCTGCATAGACTGCACAGCTATCAATAACCGGCCTTCAGGCCGGAGTCACGGCGTACCGCATTGCAGGGCGGGGTTTCCAACCAGTGTTCGTTTTGCTATGAACCAGCACATTCTGATGATCGAAGACGATTCCCGTCTGGCCCAAATGGTCGGCACCTACCTGGGGCAGTCGGGATACGGTTTTGCCCACGCAGGCGATGGACGCACGGGGCTCGACGCAGTGCAAGCCACTGTGCCCGACCTCGTCATCCTCGACCTCATGCTGCCGGATATGGACGGGCTGGAGGTGTGTCGACGCATTCGCACTCTGGAAGGCGCCCGTGCGCAAACACCCATCCTGATGCTCACGGCGAAGGGAGACCCGATGGATCGCATCATCGGCCTGGAGATCGGAGCAGATGATTACCTGCCCAAGCCCTTCGAGCCCCGTGAGTTGCTTGCGCGCATCCGCGCCGTGCTGCGCCGTCGCGCCGACCCCACCCCCAGTTCCACCCAGATGCTGCGATTCGGGTCGCTGGAAATCGATGGCGACGCACGCACGGTACACCTGGGCGACAAACCCTGCGAACTCACTTCCTACCAGTTCGATCTGCTCCTCGCATTGGCCCGCCGTGCGGGGCGGGTACTGACACGAGAGCAAATCATGGAGGCCGTCCGTGGGCGCGAACTCGAAGCCTTCGATAGGTCGATCGACGTACACATGGGCCGCATCCGCGCAGCGATCGAGGACGATGCACGCAACCCCAAGCGCATCCTGACTGTTCGGGGCGTGGGGTATGTGTTCGCCAAGCAGCAGGACTAACGCCCCACCATCGCCATGCCACACAAACTCTATCTGCGCATCTGGCTCGCCGTCGTACTCGCCGTGGCAGTGCTGACGTTGCTCGTGGCACAGGTCTGGCGGTGGACGGTCGAACCCCCACCCCGAGACGTGATCGTGCGTGACCCTTCCGGGCAGGTCATCGGCATGGGTCAACCACGGTGGATGGACGATGGCCCCCCGCCGCACCGGGGCCGGAATCCTCACGCCTCCCCGCGCTGGAAGCAGCTCGCCCCGCCTGGCTCCGGGGCTTCCTCTCCCGTAGCGATGGGCGACAACACCGGCGAATTCCTGATTCGTATGCGAGACGGGCAAACCATGCGGATGCATCTGGCACGCCCCGCACCCCCACCGTGGGGACGCCCGCCCTTCGGCTTTGCGTGGATGCTGGTGTGGGTGGGGCTGGCCGTCGCGCTGGCGACCTACCCGATCGTGCGCACCCTCACCCGCAGGCTGGAACGCTTGCAGGATGGTGTGCAGCGCTGGGGTGAAGGGGATTTGTCGGTGCGCATTGATGAGGAGGGCAAAGACGAGGTGGCTTTTCTGGCTCGTCGCTTCAACCAAGCTGCGCAACGCATCCAGACGCTCATCACCTCGCACGAGGCATTGCTGGCATCCCAAAAATCGCTGCTGGCCAATGCCTCGCATGAGTTGCGCTCCCCCCTGGCGCGTATCCGCATGGGCATGGAGCTGCTCGGGAACGCTATTGCGCCACCACTGCGCAAGGAATTGGAACGCAACGTCGCCGAGCTAGACCAACTCGTCGAAGAAATCCTGCTTGCAAGCCGGCTCGATGCGCACGAAGCCAACCTGGGGACGATGGAATCCGTCGATCTGCTGGGGTTGGCTGCGGAAGAGTGCGCACGGCTCGACATCGACCTCGACATCGACGCACCACAGCCTGCTGCGCCGTGGACGGTGCATGGCGTGAACAAGCTGCTGCGCCGCGCCCTTCGCAATCTGCTGGAAAACGCCCGCCGCCATGGCGCCCACGACGTTCGCGCCCACCTCGGTCAGCAGGGGAATGGGATCGTCCTGCGCGTCTGCGACAGAGGCCCTGGCGTTCCCGAAGGCATGCAAGAGCGCATCTTCGAGCCTTTCTACCGGCTACCCGGCGCTTCCGAACGCGATGGCGGCGTCGGCCTGGGCCTATCACTGGTTCGGTCTATCGCCACCCGCCACGGCGGGACGGTGCATTGCCACAACCGCGACGGCGGCGGAGCATGCTTTGTGCTGGAACTGCCCCGGGAAGGGAAAGACAACGTGCAGGATGCCAAGTAGCCTGCATGGGGTCGCCCTCCCCTGCTTCTTCACCAGCCATGCCGAGTGGCGTTGAACACAGCCCTTCCCACCACATCCTCTACGGCACGCAATACCATCGGCACGGATAGCTCGTGCAGGCAACGGGTATGACCATGGGGACAGGCACGGGCAAAGCAGGGAGCGCAGTCGAGCGGGGGAATGCAGTCGGGGTCTGTCTTGCGCCATAGCACCTGCGCACGCGGGTTGTTCGGCGGCGTATGCAACGGGCTACTGGAGCCGAATACCGCAACCTGGGGGACGGAAAACGCCGCAGCGATGTGCATCAGCCCCGAATCGTTGCTCACCACGCAATGCGCAGCAGCGAGGATCGCCATGGCCTCAGTCAACGTAGTCTGACCAGCCAGATCGCGCACCCCAGGGGCATGGCTGCACACCGCTTGACATGCCTGCGCATCACGCGCAGCGCCGACCAGCACTACAGGACGATCCAGCCCCCTTGCCAATGCGGCAAAGTGCCCTACAGGCCAACGCTTGGCCGGGCCGTATTCGGCGCCGGGGGCCAACACGTGGTACCCACCGCGTTCCAGCCCAAAGCGACGCAACACGATATCGACCTGCCCAGCTTCCATCGTCAACCGGGGTACATCAAACGCATCCCCTACCGCATCCCCCGCCAGCGCCAGATACCACTGCACCATCGGCATTCGCTGCAAGCGCGAAGGATTGGGCAGCCGGTGCGTGAGCAACCCATACCGCATTTCTCCCAGATACCCCACCCGTCGTGCGATGCTTGCCAACCAGGGTAGCAACGCGCTCTTGAAAGAATTGGGACAGACGTAGGCGATGTCAAAACGCCCCCGCCACTGTCTGGCCCATCGGAACCGCTGCACGGGCTGCAACCGACTGCGTACAAAAGGCAGTTCGAGCACCTCGCAAACCTGGGGCATGGCCCGGTATACGGGCGCAATGGCAGGCAACGCGGCCACCGTCAACCGCTCCCCACGCAGATGTAGACGCCGCAGCAGCGGCTCGGTCATTACGGCGTCGCCAATCCACTGCGGCGCGATCACCAGGCTGCGCGCCTGGCACGGCGCGACAGCGTCGCCGTCAGTGCTTGGCACTGGAACGCCGGGCAGCCTTCAGCTTGTACACCGTTCCGCAGTACGGACAACGCACCTGCCCCGTACGGGAAACATCGAGCGATACCTTGGGATGCCCGCTCCAGAGCCGAAGATCCGCCAACAAATTCGGGCAATGCACATGCCCATTGGGGTCGAGATCCGAGTCCAGCAATTCAAATTTCGCGTTACTCATTCACCATTCCTTGCTCACCATTCCTTGCACCATACCCTCAGCCCGAAAGACGGAGCATGATGCCATAAGAGCCACATTCAGCATCGCTATTGCTACTGCCATGCCTCTGACATCGGCACAACGCTTTTTGCTCCCGTGGTAGGAGCGACAAAAGTGGGATGGCCGCGCTACTTGTGCGCACGATCCACGGACTGTGCAGCACAGGACGGGGCAGCGCCTGGAACCGTGATCCCTTGCAACACACGCAACGCAGCAGCAAACTCCAGCCGTTGCAGGTGGGCACCGACGCGGTCGAATACCGGACCAAGCTGGGTCGAGACAAAGTCCGCACGCAAGACAACGATACGTTCGAGCGCATCGAACCGCTGGCTGATGAGCAAAGGCTCCAGCTCCTCTCGTACCTGCATGAACCGCTCCCAATCGATGGCATTCCCAGCCACATGCTGCGGTGACGCGTCATCCAAGCCCGTAAACCCGGAGTGCCCGCACTTATGCCCGGAATGCCCGCACTTATGCGACTGAATGCATCGAGCGAGCTTCTCGCGCAATACGTCCGCCTGCACCGGCTTGGCCAGGAAATCGTTCATGCCCGCAGCGAAACATCGTTGGCGATCTTCCTCATACGCGCCAGCAGTCAGCGCAATGACGGGCACCGGCCGCACCCCGGCGTTGTGTTCCCACGCACGAATACGCTCCGTGGCACCACACCCGTCGAGCACCGGCATTTGCACGTCCATGAGCACCACATCGGGCCGCAAGCCGCGTTCGATGGCCTGCAACGCCTGCACCCCGTCATGCACCATCGTGAAGTCCAGCCCAAGATGTTCGAGCATGGATTCGATGACCATGCAATTGACAGCGTTGTCTTCCGCCACCAGCACGTGGCCTACCAAATTGCCCGAAAAAGCCAATGCATCCTCGTCGTCCTCGTCGGCTTCTTCACCGTCGTCTGGCACTAGTACCTCCCCCACATCCATAGCGACAACAAACCAGAAACGCGAACCTTGTCCGGTAGTACTGTGTACCCCTACCTTGCCCCCCATCAATTCGGCAAGGCGTTTGACGATGGATAGGCCCAGGCCGCTGCCCCCGTATTTGCGGGTCGTCGTGTTGTCGGCCTGCACGAAAGGCTCGAACAAACGCGCCTGCTGTTCCGGTGTCATGCCAATCCCATCATCCGCCACGGTGAATTGCAGCAACGCCTTGCTGCCTTGCCGCTCCAGTTCTGTAGCACTGACGTGGATGGCACCCTGCGTGGTGAACTTGATCGCGTTGGAGATCAGGTTGCTGAGCATCTGACGCAATCGGGTCACATCAGCCAGATAGTGCTGCCCAACAGGCCCATCCCAATGATGGTCGAGCACAAGTTGCTTGCTGCTGGCTGACTCCGCGAATAACGCATACACGTCGTGCAGCAACACCTTGGGATCGAATGCGATGCATTCCAAAGTGACTTTGTTGGCCTCGATCTTGGAAATATCGAGGATGTCGTTGATCAGGCTCAGGAGCATCTGCCCCGATCCCAGGATGACGTGGGCATAGTGCAAGCGCTCTTCTTCGCTCAACCGAGGCTTTTGCAGCAACTGCGCCATTCCCAGGATGCCATTCATGGGAGTACGAATTTCGTGCGACATCGTTGCCAGGAAGCAGCCCTTGGCTTGGTTGGCGATATCGGCCTGTTCCTTAGCTCGGGTTAGCTCGGTAACACGGTCGGCAATGGCCTTGGTCATCGTATTGAATGCCGTACCCAACTGACCCAGGTCATCGGGTCCTTCCGGCAGCCGGGTGGGAGACAAATCTCCGACAGCAACGGCATGGCTGGCCTGGGTCAACCCGCCAAGCTGGCGCATCAACCACCATACGATCAGCATCAGCATCACAAAAGAAAGCAGCACCTCCAGCGATGCGATCAGCACGCCTTGCGTAAGCAGGCGTTTGCGTGCGAGCAGCACTTCAGACATATCCAGACCGAAACGCAAGGTTCCCAAATGCTGCCCATGCACGGCGATGGCACGCTGAACGTGGTAGACGTTTTCGTTATGCAGTTTTTCGATGTCTGCATCCGGCAGCGGCAGCACCTTGCCACGCTCCCAACCCGAAAGCGCCAGCGTTTCGCCACGCGAATCCAGGAGCGCCAAGTACCGAATCCCCCCCCGGCTCATGCTCTCGTCGAGCACAGACTGGAGAGTGGCTTGATCCAGTTGCGCCAGCGGCGCCACCAACGCGGCCTGAAGGATCGGGACGAGCTGCTCGACATGCATACGCCCCTGCTCGATCATGTGGTGGCGCATCAGCCGCACGCTGTTGTAGACGAGCACAGTCAGCATGACCGTCTCGACAAGCAGCGCAGCCAACAACAATCGGGATCGAACCGAACGCAGGGCAATCATCGTCGACCCATACCGCTGATCAGCGCAGGGACTGGCGAACTGCGGCGGTGTAGAGGTCCATCGCCTCCAATTCCCCGGAACGCAAAGGGCGATACCCCTCCAGCTTGTACTTGGCAAAGTAGTCCCGCGCCGCAGGCGTCTGCGCAAAGCCCTCCAAGGCTTGCCTGATCTCTTCTGCCCGCTTTGTATTGCGGTGATTGAGCATGTAGACCCTTCCCGCCATCGGTTCCCCTACGACGAGGAAACGCAGCCGTGCCTGCATGGCACGGGGAAGGCTCTGGTAATTGGCCATCGACAGAAAGCCCGCCACAGCCTGGCCTTCCAATACCAGCCGGGCCACACTGTCCGAAGCGCTGATGTAGCGCAGGTCGACGGCGACCTCGTTGACACGCAGCCAATGCTCCCCCCATAGGGTAACAAGCGACGCGGGGGACAGCCCCAACACAGGTTTGCCGCGCAGATCTGCCACCGCCTTGACAGCATCATCATTGGCAACGACGGTGACAGCACGGAACTCCGCAGCATAGGTCAACAAGGGGATGTACTGCGCGTCGGTCTGCGCAAGCCGAGCTTGGTGGCCCGTGGTGATGGCAATGTCATAGTCTTGTTTCAGCATCCGCCGGGCAAATTCGCCGAAATCCGTTGCTGTGACGATTTCCACCGGCTGCCCCAACGCTTGCTCCAGATACTTACGCAAGGGCTGGTACATCTCCAGAATGGCGCGCGCACTGGAGTGGGGCGCCACCCCAACCCGGAATGGTTGGGGTGGTTGGAATGGCTGGGATGGCTGCGCCAACGCAAGGGAAGCAGCCCAGAACACACCCAGGCACAGCCACCGCAAGACGGAAACGGAACACTGCATGGCACCCTCCCGTATCTTCCACGCACTACGACGCACCGCCAACAACCCAGGCTACGTGGGAGCCGCCGACACGATTTTCCGAACGACGATGCCGGTCTAGCCAACAGGTGGCCCGCCCTTAGAACGTTTCCCAGTCGGCATCGCCAGCGCCAGAAGACTGTGCTGGCGGGTGCGACGCAGGCGCAGCCAGTTTTGCCGGCGCGGCGGCAGCCTTGACTGGCGTAGGCACCGTACGCGGCTTGGCAGGAGCCCTAGGCTTCGATGCAAGCTTGCCGCCTGTAGGCCTGGGCTGTGTGGAACGAACCGGAGCAGGCGTGATCGTGGCACGCGCAGCGCCTAGCCGACTGGGAACCTTGAAGACCGCGACGGCCTGGACCATCTCTTGCGCCTGCCCCATCAGGCTGCTGGCAGCAGCGGCCATTTCCTCGACCAACGCGGCGTTTTGTTGCGTGGCCTGATCCATCTGGGTAACGGCCTCGCCAACCTGGCTGACCCCCTGACTCTGTTCCACGCTGGCAGCGCTGATTTCCCCGACGATATCGGTGACGCGCTTGATCGAGCTCACCACCTCCTGCATCGTCGTTCCCGCCTGATCAACCAGCGTGGTGCCCTGTTCAACGCGCTCGACGCTCGCGTTGATCAAAGACTTGATCTCCTTGGCAGCCTGCGCGCTGCGCCCGGCCAGCGAGCGCACCTCCGATGCAACGACCGCAAAACCACGCCCCTGTTCACCAGCACGCGCGGCCTCGACAGCGGCATTGAGCGCGAGGATGTTGGTCTGGAAGGCGATACCGTCGATCACACTGATGATGTCGCTGATCTTGCGCGATGCTTCGTTGATCGCACGCATCGTATCGACCACCTGGGCAACGACATCCCCACCCTGCACCGCCACCGTGCTCGCATTCATCGCAAGCTGGTTGGCCTGGCGAGCGTTGTCCGCGTTGTGCTTGACGGTAGAGCTGAGTTCTTCCATGCTCGCTGCGGTTTGCTCCAGCGCGCTGGCCTGGCTTTCGGTGCGGCCGGACAGATCCTGGTTGCCCTGGGCGATTTCTGCGCTGGCATTGGCCAAGCTGTCGGAACTTTGGCGCACTTGACCCACCACCTCTGCCAGACTGGTCTGCATCTCGGCGAGTGCCGCCATCAACACGGTGAATTCGTCATTGCCCGCTACCTCGATATGGGTCGTCAAATCCCCCTGCGCAGTGGCCAAGGTCACGGATACAGCGCGTTGCAGAGGCTCCGCAATGCTGCGCATCAATACCCATCCAAACCATACTGCGAACAACACCCCGAGAACGATCGACGAGAGCGACAACATGCGCACAGTCGCGAACTGATCGTTGGCATCATCGAACTCCTGCCTCGCCTCCCGCTGTTGGAAAGAGATCAGTGCCGAAAGTTCTTCATGCACGGCACGATACAGCGGAATGACTTTTTCCATCAACAGGGTACGCACTTCGTCGATCTTGTCTTGCCGCAAGGCATCCAATGCGGGCTTCAGCCCCTCCCGCACGTACTGAGTACGTCGCTCCTGGAAGCTTGAGTTCATGCGTTCTTCTTCGGGTTCCATACTCGAGGCAAGGTATTCAGTGATCAACTTGTCGACCTCTGCAATGCCGGCTTCGACTTGGTCGATGCTTTGCTGCTTTTGGGACGGATCAGACGCCATGACCACAGCGCCCAAAACAGTGCGGTTCTGCAAGATCAGGTAATCGACGCGCCCCAGCCGTTCCAAATGTCCAAGGGAATCGACATACAGCGTATGGAGTGCATCGGTGCCCTTCCCGATACCTAGTAGCCCAATGCCGCCCACAACGAGCAAAAGTATGGCCATCACGCCGATCAGGATGGCGAGCCGGGTCGAAATCTTGAATTGGTTCATGGTATTCCCTGCTTGGAAAGCACTACGACATTTGCTGTGCCCACGATGATACGCTGTGCGCCTGCGGTAGCCCTTCTGCCATCTGGAAGGGTGATGTACCAAGCCCTGAGGGGCATCCCAGACAGACAGGCGGCCTCGCTAGAATGCGCCGCCTACATGGTTCGGCGGGTGTAGTTCAATGGCAGAACGGCAGCTTCCCAAGCTTCATACGAGGGTTCGATTCCCTTCACCCGCTCCAGATCGTTTTCTGCGATCTGCCTTCCCCCAGTCCATCGTCCCCGAATGTGGTTGTCCCGTACACGGTCTTCCACATCCGGTTCGCGCACGTGGCCCACGCACTCGGCCCATGCAGCCGGTCAACGCATCCGGTCCAATACAGCGATGCTTTCCACATGCGCCGTGTGTGGAAACATGTTGACTACCCCCGCCTGCTGTAACAAATAGCCTGCCTGGTGTACCAGGATTCCTGCATCACGCGCCAGGGTTGCAGGGTTGCAGCTCACGTAGACGATTCTGTGCGGGGGGTTCCATGTCTGCGGAGCAGGGTTGTCCCCCCTGATCAGTTCAGCCAAGGAGCGAACGAGCGCCACGGCGCCCTCTCTGGGCGGGTCGATTAGCCATTTTTCCGCGCAGCCCCATTGCAGTAGTGCCCGCACGTCCAGCTCGAAGAGGTTGTGCGCCGCAAAGGTCGTCGGAGCCAGGGGTCGTCCGGTAACTGTGCTTCCACCATGCCGTTCGTAGCCCTGCCGGGCGCGTTCCACCAAAACCGCATTGCCTTCGACACCGAGCACCCGCGCAGCGCGGGTGGCAATGGGCAGGGTGAAATTGCCCAACCCGCAAAACCAGTCGATGACTGTCTCGGTTGCCCCGATCTCCAAGCATCGCACGGCCATCGACACCAGCACCCGGTTGACGAACGGATTAACCTGCGTGAAGTCCGTCGGCAGAAAGGGCAGTTCCACACCGAATTCCGGCAAGGCGTGGCGCAATGCCTGGGTGTTGGCATCGAGGGGATGCACGGAAGCCGGCCCGCCAGGTTGCAACCACCACCGAACCCGGTCATGCTCTTTGGCAAAAGCGCGCAGTGCCTCGGTATCGTGCTCGCTGAGCGGCTGCAGGTGCCGCAACACCAGCGCGATGTGGTCTGCATCGCAAGCCAGCTCGATTTGCGGACAACGCTCCCGCGCTTCGAGTTGCCCGATCAGGGTGCGTAGTGGCATCAGCAGGCTGCCCACTTCCTGCGGCAAGACCCGGCATGACTGCATATCCGCCACATAACTACTGTGGCGCTCATGAAAACCCACCAAGACGGTCTGCTTGGCCCGCACGTACCGCACCGAGAGCCGCGCACGATACCGGTACCCCCAACTCGGCCCCTGAATAGGACGCAAGACGACTGCGGGGCGTACCCGCCCCAGGTGCCACAGGCTGTCTTCCAGGGCGCGCTGTTTGACAGCGACCTGGGCATCCACATGGCAGTGCTGCATGCTGCAACCCCCACACGCCCCGCGATGCATCCCGTAGTGGGGGCACGCCGGAACCACGCGCCAAGGCGATTCCTGCTCAATGGCCGTGACGGTGCCCTTTTCCCACTGGTTCTTGCGGCGATGCACCGCAACGCGAACCCGCTCCTGCGGAAGCGCCCCTTCGATGAACACCACTTTGCCATCGCTGCGATGCGCAATGCCTTGCGCATCCAAATCCAGCGATTCGACTTGCAGAAGTTCGTCCTCCTGCCGAAGCGCCGGGGCCTCCACCAAGGCAGCCAAGACAGCGAACCCGTGCGGCGTGGAGAGACTCGAGAACCGGCTCCGCCTCAGTGACGGGCGGGCAGGAACTTCAGGGGATCGACCGGCTTGCCATTGCGCCGCAGCTCGAAATGCAGCTTGACCCGGTCGGCATCGCTGTCCCCCATCTCGGCGATCTTTTCCCCTTTGCGCACGACTTGGTCTTCCTTGACCAGCAAGGTCTTGTTGTGCGCGTAGGCAGTCAGAAAGACGTTGTCATGCTTGAGGATGATGAGGTTCCCGTACCCACGCAGGCCGGAACCCACGTACACGACCCGACCGTCTGCGGCAGCCAGCACAGGAGCACCCGTTGCACCCTCGATGTCGATACCCTTGTTGCGCACGTCGTCGAACGCTGCCAATACCGAACCAGTCGCCGGCCACGCCCACGTGATGGGGGCCTGTGCAGGGGCGGCAGATGCAGAAGTGGGGGCAACGGGAGCAGCAGGCGAAGATGCCGACGCTACCGCACCAGAAACCGGGCGCACCGGCGGCAAGGGCTGCGATGCAGCCACCCCCGCTGCGGAAGGAAGCACCGGACGCACCTGCGGCGGTGCTCCCACAGGGGGAGCGATACGCAAGACCTGCCCCACCTCGATCCGATTCGGATTCTGCAACTGGTTCCAGCGGGAAACGTCCTGCACCGTCTGCCCATGCTCCAGGGCAATACGCAAGAGCGTGTCCCCGGGCTTGACGGTGTAGTACCCAGGCTTGCCTGCGTTCTCGACCCCTGCCGGGTACCCATTGGGGAGGGAAATGACCGATCCCGGATTGCCCGCACGGGTGGCCCGTTCCTCCACCGGCGCATGGTTGAGCCGGGTTCCCCCGCACCCCGCCAACAGCAGCACTGCCAGCACACCGACCGCAGCTTGAACGCTTCGTTCCCTGATTTCCATGCTCTCCTCCAAGCGGTCAGGATTGTAGGAGTGCCCTTCCATCCATGTTGGACGCGATGGTGGCAACGGTTTTTGTCACCGACTACGAGGCCAGCGTACCCGTCCGGGGAACCAGCGCGGCCCAGTCTCCCAGATGGGCATGGTCGGTCAGATCGATTTGGAGGGGGGTGATGGACACCTTCCCCTGCGCGATAGCGTGGAAGTCTGTACCGGGTGCATCATCCTTCACCTGCCCTGCCGCACCAATCCAATACATCGTCTGACCATGCGGGTTGGTCTGGGTAATGACAGACTCTGCCGCATGCCGCCGCCCCAGTCGGCACAACTCGAAGTCTCCAATTTCCTCCAAGGGCCGCCCCGGAATGTTCACATTGAGCAGCCACGGCGCACGGCCAATCAAGTCCAGCCGCTGCAACATCGATACCAGCTCGCGCGCCTTGTGCGCCGCAGCATCGATATGCTTCCAATCGTGTTCGGCCTGAGAAAAAGCAATGGCGGGGGTACCAAACAAATATCCTTCCATCGCAGCGCCGACCGTCCCCGAATAGAGGGTGTCATCCCCCATATTGGGGCCGTTGTTGATACCGGAAACGACGAGATCCGGGCGATAGTCGAGCAGCCCCGTCAGCGCGATATGCACGCAGTCGGCGGGGGTGCCGTTCACATACCGAAAACCGTTGGGCGCACGATGGACGTACAAGGGGGTATGCAAGGTCAGCGCGTTGGACTTGGCGCTGTTGTTGTGTTCCGGAGCCAGCACCTCGACATCCGCCACACCCTGCAAAGCAACATACAAGGCATGAAGCCCCGGTGCCTGGTATCCATCGTCATTGGCAAGAAGAATCTTCATCTCGTCTCCGTATCGATGCTCAATGGCTTTGCGCCACCCGGTCCTCTATCCACGATCAATGCACGATCAATGTATTTGGAACAGATCAAGGATCTGCTTCTTTTCTTCCTCTGGCGCTGGTGGGACGATCTGCGCATCGTCGGGCAACGCCCCCTCCACGCCCAGTGTCGTGACCCCCGTGCTGCGGGAGTATTCCTCGTAAAACCACTCCCCGCCGGAATACACGATGCCCTCCGGCGCTTCCATCTCGACCACGGGAACGTTCTGCAGTGCGTGCGCCATGAATTCGATCCACACAGGCAGACTCAATCCCCCACCCGTTTCCCGGCTACCCAGGTTGCGCGGAGCGTCATACCCAATCCAGGTCACCGCCGTCATCGTGGGGTGGAATCCGGCGAACCAGGCATCCATCGAATCGTTGGTCGTTCCGGTCTTTCCGTACAAGTCAGGGCGTCGCAACATGGCCTGTGCAGACGCTGCCGTGCCCGAACGGGTCACTTCCTGGAGCAGGGAATTCATCACGAAAGCGTTGCGTTCGTCGATGACCCGTGTCGCTTCTCCCAAGGAAACAGGCCCTACCCGAGACAACACCTTGCCCTTGTGGTCGGTCACTGCCCGGATGATCCACGGCTGCACCAGATGCCCCCCATTGGCAAATACCGAGTACGCCACCGCCATCTGCATCGGCGTGACCGAACCGGCCCCCAACGCCATCGTGAGATAAGGAGGGTGCTTGTCGGCATCAAAACCGAAACGGGTAATCCACTGCTGCGCCTCCTTAGGCCCAACCACTTGCAGTACCCGGATGGACACCATGTTCTTCGAGCGGGCCAGGGCGCGGCGCAGGGTCATCGGCCCTTCAAATTGGCCATCGTAGTTTTTCGGTTCCCACGGTGCGCTGCCCGTCGTCCCGGCATCGAAAAACAGTGGGCCATCCTGGATTACCGTCGCAGGAGTGATGCCATGTTCCAAAGCGGCAGAGTAGATGAAAGGCTTGAAACTCGACCCAGGCTGTCTCCATGCCTGCGTCACATGGTTGAACTTGCTCTTGGCAAAGTCGAAGCCGCCTACCATGGCCCGCACCTCGCCATCACGCGGGTCCATCGCCACCAAAGCCCCTTCGACCTCAGGGAGCTGGGTCAATTCCCAATACCCTTTGGCATTGCGCACGATCCGCACGATGGCCCCGCGCCGAATCCGTATGCGATCCGCAGCCCGGGGACTTAGCCCAGACCGCACAGGCTTCAGCCCATCCCCGGTAATGTCCAGCAATTCTCCGTTGCGCCGAATCACCTGCACCTTGCGCGGGGTGGCGTCCAGCACGACGGCGGAAAGCACTTCATCGTTGTCGGGATATTCCAGCAAGGCATCGTCGATGGTGTCATCGAGAGCCTCTGGATCCTGCGGAAGGTCGACAAACCCCTCGGGCCCGCGATAGTGCTGGCGCCGCTCGTAGACCATGATGCCCCTGCGCAATGCGCGGTACGCGGCGATTTGGTCGGCAGCATGCAGCGTGGTGAAGACGTTGAGCCCCCGGGTGTAGGTTTCTTCTCCATAGCGGGCGTACATCAGTTGGCGTACTGTTTCAGCCAGGTATTCGGCGTGCAACTCGGTATGACCTGTGTGCGTGACGACTTGCAACGGTTCCCGCTTGGCCTCGCTGGCTTCGCTGGGGGTGATGAATCCGTTTTCGAGCATCCGATCCAAGATGTAAAGCTGCCGGGCACGCGCACGCTTGGGGTTGTGGATCGGGTTGTATGCAGACGGGGCTTTGGGTAGCCCGGCAAGCATCGCGGCCTGCGCCAAAGTGACTTCCCGCAAGGGCTTGCCAAAGTAGGTTTCCGCCGCAGCCGCAAAACCGTAAGCCCTGTTGCCCAGAAAAATCTGGTTCATGTAAATCTCGAGGATCTGATCCTTGCTCAGCGAATGCTCCAGCTTGAAGGTCAGCAATACCTCGTAGAGCTTTCGGGTATAGGTTTTTTCGCTGGACAGGTATGCATTGCGGGCAACCTGCATCGTGATCGTCGAAGCACCCTGGCTTTTGACCTTCCACAGGTTGGCCAATGCGGCGCGCACCAGCCCCCGGTAATCGACTCCACTATGCGAATAGAAGCGTGCATCCTCAATCGCCAGCACGGCATCCTTCATCATCTGGGGAATCTCGTGAATGGGAGTCAGGCGTCTGCGCTCCTCGCCAAACTCGCCGATGAGCACACCTTCCGCAGAAAAAACCCGCAACGGCAGCTTGGGCCGGTAATCCTGCAAATCGGAAATATCCGGCAAGTTCGGGTACGCAGCAGCCATGGCGATCAGCCCCAGCAGCACTGCGGAGACGATGCCCGCCACTACCAATCCGGACAGGCCAAGCACCATCCGCAACATCCACCGTGTCACCGTTCCCACCACAGTACCCGCTGGGGCTGGTGAGGGTTCCGGAGTCGTGCGGGCCATGGATGCGAAAGAGGAAAAAAGAAGGAGAAAAGGGAAGGAAAAAGGCCGTCACTGCCGCTGGCAACGAATCCAGACAAGCCATAAACCGCCAAAGCATTGTAGGGAGCGGGTTTGGCGGGGAATCCCGGGTTTGGTGACCATACCGGTGCCGATGGCACAATGCTTTCAGGGTTGTCGGCACGGCAGAGAAGCAAGTTGCCGTGCTGTTAGCGTCGTTGTTTTTCGCTGGGGTGTGTTGTGTTTTCTTTGGGGTCACTATTTCGCCGCCAAGCCCCCCCCATGATGGGACTAGACGTTAGTACGTCCAGCGTCAAGCTCGTGGAACTCAGCCAAAACGGCCTGGGGGAATACGTCTTGCAAAGCTGCGCGATGATTCCGCTCGAACGCGGCTGGATCACCGATGGCGCCGTCGAAAAGTTCGAGGAAGTTTCCGAAGCCCTGCGCAAGCTCGTCAAAAAGAGTGGCACCCGCACTCGCCATGTCGCCATGGCTTTGCCACCATCCGCAGTCATCACCAAAAAGATCGTGTTGCCTGGGGGGCTAACCGATGCCGAGATGGAATTGCAGGTGCAAAGCGAGGCGAACCAGTACATCCCTTTCCCGCTGGAGGAAGTCAGTCTCGACTTTTGCGTCATTGGCTCCAGCGCATCTGCCACTGGCGATGTCGACGTGCTCATTGCTGCGTCCCGCCGGGAAAAAGTACAAGATATTCAAGGCTTGGCGGAAGCTGCTGGACTGATCCCCGTCATCGTCGATGTCGAGTCTTATGCCTCCCGCCTGGCCGCCCGTCGGCTCATCGCCAGAATGCCCAACCAAGGTACGGATCGCATCATTGCCTTGTTCGAGATCGGCGCGATGACGACAAGCATGCAAGTGCTGCGCAACGAAGAAGTGCTGTACGACCGTGACCAGGCTTTCGGCGGCGCGCAGCTTACCCAGTTGATCGTGCGGCAGTATGGTTTTTCCCCGGAGGAGGCAGAAACCAAGAAACGCAGCGGCGAATTGCCCGACGACTACAACCTCGTCGTACTCCATCCTTTCGTCGATAGTTTGGTGCAGGAAATCAGCCGGGCGTTGCAATTCTTTTTCACCAGCACCACGCACAACAAAGTCGATATGGTGCTGTTGGCCGGTGGTTCTGCGGGCATCCAGGGGCTCCCGGCCGCAGTGGCCAAGCAGACTACCTTCGCATGCGAAGTGGCCAACCCCTTCGATGGGATGGAAATGTCCGGAAGCATCCGGGTCAAAAAAATCGCCCGGGAAGCCCCCTCGTACCTTACCTGCTGCGGACTAGCCTTGCGGAGATTCCTGCAGTGATCCTGATCAACCTGCTCCCCCACCGGGAGATCGCCCGCAAAAAACGCCGCGACGCTTTCAATGTCGGCCTGGCATCCTCTGCACTGATCGGCGGCATCATCGCTGGCGTGATCTTTCTTTGGTTCCAGGCGCACATTTCCACGCAACAGAGCCGCAATCGAGTCTTGCAATCGGAAATCGACAAGTTCAACGAACAAATCAAAGACATTGCCGGGCTGGAATCGCAAATCGCCGCTTTGGTGGCACGCCAACAGGCCGTGGAAGACTTGCAATCCGACCGCAACCTCCCCGTGCATCTGCTCAATGAACTGGTGCGCCTGCTTCCAGAGGGGGTCTATGTGCAGTCTTTGCGACAGGAAGCACAGAATGTCCTGCTTCAAGGCGTCGCGCAATCCAATGAGCGTGTATCCGAGTTGCTGCGCAATTTTTCCAACCAGTCCCGCTGGTTTGCCAAGCCGGATCTCGTCGAGATCATCACCGGCACTGTGGCACTATCTCCACGCGATACGCGCCGTGTAGCCAACTTCAGCATGCGCGTCAAACTCGTTCGTGCCAGTGAGCAGAATAAAGAAGCGACAGCCCAGGATTCCGCCGCTTCCGCGCCGAAGAAATAGCAGAAATAGCTTGTCGTTGGCCCAGCGTCGCAGCGTTGCCCTCCATAGTTGCCCTTCGTTTTTTCCCCACCCCGCTTTCTCACCCCGGTATTCCCGTTTTCAGGAGCACACCACGTGGCGGTTCACGTCGATTTCCAGGAGTTGCAAAACATCGTCCTGGCCCAGTTCCGCAACCTCGATAGCCGGGACCCTGCGAGCTGGCCGATCTTGCCGCGATTCAGCCTGTTCCTCGCAGTCTTGGTGGGGTGCGTGGTGGTGTTGTGGTTCGTCTGGCTCCAGGGGGTGGAACAGGAACTCACCACCGCCCAGGCTCAGGAAGAAACACTACGCAAAGATTACGTCGATAAATTGGCCCAGGCTACCAACCTCGACGCCCTGCGCAAACAACGTGAGCAGGTGGAACAGTACGTGACCCAACTCGAAAAGCAACTGCCCAGCAAGGCAGAAATGGATGCCTTGCTCTCGGACATTAACCAGGCCGGGATCGGGCGCAGCCTCCAATTCGAGCTGTTCCGGCCCGGTCAGGTCGTGGTGCGCGACTACTACGCGGAATTGCCCATCTCTCTGCGTGTCTCCGGCAAGTACCATGACATGGGCGCCTTCGCAGCGGATATCGCCAATCTTTCGCGTATCGTCACCCTCAACAACATCGGCATTCTCCCCACCAAGGACAGCACGTTGATCATGGACGCCGTTGCCAAAACATTCCGCTACCTCGACGCCGACGAGCTTGCAGCCCAAAGCTCCGACCCCAAAAACAAGAAAAAGTGACGAGGGTGACGATGTCGATACGGTTTTTCTTCCTGCTCCTCACGCTCGCCGCTACCCTCCTGCTGGCTGCATGTGGTGCATCGTCTGAAGAAGAGCTACAGCAATGGATGACCGAGCAACGCACCCAGGCGCACCCCAAGGTCAAACCGATTGCGGAGCCCAAGCAGTTCAAGCCAGAAACGTACACCATGCTCGGCCAAGTGGAGCCTTTCAGCAACCAGAAATTGACGCAAGCCCTCAAAAAGGAATCCACGCTGGCTGCGTCGAACGGCGCGCTCGTCGCCCCGGAACTCACCCGCCGCAAAGAACCGTTGGAAGAGTACCCTCTGGACTCCATGACGATGGTCGGCACCATGGTGCAGGAGGCTCGCCCCGTTGCCCTCGTCCTTGTTAACAACCTGCTCTATCAGGTTCGCGTGGGTGACCACCTTGGGCAAAACTACGGACGGGTCATGGACATCGATGAAACCCAGATCACCCTGCGAGAGGTCGTCCAGGATTCCGCCGGAGAGTGGGTAGAACGCCTCGCGCATCTGCAATTGCAGGAGAAGGGCCAAAATGAAAAACCGCGCTGAATACCCCCTGCTTGTCTACTGGCGCAGACGCACCATGCTTGAACCACTCCGAGTGCTGAGAGCAGCCATCGTGCTGCTCACTTTTTCCAATACGGTGGTCTGCGTTCCTGCGCAAGATGCCGGTACCGTCGCCACCGTGGTGGCGCCATCGCAATCGGTCTCCATAGAAGCCGTCTCGGGTTCCGTGCAAGGCGGAAAGGAAATGGCCAAGATCGACCTCAGCGCCCCGCTAGGCGCCATGCCTACTGGTTTCGCGATTCAGTCTCCCGCACGGATTGCCCTCGATTTCCCCAACGTGGTCAGCGCCATTGGGCGCTCCAGCATCGAGATCAACCAAGGCAATTTGCGCTCGGCCAGCGTCGTGCAGGTCGGCGATCGCACCCGGGTTGTTCTCAACCTCAAGCAAGCCACCCCGTACCAAACCCAGTGGCAGGGCAAATCATTGCTCGTGCTGCTGGAGCCTATTGCCCCCCCGGCTCAGTTCGCCCCAGGTTCTTCGATGATGTTCGCCGAAGACCTCAACCGCGATACCCAGCCTTTGCGTGACATCGACTTCCGCCGTGGGGAAGACGGCTCTGGCCGCATCATCGTGACGCTGCCCAACAACCAAGTCGGCGTCGATATCCGCCAACAAGGGCAGGCACTCATCGTCGAATTCCTCAAGACAACGCTGCCGCAAGGGTTGCGTAGGCGGCTCGACGTGGCCGACTTCGCCACCCCGGTGCGCACCGTCACCAGTTCCGAAGCAGGCGACCGCGTTCGCCTGACCATCGAGCCGCACGGACTCTGGGCACACAGCGCGTACCAAACGGACGACCAGTTCGTCATCGAAATCAAAACCGTGAAGGTGGATCCCGCCAAGCTGACTCCCGGTGTCGGCTACAACGGCCAAAAGCTGTCGCTGAACTTCCAGAACATCGAGATTCGCGCCTTGCTGCAAGTCATCGCGGACTTCACCAACTTCAATGTCGTCACCTCGGATTCCGTCGGAGGCTCCGTGACCTTGCGGCTGCAAGATGTGCCCTGGGATCAAGCGCTCGACATCATCCTCCAGTCCAAAGGGCTGGGGATGCGCAAGACCGGCAACGTGCTCTGGATTGCGCCCAAAGACGAAATCAATGCCAAGGAAAAGCTCGACCTCGAATCCGCCGCAGTCGTGCAAAACCTGGAGCCCTTGCGAACCCAGTCCTTTCAGCTCAACTACACCAAGGCCGAAGACATCGCTTCCAAACTCACTGGCACGAGCACCAGCAGCGGTGGCGGTAGCGGAACCAACGCCCCCAACTCCCGGCTGTTGAGCACCCGTGGCAGCGTCATCGCCGAGGCCCGCACCAACCAACTGTTCGTGACGGACATCCCGTCCAAGCTCGAACAGGTGCAACAACTCGTCACCAAGCTGGATATCCCGGTACGCCAGGTGCTCATCGAAGCCCGCATCGTCGAGGCCTCGGACACCTTCGGCAAATCGCTGGGCGTCAAACTGGGGGGATCGGATTTGCGTGCGCAGCAAGGGGGTTCTCCTGGCTATGCCCTCAGCAGCACCAACAGCATCGCCATGGGAACAAACTATGGCAACGTCGTTGCCACGACAGGCGCGGGTGGGGTGGTAGACACCAGCGCCGCCTTCGTCAATCTCCCTGCTATCGGTCAAGGCGGCTACAACCCGGCCAGCTTCGCACTGTCGATCTTCAGCGCAACGGCCAACCGCTTCCTCAACCTCGAACTCTCCGCGCTCGAAGCAGACGGCAAAGGCAAGGTCGTTTCCAGCCCGCGCGTGGTCACCGCAGACCAAATCAAGGCTCTGATCGAACAGGGAACGGAACTACCGTACCAAGTGGCCTCTGCCAGCGGGGCAACGTCGATTGCCTTCCGCAAGGCCAATCTCAAGCTCGAAGTCACCCCGCAAATCACCCCCGAAGGCAACATCATCCTGAGTCTCGATGTCAACAAGGACACCGTCGGCCAAGCTACCGCCGCAGGGTTTGCCATCAATACCAAACACATCCAGACCCAGGTGCTCGTCGAAAACGGGGGCACGGTTGTGATTGGCGGCATCTTCGAGATGACCGAAAGCGACAGCGAAACCAAAGTGCCCGTTCTGGGCGATATCCCCGCCTTCGGTAACCTGTTCAAGGCACGTTCCAAAATCGCTAACAAGCAGGAAATGCTCGTTTTCATCACGCCCAAGGTCATTGCAGACCGGGCATCGCACTAAGCTGCATTGCACCGCGCCAATCCACATGGGCTGTCATGCAATGCGCCCAAGTTGCCGTGTAGCAGCCTCCGTAGCCTCGTTGTAGCTTGCTTGTGGCCTCCTTCCCGCTGTATTCGTCGCTGCATTCCCTCTATTTTTTCGCCGCTTTCTCGTCGCTTTCTCGCTTTTTCCTGCCCTGGTAGCCATGGCCATAATTCGCGGCCTTGTTTGCCACTAGTCGGCATTCCTATATCGCCCCCACCGAACTGAGGTTCCCCATGCGCCCATCCGTCACGCTCGCGGCTTGGATCCTGACTCTTTTGCTATCTGCCTGCGGGGGTGGAGGGGGAGGAGGCGGTGGCACTCCGCTAACCACGGTCGATACCACTGCCTCCGGTGGCGGCACGGCTACCACCGTCGCGACGACGACCACGACGACGGTGCCGAAGCCGGAGGCGATGTTCACCGATGCGCCCAGTACGCTGACGCTGGAGTTAGAAGAAGCGCCCTGCTACACCATCCGGGGTGGCGTTCCCCCATACACCGCGCAATCCGACAACTCCAAGCTGCTGGCCGCGACGAAGCCCGCACCTTCGACACGCGCGGGTGCCATGGAAGGCGACTACGAGTTTTGCATCGCCCCCAAAGCGGTCGGTACTGCATCGATCGTCATCAAAGATGCCGTAGGCGTTAGCAGTTCGGTCATCGTCACGATCCCCGACTCGGACGTTCTGTTCACCGATCTGGGCACTGCGCTCAATCTGGCCGTCGGCACCACCAATTTCGCTACGGTGTATGGGGGCACCACCTTCGATCTGGACCCCAATATTCCGTACCGCGTCAACAACAGCAACCCCAGCGTCGTCCGCACTGAGATCCAAGGCAACCGACTGGTCGTACAGGCATTGGCTGCCGGTACCGCCACGATTGCCATCAGTGACGCCGAAGGCAAGCTGACCACCATTGCCGTCACGGCACTGCCCCCCACGGAGCTGTACACCGATGCCCCCAGTACCGTCACCCTCGCTGCAGGCACGTCGGCCATATATCAGGTTTTTGGCGGTTCCCAGACTGGGCAACCCAATCCCCTTCCCTACCAAGTCGTCAACAGCAAACCCGCCGTGGCGATAGGGCACGTCGAGGATGGCATCCTGACCATCGAGGCCAAGGAATACGGTGAGGCAACCATCCTGATTCGTGACCCGGTGGATTCCACCCGCAGCAAAAAAATCATCGTCTCGGTGCCAGCATCGGGCGTGCTGTATTCGACTGCCCCAGCCAATCTGGAGCTTGCCCGGGAAGCCTTCGGCGAATTCCTGCTCTTCGGTGGCACTGCACCGTACAAGGTCGCCCTCAACAACAAACCCCTGGTCGCCAGCGCCAGCATCGACGGCAAAAACCTGACGATCACTGGCAAACAGCCTGGAACTACGACGCTCGTCGTGCAAGACAACCTGGGCGCCAAGCTGACGATCACCGTTACCGTGACGGCACCGCAGACGATCGCGCTATTCACGACTGCACCAGATTCCCTGACCATGCCCCAAGCAGTCGATGCCACGCAGACTTTCGCCATCCTTGGCGGAACACCCGACTACACCGTCACCAGTAGCAACCCTGACGTGGTTGCTGTGGATTCCCCCGCATCTGGCGAAAACAGCTACACCCTCCGCACCAAAGGCCAGGGTGCGGCGACGATCGTCATCCGCGATGCCGAAGGCGTCACCATCCAGATCGTCGCCACGGTGCCCTTGCGCGCCCTGTTTGCCGACGCCCCGGACAACCTCGTTCTCAGCGCTACGGAACCGGCCAATACCTACATCGTCACCCTTTCCGGAGGCGCTCTAGGCTATTCAGCCCAATCCGCGCAGCCTGCGGTTGCATCCGTGGCGTTGATCGACGGAACGACGAACCAGTTCCGCATCACTGGCCACACCCCCGGAACGACCTCCATCCTGTTCAAAGACACAGCCAATGCCTCGATAGTCATTGCCGTGACTGTCCCCACCCCCGCCGCGCTCTTCACCACTGCGGGAACTGCCATGCAAATCCTGCATGGAACGACCGTCTTTCATACGGTGCATGGCGGCACCAAGCCGTATTCCGTCGGCAGCAGCGGGGAAATCATTGATGCAGAGTACGACACAGTCAATGAACGGCTCGTCATCAAGGCCCTATCGCCTGGGCGCGAAGTCCTCGCAATCAGTGATGCCGTGGGCCATGTCATCACTGTCGACATCACCGTCCAATCCGGTCTCTATACCGATGCGCCGACAAGTTTTGCCCTTGCCACGGGCGCCGGAAACGAATACACCATTTACAACGGCGTACCCCGCGACACTGCGGACCCCGATGATCCGAAATACTTTGTCAACAGCACGCATCCCAACGTCGCCAGCGCCACCGTCAAAGGCTCCACGCTGTACATAGCCGGGGTTGCCGAAGGGAGCGCGACGATCGTCGTCAGCGATAAAGCCGGCGCGACGATCTCCATCACCGTCACCGTTACCCCTCTGGGCGCGCTTACCAGCACCGCGCCAGCCACCCTCTCGCTGCCCGCTGGAACCGGCAATCTGTACACCGTTTCCGGCGGGAAAGGCCCCTACGAGCCATCCAGCGCTAATCCCTTGCTCGTCACCGCCAGCATGGAAGGTTCGGTGCTCCGTATCGATGCTCTTCCCGGAACCCTTGGTGGATCGAGCAACGTCCTGGTCAAAGATGCCAATGGAACGACCTTAACGATTGCCGTCACGGTCACGACGGTTCCGCTGATGACGACGGCGCCTGCGCGGCTGGCCATCGCTGCGGATACCGAACCCAAAGTCTTCGCGATTCTGGGCGGAACGGGCAAATACTCGGTCGTCAACACCCATCCGGCTATCGCCTCCGCCGAGATCGACGAAGAAAAATCCCTCCTTGCCATCAAGGGGTCGATGCCGGGAACGGGGTCGATCCTGCTCAGTGACTCCGGCGGCGCAACGGTGACGATCGAAGTCGTCGTCAACGCCCCAGGCCCGCTGTACCTCAGCGCCCCCAGTTGCGTCAATACCGGTGGCGGAAGCGGCGCGCCAGTCTGTGGCAGCACGGTGTACATCGCTCCCGGCGATTCCGATGTCTTCGACATCATCGGCGGCATCCCGCCCTACGTCGCCAACAGCAGCAACAAAGCCATTGGAATCGGAACCATCAAAGACGGCAACCGCCTGCACGTCGAAGCCTCTGCATCGGCCACCCCCGCCGCCACCGCGCAAATTTCCGTGACCGACGCAGCCGGGTCGCAAATCAACCTCACGCTTGTCGCGCACATCCCGCCGCTTTCCACTACGGCGCCGACTAGCACGACCGTGGCCATCGGCGGCACCCCGGTGGAATTCCAGCTCACCGGCGGTGTCGCTTCCTCTTCCTATATCGTGGCAAGCAGCGACCCCACCGTCGTCAAAGTCGAACTCGACCCAGACAACGGCAATGTCTATACCCTCACCGGTCTGAAGCCAGGTTCCGCAGTCATCACGCTGCGTGATGCGGCTGGCACGGCCCTCTCTGTCGCAGTGACCGTTCCCGCTGTGGATGCGCTCTTCACCAACGCGCCATCAAGCATCGTGCTGGCTGCAGGGTCGCCACCCTACCGAGCCAACGTCTACGGCGGAATGCGCTTTGGCGGCGAAGCTCCGTATATCGCCGGAAGCAGCAACCCCGCAGTCGCGACCGCGACGGTCGATGAGGAAGGCACCCTGCTGCTGCAAGCGCATTCCGCAGGAACAGCACAGATTGCGATCAACGACGCGAAGGGGGCGGTCGTTTTCGTCTACGTCACCGTTCCCGATCCAGCCACGCTGTACACCGATGCCCCTGCCAATCTGACGCTCGCCGCAAACACCGAAAACCAGTTCACCATCTTTGGCGGAACGCCGATTGATGGGCCACAGCAGTACCAAGTCAACAACAGCGATGACAGCATTGCCACGGTGTCGATTGCCGGTTCGTCGATCACCATCGCGGGCTTGGCTGCCGGTTCCACGCAGGTCACCATCAGTGATGCGAAAGGCAAAACCTTGACCTTGGCTGTCACCGTTCCCGCTGCAAGCGCTTTGACAACCACCGCTCCCGCCAACCTGACGCTGACTGCCGGAACGGGCAATTCCTATGTCGTATCTGGTGGTGTCGCGCCCTATATGCCTCCTATCAGCGCGAACAAGGACCTCGTCACTGCGTCGATCGACAACGACAACAAGGTGCTGCGCATTGATGCCGTTGCCGGAACCCTTGGCGGTACAAGCAACGTCATCGTTCGCGATAGCAAAGGCGCATCGTTGACGATTGCGGTCAGCGTTCCGACAGTGCCTCTCTTTACCACGGCACCGTCCACGCTCAACCTGCCTAGGTCTGCGGAATCTCTACCTTACGCCATCTATGGTGGAACGCCTGAATACACGGTGACAACATCGCATCCCGGTGTCGTCCAGGTCGAACGGGATAGCACGACTTCGTTCACGCTGACTCCCAAATCGGGCGGTACGGCCTCCGTTGAAATCAAAGATGCCAAAGGCCAGACGGTCACCATCTCGGTCACAGTCGCATCGACCGCGCTCTTCACGGACGCGCCTGCGAACATTTCTTTGGCTGCCGGCACCGACTACCGCGTTGCTGTTTCCGGCGGTATCGGCCCCTACACCGCGTTGAGCAGCTCACCCAATATCGCCACCACATCCACTGTCGGCCCGGATGGCGCCTTCACGATTTCCGCAGTCGCCACGGCCACATCGGCGGTATCGATCAAGGTGCAAGACTCCACCGGCACAGCCATCACCCTTTCCGTCACGGTCTTTGCGCCGACGGCAGTCTTCACCGACACCCCATCGACGATCACCCTCGCGCAAGGCGCAACGCATTTTTCCCATATTTTTGGCGGGACAGGTCCCTATACCGTCAACAACAGCAACCCGGCTGTGGTCACCACTCCCGTTGGCGCGCTGGCTGCTGACGTTTCCAGCTTCTCCATCGCAGCCCGGTCGGCAGGTACTGCCACCATCGCCATTGCTGATGCACAAGGCAGCGTCACCACCATCACCGTGACTGTCCCCGCAGCCGGTGTCGTCTTCACGGATGCCCCGACGGGCCTAACGCTCGCTACCGATACCGCCAGCCCGTCGTACAGCATCGGCGGTGGGGAACCGCTGGCGAATGGCAACTACCGTATCACGAGCAGCAGCCCTTCTGTGGCTGTTCCTTCGGTGGCGGAAGGCAAGGCCTTCTCGATCATCGGCATGGGTAGCGGTTCGGCCAACATCATCATCACCGACGCCCAGGGGAAATCGGCAACCATCGCCGTCACGGTCGTCCCACCCGGAACGCTGATGACCTCTGCGCCCGGAATCCTGACGCTGAACGCTGGTTCCGGCAACACCTATGTCATTTCCGGCGGGGTCAAGCCCTATACCGTAACCAGCGCCAAACCCGCACTGGTCACTGCCACCCTCAGCGGTGACGATCGCTCGTTCCTGGAGATCGATGCCCTGCCCGGCACGGCAGGCGGCCAAAGCAATGTCATCGTTCGCGATGCCCAAGGCGCTTCGGTGACGATCTCCGTCACCGTTCCCACGCTCGATCTCTTCACTACCGCCCCGTCTACGTTGAACCTGCCCAAGGCGGGTACTGCAACCTTCGCCATCCTCGGCGGGTCTCCGGCATACACCGTCACCAGCTCTGATACGGCTGTCGTCACCGTTACCCAGCCCACCGCTGATTCGTACATGCTCACTGCCAAGTCCGGCGGTACCGCAACCATCCAGATCAAGGATTCCAAAGGCGCTACCGTCTCGGTTTCCGTCACCGTCGCTTCCACTGCACTCTTCGTCGATGCTCCGCCCAATGTCGTCGTCGCCATCGGTGCTGACTACGATGTCACTGTCTCCGGCGGCGTTGGCCCCTACACCGCGCTGAGCAGCGATCCCGCCATCGCAACAGCTTCCACAGTCGGCAACGATGGCGTATTCACCGTCCATGGCATCGCTGCAGGTTCCGCAGCCGTCACCGTCAAGGACGCTGCGGGTACCACTTTCACCCTCTCCCTCACTGTCCCCGCTCCGGCTGCTCTGTTTAGTACTGCGCCCGCAACCCTGCAAATCCTTCACGGTGCTACCAACACCTACAAGGTCTTTGGCGGTACCAAGCCTTATGTCGTTAACAGCAACGGTGTCATCGCAGAAGCCACCATCGCCGCTGACGACACCCTCACCATCACAGGCAAGGTGCCCGGGCACACAACCATCGCCATCAGCGATGCCAAGGGCGCTGTGATCTCCATCGACGTCACCGTCAACCAAGGCATGTACTCCGATGCCCCGGCATCCCTCACCCTCGCCAGCGGTACCGGAAACACCTACACCGTCTTCGGTGGCACCCAGTTCCCCGGCGCCGATAAGTACTCCGTCAACGTCGGTGATACCCGCGTCGTCACCGCCACCATCTCCGGCGCCGATCTCGCCATCACCGGTGTCTCGGTAGGTACCACCAATGTCCTCGTTCGCGATGCTTCCGGTACCACCGTCACCATCGCCGTCACTGTCACCGCTCCCGGCGCATTGCTCACCACCGCGCCCACCGACCTCAGCCTCTCCGCTGGTACCGGCAACACCTACGTCATCTCCGGCGGCGTCGGCCCCTACACCGCGACCAGCGCCAACACCAGCCTCGTCACCGCTTCCACCAGCGGCGCCAACGGTGCGTTCCTCCGCATCGATGCCCTCGCAGGCACCACAGGCGGACAAAGCAATGTCATCGTTCGCGATGCACAAGGCAATTCCGTCACCATCTCCGTCACCGTGCCTACCCTGGCACTCTTCACCACCGCTCCTGCCTCAGTCAATCTGTCCAAGGCAGCCACCGCGACCTTCGCGATCCTCGGCGGGTCTCCCAACTACACCGTCACCAGTTCTGACGATTCCGTCCTTGTCGCCACCCAGCCCGATGCGGATTCGTTCCTGTTGACCGCCAAATCCGGTGGTACCGCTACTGTCCAAATCAAGGATTCCAAGGGCGCTACCGTCACTGTTGCAGTCACCGTCGCAGCCACCACGCTCTTCGTCGACGCTCCAGCCAACATCATCGTCGCCGATGGCACCGATTACGACGTCACCATCTCCGGCGGCGTGGGCCCCTACACCGCCCTCAGCAGCACTCCTGCTGTCGCCACTGCCTCCGCTGTCGGCAATGACGGGGGCTTCACCATCTCGGGCGTCGATCCAGGCGTCACGGCCATCACCGTCAAGGACGCTACCGGCGCAACCCTCACCCTCTCCGTCACCGTTCCCGCTCCCGCAACGCTCTTTACCGACACACCCTCCGCGCTCACCCTCTCCATCGGAACCAGCCACTTCACCCGCGTCTTCGGCGGTACCGGCCCCTACTCCGTCAACAACAGCAATCCCGCTGTCGTCACCACCGCTACCGGCTCCCTCGGCGCTGGCGTCTCCGCGTTCACCATCTCCGCCAAGTCCGCTGGCTCCGCCACCGTCGCCATCGCTGACTCTCTGGGCAATACCCTCACCATCGCCGTCACCGTGCCCACCGCCGCGACTGTCTTCACCGACGGGCCTGCAAGCATCGCACTCGCTGCGGGTACTTCCAGCTCCGTCTTCACCGTCGGCGGCGGCGAACCCTTCGCGGGCGGCAATTACCACTTCTCCAGCTCCAACCCCGCCGTTGCCACTCCCTCGGTCACCGAAGGCAAGTCCTTCACCATTGATGCGCTCGCCAGCGGGACGGCCAATATCGTCGCCATCGACTCGAAGGGTGCCAGCACAATCATCCCGGTCACCGTCGCTGCACCCAGTGCCTTGTTCACCACCGCCCCTGCGACCCTCACCCTCACGATGGGCACTTCCAGTCCGACCTATTCCATTTCCGGGGGCGTGCCTTTCTCTACTGATGGGAGTTACTCCATCGTCAGTGATATCCCTGACCTCGCTCGTGCCATAGCGACTACGACCACAGTGGGGGGCATCACTTCAACATCCTTTGTTATCGAGGCTCTGCCCAACACCAACGGTGGATTTACCTATATCACCATCCGGGACTCCCAAGGCAACCAACGAACCGTCTACGTCACGGTGCCCGCTCCCGATCCGCTCTTTACGACTGCCCCGGACGTGCTGAACCTGCCCAAGGCAGGCACGGCGACCTTCGCGATCCTCGGTGGGTCTCCCGGCTATACCGTCACCAGTTCCAATACGGCTGTCATCGCCGTCACCCAACCTGACGCAAGCTCATACACCTTGACTGCCAAGTCCGGTGGTTATGCAGCTATTCAGATCAAAGATTCTCGAGGCGTGATGGTCATCATCTCCGTCAATGTCGCTTCCACTACGCTCTTTTTCGATGCCCCGCCCAATGTCATCCTCGCTGCCAACAGCGATTACCCGGTCACCATCTCCGGCGGCGTAGGTCCCTACACCGCAACCAGCGGCGATCCTTCCGTCGCCACCGCATCCGCCGTCGGCAACGATGGTGTCTTCACGATCCATGGTGTCGCTGCAGGAACTGCAGCGATGGCCATCAAGGATGCTACAGGCACTTCCATCGTCCTTTCTGTCACCGTCCCCGCCCCAACCACCCTCTTTACCACCGCAGGTACTGCCATGCAACTCCTGCATGGAACGACCGCTTTCCACACGATCCATGGCGGTACCGAGCCCTACACCGTCCACAGCAGCGGGGAAATCATCCAAGCCGACTATGACCCCATTACCCGCCAACTCGCTATCAGAGCAGTATCGGAAGGACATGAGATCATGGCCATCAGCGATGCCGTCGGCAAAGTCGTCACCATCGACATCACCGTCCAATCCGGTATGTATACCGATGCTCCTGCCAGCTTCTCTCTTGCCATGGGTGCTGGGAACGAGTACACCATCTATGGCGGCGTCCCCCATAGCACCACCGGCCCCAACGAACCCAAGTACAACGTCAACAATACCGACCCGAATGTCGTCAACGCCACCATCCGTGGTTCCACCCTGTCGATCGGCGGTCTATCCCAAGGAACTGCCACGCTCGTGGTCAGTGATACCGCTGGTGCCACGATCGCCGTCACCGTCACCGTCGTCGCTCCAAGCGCACTGCTGACCACCGCACCCTCTAATCTCACACTATCGGCTGGATCAGGCAACACCTACGTCATCTCCGGCGGCGTAGGCCCCTACACCGCGACCAGCGCCAATACCGGCCTCGTCACCGCTTCCACCAGCGGAACGAACGGCTCGCTGCTGCGCATTGATGCCGTAGCAGGCACCACCGGCGGACAAAGCAATGTCATCGTTCGCGACAACCAAGGCGCTTCGGTCACTATCTCCGTCACCGTTCCCACTATTGATCTCTTCACCACTGCGCCAGCAACGCTTGATCTCCCCCGGTTTGGATCGGGCATTTATGCCATCGTCGGCGGGTCTCCCATCTATACCGTCACCAGCGCCAACGAGGCGATCGTCGAAGTCACCCGACCTGACGCACAGTCCTTTACGTTGACAGCCAAGTCCGGCGGTACGACCACCGTCCAGATCAAGGATTCCCAAGGCAAGACAGTAAGCATCTCCGTCACCGTTGCAGCCACCGCACTCTTTGTCGATGCTCCGACCAACATCATCGTTGGCGTGGGCGCCGACTACCCAGTCACCATCTCTGGCGGCGTAGGCCCGTATACCGCGCTGGGTAGCGATGCAACCGTTGCCACCACGACGGCAGTCGATGCCAATGGTCTGTTCACGATCCATGGTGTCGGAGCCGGTACCGCCGCGATCACGGTCAAAGACGCCACGAGCGCGACCCTGACAGTCTCCGTCACGGTTCCCGCTCCGACGGCGTTGTACTCCGACGCGCCAGCTACGCTCCAGATCCTCCAGGGCGCGACGAACTACTACACAATTTATGGCGGAACCAAACCCTACACCGTCAATGGCAACAGCGTCGTCGCCAAGGCCACGCTGATCGATGACACCTTGAGCCTGTCGGGCCTGGTTCCCGGCCACCAAACCGTTGCGATCAGCGATGCCAAAGGCGCAGTCATCACGATTGATGTGACCGTCAACCAAGGCATGTACACCGATGCCCCGGCCAACCTCAGCTTGGCTAGCGGAACCGGCAACACCTTCGCGGTCTTTGGTGGCATTCCGCTGTCCGGCGCGAACAAATACACCGTCAATGTTGGCGATACCCGCATTGCCACGGCCTTCGTAACCGGAACCACGTTGGCTGTCACAGGCGTTGCCCCAGGTTCCACCACCGTGGTGCTGAGCGACTCTGTAGGCGCAACGGTTGCGGTCAACGTCACGATCACCGCGCCCGGCGCGCTGTCCTCGACCGCGCCCAGCTCGCTGACCTTAACCACGGGTACCGGCAACAACTACGTCGTATCTGGTGGCGTTGCGCCGTACACCGTCACCAGCGCCAACGAAGCCCTGGTCGAAGCCACCGTTGCAGGCGCAGTGCTCCGCATCGATGCCGTTGCGGGAACGGCTGGCGGGGTCAGCAACGTCATCGTCCGTGACAACCAAGGTGCAACCTACACCATCGCCGTGACTGCGCAACCCGCCACATTGATGACGACTGCTCCGTCACCGCTGGCCATCGCTGCGGGGGTGGGCGCACGCACCTTTGCCGTGTTCGGCGGTACGGGCGACTACACGGTCGAAAGTACCTACCCGGATATCGTCTCGGCTACCCTGGCTGGCGATGTGTTGGAGATCACGGGTTCCATCCCCGGTACTGGGGCAGTCCTCGTTCGCGATTCGTCCGGTGCCATCGTCCAGATCGACGTGGTCGTCAATGCCCAAGGGCCGTTGTACCTTAGCGCACCAGGATGTACGAACGAGGGGGGTGGAGGCTCCGCCCCGGTCTGCGGCAGCACCATCTCGGTGGCACCAGGCGATTCCAACACGTTCAACATCATCGGAGGCATTCCACCCTACGTGGCAAACAGCAGCGACCTGCGTATCGGGTATGGGACCATCGTCAACGGCAACCAATTGGAAGTCACAGGGCTGGTGACAGACATCCTGCCCCCCACTGTGCAAATTTCGGTCACCGACGCGGCTGGGAGGCAGATCAACCTGACCCTCAACGTACAGGCCAGCCTGCTTGCAACCACAGCTCCATCCAACCTGACCCTTGCCGCAACGGGCGCGGCGGCTACGGGCAGTTATGTGGTGTCCGGGGGAGTTGGCCCGTACTCCATCTTGAGCTCGGATACTTCCGTGGCCACCGTCTCGATGCCCAACCCGGCGAACGGTGCCTTCACCGTCACCGGCAAGGCAATGGGAACGACGACCCTGACTTTGCGCGATGCGACGAATGCGACGATCACAATCGGCGTAACAGTCCCTGCGCCGCAAACGCTGTTTGCCGATACGCCCTCCTCCCTGGTGCTCGCAGCAGACAAAACGCACACCGTGCGGATGCAAGGCGGCATTCCCTTTGCGTCGGGCAGTCCCTATAGCGTGGGAACGAGCAACCCCGCAGTCGCCACGGCGGCGGTCGATGCCCAAGGCGTGGTGACGATCACCGCCAAATCGGCAGGGACGGCGCTGATTGCCATTAGCGACTCGCAGGCTAGCACCGTCACGATCACCGTGACCGTTCCCGCGCCGGATGCGCTCTATACCGATGCGCCGGCAAGCCTGTCCCTTGCGCAGGGAACGGCGAACACGTTCACGATCTTCGGTGGCGTACCGTATGAGACAGATCCGAACTACACCGCGAACGTCAGCCACGAATCAATCGTCGCCGCAACGATTGCAGGGTCGTCGTTGACCCTTGATGCCCTATCCGCAGGCAATGCCAGCGTCGTGTTGAGCGATTCCCAAGGGAACCGGATCACCTTGAACGTCACCGTTTCCGACTCCGCTGCCTTGGGTACCACTGCGCCCAACAACATCGTCTTGACGATGGGCGAATCCGACAGCTACAGCGTGTTTGGCGGCACTGCGCCCTACACAGCGGAAAGCGGCCAACCCTCGCTGGTCTCGGCAACGATGGGCGGAGGCGATGGAAAACGCCTCGACCTTGCTGCGGCGACCGGAACGAATGGCGGTACCGCGAACGTGATCGTGACTGACGCGAAGGGCGCGCAGCTTGCGCTCGCAGTCACGGTACCGGCTCCGACCGCGTTGTTCACGACTGCGCCCAACACCGTGACCATGCCTAGCGCCGGAGGTACCCGCAGCTTCTCGATCCATGGCGGGAAAGCAGGCTACACCGTTACCAGCAGTGATACCGGAGTGGTCAGCGTGACGCTGGCAGGTTCCGACTACACCCTCACCAGCGTGGCGGGTGGTACTGCGACGATCACCATCAAAGACAGCCAAGGCGCCACCGTCAGCCTGACGGCAACGGTGCCCTCCGGCCCGGCACTCTTTACCGACGCCCCGGCCAACATCACCCTGGGCACGGCATCCCCCGCCTACACGGTGACGATTTCCGGCGGCACTGCTCCCTACGCGGCACAAAGCAGTGACCCTGCCGTCGTGACGGCCACCACCCCAGCGGCCAACGGTAAGTTCGACCTCACGGCCATCGGCGCAGGCACTGCCGCCGTGTACGTGACCGACAGCCTCGGCGCGACCATCGTCCTGTCCGTGACCGTTCCGGCGCCGACTGCCCTCTTCAGCACTGCGCCGACGACCATGGAAATCCTGCACGGAACGACGAACTTTTACAAGGTCTACGGTGGCACGGCACCCTACGTCGTCAACACGAGCGGCTTTGTCGCCAAGGCCGTGCTTGATCCGGTCACGCACGAACTGGCAATCACCGGGGTGGTTACCGGGCATGAAACCATCGCAGTCAGTGATGCCAACGGTGCCGTCATCACGATTGACGCCACCGTGAACCAGGGGATGTACACCGACGCGCCGACTGACTTGACATTGGCCAGCGGAACGGGGGTTTCCTTCACCATCTTTGGCGGTACGCCTTTCGTCGATCCGAACGACCCCAACAATCGCTACTACGAGATCGAAAGCACCCGTGACGGCGTGGTCACCGCGACGATCACCCAATCCGTGCTCGACATTGCTGGCGTTGCCCCCGGGAACACCCAGCTCATCGTTCGCGACGCAGCAGGGGTGACCATCACGCTGTCCGCGACGGTCGTTGCTCCGGGGTCGCTACTCTCCACTGCGCCTTCCGACCTCACGCTCGTTGCCGGGAAGTCGGAAGACTACACGGTGTACGGAGGAACGGCTCCATACCACGCTGAAAGCTCACAGCCGAGCCTGGTGACTGCTGGCATCAATGGATCGACGCTGACCATTGCCGCAGCAACGGGTTCGACCGGCGGGACGACACAAGTCCTGCTGACCGACAGTGTTGGCACGCAACGCACGATCACGGTCACGATCACCACGCCGCCTGCCCTGTTCACAACCGCGCCTTCCTCGCTGGCCATCGCTTCTGGCGGCGCTGCCAGAACGTTCGCGGTGTTGGGCGGGACAGCGCCGTACTCCGTGGTCAACACGCACCCGGCGATTGCGCAGGGTGTGATCGCCGCCAACACGGGCACCCTGGACATCACCGGCGTCAGCCAAGGAACGGCGCAATTGCTGATCAGCGATAGCCAAGGCGCGACAGTGACGGTATCCGTCACCGTTACCGCACCCGGCCCGCTGTTCACCAGCGCACCCTTGGACGTGACGCTCGCGACCGGGATGTTCGGCAGCTATTCGATCCACGGCGGTACACCAACCTACGTCGTCAGCAGCAGCGATAGCGCTGTGGCAACGGCGGAACTCGTGAACCTGACCTCGGTCAAGATCACTGCCGTGGCATCGGGAACAGCCACCGTGACGGTGACCGACTTGGCTGGGACAGTGGTATCCATCGACGTGACCGTTCCATCGCCCGGTACGCTGTACACCACTGCACCCAGTACGCTGTACATCTCTCGCACATCCAGCCCATTCACCTACGCCATCTCCGGCGGATATGCACCCTACTCGGCAACAAGTAGCGAGCCTGGAATCGTCAGTGCAGCAGTGCAAGGATCGATGCTGAGCATCAGCGCAGTGTCATCGACCGTGCCAGCAGGCGTGGTGGACGTGGTGCTGCGTGACGCGCAAGGCCAAACCGTGACGATCACCGTCCACGTCGGCACATCGACCATGCTCTACACGACCGCGCCGATCGTTGCCTGCCCATCCAATACCCAAGGGGCCGCTACGTGCGTGATCACCGCGCCGAATTCGACGTACACGTACCTCGTCCACGGCGGATCGCCCTTTGAAGGCCAGTTGGCTTCCTACGCAGCGACGAGCAGCAACGAATCCATCGTCACAGGCAGTTTTGCCGGGCCGGTGCTCACCATCGTCACGGGCGCCAATAGCGGGTTCGGAACGATCCAGGTGACCGATGCGATGGGAACCAAGATCGACATTCCCGTGTGGGTAGGGACGGGTAACAGCGGGGGTACTGCGGTGTCTTCGTACCCCGTTCTATCCGCGAAGTTGCAAACGCTTGCCGGAGCAGACACCAGCGCCATCGATGCGACCAACTACACCCTGCTCAAAGTCACGTTGAAAGATCCGTTCAGCGTCGGCATCGCCAACCAGGTCGTCAACGCCACGGGCGATACGAGCCAAGTCAGCTTCCCAGACGGCAGCGCAGCCCTGACCGACGCCACCGGCGTGGCCACGCTCAAAGTTGCACGGGCCAACCTGCTGGCGACGGGGGCTGGCGCGCTGACCGTCAACTACAACTACCAGCCCGGGATGATTACCCAATACAGCGACTCTTCCGCGCCACCCGCCACGGGCAGCCAACTATCAACCTATGTGGGCTACCAGGTCACGACTGCGAATATCACGCTCGAAGACCTGACCGTTGGTGATACCGATGACAACCCCGAAATCCTGCCAGCCTATGGAACGAGCCAGGTTACGGTGTCAGTCAATATCAATGGTGCGCCTGCGACATCGACCCCTGTATCGGTGAACTTCAGCGCCTCGTGCGGGCAGATCAGTCCTGCCACAGCGACGACCGACAACACCGGCAAAGTGCTCGTCACCTACTCAGCAACCGATCCTGCAGGCACTTCGCCCAGTACCCTGGGTTGCAGCGGCAAAACGGCACAAATCACCGCCAGCACCAGCGGCGCCGCTGCGGTCAGCAAGAATATTGCGATCCAAAGTGCCCCCGCAACGAGCATTGGCTTCATTAGCGCGGAGCCAACGCGAATCTATCTGGCCAATGCTTGCGGTACGAACGCCGCATGCAAAACATCGTCGGTATTGACCTATCGCTTGGTCAACCAGTCCGGCGAAGGGATTGCAGGGCAACAAGTTGTTCTGTCGCTCAAATCGCTTAGCCCCGGCTTGCCGAAGGCTACCTTCGATACCAGTGGCAGCACGGCCAACGTTACCCTGACGACGAATGCCGACGGTTACGTCACCCAGCCCGTCTATTCCGGTTCGGTTCCAACCAATGTGATCGTCAACGCTGCGCTGGCAAGCAATCTGGGCATCCAAACCGATTCGTCGGTATTGACCATTGCGTCGGGCAGGCCAGCGCAAGTGCGGATGAGCATCGCAGCCAAAGAGTGGGCTATTGAAGGGTTCAATGTCGATGGAACGACGACGACAGTGACCGTCAGCCTGGCTGACCGCCAAGGCAACCCCGTACCGGATGGAACGGTCGTCAACTTCGTGACCGAAGGCGGCGTGATGATCCCGGCCACCTGCACCACAGGGACGACACCAGGGGATTCGCAGTGTTCGGTGACCATCCGGTCACAAGCGCCGAGGCCAGTTCCACTAGGCTCCATCCCCCCCCCACACACCGTTGAAAGCTTTGATCCCGGTACCCTTGCACCCCAAACGGGTCGGGTCACGATCCTGGCTTATGTGGCTGGCGAAGAAGACTTTACCGACACGAATGGCAACAACGTCTATGACTACGACTGTGTTAACAATGTTAAAGAATCTTTCACAGACTTGGGTATTGCTTTCCGGGACGATCAGCTACCCAGTACTGTATTAACTCGCAGTGGCTACAGCGATGGAGAATTCACCGTGCCACGGAATGCGGAAGCCGGCGTGTGTGGTGTGTCTGGTACCACCCCCACCCCCACTGCTGGCGACGGCGTATGGGGTGCTGCGGATATCCGCGCCCAAATCCCCATCGTCTTTGCCACCAGTGGAGCAAATATCGGGGATCTGGATCGGAATGGAGACGGTATCGTGGAATCACCCTATGTACAAACCACCAGCAGCCTAAGCTTCTGGGTCTATGACGGCAACGGCAACAGCATGCCCACCGGAACGACTGTTACTGTTGAAGCAGCCGACAACACGCCACTCAACAACATGACGTGCGCAATGGCTAGTGGCGCCAATGTCGTCGTGCCCAATACCCTGGATCCCATGCACATCGGCTCTAGTTACTCCAATTGCGCAGTGGGTGATCTGATCTTCGTCACCGTCACGAGTCCCTTGGGTATGGCCACTTCCACCACATTCCCAATCCACTGAGCACCCGCTACGATCCCCTCTCTCCTCCGCCACAGCGTAGCCTGTCTAGGCGCACCGTGGCGGTTTTTTCCTTACGTTTTCTGGAGCAACGATGAAAAGTTGGTGGACTGGCCCGCGTGCATGGGCCTTGGGCGCTGCGTCGGTCTTGGTGGTAGCGTTGTTGGTGACGGTGTTCTTGCTGCGCCCTGCGTACCAGGATCAGCAGTCGCAGTCGTTATTGGCCGATGTATTTCCTTCGGTCGCTGCCTGCCGTGCGGACGTGGCGCGCGTCGTGCAGACGACGACGGCCCCGGTGCTCTCGCCTTCGCTGTTCAGTTGCGACGGGGGCATCTCGACGGGGGTGCGCATCTCCAAGCACCTCAAATCGATCGCGGTCAACCAGGCAGGCGTCATCACCGTGACCCTGCACCACCGCACCCTACCGGAACTGTCTCCCACGACGAACACGCTCACCGTCGTTCCGCTCACCGCCAAAGGTCACCCCTTGCAGCCTGGCGATGTGCGCCAAAAAATTGCAAGCTGGCGCTGCGGCAGCCGTGCAGACGGCACGACGATCCCTGCCAAACTGCTCCCCGCCGACTGCAAAGGGTAGACACCAGCCCAGTCGCGCAATGATTGCGCTGATCGGCCTGCCGGGTTCCGGCAAAACGACGGTAGGCCGCCAACTGGCCCGGCGGCTGCAAGTCCCTTTTCTCGACCTTGATCACGCAATCGAACGAGAGCTGGGGTGTTCGATTCGACTGTGCTTCGAACAACAAGGCGAAGAGTACTTTCGGAACATCGAAAGCGCCGTGCTCGCACAACGCACGCAGCAATTCGACGGCGTGCTATCGACAGGCGGAGGCGCGGTGCTACGCGAATGCAACCGCCGCCTGCTGCGCGAACGCGCCTGCGTGGTCTACCTGCACGCCACGGCGGAAGAACTGCACCGGCGGCTACGCCACGACAAAAACCGCCCGCTACTCCAGGTAGAGGACATGCAAAGCCGCCTGCACGAGCTGCACGACCAACGCCACCCCCTGTACCGGGAAACTGCACATCTCATGGTCGAAACCGGGCACCCTCCGCTAGGGCGTATCGTCGACAAAATCCTGACACGATGCGGCCCGATCCTTCCCGGCGACACCATGCACGCAATGCACGATGACCACAGCGCCCACAACGACTGCGGGCCCTCGAAGGCCCGCAATGATGGAATAGCCATGGAATAGACAAACGATTCCAGAGGCCATCTGAATGGTGGGAATGGTGGGTGATGACGGTCTCGAACCGCCGACCTACGCCTTGTAAGGGCGCCGCTCTACCAACTGAGCTAATCACCCCGGAGTGCAGTACTCCGGCGGACCATCCTCTATAGCACTGTCCGTAGCACTGCCCAGTTCCCAGCGATAGCCTGGAACCGGAACATCGCCAGCCAAAGCCAGCACCGAGAATGGATCACGAGGAGTGGATCACGAAGCGCGAATTACGAATTGAGCGCGTCGCGCAACGTTTTGCCTGGGCGGAATTTGGGGATCACTGCCGCAGGAATCTTGATCGTGTCGCCGGTACGCGGATTCCGCCCCGTACGGGCAGCGCGCTTGCCGGTGGCAAAGGTACCAAACCCGACAAGCGCCACGGAATCCCCTTTTTGCATACTGGACGTGACCGCGTCGATCATGGCATCGAGCACACGGGACGCTACGACCTGACTAACCTCGGCACGACCAGCAACGTATTTGAGCAATTCAGACTTGTTCACCATCCACCCCTCAAAAGGTTCATCAACAAAAAAAACCGTACCGACTCCACAACCCCGTCCAAGGCACCGGGAAACCACCCCGCATCGCCACGACACAAGCCAAAGATTCTAGACGGAATGCCCCACGAAGCCGGACTCACGTGCCCAGAACCCTTGTATTCACGCCGTTGTATGCACTTTGGAACGAATCACCGGCAGTGCCTTGCGCAAGTAATACACCATCGACCATACAGTGAGCACCGCAGCGACCCACAACAACACGGTACCCCACAGGCGCGTAGGGAGCACCCCCAGCAATGTTCCGTCATACAACAAAAAGGGAATGGCCACCATTTGTGCAATCGTCTTGAATTTGCCAACCCGGTGTACTGCAACGCTCGATGCCGCGCCGATCTGCGCCATCCACTCCCGCAACGCGGAAATGGCAATCTCCCGGCCAATGATGATCAACCCCACGAAGACATCCGCCCTGCCCAGATGTACCAAGACTAGAACGCAGGCACACACCAGAATCTTGTCCGCCACCGGATCGAGAAAGGCCCCGAAGGCAGAGACTTGGTTGAGCTTGCGCGCCAAATAACCATCGAGCCAATCCGTCGCGGCAAATACGACGAACAAGACCGTGGCTACCAGGTTGCCCGTGGTAGGGGCAATAGGCAAATAGAACACCCCCACGATCCAAGGAATCGCAACGATGCGCGTCCAGGTCATCAGGGTCGGAACCGTCCAAAACATCCAGGAATTGTGGCACGCGCCCCACGCCTCAATGCAAAGCACGATAGATCGTCTGCGCCAATTCGGTAGAAATGCCTTCCACCGTGGCCAGGTCTTCGACCGTCGCCGCCGCCACAGCACGCACCCCACCGAATCGCTGCAACAACCGGGCGCGCCGCTTAGGCCCGACGCCGGGAATGCTTTGCAATTGCCCCCCATCGACCCGCGCCCGGGCACGGGCGTTGCGCATCCCGGTAATGGCAAAGCGGTGCGCCTCGTCGCGAATCTGCGCCAGCAGCATCAGCGCTGCGGAATCCTTGCCCAAATAGACCTTTTCCCGGCCATCGGCAAACACCAATTCCTCCAGCCCGACCTTGCGCCCTTCGCCTTTTTCGATACCGACCAGCACCGACACATCCAGCCCCAATTCGGCAAAGACTTCTCGGGCTGCGGATACTTGCCCCACCCCGCCATCGACTAGCACCACATCGGGCAACCGGGAGGCCGTGGGGTTTTCCCCCTCCGCCAGGGCTTGCGCCACCTTGGCGTAGCGCCGCCGTAACACCTGGCGCATCGCCGCGTAGTCATCCCCACGCTGGATGCCTTCGATGCGAAAGCGGCGGTACGCGCTGCGCTGCATCGCATGGTTCGCGAACACCACGCAAGAAGCCTGCGTGGCCTCCCCTGCAGAATGCGAGATGTCGAAGCATTCGATACGCAGCGCATCGGGTTCCTCGGTCGTCAACCCCAAAGCCTGCGCCAACGCCATGGTGCGCGCGCGCTGCGAGCCTTCCTCGCTCAACAACCGCGCCAACTGCAATCCAGCATTGGTTTGCGCCATCTCCAGCCATACACGCCGACGCTCACGCGGCTGATGAACCAGGTGTGGCCGCACCCCTGTGCGCTCGTACAACGCATCGAGCAGCGTCTCATCGACAAGAGCGCCGACAACCAGCGTCGAAGGCATCGGCACGTCCAGGTAATGCTGTGTCAAAAACGCTTGCAGTACCTTGGATTCGATCGAAAACGGCACAGCATGGGGTGCTTGTGCAGCGGGATCTTCCGCATCCCGGTCTTCCGACAACCCCGCTTCGATCTCGACCCCATCAAGGACATGCGCAGGAAAGTACGCCCGATCCCCCAAATGCCGTCCCCCGCGCACCATCGCGAGGTTGACGCAGGCATGACCCCCCTGCACCGCCACAGCCAGGATGTCCACATCCCGATCCGGCACGTTGTCCACAACCTGCTGCTGCAACACGCCCGACAACGCCCCCATCTGGTTGCGCAAGACGGCTGCCTGCTCGAATTCAAGCTGCATGGCGTGGGCCACCATCCGCGCTTCGATGTCTGTCAGCACGGATTGCGCATCCCCTCCGAGAAAACGCCGTGCGCTGTCCAAATCCCGTGCGTAGGCTTCCTCGCTGATATGCCCAACGCATGGGCCCGAACAACGTTTGATCTGGTACAGCAGGCAGGGCCGGGAACGATGTTGGAACACGGCATCCTCGCAAGTCCGTAGCCGGAAGACTTTTTGCATCAGCATGATCGCTTCCCGCACGGATGCAGCGTTGGGGTACGGGCCGTAGTACTCGTTGCGCTTGTCGACCGCGCCCCGGTAGTACGACACACGCGGGAAGGCTTCCCGGCTGGATCGGCCGGTTCCCCCAGCGGTTCCGATGCGGACGTAGGGATAGCTTTTGTCGTCCCGGAACAAAATGTTGTAGCGGGGCTGTAGCGTTTTGATGAGCGTGTTTTCGAGAAGCAGGGCCTCGGCCTCGGAGCGCACTACGGTCGTCTCGATCCGGGCAATCTTGCTGACCATGTGGCCGATGCGCGTGCCTTCATGGTTGCGTTGAAAGTAGCTCGATACCCGGCGCTTAAGGTGTATGGCCTTGCCTACGTACAACACCTCGCCGTGTTCATCGACATAGCGGTACACCCCAGGCAAGGCGGGCAAACTCGCGACGGCATGCAACAAAGCCCGTTGCCGCGTTTCGGCATCCGTGGGCATAGCGCCGTCTAAGACACTGTCAGCGCCATTCGAAGGAGGGACATCCGTGCAATCCATGGGGAAGGTAAGGCAACGATGGGACGTGTTCTGCCAAGTCATCGACAACTGGGGCGATATCGGGGTGTCTTGGCGGCTGGCCACGCACCTGGCGCAACGCGGCCAGCGCGTCCGGCTGTGGATCGACGAACCGGAAGCGCTGGCGTGGATGGCGCCCCAAGGCCCCGATGGAGTGGAAGTACGCCGATGGACGACACCGATAGACATGACCGACCTCACGCCCGGCGACGTGCTCGTCGAAGCTTTCGGCTGCGAGATTCCCGAAGAATTTATCACCGAATACGTGCGGCACTTGGGCGCAAGCCCGGCACGCTGGTTCAACCTGGAATACCTCAGCGCGCAGAACTATGCTGCACGCTGCCATGGCCTGCCTTCCCCCGTCTCGGTCGGCGCGGGCAAAGGCTTGGTCAAGCGGTTCTGCTACCCCGGCTTCACTGCGCAAACGGGCGGCTTGTTGCATGAGGACGATCTGTTGCCCAAGCTGGAACGCTTCGACCGCGCTGCATGGTTCGACCAACAAGGCATCGCATGGCACCCTTCCCAGACCGTGTGGTCGCTGTTCTGCTATGCCACAGCGCCGGTGCGGAGCTGGCTCGATGCCCTGTCCCAGAGCGGACAACGCACTCTGGTGCTTGTCACGGACGGGATTGCGGCGCGGCTGGTGCGCGAAGCACTGGCACACGGCCATGGCGCGAGCGATTCGCTCCACGTGTACTACCTACAGCGACTCTCCCAACAAGAATTCGACCACCTGCTATGGTCGTCGGATGGGAACGTCGTTCGCGGGGAAGATTCGCTGGTGCGCGCCATCTGGGCAGGAAAACCCATGCTGTGGCAGGCGTACCCGCAGGAAGACGGCGCGCACCACGCCAAATTGCACGCCGTACTGGATGCAATCGGCGCGCCGCCCTTGATGCGCGCAGTACATGCGTGGTGGAATGGATCGACCCCTGCACTACCCGGCATCGCCTGGAACGACTGGCCTGCCTGGCTCCCAACGATGCGGCGTGCGCGTTCGACCCTGCTGGCGCTGGACGACCTGACGGACACGCTGCTGCGTTGGGCCGCATAGAGCCTGTTTCGGGAGGCTACTGCACTACTGCACAAGCCGTCATCGCTTCCGTCGCTCCCGTCCCAACACAACGCTTCCATTCCCGTTGTAGGAGCGACGGAAGTCGCGATACAAAGTCCCCATCCATACCCAGCGCAAACCATGGGATCGCGACAGTAAAATTTTGGGTTCCCTTCAAAAAACAGGATATTGGGCATCCGCTCCTCCCTCCCCCGCATCACCATGAAAACAGCACAAGAAATCCGTGCCGGCAACGTCATCATGCACGGCAAAGACCCGATGGTCGTCCTCAAGACCGAATACAGCCGTGGCGGACGCAACTCTGCCACCGTGAGGATGAAACTCAAGAGTCTCATTGCCAACTTCAACACCGAAGTGGTATTCAAGGCCGACGACAAACTCGAACAGGTCATCCTCGAAAAGAAGGAATGCACGTATTCGTACTTTGCCGACCCGATGTACGTATGCATGGATGCCGAGTACAACCAATACGAAGTCGAAGCGGAGAACATGGGCGACTCCCTCCACTATCTGGAGGATGGGATGGCCGTGGAAGTCGTGTTCTACGACGGCAAGGCCATCTCCGTCGAACTGCCGACCTCTGTCGTGCGGGAAGTCACTTGGACTGAACCAGCCGTCAAAGGCGATACCTCCGGCAAGGTGCTCAAACCCGCCAAGATTGCTACGGGGTTCGAGGTACCCGTTCCCATCTTCGTCGCCCAAGGGGACAAGATCGAAATCGATACACGCACAGGCGAATACCGCAGGCGCGTCTGATCGCAAAAAAACCGTCCTGACCGATACCGGCCAGGACGGTTTTGTTCTTTACCGCCAGCGCAGAATACAGTGTGCTGATGACGGCACGGCCGTCACCGCAACAGTATGCTTTAGTACGCTTTAGTGCGCCTGGGAAGCAGCAGCATCCACAGGAGCAGCTTCCGAAGTAGCGGCTTCGGGCGCAGCAGCGGAGGCGTCCGCACTAGCAGGCGAAGCTGCTTCGGAAGCAGGCTCGGTAACCGGCGCGGGCTCAGGAGCAGGGGCCGGAGCAGGCGTCACGACAGGCTCAGGAGCAGGCGGGGCGACTTCTTCCTGATTGCCACAAGCGGCGAGCGCAGCGGCAAGAACAGACGCAAGGAGGATGGATTTTTTCATGGACGGTACCCAAAAATAAGGAAATGATGGACTTCTGATTGTGCAGCCACAGTGCAGACGGACTTTCGAGCAACACGGTGTTCCACCCGGCAAAATCCCACTGAGGTTTTCAATGAAGTCCCACTGAAACTTGCCGGAATTCGACCGTATTGCACCGTTCGACCTTGCAAAATTATAGGTTCGACGGCTTGTTTTCACCCGTCATACACTGTTTGATTGCCCTCGTACCAGGCGCACTGGTACCGATTTACAACGCTCGCCAACGGTAGCCCGAAGACGTTTCCATGACTATGCAGATCCATCCCCCTTGTGTTGCCGCGCTGCGCTGGACATTGACCGACACGACCGGTGACGTACTCGACGTACTGGACACTCCGATCGAATTTTTCATCGGCGGCACCGACCTGCTCGACGCCATTGAGGCCGCACTGCGCGGGCACTGCGCAGGCAGTACCCTGCATCTGCATCTCGAACCCGAGGATGCATTTGGCGACTACGAGGCACAACGTGTCCACATCGCACCCCGGTCACTATTTCCGGCTGTGCTGGACGAGGGAATGATGTTCGATGCCACCGCACTGCCCCCGGCTTGCAAAGCAAAACTGCCTGACGACCAAGCCGATCTGGTGTACACAGTCACAGAGCTGTACCCGGAACACATCGTGCTCGACGGTAACCATCCCCTTGCCGGGATGGCACTGCGCTTGCAACTGCATGTAAGCAGTGTGCGGGATGCCGAGGCCGCAGAACTGGAGCGGAGGTCTACTGGAGTCGGCGGTTTTTTTCGTATCGGATCGTGACGCTGTGATCCCAGGGATTCTTGGGGATCAACGCACGAGAAAGTTCGTGAACTGCCAAGGGTCGGCAGCGTCAATCTCTTCCGCAAACAATTTGCTGCGACCCTGCAGCGGTGTCCAGTGCCCATGCGCACCAACGAGCTTGCCGAGGTATGGCCTGGCAAATTGGAGGACGAAATGGTGATCGATCTCCTCCGGTTCCACAATGCCTGCCTGGGGGTGCGCCATCGCCCACAAGATGGCCGCGACAAAAGGCGCATTGACTTGCAGCGTAGTCGCATTGTTGAAGGGACACAAGGTGCGTGCAGTATGCACGTCCAATTGCGAGCCATACCAGTACGCCCCCGTTTTCGGCCCCATCAAGAGCACACCCAGCTCGTCCATTCCCCCTACAAGCTCGTCGCGCAGCACCCTGCACGTTGATTGAGGACGCCCTTCCCGCGCAGCAAACTCCAGTAACGATAGCACCGCCTGATCACACGGGTGGTAGGCGTAGTAGCAGGTAGGACGGTAGATAACGTCTGCCCCCTCGCGAACAGTCAGGTAGTCCGCAATCGACAGGGACTCCCCATGCGAAATCAGCCACCCGTGAAACGCCCCGTGATGCGGAACCCATGAGCGCACCCGCGTGGACAGGCCAGGCCTGTCCAAATAGATGCCTGCCTTACACCCAAAGTCGTGTTCCCGCCCATCGGGAGGAAGACACTTTTCATGCGTTCCCCAACCCAGTTCGGCAGGCTGGATCGCTTCTTCGTAAAAACCCGGGCATGACCATGTATTGACGAATTCATCCGGCAATTTGGCGCGACCACTCACTTGCCCGTCGCGCTCTGCCACCTGGATGGCCCGGATACCCAACCGCATCGCCAACTGCGCCCAGTCTTCCCGGCGCATCGACGCAAGCACATCGATCCCTGCTTCCGCAGCGAGTTGGGACAGTGCCTCTTTGACAAAATGCGAGACCAGACCCGGGTTGGCCCCATGCATCAACATGGCTGTAGGGCCAGATGGGAACTGCGACCGCAATGCCAGCGCCTGCTCCCGGTATGCATAGTTGGATCGCAAAGCAGGCGTTACCGCAGCATCCATGTGTTCGCCCGCCCAAGGCTCCACGCACGCGTCGATGTACAACACCCCGGCCTGCTGACACCAAGCAACCAGCTCGACGCTAGAGATGTTCAGCGAGGCATTGACCAAAAAGTCCCCTGGGCGCAAGCGTTGCGCCAGTACCTCCCGGTAACAATCCCGATCAAGCCGCACGACTTCCAACGCCACCCCAAATTGGCGGGCTACGTCTTTCCCATCCTCATCCGCGCTCAAAATAGCAACACGATCAGTAGGAATGGCCAAGTGCCGCAGCAACAGCGGCAGCGCGCCTTGCCCTACGGCGCCGAATCCCACGAACAAGATGTGATGGGGAAATTCCACCGCCCGGGACGCAACCTCTTTCAGTGGCATGGGGATGTCTCCGTAATACCGGTTCGTTTCCTGGACTGCCATGGCCGTGCGGGAAACAACGACGAAAACTTCACATTTTAGCCACCCCATCCCATTATTGACGTAACCCCATGATTTCCATAAGCCTTAAACCCCCTGGTCTGCACTGTTCTGTCAGAAAACTCCAGCCATAAGGTACATTGGCACACCCTGAATGGGGTTGCGGAACTGGTTGCGCCAATCGCTGCCGTGGCATGATGCGTCCCCTCGCAAGCAACTATCCAGAACCGGCCTACAGGCCGGTGGCACGGCTTACCACCCTGCATGGCGGGATTTCCCATTGGTGTTCGGTTTTCGATGAAGCTTCTCCTACTCGGTAAAGATGGACAGGTTGGCTGGGAATTGCAGCGCAGTCTGGCTCCTCTAGGAATACTCACCGCAGTCGGCCGTCACAGCACGGATCCCTGGGGCAACTTCGATGACATGGTCCGCATCCAGCAAGGCATCGAAACGCTTCGTCCCGATGTCATCGTCAATGCCGCTGCATACACTGCCGTCGATAAAGCAGAGCAGGAAAGCGACTATGCATTTCGATGCAACGCTCTCGTCCCGGAAGCGCTGGCGCGTGCGGCACATTCCGTGGGTGCCTGGTTCGTGCATTACAGCTCGGACTACGTATACCCCGGCACTGGAAATACTCCCTGGATCGAAGACGACGAGCCTTCTCCCGCCAACGAATACGGCCGTGGCAAGTGCAGCGGAGATCGCCTGGTAGCGGCCGTATGTCCCCGGCACCTCATCTTGCGCACAAGTTGGGTGTATGCAGCCCGGGGCCACAATTTCCTGCGCACCATGCTGCGCCTGTTCCGGGAGAGGCACCGCGTGGAAGTGGTCCATGACCAGTTTGGTGCCCCCACCGGCGCGGAATTGCTGGCTGACATCACTGCCTGCATGATTCGCCAAGTGCGCAGCATAGGAATGGCTGCCGATGCCCTGGCGGGTATCTACCACGTTGTTCCCAGCGGAGAAACCACTTGGTATGACTACGCACTACACATCTTGCAGCGCCTGCATGCCGACAAGCTTTCCATCTCCACTACGGAACTCGTCCCCGTCCCCAGCAGCGCATTCCCCACTGCTGCATACCGACCGAGAAATTCGCGCCTGAACACCCGCAAAGTGCAGGATCGATTTGGACTGCACCTTCCCCCCTGGCAGGCGGGGGTCGACAGGGTGCTCGATGAAGTGCTCCCGCAGGTTGCTGCCACCCTGCGCCCCTGACCACGCAAGAACGATGGCACTGTCCCGCAAAGGCATCCTCTTGGCCGGTGGATCCGGTACCCGTCTGTACCCAGTCACCCAGGCCATTTCCAAACAACTCCTTCCGGTGTACGACAAGCCGATGGTGTACTACCCATTGAGTACGCTGATGCTTGCCGGGATCCGCGAAGTACTGATCATCTCCACCCCCGAAGACACCCCCCGCTTTGCACAACTGCTGGGGGATGGCAGCGCCTGGGGCATGGACATCCGCTACGCAGTGCAGCCTTCGCCGGACGGCCTGGCGCAAGCCTTCCTCATAGGGCGCGACTTCGTCGATGGGCATCCCAGCGCGCTCGTCCTCGGCGACAACATCTTCCACGGGCACGACCTCAGCACGCTGCTTACCCATGCCAATGCCTGCACGACGGGGGCTACCGTGTTTGCCTACCATGTGCATGATCCCGAGCGGTACGGCGTCGTCGCCTTCGACCCTTCCGGGCGTGCAGTCAGCATCGAGGAAAAGCCCGCGCACCCCCAAAGCCATTTCGCGGTGACAGGGCTGTACTTCTACGACGAGCAGGTGTGCGACATCGCTGGGGAGATTCGCCCTTCCGCACGGGGAGAATTGGAAATCACCGACGTCAACCGCCGCTACCTCGTAGCAAACCAATTGCATGTCGAAGTGATGGGCCGAGGCTATGCGTGGCTCGACACCGGTACCCACGACAGCCTGCTGGAAGCATCGAGCTTCATCGCCACCCTACAGAATCGGCAAGGGTTGCAGGTGGCATGCCCGGAGGAAATCTCCTTCCGCCAAGGGTGGATCGACGCGCAGCAAATTCAGCAGCTTGCGCAACCCCTGGCCAAAAACGCCTACGGTCGATACCTGCTGGAGCTACTCGACTGACTGGCGTGGAACCTCATCAAATTCGCTGCTTTGGCCGCTTCTACAATGGATTGGTTCCCTGGGCGAGCGGAACCGTACAGCACTGGGCTTCGCGCTGTGCCTGCCTGCTTGGGTATGTTGTCTCCCTTCCTCCCCTCCTTCCCTCTGCGTTCTGGCGCGGCTGATTTGTAAATTTGCGCAGTGTCTTCCTCCGACTTCAGTGATCGCGATTTCCAGCGAATTAGCCAGATCATGTACGAAGCCGCTGGGCTGTCGTTCAATGAATCCAAAAAATCGCTGATCCATTCCCGCCTGTCGCAGCGCATCCAGCGCTTGGGGTTGTCCGGGTTCAGTGCGTACATCGACTTGCTCGAAGACGAATCCAACGCTGCCGAGTTCCAGATGGCCGTCGATCTGCTGACGACCAACGAAACCTATTTCTTCCGCGAGCCCAAGCACTTCGAGCTGCTCGAACAGGAACTGGCCACACGCAAATCGACGTTGCCCATCGCCATCTGGAGCGCGGCTTCTTCCTTTGGCGATGAGGCATACAGCGTGGCCATGCTGCTCTCGGACATGCAGACGCAAGGACGTATCGGCCCGGACTGGTCGATCTTGGCTACAGACATCAGCCACCGCGTTCTACTCAGCGCCAAAGAGGCCATCTACCCCGTCGACCGTCTGCGTGCGGTATCTCCAGATCGGTTGCGCAGGTATTGCCTGCGTGGAGAAAACGAAGCCGAGGGCCAGGTGCTGCTGCGCGACAACATTCGCGAGCGCGTTCGTTTCGGTCGGCTCAATCTGTGCCAGCCTTTCGAGGGACTGGGCCCTTTCGACATCGTCTTTTTGCGCAACGTGCTCATTTACTTCGACTTGCCCACCAAGGTTGCCGTCGTTGATCGGGTGCTGTCCATGCTTCGTCCCGGTGGGCTGTTTTTTCTGGGCACTGCAGAAGGACGGGTACCGTGCCAAACTCCCCTGCAGGTGCTCCAACCTGGCGCCTTTCGCAAGGTAGGTTGAGGTCTTCGGGCCATCGCTTCGTACCCACACGCTGCACCATGGCTCTCTACGAACTGCTTCCCGGCGATGTCACCTTGGGCAGAGCTGGCGACCAACTCAAAACCTTGCTGGGGTCTTGCGTCAGCGTGATCCTCACAGATCGGCCGCGCACTATCGGGGTGATGAGCCACATCGTTCACGTTGGACATCCCAACGCAGCCAACCACCACAACACTGCCTACGGTTCGGTGGCCATGGCTGAGATGGTGCGCCTGCTCTACAGCGTGGGGTTTACGCCTCGAAGCTGCGAGGCCTACGTCTTCGGGGGCGGCAACATGTTCCCCAAGCTGTTCAGTCACCACCACGTCGGCTCCAACAACGTGGACTGGGTGCTGGGTTATCTCGAACACCACAAGATTCCCGTGCTCCAGCACGATCTCGGGGGCCATGGATACCGCAAATTGCTGTGGACGGTAGGCCCCTCCGAGCCCATCGTCGAAACCGTCCTATCGGACTGAAGGAAAGAAAATGCCCATCAAAGTATTCGTGGTTGACGATTCCGCCGTAGTGCGGCAGGCCATGTCCCACATGCTGGCCAATCACCCGGAGGTCGAGCTTGTCGGCAGCGCCCCGAACCCTTTGTTGGCCATGGATGCCATCCGCAAGAACCCTCCCGACGTGCTGCTGCTCGATATCGAAATGCCCGGCATGGATGGGCTGACATTCCTGCGGCAAATCATGGCGGGAACCCCCATTCCGACGGTGATTTGTTCGACGCTCTCCACCGAAGGCAGCAAGGTGGCTCTCGATGCCTTGAGCGCAGGTGCTGTGGCGGTACTGGCCAAGCCCAAGCTAGGGCTGCGCCAACACCTCGACGAATCCCGCCACGAGATGATCCAAACGCTCAAAACCGCCGCACGCTCGCGGCCACGGCCCAAGATGGCGCCAGCCGGCGTGGTGTCGCGGGCTGCCTTTGCGGCCCCTGCACCGACTGCCATAGGCGTGCATGCCTTCGCCGTCAACAAGCCTGTCGTCATCGGCAGTTCCACGGGGGGCACGCAAGCGTTGGAATTGGTGCTGACCAGCCTGCCCTCGGACGCTCCCGGCATCGCCATCACCCAGCACATGCCCGAAAAGTTCACGGCTATGTATGCCCAGCGTCTGGATGGCATTTGTGCGATGAATATCCGGGAAGCCAAGGATGGTGACCGGCTTGAACGCGGGGTGGCGCTCATCGCACCTGGGGGATGGCATATGCAGCTACAAAAAACCCACGGCCAGTATTACGTCAAGGTCGTCGACGGCCCACCCGTCAACCGGCACAAGCCCTCCGTCGATGTGCTCTTTCGCTCGGCCGCCGAATGTGCGGGTCGCGATGCGCTAGGCATCATCATGACCGGCATGGGGGACGATGGCGCCCGTGGCATGAAAGTCATGCACGACACCGGGGCCCGCACGATTGCGCAGAACGAGGAAACCTGCGTCGTCTTTGGTATGCCCAAGGAGGCGATCAAGCTCCAGGCCGTCGACGACATCCTGCCCCTGGAAAGCATGGCCCGCGCAATCCTGCAGTTCGATTCGCGTGCCGATGCTCGCGCCTGACTCCCGGCAAGCTCGCACAGCGCAGTCGGCCACCACGTTCCGCGCCCCGTTCTTCCGCTTCCCCCAGCGCTGAGGTTCCCATCGTGGTTGGGCCTGCGTCTTCCTTCAACCCCCTTGTTTGGACCCCAGCGCAGCGCTGCCTGGCCGCGACGTCGATCAACGTAGCGTTTGCCGTTCTCTACCTGGCGGTATATGCCTACGTACTGTGGTTTCCCGAGGCCAACCCGGAAGTCCATCCAGACTTTCTGCCGACTGCGATAGCTACCGTCTTGTCCACCGGACTGATCATGGCTGCGTTGATGGGCATCGGCTACCGGCTGCGCTACCGCACCGAGCGCATCCCCTGGCTCCAGTGGCCGACAGTGCTGCTCTGCACCTGGGTGGTCGTGTTTTCGACGTACTTCTATGGGTTTTTCACGCATCTGTACGCCGGGGTAGCGCTCGTCGGCGCTTGGATGGTCGGGTTGACCCTGTTCACCCACCGAGAAATGATGGTCAATCTGGCGCTCAGCACCCTGGGAACCACCGCCTGCATCGCCTTCGCACACCTGGGGTGGATTCCTTACGCGCCCTTCTTCCGCACCACGGCATCAAGCATCGGCCAAACCAACCCCGGGTTGTTCCAGCCGATGAACGGCGTCACGATGCTGCTCTTCGTTTCGGTACTGGGTTTCACCTACTTCATCATCACGAGGTGGAAGCAGCGGGAAAGCGATCTCATCGAGATGGGGGATCGCCTGGCGCAAGCCAACGAGCTTGTCAGCCGTTTCGTCGCCGTACAGCTCTCCGACCAGATCCGTTCCGGGAACCATGAGGTATTGACCCGCCACGAGCGCCGCAAGCTAACGCTGTTTTTCTCCGACATCGAGAAGTTCTCGGAGACGGCGGATGCCATCGAACCCGAAGACCTTTCCCGGCTGCTCAACGACTATCTGACCGAGATGACCCGCATCGCACACCGCTTCGGTGCCACGATCGACAAATTCGTTGGCGACGCGATCATGATCTTTTTTGGCGCCCCGGATGCGACGGATGACCGGGATCATGCGCTACGCGCCGTGCGCATGGCGATCGAGATGCAGCGCTCCATGCATACCTTGCGCCAAAAGTGGGCAGCCCTCGGCATCGCACGCACCTTTCACATCCGCATCGGCATCAACACCGGCTTGACCAGCGTTGGCGCCTTCGGTTCCCCGCAACGTCTGGAATACACCGCCATTGGGCGCCACGTCAACCTCGCAGCCCGTATTCAGGCGCACTGTCTGCCGGACAAGGTACTCATCAGCCAAGCAACCTGGGCGCTGGTACACCACGACATCGACTGCATGCTCCTCGACGAACGGCAGTTCCGGGGGCATCGGGATCCTGTCCGCGTCTACGAAGTGCTGTTCTCGTATGACGACAAGGAATCCCCAGCACCTGCCACACCACACTGTGGATAACTTTGTGGAGAACATGCAGAAATCCTTGTCGTGGCGTGCGCCATGGCCCTATGCTCCTTTTGCACAAGGTTCTGGCACAGCAACAGGATTTGTTTATTTATCAACATATTATGCAGATAATCTGAAAGCGATTTCCGAGATATCGCTTCCGTCAGATTGATTTTTTATCCCCAACGCGATTGTGGACAATCTTCCAGCCTGGGCCGAGGCCATCGGCCCCGCAGGCCCACTGTGGTCCGTAGGAGGACTGTGTCGAGCCGTCGCCGACGCCTTGCAAACACGCTTCAACCCGGTGCGCGTGCGCGGCGAACTCGGCGGGTTTTCTCGCGCGCCCAGCGGCCATTGCTACTTTGCCCTGAAGGATGCGAGTGGGCAGTTGCGCTGCGCAATGTTCCGGCGCTCTGCCTCCGAACTGGGCTTTGCCCCCCGCGACGGAGACGTGGTCGAAGTCGATGGCCGACTGAGCGTATATGAACCACGGGGCGACCTGCAACTCGTCGTCGACCGCATGGTGCGCTGCGGGGCGGGTTCGTTATTCGAGGAATTTTTGCGACGCAAAGCCGCTCTCGATGCGGAAGGACTCTTCGACCCCGCCCGCAAACGCCCCGTGCCACGGCAGCCGCGCTGCATCGGCGTCGTAACCTCCCTGGCCGCCGCAGCGTTGCGCGATGTAGCCACCACCCTGCATCGCCGTGCGCCGCATATCCCCGTGGTGCTCGCACCGGCTTTGGTGCAAGGCGCGGGTGCCCCGGCGGAGCTATGCGCCGCCCTGCAAGCGCTGTATGCATGGGGGGCAACGCCACCCCGGCCTGGCGCGGCAGGGGAAGATTCGATCCCTGGCGCCAGCTCCTTCGCCATCCCTGTCGAAGTCATCCTGCTGGTACGCGGTGGGGGTTCGATCGAAGACCTATGGGCCTTCAACGACGAAGCCCTGGCCCGCACCATCGCAGCCAGCCCTGTGCCTGTGGTGTCCGGGGTCGGGCATGAAACGGACTTCACGATCGCTGACTTCGTAGCAGATGCCCGCGCAGCCACACCGACTGCGGCAGCAGAACTTGCCGCCAGCGAACACAGCGCCGAACACGACATCCTGAACCGGCTCTCCCTCCGGCTTGCCACTGCCATGCAGCGCCGCTTCGAACGCCATGCGCAGCGCCTCGACGCGCTGGTACATGCGTTGCGCAGCCCGGCGCAACGGTGCGAGATCGAGCGCTTGCGGCTCGCCACACGCGCCCAGGCTCTGCGCGTCGGCGTCGCACACGCCCTGCATTCCCATGGCAACCGCCTCGAACGCAAGGCAGACCAGCTTGCCATGGCATCGCGGCTTGCCCAAGGCGCACACCGGCAACGGCTGGAACACGCTGCATTGCGGCTCGATCTCCTGGCGCCGCAACACGTCCTGGAGCGCGGCTACGCATGGCTTGGCGACGCGCAGGGAACGCCCATCACGCGCTGCGCGCAAACCCACCCCGGCCAACGTCTGACCGCCACCTTGTGCGACGGGACTGTGCCGATTGCTGTGCTGGCTGGGCCGTAGGGAAACCACTGCAACTTCCATCGCTCCTACAAAACGGAAGGCACGTTGGTGGCTGTGGAACCACCCATTCCTACAATGTTTTTTCCCTTACTCTCTCCCGGAGGAACCTCATGGAACATGTCCTGCCCGCACTCCCTTTCGCCCTGGACGCACTGGCACCCCACTACTCGCGGGAGGCGCTGGAATTTCACCATGGCAAGCACCACCAGGCCTACGTCAACAACCTCAACCAGCTCCAGCGCGGTACCGAATTCGAGACCATGGATCTCGAATCGATCATCCGCAAAGCCTCGGGCGGCGTTTACAACAACGCTGCGCAGACTTGGAACCACAGCTTCTTCTGGCAATGCATGCGCCCCGGCGGCGGTGGGGAACCTTCCGGCGCAGTGGCGCAAGCGTTGCAAGCGCAATGGGGGTCCTATGGCGCGTTTCGGGAAGCCTTCGTCAAAAGCGCCGTCGGCAACTTCGGTTCGGGCTGGACGTGGCTGGTCAAAAAGCCAGACGGTTTGCTGACCATCGTCAATATGGGGCCTGCCGGCACGCCACTGACGACGGACGATGCCCCCCTGCTCACGGTCGACGTCTGGGAACACGCCTACTACATCGACTACCGCAATCTGCGCCAGAAATTCGTCGAGACCTTCCTCGACCACTTGGTGCATTGGGATTTCGTACTGGACAACTTGCAACGGCCCGTTGCATAAACCCGGATCGTTCCTATCCCTTCCACAGCGCGGCGTATTTCTGCACGTTGTAGGAACGGCGAAAGTTGCAATACAGCGCTTGTTGTCCTACCACGACAAAATATGTATCGCCTTTCACCCATTCGTCATTCCTACTTTGGCTGCTCTGTTCCAATACGCCCGCCGCCCGGCCTGGGCTGCCGGATTCCCTTGAGGTTCCTTCTCAAGATTCTTACGCAGTCTCTTTCGTATTACCGCCCCCAGTAGGGCACTTCTTGCAACCTGGAGAACCCTGGAAATGAAATCTACCCTCGTAGCCCTGGCCGCCCTGGCCGCTTCCGGCGCCGTTCTGGCGGAGTCTTCCGTCACCCTTTACGGGATCGTCGATACCTATCTCGCGAGCGAGAAAGTCGAAACACGCAACGCCAATAGAGTCACGTCAGTGACCAACACCAAGCTGAACAGCGGCGGCGTCAATACCTCGCGCTGGGGCCTCAAGGGTGTGGAAGACTTGGGTGATGGGATGAAAGCGCTATTCGACCTACAACAAGGTTATGACCTCGACACTGGCGCTGCCAAGGATGCCAAGGATGCCTTTCAACGCCAAGCGTGGGTCGGCGCCTCTTGCGGTTTTGGAACGATCCGCCTGGGCTACACCACCACCCCCTTCGACGATGTGAGCGGGTTGCAAAACGCCATGTTCGACGCGGTGTTCTCGCCCCAGCAAAAAATCTTCCGCAGCACGAAGTACAAGGCACGGCCCGATAACACGATCTTCTACCAGTCCCCCACGCTGGGCGGATTCAGCGGCGCATACAGCTACAGCCTGCATGAAGACACGAATGCGGCTAACAAGGGCATGCGTGTCACCGGCCTGAATCTGACCTATAGCGACGGCCCCATCAGCATCGCTTTTGCCGCGCAGAATGAGAGAGAGCAAGGTAAAGCTGATTCGGCCTCCTTTATGCGCCTGGGCGGTGCGTACAACTTCGGGTTTTTGACTGCCAAGGCTACCTACGGCCGCCTGAACGATGCGCAATGGGATAGCGCCGCCAAAGCAGTGAAGGCTGCACTCGGCAACGAAACGACCGAATGGCAAATCGGCGTCGATGTTCCGGTCTCTGCTGCACTGGTCGTTTCCGCCAGCTATGCCAAGTCCGACGAAAACACCCTGATCCGCAACGGGCAATACGTCGCGGGTGGCAACAACTCATCGGGGCGTACCGGCTATGGTTTGGGTGCCAAGTACACGCTATCCAAGCGCACCTTCCTCTACGGTGGGCTGGAATCGCACACGGACGAAGTACTTGGACAGCTCGACGTGACAGACACCACGCTCGCAGCCGGTATGCAACACCGCTTCTGATCGCGGGTTCTCCTTGCCATTCGGGCCTAGCGCCCACGCAAAGCCAGCCATCCAGCGGCTTGCAGACTACCCCGTACGGTTCGCCCTGCGGGGTTTTTTGTTTTCCGATAATGCGCAATCCCCGGGCCTGATGCCCAGTTTTTGTTTTTTTCCGTGGAGTCTCCCATGCCCGTGCAAACCGACCCGAACGCCCCTTATGTCGTCGCCAACCTTGATCTGGCCGACTGGGGCCGCAGAGAAATCCTGATCGCGCAGACGGAAATGCCCGGGCTGATGGCGATTCGCGATGAATTTGCCCCCTCCCGCCCGCTGTCTGGCGCACGAATCGCCGGATCGTTGCACATGACGATCCAAACCGCCGTGCTGATCGAAACCCTGCAAGCGCTGGGCGCGCAGGTCCGCTGGGCGTCGTGCAACATCTTTTCGACGCAGGATCACGCCGCAGCGGCGCTGGCCGTGCAGGGAACGCATGTCTTTGCGTACAAGGGCGAAACCCTGCAAGACTATTGGGACTACACCCACCGCATCTTTGCGTTCGGCGAACCTGGTTCGGATACCGAAGGCCCGAACATGATCCTCGACGACGGGGGGGACGCGACGCTACTCATCCACCTGGGCTGCCGCGCCGAGCAAGACTCCAGCGTGCTCGACCACCCCCACAGCGAAGAAGAAACCTGCCTCTACGCCGCGATTCGCGCAACGCTGGCCAAAGACCCCACCTGGTACAGCCGCCGCCAACGCCAACTGATTGGCGTGACCGAAGAAACGACCACGGGGGTGCATCGCCTGCAGGAAATGTCCGCCCGTGGCGAGCTGGCCTTCCGGGCGATCAACGTCAACGATTCGGTCACCAAAAGCAAGTTCGACAACCTCTACGGCTGCCGCGAGTCGCTCGTCGATGCCATCAAGCGAGCCACCGATGTCATGATTGCCGGCAAGGTGGCCTGCGTGGCGGGCTATGGCGACGTGGGCAAAGGCTCTGCGCAGGCGCTGCGTGCGTTGAGCGCGCAGGTGTGGGTGACGGAAATCGACCCCATCAACGCACTACAGGCCGCGATGGAAGGCTACAAGGTGGTGACGATGGAATACGCCGCACCGCGCTGTGACATCTTCGTCACCTGCACCGGCAACAAGAACGTCATCACCTACGAACACATGGACGCGATGAAAGACCAGGCGATCGTCTGCAATATCGGCCACTTCGACCACGAAATCGACGTGGCTTCGCTGTCGCAATGCGAATGGGAAGAGATCAAACCCCAGGTCGACCACGTCATCTTCCCTGCACGTGCTGGCAAACCTTCCAAGCGGATCATCCTGCTGGCCAAAGGCAGGCTGGTCAACCTCGGTTGTGGAACGGGGCACCCCAGCTTCGTGATGAGTTCGAGCTTCGTCAACCAGACCCTTGCGCAAATCGAGCTTTTCACCCGTTCCCAGCATTACGAAGCCGGCAAGGTGTACGTGCTCCCCAAGCTCCTCGACGAAAAAGTCGCCCGTCTGCACCTGCAAAAAGTCGGCGTGCAGCTTACGCGGCTGACGGACGAACAAGCTGCCTACATCGGCGTCTCCAAGGACGGGCCGTACAAGGCCACCCACTACCGGTACTGATCCCGGTCGGCGCAACACGGCGCTGTGGCATTGCTTGGGCTGTGATTGCGACGTTCCGGTGCGTCTCGACCAACTCCTGGTACGGCGTGGCCTTGCGCCGACCCGAGCCCAAGCGCAGCGGCTGATCGCCGCCGGGGTACGCTGGTCCTGCGGGGGCGATTGGCGCATCTGCCATAGCAATGCGCAGAACGTCCCCGACGACGCATTGATCGAGCTTCCTCCTTCCGCCGTGCTTCGCTATGTCTCCCGCGCTGGCGACAAATTGGCCGCAGCGCTGGAACGCGGTGGCATTGATGTGGCGGGGAAAGACTGCCTCGACGTAGGGCAGTCCACCGGCGGCTTTACCGACTGCCTGCTCCAGCATGGCGCTGCCCGCGTGGTGGGTGTCGATGTCGGGTATGGCCAATTGCACGAACGCCTGCGGGCTGATCCCCGGGTGCTATGCATTGAGCGCACCAATGCCCGCTCATTGCGTGCGATGGACATCAAGACCGCGTGCGGTGCGCGGGACTTTCCCACGGCGTTCGACCGCATCGTCATCGACGTATCGTTCGTCTCCCAAACGCTGGTATTGCCTGCCCTGACGCCCTTGCTTCGCCCCGATGCCGTTTTGGTGTCGCTGGCCAAGCCGCAGTTCGAGCTGCAACCGGCGCAAATCGCCAAGGGCGGTATCGTCAAAGACCCCGCGCTGTTTGCCGTCGTCGAAGAACGCCTGCGCACCTGTTGCGCCGATCTGGGCCTGCGCGTCATCGATTGGTTTGCGTCCCCTTTGTTGGGCGGAGACGGCAACCAGGAATTCCTTTTCATCGCCACCCCCAGGAGCCTTGTATGACCTCTGCGACCGTCGCACTCAGCGTGGAATTCTTCCCCCCCAAAACGCCCGACGGCGCGGACAAACTCCGCACCGTCCGCCAACAGCTCTATGCGATGCAGCCGGAGTACTGCTCGGTCACTTTTGGCGCAGGCGGTTCCACGCAGGAAGGCACCTTCGCCACCGTCGGCGCAATCCTTTCCGAAGGGGTATCCGCCGCTTCGCACCTGTCGTGCATCGGCGCAACGCGAGAACGGGTACGCGCCCAACTCGAATCGCTGCAAGCACTGGGCGTGCGGCGCATCGTCGCGCTGCGCGGCGACCTGCCCAGCGGCTACGGCATCGGCAGCGAATTCGCGTATGCCAGCGACCTCGTCGCATTCATCCGCGAACAAACGCAAGAACACTTTTTTCTCGACGTTGCCGCGTACCCCGAAATGCATCCCCAGGCCCGATCCCCGGAAGCCGACATCCAGGCTTTCGTGACCAAGGTACGTGCCGGCGCCAACGCAGCGATCACCCAGTATTTCTACAACCCGGATGCCTACGCCCGCTTTGTCGACGACGTGCGTGCAAAGGGGGTGGACATCCCCATCGTCCCTGGAATCATGCCGATCGTCAGCTCATCGCAGCTCCTGCGGTTCAGTGACGCCTGCGGCGCGGAAATCCCCCGCTGGATCCGATCCCGATTGCAGTCGTATGGCGACGACCTGGACTCCATCCGCGCCTTCGGCCTCGACGTGGTGACGGGGCTATGCGAACGGCTGCTCGTGCTCGGCGCGCCAGGGCTGCATTTCTACACGATGAACCAAAGCGAGACCACGCTGGACATTTGCCGCAGGCTTGGGGTGCTATCGACCAAGAACCTACTTCAGTAGGCAGACGAGCCGAAGCAGTGTGCGTGGCGCCGGAGCGCCGGAACCGGAATGACCTTGCAGTACATGAGGATTCCGTGTACCGCCGCCGCGTGCAATCCGATGGTGCAGCCCTTACTGGAATAGGCTCTTAGCAATGACGGAAACCGAACTTCTGCAAGTTCTGGCGCGCGGCGAAGACAGCCAGCATCAGTTCAAACGCGACTTCACCAATGCCGATGCACTGGCGGCAGAGCTGGCTGCATTGGCCAATAGCCGTGGAGGCTGGCTCTTTGTTGGCATCCGTGATGCCGGACATGCAACAGGGTTGGCGCAGGCGGACATCCAGCGACTCAACCAATTGCTATCCAATGCTGCCAGCCAACATGTCAAGCCGCCAATCAGTCCAACCAGTCAGAACATCCAGACCGACAACGGCTTGGTCATGGTGGTGGATGTGCCCGAAGGGCTGAACAAGCCCTATATGGACTTGCAAGGACGCGTGTGGGTCAAAAATGGTGCCGACAAACGACACGTTACCGCCCGTGAAGAGTTGCAGCGCATGTTTCAGCAATCCGGCCTGCTGCATGCCGACCAGGTGCCGGTACCCAACGCGATAGCCAGCGACATTGACGAGCGCGCCTTTGCCAGGTACTTTGAGCGACGCTATGGCCAAAGCGTCGAACAGGCCGGACTGCCTGTTACCCAACTCATGGAAAACATTGATCTGGCGCAGCAAGGGCATCCCAACCTGGCTGGTTTGCTGTTGTTCGGCAAACACCCGCAGCGCCGCCTGCATGTGTGTTTCATTGCCGCTGCGTGCTTTCCCGGCACCCAGCTTTCCGACAGCCGCTACCTCGACAGCGAAAACATCGAAGGCCCGCTGGAAGAGCAGTACCAACGTGGTTTGGCCTTCATCAAGCGCAACCTACATCACGTTCAGGGAAACCAGAGCGTTAACAGCCTGGGTTTGCTGGAAGTGCCAGAAGAGGCATTTGTCGAACTGCTGGTCAACGCGCTGGTACACCGTGATTTCTTCATCAGTGCCACCGTTCGCCTGTTTGTGTTCGCCGACCGGGTGGAAATTATTAGCCCCGGCCATCTGCCCGACAGCCTGATGCCCGAACAAATTCGCGCGGGCGTTTCCAACCGCCGCAACAAGGTGCTGGCTGAGCATGCCGCCCACATCTTGCCCTACCGAGGTCTGGGCACCGGCATCCCCCGTGCGTTGGGCGCGTGGCCAAAGATCGATCTGATCGACGAGCGCGAGGCCAATCAATTTCGTGCGGTGGTCTGGCGACCTGTGGCCGGGCAAGTGACCGGGCAAGTAACCGGGCAAGTAACCGGGCAAGTAACCGGGCAAATCTTGCGCCTGCTATCGGTGATGGACGGCGAACACAGCCGTACCGACTTGCAAAGCCTGCTGCACCTCAAACACCGGGACAGCTTTATGCATGCCTACCTGCAACCGGCGATCCAAGCGGGTTTCATTGAGATGACCATTCCTGACAGGCCACAAAGTAGCAAGCAGCGGTACCGGTTGACTGAGCAAGGAAAGGTTGTGCTGGACGAACAAAAGAACAGGTAGCCAAAGCCATGAACGAGCATTGCAAGGGCAAGGATGCCACCAAGCTGCGCTTCGTGATCGAATAAAGGAGATCATTGTGTTGCTCAAGTCATTACAATTGACGAATTTCCTGAGCTTTGGCGAATCCACGCAGCCATTGGAATTTCGCTCACTCAATGTCGTCATCGGCCCAAATGGATCAGGCAAATCCAATCTGATAGCCGGACATTCCTGTCACCGCGCTGTGCTGGGGCATGTCCGTAGCGACATACCCGTTCTTTGGCAAGGTGGCCGAGCTAGTGGGTCGCCTTACCGCCATCCAGGGCGACTGCGCGTCCGCCGAAGTGCATCGGCGCATGAGCGAAACCTACGGGGAACGCGAAGGCACCCGACGCACAACCAACATGGTCATCCAAAGCCTGGCGAGCTGGGGCATCGTAGAGCGGGTGGCAAAAGGCAAGCGGATCATCCGGCTTGCGCCAACAGGAATCGACAACGACGAACTCACGGCGTGGCTGATCGAGGCGGCTGTGCGCTACGTCGGCAAGCCCGTTTCGATACCCAGCCTGCAATCGCTGCCAGTGCTGTTCCCGTTCACCCTGACGCGACATCTGGCCTATGTGGTGTCAAACAGTGCGAACCTGAGCCTTCGGTCGGAAGGGCCGAGCAACCAGTTCGTCGCTTTGCGCTCCACCCTTGCAAGAGCATCGACGAAGTGATCTCCGCACTTGCACGACAGGGTCTGGCACGTGGCTCGTGCGGTGCAAGGTCAGATCGCAACGGCATACCGTTGTTGCCAAGCCGTAGGCCGGATATCCCAGTGACGCTGGGACTCGTGCATCCACTGCGCGACGAGCAGATCGGCCGTTGCTGAGCCACTGTCCGGAAAAACGAGACCGCCGCAGACGAGATTGGAAGCATGAATCAGAACGAATTGCTGACACGATTGCATGGCATCGAATGGAACGACTTTGAATGCAAACGCGCTCAGCGAGGCGTGCCAGATGATGCCTACAAAACAGTATCCGCCTTTGCCAACACAGCAGGCGGTTGGTTGGTGTTCGGTGTCAGTGAGGCGAACGGTCAGTTGGTGGTGACGGGCGTCGAGGAGCCTGACAAAGTCCAGAATGATTTCTTGGCAGTGCTGCGTGGTGGGCAGAAGCTCAACCGGAAGATTTCGGTGGAACCCCATCGCTTGGAGATCGACGGCAAGTATGTGTTTGCGTTCCACGTGCCTGAGTCGCCCCGCGCAGAGAAGCCGGTCTACCTGAAGGGCGACCCGCGTCAGAGCTACCTTCGACGTGGTGCGTGCGACGAGCAATGCACGCAAAGTGAGTTGGAGCGCTTTCTGCGCGACGCTGCGCAGGACCGGTACGACGGCACGGTGTTGTCGGAGCTTTCTGTGGAATCTTGCTTCGACATGGACACGGTCCACTGGTATCAGACGCAGTTTGCACGGCGAAACCCCGAGCATGTCGAAATCACTGACCCGATTGCCTTTTTGCTGAACTGGAATTTCGTGGTCGAGCAAGGTGGCAAGCTGCATCCGACCCGCGCTGGCGTGTTGCTGTTTGGCACGGGCCGCTATGTGCGCCAGATTCTGCCCAGGCCGGTGCTGGACTACCAGCGCATCGACACTGCTTTGGACCAGTGGTCTACCGAACAGCGCTGGCACGACCGCTACGTGTTTGAGGAGAACATCTTCCAGACTTGGCAGGGCTTGGTGGCACGCTACATGCGCATCGCTGAGCACCCGTTCTCGATCGACCCGGCCACTCTGCGCCGCAACGATGATCCGCCCGACTATGTGGCCTTTCGCGAAGCAGCCATCAACCTGCTGATCCACCAAGATTACGGCGACCATGGTCGAAAGGCTTCCATCAAGCTCTTTACCGACCGCACAGTGTTCTGGAACCCCGGCGATGCCTTTGCCACAGAGGCTGAGTTGCTGGACCCCACCGAAAAAGAAGTGCGCAACCCAGCCATCGTGAAGGCGTTTCGCCGCATTGGCCTATCGGACCAAGCGGGTACCGGTATTCGTGCCATCTTCCGCAACTGGCACGAGCTGGGGCGCACGCCTCCGCAGTTGAAGAACGACAAGGCTCGCAAGGAGTTTGCACTGGCGCTGATCAACAAGCCGTTGGTCACCGATACCATGCTCCGCTTCCACCCAACCTTGGGAACCAACTTGACGCCCGAACAGGCCGATGTGCTGGCCTTGGCACTGTCACTGCCGGAGGGCGAGCACCTGACCCTCACGGCGATCCGCAGCCTCGGCATCAGCACCACGCAGCAAGCCCAGGCAGTGGCGGACCAACTGGTTCGGCAGCGGTTGATCGATCAGCTCGGCAATACGCGGTTTCAGGTGCGCGAAGCAGTGCGGGAGCAGTTTGCACAGGTGCTTATTGCCCGACCAGCAGACCTAGTGGGAACCAAATCGGGACCAAGTAGGAGCGAAGCTACCGGGGAAGTCACCCCCGAAGTCACCCCCGAAGTCACCCCCGAAGTGCGGCGGATGCTCTCCATCATCACCAGCGAGATGAGCCGTGGCGAGATCATGAAAAAACTGGGCCTCAAAGATGAAAAACACTTTCGCACCCACTACCAGCAATGCGGTATCACTTCAGGTGTGATCGAAATGACGCAGCCCGACAAGCCACGGTCGAGCAAACAGCGCTATCGGCTGACCCAACAGGGCAAGGCCTTGCGAGACGAAAGCGGGCAATGATCCTGCCAATGCGACGCATCGAATGCCGGTTGGAACCATGCACAAACCAGCGCATCGTATTGCCCCTTTGAATTCAACATCGCACCCTCCCCTGGCTCACCCCGCCTGGCCACGGCTCCGAACGAATTCCTCAAATTCCCCCAGCGGAACGGGGCGGCTGAGTAGGTAGCCCTGGTACATGTGGCAGCCAGAGTGCGAGAGGGTGTCGAGTTGCGCCTGGGTTTCCACCCCTTCGGCGATGACCCCCAGCCCCAGGCTTTGCGCCAGCGCGACGATCGTTCGCGCAATCGCTGCGTCGTTGGGGTCGATGAGCAGATCACGGACGAAGGACTGGTCGATCTTGAGCTGGTCGAGCGGCAAGCGTTTGAGGTACGACAGCGAGGAATACCCCGTGCCGAAGTCGTCCAGCGAAAAGCCAATGCCGTGCCCTTTGAGCTGGTACATCTTCTGGACGATCTCTTCGACCTTATCGACGAACAGCGACTCGGTCAACTCGATCTTGATCCGCTGCGGGTTGGCTGCGTGGCTGCGCAACGCACCCAGCACCCGATCGACGAAATCGTTCTGCTGAAACTGCAATGCGCTCACATTGACGGCTACCGTCAAGTCGGCAAACAAAGGGTCGTCGCCCCACGCCGCCAGTTGGGCGCAGACAGTCTCCAGCACCCATTGCCCCAGGGGAAGAATCAGGCCGGTTTCCTCGGCAAGGGGAATGAATGATGCGGGAGATACCCATCCCCGCTGTGGATGAAGCCAGCGCAGCAGCACTTCCGCGCCCAGCACCGTGCCATCGTCGCAGGCCTGCGCCTGGTAATAAAGCTGAAACTTGCAAGACTCCAGCGCCTCGCGCAAATCCTTTTCCAGCGCCACCCGCACGTGGATGGCCCGCTCCATGCTCGGGTCGAAGAACCGCAAGCCATTGCGCCCCTCTTCCTTGGAGCGGTACATGGCCAACTCGGCCTGTTTCATCCTTTCCTCGCTCGATACGGATTCGCCACCGAGCAAAGTCACCCCCACGCTGGCCGTGTTGTGGTGTACGGCCCCGTCCATTTCGTAGGGTGCGTCGAGCGCAGCCAGCATCTTGCGCGCCGTGGATTCCGTCGCGCTGGCGGCATCGACCATCTTGCGATGCCGCCCAGCCAGAACGACGACAAATTCGTCCCCCCCCACGCGGGCCACGGTATCCCCTTCGCCCACGTACGATGCCAATCGAATGGCAGCCTGTTTGAGCAGCGCATCCCCGCGCTCGTGCCCCAGGGTGTCGTTGAGCGTCTTGAAATTGTCGAGGTCGATGACGAGCAGCGCCCCCCACGTTCCGTCGCGCAGGCAGGAGGACATCGTCTGCCGCAACCTGTCGGCAAGCAGGGTGCGATTGGGCAGGCCGGTGAGCTGGTCATAAAAAGCCAGTTCCTTGATCTTGGCTTCGGCCATTTTGTGCGCGGTGATGTCGTAGTGCGCGCCGATGTAGTGCGTGACCTGCCCGTCTTCTCCGCGCACGGCCGAAATGGCGAGCCATTTGGGGTACAGCTCCCCATTCTTTCGGCGGCCCCACAGTTCCCCCTGCCAGCTCCCCGTCTCCTCGATCGTGGCCCACATCTCCCGGTAGAACTCCGGCCCCTGCCGACCAGACTTGAGCAAACTCGGGTTGCGGCCCATGACCTCGTCCGCAGCAAACCCCGTGATGCGCGTGAACGCTTGGTTGACGCGCAGAATGCGGCACAGCCTATCGGTCACGACCAGCGCTTCTTGCGATTCGAAAGCCACTGCGGCGATGCGCAATTGCTCCTGGGCGGATTTGCGTTCGGATTGGTCACGCAACGAACACACGAAAAACCATCCTTGCGGCGTTTCCACGCGGCTGATGCGGATTTCGACGATGCATTCGCTGCCATCGCGCCGCAAAGCATTCACATCGACGCCATGCCCCATCCGCAACGAAAGCCGGGAATCCGAAAAAGCGTCCTTGCGCGTCGCATGCATCGCGCGAAAACGCTGCGGGATCAAGATATCAATCGGTTGCCCTACCAGTTCACTGCCCCGATACCCCAACACGGATTCGACCTGTTTGTTGGTCATCGTGATGATGTCGCGGGTATCGACGACGAGCAGGGCATCCGGGCTGGCATCGAAGATGGCATGTTGCAAGGCCTCGCTGGCCTGCAAGAATTCCTGCTGGCGTTGGGCCAGCGCATCCGCCTTCCGTTGCCGACGCTGGTACATCCCCAAGCCCGCGCCGCAGATGAATACCAGCACGGCAAAGATGCCCGCCTGCACCCGGGTGGAGTCTTTCCAGGGAGCGAATACTGCGTCCGTATCGCGCGAGACAGTGATGACGAGCGATTTGTCCATGCGCAAATCCACAGGGTGGATCGTGCGCAATGCAATCATCCTTTTTTCGCCGGTGACCAGGGCAACCCCCGTGAAGACGCTCATCGGCTGGCCTGTACGCATGTGCCGGGAAAAAAAGCTCCGGGGATCATCCAGCGCCATGCCGCGCACTTCGGGGCGCTGCGGCTGCATCAGGAACAGCGTGCCATCCCCATGGGCCAGGTACGTCCACGCATCCGGCGCATAACGCACCGAATCCAGCAAAACCTCGAAGAACCGCGACTCCACGCACGCCAGCACGATCCCGCCAAAGCCTCCGTCTGCGTCGGTGATCGTGCGATACAACCCGATGACCCAGGCCTGCCCCATTCGGAACGGCGGGGTCACATACAGCGATTCCGGCGCAAAACTCTTGCGTAGCGCCGCCATTGCTTGCGGATAGGGCATCGCCGTGCCCACGAGCTGGGCGCTGCTGGCGGCTGCGACATTCCCTTGCGCATTCACCACCAGAATCGCATGTACCCCAGCAAGGGTTTCCGCGATCAGCCGCACGCGCTGCCCGGCAAGGCGTGCTCCGCCGTCTTCCTGAACCCAGGCGCCAAAGCTGGTGGCAATCGTCCCCAACGCACGGCGGGCAAGGTGCAGTTGGGGAACCAGGTTCGACTCGACAAGCACCAGTTGCCTTTGCAGCCGATCCTGCTCGCGTTCCTCGACCAAAAGATATTCCAGGTAGCGCGCGTAAAAAAAGGACCCGCCGAACAGACAGGCACATACGAGCAGGATCAGCCACTCGACCCCTTCCTTGGGATGCAGCCTTGGCAATAGTCGTGGAAAACGTAGCAGTGCCATTGATCTCCTTGTGGGGTAGGACTTACGCAAAACCGCCCCAGCATCGTTACTGTGCCGGTCGGTCAATCCGCTTCGTACGCCACGCGCGCCCCGACGATCGTTGCACGCACGCGGCCATGCAACATCCTGCCCACGAAAGGGGTGTGCTTGCCTTGGCTGCACAACGCCTCGGTACCCAGTACCCACTCGTGCCGAGGGTCGAAAACGCAGACATCCGCCAGCCCCCCCACTTGCAGGCGTCCAGTACGCCCCTGGCGCGTTCCCAATGCACTCCCCAGCACCTCGGATGGCGTGCTGGTCACGGCCTGCACGCAACGCAGCGGAGAGACTCCGTCTTCGAGATGCCATTGGTACGCTAGGGAAAGCAGCAATTCCAGCGCTGTCGCGCCCGGCTCGGCTTCGGCGAAAGGGAGAGTCTTGGCGTCTTCCCCCACCGGGGTGTGGTTGGAGACAAGGGCATCAATCGTTCCATCGGCCAAGGCAGCCCGCAAAGCGTCGCGGTCGCGTCGCTGGCGCAACACAGGCTCCATGCGCGCGCGGCTGTCGAAGTCCCCCAAATCCTCGTCGCACAGATGCAGCGAATGCACGGCCACGTCGCAACTCACGGGCAGCCCACGCGCCTTGGCAGCCCGCACCAATTCCACGCCTTCCGCGCTACTGATGCGGCAGAGATGCACCCGCGCCCCGGTGGCCTGCATCAGCGCGAAGATGGTGTGCAAGGCAATCGTCTCGGCGACGACGGGCACACCGCTCAAGCCCATGCGCATCGCTCGCGGGCCGCTGGCGGCAACGCCTTTCCCCAACCAGGGATCCTGCGGGCGCAGCCAGACCGCGTAACCAAAAGTGCTGGCGTACTGCATGGCGCGCAGCAACACCTGCGTGTCCATCAAGGCCACGTCCGCCTGCCCAAATGCAACGCACCCGGCCTCGGAGAGTTCCACCATCTCGGTGATCATTTCCCCGCGCAAACCACAGGTCAGCGCGCCCATCGGATACACCCGCGCCTGCCGAAGTTTTTCCGCGCGGAAGCGCAGCATCTCGACCAAGCCGGGTTCGTCGAGCACGGGGTCGGTGTCGGGTTGGCACACGAGGCTGGTGATGCCCCCAGCCATCGCAGCGGACATTTCCGATTCGAGCATCCGTGCATGTTCGCACCCTGGCTCGCGCAGACGCACTGCCAGATCGACCAGCCCCGGGAGCACCCAGCACCCGGAGGCGTCGATCACTCGATGCGGTGCAAATCCCGGCGCCATGGCCTGCGGGTTCGACTCCTGCGGGGCGACCTGCGCGATGGCCAGCACCGAAGAGCCTGCCACGGCAACATCTGCCACGTCATCGCGCCCGCTGACGGGGTCGAGCACCCGGCCACCACGAATCCAGACTCCAGCTTCCATTCGCTACTTTCTGTTCACGCTTCGTTGCCCGCGACGATGCTCATGACGGCCATGCGCACGGCAATTCCGAACGTCACCTGCGGAAGGATGACGCTCTGCCTGCCTTCGACCACCGCCGAGTCGATCTCCACCCCTCGGTTGATGGGGCCAGGATGCATGACGATGGCATCAGGCTTGGCCAGCAACAGCTTGTCCGGCGTCAACCCATAGGTTTTGAAAAACTCTTGGCTCGAAGGCAGCAACGCGCCATTCATGCGCTCGTTTTGCAGGCGCAACATGATGACCACGTCGCAGCCGCGCAAACCTTCGTCCAGACTATGGCACACCCGCACCCCCATCTCGGCTACGTCACCGGGGACAAGGGTTTTGGGCCCGACGACCCGCAGTTCCGCGCACCCCAGGGTGCGCAGGGCGTGGATGTCCGACCGGGCCACGCGCGAGTGCAGTACGTCGCCAACGATTGCGACGACAAGATTCGCGAAGTCGCCCTTGTAGTGCTGGATGGTGTACATGTCCAGCAGGGCCTGCGTGGGGTGTGCGTGTCGGCCATCCCCGGCGTTGATGACGTGGACGTGGGGGGCAACATGCCGAGCGATGAGGTACGGCGCGCCGGAAGCACTGTGGCGAACGACGAAGATATCCGCAGCCATCGCGCTGAGATTGGCAATCGTGTCGAGGAGCGATTCGCCTTTGGACGTCGACGAACGTGCGATATCAAGGTTGATGATGTCCGCGCTCAACCGGGTCGCAGCGATTTCAAAAGTCGTGCGCGTGCGTGTCGAGTTCTCGAAGAACAGGTTGAAGACGCTCTTGCCGCGCAGTAGCGGAACCTTCTTGACTTCCCGGTCGCTGACGGATACGAAGTTGCGCGCCGTATCGAGTACATGCTGCAAGATGCTGCGGGGCAACCCCTCTGTGGACAGCAGGTGTACCAATTCCCCATGGCGGTTGAGCTGCGGATGGGGCCGATCCCGATCGGCACCCGGCAGGGATGCGCTCATTTCGCCTGCTCCTGAAGGTGGAAAGAAAACCGGCCATCACCATCGCGCTGCAAACTCAACACTTGGGTGGCCCGCAAGGGGATGCTGGCAGCGCACACGTCGGGCTGGATCGGTAGCTCTCGCCCGCCGCGATCGACAAGCACCGCCAGGCGGACACAGTCGGGTCTGCCGAAGTCGAACAGTTCATTGAGCACGGCGCGCACCGTCCTGCCAGTGAAGAGCACGTCATCAAGGAGCAGGATGTCGGCCCCCTGCACCGGAAAGGGAATACGTGTTTGCGCCGCAGCAGCCATGCCCCGGCGGGCGTAGTCGTCACGGTGCATGGCGGAGGAAATCACGCCAACGGGGCCGGGCAGTCCCAGCTCTGCCTGCAACCGCTGCGCCAACCAGACCCCGCCGGATGTCACGCCCACCAAACGCACCCCAGGGCGCGCCAACGTCCGTACTCCTTCTGCAAGCCGTGCGTACAACGCTTCGGCATCCGGCATCGTCGTCATGGCAACCCCCGCAAAAACTGTTCCAGAAAAATCGCCGCCGCCGCGCTATCGAGGTCCGTAGCGCCCTGCGATAGGGCTTCGGTCGTGGTGTAGCGCTCGTCGGCCTCAAAAACCGGCAGGCGGTAGCGGTTGCGCAGTTGCTCTGCAAAACCGCGCGCACGGCGGGTGTTGTCGTGCGCGGCGCCGTCGGGGTGAAAGGGTACCCCCACCACCAACGCATCGGGGCACCACTCATGGATCCGCGCAGCCACCCAGGCCCAGCGCGCTTCGTCGGCACAGACTGCGGAGCGCTGGGGCGTTGCCGTGCGCAACAGGCGATTGCCCACCGCGCACCCCACGCGCTTGGTACCGTAGTCGAAAGCGAGGAACACGCGCAAATGTTCCGCAACGTCAGCAGTGGCTGCCGTCATGCATGCCCCGAGTCTGGGGACAACATCCAGGCTTGCAGGCCCAGCAATTGCAATGCTGCGTCCCACCGTAGGGGAACCGGGGTATCGAAAACCAGGCGGCGATCCGCAACGACGGTCAGCCAACTGTTTTCCGATAACTCGGATTCGAGCTGTCCCTCTCCCCACGCGGAATACCCCAGCGAAATCAGGACTTTCTTAGGCCCAGACCCTGTGGAGAGGGCCTCCAGGATGTCCTTCGATGTCGTCATGTCCAGCCCCCCAGGCACGCTGAGCGTCGACGTGAAGACCGATTCGGAAGGCTTGTCGTCCAGATCGAACAAAGGCTCGTGCAAGACGAACCCGCGTTCGATCTGCACCGGCCCCCCAACGAACACGGGGCTGGACACCAGATCGGAACGCAACAAAGGAAGCTGCACCTGCTCGAACAAGTGTTTGATGCTGAGATCGCAAGGCTTGTTGATGACCAGCCCCATCGCCCCATGCCGACTGTGTTCACACAGGTACACCACGCTGTGCGCAAACATTTCGTCCTGCACGCTAGGCATGGCAATGAGGAAATGGTTCGTCAGGTTGGTGGGGACGGAGTCCGCAATCATGGGTTCATTCTAGGAGGCTGTGAAATGCGCGCTCCCCCGCACAATCCGGCGCTTTCTTGCCTTTGCCTTGGGTTTGCCATGGATGTTCCTTACGAGCTGGGTCTGGTGTGGTTCCGGCGTGATTTGCGTCTCGACGACAACGCTGCGTTGGCGCTGGCGCTGCGCTCGTGTCGGCGCGTGCATTGCGCCTTTCTCTTCGACCGTGACATCCTCGACTCCCTGCCCCGGCAAGATCGGCGCGTCGAGTTCCTCGTGCTGTGCGTGCGCGAACTGGACGAAGCGCTACGCAACGAGGGCGCGCACCCCGGCTGTGGCCTGATCGTGCTGCATGGCCGTGCGCAAGCAGAGCTGGTCACGCTGGCGCTGGACTTGGGCGTGCAAGCCGTCTTTGCCGCGCATGACGACGAGTCCACCAGCATCGAACGCGATACACAGGTGCGCGAGGCACTGCTCCCCCACGGCATAGCCTTGCACACGTGCAAGGACCACACCATCTTCGAACGACAGGAGATCCTCACCCAATCGGGATCGCCGTACACCGTCTTCACCCCCTACCGCAAGGCGTGGTTCGCTCGCCTGGGTGCTACGGACTGCGCAGCGCACGACACCCGCAGCCTGCCCCATGCCCTGGCGCAGCGCCCCGCGCAATACCAGCGGCCCGTCCCCACGCTCGAAGAACTGGGATTCGCGCACACCAACCTCGGCTCGCTGCCTATCCCTGTGGGCATGTCCGGCGCACAGCGGTTGCTCGACGATTTCCTGACCCGCATCGACCGCTACGCCGATACCCGGGACTTTCCCGCCATCAAAGGCCCCAGCTACCTCGGGGTGCATCTGCGTTTCGGGACGATCTCGATCCGTACCCTGGTGCGCATCGCGTGGCCACTGCACTTGGCTGGCAATGCCTCGGCAACGACATGGATCAGCGAACTGGTCTGGAGGGATTTCTATTTCTCGATCCTGGCGAACTTTCCTCACGTCACCAGCGGCGCATCGTTCAAACCTGCCTACGACGCCATCGCCTGGGAACAAGGCCCCCAAGCCGAAGCACGCTTTGCCGCATGGTGCGCGGGGCAGACGGGGTATCCCCTGGTCGATGCCGCGATGGCGCAACTCGCACAGACGGGGTACATGCACAACCGCCTGCGGATGGTCGCCGGGAGCTTCCTTGTCAAGGATCTGGGCATCGACTGGCGCTGGGGAGAGCGGTTCTTTGCCACGCACCTCAACGACTTCGACCTGGCCGCCAACAACGGCGGGTGGCAGTGGGTCAGTTCCAGCGGCTGCGATGCGCAGCCCTTTTTCCGCATCTTCCACCCCGTCACGCAGAGCGAGAAATTCGACGCCCAAGGCAAGTTCATCCGCCGCTACCTGCCGCAACTGGCCCGATTGCCGGACCGATGGATCCACGCCCCTTGGCGCGCCAGCCCCCTGGAGCTGGATGCCGCCGGAGTGGTGCTAGGGGGCAATTACCCCTTGCCAATCGTCGACCACGACGCCGCACGCCGTGCCACCCTGGCGCGGTACGCAGTGACCAAAGCCGTCAACGGGTAGGAACGACGGCAGTCACGGATGTAGCCCCGATAGCCTCAACCCGTTCCCCCCAACATGCCGCGCCATCGCGACTTCCGTCGCTCCTACAACGGGAACGGATGCGTTGTGCTGGAGTAGCCGCCGTGCCCTGGCAGCGTATTGCGGCGTGTTGGAGCGTCGTGGGGCATTTTGGGAATTACGGCGCTACGGCATTGCCCTCGCCGAAGGTTCCGGCGAGTTCCAAGTACTTGCGCTTATCGCGCAGTTCCTCGGCAGAGTCCGCAAAGCTGATGGCAATGGCACGAAAACTGTCTTGCAGCGCGAGAAAGGCCTCAATGACGTCGGGGTCGAAATGCCGACCGCTGGCGGCGGCGATGACCTGCACGGCTTCCTCATGGGGCATCGCTGCCTTATACACACGCTCGCTGATCAGCGCGTCATACACATCGGCAATGGCCATCAGACGCGCCGCGATAGGAATGGCATCGCCTTGCAACCCATGGGGGTAACCAGTGCCATTCCACTTCTCCTGATGCGAGAGGGCAATCTCCTTGCACACCTGCAAAAACCGTGCGTCATAGCCGAAGAGATGCTGCGCACGTGCAATGGCGTCGCGCCCCAGGGTAGTGTGCGTTTTCATCACCTCAAACTCTTCGGCAGTGAGCTTGCCCGGCTTGAGCAGAATGCGATCGGGAATGCCAGCCTTGCCTATGTCGTGCAACGGCACCGCACGGAACAGCAGCGCGATCATCTCCACAGTCAGGAATGCAACGAAGCGCGGATGGGTCGAGAGCTTCCACGCCAGCGCACGCACATAACGCTGGGTGCGGCAAAGATGGTTCGTGGTATCGGCATCGCGGGTTTCCGCAAGGGAAGCCGTTGCGAAGATCGTCACGTCCTCGGTCGCTCCGGATTCGATCACCCGGCGTTGCACTTCCCGCCCGACAGCGCCATCCCGATCCCGCAATCGCTCCTGCGCACGGCGCAGGGCCAGTTGGGTCTGCACCCGCACCCGCAAGAGCGATGGGCACACTGGTTGTGGCAGATAGTCCGCCGCGCCAGCCTCCAGCGCCATGCGGCCCAGCTCGGTCCCAGGAACCAGCGCAATGATAGGCATGGAGCGGGTAGACAACGATTGCTGGAGCTGCTTGCACAAGGCGAGTGCAGCCCCGCAGGATTCGGGAATCGCGAGGAGGAGCAGATCCGGGGCGCGTGGGGCGCGCGCCATATCCCAAGCCATGTCGTACCGACCCGCGAGCAACACGGAATACCCGTCGGCCAAAAACGTTTGCAAGGCCTCCAGCCTCCCGGCGTCTTCGTCGACAGCCAGGATCGTCGCAGGCAGCTCTACCTGATCGAGGCTATCGTCCATACGCGGTTTCTATGCAACCTGCAAGGCACGCACCAAGGCAGCGTCGTCGGCGCCGATCCAATCGACGATCGCACGGGCGATGACAGGCCCATCGTGCCCTTGCGCCAGCCCTTGTATACATACAGCATGGCGCTGCGGCCCCAGCATGTCACGCTGCTTGTCCAGCAAAAAGGCGCTATAGCCAACCACGAACTCGGGATGCGGTTGCACGCACAGCACGGCATTGCCCACGGAAAAGGCAGCAATCGGGCAATAGTCGCTCGTAGCCAGCAGGCGCGCGCCGACGGGCAGGTCGAACACTTGATCTTGGTGGCTGGCCAGCAAAGCCAGTTCCGTGCGCCCGCCGACCATCTCCGGTTCCAGCCAGCGGTACACCAACCTGCCCACCCCCCACCCTTGAGGAGCACGCCCGACCCGCGCCCCCATGCAGCAACCGACGAGCTGGTGCCCAAAACACACGCCGACAAGCTTTTTCCCCGTGGCCAGCAGCCCATCCACTTTGGCGCGCAGGGTGCGAATCCACGGTTCGTCGGCAAAGGCATCCGCACGGCTGCCCGTCAGCAACACAGCGTCATAGGCATCGAAAGACGCGGGGTAGTCGTTCCGCATCGGACGAAAGACTTCAAACGCCCCCCGGTACCCGGCATCGCGCAACATGCGCAGGAACATCGGCGCGTAGCCGCCGTAGATGGGAGCGAGCGCAGGATCGAGGTCGTCGTTTTCCAGAATGCACAGGGTCATGGACGCTCCTTGGCGGAATCGTTTGCGGAGGCAGGCGCTGCGCCGTGCGCACGGCCCTTGCTGCCGATGCGTGGTTCCTGTCCGGCCAGCAGGCGTCGCAGATTGGCCCGGTGGCGCCAAAGAAGCATAACCGCCATGCACAGCGAGCCGAGTAGCAGTGCTACATCACGCCCCCACCACATCGCCCCCCCAACCCAATACACCACAGGCGCGAGCACTGCTGCGGCCACCGAAGCCAAGGAGGAATAGCGCGTAGCCCCCGCAACGACGAGCCAGCACAACGCCACGCCCAACCCCCATCCGAGGCTCCATCCCAGCAACACCCCCAGCGCGGTGGCCACCCCCTTGCCACCGACAAAACGGAAAAACACCGGATAGACGTGCCCCAGAAATGCCGCCACCCCCACCACGGCCACAACCCCACCGTGCAGACCAAAGCCCCCTCCCCACTGGACGACGCACGCCACCGGCAGCCAGCCTTTGGCTACGTCGAGCAACAGCGTCGCAGCGGCTGCGGCTTTCGAACCCGAACGCAAAACATTCGTCGCTCCCGGGTTGCGGCTACCGTAGCTGCGTGGGTCTGCCAGCCCCAAGGCACGGCTGATGACTACGGCGAAAGATACCGACCCCAACAGGTAGGCCAGCAGCGCAGCCAGCGCGGAGAGCAGAACCGGATCGACCGACGACATGAGTACTGTGCAAGTCGCGAAGCGGCTTCTTGCAGCTCCCATCGCCCAGCGGAAAAAGGGCTGTGGGCGAGGGAAACTGACTGGAACGGCCTACCCGTAGCCGACTGCGCCGAGATTGGAAAACAGGGACTGGAGACTGTGCTCTCCCACCTGTCTGTTACAGCATTCCTTGGCTGAACAGTTCCAGCATCTCCAACGCAATACCGGGCTTGGCCCGGATGGCCGATACGTCAAAACCAAACTGGAAATACGGCGCGTACTTGGGCAGTTTGGCCGCGTGTTCCGGGCCGAGTTGCCGGTAGCCCATGCTCCAGTTCGCAAAATGGCGCTCGGATACGTCTTCCTCGGTCAACAGAATGGCGTTGTGGTGCCGGGGATCCTTGCAAATCCGGGAATAGGTTTCGCGCACGGAATCCTGCTCGCCTTCGAGTACCTGCAAGAAATTCCCGTGCGAATACAGCAACATCCCCGTGATGCCATTCTCGCCATTGCGGCGAACGCTGCTCTCCAGGATGGCAGGAATGGCTGCCTCGTTCTCTCCAACCAGGTCACTGACATAAATCAACTGGATCAGCCTCATACGAACTTCCCCCCTTGCGTTTCGACGAAAAAATTACCAAGGAATATGCCGACAACGACACCACCACCACTACCAACGAACGCCGACATGCTTTCACATCCGTACAACGCATCTTCTGTTCACGTTGTAGGAGCGGCGGCCGCGAACAACGCTACGAATGCTCCACCGTCGCGATCACACCCTCTGCGTCATACCCGCAAACCATGTTGCGGCCACTCCCTTTGGCGGCGTACAGCGCCTGGTCTGCCACGTGGAGCAGTGCTTCCGGCGTCAAAGGCTTGGTGGGTTCGCTGATGGCCACACCAGCACTGAGCGTAATGACATCGCTGGCCATGCTGCCCTCGTGGACGATGCGCAGGGCGCGCACCCGATCCAGTACTTCGTTGGCGACCTGCATGGCGCCCGCGTAGTCCGTACCGGGGAGGATGGCGACCATTTCCTCCCCACCGAAGCGCGCTACCACATCGTTGGGCCGACGACACACCTCGCGCAAGGTCTCCGCAACGCGGCGCAGGCAGTTGTCTCCCGCCAGATGACCGTACTGGTCGTTGTACTGCTTGAAGTAATCGATATCGAAGAGGGCCAACGCCAGCACCGTATTGGCCCGCACCGAAGTACGCAGTTCCTGGGCAAGGCGGCTATCCAACATGCGCCGGTTGCCCAGGCCAGTGAGTACGTCTTGGTGGGCCAGCCCCATGAGTTTGCTGGCCTGCGCCTTGAGCAGGCGCTCGCGCAACACGGAGTGCGTCACATCGGTGATCTGAATCATCGTGTAGCGCTGATCCAGCCCGTTGGCCACGCCATGCCCCATCGGGATGATTCGGATCGACTGGCGCAAGAACCTGTCCTGCCCACGTTCCGCCGAAGGCAAGAACAACGGAAAAGGCGAAGGATGCAGCGACTGCGACAGCAAAACCGGGAACCCGCTGTTGATCGCCTGCTCCAAAAACAGCAGAAAGTGGCTGTGCTGAAACTGGGGAAAGACCTCAATGAGCGTCCTGGCCAGCACATCCTGCAACTGCATCGCAGCATGCCGCAGAAACCATTGGTTGGCGAAGGCGATCCTTTTGTCCGCATCGAGCACCAGTAGCCCGAGCTGCAAATGATCCAGCGCCCATCCCGCCCACACCGGGCAAGGATACGCAACTGCGCCGGACACCCCGGCGTTCGTCGCTGCATCTATTCCCGTATTCCCCGTATTCCCCGTATTCACGACGCGCTAGCCAGAAAAGCCCGGACGTTGGATTGGAGAGACGCCACGGAATCCACGTCGAGCAGAAAGACCAGGAACCCTTTGATGGCGAGTGCATCAATCGCAAAGTCGATCTGCAAGCTCAGCACGTCTTCCCGGATTTCTTCACACTCCCCAAGCACCGAAGCCACTTGCCCCAGTTCCACCTGCGGCAACGACCCCTCGAATTGCAGATGGAGCATATCGGCGATGCCGGAGACCACCGAATTGAGCAGGATGTTGCCGATTTCGGCAAGGGCCTCCTGCTCCATTTCTCCGAGCTGTTCAAGCGGCACGTCGTCGTCCACCATCATCTGCACGAGCTGCAAACTCTGCTGCACCGGGAACATCAGCACGGCTTCGGTGTTGAACACCCCGGAAAACTCCTGCCGTACAGCGCAAATTCGCTCGGAACCATGGCCGATCAGCTCTTCGGCAACGCCCTGCTTGCTAACCATCGTGACCTTGGGCACGTTGAGCCGCACCATCGCGCCCGCAAGCTGACTGAGCGCGTGCGCCGCCTGCCCCACGCCGACGTTAAAAACTTCGGCAAGGGCATCGAGTTCGATGTCCGACAGCGTCATGACAAAAAGTACTCGATGGCCTGACGTACGGCGGTTTCAGTCACCGGCTTCTGCACGAACGTCACCTGCAGTTCGGCTGCGCGGGCGCGGCTGCTGTCCTGAATATTTGCCGTAAGCATGGCAATGCGCGCCGTGGTATTGAACGCCCGAATCTGTTCGACAGCATCGAAACCGCTGATGCCAGGCATATTGATGTCCATCGTGATGTAGTCCGGGGCACGTTCCCGAACCATCTCCACCGCCTGCGAACCGTTGATGGCTTCCAGCACGACCCAGTCCGGCTGCAGCTTCCCAACCTTGGATTTGATCATCATGCGGGACACCACGCTGTCATCCACAATCAACAATGTTTGTGCCATACGAGCTGGATCCAGTCGAATCGTTGAGGATGGGGGCATTATGAAGGATTGTGGATGGGCGCCCGGTACACCCGCAATGGTGTTGTGCGCCGGACGCGGCGAGCGCATGCGCCCGTTCACCGATTCCTGCCCCAAGCCTGCGCTGGCTGTACGGGGCAAGCCGCTGCTGCACTGGCACCTGGATGCGCTGGCGCGCGCCGGGGTGGGCAGGGTCGTCTGCAACACCGCGTGGCTGGCCGAACAGGTAGTGCAGTGCGCCCTGCAATACGCCCCAGGCGCGATAACCTTCCCGTATCTGGATTGGGATGTGGTCTTCTCGCACGAGGGGCGGGATTTTGGTACCGCGCTGGAAACTGCGGGCGGAATCTGCCGCGCAATGCCTCTGCTGTTTCCGCACGCGCAAGACGGCCCGGACGACGGCATCTTCTGGGTACTGGCCGCAGACGTCTTCGCCCCCGGCTTTGCCTTTGCGCCAGACATCGTCGATCACTTCGCCCATAGCGGCCTGCTCGCGCACCTGTGGCTCGTTCCCAACCCTGCGCACCACCCCGATGGGGACTTTGGCATCGACGGTTGCCTGGCCACCCACGCCTCGCCGCGCTATACCTATTCTTCCCTTGGGCTGTATCGCCGTGCCCTGTTCGCGCCACCGTGGTGCGACATTCCCCTGGGCAACCCGGATGGCATCACCCGCAGGCTGGCAGACGTCCTGCGCCCCGCCATCGAAGCAGGCAGCATCGGCGCTACGCTGTACCCCGGTGTCTGGCACGATGTGGGCACCCCGCAGCGTCTGGCTGCGCTGGGGTGACATGGCGCCCCTTCTTGCGTCAATGTCTCGGTCTACTCCTTCACTTGCTCCTTCGTCTATGCCAAACCCATAGCGCAACCTAGCTTCTCGCCCATGACTTCGACTTTCGCTCTCAGCGTCTACGACCAACGCCGACGCGACCTTGCCCGCCGGATCGGTCCCAACGCCGTGGCCTTGCTCCCCACCGCGCCGATGCGGCTGCGCAACCGGGATGTGGCCTATCCCTATCGGCACGACAGCGCCTTTCACTATCTATGCGGATTCGGCGAAGCCGATGCCTGGCTCGTCTTGACCACGGACGCGCACAGCACCCCGCGAACGACGCTCTTTTGCCTGCCCCGCGACCCCGAACGCGAAACCTGGAATGGCTTGCGCCTCGGCCCGGATGCAGCCCCAGCCGCCCTGGGGATCGACGAAGCCTTTGCCATCGACGTGCTTGATGCACGGATGCCCGAGCTGCTCGCGGGGCGCGAGGCCCTCTGGTACCCCTTCGGCGCAGACCACGAGCTTCGCGTCCATGCCTGGCTACGTGCAGTGCGCAACGACGCACGCTTCGGGCGACGCGGGGTTCCCAGCCCATGGCAGACCCTGGATCTCTGCAACGTCATCGACGACATGCGCTTGTACAAGACCGCGCACGAGACACGGCTGATGCGCCACGCAGCGCGGATCAGCGCCAGCGCCCATTCCCGCGCGATGCGGTTCTGCGCGCAGCAGCTCCGCGCTGGGGAAGAAGTGCGCGAGTACCACCTCGAAGCGGAATTGCTGCATGAGTTCCGCTCCTGCGGCGCGCAGGCCGCTGCGTATGAATCCGTCGTCGCCACCGGCGCCAATGCCTGCATCCTGCACTACCCTGCGGGCAGTACCCCAGTGCGCGCAGGCGATTTGGTGCTGGTCGATGCAGGCTGCGAACTCGATGGCTACGCCAGCGACATCACGCGCACTTTTCCCGCGATCGGCACCTTCACCAGCGTGCAGCGGGAGCTATACACGCTCGTACTCGCTGCGCAGCAGGCCGCCATCGCTGCAATCCGCCCCGGCGCACGTTTCGTCCATGCCCATGAAGCCAGCGTGCGCGTGCTGTCGCAAGGAATGCTCGACCTAGGGCTACTCCGGCGCGATGTGGTGGGGACTGTCGATGACGTGATCGCACACGAGCACTACCGGCGCTTCTACATGCACCGCACTAGCCATTGGATCGGGATGGACGTGCATGACTGCGGTGCATACATGGAGCGCGGCGAACGCAGCGAGGAACCCCCTGCCCCATCGGGCACCGGGAATGCCGCCACCAAGGAACTCCCTTCGCGCATCCTGCACACGGGGATGATGCTGACTGTCGAGCCTGGCCTGTACGTGCGCCCCAGCCCCGACGTTCCCGAGCCTTTCCACGGCATCGGCATCCGCATCGAGGACGAAGCCCTCGTCACCCCCAGCGGCTGCGAGCTGCTCACGCGCGACGTTCCCGTGCTGCCGGAAGAACTTACCGCGCTGATGTTGCGCTGACGATGCACTGCCACGGTGGTCATGCACAGCAATACGGCGCATCCATCACGTACTACCCCCCCAGATACCGTGCAACGTAGTCCTCAAAAGGCTCCTGCGGCAAAGCGTGCAGGCGTTCGTCTTCGGTGAGCGAATCCGCCACGCTGCGATCCATCCGCTCCTGCCAGAAGGGCGTCAAGGGTTGCGATTGCAGCGCAGCCGTGTGTACGCGGGCCTGTTCCAAGGCAAAGGTTGCATGACCGCCTGCCTGCTGGACGGCGTTCAGCACCCGCGCAGAAGGGGTGGAGCCGGGGTCGTCGATGCAGGCGCGCGCCGCAGCCAGCGCGTTGCGGTGCTCTTGCCCCGCATGTGCAGCATCAAGCACCTCGGCCACCGGGAGCATGTCATCGACAAGTCGGTGCGCCAGCGCGCGCATGGGGTACTCCCTGTTGTGCAATAACAAGTGCAGCCGGGGGTCTCGCCCTCCGGCGGCGACGCGATGGAGGTTTTCGTCGTTTTCCGCGTATTCCCGGGGGCTGATCGGCGGACTGGCGCGTAGCAGACATAGCAACAGGAGCGTGTCGAGAAAATGCGCCTGCTGCGCATGTACGCCAATGTCGATGAAGGGGTCGATGTCGAGCAAGCGCACTTCGACGTACTGCACGCCATGGGCGCGCAACGCTTGCGCGGGGCGCAACCCGGCAGCGTCCGTCCTTTTGGGGCGGATCGGCGCGTACCACTCTGCCTCGGTCTGCAACACATGGGCGCTGAGCTGCTTCCATGCCGCGCCTTCCCGCACGCCCAGGGTGGCGTAGTAGGGGTCGGGAGTGCGCACTGCCGCATCAAGTGTGCGCACGTACTCTTTCAGACTGTTGCAGCCAATGACCAGCTTGTCCTGCACGCGGTTCTGGTACCCCAGCCTGCTCATGCGCAGGCTCGTGGCCCAAGGCCCATACAGCGTGGAAGCGCCCAGCGCATGCAGCCGGGTGGAGCGCCCCTGTACGAAAGAAGCCCCCACTGCCGGGGAAGCGCCAAAGAGATACAGCACCAGCCAACCGAAACGCAGCATGTTGCGCACCAGGCCGAAGTAGCGTTCGTCGACCTCGGCACGCAGGCTCGGCTGCTGCGGACAACGCTCGTACAGCGCCTCCCAGAACGGCGCGGGCAGCGACCAGTTGTAGTGCGCGCCGGCAATGGTCTGCATTGCCTTGCCGTAGCGCAGCCCCAGCCCTTCGCGGTAGACCTGGCGGAACCGGGCTTCGTTGGTCGTTCCGTAGTGGGCGATAGGGATGTCTTCATCCCGACCGATGCGGCAGGGCATCGACCCCGCCCACAGCCATTCGTCCCCGATGCGCCGCGCAGCGTAGCGGTGGACGTTGCGCAGAAAGTCCAGCGTCTCGCCCACGTCCGGTGCAGGCGGGGTGATGAATTCCAGCAGTGGTTCGGCGTAATCCGTCGTGATCCAGGGATGCGTTCCCTTGGCTCCCAGCGTGCGGGGGTGCGGCGTGCAGGCCAGTTCTCCCGTCGGGTCTACGCGCAGACACTCCCGCTCCCACCCCCGCAGCGCGCCGCGCAGCAAGGCGGCCATCCCTGGCTCGGACAGCAACCGCACCCCATCGCAACCGGCGCATTGCAGCATGGTTCGTCGGCACTGGGCCTAGCGGCCACTGCCCTTCGGATACGGGACGCCCGGCGGCTGCATGGTCTGCTGCATCTTGGCCAGTACCTCGCGCATGTCTTCGATGCGCACTTGCCCCGGCGCCGACGACGATGCCCCCACGACAAAAACCAATGCCGACCCGCATGTCCATCCCATCCAGCGGGAGAGGGCGCCCAGCGCCCCCATCGACATCCCCGCGACCGGGATAGTCAGCACCTTGCTGGCATGGCGGGTCGCGGTCAACAGCGCCAACACATCGTCGATGGAATGCGGCATCACGGCAATCTTGGCGACATCTGCACCGCGTTCCTGCGCCAAGAAGAACTTCGCCGTCATCGCTTCCACTGACGGGGTGCGCCCGAAGTCGTGAAACGAGAGCAGCAGCCGCACCCCGTGGGTTTGCGCCACCGCACGCACTGCGGCGATTCGCTCTGCGGGCTGGCGCATTTCGTAGTCGATCCATGCGATGCCAGCATGGGCGCAAACCGCCGCGCAGAGGGCAACGATCTGCTCATCGTCGAGCGCCACGGGCTGCCCGCCCTCCACGACACTGCGCATGGTGAACAACAGAGGAATCGTCGGCGCAGCGGCTCGGATGGCCTGCGCGGTCTCGATGACAGCTTCGACATCGCCCACGTCGCCAAAATGGTCAGCCCGCCACTCCAGCAAATCGGGCCGTTTGGGAACGATCTCGCGCAACTCCGCAGCGAGTTCCTCCCGATTGCATCCCACCAAAGGCGTACACAACCAGGGGAACCCTCCGCCCGGCGCCATTCTGCGCCCCGGTTCCTCGACCCATCGACCAGCCTGCACAGCACCCTCCCGCAAAGTCGGTCATGGTACCCGGGCGACGCACGCCATCGCAACTTCCGTCGTTCCTACAACGACTTCGATGGCCCGAGCGGACTGAATGGCCTTGGCGGGAACGGCGCAAGGCCACCAGGTTCCTAGAATGTCCGAAGGTGGCGCGCTCCGATATATGCCACCCCACGACCCCACCACTATGCACCCTCTTCTGGCGGAACAGATCCAGCGCGCAACAGGGCTGGCACAGCAGGACCTCCCCGCAGTGCAAGAGCAGCTCCAACGCTGGCTGGCCACCGCCCCGCCGGAAGGCGCCTTGACGCAGTGGCTGCGTGGGCTGCCCCAGGTTCTCGAACTGGTCGGGGCACACTATGCACAGATCGAAGGCGACCTCGAACGCCAAACGCGCGACCTGCAATGGCAGTCGATCGAACTCTCGCACAGCAATGACCGGTTGTCGCAAGAGCTAGAAAGCCGGACCCGCGCCATCGACTCGCTGCGCCAGACCGCCACCAGCCTGATGCAGGCCGACCCCGTCGAAGTGTCCGATGCCGACATCGATAACCTGGAATCGCTCTCCCGGCTCATGTCCAACCTGGTGCGCCAGCGCGAGGAAAGCGAACACGAGCTGCAGGAAGCCCTCGCCGACCTCGCCAAACAAAAGTTTGCCCTCGACGAACACGCCATCGTCAGCATGGCCAACCTTGCCGGGGAAATCACCTACGCGAACGACAAGTTCTGTGAAATTTGCGGCTACACCCGCACAGAACTGCTGGGGAAGAACCACAACATTCTCAAATCCGGCGTGCAATCCCGCGCTTTCTACGCAAACTTGTGGGAGACGATCCTCACCGGCCAGGTGTGGCACGGGGAAATCTGCAACAAATCCCGTTCCGGCATTCTGTTCTGGGTGCAAGCGACGATCGTCCCGCTGCTCGACGATGCCGGCGTACCCGAGCAATTCATCGGGATCCGCACCGACATTACCGAGCGCAAAACGATGGAACGTGCCATCGCCAGCGCCGAAGCCCGGCTGCGGCGCATTGCCCACGCCGTACCCGCCGCCGTGTTCCAGTGCGAGATCGATGCCACCGGGGTGCGATTCACCTTTCTGAGCGAACGCCTGCGCGACATTCGCGGGCTTGACCCCGAAGCGCTGATGGCCGACAGCCAGCTCATTTTTGAACAAGTGCTGCCCGAAGACCGACAGTGCTACGCCGCCGTACTGCAAGCAGGCTCCCGCCGCGAACCCTGGCAGGGGGAATACCGCATCGTCCTGCCTGACGGAAGCATCCGCTGGATCCGCTCGGAAATGACCCCCGAACCCGAGCCTGCGGCCAACGGCGCGATGGTGTTCACCGGCATTTGGCAGGATGTGACGGCAGCGCGCACCGCTTCCGAAGAATTGCAGCGCGCCAAGGAAGTTGCCGAAATTGCCAACCGCGCCAAGTCCGAGTTCCTGGCCAACATGAGCCACGAGATCCGCACCCCGATGAACGGGGTCATCGGCATGACCGAATTGGCGCTTGATACGGAGCTGACCGAAGAGCAGCGCGGGTACCTGGAGATCGTCAAATCCTCGTCAGACTCCTTGCTCAAGGTCATCAACGACATCCTCGACTTCTCCAAGATCGAAGCGGGCAAGCTCACCATCGAAACCATCGGCTTCGACCTGGGGCGCGTGGTGGGGGACACCCTCAAGACCCTGAGCGTCCGCGCCCAGGAAAAAGGCATTGAGCTGATTTGCAGGATGCAACCGCACATGCCCGTCGCCGTCCGGGGGGATCCCGGCCGACTGCGCCAAATTCTGATGAATTTGCTCGGCAACGCCATCAAGTTCACCGACCATGGCCAAGTCGTGCTGGAGCTGGGCACGCAAGAGCGGGCGGGGGTATCGCCCTGGTTCACCTTTTCAGTGCAGGATTCCGGCATCGGCATCGCCCCGGACAAGTTGCGAACGATCTTCGACGCCTTCGCGCAGGAAGACAGCAGCATCACCCGGCGCTACGGGGGAACAGGGCTGGGGCTGTCGATCTCCTCGCGCCTGGTAGAAACCATGGGTGGAACGCTGACGGTGCATAGCGAGGTCGGACGGGGCAGCCGCTTCAACTTTTGCCTTCCGCTACAACCCGACGACCATCCGCAGCGCCCTGCCCCCTCCTGGGCCGACGTGCGCGGGCTGCGCGTGCTGGTCGTCGACGACAACGATGTCAATGGCCAAGTGCTTGAAGGCTACCTGTCCCGTCTGGACATGATCGTGACCGTGGCCAGATCGGGCGCGCAGGCGTTGGATGTCGCATGCAGCGCCAGCGAGGCAGGGCACGGTTTCGATCTCGCGCTCCTCGACGCGCAAATGCCCGATCTCGACGGCTACGACACCGGGCAGCGCTTGCACGAACTTCCTGGGTATGCATCGCTGCCGTTGCTGATGCTGTCTTCCGCCGCGCTCAAAGGCGACGCGCAACAAGCCCGGGAGGCCGGTTTTGCGGGCTACCTTTCCAAGCCCTTCACCCACGATGAACTGCTCGACGTGCTGGGCCGCATGTTGCACCCCGACGAGGCAGTGCAGCAGGAACTGGCCACCCGCCACACTCCCATGGCGGCGCAGGTAGCGCTGGACATCCTGCTCGTCGAGGACAACGAGGTCAACCAAACGCTGGCCCTGGCGCTGCTTCAGCGCCGTGGGCACACCGTCACCGTCGCCGCCGATGGTCGACAAGCGCTCGACCACTTGGGGCGACACCGCTTTGACCTCGTCTTCATGGACATGATGATGCCGGTGATGGATGGGCTGGAAGCCACGCGGCTCTTCCGCGCGAGCGAACAAGGCCCGCGAACCCCCATCGTCGCGATGACCGCCAACGCCATGCAGGGAGACCGCGAACGCTGCCTGGCCGCAGGCATGGACGACTACATCTCCAAACCGATCCAGGTCGGACATTTGCAGCGTCTGCTGGCACAGTTCGCGGCCCACATCGCCGACCAACAAACCGGGGGCACTGCCCACGGTTCCGACCCTGCCAATGCAGCACCCTTGGCCGCAGCAGTCGATGCGCCGCGCCCGGAAGACTTCGACTACGCCTCCGCGCTGGCCGAATCCGACCCCGAGGTCGTCGAGATCATCTCCGAGGCCTTCCGGGAACAATGGCCCATCGACGAAGAGCGCATGACAACGTCCTTGCAAGCGCGGGACTACACCACGTTGATGCGCACCACGCATTCGCTCAAGGGAACGCTAGGGCTGTTTGGTGCGCGCCCCGCCGCAACGCAAGCGCTGGAACTCGAACAACACGCCAAGCGGGGAACCCAGGACGGCCCTGCACCCGACGACGCCTTGCTGCGACTACAGATCGACACCCTCGTCGGTCAGGTTCGCTGCGTCATCGACGCGCTCGAACGCTTCCCAGCACCCTGACCCCCCAGGCCATCTTGCCGCTTCCACCCTGTCAACGGCCATGACTTTGCGCCAGCGCCCTGCATCAGGACAGTTATGGCAGTGTCCCTCCCCCTCCTCCCCTCTCCCGCTGGGCGAGAGGAGCTTCGAGAAGCCGCTTCGCGACTTGCACAGTAAGGAATACCCATGCCCTACCAGATCGTCATCGTCGACGACACCCAAGTCAACCTGATCCTCTTCGACGCGCTGGTCAAGCGCCTCGGGGATGCGCAATCCGCCGTCTTTTCCGATGCGCAAGAAGGGCTGCGCTGGGCGCAAGAACACCCTTTCGACTTGCTGATCGTCGATTACATGATGCCGGAGCTTGACGGCATCGAGTTCATCCGCCTGCTACGCGCCAGGCCAGGCCGGGAAGACATTCCCATCCTGATGATCACGGCCAATGACCAAAAGCAGGTGCGCTACCAGGCGCTCGAAGTCGGCGCGACGGACTTTTTGACCAAGCCCATCGACAAGACCGAATTCCTGGCTCGCGCACGCAATCTCCTTCAGCTCGGCGACCACCGCCGCAAACTGGCCGACCGCGCGCAGTGGCTGGCCGAAGAAGTACAGAAGGCGACGGGAGAAATCGTCGCACGCGAGCGGGAGACCGTCTTTCGCCTTTCCAAGGCGGCGGAATACCGCGACCCCGAAACCGGCGGGCACATCCTGCGCATGGCGCACTACTCGGAGCTGATCGCCCGCGAGCTAGGCTGTAGCACGCAGGAACAGGAAGTGCTACGGGATGCCGCGCCGATGCACGACATCGGCAAAGTCGGCATCGCCGACCACATCCTGCTCAAGCCCGGGCGGCTGACTCCGGAGGAATTCGAAGTCATGCAGCATCACGCGGCCATTGGGTACGAGATCCTGTCCCACAGCGCATCCCGCGTGCTCCAGCTCGGCGCGGAAATCGCCCTCTCGCACCATGAAAAGTACGACGGCTCCGGCTACCCCAAGCGCCTGCACGGCGAGGACATTCCCCTGTTTGGACGCATCGTCGCCGTGGCCGACGTATTCGATGCGCTGACCTCCGAACGCCCCTACAAAAAAGCCTGGCCGCTGGACACCGCCACCCAATTCCTACGCAATGGATCCGGCAAACACTTCGACCCCCGGTGCGTCGACGCCTTCTTCGCCGGATGGGACACGGTGATGACCATTCGCGAACGGTTCCAGGATCAGGCGTAGGCATCGCGCCAATGCCCCTTCCCCACGCATCCATCCCATGTACGAGCTGCGGAAGTCGCGATAGTTTCCTTATGATCCCCCGCGCCCGCCGCCAGCCCTTTCCCCCCGCCGCCCCATGACTGCCCCCCCCTACCGCATCTTCGCCATTGACGACGAACCCGACAACCTGCTGCTCATCCGCCAGGCGCTGCGGCAACTGGGCCACCCGCTGTGCGAAACGGAAAGCGACCCCGTTCGCGCCATCGAACGCTTTCTGGCGGAAGACTTCGACCTCGTCTTGCTGGACTACAACATGCCAGGGCTTTCTGGGCTGGGGGTGCTTCATGCCATTGCTGACAAATCCCGCAGCGAGCAGATTCCTGTCGTCATGGTCACCGCGCAGATCGACCGGGACACGCGCCTGCAAACCCTGGGCGCTGGCGCGAAGGACTTTTTGGGCAAACCCATCGACCTCGCCGAACTCAAGGTGCGCGTACACAACCTGCTGGAGACGCGCACGCTGAATCTGGCGCTGCGCCAACACAACCAGCATCTCGAAGAAGTCGTTCATGCCCGTACCGAAGAGCTGCGGTCGACCCAGCTCGAAGTCATCCGTCGCCTCGCCCGCGCTGCGGAGTTCCGGGATACCGACACCGGGCTACACATCCAGCGCATGAGCCTGTTCGCGCAAGCCATTGGGCGCGAGATGGGCATGTCCACGCCAGAACACGAACTGTTGCTCAACGCCAGCCCCATGCACGACCTTGGCAAGATCGGCATTTCCGACCGCATCCTGCTCAAGCCGGGCAAGCTCACGCCCGAGGAATACGCCACCATGCAAGAGCACACGCTCATCGGCGCAAACATTCTGCAGGGGCACGATTCCGAACTACTACGCACCGCGCATGACATCGCGCTATGGCATCACGAACGTTGGAATGGCGACGGCTACCCCAACGGCCTGCATGCGCAGCAGATCCCGCTGCCCGCACGCATCGCGGCAGTGGCTGACGTCTTCGATGCGCTGACGATGGTGCGCCCCTACAAGTCCGCCTGGCCCACCGAAGAGGCCTACCGCGAGGTCTGCCGCCTTGCCGGAAACCATTTCGACCCAGATGTCGTCTTGGCCTTCGACGCATGCTTCGAGGAAATCCTGCACATCCGCCACGCCAACCCCGACCCTGCCCGATGAGCCATTTCGCTGAATCGGGTTCGGCCCGAAACAACCGCGTCGCACTCTTTATCGAAAGCCGCGCAACGACCGCCAGCCTGCAAGAGGCACTGACCCGATCGGGCTTTTCCCCCCGCCCGCTGATGACCTTGCAGGAATTGGCGCAGGCCCGGGCCTACGACCACCCTTGCGCCGTCATCGCCGACCTTTCGCTATGCCAGCGTGACCCCGGCGCGCTGCTCGTATTGCAATCGCTGCGCGAGCGCTCCCCCGCACCGCTGCTGTTCTGCCTGGCCAGCGCGGAAGACGTCCCGGCACGCTTGCAGGCAGTGCGCCTGGGGGCGACACGCTTCGTCCCCAAACCCGTCGATGCGGACCGGCTCGCCGCTGTCGTCAAAGGGCTTGCATCCCACGCTGCGCCAACACCCTTCCGCGTGCTCTTCGTCGACGACGACCCCACGATGAACGCGCTCTACGCCGCTGCGATGCAGGAAGTGGGCGTGGAATGCCGCACCATCGAAAACCCCCTGGCCTGCCCTGCGCTCATCGGGGAATTTGTCCCCGACGTCGTCGTTACCGACTTGTATATGCCGCAGTGCGACGGTTTCGAACTCACTGCGCTGCTACGGCAGGACGAACTGCTGACCGACACGCCGATCCTTTTTCTGTCGAGCGAGACCAATTCGCACTTGCAGATCAATGCCCTGGATGTCGGCGCGGACGACTTCCTCATCAAGCCACTGGACGTAGACATCCTCCAAGCCACAGTCATCGCCCGCGCCAAGCGCGCACGCATGTTGCGCCGCAGCCGCGAGGAATTCCAGCGCGTGGCCAAGCACATGACGAGCATCGAAATGGCCATCGACCGCCACAGCCTCGTGAGCATCGGCGACGTGCAGGGCAACATTCTGTACGTCAACCGCAATTTCTGCGATGTCTCCGGCTACAGCGCCAACGAACTACTGGGCGTGAACCACCGCATCATCAAATCCGACCTGCACCCGCCAGAGTTTTACCGCGAAATGTGGGACACGATCAGCCGAGGCCACACCTGGCACGGTGAAGTCTGCAACCGCCGCCGTGACGGCAGCCAATACTGGGTGCGTGCGACGATCACCCCGCAGTTCGACGACCACGGGGTTCCCGTGCGCTACGTCTCGGTGCGCACCGACATCACGCAGCTCAAGGAACTGCAAGCGCAGCTCATCGTCGCCAAGGCAGAAGCCGAAGCCGCCAGCCAGGCCAAGACCGTATTCCTTGCGCACATGAGCCACGAGCTGAAAACCCCGCTCAACAGCATCCTGGGGTTTTCGCAAGTGATGCTGATGGACACCCTGCAACCCCCCACGACGGAACAGGCCGACATGCTCGGTGCGATTGAGCGCGGGGGCAGGCATTTGCTGGAGCTGATCAGCGACCTCGTCGACCTGGCCAAGATCGAAACCGGCCACATGGGGCTGACGATGGAGACTGTCTCGCTCCCTCCGCTGGTGCGCGAATGCCTCGCCCTCATCAAACCCCAGGCGCAACGGCGTGGCATTGCGCTGCATGCGGAGAGCTTCGCCACAGATACCCCTGGCACTGCGCAGGTCTATGCAGATCGCATTCGCGTCAAACAGGTGCTGCTAAACCTGCTCTCCAACGCCGTCAAGTACAACCAGGATCAGGGGACGATCACCGTCGGCCACACGCTGCGCGCCAACCACTGTCAGGTCTATGTGCGCGATACCGGCCCGGGAATCCGCCCCGAAGACCAGGATGAGCTTTTTCAGCCCTTCTCCCGCTTGCGGCAGAACGCGCAGTCCATCGAAGGATCGGGAATCGGGCTGTCGCTGTCCAAAAACCTCGTCGAACGCATGGGGGGGCGCGTCGGGGTCATCAGCGCGCCCGGGGCAGGCAGCGAGTTCTGGTTCGAGCTGCCCATTGCAGCGCCGCGATGATGAAAGCCGCACGGCGATGCTAAAGACCAGCCTCAGGCTAGGGATGCTGTGGGCACTGCTGGCCCTGGCGCTGCCGTGCTGGGCCACCCCCCCCCATGTGCTGATCGTCTACTCCTGGCACGACCAACTGCCGTGGCAAGCCGGGGTACGGTCAGGCATTGCCGAGCACGTGCACACCCCCCCTGTATCCGAACGTCCCATCCTTTTGGAGGAACGCATCGACGCCGTGCGCGCACCCTCCGTATGGGACACCTACCGCTGGGAGCTGGCGACCATCGCTGCGGTGATGGTCATCCAAGCCGCGCTGATCCTGCTGCTGTTGCGCAGCATGCGCGAACGGCGCAAGGCGCTGGACGACCTGGGCCAAGAGCGTGCCCTGCTGGAACAGCGCGTGCAGGAGCGCACGGCTGCGCTGGCGCAGAGCGAGTCCTACCTGCGCACGATCATCGACAACGAACCCGAAGGCATCCAGATCGTCGATGCCGACGGACACCTCGTACAGATCAACGCCGCAGGGTTGGCCATGCTCGAAGCCGACGACCCTGAACGAGTGGTAGGGGCCACGGTGGTGCATTTCCTCGCGCCAAACTACCGCAATGCCTTCCTGGATCTGCACCAGCGTGTGCTGGCAGGTGCCAAGAGAAAAATGCAATTCGAAATCATCGGCTTGCGGGGAACGAGCCGATGGCTGGAAACCCACGCCGTCCCCATGCATAGCAATGGAAGCACGGTACACCTGGCGCTGCTGCGCGACATCGACGACCGCAAAAAGGCCGAAGCCGCGCTCGAACGGTACCGCCAGAACCTGGAGGCCAACGTCAGGATGCTGCGCAACATCACCGCGCAACTGCCGGGAATGGTCTACCAATTCCTGCTGCGCCCGGACGGAAGCGCGTGCTTTCCTTACGCCAGCGAGGGCATCGCCGGCATCTGCGGCCTGACCGCGGAAGACGTGCGCAACGATGCCACCCCAGCCTTTGCCCGGGTACATCCAGACGATGTGCCTACCGTGTGGCGCTCCGCCCAGGTCTCCGCCACTACGGGGCAAACATGGCGGTTGCGTTTTCGCGTGGTCAACGACGACGGCTCGATGCGCTGGATCGACGGCAGCGGAACGCCACGCACCGAACCGGACGGCAGTTGTCTGTGGCACGGGTTCATGACCGACGCGACCGCAGACATTGAGGCGCAAAACAGTCTGCGTCTGGCAGCAAGCGTATTCGCCAACGCACAGGAAGGCATCACCATCACCGACGCAGACTGCCGCATTCTCGACATCAACCCGGCCTTCAGCCGCATCACGGGCTACCGGCGCGAGGAAGTACTGGGCAAAACGCCCAAGCTGTTGAGTTCCGGCCACCATGATGAACAGTTCTACCGCCGGATGTGGCAGTCCCTACACGACCAGGGAACGTGGCGCGGGGAAGTTTGGAATCGCAGCAAACGCGGCGAGGTCTACCCCGAGCTGCTGTCGATCGCCGTGGTCAAAGACAACGCAGGGCAAGTCAGCCACTACATCGGCAGTTTCAGCGACATCACCGGGATCAAGGAACGCGAAGCGCAGCTCAACCGGCTTGCGCACTACGACCCCCTGACCGACCTGCCCAACCGCCGCCTCTTCACCGACCGCCTGCGCCAGGGCATTGCACTGACGCAACGGCAGGGCAAGATCATGGCCGTATGCGTAATCGACATCGACCGCCTACAAGCCATCAACGATTTCTGCGGATTGCCTGCGGGAGATCAGGTACTGGTGGAACTGTCCCGCCGGATCCGTGCCTGCCTGCGCGAACGGGACACCGCAGCGCGGCTGGGTGGCGATGCCTTTGCCCTGCTGCTGCTCGACCTGAAATGGGTGGAGGAATGCGACACGATCCTGCGGCGCATCCTGCTCGACCTTGCTGCCGCAGTCATGCTGGACAAGCAAAGCGCAAGCACCACCGCAAGCATGGGGGTGGCCATGTTTCCCCAAGACGGACAAGACCCCGAAACCCTGCTGCGCCGCGCGGACACTGCCCTGCGCGAGGCCAAAAAAGCCGGCGGCGCACAGTACCGCCTCTACAACCCCGAACACGACCGCCTGGTGCGAGAAAACCGTCGCCTGATCGAGGATTTGACGCAGGCCATCAGCCACGACCAATTCATCCTGCACTACCAGCCGCGTGTGGAAATCGCCACCGGCAAAGTGACGAGCGTGGAAGCCATGATCCGCTGGCGCCACCCGGAACGCGGCTTGCTGATGCCGGCGGAATTTCTGTACGCCATGTCCGATACCGAGCTGGAAACCCACCTGGGAATCTGGGTATTGCACAACGCCCTGGGCCAAATCGCACAGTGGAAGCGCCATGAACTACGCCTGCCCATCAGCATCAATCTTTCTGCCCGTGACATCTGCCACGCGGGTTTTCCCGATGGATTGGCCAAGGCGCTATCGCAGCACCCCACCGTCGTCGGCGCAGATCTGGAAATCGAGGTTCCCGAATCCCAAGCGCTGGCCCACGCCGAAGACATGGCAACAGTCATCGCAGCGTGCCACGACCTGGGGGTGCGCATCGCCCTCGACGGTTTCGGCATGGGCAACTCTCCCTTGTCGTACTTCCGCACCCTGCCGGTAGACGTGCTCAAGATCGACCAAGACTACGTCCGCGACATCCACCAGGATCCCGACGACCTAGCCACGGTGGACGGCATCGTCAAAATCGCCCGCGCCTTTCGCCGCGATGTCGTCGCCGTCGGCGTGGAACACCCGGAACAAGGCCAAATCTTGCTACAACTGGGTTGCCGCTACGCCCAAGGTTACGCGTATGCCATGCCTATGCCTGCCGACAGCCTGGCGCAATGGATGGGACAGAGGTAATGGAAGGACTTGCGGAAGAACTTGCGCAAAGTCGTCCGAACTAGACAACCCCACGCAGACAGCACAAAGCAGTACGGCAAGTGGGTAGCACGACGCTGAAGCGGTTTTGCGTACGTCCTAGGAAGCCAGCGTTGCCAACTTGGTACGAAGCAGGTTCAGTACCGTGCGGTCGGGGGTGGCGAAGAAGGCGTCTGCATCCTCCAACGGAACCAGGTGTACCGCCTGGGATGCCCAGCCCATATCCAGCCCAGGGTGGCCGCCCACCCGCCGTCCCAGGTAATACCGCGTGACGGTTCCCGACCGTTCCACATCGCCGACATGGTCGACGATCTCCGCCAGAACGCCGCTCTCTTCCCACCCTTTCTTGATCGCATTGGCTTGCAGAGGAAGCCCGTGCTCCGCCTTCCCTTTGGGGAAAGTGTGCGCATACCCTCCGAATTGGTTCGAGGGAGACACCGCCCATACCCTGCCGCCTTCCATGATCAACAGCCCGGAAGCCGGGGTTTTGCCGCGCCGGGAATGGAGCGTCGGTTCCTGCAACCCTGGGCGCTGGCCGGGAACCTGCACCCAGGCAGCGCCCTGTGGGGGCGCCCATGACGCAAAGGCAATGCCACGCAGCGCCGCTGGCAAGATGCAACCGGGGGTGATCGTGACCAGCGCTGCATCGTCCTCCAACCCGTCGAGCACAGGCTGCGAGGGTTTCCAGATCGGGAAAGGCTGACCATCCGGCCCCAGCTTGGGGTGCCACGTACCAGGAGATTTGGAGGGGTGCGGTGTGACGTGCATGGGCAGTGCGTACAGTAAAGCCGCCGAATCGGCAATGAGGATGGCGCTCAACCCTCGCGGGCTGCGGCGCAGTGTAGGGGTGGTGTGGCAACCATCGTCCACGCACATCGACCAACGCCATGCACCGCGACCGGCTACGCCATTTCCAAAAACGTCACAATCCATCGGCGTCGGCTATAGCACAGCCGATGCCCCATGAGCCGATAGCCCACCGGGTTTGTATGGGATGGGGACGCGAATGGCGGGCATTGCAGGTGATGTCTTTTTGCAGGTGATATTCTTGGGTTCTTGGGTTCTTGGGTTCTTGGGTTCTTGGGTTCTTGGGTTCTTGGGTTCTTGGGTTCTTGATTCTTCCTCTTTGATCCTTATTTTTATTTTTTCACATCATGAACGACAGCGAAAAGAAAGAAAAAATAAACGCAGCCATCTCGGCACATTTTGCCTGGTTTGGCCGCATCAAAAATGCTATTGCCACTGGAAAAAGTGAATTTAACCCAGATGTCGTCAAAGCTGATAGCAAATGTGAATTTGGACAATGGATCTATTCGGATATGCGAGGAATGTGCCCAAACGAAAAAGTTTTTCAAGATATCCGAACAACACATGCAGAATTTCACAAATTGGCATCGGAGGCCTTGTCCATGGCGTTATCCGGTCAACAAGCCGCTGCAACGAATGAAATTGCACCCAGTGGCAAATTGACGATCTTGTCAGGGAAATTGGTGTTGCTGCTTCGACAGCTTTGATCCATCGCAAAAAGGAATCCAGGATGAAGATTCCGTGTACCGCCGCCGCGTGCAATGCGATGGCGCAGCCCCTATTGGAATAGGCTCTACAGCCTACGCAGCCCCCACTCACTGCCCTGCGTGCTCTGTCTACGTCGGCTCGCCCACGGGCAGCGCTCCACGCTCCCAATGCTTTTGCAGAAAGGCCGTGGCGAGTTCTGCAGACAAGGGCTGGCTAATGCAGTACCCCTGCACTTCGTTGCAGCCTTCCTGCCGCAGTAACGCAAGCTGTTCGGCAGTTTCCACCCCTTCGGCCACAGTCGTGAGGTCAAGGCTGCGCGCCATGTTGATGATCGCCCGGACGATGGCGAGGTCGTCGGCGTCGTGGGTGATGTCGCGAACGAAGGACTGGTCGATCTTGATTTGGTGTACGGCAAAACGCTTGAGGTAGCTCAGCGAGGAGTAGCCCGTGCCAAAGTCGTCGATCGACAAGTGGATACCGCGCTGGTGCAGCTTGTCCATGATCCGCACTGCGGCAAGAGGATCCTGGTGCGCCACGCTCTCGGTCAGCTCCAGTTTGAGCAGATCCGCAGGCAGGCCCGCCTTGAGCAAGATGATGTTGATGAGCGCGTTGAGATGCGGCTGGCGGAACTGGATGGCGGAGAGGTTGACGGCCATCGTGAGTTCGGCAAAACCCATCGCTGCCCAGTCCCGGGCCTGCGTCACTGCCGTGCGCAGTACCCATTCGCCGATGGGAAGGATCAGGCCGTTGCTTTCCGCAACGGGGATGAATTCGAGGGGCGACACGCGGCCCAATTCCGGGTGGGTCCACCGCAGCAGCGCTTCGAAGCCAATGATCCTGCCTGTGGCCAAACACACCTGGGGTTGGTAGACGACCCCGAACTGTTCACGCGCCAAGGCCCGGCGCAGCTCGTTGTCGAGCAACAGCGTGCGCGCAGCGGCGGACTGCATCTCATTGGTGAAGAAGCGGAACCCATTGCGCCCTGTGCCTTTGGCGCGGTACATCGCAATGTCGGCGTGTTGCAGCAAGGTATCTGCATCGTGGCCGTCCTCGGGGTAGACGGCAATGCCGATCGACGGGGTAATGCACAACTCGTGCGCGCCGACCGCCGCCGGCTGGCTGACTGCTTGCAACAGCTTTTCGGCGACGCGCGCCGCGCCGCGCCCATCGGTGTTCGGCAGCAGCAGGATGAATTCGTCCCCGCCCAGCCGCGCCACCGTATCCTGTTCGCGAACGGTCTGCTGCATCCGACGCGCCAGCAGTACGAGGAACTGATCGCCCACGCTGTGGCCGAGCGTATCGTTGATGTATTTGAAATGGTCGAGGTCGAGGAACATCAGGCACAAATGTTCCTTGCGCCGCCCGGCCTCGGTCAGCGTGCGTGCGATGCGCTCATTGAGCAGGGAACGGTTGGGCAGCGCCGTGAGCACATCGAAATACGCCAGACTGGCCACGTTGTCCTGCGCAAGGCGATGCTCGGTCACATCGTGCGCAACGACGATGAACCGGGGCTTGGCAGGTTCGGGGTCGAGCCGCTTGCGTGCGACCGACAGCTCGAACCACTGGCTCTGCGGCGCACGCTGCACAAAAATTTGGCGGCCCATCGACAGCCCATTGGCATGGGCTTCTGCCAAGGCGCCAAGCACGATTTCCGCAGCGTCCGGCGGCAAGGTGTCGCGCACGTACCTCCCCAGCAATCTGCTTGCATAGCGTGCCAAGGGGTTTTGCGCCGGGGCATGGCAAGCGTGGCAAAGGCCGTCGAGGTCCAGCTCGAACATCAGGTCGGCAACGGCGTCGAGGGTGGCGGAAAGCTGCGCCTTCGATGCGGCAATATCCGCCGTGCGCTGCTGCACCTGCCGCTCCAATTCCCGATGCGACCAAAAAAGCTGTGCCTGCAACCGCGCCAGATACCCCAACAACGCGGCAAGCAGCGTTGCAAGCACGGCATTTCTGGCCAAGCCCTGCGGTTGGCGCCACCCGGATTGCGGAGCCAGGCACAGGTTCCACGCCCCATTGGGCACAGCAATTTCCGTGCAGACAGGGTCGTGCAAAGGCAGGGTCGTCGATCCGAGAATGGTCTGACGCTGGTCACTTTCTGGCTGCTGACGCCAGAGGAGGTAGTGCATGCCGCGTTGTTCAAGGGCATCAAGGCCGATGGTCTTGATGGATTCGGGAAGACGCATGACCACATTGGCAAAGCCCCAGAACGTGCTGTGTTTATCCGGGGGGGTGGCAAGGAATACCGGCAACCGCGCCACTAGGCCAATTCCTCCCTGCCGCAACGGCAAAGGCCCGGCCAGGGTGAGCTTGCCACTGCTATGCGCACGCCGTGCTTCCGCACGCATCACGGGGTCTTCCAACAGATTCAGCCCGAGGGCTTTTTCGTTGCCAGGCTCGGGGACGATGCTGCGAATCACCCCGCCCGGAGCCAGGATCAACAGCGAAGCCCCTGGGTAATTGGGCAGCATCCGTGCGGCCACATCCTCGAAATCCTGCACTTCCCCCCGGCCTTGCTGCACCAGCGCCGCCAAAGCATAGGTGGCAGACAGCGCACGGTCGATGTGATTGCGCGTGGTTTGCGCGTAGTCCCGGGCCAATTCCTGGGTACGTTGGCGCTCCACATCGATGCGGTGGGATTCGATGGCTGCCACGCCGATAGCCCCCAGCACGACGCCCAATGCAAATACGACCCAGCCTACGACACCAGGGCGGTACCAACGAACGAGCTGGACAAGAAAAAAAGAGGGCATGGGCCAAGAACCGGCCTGCGGGGTGGCACGGCGGGCGCGATTCTAGGGAGGCAGGGGTACCACCAACCCAGCATCGCCACGCATCTCGTTCCGCGTGGTGGGAAGGGCACGGATTACCTTGCACCCAGATAGTCCATTCGGCGCACCTTCGGTGCTGTTTGCGTGCAGGCGGCGCATTGGCGGCCATTTTTGCCCTTCTTCGTTGTTCATAGCTCAAGCTATGAACGCCTCAGTCAGGCCAAAACTGCCTCGCCACTGCATCCACCTGCCCTGCAAACCCTCATGGACTATCTGGATTGAAAATTCGGAGTTTCACTCCGAAAATTCGCAGTAAAGTTCAACGATGATCGCACGCAATCGACATCTCGCAGACATTGCGCAAGGGCTACGGCAGTTTCCTGTGGTGGCCCTGCTGGGGCCGCGTCAAGTAGGCAAAACGACTCTGGCTCGTCAGGTGGCCACGCGGTGGGACGGGCATGCACATCTTTTTGACTGGGAAGATCCCGACGACCAGGCCCGATTGAGCGACCCCTCTTTTGTGCTGCGCGGCTTGACAGGATTGGTGGTGCTGGACGAAATGCAGTTGCGGCCGGATCTCTTCCCCTTGTTGCGCGTTTTGGCCGACAGGCCCGGCACACCCGCCCGTTTTTTGATTCTGGGCAGCGCAGCGCCCGAATTGCTGCGCAACACGTCGGAAAGTCTGGCGGGGCGCGTCCTGTTCCATGAACTGGACGGCTTGGCCTTGGAGGAACTGCCGCCAGAACAATGGGAGATGCGTTGGCTGCGCGGCGGCTTTCCCCGCGCTTTGCTGGCCGAAGACCTGGAACAAAGCCGTGCCTGGCGTGCGTCGTTGATCCGCACCTACCTGGAACGGGATCTGCCCCAACTGGGCATCAAGCTGCCGTCACTGACCTTGCGCCGTTTCTGGACCATGCTGGGGCATTACCACGGCCAAACCTGGAACGGTAGCGAACTGGGGCGCGCACTGGGCGTTAGCGACAAAACCGTTTCACGGTACCTGGACATCCTGGAAGGCACGTTCATGACCTGGAGGCTGCGACCCTGGCATACCAATCAGGGCAAACGGGAGGTCAAAGCCCCCAAGGTGTATCTCGCCGATACAGGCTTATTGCACAGCTTGCTGGGGATTGGCGACGAACAAAACTTGCTGGCGCACCCCAAATGCGGCGCTTCCTGGGAAGGGTTCGTCCTGCATGAAATCCTTCGCCAAACGCACACAGGGCGTGACGAGGCGTTTTTCTGGGCCTTGCATTCGGGTGCGGAACTGGACTTGCTGACAGTGCGCCATGGTCGTCGTCTGGGCTTTGAAGTGAAACTCACCCGCTCTCCCCACGTCACGCCGTCGATGCGGTCAGCACAGGAGACTTTGGGGCTGGATCATCTGTTCGTGGTATGCCATGGCAACGGCCCCCCATGGCCTTTGGCCCCCGGCATCACCGCCTTGCCGCTCTACGCATTGGGGGAACTGGCCTCGCTGTATTGACCACGCTGTGTCCCACCGATGCGCGATGCACCCACCCCCGTTGGAGCGACGCAAGTCGCAATGGCCCGATTGGCCACCTCGCGCATCGCCTGCGCACCCCGGTTGGCGAGCCGCAGGGGGACGGCCTGGGCAAAGTGGGGGAAATTGCGAGCGATCGATTGACTGTACGCAGGGTCGTAGTGGAGTTCGAGCAGCTCGCGCACCACCTGCGTCAACGCGCCATTGCGTGCGCGATCCTGCCAGGATGCCACCGTGGCTTTGCCACGCAGCGCAGACAGCACGGAAAGCCGCTGGCAAAAGTCGCCGATGTCGTCGGCAAGGTGCGCATAGTCCTCCATCAACAAGGCCACGCGCTCGTCGATCGGGAGCTGCAAATCCAGGCACGGGCTGTTGCGCATTGCGTCGATCAGCACGGGGGGAACGCTGAGGTTGCCCACCTTGCGGCTTTCGCTTTCGACAAAGACGGGGCGCTCGGGGTCGAAGCGGCGCAGGGCTTCCCAAATGCGGGTCTCGAAGTGTTTCTGACTCGGTTGGGGTTCGCCGTGGATCGCGCCCAGCACCGAACTGCGGTGTACCGCCAGCGCTTCGAGGTCGAGCACCTGCGCACCTTGCTCGGCCAGTGCGTGCAGCAGGCGCGTCTTGCCGGCACCCGTCGGCCCGCAGACGACGCGCCAGGCCAGCGTGGGAACGCGGCGCTGGGTGTCCGCAACGACCGCTGCCCGAAACGCTTTGTACCCCCCGGCAAGCATGCTGACCCGGAAACCGATCTGCGCGAGCACCAACGCCAAGGAAGCACTGCGCTGCCCGCCGCGCCAGCAATAGACGAGCGGGCGCCACGATTTGGGCAAGTCGAGCGCCTCGTTCTCGATATGCGCGGCGATATTGCGCGCGGCCATCGCTGCGCCGCGCTTGCGCGCCTCGAAAGGGTGTACCTGTTTGTAGATCGTCCCGACGATCCGGCGCTCTTCGTTACGCAGCGTGGGCCAATTGCGTGCGCCGGGCAGATGGTCGAGGGCGTATTCGTCCTCGCTGCGTGCGTCGAGGATCGCGTCGAAGTCATCCAGCCGCGCCAGCACCTCGTCGGCGGACAGGCTGCAAGGGTTGCAGGGCGTGGCCCGGGTGGGCAGCACGGCCGGGGCTTCAGCGTCTGCGCAGGAGGTGGTGGTACTGCTTGCCGACGGTCTGCTGTGCGAGCAATTCATTGCCAGTCTGTCGTGCAAAAGCCTCGAAGTCGCGGATTGACCCGATGTCGGTCGAGATGATTTTGAGCGTCTGCCCCGTTTGCAGATCGGCCAGTGCCTTTTTGGCACGCAAGATGGGTATGGGGCAACTCAACCCGCTTGTATCGATTTCCTTGTCTGCCTGCATGAGGTCACTCCCGATGGCTAGTAGTCCGTTCCACCACAAACATGCCGGAATGAAATGGACGGATTTACTAGTTCACCACCCATTCCCCGGTAGTCTGCTGGGGAAAACAATCCCGGTACGAAAAATACAGCGAGCAAAAAAACATGCTCGCCACCAGCAGCAGCGCGGGGAAAGCCAGCATCCGCACGGGTTCCGCCAGGCCCAACATCGACCCCAGGAGCTGCAAAACCGTGATGGTCAACACCATGATCCCCATCCATGCCAGCCCGAAGACGAGAAAAGCCGACACATTGCGCGCACACGCCACCAAGCTGAAAAACAGGCTTTTGGCGACCGGGAGCCGGTGCCAATAGACCAGCGCAGGGGCATGCCACGTCATCCACGACAAGGGAATATGCAGTGCGATGAACACCCACATCGCAGGGAACAGCGGCGTGTCAGCATTGGGCGAGGCATTGCCCAGGTACACCTCGGCAAACTGGCCCCCATCGACAAAGCTCGACGCGCCTATGGCCAACAGCGCCCCTGCTGCATACGCCAGCCCGATTCCCCAGATGCCCGGCGTCGCTGGGCTGGCGGGAACAAAGCCACAGAACAACGTCGTCAACGTCGGCATCGCCCCTTCGTGCAACGTCCGCGCAGCAACCATCAGCCCCAGTGTGGCGCCCGGCAGCATGGCCATGGCCAGGGGCACGCCCAGCCACGGTAGCAGGGTCAGCAGGGACATCCAAGCCATGAAGAGCAGAAACAACATCATCCACGTGGCTGGGTGCCGGGCCACGGTCAGTACCCCCATCCGTACCCAAATCAACCCCGTTCCTGCGGGAACCAACCCCAGCTTCATCGGGAGGGGCCTTTCCTCGCAGCCCGATGGCGCAGCACCCGCTCAAAGTGGCGGGGGTCGTGGGCGCGCAGCAGCTTGGCGTCGCGGGGCAGGTACCAGTCCCACAAGCGTGACAACCAAAACCGTAGCGCCCCCGCACGCAACATCGGCACGAGCAGTTCGCGTTCCGCCGCTTCCAGCGGACGCACAGCATCGTAGGCGTCGATCAGCACGGCAGACAACACGGGGTCCTCGGCACCCGTCTGCGGGTCGACGCACCAGTCGTTGAGGGTCACTGCCAGGTCGAACAGCCAGGTGTCGATGCCGGCAAAGTAGAAGTCGAAAACGCCGCTGAGCACAGGCCCTGTAGCAAGATCACCATCTGGCCCGCCCTCAGGATTTCCCTCTACCCCAGCATCTGCGAACAAGACGTTGTCACGAAACAGGTCGGCGTGAATTGGCCCCCGTGGCAGCGCGGCATACGCGGGCAGGGTTTGGCGTTGCAGGGCGATTTCCGCGTCCAGCAGCGTGGCCTGTTCTGCATCAAGGTGCCCACGCACGACTTCTGCCGTGTCGATGCACCAAGGCAGCCCGCGCAAATGCGGTTGATACAGGGGAAAGTCGTGCCCTGCAAGATGCATCCGCGCCAGCGTCACCCCCACCTGGGCGCAGTGCCGGGAGCCGGGGCGCATCGCAGCACTGCCCCGCAGCCGGTCCACGACGCTGGCCGGTTTGCCCTGCATCCGAAACACCAACTCGCCCCGTGCGTTGGCATGGGGGCGGGGAACGGGGATGCACCGCAGCGCCAGATGCTCCATCAGCCGCAGGTAGAACGGAAGCTGATCGAAGTCCAGGCGCTCGAAAAGGGTCAGCACGTAGCCGTGCGGCACGCCGTCACGCTCGGTGGTGACGAAATAGTTGGTGTTTTCGATACCGCCGGGGCAGCCCTGCATATCCCGCAGCGTTCCCAGCCCCAGCCCGGACAGCAACTCGCTGGCCTGCGCGAAGGACACCTCCGTGTAGACCGCCATCGCTCAGAACCCAAGCACTTTCCAGCTTCGCTCTCCGGTTTTGGGGGCGATCTGGTACGCCGGCATGCTGCTTTTGGGTTGGACGGTGATTGTCTGCGTCTCCCCGCCCACGCGCAGTTCGTCGATGCGCGTAGCCGTATCTTCCACGTGGATGCGCTCGGTGCGCTTCTCGACCTTGGGGGAAGTCGGCGCAGTGGGCGACGTGGGCGTAGTGGGAGCGATGGGAGCCGACACAGGCTCCGTCGCAAAAACCAGCCCGGAAAGGGCGCACAACAGGGGGATGCACAAGGCTCGCATAGTCGAATCCGTCCTTTTCTGGGTAGCGGGGCATTGTAGGGAGGCAGGCGCAAAACGCTGGGGGCGTTGGCTATGCTGGCGGTTCTAAAGTGGACCCCGACTTCAAGACAAAAATTGAAGATGTCCTTCCATCCAGGGAATCCAGAATCATGAGTGAAACGAAGAAGCGCAAAGTCCACACCGCAAAGTACAAAGCGAAGGTGGGGTTGGAAGCCTTGCGCAATGGTGAGTATTCCGGTCCAGCGCACGAAGATGTCATAGGGTTTTTCGCCTGCCAGGATGGCTGCCAGTTGCCACTTCAGCGCCTCGGCCTTGGCGATCTTGAGCGTGGCATCCGCATTCTCCGTATCGACAGTGCGTTTCTGCTGGGTGATCCAGTCGCCCAGGTAGAGGTTGATCAGGGTGTTGAGCTTCTCGTGCGTCAGCAGGTGGTAGTTGATCAGCGCTGAAAAGCCTTCCTTGTGGCCCGTCTCAGACGTGCCAGATGAAGGGGCGCTTCTGGAAGCGTGCGAAGAGCATGCGGTGCCAATGCTCGTAGGCAATTTCGGTGACGAGGTGGTCGACGGCTTGCGTGTCGTCGGGGCGGAGAGAGTCGCCCAGCGCCCGGCCATGGGCGCGCAAGCGAACGCGCAGCGTTTTCTGGGCAACGGTGGCTTCCAGAATCTTGCGGTGTTCGCGGGAGAGGGTTTGCTTCATGTTGGGTTCAACTTCTGGCGAACGCGAGCAAGGGCGCGATGAGACCCACGTTGGCCGCTTGCAGGGCGGCGATGTATTGCTGACGTGTTTCGCTGGCATGGACCAAACTACGGCTGCCCCAAGTGAAACGGGGCTGGCCCAGACGCTTGACGAGCAGATCGGCCATCAGACGGGCATGACGGCCATTGCCGTTGGGGAAGGGATGAATGGCGACTAGACGATGATGGAAGCGCACCGCGATTTCGTCGGGCGGATAGCTGGCGTGTTTGCTCTGGTACTGGGCATCGTCGAGCAGGTTCTTGCCTTCGACACCGATCTTGAGCCAATCAACGCCGATGTTCGTGTCGGTCTTGCGAAACTGGCCAGCCCATTTCCAGGTTTCGCCGAACATCTGCTTGTGCAACTGGCGCAAGAAGGCTTCGGTGAGGATTTCCGTGCGTTGTTGGTGTGCCCAACTCTCGCCCTGGACGATGTTGAGTTGCTCCCATTCGTTCAATTCGCTCTGCGTGGTGATGTGGCCGGGAATCAGGCTGGCAAGTTCGTCAGCATCAAGCGGCGTGGCACCGGGGGGATCGTCGAGTTTGGTAGTCATCGCTATTTGGCTTCCCGCTCCGGTTGTTTCCAAAGGACGTGCCATGAACCCTTGAGCAGGTTCTCGGCTAGGGCGCGGGTTTGCGACTCGAGAGCCTCGCGTGAAGTCGCTTGTGCTTCTAGCGCCATGGTGTGACTGATGGATGCCATTTGCTGGCGTGCCAACGCCAGGGCGCGGTTTTCCAGGGTGTCGGCCAAGGACTGCTTGGGCACCAGGGCATATTGCAACTCGCAACCCATGGCTTCGGCGGCACGGCGCAAGGTGGCCAGGCTGATGGTGTCATCGGCCTCGGAGGTCTCCAGCCGGGTGACGGTAGACGTAGTGACACCCAGCCGATCGGCGAGGTCCGTTTTGGCCATGCCCAGGCCCTCGCGGATGGCCTTGATCCAGCCTATGGGCGGGCGCGGTGGCAAGTCGGCACTGCACCAACGGTTGAGGTTGGCATCGACTTGGCGAAGCTTGAGTTCAGAGAAGTTGCATTTCACTTTTTACTCCATAACGCAAAGTACATAGTTTATAATATAACTTAAATAAAAAAATAAATGAATTTATTATTTTGTTAGTTGCTGCAAAAGCTATTCGCTCGGCCTCGTCGCCCTGAAGGGTACCCGAATGTCAAGACAATTTTTCGGTCGATGTACGCTGTAGCTGTTGACACACACCACTGCACGGCGTTGCCCCGATTTTTATGTAACTTCTCAAAAAGTTATGGAAATATATTGTTTTTCGTCAAAAACAGCATATAATGCTATCCATAGATCAAGCACAGATACTAGCCAAAGACGAGTATAACGTGTTCCTCGTACCGAGTCTCCCGCAAATTCCTGCAGAAGAAATGTGTCTGCGTTGCAAAAATAAGTCGGGCACCATTGATGCGCTAGCTGAAACTATCCAAGAATTGAAAAATTCGGCTGGTTCCACAGTACAGACAGCAAGAGCAGAATCAACTTCCTCGCATGTTTGCACGCCGGTCCGGTCACAACCCAGGTCAACGAACATGCCCTGACCTACATGGAAGAGCATGGCTTGAGTAATGACGTATATAGTCAGCTACAAAATCATGCAACTGCTGAGTTCTCAAGCATCGAACTATGGCGCAAACATCACGAAGCATTGAAAATCGACAGTGAGACGCACGTACGCATTGCGACGGAAGGTGCTTTACTTGGGAGCCTGGTAGAAAAAGGCTTCAACCTTACATTGGCCATCGTCAGTGATGGAGCCGGTCAATGAAGGGCAGAGACAAGCTGTAGCGCAGGTGCGCTCCGATATATGGAGGTTGTATGGGGACTTGAAAGCATACAAGCGCAGCCCGAACGCGAATATGGTAGAACAGTTCGAAAAACGTTTTGATAGTGTTTTCAATAGAAAAACCAGCTACCAAACACTAGATAAGCTACTGAAACGCTTGTATGGAAAAAAAGAAGAGTTGTTAATATTACAACGGCCAGAAATCCCGAACCATACGAACGGAAGCGAAACCGACCTTCGGGATTTTTGAAAGAAACGAAAAGTGAGTGGTGGAACCCGTAGCGACCTTGGGCGACAATGTCGAGACACGTTTGCGAGTTTGAAGAAAACTTGTCGGAAACAAGGTATTTAGTTTTGGCGTATTTGGAAGATCGCATCACACGAACTAATGCCATTCCGCGATTGGCGACGCTCATTCGTGCCTAATACATTTCTGCAATTTCGCCATAACTTATTGAGAAGTTACAGCACAGCGAACACCGTTCAAACATCTCCCACAAGCGTAGAGAGGTCGGGCGGGGGAGGCTGGAGGGCTGCCATGACTTTCCTGATTCATAGCTCAAGTGGACCCCAATGAGCCTCTTGCAAAACTCCCATTCCGGGGCTGAATTTTGCCGGTCGAGGCAAAAATTTCGAATGCGGGTCAAACATGAATCAGAACAAACGGCTGACACGACTGCATGGCATCGAAGGGAACGACTTCGAGTGCCAACGCGCCGTTGAGTAAAAATACTCAACATGGTGCGCAATCCTGAACCCACTTTCCAGCGTGCGCAGGCAGCGGTGCTGGCCGGTCGCCTGAACAAGCCGCGCCGATGCATCCATGTGGTGGCCGGGCCTCGGCAAGTAGACAAGTCCACGCTGGTACAGCAAGTCACCGCGACACTGCCACAGCCGGTGCGTTATGCCAGCGCCGACAAGCCTACGCGGCGCGGCCTGGACACAGCGCACCCTGCTGGTGGGCGGCGACGGCATCGCGCTGGAGGATTTTTTGCTGCGTCCCGTTGCGCACTGGGTGGCAGGGTGATCAAAGGCTTTGATTGCGGATTCCGGTTCAACGTGAACGGGGATTCTGGGAGCGTGACCGAGTGGTCGGTGTTGCGCGTTTTGCGGGCAAAAGAACTCGTCGAAGTACATTCCTGCCCGTGTGGAGAAAATGAAGTCTCACTTGCCAGGCTCGTCTGTCATTCTTCTGCGGTCTTTGAACGTACTGTTCCTCCAGGCTTATCGCCCAGCGGACAGCGCCTCCATGATGAAAGCCGTCGAACTCATAGAGAAGAACTGGTTCCCTCCGGGCTGCTGCGGCACATGAACGCAAACTAAGGGTTCTCCCGTGACGACACGCACGAACTTTGTCCTCGTCGATTTCGAGAATGTTCAGCCGAAGGATATCGGGTTGCTCAAGGGTGGTCCTTTCAAGGTCAAGGTTTTCCTTGGCCCCAATCAATCAAAGATTCCCGTTTCGCTGGCTACGGCACTGCAATCTCTGGGCGATAGTGCCGAGTACATCATTCTCGAAACTGCTGGAAACAATGCCCTCGATTTCCATATCGCCTATTACATGGGTACATTGTCCGCGACCGAACCGACGGCCTTCTTCCACATCATCTCGAAAGATTCCGGGTTCGATCCGCTGCTGAAATATCTCAAGGGAAAGAAAATCTTTGCTCAACGCTCAACCTGCATTGCAGATATTCCCTATTTTAAGCCTGCTCTCCCCGCCACGCATGAAGCGCAAGTAGGTGCCGTCATTGCCGATCTTGTTCGCCGTAAAGCGTCGAAACCGCGAACACAGAAAACTCTGCTGAGCACGCTTCACGCTCTTTTCAAGAAGGAGCTTTCCGAGCAACAGCTCGCTGAGTTATTCTCCGAATTGTGCAAACGCGGCATCGTCAGGGTTGATGGCACAAAGGTTTCCTATGCTCTGCCAGCAGGGCCATAACTCTGCGCTCCAGTGAGACGATCTGCATGCAAGCCGACTTCGCGCCCTGAGGTACGACGTGAGACGGCAAGGAAGTGTTGTGGCAGCCAATGCATATTCGGAGTCAGTATGACTGAAAATGATTTTCTGGAAGTAATTGACTTACAGATGGATATGGCAAATATCCACCGAGACATTTTTATGGAATGTATAGACGACGATGATTTATCGCCTGAAAACTCGCTTGCTGTAATTATGGCATCTCAGTTTCTTTGGCTCTACTACAAATTTAAAGCTCTTTGGCATAAATCAATTGCGCTTGAGGACCTCCTAACAAAAAAAGAACCCAGTATGGTTTGTTTTCTCCAACAGATTTTGAAATGCTTGTGCAATCGATGATGTATCTCGTTTTTAATAAATATTTCTACATAAAAAAGGCAGTCACGATGAAGGAATAGATTTAATAGTCACTGAATATTATAAAACAGATATTGTTTTGGTTTCAATTACAAGCATTGTACAATGCAAGCTATATCGAGATCAAGCTCCAGTATCAGATATTCGTGACTTCTTTGGTGTTATGGTTTCAAGGACTGCCACGGGGTATTTTTTACAACATCAACACTATCAAATCAAGCGATTAATAAATTTCCCCCTCTGGCTAATTCATCCTCTCACGCAAATAAGCTACATGTTGTTTCGGGAAGGGAATTAAAAAAATTATTAAACATCTGTCAGCCCATGGCTTCTGAAAGAATCGACGCGTACTCCACCCAAACACAAATTGATAATGAATTTTTTTACGGCGAACGCAAGAAAGCAAAAGAAATTATGCACAAAATGCCGCCCAAACAAGAAAGCCTCTTCTAATATCTGTTTACGCATACGCGACACCTTGTTGTCGAGCGGGATGCCGCGCTGAAGCACGTCGCCCGTTCTTGTGACGTTTTGCATAGAAGCAATGAGGAGCCATGAAACCAATCCGGATTTACCTAGACATGTGCTGTCTACAGCGCCCAATGGATGATCAAGCCCATATGCGCATTCATATCGAAGCTGAAGCCATTCTTGGCATATTAGCTTGGTGTGAAGCTGGAAACGCGGACTTATTAAACTCCGTTGCCTTGGAATATGAAGCTGACCACAACCCTCATCCGTCAAGAAAGGCTTTTGTTCAAGAAGTCTTGTCAAAAAGCGTTTTTACCGTTCAGGCTACGGACTCTGTAAAACAACGTACTCAACACTTCGGAAAATTTGGAATCAAAGTATTAGATTCGTTACATCTTGCTTGCGCGGTAGAAGCGAAAGCAACTTATTTTTGCACTTGCGATGACCGTTTTCTTAGGCGAGCAAAGCAGATGAATACTAAAACAACAAAGGTAGTTTCCCCTTTGGAACTTATCGAGGGAATTGAACCATGACCATCCCAGCAATACCTTTACAAGAAATTACCAATCAGGCCCTTCATATTCTTGCAAAAGAAATGGGAGCGGCTAATACTATGCGTTTTCTAGGCCAGTTTTCTACTGGTACTGGAAATTATACTGAGGAAAGAGAATATCTTTTCGGCCAACTTACCTTGGATGATGTTCTTGCTGAGATAGGAGAAAAAAGCGGCAAGACCCAAGCCTAAGTGTGGCTTGCCGAACGTCTCGAAATGTTGGGATATCCATCCCATCATTCAACCAAAATTCCGACATTGGACGCGCCCGAGTGTGCTGCTGGCGGCGCGTCCAACTGAGGAATCTAGGTTCATTCATCACACGAAATCACCGCACGCCCAGACACCCCCCTCCCCTCACGCACCCAAAAACTGCGTCTTGTTCCCCAGCCACCGTTGTTCGTGCGCCTGGGCTGCTTCGGGGTTGTGGGTGAGAAGGTGGCGGGCGGTGTGGCGTGCCCAGTCGAGCACATCGGCGTTGTCGCGCAGGTCGGCAAAGCGCAGCAGCATCGCGCCGGATTGGCGCAGCCCGAGGAATTCGCCGGGGCCGCGTATCTCCAAATCCCGCTGGGCGATGGCAAACCCGTCCTGGCACTGCGCCATGGCCTGGAGCCGGTCACGTGCGCCTTCGCCCAGCTTGCCGCCTTCTTCTGCAGCGTAGAGCAGCACGCAGGCCGAAGCAGCCTGCCCGCGCCCCACCCTTCCGCGCAATTGATGGAGCTGGGATAGGCCGAAGCGCTGGGCGTTCTCGACGATCATCAGACTGGCATTGGGAACATCCACGCCGACTTCGATGACCGTCGTGCTGACCAGCAGCCCCATCGTCCCGGCAACAAATTCCTGCATAACCATGCGCTTCTCGGCAGGGGACATACGCGAATGCAGCAGCCCCACGCGCACCCCCGGCATAGCGGCGCAGAGTTCCGCATGGGTCTGGGTGGCATTGGAAAGGTCAAGCGCCTCGCTCTCCTCGATCAGCGGGCACACCCAGTACGCCTGCCTTCCCGATTCGACGGCGATGCGCACGCGCTCGATCACCTGCCCCCGGCGTGCGGCGTGGACGAGCCTGGTCACGACCGGCGTTCGGCCTGGGGGCAGTTCGTCGATCGTCGAAACGTCGAGGTCTGCCCAATAACTCATCGCCAGCGTGCGAGGGATCGGCGTTGCGGTCATCATCAGCAAATGGGGTTGCAGAGGGGGCTGCAGAGGAGATGTACTGTCTCCACCGTCGCCCACGGTAGCCGTCTTGTTGCGCAGCTTCCAGCGCTGTTCGACGCCGAAACGGTGCTGTTCGTCGATGATCGCCAGCCCCAACCGCGCAAAGCGCACGGTGTCTTGCACCATGGCGTGCGTTCCCACAGCGAGCTGCGCCTGGCCGCTGGCGATGGCGTCGAGCGCGGCGTGACGCTGCCGTTTGCCCTGCCCCCCCATCAGCCACGCCACCTGCACCCCCAGCGGTTGAAGCCACGCAACGAGTTTGGCGATGTGCTGGGTCGCGAGGATTTCAGTCGGCGCCATCAGCGCGCATTGCCAACCCGCATCGATGGCAATGCACGCGGCCATGGCGGCGACGATGGTCTTGCCGGAACCGACGTCACCTTGCAGCAGGCGATGCATCGGCGCACGGCGCCGCAGATCGTCGGCAATTTCCGCACAGACGCGGCGTTGCGCGGCGGTCAGCCCAAAAGGCAAGGCAGCCAGCAGGCGCTCTTGCAACGTGCCGCCGGCCAGCGTCGGCGCACGCTGGCGCTCCCGCTCGGCACGCGAACGCTGTTGGGCGATTTGCTGCGCGAGCAATTCCTCCGCCTGGAGCCTGCGCCACGCCGGGTGCGTGCGCTGCGGCGGGTGCGTGCGCTGCGGCGGCGGACCGGGTGGGGGGTGATGCAACAAAGCGAGCGCGGCGCGCAACGTCCACGCGGGGTCGATTCCCGCTTCCTCCCAACACTGCGGGGGCACGAATTCGTCGAGCACGGCGGCTTGCAGGCCCCCGTCGATGGCTTTGCGCAAATACGCCTGCGGCAGCCCTGCGGTGCTGGGATAGACGGGGGTCAGCGTTGCAGGCAGCGTCCCCCCGGCGGGCTGGAAGGCCGGGTGCAGCATCGTCCACCCGGCAAAACCGCCTTTGACCTCGCCACGAACGCGAATCTTCTGCCCCACGGCCAATGCACGCTGCATCCCGGGGGTGAAAGAAAAAAACCGCAGCAGACACGTTCCCGTTCCGTCGTCAAGCGTCACGAGCAACTGCCGACCTGCGCGCACCTCGGTGGCACGGATCTGGCCTTCGATCTGGGCTGTTTGCCCCTCCCGCACGGTGCGCAGGGTATACAGGCAGGTTTCGTCCTCGTAGCGCAGCGGCAGGTGCAGGGCCAGGTCGATGGGACGCACCAGCCCGAGTTTGTGCAGCGCCCGCTGGGGGCCGGAACGCGGCGTCATTGCGACTTCCATCGCTCCCACAACCTGTAGCAAACGCTGGCCCCAACGCTAGGCATTGGGGCACCACGCCAAACCGTCAGCCCATCCCGAAAGCGCATGGATTGGTTGGGGTCAACGCAAATGCTGCCCCACCAACCCGGCAATCTCGAACATGTGGACCTGGGGTTTGCCAAAGACTGCTTGCAGCTTGTCGTCGGCGCGAATGGTGCGGCGGTCTGCGGGGTCCTGAAGCTGCTGGGCCTTGATGTAGTCCCAGAGTTTTTTGATGACCTGCGTGCGGACGACAGGCTCCGCGCCGATGACTGCGGCCAGCTCCGCGCTGGGGGTCGATCCTGCTGCGGAGGGAGCAGATCGGGGAGCGCGCGCCTTGGCGGCGGGTTGGGTGGCGCTCGCCGTTCTTGTGGCCGGGGTTGCTTTTGCCCCTTTTGTGACTTTGGTGGCTTGGGTCGCTTGGGTCGCTTTTGTCGTTCTTGTGGTCTTCGTTGCCCTCGTTGCGACTGTGGCTGCTGTCGCTCCGGTCGCTCCCGTGGCCTTTGCAGCCGCTGCGGTGCGGGCGCGGGAGGATGCAACCCCCTTCTTGGGCACGGTGAACTCGAATGTCACCTTGTCCTGCTGGGCGTCCCACACCAGCGCGGCCTGGAAAGGACGGCGAGTGCGTGCGCTGACAAAGCGCTGCAATACGTCGGTGCGCCCACCGGCCAGGAGCTTGCGCATCTGCACGGGTTCCACCGCCTGTTGCAAGATCGTCTTGCCACTGCGGAACGTACACGCTTGCCCAACCTGTTCCTGCGAGGGCACGGCCTTTTCGCAGACGTATTCCTTGCCATGCTCAAACACCCCGGACCGGCACCGGGGGCAGGCGCCCAGCGGCTCTTGCCCGGAAAAATCGACAGGCCCGAGCGTTGCCGAAGAGGTGCCGAAATCAAATTCGAGCCGGTAGTTGCGCGCCTCGTCGTCGTAGCGCAGCACCATCTCCGCAGCAAAGGGCAGGCCGGCTTTGGATCGGAATCCTTCGAGGGGGCCGATCCTGCGGTCATGCAAAAAGCGCTCGACCTCCTCGGCCTCGAACACCCGCCCTGCAGGCATCTTGCCGAAAGAAAAGCCGCAGCCCTCCCCTTGCCCATCCGGCCCTACGCAGGCATAGCGCCGGTAGTTTTCCTTGACGACACCACCACACTGGGGGCAAGGGGTGCGCAACGTCGCAAAGTTGCCGGGGACGGTGTTGCCGTCGTAGGACTTGGCTTTTTGCACCAGCCGCTGCGTCATATCCGCAATATCCGCCATGAAACGGTCACGGCTGAGCTTGCCCTGCTCCATCTGGTTGAGCTTGTATTCCCATTCGCCAGTCAGCTCGGGACGGGACAGTTCCTCGACCCCCAGCCCGCGCAGCAAGGTCATGAGCTGGAACGCCTTGGCGGTGGGGACAAGCTCGCGGCCATCACGCACCATGTAGCCTTCCTGTAGCAGCCCTTCGATGATGCTGGCGCGCGTGGCGGGAGTGCCGAGTCCCTTTTCCCGCATGGCTTCGCGCAGCCCTTCGTCGTCAATGAACTTGCCCGCGCCTTCCATCGCACCGAGCAGCGTTGCTTCCGTATAGCGGGCTGGGGGGCGGGTGGATAGCCCCTTGGCCTGCGCTTCGACGGTGGACGCGGATTCTCCGGGCCGCACGACGACGAGGCTCTGGGTCTTCTCATCGCGCACTTCGGTGGCGGCCTCTTTGCCGTAGATGGCCAGCCACCCCGGCTGCAACAGCACCTTGCCTTCGCTTTTGAAATGGTGCTCGGCCTGCGGGCAGGCGACGACGGAAATGCGCGTCGTCAACTGGTATTGCGCCGGAGGGAAAAACACCGCCAGAAAACGCCGCGCAACCAGGTCATAGAGCTTTTGTTCCGCTTCCGATAACGAGGTCGGCGCTTGCAGCGTAGGGATGATCGCGAAGTGGTCGCTGACCTTGGCATCGTCGAAGACGCGCTTCTGCATCCGCAGATACCCTTGGTCGATCGCCGTTTGGGCGTGGACTGCGAGGTGCGGCATCGCGCTTTGCGCAAGCATCGCGCACGTTTGCTGCACCACAGGCAGATAGTCTTGCGGCAGGGCGTGCGAGTCGGTACGCGGGTAGGTCAGCGCCTTGTGCCGTTCATACAGGCTTTGCGCCAAGGACAGCGTCGTCCGCGCAGAAAAGCCGAATTTGGCGTTGGCCTCGCGCTGCAGGGACGTCAGGTCGAAAAGCAAGGGGCTGGACTGCGTCGCCGGGCGGGTTTCCTCGCGAACGGTGGCCGGTTTGCCTTGCACCGCGCTGGCAATGGCGCGGGCGTCTGCCTCGTTCCAGAGCCGGTCTGCGCGCAATTCGGGGTCGGTATCCGCCGTAGCGCTCGTAGCGGCCGTGGCAGCGGCGGCATTGGCGGTGGCAGGGGCAGCAGCGGGCTTTTTCCATGCCGGGTCGAACCATTTGCCGGGATACACCCCGGCCTCGACGGCGAATTGCGCCTGCACTTCCCAGTAGTCGCGGCTGACGAAAGCGCGAATTTTTTCCTCGCGTTCGACGACGACGCTCAGCGTGGGCGTCTGCACCCGACCGACAGTCGTCAGAAAAAACCCGCCGTCGCGGGAATTGAACGCAGTCATCGCCCGCGTGCCGTTGATGCCGACCAGCCAATCTGCCTCGCTGCGGCAACGGGCGGCGTCGGCTAACGGGCGCATTTGCTCGTCGGTGCGCAGGGCATGAAAACCGTCCCGTATCGCCTGCGGCGTCATGCTCTGCAACCACAGGCGCGACACTGGTTTACCCAAGGGTTTGGAACCGGCTGCGTACTGCTCGATCAGGCGAAAGATCAGCTCCCCTTCCCGGCCCGCGTCGCAGGCATTGATAAGGTTGGTCACGTCCTTGCGCCGCGCCAGTTTCACCAGCGCAGACAGCCGCGTTTTCGTCTTCTCGACGGGTTTGAGGTCGAAATACGGCGGAATGACCGGAAGATGGGCAAAACTCCACTTGCCGCGCTTCACGTCGTATTCCTCCGGGGCATGGATTTCGAGCAAGTGCCCCACGGCGCTGGAGACGACGTAGCGGGCGTTTTCGTAGTACTCGTCGTGCTTCTCGAACTTGCCCGACTCAGGGGTCAGGGCGCGGACGATGTCTTGCGCTACCGAGGGTTTTTCTGCAATAACCAATGTTTTCATCTGACTAAGTATCATTTCTAGGACGTACGCAAAATTGTCCCAGCGAGGCAACCCCACGCAGACAGCACCAAGCAGTACGGAAAGTGGGTTGAACGACGCTGGGGCGGTTTTGTGTACGTCCTCATTTCCTCATTTCGACCCGTTTGAAAATCGGGCGGGCCGGTACGCCATAACGCCATCGTGGTGTACAAAAGCCTTGTACAGGAGCCTTGTACAAGAATTCACAAAAACTCACAAAAACTCATAACGCAGCCACAATACCCGATTGTGGACATTTTCCGGTTCGCGCCGTTGTGCCCCTGTTGGGACGTGCGGCGCGCTCCTCCCGCCACGCCGTGGTTTTCCCCCACCCAGGCGGCTGCAGGCCGCTCCCCCTGCCATGCATTCCACTTCCGCCGCGCCTTGGTCTTCCCCAGCCGTTGCCGAATCCCTGCGCCCATTGATTCCGGGCTTCGCCGTCGAAGTGGTCAGTGAGGTGGATTCGACCAATTCCGAGCTGATGCGCCGCGCTCGCGCAGGCAATACCCAGCCCACCGTGCTGATCGCCTGCCACCAAACCCAGGGCAAAGGGCGCCATGGCCGGCGCTGGTACGGCAGCACGCAGCCTGCTTGCGACCAAGGCCCCGGCAGCCTGACCTTTTCGGTCGGCGTAGCGCTGGCGCCACCTACGTGGCTGGGCTTTTCGCTGGCTGCGGGGTGGAGCGTCGCGCAAAGCCTGCACCCCGGCATCCTGCTGAAATGGCCCAATGACCTCTGGTGGGCGCGCCGCAAGCTCGCGGGCATCCTGGTGGAAACCGCCGACCTGCATCCACAACGCCCGGCCCGTTTTGTCGTCGTCGGCGTGGGCATCAACGTCATGGCTCCCTCCGCCGATGTTCCCCTGGATGCCGCGTCGCTGGATGAATTTCTGCCCGGCGTAGGCGCGTTGGACACGCTGCTGCGTACCGTCCCCGCGCTCATCGATACCCTGTATGCCTTCGAACGCGATGCCTTCGCTCCGTTCCGCGATCACTACCAATCTCGCGATGCGCTGGCCAATGCTGCGGTCACGCTCGAAGACGGTACGACTGGCGTGGCGCTGGGTGTCGATGCAGACGGCGCGCTGCAAGTGCGTACAGAACGGGGCATGCTGCGGATGACGAGCGAGGAAGTCCGCGTGCATCCCCCAGCCAATTCCGAGGATCCCCCGCCGTGCTGCGGCTGATTGCGTTGTGCCTGCTACTGGCCAACCTGGGGTACTTTGCCTGGGCAGGTGGATGGCTACGCGCCTATGGCTTGGCGCAAGATACCCAGCGTGAACCCCAGCGCATGCAACGGCAAATCCACCCGGAGCGGCTGACGCTGCTGCGTGGGAACGAGGCACTGTCACCGCCGCATCTCCCCGCATCCGCACCCAGTGCGCCAGCCATGTCGGATGCATCGGCGCCGTCCATCGTCTGCTTGCAGTCTGGCTGGCTTGACGTGCCCCGCGCACAGACCTTGCGGAAGATCCTCGCTGAAGCACTGCCTCAGGGGGGCTGGGCCTTGGAACCGGAATCCCTGCCCGAACGCTGGATGGTGTACATGGGCAAATTTGTCAACGCTGCGGAGCTGGCCCAAAAACGCACGCAACTCGACAAACTCGGCCTCCCCTACGACGTGCCACGCAACGCTCTGGCTCCGGGCCTTTCGCTGGGCGTGTTCAGCACGAAAGCCCAGGCGCAGGTGGCCCTGGCAGCGATCATTCCGCGCGGAGTGCGCACGGCCAGGGTGATCCAGGAACGGCCCGCCACGCCAGGGTTCCGGTTGCGCGTGCAGGGCGACCCTACCTTGCTCGACGCCGTACGCGCTGAATTTCCCAAGGGCTTGTCTCCCTGCTGAACCGTTCAATCAGACTTGCTCATTCCTGCCTAAACATGAATGAAGCTAACTTCCTGCTTCATCGAGGACGGTTTCACCCGGCGCTTGCGCGTCGGGCCAGCGCCTTCCTCTCCACAGGCTGCGACCGTGGAACTCACGGCCATGTTCTTCAGGTTGATCGCGGCGTTCACGTCGCGGTCATGAACTGCGCCGCAGGCTGGGCACACCCATTCGCGCACCGACAGCGCCAATGTCTCCAGCTTGTGCCCGCACGCTGAGCACGTCTTGCTGCTCGCAAAAAAGCGATCCGCCACCTTCACTACGCCGCCGCGCATCGCGGCCTTGTACTCCAGTTGTCGCCGGAACTCGAAAAAGCCCATGTCGGCGATGGATCGGGCCAGATGCCGGTTCGCCATCATGCCGCGCACGTTCAGGTCCTCGATGCCGATGGTATGGAAGCGGCGCATCAGGCCCGTGGTGAGCTTGTGCATCGCGTCCGAGCGGATCGCGGCAATGCGGGCGTGCAGCTTCGCCAGTTTGGCTTTGGCCTTACGGCGGTTCGCCGACCCCTTGACCTTGCGCGATAGGCTCCGGGTGAGCTTGCGCAATCTGTCCAACAGCGCCTTGTGTGCCCTCGGACCGGGAACCTTCTCTCCCGTCGAAAGCGTCGCCAGCGCCGACACGCCCAGATCGACACCGACCGCGCCTTGGTTTTCGGCTTGGGGTAGGTGCGAACTGTCGGGTGCGTCCACGGTAATGCTGACGAACCACTTGTCGGCTACACGGGAAACGGTGGCAGACATGATCCTGCCGACGAAGCGCAACGCCTCGCGCATGCGCACCCAGCCAAGATGAGGGATGCGAATACGGGAACCGTCGACATCGAACTGGTCGTTGGTCATGGTGAAGCGGTCATGCACGCCCTTCTTGCGGAAGGTCGGGTAGCGTGTACGGCCCGCGAAGAAGTTCTGGAACGCCTTCCCCAACTGCATGATCGCCATCTGCGGCGCATTCTTCGTGACCTCCAACATCCACGGGAATTGCTCGCGCTTCACCGCATTCAGTTGCCGTCGCAAGGCTTGTTGTGACGGCTTGGGCAGGCTGCTGTTGGCCTTCCATGCCTCGTACTGGCGCTTCCATTCGGCAAGCGCCCAGTTGTAGGCGAACCGCGCCGTGCCTGCCGCACGGGCTAGGTATGTCGCCTGCACGTTGTTCGGATCCAGCGCGATACGGTGCGCAATCAGCATTGCGATGCCTCCACGGCGGCCTTCACCCCATCGAGCAGCTTCTGGTTCTTGCGTGAACGGCTGCCATACAGCCTGGCGCTGAACACGGTGATGATCTCCAGCACGTCCTTCGCTAGGTCTTCCTCGAACGTGGTGTCCTCGCCCTGGTTGAGGATGACGACCTCAACACCCTGGGCCTCGCAGATGGCGAACACCAGTTCCGCGCCGAAGCGCAGCAGCCGATCTTTGTGCGTGATGACCAGTCGCCCGATGCGGCCTTCCACCACATCGTTCAACAGTCGCTTGAGACCTTTCTTGTGATAGTTCATGCCCGAACCAAGGTCGGCGATGACCTCGAACGTCCAGCCCTGCCGGGCACAGTACAGTTCCAATACTTGTTTCTGTCGCTCCAGATCGTCCTTCTGGTCGTGACTAGATACACGGGCGTAGGCGACGGTACGACGCGCAGCTTCCCTCGCATGGAACTGCTCGGGCCGCAGACGCGTCAGGTCATAGCGCCGCCGCCCGCCCGGCGTGCGCTCATCAGGGGCAAGCTTGCCTTCACACTCCCAGCGCCGCAGCGTTTGCGCCGCGACACCAAGAAACTCGGCGGCTTCATGAATGCTGACCATCTTGCGGGACATGCGCAAAATATACATGAAAGCGCAAAAATGCGCAATTATTCGTTGAACTGTTCAAACCCCTTCGTAGACGCTGACGGTTTTCGGCGTGATGCTGGGGGGCGGATAGATGGCGATGGAAAGGGATTCGGCCAGCACGTTCGCGCCATCCGTCAGGCACACGGCCAGGGTGCGCAGTGCCGTTACCGTATCGGCCACGGTCAAGCTGAAACTGGCGCGACGGTTCTGAATCTCCACCACTCCGCTCAGGGGGGTAACAAAGTCCCCGGCCACCGCCGTGCCGGATAGTTTTTGCCATTGCACTTGCCGCCCGCTTGGAACGCCAGATGTAACCACGTCGAAGGTGACGGTGCCACCGGATCGCAGAATCAGGGCACTGGGGGCGACTTGGTAGCTTTCCGGCTCGACAGATGTATCGAACACCATCACGGCGGTACTCGTTGCCACCACCGGCCCGAGTATGGAACCGGAATGCACGCGCACAGAAAATGGTTCTGGCCCTTCTTCAAAGGAAAGGTCGTTTTTCAGCGTGCGGGTGAATGATCCTGCCCAATTCGCCACGCTGAAAGCGCCAGCCATTGCGCCATCGTCGAAGTCTTGCGCGGAAACTTTTTCACTGACTACCTCCCACGTGAACAATGCGCCGTCGCGCACGTTGTCAGCCTGGAAGGCAAAATTGACCGTTGCGCCCTCGTTCGCTTCGGTCGCGTCAGGCGTTACGGAGTAGGTGGGATCCCCGGGTGTGTAGAAATCCCGAGCGAAGCTCTCTACGAACATCCGGGAATCGTCTACCTTGGACGACGTTCCCGGCGATACGAGCAATTGGCCGTCGAAAAATATGGGCATGGCAGCGACATCCGTTGAATGTCGCTATCGTGCAGTCACGACGGGGGTTGACGCGCAAGCGGATCAACGGGGAGACAAGAGGAAGACGATCCTTGGGAAGGCTTTGGTCATTCTTCCCGCTCCTTTGGGGTTGCTGCCTTGAGTGTCCTGCCGTACACTTTCAGTGGGAATGGAGGAAAGGCGAGCTGTGTCACCCTTTCCGCGAAGCGTGTCAGTGTCTGGACTCGTGATACGTCCACTCCCACTCCCGTCTTTCTCGAATGCGGTGAGAAGCCAGTGCTTTTGTTTTTCGTCGTAGGTTAGTTTCACTGCTGCACGGCGCGATCTGCCATCCCATAACTGCACTACCTTTTTGTCTCGTTGCCGTATTGTTAGGGACGAAATGAATCCTTGCAGGTCATTAAGCACTTCAGGATGCCATTTCAACAATTTGGAAAGACCGCTACCATCGCTACGAGATGTCCCCGCTCTCCCCCACACCAGATCAATATCCCCAACTTCTGGGTGATATAGCGCAGCTACGGCCTCTCCGTCTTGCAATGCGGTAAGTGCCTCAATTGCACCCTGTGCATCGTGGCGGTACTGCCTAAGTATTGGCCCAAATGGGCCGGATTCGTTCGCATTGAAGGGACCCGGCGGCTTTGCTTCTTCGCCAGACTTGGCCCGCACCCAATGCGTCACACGCCGACCGTTCTTGTCGGTCACGACCTTGGGAGATAACCCCTTCCCCCCAGGCTCGCCGCCCTTGAGGAACAGCACGATACGCTTCGGTTGTGTGGCGGCGTTCATGCGGTGATGATGCGGTCACGACCACAGACGGGTGGCCATACAGCCCGCCCCCATGCCGAGGGCGGGCATTGCGCTTATGCGGCTTTCGCGTCCTCTTCCCGCACAGTGCGCAGTTCTTTACAAATGTCAGTAGCCAGTTTGGCAAGACCTTTGGCCGTTACCAGCACTTGTTCCGCTTGCTTGATCGTTCCATCGGCCCGCTCCACCGTGGTGATCTTGTGCTCCAGATACCCGACTTGGATTCGTGCTTGGTACCCCGCATAGCACTTTCCACCGGCACGCCGGTAAATCCATTGGTTTTCCTGCAACCAGGCAAATAGCTTTTTGGGCTGCATCTGCAAGTTCTTTGCAGCGTTGGTGATGCACATGGCACCCTCCGCCGTAGAGATCAAATCCAGTGCTTCGGCTTTGGGGGCCAGTTCGCCAACCTGCTTTTCCAGGTTCAGCACCTTTTCGGTGTAGTTCAGCAGCAGCCCGCGCATTGCAGCAGGGTCGTTGAGCACCTGCATCGGGTCACGGGGTTTTGCTTCCTTGGCTTCCCTTTCGCAGTCGATGAAGTACCGGCGGGCTTGGCGGCCTTTCGCATTGTTCTCGACCATCGAGAGTTCCTTCGCCATGTCGAGGGCAAGGTGGTAGCTGAGGCTTCGGCGGTCTCCACCGCGTCCGTTTTGATTCCCCAAATTTGGGGAATCAATCACAAAGTCTTGATTTTCAACAAAATCGTATTTCTCGATCCTGTCTTTGATCCACGTTGAGAAATCCTTCCCGACTTCCAGGAAGGAGTGCAGGTCGCGTGCGTTGACGGTCTGCGCGACCGCCGCACCGATAGGGTTCAACCCGACGGGGATGAGTGCGTTTTCCATGGCTCAGGCTCCAATCTTGTCGTTGGAACCATTGGCGGCGGAAGCGATGCATTGCTGCGCGGTGTGGTAGCTGTCCCGATCCATCGCAAACTGGCCCGCTTCGGTCGCGATGGTTTCAATGGCGCGAATGGCCGTTTGAATGTCGCCATCGCGGTCGTCGTTGTGCGATTCCATGTAGCAATGCAACAGACGCGAGATCGCAACAATTTGCGCAAGCGCCTCGACGCTGGCACCCTGTATCTGCCTGACTTCTTCACGAAGCCACAGGGTTTCTTGGGTGGTGGTGGTGGTGCTTTGCGCACCAGAAGAGGTGACGGTTGTCATGGTTTACTCCATTTGCGGTTTTGTAAACCACCTCCCATCTCAAACGGGAGGCGGCCCGGAAGGGGGTTGAGATACCGTATGGAGCAACGGCGAGCCTTGCGGCTACCCCCCGACCGGGCCACCAAACTGACTATGACTGGCAAAGCCAACCAAAGCAATAGGGGCACAGACGCAAAAAAGCCGCGTCACACTCGTTGCAAGTGTCGCGGCTTGTCACCGCTCCATTTCGGGATCTCACCCCCGGTCACGCCCTTGCTGAACGTGACGGATGGAATGTAGCACAAACGGAGCGACGTATACTGTACGTTGTGTAAAAAAAGAGACGTGGCGAGTTAGAGCCTATTTCAGTAGGCAATATGCCCTTAAAGTGATTAGGGCGCAAGTGAGGTGCAACATGGCGATATACGTTTCAGGAAGTTTTTCCCAACGAACCAGAATTCGGCGAAAGCGATTCATCCAGCTATGTGTACGTTCTACTACCCAGCGCCGTGCCTTGAAACCAGCTTCTTGCTTTATAGATTTAGCTTCTTCGCCTCTGGAACGAATGTGAGCCGTAAAGCCAAATTCTTTGACGATCTCTCTTACTTCATCAAAATCGTATCCTTTGTCCAAGCAGATGCCTTGTGGTTTTGTATCCGTCGGGTCTGGTCGTTTTGCTTTGATGTCTTCCAGCGTACTCCTGACCAACTTCATGTCGTGCCGATTCGCACCGTCGATGGCGACGGCAAGCGGTATGCCTGCACCATCAGTAAGCACACTGCGCTTGACACCTTGCTTGCCTCGATCTGTTGGGTTGGCCCCAGTTGTTTGCTGACCTGCTAGGGGCGCTTTGGTTAACGCTCCATCCATGGATGTCCATGCCCAATCAATGCCTTGGGATTTGTCGTATTCGACCAATTGTTGTATCCAAAGGGCTGAAAATATACCTGCTTTCGTCCATTCGCGAAAGCGTCGATAGGCAGAACTGCACGAGCAAATTCCCGTCATGTTTAAGGCGTTCCACTGGCAGCCAGTTCGCAATACGAAAAGAATTGCGTTCATTGCGCTGCGATCAGATACACGCGGATTATGGCAACCAAGGGGATGTTTTTTGGGTTCAGGGAGCGATGATTTTATTATTCCCCAGAGTGCATCATGCAATCTCCACCCATCATCATGAAATATCAGGCCCATAATTTTCCTCATCTGGGTTATTGCGACTGTGATGATTAATATTATATATCATTAGCCTACTGAAATAGGCTCTTAGCCTAGGCGAAATGAACTGTACTAGGCTTTGGATAGGTCGTAAATAGCGCATAACCAAGTGCAAAAGTCAACCACTCCATGGAGACTTATGGGCAAAGCTATTCCCTTTCGGAAATGCGCCGAATTGGTATGAAAAAATTCGACCTCAATATTGAAAAAATATTGGAAAGCTGGGAATTGTGCCACGCAATCAGAGAAATTATTGCTAATGCGCTGGACGAGCAGCTACTTACGCAAACAAAAGATGTGTGTATTTCCCAAATAGGAAATGCTTGGATAATACGCGATTATGGGCGCGGTCTAAAATACACACATCTTACTCAAAATGAGAATCAGGAAAAAATTGATAATGGCAACGTAATTGGAAAATTTGGCATAGGTCTAAAAGATGCGTTAGCAACTTTTGACAGGAAAGGCGTAATTGTAACAGCAAAATCTAAACACAACATAATCAGAACAGAGCAATCTACAAAGCAGGGGTTTCATGATGTCAAAACTCTGCACGCAGTCATTAAAGAATCTCATGAATCAAACTTTGTTGGCACTGAGTTTGAATTGATAGGTGTCTCAGAAAGGGACATTGATGCTGCAAAAAACTTTTCCTAAAATTTTCTGAGGAAAAAATAGTCGCAGACACCAAGTATGGGCAGATTATCAGTAACGGAAATAATATAGGGTATATTTATATCAACGGAGTAAAAGTTTCCGAAGAGGAAAATTTTCTGTTTAGTTACAACATAACAGCGATAACTGCATCGATTAAGAAAGCAATCAATAGAGAGAGAGCCAATGTTGGTCGAAGCGCATACGCCGATTCGATTAAGAAAATATTACTTGCATCAAAAACGGAAGAGGTTGCCAAAACTCTTATGGAAGATTTGCAAAATATCAGCAATGGAACTGCACGGGATGAACTATCATGGATCGATGTTCAGGAGCATTCAGTAAAAATATTGAACCAACAAGGGAAATATCTTTTTATTACGCCATTAGAAGCAATGGAACATTCGGGCATGATCGACAAGGCAAAGAGCAGCGATCATGAAATTATAATTATTCCAGAAAATCTAAAACAAAAGATACAGGGCGCAAAAGATTCGTCGGGAGACCCAATAACTGATATTGATCAATTTTTTGCGAGCTATTACGATAGCTACGAATTTACATTTGTTGATATAAGAACATTAACAGATCAAGAGAAGGCAATTTACTATTTTACACCAAAAATCGTGAAACTGTTTGGCGGGCTGCCAGGAACTGTACAGTCCATTAAAATTTCATCAACAATGAGAAAAGACATTTTCTCAAATGTAGAAACACTTGGCTGCTGGGACAGAAAATCAAATTTGATCATCATGTCACGCAAGTCACTAAAATCGCTTAACGTCTACTCAGGCACGCTAATACATGAATTGATTCATGCAAAAACAGGACATTGTGATGTTACGCGAGATTTTGAAATCGCTTTAACCGACAATATCGGGAATCTTTGTCAGCAATTGCTAGTAAATTGAAATTTGGTAGGCAGACTGTGCGGGTTAGCGAACCGGACATAGGAACCGGCACACCTTGCGGTGTCCCACACAGCCTGCCAAAAAGGAGACCGTGCCCGCGCAACACGGGAATAAAAAAACCGCGAACCTGTTTTATGGGTGGCGCGGTTGCTGCGCCTATGTTCGGGTCGCTAAACCCGTGTCGCGCATGTGCGCGACATGGGGAATGTAGCACAAGTTTCTGATCGAAATCAATAGGCGCGGGGAAGTTTATATCTTTATTGATCCATCTGTATCATTTTTGGTATAGAATTGTTCCATGAACGGGAAGCAGGTCATTGCCAAACTCAAAGCGGAAGGGTGGAGGCAGGATCGAATCCACGGAAGCCACCATGTCATGATCAAAGGAAGCGTGGCTGTACCGGTTCCCGTGCATGGCACCAAAGACCTAGGCCCAGGACTGCTGGCAAACATTGCACGACAGACTGGCGTGAAACTGAAATAAGGAGATTGGATGCAAACAACCTACCCCGCTCTGGTAACACACCAAGACAACGGAGCTTTGCTCGTCACATTTATCGATTTGCCCGACACCTTTACCGAGGGCGATACGTTGGAGGATGCGTTGTTCAACGGCACGGAAGTGCTTTCGGCAATGTTGGGTTGGCACTTGGATCAGGGAAGCGCCATTCCACAGCCAAGCGTTGGGGTTGCGGGCGCGTACTACATCGCCCCAGATGCCAAAACACAGTCTGCCCTATTGCTGCGTTGCGCCCGTGGTGATCGCCCCGTGGCCGACTTGGCCAGAGGCTTGGGTACATCGTGGGCGGCAGCCCAACGCCTTGAAGACCCGCACCATTGGCCCAGCCTAAAGCAGCTTGACCGCGCGGCCCGTGTATTTGGAAAGCGCCTTGTTTTGAGCGTGGAGTAATCTAGCCAGTAGCCTTCCTACAGAAAGCCAGCAAAATGTCGCAATGGCTACACCGGCGCACCCGTATTGCTAGGCCCGCCAAGTACACCGGAATGCGCATGGGTATCGCCCACATTCTTGCTATTGTGGGTAAGGCCACCGCCATGGATGGATACCACGCCATTGATTGTCACCGTGGGGGCGTTGATCGTCATGCTGCCATCCACGTTCCATGTTGCATTGCCCGCAGTGTCGATGCCCAAATTGCCGGAATGCGAAAGCGATACGTTCCCGCCGGTATCCACGTGCAGCGTGCTTTTCCCGGCAGTCCGTACCGTCAACGCCCCCACGTGGTCAAGCGATACATCACCATCCGGGCTGATTCGTAGCGTGGCCTGCACCCCGGCACTGTTCGCCACCGTTGCAGCCAGCCATACCCGGCGGTTCTTGTTGCGCGTGATCTTCCACAGCCCGTCAAAATCCTTCCCGGTCAAATCCTCATGCTCTGGCTGTTCCGCAATGCGCAGGAACGTGCCGGAAGGGTGGGCATACTCGGTATTCCCGGCATCGTCCGTCGTGCGGTACACGTCCGAAGCATGGCGCTCCACGCGGAAATTGCGCCGGTCAAAGGCGATCTCCGTCACCTGGGGGGGCAGAAACCCGATAACCAGATACCCGCCCCCCGCCGTGCGTGCCAAAACCGCAAAGGCATCCCGCGTGCGGCTTCCCTCGCTTTCCCATTCATTCCCCTCTGGCTCGTGCAAGTCTGCCACCCCGGAGGATGTCGTCATCATCGGAGACAGCACGGGGACGCCGGTCAATCTGGAACCGTCATACACCAGCAGCACATCCAACGAATTGTCATGCTGATGCACATCAATCACGCGCCCGACAAATAGCCATTCCATGCTCAGTACACCCCTAGCCCCTCTCCCGCTGGGCGAGGGGAGCAATAGTTCTCAGCCATACCGAACCTGGGAGAATGCTCCCATGCATTTGCTTATCGAAGAAGCCGGCAAGTTCCACGTCGGCAGGCTGCTGACCAAGACCGATACCTCCAGCCAGGTCGAGCTGGATAGCGGGCGGCGTCTGAAGGTCAAGGCGACCAATATCTTGCTTTCCATCGAGACAACCGACCCTGTGGCATGGCTTGCACAAGCTCGGCACGTGGGCACAGAGGTAGACATCCCCGTAGCCTGGGAGTTCGCGCCGGAAGAAGATTTCGACTTTGGCGAGCTGGCGCGGGAATACTTTTCCGCACACCCCAGCCCCCTGGAGCAAGCCGGGATGCTGTTTGCCCTGCACGGCGCGCCGCACTACTTTCGCCGTGCGGGCCGGGGCCGTTTCCGCAAGGCCAGCGCGCAAACGGTGGCCTTGGCGCTGGCGGCGATAGAAAAGAAAAAGCAGGTCGCCCAGCAGATTCGCGCCTGGTCTGACGCACTGTGCAACGCCGAATGCCCCGCGCCGATCCGCGAGCAGCTCCACAAAATCCTATTCAAGCCGGACAAAACCTCCGCGCCATACCAGGCAGTGGTCGATGCCTCGCGCAGGGCGCAGTGTGCTCCGCTCGACCTGCTGGTACGCGCAGGGGCCATCGATTCGGCCTACCAGTTCCACTGGAAACGCTTTCTGCTCGAACACTTTCCGCAAGGCACTGCGTTCCCCCGAATCGATCTATCGACCCTGCCCAACTCGTGGGAAGAGCTGCCTTTGTCGCCGGTGCGTGCGTTGTCGATCGACGATTCATCGACAACGGAAATCGACGATGCGCTCTCCGTGCAAGGGCTGGGGGAAGACATCGTCACCGTTGGCATCCATATCGCCATTCCAGGGTTGGGCATTGAGCCAGGCGATGCCATCGACGCCCTATGCCGCGCCCGTCTATCGACCGTCTACGTTCCCGGCCACAAAGTCACGATGCTGCCCGACGCAGTGGTCGAACGCTTCACCCTGCAGGAAGGCCGCAACTGCCCTGCGCTCTCGCTGTACCTGCGGGTGCGTGCGGATTCGCTCGACATCGTCGAACGGAGCACACGCATCGAGCAAGTGCATATCGAAGCCAACCTCCGCCATGACCGGCTCGACGGCATCGTCACCCCAGAATGGCTCGATGGGCGGACGCAAGTAGGCACCACGGATGGCATGGATAGGGTGGATAGCGTCGATGGTGGCGCCGGTGCAGAGGGCGTGGAGCGCTACCGCAGCGCGTTGTCGTTGCTCTATCGCCTGGCCCAACGGCTGCACGCAGACCGAGAGGCCGTTCGCGGCAAACCCGAATCCTTAGGGCATCCAGACTACAACTTTCGCTTGATGCGCGCCGATGCCCACTCCGACGCAGAACCCGATGGCAGCGAGTGGGTCGAGATCGGCGTGCGTCGCCGTGGCGCCCCGCTCGACCTGATCGTTTCCGAGGCGATGATCGTCGCCAACAGCACCTGGGGGGCGTGGCTGGCCGAACTGGGCGTGGCGGGGATCTATCGGGGGCAACCCGCGCTGGCGCCCGGCGTCAAGGTGCGCATGAGCACCAAACCGCAAATCCATGCGGGAATGGGCGTTCGCGACTACGCTTGGAGCAGCTCCCCACTGCGGCGGTACGTCGACCTCGTCAACCAGTGGCAACTCATCGCGTGCGTGCGGCACGGGACGACCGCGCGACTGGCCGCCCCGTTTCCGGCGCGGGATACCCGGCTGTTCGCCATCCTCTCGGACTTCGACGCCACCTACTCTGCGTACCGCGACGTGCAGAACGCGCTGGAACGGTTTTGGACGCTGCGCTACCTGCAACAACGTGGCGTGGCCGAACTTGAGGCCCTCGTCCTGCGCGAAGGGCTTGTGCGTGCGCTCGAACTCCCCTTGGTGCTGACCCTGGTACAGGCGCCGGTGCTGGAGCGGGGTGATCGGGTTCGGGTACGGCTGGACAAGATCGACGAGGTGTCGCTCGAAGTGCGCGCCATCTATGTCTCGACGCTGGACGACGACGCCCAGGACTTGGAGAACCTGGCCGACGACGAGGACGAAGCGCTCCCCACTGCGATCACCATCGACGTCGACCTGGCAGACGCTCCCGAAGACGCCGGTACCACCGACACGACCGACAACACCGTCGCCACCGAAGACGGTACCCTGCCCACGTGAAGGCGTGAACCTACGGTCGATCAGTACCTTCGAGTGGGCGCTCGGCATCTCGCTGCTGTTGCATGCAGTGGCGCTGAGCGTGCGCTTGGTCGATCCGCAGGCGCTGGACAGCGTGTTCGAGCACACCTCGCTCGACGTCATCCTCGTCAATGCGCGCAGCACGGAACACCCCCAGGCCGCACAAGCCATTGCCCAGGCCAACCTCGTCGGCGGTGGCGATGCCGCAGCGGGGCGTGCAACAAGCCCTACCCCCCCGGCGCACACCACGGTCGATGCCGCCGATGACGAGGACACGCAGCAACGGCAGCTTGCGTCGCTGGAAGCGCAACAGCGGCAGATCCTCACCCAACTGCGCGGCACCCTGCGGGCCATGGCGCAGACCACAGCCCGCAAGGCCGAGGCCGAAGACGCGCAACAGCGCAAGCAACGCCAGCTCGTCGAAATGCTGGCCGAAATCGAGCGGCGCATCCAGCGCGAAAACGCCCGCCCACGCAAGCGCTACATCAGCCCCACGACCCGCGAAGCCGTCTACGCCCTCTACTACGACCACCTGCGCCGCGCCATCGAAGAACAGGGAACGCTGCACTTTCCCGAAACCCAGGGCCGCAAGCTGTATGGGGAGCTGCTGATGTCGATCACCATCGACACGCACGGCACGGTGCTGGATACCCGCATTGAACACAGTTCCGGGCAACGTGCGCTCGATTTGCATGCGCAACGCATCGTTCGCAGCGCAGCGCCCTTTGGCCGCTTTACCGAGGCCATGCGCAAGCAGTCCGACCAGATCGTCGTGATTTCCCGCTTCCAGTTCACCCGCGAGGAAGGGTTTGCCGCCCACGTCGGCGCGGCGCCCTGACATCCCTACGCACCATGCCCCACGCCATCACCGACCGCTACGCCGTACTGGGCCGCCCGATCGGCCACAGCCGCTCGCCCTGGATCCACGCCCGCTTTGCGGCGCTGACGCAACAACGCATCCGCTACGACGCCATCGAAGTGCCGACGCAGGGCCTGGCAGCGTGCCTGCCTGCATTGGTCGAAGCCGGGTTGCGCGGTTGCAACGTCACCGTCCCCTGCAAAAGCGAAGCCTGTGCGCTGGCGGATGAAGCGAGCGTAGACGTGGCGCTGGCGCAAGCGGGCAACACGTTGTGCATCGTAGAGGGGCGCATCGTCGCGCACAACACCGATGGCATTGGGCTGGTGCGCGATCTGGAACAGAACGCCCGCTGTGCCCTTGCGGGTCGGCGCATCTTGCTGCTGGGCGCGGGCGGCGCCGCCGCCGGGGTGCTGGGGCCGCTGCTGCGCCGTCGGCCTGCCTGGGTCACAGTGGCCAATCGCACCATCTCGCGCGCCGAGGAACTGGTACACAGGCACCAAGCGCTGGCGCGGGAATGCGGGGTGGCCTTGCATGCTGCGGGCTTGGCGGATGTGGCGGAGCCTGTCGATGTGCTGTGCAATGCCAGCAGCAGCAGCCTGCACGGCGCGCCCGTCCCGGTCGATGCGCGGGTGCTGCACCCCGCAACGCTGGCCTACGACCTGATGTATGGCGCGGCCGCACAGCCTTTTCTGGCCTGGGCGCGCCACCACGGCGCCCAGGCGTGCGACGGCCTGGGGATGCTCGTCGAACAAGCTGCGGAATCGTTTTGGCTCTGGCGCGGCGTGCGTCCCCCGACCGGGGAGGTGCTGGCAGCCTTGCGCGCCATGGTGGAGGGCGCTGCGCCATGACACTGCGCCTGCCACGATGGACATGCTGGCTAGGGTGGATGGCCGTGGGGCTGTTGTGCTGGCAAGGGTTTTTTCTGGCGCGTGTCGCGCTGCTGGCGGTTGTCGACCCCGCTTCGACGACTTTTGAGCGATCCGAATGGGCGCGCCTTGCGCAGGGCGATACCCCATTGCAGTGGAAACAGCAGTGGGTGCCCTACGCGGCGATTGCGCCATCGCTCAAGCGTGCGGTGATCGCCAGCGAAGACGACGGCTTTGCGCACCATGACGGAATCGACTGGAACGCGGTCGAAAAAGCATGGGAAAAAAATCTGCAAGCGCAGGCTCGCATGGAAAAGCAACGGCAACGGGAAAAGCCACGCCCCGTTCCCCCCCACGCAGCCCCCTCCAGGGCCAGCAAACCCGGTAAGGCCACGAAGCCCCCCAAGGTGTACGGCGGATCGACGATCACCCAGCAGTTGGCGAAAAACCTACTGCTCTCGGGGGAACGAACCCTGCTACGCAAGGGGCAGGAATTCGTGCTGACGCTGATGCTCGAAGCGATGCTCGACAAACGCCGCATCTTCGAGATTTATCTCAACCACGTCGAGTGGGGGGAAGGCGTTTTTGGCGCGGAAGCCGCAGCACGGCGCTATTTCCGCAAACCGGCAGCCAAATTGGGCGCGAACGAGGCAGCCCGGCTGGCCGTGATGCTCCCACGCCCCAAGTACTTCGAGAAGCTGCCGAATTCCAGCTACGTCGCTGGCCGCGCTGCGGTCATTCAGCGGCGCATGGCGAGCGCGGAGATTCCGTAGCCAAGTCCCAGAAACACCAAAGCCCCTTGCGGGGCCTTGGGATTGCACTGGCCGAGGAAGTCAGACCAGAACGCGGAGCAAGCGTAGCGAGGAGATGCGCCCGCACCGGGCGCAGCCGCTTAGGCGCAAATCAAGCACGGCGGCGGCGCGCCATGGCACCGACGATGCCCAGCCCAGCCAGCAGCATGGCATAGCTTTCGGGTTCGGGAACCGGCGTGGTGGGCAGCATGTAAAGCTGGTCTTGCGCGTCCTGGGTGTACGCAGCATTCTTGTAGAGGTTGATCACCCGCACATTGCCCAAACCAGTCCACTGGCCGGACTCGACCGCATCGGTCGCTGCCTGTACCCAAGCACTGGCTTGGGCATCCCGGCTGAGCTTGTTGATACCAAATTCCTGTTCAAGGTACCAAATCGCGTTTTGCATCGACAGATTGGTCGAGGAATCGGTCACGCGGTAACCATCGACACCGTTGCTGAACTGCGTGAACAACCATGCCGTCCTGGAATCCAGCACGTCCCTGGAGCTGGTGATTTCGGTCACGTCTTTCACAAACATTTTGGCACCGATGTTGAAGGTTTCTCCGTGTTCCAGGCAGAAGCTCAGGAACGACTCCCCAGCCCCAGGGCCCGATACCACGCTACCTACATACATGCCGTTGCCTGCAGCTTGCGCACCGAACTGTTCCGTCCAGTTGAGCTTGATGACGCTACCGGCATCAATCGCAGCGTGCGAAGCACCAACCAGGCAAGCAGAGGAAGCAAGGGCGCACAGAGCGGCTTTGGCGAGGGAAGTCAAGGTATTCATGGCGATCTCCTTATGAATGGATGGAATGAATGCAACAAGAATCTATGACCAAATAGTAGGTGGCAACGTCCCAGCCTGCGCAGAAAATGTGTGGCACCTACTGCAAAGTTGTGACATTTGTTACATTCACCGCACAGTGGGGGGCTAGTCCTACCGGATTTCCGGTGGTACGCCGCACATAGCGTGCAGGCTCCTAGAATTTCCGGCGAAATTCGTAGCGCGGGTTCTCCGTGCTCTGCCCGTCGCGCGGGGCTTGCCGCGCTCCGTTGCCGAGGGGGCGTTTTCATGTCCAGCGATGCACTCCAGACTTACTTCCGCAGCCAGCAGGTGTCTCTGCAATGGCTGCCCGTGCTGCGCGCACTGGCCATTGAGCTTGCCGCCAGCGCCGACGCAGAGGGGTTGCGGCAGCTTTTCTTCAAAGTGGGGGAACGCTTTGCCAACGATGCCGGCGACCGGTTCGAACAAGCGCAAACGCTCGCTGAACTGGAAGAAGCCGTCAACGAATTCTGGTTGCAGCTCCATTGGGGTTGGGTGCAATTGTCAGAAGCACGGGGCACCATCGATATTGAGCACCAGGCCGCACCGCTGGCAGAGGCCTTTGGAGAAGAACACCTGGGCTGGAGCGTGGGGCTGCTCGAAGGTTTTTACCAAGCGCTGTTCGCCAGCCTCGGCGCCGGGGCTTCGATGCGGGTGCAAGCCGTGACGGAGGCCTGCGGGGACATGACCGTCACCCTGCGCTTCGGTCAACTTTCCTGATTTCTGCCAGAACCACTATCCGGGGGTACCGTCGTGGTGCTTGCTGCCGACCAGCCGGGGGATCGCATATCCCCCTTGCTCCAATCCCTGCAACCGGAGCGGCCCACCGCCGCGCAGGCTGCACAAGCCACCGAGGCACAGCAGCGCTGGCCCCTTTTCCGGGCCATGCCCCCGCAACAGCAGCCCGAACCGGAGCCGCTGGCGGAAGAAGCGCGCGCCCTCTGGCGCGGGGCTACGAATCCAGCACCCGCCGCTCCACCACCCCAACCCAGCATGCCTGGCTTGGGCGCCCAGCTTGCGCAGGGGCTGGGCCGCATCACGCAAGGTACTGCCCACGCCGCAGGGTCTGCACCCCGCGCCGCACGGTCGCCCACGTTCGGCGAGGCCACGCCAGCATCAGGTGTTCCCCCGATTGCTGCGCCCCTCTATGCGCAGACCTCCACGCCGACACCCGTCAATGCGCCAGAACCCGCGCCACCGCCCCAGCCTGCTTACGTTGCGCCCCTCCCCAAGCCTGTGCATGCACCACCACCTGCACCGGCACCTACGGCGCCATCGCCACTGCCGAGTGCTGCGGCGCATCCCTTCCCCCCTCGGCGCAGTGCGGAAGTCCTCCCACCAGCCCACGGTGTGCTGGGCACCCGCGCTGCCGTCATGCATCCCCCCCACGAACCTCCCCACCCCGAACCTACTCGGGAGGTACCGCCAGCGCCCACTGCGCCACCCATCATGACGCCTGTCATGACACCTACCGCCCCCCCGGCTGCTCCACAGGACGCTGCTGCAGCGCCCGCTGCCCCCCCAGCCTTCCATGGACTCTTTCGCAAGGCCGCCGAGCAGGCGGAGGCCTCGGGAGACGCTGCCAAATCCACAGAGCCTCTCAAAAGCCTCTTTCGCCGACTTGAAAACCCGAATGCCCCTTCCGAGAAGGCCACTGCCAAAAAGTCGTCCTTCCTCGGCAGGCTGCGCAAACGGCCATGAAGACGGCCATGGAAACGGCTATGAAAACGCTCAGAACAATGGCCATCAATCCATCTATGACTTTGATGACTTTGCACAATCGCCCCGCATCGGGAATGTCATGGCCGTTTCCGTCCCCCCCATCCCCCCTCCCGATTGCAGGCCAGGGGAGCTTCGAGAAACCACTTCGCGACTGGCACGGTAGATGAGCATCATCGGGGTCATCTCCATGAAGGGTGGCGTCGGCAAGACGTCCGCCACGGCGAATCTGTCCGTGGCCCTGGCTGCCACGCTGGGTGGCGAGCGGGTGCGCACGCTCGATCTCGACCCCCAAAATGCCTTGCACTGGCACTTCGGCAATACCGAAGATCATGCCCCTGGGGTTTGTACGCAGTCGATTGCAGGGGGCGACTGGTCAGCGATTGCGCGCACTGCGGATTGCGGCATCGTCTGCCTTCCCTATGGGGATGCCACCGAAATCGAGCGCCAGGCTTTTGAGTCTTTGCTGGCAGAACAGCCTGGCTGGATCGGACAGCAACTGCGCCACTATGGGATCGATCACGATGCCCTCGTACTGATCGATACCCCCCCTGGGCCTTCCGTGTACCTCCGGCAAGTCTTTGCCTGCGCAGACCTCGTGCTGCTGGTACTCATGGCCGATGCTGGTTCCTACGCCGCCATTCCCGCGATGGAGGGGTGGTTGGCGTCGTTCCCCCAAAGTCTGCTGCGTGCGCACTACCTGCTCAACCAGGTCGATCGCAGCGAAGCCCTGAACCGCGATACGGCGGCTTTTCTACGCCAGCACTTGGGGAATCGGCTCTGCCCCGTGGACATCCACCGCGACGAAGCCGTGGGGGAGGCGCTCGCCTTTCAGCGCACCGTGCTGGAGTACGAACCGCACGCGCAGGCTAGTCTGGACTGGACGCGGGCGGCTGCCTGGTTGCTCGACACCTTGGCCCACACGCCACCCCGATGACCCCGGGGTTGTTTTTGTCGTTGTGGCGCCAACGCTGGGGAAAATCTGCCCCCACAGCAGGGCCTGGCACTCCTTTTCCAGCCGTGGACCGGCTGGCGAATTGGTTCCTCTGGAACATTCCTGGGGTTCCGGAATCCATGCTGGTGGGCTATGCGCTGTGTGTGCCGTTATTGATGCCGCTGCAATTCGGCTTGCAAGGGCAGGTACTCCTCGTCGTCCCGCTGCTCTTTGTTGCGCTGTGGGCGCGCGGCCATGATGGTCTGTCTGCGTCGCTGGTGTTGTGCGCGCTGGCCGTGTTCTCTACGTCGCGGTATCTGTATTGGCGGTTCGATGCGATCTGGGCGCTGGCCGATGGCCGGGATTTCCGCATCGCCATGGCGCTGTGGGTAGTGGAGCTGGGGTGCGTGCTCGGGTACTGCACGCAATGGCTGGCGACGCAGTTCCCGCTCCGCCGCGTCCCTTCCGCGCTACCGCAGGATGCGCAGGAGTGGCCCAGGGTGGGCGTTTTCGTGTTATGCGCCCAAGCCAACGCCGAAGACATCGCCCATACGCTGCGTAGCGCTGATGCGCTGGATTGGCCCCGGCACATGCGTACGCTCTACGGCATTGATACGGGCGGGGACGAGGAGCGTGTGCGTGCCCTGGGTGTGTCGCAGGTTCCGCTGACGTGGATTCCTCCCTCTGCCGAATCCCACTGCACGCTCGACCATCTGCGCAACGCGCTATGGCCAACCAAGGACGATGTCGTGCTGATTCTGCGTGCCGGGCAGACGGTGCATCCCCAAGCGCTGCGACAAAGCGTGGGGTGGTTTGCGCAGCGCCCCCTGCTGGGACTCGTTGCCACCCCCGGGCATGGTTTTCTTCCCCCCACATTGCCCACTGCGCCGTCGCAACGGCACAACGGCCCCGTTCCCCAGGAATGCCTGCTGCTGCGCCGCAGCTTCTGGCTGACCCATGCCGCTGCTGCCGAGGCTGCGACACCCATGCACCCTGCAGCGGCGATGCTCCGCGCAGGCATCGACATGGACTGGCTTCTCGCTGCCTCCCCCACCGGGGAATGGGGCTGCACCCCCATTGACCCCACTTCGCGGACATGGCGAGCGGTGCTGCACCAGGCGCAGCGGTTGTTCGATCCCTGGCGCAAAACAGGCGTCCCCGTTGCCGCCACTGTGCCACTGTGGTATTTCCTGGCCGGTATCGACCCCATCCCCGGCGACGTACCGATGCTGCTGGCGCTGGTCTTGCCGCATGCGCTGTTTGGTGCCTGGCTGCTCCATGACCGGGCCGTGCCATCGTGGTGGAACGCTGCGCGGGATGGGCTACTGGGCATCCATTTGCTGTTGTTGACGGCTTTATCGACACCAGTACGCCGCTTGCGACTGCACAGATGGTGTACCTGGGAACGCATGGTGGAGGGCCTTTGGAAACCCTATCACGCCTTGCTGGCTGTAGCCCACCTCGCTGCGCTGGTCATCGCGGCGCAGCGCTTCGGGGACGGGGATGCCACGACGCTCTACGCCGTGTGGTCCGCCACCGTATGGGTGTTGCTGATGGCGTACTGGGCCGTTTGCGGAGAAATGGAAGAAATTCGGCTACATACCCTGCGTAGGCAGCGCTTATCCGCCATGCTGCGCAGCGCCCAACAACGATCCATGGTGTGCGAGACGGCCAATTTCCCGCAACTCCCGCTACGCATCGCCACGCCCATCGACGTGCCGTGGACGGCCGAAGAAGACATCGCTGTCTCGATCTTTTGCGACAACGACGAATGCGCCGTTCCCGCCAAAGTGCTGGCCGTCTCGGAGTCCCGGCGCGAGGTCACGGTTGACGTCGCAGACCGGACAGAATTTGCTCGATTCGTATCGGCAGCACTGGCCCGCACCCCCGACTGGCCCGAATGGTTCCCGGATCGGGACGCAGACAACCTGTTGCCTGCCTGGGTCAAGCGGGCGACACAAGGGCGGCAAGGCACTCCGCGTCGCTCCACAACCTGACCCCCGTTACCGCTTCCATACCACTTCCAGCCATTCCACGCATGTTCTGCCCAACCATGTCCTTGTCTTCCTTCTTGCATCGCTCCTTTCGGTGCCTGTCGTGGGCGCTGATCCTGGGGATCGCATGTACCAGCCTGTCTGCCGAGCCACGATCCAAGTCCCGGCGCAAGGCGCCCGTGCAGGAAGAGATCGTCGAAACCGCCGTTCCAGAAGCCTCGGCCACCTACCGCAAGGTCTCGCTGAGCTTCAAGGACATGGGGGCATGGTCTTCGGTGCATTTGCGAGGCGCTGATGCCTCGCGCACGCTGACTTTTTCCGTGCGCTCCGACGAGATGGTCGTCGCCGCCAAACTGTCGATCGTCTACGACTATTCGCCGTCCCTGATCCCCGAATGGAGCCACCTGCGCATCCTGCTCAACGAGCGCGTCTCCACCGTCTTCGAGCTGCCCGCAGGCAAAAACCTGGGCAACCGGCGCGAGATCGACCTGGACCCGCGTTGGTTTGCCGATGCCAACTTCCTGCGTTTCCACCTGATCGCCCACTACACGCGCCAGTGCGAAAACATGTTCCATACCTCGCTATGGCTCACGCTCAACGACATCGCCAAGCTCGAACTCACGCTCGCGCCCAAGACGCGAACCAATGACCTGAAGTACCTGCCCGCGCCGTTTTTCGACAAATTCGACGACGCGATGCTCAAACTGCCATTCGTGTTCCCCGCACGACCATCGCGGGGAGCCGTACAGGCTGCGGGAATCGTCGCGTCGTGGTTCAGCATCCAGGCTGGCGCACGGGGGGCACAGTTCCCCGTCTCCCTGGGCACCCTGCCAGAAGGCAACGCAGTCGTGTTCACGCAGGGGATGCAGGGGGTTCCAGGCGTGAATGTGCCCGCCGATGCGCACCTGAGCGTTATCACCCACCCCAACAACCCGCTGGCCAAGCTGCTGGTGTTTTCCGGTGTCCAGGATGCCGACCTGCTGCGGGCAGCTCGCACGCTGGCTTTGGTTTCCGCCACCCTTGCCGGGCCTGCCGTGCGGATCACGCAGGAAACCCCGATGGAGGAACGCGTTCCCTACGACGCGCCGGCGTGGGTACCTAGCCACCGCCCCGTGCGATTCGGCGAGCTGGCCAAACCCGAAGAGTTGCGGGTACACGGCTGGTACCCCGAAGTCATTCGGCTGAACTACCGCGTATCCCCGGATGTCTTCACCTGGAGGACCAAGGGAGTGCCGATGCAATTGCGCTACCGCTTCCTCCGCCTGCCCGAGCACAAAAATTCGAGCCTGAACGTCAGCCTCAACAACCACTTTCTGCACGCCTTCCCGCTCAACGCTCCATGGAGGAACCCGGACGATGTCCAACGCCTGAACCTTCCCGGCAGCGACAACGTCTCGCGCCGCAGCGATCTGCTCTACATCCCCCCCTACGCCGTGGGTGGGAAAGACCAGCTCCAGATGGCGTTTTTCTTCGACATCATCCAGCAGGGGGAATGCCAAGCCATGCCCCCCGACAACCTCCAGGCAGCCATCGACCCCGAATCGACGATGGATTTCAGCGTTTTTCCGCGCTACGTCGCGCTGCCGAACTTGGCGCACTACGCCAACATTGGCTTCCCCTTCACGCGGATGGCGGATCTTTCCGAAACCGCCGTACTGCTGCCCGATGCGCCGAATGCCTTTGAACTGGGGGCGTACCTGATGGCGATGGGGCGCTTTGGCGAGGCCACCGGGTACCCCGTGCTGCGGCACAGTCTGTTGACGGCTGCGGAGGTCGAGCAAGCCAGCGGGATGGATATGCTGGTGATCGGATCGGCCAACAGCCAGACGCTGATGACGTTGTGGGCAGACAAACTTCCCGTGGTGTCCGTCAGCGGCGAGCGCCGGGTGCGCGAACCCGACGCCACCTGGCTGCCGAAATTCCGCTGGGAGGAAGAAGACGTCCATGCGATTGCCCAGCCACGCGGCAAGCTGAATTTGGCCGGGCGTGGCGAATTGACGACGCTGATAGCCTTCGAATCCCCGCTAGAAGCCAGCCGCAGCGTGGTGCTAATTCATGCCGACAAGGCGGCAGACCTGCAAAAAGTGGGCGATCTGCTCACCAACCCGGAGCGGATCGGGCAGATTCAGGGCGATTTGGTCGTGATCGACGACAAGGCGTTGGACGCAGCCAAGGTCAGCGCAACGTACTACCTCGGCTCGCTGGCGTGGAAAACCAAGCTAGGCTGGCTGCTGGAAGACCACCCCACGTGGGTGGGTATCGGCGTGGCACTGCTGTGCATCTTGGCCGCGCTGGCTGCATACCGCCCCACGCTCGTGCTGCTGCGACGCCTGGTTCCGAAGCGCAAGGTGTGACATCCTCTGCCTGATGCACACTTCTTGACGCCCACTTCCTGACGCACATTCCGACTGTTTCGACGGTTTTCTCATGCATATCATCGCGTTTCTCTCGGGCAAAGGCGGGGTCGGCAAATCGACCCTGACTGCCAACCTCGCCGTGGCGCTGGCCCAGCGCAAAAAGCGCGTCCTACTCATCGACCTGGATCCGCAGAACGCGCAACGCTTCCACCTCAGCATGGATCCGCAGGAAATCGCGGGGCTGGTTCGCGAAGGGATCAGCCCTGCTTCAGTATTCGATAGCCCCTTCGACGTCAGTTTCATCCCCTTTGGGCGGGTGACCGATGCGGAGCTGGAAGACTTCGAAGCGCATTTGCGCGCCGACCCCGACTGGGTGGCACGGGGTATCGGAACCCTGGGAACGACAGCGTTCGATTTCATCCTGCTCGATACCCCCCCTGGCGCAACGGTGTTCTTGGTACAAGCGCTGCGCGCTGCGCACTGTGCATTCAAAATCGTCTTGGCGGACGCTGCCTCGCTGGTGACGGTCGACAAGATGCTTGCGCTCATAGGGCAGTACACCGCAGACCGCCCGGACTATGCGGGAACGTACCTGCTCATCAACCAGATGCCCACGCGCGGCAAGCTGGGGCACCAGGTTCGGGTGGCACTGCAATCACACTACTCCACGCAACTGATCCCCGTATCGATACACCGCGACGTGCATGTCGCGCAGGCCCTGGCCTTTGAACGCCCCGTGCTCCAGTACGAGCCGGGGTGCAAGGCGAGTCTGGACATCCAGTACGTGGTGGACTGGCTGCTGACGAACCTCGAATGATGCGCGGCGCTGTCCTTCGCCCTCCCTGGATTTGGCGCCGCTTTCTGACTGTGTTGACGCTCGCGGGCGCCCTGGCTGGCGCCGCCGCTGCACAAGGCTTGCAGGCCATGGCCTACTTCCCCTGGTGGGTGCCGCAGAGCTGGCGGTCGGCCCCCTTGGCGGAGCTGGATCGGCTGCTGTTCTTCGAATTCCGCATTGCACCCGACGGAACGATTGCGGAACGCCACGGCTGGCCGACCGAGTGGGCCGCGCTCTGTGCCGAGGCTGCGCGGTCGAAAGTGCCGATCGATGTGGTATTGACGCTATTCGACCCCGCCGAATTCCGAACGTTGTTCCGCACAGAAGCTGCCAGGGCACGGCTGCTGGACGAGACGCTGTCCCTGTCCCACGCCAAGGAAACGGCTGGCGTACACCTGGACATCGAAATTTTCGAAGTCCAGGACGCCGCCATAGTGGCCGGATACCGCGCCTTCGTTCGCACGCTGGCGCAACGCCTGCGTAGCCAAGGCAAGGCGCTCTCAGTCTTTTTGCCTGCGGGCGAAGGTACCGCGCTCTACGACCCCGCCACGCTGGCGCTGGCGGAGTACGTCGTCGTTCAGGGGTACGACACCCACTACCGCGCCAGCCGCCGTGCGGGGCCTGTGGCTCCCCTCGACGGGCCGGATTCCTGGACGTGGGCCAAGGCCGTCGAGGCGGCCACTGCGCTGGGCTTGCCTGCGCAGCGCATCGTGATGGGGTTCCCCCTTTATGGCTACGAATGGGGCGTGCGCGATGCGCCCCCGCGCTCCGAAGTCATCCGGCCCGCAGATACCACGACCTTTGCCGCCGTGCCGGAAGACTGGCTGCCCGAGCTGCGTATCTCCGTTGCGGAACGGGTGCAACGGTACGGCGCCACCCACGATCCAGTCACGGGGTCGTCGTACTACAAATTCCGCAACGACGCCGGGCAATGGCGAGAGGGGTGGTTCGAGGACTGGTGGTCGCTGGGACGCAAGTACGGCTTCGTTGCGCAACGAGGCCTGGGCGGCATGGCGTTCTTCCTGCTGGGGTACGACCGCCACGCCTTGCTCAGCGCCTACGTGCAGCGGCGGAGCATGGACAACCTCGACGGACTGATCGAGCGGTTGCGGTAGCCGTTGCGTCGTGCTTCCGCTCGCATGCCCTGTTTCCGCCATGCCTTTCCTTGCGCTACCGCTGATCGTCTGGCCGTGGATCCACCCCTTTGCGCCGGGGCCGATGCCTGCCGTCGTCCCACTGCTGGCATCCTGGGGCTGCGCCGCCGGGCTGGCGATGCTATGGGCCGTGGGGCAGCCGGATCGGGAACGGATGGCGCACGCCATCGCCTGGGCATGGGCCATCGCTGCGGTGCTGAGCGCCGCCATCGGGCTGATGCAATACACCGGAACCAGCGACTGGATGGGGCGCTGGGCCAGCCACCCCGGTACCGGGCAGGCCTATGGCAACCTGCGCCAGCGCAACCAGTTCGCCACGCTGATGAACATCGGCCTGGCCGCGTTGCTGTGGTTTGCCGGCACGTTGCATCGTGGTGATGCGCGCCCTCGGTCCACGATCAGGTCGACAGGGTGCAGCGACGATGGCATAGCGGCCTCGTGCGCAGGTGAGGCACCACCTCTGTCCACCATGTCGGCGATGGGGCCTGTATCGGTGGGGCCTATGTCCATGGCCCCTACCTGGCCAGTCCGTGCAAGATGGGCGATGCGGCTGAGGTCGGTGCCATGGGCGCAATGGGCGATGTGGGCCTGGCTGCTTGCGGCAGCTTGCGTGATCGGGCTGGGCAATGCTGCGTCGTCGTCGCGTACCGGGCTGGTGCAGCTTGCACTGCTGGGTGCGCTCGCGGCGTTGTGGGGGGGGCTGCGCCCCGCAGTGCTGCGGACGGTGGGGCTGGTTTGGGCGGTGGCGGCAGGGGCATATCTGCTGGGCAACGTCGCGCTGCCCTGGTGGCTGGGGGTGGAGCCTGCCTCGCACGGGGCGCTCGCACGCCTGCAAGCGGGCGACCCGCCGTGCGCAAGCCGACTGACGCTGTGGCGCAATGTGCTGTACCTGATCGCGCAGCGGCCCTGGGCGGGATGGGGGTGGGACGAACTCGACTACGCGCACTTCGTCACCCTCTACCCACACCCACGCTTTTGCGACATCCTCGACAACGCGCACAACCTCCCGCTGCACCTTGCCGTAGAGCTTGGCGCTCCCATCGCCGTGCTATGGACTGGGCTGATCGTCTGGGCGCCCCTGCGCGCCCGGTTTTGGAAGGACGACGACCCCACGCGCCAACTCGCGTGGTCGGTACTGGCCCTCATCCTGCTGCATAGCCTGCTGGAGTACCCGCTGTGGTATGGCCCATTCCAGATCGCTGTGGTGCTGAGCCTGTACCTGCTTTGGCCCCGCGTGCGCGGCGGGCTATGGCTGCGCGCCGTGCAGGGGCTGGCTGCGCTGCTGCTGGGTGGGTATTGCGTGGTCGCCGCATGGCAATACGAGCTGGCCAGCCAAATTTACCTGCCTCCAGAACAACGCCTGCCCGGCTACAAGGAAGACACCCTCGACAAAACACTGGATGTGGTGCTGTTCCGCGACCAAGTGCTGTTCGCGGAGCTGACGATGACGACCGCCGAACCCCACAACGCCGCCAGCGTGTACGCGCTATCCCGGCAGTTGTTGCACTTTTCCCCGGAGCCTCGCGTCGTCGAGCGGCTGATCGACAGTACACGCATGCTGGGGCAACAGGAGGAGGCCGATTTCTACACCCTGCGGTTCCGGGCAGCCTTTCCCGATGCCTGGGCACACTGGGTGGCGCGCCAGCCAGCCAAGCAATCCTTGGACCCGTAACCGTCTTCGCTTTGATCGCTTTCGCCTGTGCAGTCAGTCGCCTGCAACTATGACTATGCCTAGGACTAAGCTTATGCCTATTCCTACGCCTTGCCTCGCACCCACCAGGGCAACAATGCGTTGCAATGTAGCCACGTTATGTTGCGGAATACATAGCATTCCCTGCCGAATTGGGGCACCGATTCGATTTTGGCCGCCCTTTCATGGTGGAATCACTCCCTGTGAATCGTCGTTCACCTCGTTCCCGCAACGGGCAACGATGGGTTTTTGAGAGTTCATCAAGGAGTTTTTGATATGAAAAAAAGTTTGATCGCCCTGGCCGCCCTGGCCGCAACCGGTGCCACGTTTGCCCAATCCAGCGTCAATGTCTATGGGATCGTTGACGGGTACTTTGGTGCGACGAAAAATGATGCCGACCCCAAGACTCTTGGTGCCACGCAAACCGTCATTCAAAGCGGTGGAGTCAATTCCAGTCGTATTGGCTTCAAAGGCGTAGAAGATCTGGGTAGTGGCTTGAAAGCCAACTTCGTGTTGGAGCAAGGGTTCAATGTAGACGATGGTGGAGCTACCGCTGGTCAAGCTTTCAGCCGCAAAGCCTATGTAGGCTTGACCGGTGGATTTGGGGAAATCAGACTTGGCAAACCTTATACCGCTTACGATGACATCGTTGGCACCGCCAATTCGGTATTTGATTCCAAGCTCGCTCCGACGACAAATGTGTGGATAAGTAGTGATGCGTATCTTGCCAATCCTGGCAACACCGTGTACTACGCAATGCCCAGCCTAGCTGGTTTCACCGGCGCTATCAGCTTGAGCTTTGGCGAAGACAAGACTACCAAGTTGGATCCCAGTTCTGTCACCAGCCTCAATCTGCAATATGCTGATGGTCCCTTGTATGCAGCTGTGGGGTACCAAACCGAAGAACCACAAGGTGTCAATGTCGTTAGTACCGACTACACCACTGTCCAAGCTTCATACGATTTTGGCATCGTCAAAGTGTTGGGTTCGTATGGTTCTGTGGATGATGGCAATACCACGGACGAATGGCAATTTGGCATTGATTACCCCGTCTCCAGCGCGCTGGTGCTCTCTGCGGGCTTCGCACGTTCGACGGACGATGATGCTGCCGATACCACCCGCACTGGTTATGGTCTAGGTGCCGCGTATTCGCTGTCCAAGCGCACTACGGTTTACGGCGGCTATCGCTTCGCTGCAGAAGAGAAAAATGGCCGTGCCGAAGATGTGGAAAACAGCACCTTTGCCGTGGGCGTGAACCACAAGTTCTAAGCCCTGCCCTGCTGTGCTGGCTTTTCCGGCCAGCACGACATGGTGACAAACCGCCCCTTGTGGGCGGTTTTTTTTCGTCCCTGTACAGTGCGCGCAAAGATATCCATGCACCCGTCATTTCCGGCAAAAAGCCCGCAATAATCACGGAATCATGGACGCACAAGCCATCAACCGAGAACTCGACGCAGCGCGGTACGCTGGCCCGGTCAAAGACATCGTCATTCCCCCATGCCCCCAACTGCTGGTGCAGTTGCAACAGGAATTGGCCTTGGCGGATCCAGACCCCCACCGCGTCGCAGCCATTGCAGGGAGCGACGTGGCTATGGCAGCGGGGTTGATCCGCGTGGCCAACAGTTCGCTGTATGCACGCAAAGAACCCGTGGCGTCTGCCGCGCAAGCCGTCGCCATGCTGGGCGTACGGCCCACAGCCACGCTGCTGACGAGCTTTCTGCTGCGCAACAGCATCCGCATCGACCCCACGCTCATCGAGCACTTTTGGGAATCGTCGACCCGCAGGTCGATTGCCATGGCGCACATCGCCGGGCAGATGTACGGGATGGACGTCGAAATCGCAAAGACCTGCGGACTGTTCTTCCACGTCGGCATCCCGATCATGCTGCAAGGGGTGCGCGGGTATTCCGGCACCCTGGTGGAAGCGATGGCGCGGCAGGATCGCACCTTCATCGAAACCGAAAACGCCGCGCACCGCACCGACCACGCCGTCGTGGGAGCCATCGTCGCCAAGACGTGGAGGCTGCCCACTGTCATCGTCCTTGCCGTTCGCCTGCACCACGATTTTTCCGTGCTTGAGGACGATACCGTACCCATCGCAGTGCGCAACCTCGTCGCCATCGCAGCGATTGCCGACCATCTCGTCGCCCAACACGAAGCCATTGAGGTGCAGCGCGAGTGGCAGCGCTATGGCGAGCGCTGCATGGCTTTCCTGCAGATCGGCCCTGCAGAAGTGGAAGCCTGGGTGGACGTGCTCTACCACCCCTTCGAAAGCGTCGTCGTAACCTGATGGACGCGCACGCCACGGCGTTGGCTGCGCGGCTGGAATCGGTGCGACAGCGCATTGCGACAGCCTGTATCCGTCACCATCGTCATGAAGATGCCGTCCAACTGCTGGCGGTATCCAAGACTTTCAGCGCCGATGACGTGGCGGCAGCGTACGCAGCCGGGCAAACAGCTTTTGGCGAAAACTACGTGCAGGAAGCGGTGCAAAAAATCACCCTGCTCCGCCACCTTCCCTTGGAATGGCATTGCATCGGTCCAATCCAGAGCAACAAAACCCGACTCGTTGCCGAGCACTTCGACTGGGTGCAATCGATCGACCGAATGCAGATCGCGCAGCGCCTCAGCCAGCAACGCCCTGCGCAGAGGGACGTTTTGCAGGTGTGCATCCAGGTCAATATTGACGGGGGGCCGACCAAATCTGGCGTGGCGCCTGCCGATGTGCCTGCGTTGGCGCGGGAGATTGCGGCGCTCCCCCGTCTGCGATTGCGCGGGCTAATGTGCATTCCCGACCCCGTCGACGATGCCACCGGGCAGGTGGCCGTTTTTGCCCGGGCCACGGCGCTGTGGGAATCCCTACGTGCGCAGGGGTGGGAGCTAGATACCTTATCGATGGGTATGAGCGCAGACCTCGACGCAGCCATCGCCGCAGGGAGCACGATGGTTCGCGTCGGCAGCGCAATTTTTGGCTACCGTACACCCAAGCCACCCGCTGTCCCACCTTCCCCATAGCGGTATTTGTGGGAGCGACGGCAGTCGCGATGCAGCGCCGGATGTGCAAAACCCGTTCCCCCTGCAAACGCCACCCCCTTAACCGTCGAGCAGCGCCTGCATGGCCGCGCAGAGTTCATCGATGTCGTTGGGCTTGTGCAGCAGGGCGCGCGCTCCCGCAGCCAGCGCATCGCGTTCAATGTCCGGGCTGACATAGCCCGAAGCCAGCGCCACCGGCAAAGCGGGCCGGATGCGCAGGGCGTCGCGAATCAGCTCCACCCCGCTGTAGCCGGGCATGTTGAAGTCGGTGACAAGCAAATCGACGTGGTTGCTGTCGTCGCCGAGCGCAACGAGGGCATCCTTGGGGTCGCCGTAGGTGGTCACGATGTACCCCCGCCTACGCAACGCACGCTGTACCAAAAAGACGAGCGCCTCATCGTCGTCGACGTACATCACCCGGTGCCCCGTGCGGCGCGCTGCTGACGCCGTCGCCACGGCAGGAGCTTGCGCAACAGGCGCCTGCGCACACAACGGAAAGCGCAGCACGAACTCACTGCCTTCCCCCGGCGCGCTGCGCACCGCGATGTTGCCGGAATGCGATTGCATGATGCCGTGAACGACGGACAGCCCCAGCCCTGTACCCTGACCGACCGGCTTGGTCGTAAAAAAGGGTTCGAAGATCCGCTGCAATGTCTCCGGATCGATCCCGCTGCCCGTATCACGCACCCGCAACAGCGCTTGCGGTGGCGATGCGCCATGGTCCGCTTCGAGTTCCACGGCGATGTACCCCGCGTGGTCGCCGATCGCGTGCATCGCATTCGTACACAGGTTCAGCAACGCTTGCTCGATTTGCGTCGCATCGGCCATCACCCACAAGGGTTCGGAGGAAATCGCCTGCCGAAGCTGGATATGCGGCGGCAAGGTCACGTGAAACAACCGCGCCGCATCTTGGACGATCCTGGCAAGCATCACGGAGCAACGGCGCGGGGGTTCGTGGCGGCTGAAGGTCAGAATCTGTCGCACCAAATCCCGCGCACGGCGAGCGGCGCGGTCGATCTCGGCCAGGCTCACGCCGACGGGGCCTTCGTTGCCTGCATCCTGCATCGCCAACGCGACATTGCCCAGAATCGCCGCGATGATGTTGTTGAAGTCGTGCGCGATACCGCCAGCCAAGGTACCAATGGCCTGCATCTTTTGCGACTCCAGCAACTGCGCCTCCAGCACTGCACGGCGGCGTTCCAGCTCCTTGCTCATGCGCAAATCGCGCAGAAACAGGGTGGCCACATCCGGATTGCGCTGGCGCGACACGCTCACTTCGACGGGCACCTGCACCCCATCGAGGGTCCTTGCATCCATCTCGCCCAGACGCACGGTTTGCTCGACCTCCCCCTGGCGCAACGCCTGCGCTGCGGTGGGCAAAAAGACGTCCAGCCCACGCCCGATGGCCTGCGCAGCGCCACAGTCGAACAAGGACTGCGCAGCCGGGTTGCAGACCGAGATGCACAGCCGTTCGTCGACGCTGACGATGGCATCAAGGGAAGAATCGATGATCGCAGCCATCTGCGCCTGACTTTGGCCCAGCGCCTCATTGCGCTCGGTCAGCATCCGCTGGTTGGCCTGCAAAGCGCGGCGCTGCTCCAGCAAAGGACTTTGGTCGATGATGGCGCAGACAAGGCTGGGCTGCTCTGCGTCGTCGAAGCAGGCGATGTGCAGATCACCAGTGAAACGCCCGTCGATGCCGGACAGGAAGGTCAGCTCGTGCAGCACGCTGGCACCTTCCCTGCATGCGCATTCGATGCCTTGCTCGACTTGCGACGCCATGCCCGGTTCCACGAAAGGCAGCAGAAAGACCAGCGGCGGATCGCTTTCCAGCGGACGAAACAGCGCCAATGCCCGTGCGTTGTGCTGCAACACCTGCGTGCGCTCATCCACCACCATCAACGCCAGCGGCACATGCGCAAACAGGGTGGCAAAGCGTTCGGAGGCCGCTTCGGCGTCAGCCTGGCTGAACCGTAGCGCCTGGTTTTGGATGCGTAGCTCTGCCTGATACCTGCGCAGCTCATCGACAAGCCTGCCCGGGCGAACGGGGGTGGCGGATGCAGCGGAGCGTGCGCGGCGCAAGGGCTGGGGGCGCGCTGGGGAACGTCTGGTCACTGCGTTGGCTCCCAAGCACAGCATGCACCGATGCTGTATGTGTCATAAACAACTACAGAACGACGCAGAGCTACCGATAAAGACTTGGGGTCGTTTATCACCTTGGTCACCTTGCACACTACATGGGAGAAAAGCATGAATATCACCAACACCGCCGCAGTTCGCACGGCCACGACCGCAGCCCAAAGCAGCACTTCGGATGCCTTGCACATGCTGGTACTGCGCAAGGCGCTCGACGCGGAATCCAACGCTGCCGCAGCCATGCTCCAAACGCTGCCCCAACCCGCGCCATCGAACAACAATACCAATATGGGGACGGTAGTCAACACCTACGCATGAAACGTGGGGCGAGAGCGGGAACGCCAGCCCCACCACCATAGCAGGCAGCGCCACGCTGCCCAACCCAGCGCAATCCCCACGCAGTCTGCGGCCCAGTCCCGCCAATCTCCGTGCCTCCATCCGGTGAACGCCTGCGCGATTTCGATGCCCACGCCGAATAGCACCAATCCTGGTACGAGCCTGCTCAGTCCGCGTGGATAGGCCACCAGCCCCCAAAATGCCAGGGCTGCGAATCCGGCAGTGTGCTGCGCTTTGTCCCACCATCGCAGCACTTCGGGCACCTGGGGCGCTGGCGCAAGCGCCAACCACGACGCCATCGCGACCAGCCCCCAAAACAGCGCACGGGCGCACCAGCGGTGCGTCGAGGCCGTTTTCGTTCCGCACAACGACATTGGTGGTCTTTGCTGCATCATCGAAAAACTAATACCGGTTGGACACCACGCACTTCAGGGCGGTAAGCCGTGACCCCGGCCTGAAAGTCAGGGTTTCGGCGCCTCTTTGGGGGGGGTGCAAACCCCTTCCCAAAGTGTGCAGCCATACCGGCCTGCAGGCTGGTTCTGGATAGTTGCTGGTACTTGCGTGGCCAACGCCACGGGTTTTTCCATAGAAAATCGCCCGCGCATCCGGGTTCTGCGCAACCATGGGGTTGCTTGCCACGCTCTCCACATCGCACCCCATGGTTTGCTGCACCCTGTCTTGTTCCCTTTTTTCCTTTTTCTGAGGACTACACATGGCTAGCGTCAACAAGGTCATCCTGATTGGCAATCTCGGGCGCGACCCCGAGATTCGCTCCTTTTCCAACGGCGACCGGGTGGCCAACGTCACCATCGCGACTACTGAGCGCTGGCGCGACAAGCAAAGCAACGAGATGCGGGACCAGACCGAGTGGCACCGCCTGGTGTTCCACAGTCGGCTCGTCGACATCGTCGAACAATACCTGCGCAAAGGTTCGCAGGTATATGTGGAGGGCAGCCTGCGTACCCGCAAATGGACAGACAAGGATGGACAAGAGCGCAACACCGTGGAAATTCGCGTCGACCAGATGAAGATGCTGGGCAGCCGCAATGTTCCCAACGAAGAGGACGAGCCGGGATATGCCCGCAATTCTTCCCCTGCACCACGCCGTGACCCCGTCCCACAGACTGCCCCAGCTCCTCTTCCTGCTACTTCCACACCCCCGGCGGGAAGTAGTTTCGGCGGCATGGACGGCGACATGGACGACGACATTCCTTTTTAATGGGCATACCGGGGGTGGCTTGCCGACGGCGCGCAATGCAGGCTGACTATCACTTCGCCCCTGCACGGGCACGGTGGCGCGCCATTTCCACCCCCTGGTTGGCCAAGGCATCCGCACGTTCGTTGCCGGGGTGGTTGGAATGCCCACGCACCCAACGCCATTCGATGCGGTGCCCTCCTTCCCGTAGCAACTCGTCGATGCGATGCCACAAATCCTCGTTCTTGACCGGGGTGTTCTGCGCAGTGACCCAATTGCGCGCTTTCCATGCCGGCATCCATTCCGTGGCGCCTTTGAGCACGTATTGGCTATCGACATACAGGGTGACATGGCAGGGCTTGCGCAATGCGCGCAACGCCTCGATCACAGCAGTCATTTCCATGCGGTTGTTGGTGGTATGCACTTCGCCGCCGCACAGTTCCTTACGCTTATCCCCGTACTGCAACAACACACCCCAACCCCCCGTGCCAGGATTGCCCTTGCATGCGCCATCGGTGTAGATCTCCACTTCGGTCATCGAATCATTCCTTGGGATTCCTGGGAGCAGGGTTCCCGGCCTGCGGTTTGCACAGCGCGAACGCCGTTGCGGGAAACGGCACGCGCCCCAACAAGCGATACGGCGGGCTTCCACCCCGGCTGGAGCAGCGTCATGCCACGCACGCGCTTGACGGCGACCAGGCAATACACCGCGCCCAGGATCGGCCACCAGCGCTCTCCAGCCCGATCCATCCACGCCAGACGCCGCAACCACGACATGCTGGAACACATCGGTCGGTAGCAGCCAAAATGTTCGGCCCGTACCTCCAGGCTGAGTAACCCCAGCCAGTCGCGCAGGCGCAGAGAACCGATGAATTCCATTACCTCTGCGGAAGGGGCACGAGGCAACCACCGCCGCCTGGGCACACGCGCCTCGCGCAAGCCCCACAGGCTCACGGGGTTAAAGCCCGTGAGCACCGCCACCCCTTCAGGCACCAGCACCCGGGCCACTTCCCGCAACACCCCATGGGGGTCGGTGGCGCGTTCCAAGGTGTGAGGAAGGATCACCAAATCCAGGCTGTTTGCCGGAAAAGGCAGCGCAGCAAAGTCTGTGACCACATCGGGAATACGTTCGGACATCCGCTCAAGAATGCCCTCGGGAATACGATCAGAGCGATCAGAAACACCCGCCTGCAACGAGAGCTGCGAAACAGCCAGCCAGCGATGCGCCATGCGATTGGCGCGTAGCCCGTCGAGTTCCGGAAAACCCAATTGCAGCGCATGGAACCCGAAAGCGTTGGCCACAGCAGCATCCAACTGTGCCTGTTCCCACGCCAGAACATACTGCCCTGCAGGGGCCTGGAGCCAGTGTTGCATACCTATTGGGGCTTACGCAAAACCGCCCCAGCGTTGTAAACCCCACTTGCCGTACTGCTTTGTACTGTCTGCGTGGAGGTGCCAAGCTGGGACAATTTTGGGTACGTCCTACCTATAATTTTTTGGAGCATGAACCTGGTACCCATCCCCTGCCTTGCAGACAACTATGCTTGGATGCTGTGGGAGGACGGACGGGCCATCGTCGTGGACCCGGGAGACGCAGGCCCGGTGCAGCGTGCTGCGGACAGCCTGGGAGTGCGAATCGAATCGATTCTAGTCACGCACCACCATGCAGACCACACTGGTGGGGTACATGCTCTACGCAATGGCGGCGCTACGGTCCTCCGCGAAGGCGGTGTTGCAGTTACGGTATATGCCCCCCAAGAGCACATCGCTGGCCCCGTGGTGCCATGCCAAGATGGCACAGAACTTCTGCTGTTGGGCCTGCCCTGCCGCGTGCTGCACGTTCCAGGCCACACTGCCGGGCACGTGGCATACCTGCTTACTTCCCCTGCAGAACCACCGATCCTGTTTTGTGGTGATACCCTTTTCAGCGGAGGATGTGGTCGCCTGTTCGAGGGAACGGCCCAGCAGATGCTGGCATCGCTCTCGCGCTTGGCGCAGCTTCCAGAGGAAACCAGGGTCTGCTGTGCGCACGAGTACACCGAGGGCTGCCTGCGCTTTGCGCGTAGGGTCGAACCGGACAATATAGCGCTGCGGGACTACCAGGATCGGGTCCATGCCCTGCGCAGCCATGGCAAGCCGACCCTACCCTCGACGATCGGCCTGGAAAAGGCCGTCAACCCTTTTTTGCGTACCCACGTCGAATCCGTCCAACGCGCAGTGCGCGCCCAGGACCCCGATGCCACCGACCCGGTGGCCGTGTTCGCCGCACTGCGCAGATGGAAAGACCGATGCTGAATGCACTACGCCACTGGATCGTCGCAGCCACGCTGCTGCTGACTGGATGCGCCACCCTGGAATGGCCGTTGTCCATGCAACGCGATGTTCCTGCCCCTGTTTCCACAGCCATCCCTGCCGTGCCGACGGGGGCCACGGTGACCCCCGTCGATCCCCCACGGGCGACGGGGATTCGTCTCCAACCCTTACAGCCCTCCTTGCTGCGTGGTCAGGATGTCCATCCCCTGACCGCTCCCCAAGATCTGTGGGATCGCATCCGGCGTGGCTTTGCCATGCCCGATTTGGACACCGAGCTGGTGCGCGAACGCGAGCTGTGGTACAGCAGCCGACCCGATTACGTCGAGCGCATGGTCGAGCGCGGAAGCAAATACCTCTTCCACATCGTCGAAGAGCTGGAGTGCCGCAACATGCCGACCGAGTTGGCCCTGCTGCCCTTCGTGGAAAGTGCTTTCAACCCCCAGGCCATCTCCAGCGCGAAGGCAGCCGGGATGTGGCAATTCATGCCGGCTACGGGCCGCAATTTCGACTTGCGCCAAAACATGTTCCAGGACGACCGGCGGGATGTGCTGGCTTCTACCCGCGCTGCGCTGGACTACCTGCAAAAACTCTACGACATGTTTGGCGACTGGCACCTCGCCCTCGCCGCCTACAACTGGGGGGAAGGACGGGTAACCCGCGCCGTCACCCAGGCCCGTAAGGCGGGAGCCAGCGCCTCGTATGCCGATCTGCCGATGCCGATGGAAACGCGGATGTACGTCCCCAAGCTACAAGCCGTCAAAAACATCATCGCGGCCCCCGACGCCTTCCGCATCCGACTGCCATCGATTCCGAACCATCCGTACTTTCAGACGGTGGAGATTCGCCAAGACATCGACGTGGCTGTCGCTGCCTCGCTGGCGGAAATCTCGCTGGCAGAGTTTCGGTCGCTCAACCCCAGCAGCACCAAGCCTGTGCTCTTGGCGGCAGGTCATCCACAAATATTGCTGCCCTGGGACAAGGCCGAGCGTTTTCAGAGCAATCTGGAATCCTTCACCGGCGACCGTCTAGCGAGTTGGACGGCGTGGATCGCGCCCACCACGCTGACGGCGCGCGAAGCAGCCAAGCGGATAGGAATGGGCGAGGACGAGCTGCGCAGCGTCAACAAGATTCCGCCCAGAATGCAGATTCGTGCTGGCTCGACCTTGGTCGTCCGCCGCAGCAACGGGATCCGCCACGACGTGAGCGAGCGTGTCGCCGAAAACAGCTACCTGGCCCTGGCCCCGGAAGTTGTGCTGCGCAAGACCTGGGTTCGCGCACGCAAAAAAGAATCCGTTGCCCAACTCGCCGCACGCTACAAGCTCAGCGCGGCCAGCGTCGCACAGTGGAACAAGGTCTCGTCGTCCGTCACCTTTGCCAAGGGCCAGAAGGTACTGGTGTATCTGCCTACTACGGCCAAGAAGCGCCCTCTGCGTTCAGCGCAAAAACATGCCCAAGCTGCTACCAAGGCCAAGGCCCACACATCGGCACGCAGCCCCACCCGTGCTGCACCCAAAGCAACCAAGAAGCTTGGGGGGAAGGCAGGGAAGACCAAGGGGAAGAAGGCGGCGCCCAAAACAAAAACACGCCGGTAGGCGCCCATGTCGGTATTGGGGGACCGGCTGACGGTTCTGCACGGCGCCTTGATGCCCAGCGTCTCCGCACTATCTCCACACCCACGCACCCCCTACGCGCTCGCCGTGCAGGGTCATGCCATAGCGTGCCAACTCCTCGGTTTTCCATCCATGCGCCTGCCGTTGGGCACGAAACCGGGATAGCTTGCGTTCCATCCAGCTTTGTTGCAAGAGCCGTCGCTTATTGACGTGCATCAACTCCTCCCGCTCCCTCTTCCCCATCGCTTTTTTCATCGCTTTCTGAGTGATCGAACCGAAGTGATGGATCCATACCCTTCCGGTGATGGCGCGGCGCAGGGACGTTTGCGCCAAGTCGTGAAAAAAGATCGCGTCCTCGAACCCCAGCAGTTTGGGGTGCGCGCGGAAATACCCGATTTCCTCGAAAACACGACGATGGATGCACAAACAAACAGCGCTCTGGGTACCGTGCCGAAAAACGTCGCGCATCGTTGCACCCGACTTTTCGGCAAAAGACTCGAAGTCGTAGTCCGCCTCTCCTTCGACCATCGCTGGGGAAATGATGGACAAGCCGTGCGTATTGGCAATGGCAATCAGCTCTTCGACCCATCCTGGTGGCACCAGAATATCGTTGTTCATCACCACAGTCCATTCCGACTGGAAGTGCAATATCCCCTGGTTCCACGCCGCACCGCAAGACAGGTTGCTCTTGTTGACGATACAGCCGCCCAATGGCAAGGAACGTAGATATTCAACGGTGCCGTCCGTCGAACCGTTGTCGACAACCACCACCCGGCTCAGCGGCGTGCCCGCACGCACCAGGCTATCAACGCAAATCTTCGTGGTGTCTACCGAACCAAAACAGGCAAAGGTCATCGCATAGTCCTCTTCCCTCATCATGGCATCCTCTCGGTTTCTGCAGACGGCGTAGACGGGTCATCGGCAGCCATGGCAGATGCGCACAGCAACGCAAGGGTAAGCGCCCAAAAACTGGCCATGTGTTTCATATCGAACACTTCCGTGCTCAGGCTGCTGACGCTTATACAGACGATACATACGATCCCCACCCTGGCATTGGCCCGCTGTGCTCGAACCGGGCTGCGCAGTTGACGCCGAAACACGACCCAGGGAACCACAAACAACATCGTGTACGCAACCAGCCCGGGAAGCCCGTGACGGATGGTGTTTGTCACGATTTCGTTGTGGAAGCCTGATTTCAAGGCGATGCGCTGAGTCTGGAAGGTGGCGTACTCTTGCACCTGAGCAGGCAGATGTGCTTGCATAAGCCGTGTGTCTCCAACGCCAGCGACTGGATGCGCCTGAAACATGTCGTTGGCGATACGCAGCAAAGAAATCCGAATCCCCACAGAAGTTTCCGGTGCAAGCCCTGTCCACGGATAGTGCTGGACTTCCTGGATAGCAGACTCCACACGCCGTTCCATCGGCGACATCCATGCACCCGCTACCACCACGACGGCAACGCCCACCACAGCAATTCGTATCCTCTGCCCACGCACATCCCCAACACACGATCTACCCAGCCACCATAGCCCCACCAAAATCGGCACCGCCAACCACCCAGTGCGGCTGCTGGAATAGACCGAGAGCAATCCACCCACCACAGCCCCCAGCAGTTTGCATCCCACCACGACCGGGGAGTCCTTGCCCAGCGCGTCGATGGACGCCAGACTGACCAGTCCTAGCGTCAAAGACAAATAGCCAAAGGCCAGTGGATCGGCGAAGTACGTGGACATCCGATGCGGCCCCCACAACCGAGGCTGCGGAAAGAAAAGCTGATGCAACGCCATCCCCAGCAAAGTGGCGACGACGACGTACTGAAAGACCCGCAAGAAGTCGATCTTTCGATCCACCGCGAACCAGAAAACGATGGCGGCCAGTACGAACCGGAACGGCGTATCGAACAGTGTCCATGTACATTGGCCCCGCAGCAGGCATCCCAAAGCCGTAGCCATTGCGGGCGCTAGCAAGGTGAGCAAGACGGCGCGACGTAGCCATACAGTCTCTTCCGCCCACACGGTGTTCTGCTGGCGCAGCACCAAGGCCAGCGTACACAGTACCGCCCCCACTAGCAGCATGGTGCTGGCCCACGAGCGCAGTGTCACGACAAACAAAGGGAACGACACCAAGAAGAGCGTGACCAACCCTGTTTCGATATCGATGCGAGGTTTCGTAACAGCCTTCGCAACAGCCAAACGCCATGTTGCCGGACAGGAAAGAATGGAGGACATCGACCAGGCTTTCTTGCGTTCAATAGTCGGGAGATACAACCTACGTCACACGGGGCGCACAATGGGCTTCGAAAGAGACACTGGCCATGCACCCATGCCTCCTGGTACCCGCACACACCCCCTCACCACCAAAGCCCTCGGCGACGATGCAGAAAACGCCGCGTTGGCGCACCTGCAGCAGGCCGGGTTGCGGCTGGTGGAGCGCAACTACCGCACGCCCGGGCGAGGTGGAGGGGAAATCGACCTGATTTTGCGGGCGCAAGATGGTACCTTGGTGTTTGTGGAGGTACGGTCGCGCAGCAATGGACAACATGGCGGGGCAGCAGCCAGCATTGGGGTAGCCAAGCGCAGGCGCATCGTCCGCGCAGCGCGCTACTACTTGCTGCGCTGCGCCAGCCCCCCGCCATGCCGGTTCGATGTCGTCGTGGTCGAGGCCGGGGTGCTGCAATGGATTCCTGGGGCTTTCGATGCCGAGTCGTTCTGAGCTGTGGCCTGATAATCCCGCCCCGTGAAGCCTGCCAGGCCGCCGCTGGTGCCATGGCACTGGAGGAACGTCCGGACTGCACAGGGCAGCGTAGCAGCTAACGGCTGTCCGCCGAAGACCACGGGGAACCTTCGGGATTTCCTGGGGAAGAAGGCGAGGATCAGAGCAACAGAGACGAGTCGCCGCCGCAAGCCGGTGGTGGGTGAAACGGGCAATCTCTACGCGCAGCAATACCAAGTAGGCACGCGCCGACGGTGCCCCCCGAGCGTGCGGGTAGGTAGCATTGAGCGCCTGGGTGACCAGACGCCCAGAGGAATGGCGGTCACGCTGGGGTTTCCCCCGGCGCACAGAATCCGGCGTATCGGCAGGCTTCACACCACAGCCCAGGAGTTTGTCAGGCTCTTGCTGCCTTCCTCCCCATCCGGTTGTAGTCAATCCGCCAGCACGCGGGTGACAAGCTCGCGTACATCCTTGCTCAGATCGGCCTTCCCGGCCAGTCGGCTCAATGCATCGAAAGCCCCGTCGCGGTACGGTTGGGCCAGCTTCTTCCAGTTGTCCATCGCACGAACCAGCCGTGCGGCCACTTGCGGGTTGATCGCGTCGATGGCCAGCACCTGTTCCCCCCAAAGCACATAGCCCCCGGCATCGACCCTGTGGAAAGCCCCAGGGTTGTGGAGGCAGTAGCTGAAGATCACGCTGCGCGCACGGTTGGGGTTGCGTAGCGTGAAATCGGGGTGCTGGAGCAACTTCCGCACTGCCGACAACACTTGCCCGCCCCGGTCGTTGCACCCGGCCTGCAGGGCAAACCACTTGTCGATCACCAACTCCTCGCTACGGAACTGCTCGTAGAACCGGGCCAGCGCAGGCTGCGCCAAAGCGTTTCCGCTATGCACCAGGGCGCTGAGCGCATGGAAGCGGTCGGTCATGTTGTCCGCATCCTTGCAGCGCTGATAAGCCTTGCCGGGCCAGACCGGATGCGCCTGCATTGCTTGCTCGACCTCCGCAGCCAGGCAGAGATAGGCCAATGCCAGTCCGCACAACGCACGCCGTCCGCAGGAGACGGGGTCGAAGCGGTACCCCCCGTTGTCGCCATGCTGCTCGTAGGCCCATTGCCAATCTTCCTGGAGCGCAGTGGCAAGCTGGGTTCGCATGGCCTCTCGCACGGCATGGATACGCTGGGGGTCGACGACGTCGAGCTGCTCGGAGATGTAGGCCTCGCTCGGCAAAGTCAGCACCAAGTCCTTGAAGGCGGGATCGAGACCGGGATGGCGCAGCACTCCACGCATCGCATCCAGAAAACGCCCGCTCAGCGCTCCTGTGTCCCCGGTACCTGTACCGGAGGTGATGACCGCAACGGCATGCTGCAACGCCAAGCGCTGCCCGGCCTCCCATCGGTTGAAGGGATCCGTATCGTTCGCCAGCAGTGTGTAGAGCTGATCATCGCTGTAGGCATACTGGACGATGGCCGGCGCACTGAATCCGCGCAGCAGCGAGGGAACCGGTGGCTCCTGCACCTGCTCGAAGCGCAACGAACACTGCGATTGATCCAGCACGACCAGCAGGCTGTCTCCGTCTTGTCGACCGGGAATCTCGCTCTGAGGATGCAAGGGCAGTGCAGCCCCCGTGCGTGCGCCGACCAGTCCCAATGCGATCGGGAGCACAAAAGGCGCCGCAGTAGCCTGCCCAGGACATTGCGGGCAGTTTTGCGCCAGATGCAAGGTATAGGTGGCAGCGTCGGGGTCGTAGTGGTCGGACACAACGATCCTCGGCGTCCCGGCCTGGCTGTACCAGCGCTCGAAGGCTGCGCACCGCGTAGCCAGCAGCGAACCCGGGTTGGCGTCGGACACAGCGCGAAGAAAGTCCTCGCACGTCACCGCACTGCCGTCGTGGCGCTCGAAATACAAGCGCATCCCCGCAGCAAAACCTTCCCTGCCGACAAGGGTTTGCATCATGCGAACGACTTCGGCGCCCTTTTCGTAGACCGTCGCCGTGTAGAAGTTGTTGATTTCCACGTAGCTATCCGGGCGGACGGGGTGCGCCACAGGGCTGGCGTCCTCGGCAAACTGCACCGTGCGCAGGTCGCGCACTTCGCTAATGCGCTGGACCGCACGCGCTGAAGGCTGCGCGCACAAGTCCATGCTGAATTCCTGATCGCGAAAGACCGTCAACCCTTCCTTCAGGCTGAGCTGGAACCAGTCCCGGCAGGTGATGCGATTGCCCGTCCAGTTGTGGAAGTACTCGTGGCCAATGACGCGCTCGATATTGGCAAAGTCCGCATCGGTGGCCGTCGCACGCGCAGCAAGCACGTACTTGCTGTTGAAAATGTTGAGTCCCTTGTTTTCCATGGCGCCCATGTTGAAGTCGGAGGTCGCCACGATCATGTAGCGCTCCAAATCCAGGCTCAACCCGAAGCGGGATTCATCCCACACTACCGATTTGCAGAGCGACTGCATCGCGTGTTCGGTTTTTTCGATGTCTGCCGGGCGCACGTACACCTGCAACAAGTGCTCCTTGCCCGTGCGGGACACCACGCGCTGCTCCCTGCAAGCCAGCTTGCCAGCCACGAGCGCGAAAAGGTAGCAGGGTTTGCGGAAGGGATCCTCCCACGTCGCCATGTGCCGGTTCCCGTCGAGAGGCCCGCTATCGACAAGATTGCCGTTGGACAGCAGCACAGGGTAGCGGTCACGATCTGCGCGCAGCGTGACGGTGAACCGCGCCATCACATCAGGCCGGTCCAGAAAGTAGGTGATTCGGCGAAACCCTTCCGGCTCGCACTGGGTGGTGAAGGTGTCTTGGCTGACGTAGAGGCCCATCAGGCGGGTGTTGTCCACCGGCGTACACGTCGTGAAAATTTCCAGCTCGAAAGGCTTGTCGTCGCTCGGCAGTTTTTCGAGCACGAGCACCCCCTCTTCCAGCCGGAACGACGTGCCCGCGCCATTGCATAGCACGCGAACGAGGCTGAGGTCTTCCCCATCGAGCCGCAGCGCCTGGGCAGCCACTGCCGGGTTGCGCCGCAGCGTCATGCGGTTGAGCACCCTGGTCTTGGCAGGGTCGAGGTCGAACGTCAACGCAACCGTATCGATCCAGAACGCAGGGGGACGGTAGTCAGCACGATGAATCGCACGGGCAGCGGAGGGATGCGTAGGCAACATGAATCATTGCTCCAGCAAAAAAGGAGGGTCGAGCACAGCAAGGTAGTCATCCACTGCCGCGAGGACGTGGGGGCCTTGCAGCTCGTCGGGGGGATGCGTGGTATTCAGGGCCATAGCGTTCACACTCCTTGCTTCAGCGATGCTTCGATGAAGAGATCAAGGTCGCCATCAAGCACCTTCTGCGTCGCCGCCGTTTCGACATTGGTACGCAAATCCTTGATTCGGCTGTTGTCCAAGACGTAGCTACGGATCTGGTGCCCCCAGCCCACATCGGTTTTCGTGTCTTCGAGCTGCTGCTGCTGCGCCTGGCGCTTGCGCAGCTCGAAGTCGTAGAGGCGGCTGCGCAGCCGCTTCCATGCGACGTCCCGGTTGCTATGCTGGCTGCGCCCATCCTGACACTGCACGACGATGCCTGTGGGCAGGTGCGTCAGCCGCACTGCGGAATCGGTCTTATTGATGTGCTGCCCGCCTGCCCCGCTGGCGCGGAACGTATCCACACGCACTTCGCTGGGGTTGATATCGATGACGATCGAATCATCGACTTCCGGGTATACGAACACCGACGCAAAAGAGGTATGCCGCCCCCCCGCAGAGTCGAAGGGACTTTTGCGCACCAGCCTATGCACCCCGGTTTCGGTGCGCAGCAGACCAAAGGCGTATTCCCCTTCGATCTTGATCGTCGCGCTCTTGATCCCTGCCGTGTCCCCAGGGGTTTCATCTTCCAAGGCCGTGCGAAAGCCCTTGCGTTCCGCGTAACGCAAATACTGGCGCAGCAGCATATTGGCCCAGTCGCAGGCTTCGGTGCCCCCAGCGCCGGCCTGAATGTCCAGAAAGCAGTTCAGAGGGTCGGCCGGGTTGTTGAACATCCGCCGGAATTCGAGTTCCTTGACGGTGGCCTCCCACTGCGCGGTGCTGGCCTCGATATGGGCGAGGCTGTCCACGTCCCCATCGTCGCGACTCAACGCGAACAGCTCTGCATCATCTTGCAGATGGTGATCCAGATCGGACAGCGTGATGACCACGCCCTCCAAGAGCTTCTTTTCCTTGCCCAATTCCTGGGCACGCTTGGGGTCGTCCCAGACTGTGGGATCCTCTAGCGCAGCGTTGACCGTGCGCAGCCGCTCGTATTTGGCGTCGTAGTCAAAGAAGCCTCCGTAACTCGCGGGTGCGAGCCAGCAGATCGGAGAGCTGATTGCCAATGGCATTGACACGTTCGGGTTCCATCGAATGATCCAGGTGGGGGAAAAAAGCAAAGGGGGTGACAGGGGCGGGGATTTTCTCTCAAGGGGATGCCTGATCCCCGCTATCCCCGCTATCCGCCATCGCAATCACCAAGGCAAGGTGCTGCTGCCCAATAAAAACTTATCGATGGCATGGGCTGCCTGGCGACCTTCCCGAATCGCCCAGACAACCAGACTTTGGCCACGGCGCACGTCGCCCGCAGCAAAGACTTTGGCCACGCTCGTGGCATAGCCACCCTGCGCTTCGGTCGTCGCAGCGGCATTGCCCCGGCCATCCTTGCGAACGCCAAAGGCATCCAGCAGATCGGGCAAAGGATGTACGAAGCCCATGGCCAGCAACACCACATCTGCTGGAAATTCCTGTTCGGTGCCAGGCATTTCCCGGCATTGCCCGTCTTTCCATTCCGTGCGAATCGTCCGCAACCCTTGTAGCTTGCCGTTGTCTCCCAGGAATGCTTTCGTGGCAATCGCAAACTCTCTTACGCAACCTTCGGCGTGGCTGGAACTCGTACGCAATTTCAGCGGCCAATAGGGCCAGGTCAGGGGGCGATTTTCTTCGACGGGGGGCTGCGGGAGCACTTCGAATTGCGTCACGCTTTTTGCACCGTGCCGATTGCTGGTTCCTACACAGTCCGAACCCGTATCGCCACCACCGATGACGATGACATGCGTGCCTTGCAACTGGATTGGGCCCGTTTGTGCGCGGTAGTTGTCCAGATTTTGTTGTGTCAGCAATTCCATCGCAAAATGAACGCCAGACAATTCCCTACCGGGTACGGGCAAATCACGCGGGCATTCCGACCCCACAGCGAGCAACACGGCATCGAATTCTTGCAATAGCTGTTCCGGTTCGAGCACCTGCGTGGAAAGATTGAGTATTTCCGCTCTGCGTGCCAGTTTTCCAATTTGCACGCCGGTTTTGAAAATAACACCTTCTTCCTGCATTTGTTCGATACGTCGATCAATCAGGGATTTGTCGAGTTTGAAATCGGGAATGCCGTACCGAAGCAGCCCCCCGGCGCGTTCGTTTTTCTCGAAGACCACGATGTCGTGCCCGGCTCTGACGAGCTGCTGCGCAGCAGCCAGCCCAGCCGGGCCGGAGCCGACGATGGCCACACGCTTGCCCGTCTTCTGCACTGGGCGATACGCACGCACCCACCCACGATCCCACGCCACATCGGCAATGACCCGCTCGATCGAGCGAATGCCAACGGGCTTGGCATCGATATTCAGGGTACAGGCTGCTTCACAAGGCGCAGGGCAAATCCTCCCCGTAATTTCTGGGAAATTGTTTGTGCCATGCAATACCTCCGCAGCACGTTCCCAGTTTCCCTTGTACACCTGATCGTTGAAATCGGGGATGATATTGTGGATGGGGCAACCATAATTACAAAATGGAGTTCCGCAATCCATACAACGCGCTGCTTGCTGGTGGGCTTCCGCATCGCTGAGTTTGGCAACGAATTCCCGATAGTGACGAATACGCTCTTTGGCTGGTTCGTATTTTTCTTCGATCCGATCCAGTTCCATGAATCCTGTGATCTTGCCCATGATATGTTCCTTTATTGTGGAAGTTTAGGCACTTTTCACGCCATCCACTTTTGCTTGGGCTAGTTCTCCCAATGCTCTGCGGTACTCATGGGGGAAGACTTTGACAAACTTGCGCAAAGAATTTCCCCAATCGGCAAGAAGCTCCGCTGCACGTTGGCTGCCTGTCCATCGATGGTGCTCGGCAATCAACGCCTTGAGCTGCTCTTCGTCGCTTTTGCCTCGGTGCCAATACTGCTGGCCGAGTATTTGCAATTGCTCCGAAGAGGCCAACGTGCGCTCCAAGGCCACCATAACGGTGTTGCAGCGCGAGGCAAACTGGCCATCTTCGTCGTAGACGTAGGCAATGCCACCACTCATCCCGGCTGCGAAATTGCGGCCTGTGATGCCCAGTACCACGACCGTTCCGCCGGTCATGTACTCGCAGCCATGGTCTCCCGCCCCTTCGACGACCGCTGATGCCCCCGACAGCCGTACCGCAAAGCGCTCCCCGGCAACGCCCCGGAAGAAGGCTTCGCCACTGGTGGCGCCAAATAGAACCGTGTTCCCCACGATGATGTTGCTGTGCGCTGCCCCCTGGAATTCGGCGCTGGGTCGAACGACCACCCGACCGCCGCACAAGCCTTTGCCGGTGTAGTCATTCGCATCGCCCTCGACGACCAGCGTGATGCCCTTGGTCAGGAATGCGCCGAAGGATTGGCCCGCAGTCCCGCGAAAGGTCACGTGGATCGTGTCATCCGGCAGTCCCTCCGGATGCTTGCGAATCACCGCGCCGGACAGCATGGCCCCTGTAGAACGATGCACATTGCGCAACGGAAGCGCCAAGGTGACGCGCTCTCCGTTGTCGATGGCGCGCTGCGCCGATTGCATCAGCTCTTGGTCCAGGGCGCGATCCAGGCCGTGTTCCTGCTCTTCGACGTGGTAGCGGGGCACATCGACGGGGGCCTGCGGCTGCGCAAGCAATCTGCTGAAATCCAGCCCTTGCGACTTCCAATGCCCGATCCCGGCGCGCATATCGAGCAAATCGGAGCGCCCAATGAGGTCGTCGAATTTGCGGATGCCCAACGAGGCCATGATCTGGCGCACTTCTTCCGCAACGAAGAAAAAGTAGTTGACCACGTGTTCCGGTTTGCCGGAGAACTTTCGCCGCAACACGGGGTCCTGGGTAGCGACCCCCACTGGGCAGGTGTTGAGATGGCACTTGCGCATCATGACGCAGCCTTCGACGACGAGCGGCGCTGTGGCAAAGCCGAATTCGTCCGCGCCGAGCAAGGCCGCGATCACCACATCGCGCCCTGTCTTCATTTGGCCGTCGGCCTGCACGCGGATCCGCCCACGCAGGCGATTGAGCACCAAGGTTTGTTGGGTTTCCGCGAGTCCGATTTCCCAGGGGCTGCCGCAATGCTTGATCGATGACCAGGGAGACGCCCCCGTTCCACCGTCATAGCCAGCAATGACCAAGTGATCCGCCTTGCATTTGGCAACCCCCGCAGCGACGGTGCCCACGCCGATCTCGGATACCAGCTTGACACTGATGGCGGCATGGGGAGCGACATTTTTGAGATCGTGAATCAATTGCGCCAAATCCTCGATCGAATAAATGTCATGGTGCGGCGGCGGAGAAATCAACCCTACACCCGGTACGGAATGCCGCAATTTGCCGATGTACGCCGATACCTTGCCACCGGGCAATTGGCCCCCTTCCCCCGGTTTGGCGCCCTGGGCCATCTTGATCTGGATCTGGTCTGCGCTGGCCAGGTATTCCGCTGTGACGCCGAAACGACCCGACGCCACCTGCTTGATGCGCGAGCGCAGGCTGTCCCCTTCTTGCAGGGGCAAATCGACTTCGACCACGTCTGCGCCGACGATGCCTTTGAGCGTGTCCCCCGCTTGAATTGGAATGCCCTGCTGTTCCTTGCGGTAGCGTGCGGGGTCTTCTCCCCCTTCCCCGGTATTGCTTTTGCCCCCAATGCGATTCATGGCCACAGCCAAGGTCGCGTGCGCTTCGGTCGAAATCGACCCCAAAGACATGGCACCGGTGGCAAAACGGCGGACGATGGACTGTGCTGGTTCCACTTCTTCCAAGGGAATGGCACGCGCAGGATCGACCTGGAACTCGAAAAGCCCCCGCAAGGTCATCTGTCTGCGGGTTTGGTCGTTGATGATTCGCGCATATTCCTGGTAGGTTTCCCACTTGTTGGCGCGGGTGCTGTGCTGGAGTTTGGCGATGGCATCCGGCGTCCACATGTGCTCTTCGCCACGCGCACGCCAAGCGTAATCGCCGCCACTATCGAGATGCCTGGACGCAGGCAGCTTGGCGGCAAAGGCACTGCGATGCATGCGCAACGCTTCTTCCCCGATGCCAAAAACGGAGACCCCCTCGACCCTGCTCGGCGTGCCGGTGAAGTACTTGTCAACGGTCTCGCTCGTCAATCCAATGGCCTCGAAGAGCTGGGCGCCACAGTAGCTCATGTACGTGGAAACCCCCATCTTCGACATGACTTTGGCCAACCCTTTGCCTACCGCCTTGATGTAGTTGCCCAGCACTTTGGCCGGTTCGGGGGACTGGGGCAGGGTCGGAGCCAGTTGTGCCAGGGTTTCCAACGCCAAATAGGGATGAATGGCTTCCGCGCCATAGCCAGCCAATACGGCGTAGTGGTGGACTTCCCTGGCCGATCCTGTTTCCACGACCAAGCCAGCCAAGGTCCGCATACCCTGGCGCACCAAGTGTTGATGGATAGCCGACAAGGCCAGCAATGCCGGAATCGCCACCCGGGTGGCCTCCACGCCACGGTCACTGATGATCAGGATGTTGTGGCCTGCGCGAATCGCATCGACGGCTTGCGCGCACAACGAAGCCAATCGCGCCTCAATCCCCGCAGCGCCCCATTCGACGGGGTACGTGATATCGACCACACAACTGCGGAATTTGCCCTGTGTGTGCGAGTCGATAGTGCGCAGCAATTGCATTTCCGCAAAACCCAAAATGGGTTGCGACAGCTCCAGACGCAGAGGAGGATTGACCTGGTTGATATCCAGGAGATTGGGCTTGGGGCCAACAAAAGTGACCAAGCTCATCACAATAGATTCGCGTATCGGATCGATAGGCGGGTTTGTGACTTGCGCAAACAATTGCGTGAAGTAGTTGTACAGAGGCTTCGGACGATCCGACAGCACGGCCAATGGGCTGTCATTCCCCATCGACCCCACAGGTTCCTCGGCATTCGTCGCCATGGGGAGCATGAGGAACCGGAGATCTTCCTCCGTCATGCCAAATGCCTGCTGCAATTCCAACAAGGAACCCGCGTGCTCGGCAAGTGCCGGGACTTCCATCGGCTTGGCAAGATACTCAATACGGACGCGAAGGTTTTCAATCCACTGTTTGTATGGCTTGCTATGCGCAAGCGAGGCCTTGATTTCGTCGTTCTCGATGAATCGACCCAATTCCAGGTCGATCATGAACATCTTTCCGGGCTGGAGTCTCCACTTCCGCACCACCTTCGATTCCAGAAAAGGCAAGACTCCAGACTCCGAAGCCAACACCACCAGATCGTCACTGGTCACCCAATACCTCGATGGTCGCAGGCCATTGCGATCCAGCGTGGCGCCGATCTGCCTGCCATCGGTGAACACGATGCTTGCCGGACCATCCCAGGGTTCAAGCATCGAGGCGTGGTACTCATAAAACGCCTTGCGACGCTCGTCCATCGCAGTGTGCTGTTCCCATGGCTCCGGGATCATCATCATCATGGCCTGACTAAGTGGGTAGCCAGCCATGGTAAGCAATTCCAGGCAATTGTCGAAAATGGCCGTATCGGATTGCGTGGGATAACTGATGGGATACAGCTTTTGCAAATCCGCACCCAAAACGGGGGACGACATCACCCCTTCCCGCGCCCGCATCCAATTGAAATTGCCACGTACCGTATTGATTTCGCCATTGTGGGCGATATACCGGTAGGGATGCGCGAGCGGCCATTCCGGGAATGTATTGGTGGAAAACCGTTGGTGAACCAGCCCCAGTGCAGAAATGCAGCGCGGATCGCGCAAATCCAGGTAATAGGTTCCCACTTGAGAAGCCAAAAGCAAGCCTTTGTAGACCACGGTTCTCGTGGACATACTGGCTACGTAATACTCTTGACCATGGTGTAACTGCAATCCACGAATGCGGGTACTCGCGGTTTTGCGGATCACATAGAGTTTGCGCTCCAAAGCATCCTGGACGATGACATCGTTGCCCCGGCCAATGAAGAGCTGGCGTATGACAGGCTCCTTGGCGCGCACCACGGGGGACATCGGCATTTCGCGGTCAATGGGCACATCCCTCCAGCCTAAAACGACTTGCCCTTCTTCCTTGACGGCACGCTCCAATTCTTGCTCGCAAGCCAGGCGCGAGGCATTTTCCTTGGGCAGAAAAATCATTCCCACCCCGTATTCACCCGGTGGCGGGAGTGCAATACCCTGGCTTTGCAAATCCTGCCGGTACAAGTCATCGGGAACCTGGATCAGGATACCAGCCCCATCGCCCATCAGCTTGTCTGCCCCTACAGCACCGCGATGATCCAGATTTTCCAGAATCTTCAGGGCATTGGTAATGATGTCATGGGACTTGTTCCCTCGAATGTGGGCAACAAAACCTACGCCGCAGGAGTCGTGTTCGTTGTGTGGGTCGTACAAACCGTGTTTTTGGGAATACTGAGTTTCTGCTGAAAAGGTCATGACACGATTCCTACTTGGAATTCAACAATGATTCGATATGTTCCATCATGTAATCAGAATGGACCGTCCATCATGTTACTACACGAAGTTCAAAAAAAACCCCGGCTTCCTTTTCAGGCAGCCGGGGCGGGGTGCCTCGGAATCCAGTCAGCAAACCGTCTGAGTCCTATCAGTTATAGAAATACTTAAGGACTATACCTTGACTACTCCTGACTGGAAGCAAACTCCAATGCTCCTCACTGGCCAGTAGGCGAGTAAGACACTTTTTCGATATAGATCTTTGGTAATGCAGTACCCAGCCCACTCTGGAATCCAGCAATCATGAAGGGATGCAAGACCCAATTGGAGTTTTGTAGGAATTCTTTGAGGGGTATCGAAACATCCACCCACTGTCCAGAATTTACGAATCCATATTTTCCACTCGTCAGTGCAATGCAGTTTTGCGATTCCAATGCATCCCTGTTATTCGTGATCGCCCCGACGCATAGACTTCCAGAATAGGTAGTCTTGACCCTGAACTTCAGGGTACCAGTGGCATACATATCCGCGACATCATGGAGGGCATCCCCACTCTCGGTATGGCTAGGATCATCTGCGAGAAGGGATGCACCCCATCCCCAATTCTGATCTGCCACGGGACTGATAGTCCAGACACCACTACTATCCACCTCGCCTACGGACTTGTCCCACGTAATAGGAATAATCGTATTTTGAGTCACAACTGGAAATACCTGCCATTCTCCTTGGGAGTGTTTGGAAATTTGTTTGGCTGCATTGAGATCCACCCAGCTCACAGAAGTACCCGAAACCTTTTCCACAGCGTTGCTGTCAAAAATCCCAAAATAATCGTCGCCAAAAACAGTACTACCGCCGGTCGTATATTGCTGCTTCCAAGGTTCATCGAACGAAGAAAACCAAACCACGTTAACGCCATTTTTTTCCTGCCAAGATTGCACTTTTTCGCGGTACATCGCTTGGTTCGCCGTTGACGCCATAAATGAAAGCGCACGATAGACAGTAACGTTGTGATCTTTAAAATCTTCACCACTGGATTTCCATCCCGTTTCCCCGACGATGATGGGCATGTGCGACAACTCTCGTGCGTCCAAGTAAGCGCGAGTCTTCTCGTAGTGCGTATCAAGCACTGCCACGGCCGCATCCATCATGGCCGCAGCTCGTTGCTGTTCGGGCACCCCAGTTTGGCGCCAATCCCACAGTTCCCCGATAGGAGCATTGAAAGTGGCCACCGCATCCCACATGGGATACGTATGAATGGAAACAAAATCCACTGCGGAGAGTACCAAATTCGGCATATTCATCTGATACTCCATTTTTTTGGTTCCGCCATCGTATGATGCTTCGTTTGCGTAAAAAGCCCAGTCATCGCTCGTAGTCACAGGCTGCACAATACCATTTCTAACCATTTTCAGGTATCGAACCATTTGTGCTGGGTCAATAGCATTGGAAGATTGGTTTTTCAAATTTTCATTACCAACACTAACCGCTACAACGATACCACTATAACGTTTTGCAAGATCAATCGCAGATTGCAGCTCCAGCAAATTATTTTGCACTGCTGCTTGTTTGTCCTCCTCACTAGCCATTTCTTTTGCAAGATTGGCACCAAGCATTACCTTGAGTCCCAACTTATTTTCAGAAATAACCTTGAGAATCAATTCCCCAACATGTCTAGAACTATATAAACGAATGAGTTGGAATCCACTTTGCTGTAGTTTCTGCAAGTCTGCTACAACAATATCTTCACGCAAATCCTGCTCTGGAGATGGTAACTCTCCCTTTTCTGCATTTCGATAAGGGGAATAAGCAATTGCCTTCAGCTCGGAAAAATTCGCTGGCAATGTCCGCAATGGTGTCCGAAGCGTTGGCGCATACCCCCCTCCCCCGCAGGAAACCAAAGTCAGCGACACCATGGCAAAAGCCACGATGCGAATAAAGTGAATCAAATAGTGCTTCATAAGTCAAATAATCTTCAGGTATCTGGAAAACAATCCGTGGGTGATCCGTGGGAAGGCCAAGGCTTAGAAGCCCCAGACAACACCAGCGGTGTACCAATTACTATCTCGCGTAATGCGGGAATCGGAGTAATTCAAGCCTTCGTTACTACCCAGTGACATGGGCGTAAGACCTAGCCGAGCGTAATGCACTGCCCCGGTCTGAAAAGTCAACTTGACTTTGTTTCCCAAGTCGTATTCCATACCGAATCCACCGACCAAAGAAGAATTGCTTTGTCCTCTTTCGCTGGGGTTGTCTGTGCTGGCTGCCCCGAGGTACACCAATCCACCCATCGTCGTCCATCGCCCGGAAACATGCTTAAAGCCGAGCATCAGGTCCACGGAATTGGCGCCATAGCCTGGGAATTTTTTTCCATCGGCATAGGTCACATCGCTCCAGTCGACATTGAACATATTGTTCCAGCCTGCCGGATTCGTAGTGACGGCCACTGCATCCACACCACTCCAAGTATTGCGGCGCACGGCCCCCATCAACTCCGTCGCTTTGTCAAGTTCGTACCGCGCCATAAGCATGGTGATGCCTTGGCTTGCTTCCACCAAATCTGGATTGTTTCCGTCGGCATTGAACGGCGTAAGCCCCCGGAATGGACCCTGCCCCCAAGCAGTTGGGGTGCCGTTGCGTGTGGTTTGGTATATCCCTTCGAAAAGCCAATTTCCCTGTTTGTATTGTCCGTAGACTTCCAGGAAATGGGGAGTGTGTACCTTGAAGTTGCGATTGCCACGGTCGTATGTGAACTCCAGGGTCATCGTTCCCTTGGCAACGTCTACCGTAGGCGCGGTATAGCGAATAGCATTGGTCAACATGCCATATCCAGCGCCTGTCGCACTCAGCGGGCCAGAAAGAGAAGAATCATTACCCATGGCATCGGAACGGCTCCAAGCCTGGGTCATCATGTGACCAATTTGCCACTTACCAAAGTCGTCATGGTTCAAGGCAATGAGTTTCTTGTACCAGTATCCCGTCCAACTAGACCCCATATTGGGTACATCAATTTCGCCATTGCGCCAACGCTGGCTGATGACCGCCCCCAATTTGTACCCCCGACCGAGGGGATACCACGCTGCCAATTCTGGGTGGATTTGCGTGAATGTGGTACCGACAGAATGGAATTCCCGCCCCGGGATCACCGCATCAGACCATGGCGTCTCTTTGGACTGCCCCGGAATCCACTGGCAGTCTGCGCAGTAATTGCTACGCATCCCCAGCCGTATTTCGGCGAACCCCCCGAAGACAAACATTCCGTCTGGCCCAAAGGTGGTGTAAGCGCCTGCGGTGGAAGTCGTCAACAACAACGCGGCAAGCGATGCGAGTCGTTGAGTGCGTACGGCCCGTTTTGTACCGGTCGAAGCTGGCGTGAGCGACCCGGCGGGTCGGTGCTGAGTTCTTGCGTTGGTGTGCATGGCTAGAGGTAGAAAAGAACCGCACTGTGGATCTGCTACCGGCCCGGAGCGATCCGGAAACGGCGACAAGCACCTTGCAGCACTGGGTGACGAAAGCACGCACCGAAGCGTATCAATTAGAGGAACTGACCTGCTTAGTCTAAAAGGCGCAGCAGAACCAGCAACAGATATCCTTTTTGGGCCCAAACCCTGGGAAAGATACCGTGACTATATAATGCTCCGGTGTGCATCCTTGCTCATTATAGGCACCCATCCAACAAGGAATTGACGATATGCGCCACAACCAAGCACTCCGGCTGACTTCCCTGCTACCCTCTCTGTTCGCGCTGCTGGCTTTTGCCATGTCCAGCGTCGCCATGGCGCAAGTTATGCCCAAAACAGCCCAGTTGGGTGAGGGTGTGATGCACCTGGTTCCCAAAAAGGGGGATCGCCCTGTGCCCAAGGCGAATCTCCGAACCGACGACATTCTGTCGATGGCTGCGCCAACGGCGCAGTGGTATACCGCGTTGATGTTCCACAAGGAACCCGAAGTTTTGTACGCCATGCCTCTTGCCGTCAAGGCAACTCCGAGGGGCGTTGAGGTATCTCTGCCTAGCAAGAATGTGGTTCCCTCGCCACGCAGGGATGTCGAGATTCACTACCTACACAAGCCCACATTGCTGCTGGCGCCTGCAAATTTCGAGCCTGGCCAATCCAAGCTGGCCAAGGTTCGTGACTGGTCCATTGATGTGTCGATGGATAGGAACGAAAACCACTTCCGGTTCACGCTTGCACATGGGCATCCCTATGTTTCCTTTCATTTGTCCAGCGGTGACGTACGTTTGACGCTGGCCGAGGAAGGGTACCGGATTGCTGGCGCAACGCCCGCGCACGTGTTGCCTTTGCGTGTCTCCGGCAAGCCCTATGCGGTCTTTGCGCCGACTGGCACGGAGTGGGTGAAGGAGTCTCCGACGGAATGGCGAGGCAAGCTGCCCAAGGGCAAAGGGTATTTCTCTGTCGCCGGGATGCCTGATGACCGTGCCGAAACGCTGGCGCTGTTCACCAAACACGCTTATGCGTTCATCGATGACACCCGCGTCGATTGGAAGGTCGATCTGGATCGCAGCAAGGTACTCACGACGTTTACAGCCGTGACGAAAACCATGGAAGGTGCAGATCACGGCCCCTTGCTGGGGTTGTATCCGCACCAATGGTTCCGCAATCATCTCGTACAGGGCAGCCTCGGTGCATCCTATGACACGATTCGCGGTGCCATCAAATTGCTGCCTGCGGCGCAGTTTCAGACCGAGTTGACCTACAACGGTTTCGTTCCCTACTGGCCTGGCGTCTCGGAATCGCCACATTTGAGCGATCTGCAGGAGGTCATGGGCCTCGACCTCCGTCGTGCACGCAAGATGTTGCTGGAGGAAGGCAAAGGCCCCTACTGGCAAGGAAAGTGCCTCCACCGCATCCTAAAGATGATGGAGGTTTTCGAGCAACAGGGCGATATGCAAGGGCGCGACAAGTTGCTTGCCATAGCCAAAGAGCGGGCTGCGGAATGGTTCCGGGGTGAAGGCAAGTCGTATTTCCTTTGGGATTCATCACAAGGCGCCATCGCCAGCTACCCTGAGGAGTACTACTTCGTCGAGCAGATGAATGACCACCATTTCGTCTATGGATACTGGATTCGCGTAGCTGCGGACATCGCCCTGCGCGATCCTTCCTGGATTGCCAAGGATAAATGGGGCAGCATGATCGACATCCTGGTGCGCGATATTGCAACGCTGGAGCGCAATGGCACCGATTTCCCCTTCCTGCGGAATTTCGACCCCTACGAAGGGCATTCCTGGGCTGCGGGTATTCCTCAGGATCCTTTTGGCAGCAACCAAGAATCCTCTTCCGAGGCAGTCAACGCATGGGCGGCCTTGATTCTTTGGGGGGAAATCACTGGCAATACCAAGCTGCGCGATGCGGGCATTTATCTCTACACCAATGAAATCAACTCCCTGTCACACTATTGGTTTGACCTGTACGGTCAGGTTTTTGCTCCCGAATACAAGAGCGCCGAAGCCAGCATTGTCTTTGCCGGAAAGTATGTACACAACACGTGGTGGACGTCAGAGCCTCGGCAAATCAAAGGGATCAATTTCCTTCCCATCACCACTGCATCCACTTATCTGGGACGCGATCCGCAGTACATCAAGCGCAGCCTGGGAACGTTGGAAGCCGAATCCAAAATCTACAAGGATCGTGGGTTCAACGTCGATCCCCCCGATATGTGGCAAGATATTTTTGCGCAAACCATGGCGCTGGCCGATCCTGACGAAGGACTCAAGTGGTGGAACAAGTGGGGAACGTATGAGTTGGGGGATACCCGCACCCATGCCTTGCATTACATGCTGAGCCTCCAGGCAATGGGTACGCCAGATTTCGAGGTCACTGCCAACACGGTGTTCTACAGTGTTTTCAAAGACAAAGAGGGGAAAAGAACCTACTTGGCATTCAATGCTGGTTCTGCGCCGATCGAAGTGAAGTTCAGCGATGGGCAAACCATGACGGTAGCCCCTGGAACTTTGGAAAAGAAAAAGTGATGGGTATCGGTGCCATAAAGTACGCATTCCGACGCACAGGCAGATTCATTGCAGCCAGCCTCCTGCTCTTCCCTACCGTGGTTCCTGTTTCGGCTGGCGAGGTGATGGCATCAGACAACCCTCCTGACGCAGTAGCCGGATTCGTATCCGGGCGCCAGGAGTGGGCTTTGGTTTGGTCTGACGAGTTCGATCGCGAAGGTTTGCCTGATCCGACGAAATGGACGTATGACGTCGATAGAAATGCAGCCGGTTGGTACAACCAGGAATTGCAGTATTACGCCCACGAACGCAAGGAAAATGCGCACGTAGCCAATGGGGTGCTTTCGATCACCGCACGCCGTGAACAACTGCGGTCCATGCCAGACTATGGGGGACAGGACTACACCTCGGCCAGATTGATGACCCGTAACCTTCCGGGCGGAGAATGGACGTATGGGTTCTTCGAGGTGCGAGCCAAGCTTCCGTGCAGCAGAGGGTTATGGCCTGCCATCTGGTTACTGGGGGTAGGCGGTGTCTGGCCCGATGATGGAGAAATCGACATCATGGAGCAGAAAGGCCTGACAGATGCCGACAAACTCTCGGTACAAGCTGCCCTGCACACCAAAGCCTATAACCATGCCGGGGGAAGCATGGGCAAAAGCCGGGAAGAAACGCATAGTGTCCCCACCGCCTGCACTGCCTTCCACAACTACCAGTTGCGTTGGACAGACCAAGACATCGTCATTGGCGTGGATGACGTGCCCTATTTCCATTTTCAGAAGCCCCACCATGCCAGACGTAGCGTCTGGCCATTTGATCGCCCGCACTATCTGCTGCTCAACGTCGCTGTTGGCGGTGTGCTCGGAGGCAAGGTGCCCCAGGAATTCGAGCACGACGCAATGCTGGTGGACTATGTGCGCATCTACAGTCTCTCCGTTGTCGAGAAAAAGCCGGATGGAGCCACCCCGGCTAGCGTTCCTGCATCAGGGGCGCAAGGGGCTGACACGCCTGCGATTTCACACTGACCCAGTCGCTTCACACTGACCCATTCGCTGATCTTCGTCTACGCCAACCCCTGTTCAGGTGCCTGCCTGCAGGGGTTTTTTGTTGCTGGCTGACCCTTTCCACTTCAGTGCTGCACCACCTGCGGATCGCACAGGTGTGCATACCGCCCTTGGCGGGCGAGGAGTTCCTGGTGCGTGCCGGATTCCAGTATCTGGCCATGATCGAGAACCACGATGCAATCAGCATGACGAATCGATGCGAGCCTGTGCGCGATGACCAGGGTCGTTCGCCCTCGCTGTAGGTGTGCCAATGCCTGCTGTACGTAGCGTTCCGACTCTTGATCGAGTGCGGCAGTCGCCTCATCCAGGATCAAGATCGGTGCATCCCGGTATAGCGCCCTGGCAATGGACAGCCGCTGGCGTTGCCCCCCCGATAGCAATCCCGCGTTGTGGCCTACGGGAGTGTGGATTTGTGCAGGGAGACTGCGTACGAAATCGGCCAAATGCGCCAACTCCAGGCACTCCCACACCCTGTGCTCCTCGACGGACTGCCCCAGAGCGATGTTCTCGGCAATGCTCACATTCAACAGGTTGACCTGTTGGCTGACGAGTCCAAACTGCTTGCGGAAGTGCGTCAGGTTCCATTGGCGGGTATCAATGCCGTCGAGTGCAATCCCCCCCGCATCCTGTGTCTGGAATCGCAACAAGGTGTGGATGAGTGTCGTTTTGCCCGAACCGGAAGCGCCGACGAAAGCCACCGTCTGCCCAGGTTGAATATCCAGGCTTGCCACAGACAGCGCGGGGGCAGTGTGGTCAGGGTAGCGCACGATCAGGTTCTCCACAGTGATCCGCCCCGTCGCACGGGCTGGCGCATGGGTACCCCCCGGTTCTTCCGGACGTTCTTCGATCAACGCCACCGCCCTTTGCAAGGCGACCCTGCTGCGTGTGAGGGAGCCTGCAATCTCGGACAGTTGCCGAACGGGGGAGATCATCATCAGCATTGCTGTAATAAACGCAACGAACCCGCCTACGGAAGTTTGGGCTGCGGAGCTTTGTAGCAACGCCACGGAGACAACGGCCGACAACGCCAGTGCAGCCAGCATTTGGGTGATGGGCGTCATGGCAGCGCCAGCCACGGTGGATAGCACCGCCAGTTTGCGCAGCCCAGCGCTGAGCTGGTCGAAGCGCCGCTGTTGCTGTTGCTGCGCGCTAAACAAACGGATATCGCGGTGGGCCAGCACGTTTTCTTCCACCACATACGCCAATTCGTCTGTGGCCCGCTGCGTGGCGGTAGTCAATTGGTGGACTCTGGCAGCCAAAGTACGCATAACCCACACGACGGCAGGCAATACGAGGCCGACGATCAGCGTGAGCTTCCAGTTCAGATACAGCAAATAGGCCAATAGCGCCAGCAGCGTGAGGCCATTGCGTAACAGACTGAGTAGCGCATGCACCAGGATCGTTGCGCCCTGATGCGCTTCAAATACGACGGTATTCGACAAGCTACTCGCGGTGCTTTTTCTGAACAACTGGAGGTCTGCCGCAAGCAGGCTGGAGAACATTTGCTGGCGTAGCGCCTGCAGCCCATGGTGCGAGAGGGATGTCAGCCCCACTTGGGTCAGGTAGCTCGCGCATCCGCGCACCCCAAACAGCAAGAGCAGGCTTGCAGGGACATACCACACAGGAATGCCGCCTTGCTGGAACCCCTTGTCGAGCAGCGGCTGCATCAACGCGGGAATGATCGGCTCGCAAGCAGCGCCTACCAATGCACTACAGATGACCAGTACCCACAACCCAGGGCGCTGTGTGAAGTACGGGCCAAACTGCTGCAATTGGGATAGCAATCCGGGTTGGCCGATGCCCTGCTGCGCGGGGCGGGATGTCAAAGGTTCAGGCTTGCGCATACTGGGGAATAACTGTCATGACTTTGCACAGACACCCTAAGAACCTATTCCAGTAGGGGCTACGCCATCGCATTGCACGCGGCGGCGGTGCTCGGAATCCTCATGTACTGTCAGTACATTCCGGTTCCTGCGCTCCGGCACCACGCACACTGCTTCGGCTCGCCTGCCTACTGAAATAGGTTCTACATCATGCAAGTCATGGCAGTCTCCCTCACCCCCCAACTCCTCTCCCGCTGGGCGAGGGGGGCTTCGAGAAGCCGCTTCGCGACTTGCACATGGAATAAGGGACGGCGAGGCTTTTCTACCCCAGCACTTCCACCACCCTCTCCCACTCGCACTCTTCCCCTGGCCCCAGGCGGATGGGGTAAAAGATTTCCGGGCTGACGACGTGGCTGGTTCCCCAGATGTTGAGCTTTTCCGGGGGGAAGGAGACGGTCTCGCGGATAGCCACCCCGGTGGATTCGTGACCAAGTTCCCAGAACGCCTGCGTGGTGTCGGCAGGAGGGTGGATCGCGCCAAAGAAGAAGGGTTCGGAGGGGGTGCCAACCCAGCGCATCGCATTGTTTTCAAAAACGACACAGCCTTCGACGTTGACCGTTTCCCCGAACGTGGCGGGTTCGGGATCGAAGGAGAAACGCAGCGTGTAATCGCGATTCAGCGGATGGTGGTCGACGGCGAGGAAGTGGTGGACATACTCGTTCGTATCGATCCGCTTCGTGCCAGTGTTGTGCAGCCGGTAGTGGATGCGCACTGCGGTATCAAGCACCGAGATGGTTTTGACAAGGGTGTAGGCATAGCCGCGCACGGTGGGCGCGGTGACGGTGAATACGGCACGGTCTTCGCTGCGCTGCACATCGAACTTTGCGGGGTCGACGGGGTACAGATGCGCAAAGCGGTATGGCTCCGCAGTCGCGCGTGTCAGCAGCCCGACACCGATCTTGTGGAATTTCTCGCCCACGGGGCAATCCACGTACCCCAGCGCCGTATCGATGCCAAACTCGTTGTACAGCCCGCGCCCGGCGTGGTGCAGCCACGTCAGGTCGAGGCTCTCGGTGGTGCAAAAGCTGTGTTTGCGATAGTGCAATTGGGTGATCTGCCCGCTCCAGTCGAAGCGCGCCCCCTGGTAGGCCGCACCGGGGGGGCAGAGTTCCAGCGTAAGGTGTGCGCTTTGCAATGTGAATTTCATGATTCGTCCTTCGTAGAGGGAGGAAAAAGGATGCGGTTCATCCGCCAAGAGCCAAGATAGCCCACCAATTCCGCTACAGGCTGCTGACTTTCAATGCGCTGATTGGTGTCGTCGTCTTCGGCTTGGCGGCCACGCGCAGCGAAAGGCCCCCGGCGTCCCGCTGGGGGTTGCCCAAGCTGGCACGCTGAGTATGCGTGCTGGCGTAGCGGGAACGCAGATCGTGGACGATCTGCGTCAGCGCATGGGTATCGCCGATGGTGTGTGCGTAGCGGTGCAGCACCAGGTACGCCGTGTCCAGCAGCTTGCCACAGAGGGTCTGTTTGCCGTGGGCGATGAGGTCTTCCACGGCAGCGCGAGGGTCGCCGTTGAGGCTGAGCGACAGCGCGTTTTCCGCAATCCGCAGAATTTGCGCGTTGGCCTGGCGCACCCGCTGCACATAGGGCTGGTGTACTTCGACTGCACCGGCCAGCAGCTCGCACAGCGCACGGGTTCCCCCAAAGCGCAAGGCCAACACGTCGACCACATCGTCGACTTCTTCGAGCCGAATCGCCTTGTCGGCCATCTGCGCCAGCAACGCCAGAAAATTGCACGCGGTTTCGAAGTCGATTTCGGGATCCTTGACGCGGCTAGACATGTCCCGCACCACTTGCAACACTTGGCCCACCTGGCCTTGCTCGATCAGCGCAATGGCTTCGACGATCTCGGCCTGGCGTTGCAAACGGATTTCATCGGGCTTGCGTTCGATCAACCGGGCAAAGTCGTCCCGGCAACGTTGCAGGCCTTTGCGGTCGGCGGTCTGTAGCCGGACAAACGCCAGCAGGACGAGGGTCTGGCAGTCGAACATCTTGGAATCCAGCCCCATGCGGGCGGTGCGATCCAAAAATTCCTCCGCTTCCTGGTGCTTGCCGCAGTAATAGCTCATCATCCCCAGGTTCTGCAGCCGGGTGATCGACGCCGGCGTGAGGGTGTTGGCCATTCTGTAAGTGGACAGGGCGGCATCGAATTTGCCCTGCTCGAACTGAGCGCGGGCCAGCACGTCGTAGGCATCGGCGTACTGGGGGTCTTCGCTGATGAGGTTTTCCATGGTGGTGATGGCCTTGCCCGTTTGCCCTTCATCGAGCTGGGCGCGGGCAATGCCCAGCTTGGCCCACGGGAGCGTCTTGGCTGCGATCACGGCTTGGTACAGCTTTTCCGCTTGGTCGAATTTGCCCACGCGCAGGAACAGCTCTGCCCCCACGCGCGCTGCGTACAACCAAAACCGCCCCCGAGATTGAAAGCGCTGCAGGCACAACATCGCTGCACGTTCGTATTCCTCGCCTTCGATGGCGGTAAAGATATCTGCCAGAGAGTTTTTGCGGATGCGCGCCTGCCGCAGCCGTTCCCCAAGCTGGGAAGCCTTGTGCGGCTTGAGCAGGTAGCCGTCGAGCGCGGATTCGGCGGCTTCGGCCACCTGGGTGTAGCTTGCTTCCCCAGTCACCATAATGAACACGGTGGAAAAAGGGAGCAATTGGTTGCGCCGTAGATCGTCGAGCAAGTCCTGCCCGGACATCGACTCTTGGCTGAAGTAGTGCTCGCACAGCACCACGTCGAAGGTGCGGTATTCCAGATGCTTGCGTGCGTCAGCCAACCGTGCGCACTGCACGATCGACGCCACGCCAAATTCCCGCAATTGCGCGACGAGGATCGACCGCGACGTAGGGTTGGAGTCGATCACCATCGCACGCGAGGACGACAAGTCATCCTCTGTGTCGATCATGTAGGTTTTGCGGTTCATTCTCCGGCGCGCGGTAGCCCCAAGTCTGCAAGACGTTTCTGGGAGCGGGGGGGCGGAACCATTCTAGGAGCCTGTCGGCATGGTTCCGCTCCATCACGCATCGCGGCTTTCGCCGCTACGAAGACGATCCTGCCTTGCCTTCGACCACGTCGCAAGCCAGGCACCAATCCACCCAGGCGTTGGCTTTGTCTGGGCATGCGCGTAGCAGGTAGTCCGGCGGGTAGCTCACGACGACTGGCACCCCGGCAAAGCGCCACACACGCTGGCGCAGCTTGCCCAGGGGGAGCCGGGATTGTTCCGGGGGAACTTCGCGCAGCAACACCTGCATGGCCAGCCTGCCCAGGCAGACGATGACCTTCGGCTGGACCAAGGCGATTTCCCTGCGCAAAAACGGTTCGCATTGGGCCAGTTCTTCAGAGGTAGGCGCAGCGGGAACCATCGGACGGCATTTGCGCACAGCCGTGACATACGCCAGCGAGCGCGACGGTATGTCGGGTACCGTCTGCAACGTGGCGCGCTGTGCGCCGACGGCGTGCAGGATCTGGTCGAGCAAGACGCCAGCATTCCCTGCAAAGGGAACGCCCAGCCTTGGCGCCCCGCTTTGTCCCCCATCCACGCACTCGTCGGGCAGATCCCCCACGACCATCCAGTCGCAAGCGGGCACTGTTCGGGGCGTCTGCCGCACCACCTGCCGTGCCGCAGCCGCACAAGCCTGACAGCCTGCCAGGGCTTGCGCCCAGGCCTCCCACGTCGCAGTGGCCACGTCCGGGGTCGGCGGGGTGTCAGCCTTCGCTGCCACCCGTTCGGGCGACAGCACAGTGGGTGGTTTCCGAGGGGGCGTGGGCCGGATGGCAGGGGTAGATGGGGTAGCAGGGGTAGATGGTGTGGCAGCAGATTGGGCCAGAGCGGGCTGGGGCCACCAGACGACGACACCCATTTCACGCAGCATGGCGCGGCGGCGGTCATCCAGATGCGCGCGCAAGGGAGTGGGGTTCATGGAGTGACGGGGTAGAGGTGCAAGTTCATCACGATGGCGTCTTCCATCGAACCATCGGGGCACGGGTAGTAGGCCTTGCGTATCCCCACGCTGCGGTACCCGTGGGTGCGGTAGACGTGGATGGCGCGCGTATTGCTGGCGCGTACCTCCAGCCAGATGTTGTAGGCGCCGGTGTCACAGGCCCATGCATCCACCGCGTTAAGGAGGACCCGCCCCCACCCCTGGCGCTGGTAACGCGGCGCGATGGCCAAGTCCAGCAAATGTGCCTCATCCACGCCAGACATGGCGACGACGAACCCCAGCAATGCATCGCCGTCCATCCAGCATTGCGCGTGGTACCCGCTGCGCAGACAGTCCAAAAAATGCTCTCGCGACCACGAGCTGGCATGGGCGCTGCACTCCAAAGCCAGCACGGCGTCCAACTGGTCCTCACGCATGGGGTGCTGCACCGGGGCTGCCCGGTCTGCATCGCCAGTCATGGTTTGGCCCGTTCCTGCGTCGTCAGCGCCACCTTGTCACGCACATACAGCGGCAAGGCTTGGTCGGCAGGCAAAGCCTCCCCGCGTGCGATGCGCTCTGGAGCCAGCCGCAGCAAGGCCAGCGCGGTGGGCAGGGCGTTGTGCCAAGGCGTGGCATGCGCCAGCCGCTCGCCATAGACGGCCAAGGCGTTCCCAGCCCACGCATCGCAATCTGCTTGCACCAGCTCCGGGCGTGCTAGTGCGATGGGGCTGCGCTGGCGCCACGCTGTCCCACTATGCTCATGGGGACCATCGCTGCCGTCGTAGCGATACACGGCGTGGTAGACCTCGTCCATGCGTGCATCAAGCATGGCGCAGACCGTGTACACGCCGGTATGCCCCAGGTTATGGCGTGCGGTTTCGGCCACGGCCAGCAGGCTGGGGATGGGCAGCACGGGCAGCGACAGCGCAAAAGCCAGCCCTTGCGCCACCGAACACGCCGTGCGCAGCCCGGTGAAAGCACCCGGCCCTGCGCCAAAGACGATGGCATCGAGGTCGGAAAACGCCAGCCCTGCCTGGTCCAGCAGGGACTGGATCGTCGGAATCAACGTTTGCGAAGCCTGCGCCCCCGCTGGCGCCTCGTGTTGCCAAGGCGGCGCGCCATCTCCACGCTGCACTGCGACGAATTGTGTTGGGGTACTCGTCTCGATAGCCAGCAGATGCATGGAGGGAATAGGGAGAAATAGGGAGGAATATGGGGGGAAATATGGAGAGTCAGGCGCGGGCATTATCGGCAGCGCCCCCTTTCTACAATTTCCCGCTTCACTCGCGTCGTAGGAGCGACAGAAGTCGCAATCCAGCGCCGAATGCGCAAACCCCGTTCCCCACAGTAACGCCGCCATCGCGACTTCTGTCGCTCCTACAACGTGTTCGGAAACGGTTGTTGCTCCATTGCCGGTATACCCCATGCCCAGACAGCTTTTCGTCACCACTGCCCTGCCCTACGCCAACGGCACATTCCACGTCGGCCACATCATGGAATACATCCAGGCCGACATCTGGGTGCGGTTTCAGCGGATGCGTGGCCATGCGGTCGATTTCGTCTGTGCTGACGACACGCATGGCGCGCCGATCATGCTTGCCGCCGAGGCCGCAGGGGTCACGCCGCAGCAATTCGTCCAAAACATCGGCGCAGGGCGCAGGGCGTATCTCGATGGCTTTCTCCTATCCTTTGACCACTGGCACAACACGGATAGCCCGGAAAACCATGCGCTGGCCCGCCAAATCTACCTGGCATTGCGCGACCACCCCGAAGGTTCGTTGATCGACGAGCGGACGATTGAGCAGTTCTACGACCCCCAAAAGGGCATTTTTTTGCCGGATCGCTTTATCAAGGGCACATGCCCACGGTGCGGCGCCCAGGATCAGTATGGGGACAACTGCGAGCAATGCGGCGCCGTCTACGCGCCGACAGATCTCGTCGCGCCCTATTCGGCGCTGTCCGGCATGACGCCCGAGCTGCGCCGTTCGCAGCACTTTTTCTTCCGCTTGTCCGACCCCCGCTGCGTCACTTTTCTGGAGCCATGGACGCAGCGCCTGCAACCCGAAGTCGCCCACAAGGTACAGGAGTGGTTCACGCAACGCACGCTGCCCGACGGGACGGTGCGCACGGGCCTCGACGACTGGGACATCTCTCGCGACGCCCCCTATTTCGGCATCGAGATCCCTGATGCGCCGGGCAAGTATTTCTACGTCTGGCTGGATGCGCCCATCGGCTATCTGGCCGCGTTGCAGCATTGGCTAGGGCTGCGCGGCGTCAACATCGACGCATACCTGGCAAACCCCGCGCTGGAGCAGTACCACTTCATCGGCAAGGACATCATCACCTTCCACACGCTGTTCTGGCCCGCCCTGCTGCATTGCAGTGGCCGCAAGGTGCCGGACAACGTTTTCGTCCACGGCTTTTTGACCGTCAACAACGGCCAGAAGATGAGCAAAAGCCGGGGAACGGGGCTGGACCCCTTGCGGTACCTCGAATTGGGGATGCACCCGGAATGGCTGCGGTACTACTTGGCAACCAAACTCTCCGCACGCAACGAGGACATCGACTTCACCCCCGCCGACTTCCTTGCCCGCGTCAACAGCGATCTGGTCGGCAAGTACGTCAACATCGCCAGCCGGGTGCTGGGGTTCGTACACAAGCACTTTGGCGGATGCCTGCCACAGGCGCCCGCGCAAGCAGACGATGCCTTGCCCTCTGCGGTGCGCACGTGCGCCGAAGAGCTGGCCACCTTGTACGAGCAGCGGGAATTCGGCAAGGCGATGCGCCGGGTCATGGAGCTGGCCGACCGCACGAACCAGCATTTCGACGCAGCCAAGCCGTGGATTCTGGCGCGCGAACAGCGCTCGGAAGAGTTGGGGGCCGTGTGCGCATCGACCCTCGAAGCCTTCCGGCTGCTGACAATCTACCTCCAACCCGTGCTGCCCGAGACGGCGCGCAAGGTCAGCGAATTGCTGCACATACCCCAGATGTGCTGGGCGGATGTCGATGCCACCTTGCCTGCCGGACACAAGGTGGAGCCGTACACGCATCTGCTACAGCGCGTGCAGCCCCAACAGCTCGAAGCCTTGTTTGAAACGCCTGGCAATGTATCGACCAAGGAATCGGCGAAGGAATCGACCCAAGCATCCACCAAGATTTCGGCCCATGCAGTAGCCCCTTCCACCCCGCCCTCTACCGCAACTGCCACCGCACCCACAACCATAACCACAACCACCATGGAACCACCCATTCTCCCTGGGGGCGAAGCCATCGCCCCGACCATCCGCATCGACGACTTTGCCAAGATCGACCTGCGCATCGCACGCATCGTCGATTGCCAGCGCGTGGAAGGCGCCACCAAGCTGCTGCAACTGACGCTCGACGTTGGCGAAGGGCGGATGCGCAATGTCCTCAGCGGCATAGCCAGCGCATACCAACCGCAGGATCTCGTCGGCAAACTCACCGTCGTCGTCGCCAACCTGGAACCACGCCAAATGAAATTCGGCCTGAGCGAAGGAATGGTGCTGGCCGCCAGCCACGCCGACAAAAAAGCCGACCCCGGTATCTATTTGCTAGAACCTACCTCCGGCGCGCAGCCTGGGATGCGGATTCGATAGCGGCGTCAAGCCTATTCCTCTGCACCTGATGGAACCCTAGCGCACAGCCTGGGCCGCAATGGCAGGAACCGCATCAACAGCGTAGCGCCGTAGCCCTGCCTGCGCCGCGCCAAGGGATGGCAGTCTGCTGCCTCGCCGGGGGGACTTCGGAGCAGAGCGCGACGAAGCGCACGATGGCTCCGTCATCGTCCCGGACTGCGGTGATCGTCCACCAGTGCAGGCATTCGGTCTGGTTGTTGCCGCGAATCCAGCATTCGCCGGCCCAGTGCCCGTCCTGGCACAGCGTCCGCCACAGCAAGGAATAGAAGCGCCGCGTGTGGCGGAGGGAACGGAAACGCCGCAAAGGCTGTTGCAACATGTCGGAACGGGAATACCCTGTCACACGCGCCAGGGCTTCGTTGCATTCGACGATGCGGGCGCGGGCATCGGCAATGAGGATGCCTTCCCGCATGGCGGTGAATACGCTGGCGACCAAGGCCAGTTGCTCCTCGACACGCTTGCGGTCGCTGATGTCGCTGATGACGACGACGAAACCATGTGCTTGCCCCGTAGGGTCACACAGGGGCCTGCCAATCACATTGGCCCAGAATTCGCTGCCATCCTTGCGGACGAACTTGCGATCTATCTGCACGTAAGGCACCTCTCCACGCACCATCGACAGCAATTGCAGGGGCCGCCGCGCCAGCTCGGTGGGCGTCACCAGCGATAGGTACTCCCTGCCCAGCAGCGCATCCATTGGGTGCCCGAACAGCTCGGTCATGCTTCGGTTGGCCTGGACGATGCGCCCCGTTTCGTCCATCAGAAAGATCCCGACGGGCGCCGTATCGGTGATTTGCCGCGTCAGCGTTTCGCGGGTCAGCAGTGCCTGGTGCGCCCGCTCGGCGTGCAGTTGCGCACGGGTTCGTTCGTCGATTTCGGCCCGGAGCGCGTCGTTGGCGCGGGCAAGCTGTTCGGTACGTTCCTGCACACGCGCTTCGAGTTCTTGCTGCGCCTGCGTCATGACTTCATTCTTGGCGCTAAGGGCAGACTGCGTCTCCAGCAAGGTGCGCGTCATGGTGTTGAAGGAGCGCGCAAGCTCGCCCACCTCGTCGTCCGTCACGGGGGCACGGGCATCCAGCCGTCCGGCGGCAATCGCCCTGGTCGTGCGTACCAGTGCTTGCAGCGGAAGCAGAATCGCCCGCGATAGCGAACGCGAGAACAACGCCGCACTGGCGATGGATAGCAGGAGGATGGCAGCCATCAGCCCCACAGTCAGGGATAACTGCCGTCGCAACGCTGCCACCACATCGGACTGGATGCGTGCGCTGCGCTGTTCGAGCATGTTGGATAGCCAAGACAGCGTGTGCTGGGTTTCTGCGCGTGCGTTGTGAAAGCGCACGAAGCTTTCCAGTACGTCGACATAAGTCGCAGCATCGCGGTGCAAGCGGAACAGCAACAAATCGCGCTCCGGGTGCCCGGAAACACGGTGGTTGTAGGCACGCAAGCGCTCCATGGCCTCACGCAAGTTTTGCAGGGCTTGCGCTGACGGATGCCCAGGGTCTGCCTGCAACGCCTGCCCCGCCCATAGCAATTGCAGCAGTGCAGTGTGTGCCGTGTCGAAAGCGATGTCGTCGAGACGATCCGAATCGGCTTCCCGCCCACGATGCAGGTGTTCGGCCATGCGCTTGCCCAACAAGTTCGTGCGGCTGCGCAGCGCGGCGAGTTGGTCGGCTTCGACGACGTATTTCTGAAAGTGGAGCCGAAAGTCGTCCAGCACCGGGAGCATCCCCGTCCACTGCGGATCTTGCTGGCCGGGATCCGCAGCACGCACGCCCTGGGCCAGCGCGTCGAGTTCGGTGAAGACGCGCTGCGCGCCACTGCGATCCGAGGTATCTGCGTACAGCGCTGTGTGTACGCGCACCTTTTCGATCCCGACCAGAATGGCGTCGATCTGCCGCTGGCTATGCAGTTGCCGAACCAGCACCACCGTCGCCACGCTGGCAACCAACGCATTGGCGACGAGCAAGGCAATCAGGACCCCCAGCCCAACGCGGATCCGATCGCGCAATCGTCCACTGCCGAAGAAGATACGCAAGGTATATCTACCGTTGGGTGTGGGCGTGGACGTCACGGGCCAATTGGCGCAGAAGGGTGGGGTACGCCTTGGGGTAAGCCAGGAATTCGGAAAAGGCATTCAACCCCAGCTCGGCGAGGGCGGGTGGGGTGGAGAGGTCGTACGGAAAAGCAAAGTAGGGACTGCGACCAATTTCGTCCAGGGCGTGTTGCTGCACTTCGTTGTAGACGCTGCGAGGAATGTCGAGGTTGGGCGCCAGCGCCCCCGATCCCTGGCTAAAAGCCCGCTGCGCTTCCACCCCGGCAAGAAAAACGAGTGCTTCCTTGGCGCCAGGCAGGTTCTGCGCCTTTTTGGGGATGACGATGCCGTCGATGGGGCCTAGCGCCACCGCAGGGATTTCGGGAACGATCATCGGGAACGGAAAAAACCCATAGTCCTTGCCAGGAACCCATTCGTAAGGCTTCTGTGCCAAATGCCCCAGGTTCCACGTGCCCATCAGGGTCATCGCCGCCTTGCCGTCATGCACCATCGCGTTGGCGTCCTTGTCCCACGCGGCATCGTTGGGAGCAGCGTTGAAGTACCCCTTCTCAATGAGTTCCGCCCAGCGTGCAAACACGGCATGCACCTTCGGGTCGTCATACGAGGCACTGCCCGCCATGAGCCGCTCGCGGAATTCGTATGGCACTGTGCGCAGCAGCAGGAAGTCGAACCAGAACTGCGCAGGCCAGCGATCCTTGGCCCCCAGCGCAATGGGAGTCACGCCACCGGAACGCAGCCGCTCGCACACAGCGAGGAATTCCTCCCACGTTTTGGGGGGTTGCACGCCATAGGCCGCAAACACTTTTTTGCTATAGAAAAAGCCCACAACATGCTGGGTCAACGGCAAAAAGTAGGTTTTGCCCCGGTATACGCTGGCAGCGCGAATCAGACTCGCGGAAAAGCGCTCATCGAGCTTGGCTTGTTTCCAGACGTCGTCGATGGGTTCGAGGTCGGCCAATACGGCGGCGGTGCGCTCCCCCGCCCAGTACGAATACAAGTCTGGCGGATGACCGTGTTGGAGCGTGTCCTGCATGCTGGCGTCGAAGGATTCGTGATCCAGCGCCACTGCTTTCAGCTCATAGCGCGGGTTGTTCGCGTTGAACACACGGGCCATGTCATCCACCCCGCCGCTGAGCGAATCCGTGAAGTAGTGCAGAAAAGTGACCACTGGACGTTGTGGGGCCACGGGTTCCGGGACACGGCTACAGCCAGCCAGCGCCCCCCAGCACGATCCACACCACACACCATACACGGAACATGCATCCTCCTGATCCGGTGAAAGATGCATTGTCGTCGTGGGCACCCATGGACAACGCCGGGATGCGCCATGCTCTCGTAGCAACGGCAAAAGCCGCTATAGCCGTTGCATCAGCTTGCGTGCGACGCCGTCCACGCCCATTGCCACGCTTCATCGGACAGGGCGGTGACATGCTCGGCCCCCCCGAAATGGTCGAGCACAGGGCAAGGATCCAACTCTTGCATCTCCAGCAAGGTGACGAGTGCGAGATACGGTTGCCACGGGCCTGCATGTGCCAACAGCGCCTGCTCTGCGTGGGGGTGCAGGTGCAAGGTCGAGATGACATCTTGCACGCTGATTTTGAGGATCGGCGACATCATCGACGCCAGCCCCAGCGTGAACAGCAGCGCGGGGGCCTCTTCGTGCTGTTCCCTCGCCAATCCTTCCATCAGGTGCGAGCGCCATAGCGCGACTTCCTGCAAGGCACTCGACACCCTACGTTTGCCGGCGAACTGGAACAGCAGCAGCGACAACCAGCGGTACAGCTCATCACGACCCAGCAGCAGGACGGCGGCATCAATGCTCGTTCCCGCTTCGAGGTGCGCGAGATTCGCGGTTTTGAGCCGCTGCAGTAGCCGGTACGACAGGCCGACGTCGCTCTTGATATTGGCAACGATCGCTTCCGTTTCCGCACCTGTGACGATCTGGTGCAGCAACTGACCGATGCGCCCGACCTCCGGGGAAACGGAAACAGTCTGGCCCGAATCCGCCCCGGAACCAGTAGGGGCCAGCGCTCCGCAGATGTAGTCCACCCCGCTCTGCAACGCCAATTCCAGGTCTTCAAAAGCGGCGATGTCCGTGCAGAGGGTGGGCAACGGACGCAGCTTGGGTGGCAAGGCAGCCAACGTGGCAAGCAGCGTGAACATGGGCTGTTTGCCCTGGCGGGCCAGAACGAAGTCGGGGAGCATATTGAGCCCTTCTCCCGTTTCGACTTCCCACGCCAGTTTGGCGCCCTGCGAACGCAGGTGCAGCAATGCGTCGTGGAGTCCCTGTGCAAAGTCTGGCGTGGTGGCGGGGTCGCACTCGCTGCGGTCGATGGCAATCCACACGCCCTGAACAACTTCCTCGCCCAGCAGATGTACCACGCAGTCTGCGGGCAGCCTGGCCAGGCCAATGCGCCCGCTCTGGCTGACCATCTGCGCACTGGCCAACACCGCGCGCGAATGGGCAAGCATCGCGCTGCGTTCCCCCCGGCGGCACAAACGCCGTTGCAAGTCCTGCCCAAGACGGAATTCGAAGCCGGCAATTTCCCCCTGGCTGGAAATCAGCGGGCAGCGCGAACCGACGACGGGCGCAGCCTGCGCTGCGGCGTAGGACGCAGCCCCCCCGACAGGCTGCGCATTGCCTTCGTTCCGGGAATCGGGCGCTTCGGCCTCGGTAAAGAGGCGCGCCCACCACCGCCGCAGCCCAAGGAACATACGAAGTACCTAGCGGACGAAATGCGCGTCGAGCACGGCGCCTTGGCTGGCGCTGGAGACGTTGAAGGCAAATTTGGCCTGCACGCCCCGCGTGTAGCGTGGCTGCGGCGGTGTCCATGCAGTGCGGCGGCGGGCGATTTCTTCGTCGCTGACGTCGAGGTGCAGCAGCCTGCGGTGCGCGTCGATGGTGATGGCATCCCCTTCCTGCACCAGGGCGATCAACCCGCCTACCGCTGCTTCCGGCGCGACATGGCCGACGACCATCCCCCACGTCCCCCCGGAAAACCTCCCGTCGGTGATCAGCCCAACGGATTCGCCCAGCCTTTTGCCGATCAAGGCACCGGTCGGGGCCAGCATCTCGGGCATCCCCGGCCCACCTTTGGGGCCTAGGTAGCGCAACACCATCACGTCCCCGGGGGCAATGTTGTCGGTCAGGATGGCTTTGAGCGCCGACTGTTCGTCGTCAAAAACCCGTGCGGGACCGGTCATCACCGGGTTCTTCAGCCCCGTGATTTTGGCCACGCAACCTTCTGTAGCCAGGTTCCCCTTGAGGATGGCCAAATGCCCCGTGGGGTACAGAGGGTTTTCGATGGGGTGGATGACGTCTTGGTCGGGCCGGGGGGTGTCGCCTACATCGGGAATGGCTGCCAGCACCTCTGCAATCGTCTGGCCGGTGATCGTCATGCAGTGCGGGTGTAGCAGGCCAGCGCGCAGCAGCATCTTCATGACTTGCGGAACCCCGCCCGCACGGTGGAAGTCGATCGTGAGGTATTGGCCGCTGGGTTTGAGGTCGCAGAGCACGGGGGTGCGGGCACGAATGCGCTCGAAGTCGTCGATCGTCCAGGGCACCTGTGCGGCGTGGGCGATGGCCAGAAAGTGCAGCACAGCATTGGTCGACCCGCCGACGGCCATGACGACGGCCACGGCGTTGTCGATGGATTCGCGGGTGACGATGTCACGCGGCTTGCGGCCATGGCGGATCGCATCCAGCAACACCCGTGCGGATTCGCGTGCGGAAGCAGCCTTTTCCTCATGCACATTGGCCATGGTGCTGGAGAAAGGCAGGGACATCCCCATTGCCTCGAACGCAGCGCTCATCGTGTTGGCGGTGTACATCCCCCCGCAAGACCCCGTTCCGGGAATCGCACGCTGCTCGATCTGCACCAGCGCATCGTCGCTGAGCCTGCCGCAGGCGTTTTCCCCAACGGCTTCGAAGACGCTGACGATGTTGAGATCCTTGCCCTCATGGCGGCCGGGGAGGATCGTCCCGCCATAGACGAAGATGGCCGGGACATTGGCGCGCAAGATTCCCATCATCCCGCCGGGCATGTTTTTGTCGCAGCCGCCGACGACGAGCACGCCGTCCATCCACTGCCCCTGCACGCAGGTTTCGATGCAGTCGGCAATCACTTCGCGGCTAACAAGGCTGTATTTCATCCCCTCAGTGCCCATCGACATCCCGTCGGAAACAGTCGGCGTTCCGAACATCTGCGGGTTGCCCCCGGCTTCTCGCACCCCTTCCACCGCAGCATCTGCCAACGTTTGTAGGCCGCTGTTGCAGGGGGTAATGGTGCTGTGCGCATTGGCCACGCCGACCATCGGTTTCTGAAAGTCGTCTGCCTGGTAGCCCATTCCATAGAACATCGAACGGTTGGGCGCGCGGGACTTGCCTTCCGTGATGTGCTTGCTGCGTTGGGTGGAGGGGTCGGAGGGTGCGTTCATGGTGCGTGCGCTACGAAAAATATCAGCAAAAAGAATCAACAAAACCATGGCCAGTCTCATCAGAACCGGCTCCAAGCCATTGTAGGAAGTGGGTGCGCAGCGAAGTGAAGACGGTGGCCCATCGCCCGGATGGGGCGCCATGGCGACCAGATTACGACGCTGTGCGCGGACCTTGCGTCCTTCCAAGACAATCGCGCCCATGCTGATCCACCCCGCCATCGACCCCGTTGCCCTGCACCTGGGGCCCCTTTCGATCCGCTGGTACGGGCTGACGTACCTCGCGGCCTTTGGCCTGTTCTTTGCCCTGGCGCTGCAGCGCCTGCGCGATGCACCCTTTGCGTCCATGACGGGCGCACGGGCATGGAACCGCCAACATGTCGAAGACTTGCTGTTCCTGGGGGCGATGGGCGCGATCCTCGGTGGGCGGCTCGGCTATTGCCTGTTTTACAAGCCGGGGTACTACGCCACGCACCCGCTGGAAGTGTTTGCCGTCTGGCAGGGGGGAATGAGTTTTCATGGTGGGATGCTGGGCGCCATCGCTGCGATGGTGTGGTTTGCCTACTCGTGCGGCAAGCCCATGATGGAAGTGACAGATCTCGCCGCGCCCTGCGTTCCCACGGGCTTGGCCTGCGGCAGGCTGGGGAACTTTCTCAATGGCGAGCTATGGGGCAGGCTCTGTGACCCTACCTTGCCTTGGGGCATGGTGTTTCGTGGCGCGGGAGACGCCCCCCGGCACCCGTCGCAGATTTACCAGTTCCTATTGGAAGGGCTGCTGCTTTTCGCGCTGCTGTGGTGGTGGTCACGCACGCCGCGCCCTCGGGGGCAGGTTTCTGCGTTTTTTCTACTGGGGTACGGCACGCTGCGTTTCTTCGCCGAATTTTTCCGCGAACCCGACGCGCATCTGGGGCTGCTGGGCCTGGGGTTGAGCATGGGGCAATGGCTTTGCGTCCCCATGGTGCTGGGCGGCATGGCGCTGTGGGCATGGTCGCTGCGGCAACCTTCGCAGAACGGCTGAGGGCGACGATGGAGCGCAATATCCGCAGTTTTGTGCGGCGCCTGGGGCGGATGACGACTGCGCAGACGCGTGCCCTGGACACACTAGGCCCGCGCTACGTCGTCCCGTTCTGCCCGCATCCCGTCGATCCACAGGGGCTTTTTGCAGAGTCGGACAACGCCGCGCCCTTGGCCCCCCTAGTGCTGGAAATCGGCTTCGGCATGGGGGAGGCAACAGCAACCATCGCGCAGGCGATGCCCGAGACGCGGTTCCTCTGCTGCGACGTGCATGTGCCTGGCGTGGGCGCACTGCTGGGGCGCATCGAAGCGCTGGGGCTGCGCAATGTGCGCATCTGTGTGCATGATGCCGTCGAAGTCGTCGGCACGATGCTCCCCCCGGCCTGCCTCGACGGGGTGCATCTGTTCTTTCCCGACCCCTGGCCCAAAAAACGCCACCACAAGCGCAGGCTCATCCAACCCACCTTCGTCGATACCCTGGTGCAGCGGGTGCGCGTGGGCGGGTACCTGCACTGCGCCACCGACATCGAAGACTATGCGCAGCAAATGCTGGCGGTATTGCAAGCCCACCCACAGTGGCACAACACGGCCATCGACTTGCCTGGCGATACGGGCTGCGCACCCGGCTTCGTCCCCCGGCCCCCGTACCGGCCCCTGACCAAGTTCGAGCAGCGGGGAGTGCGCCTGGGGCATGGTGTGTGGGATTTGGTGTTTGTGCGCAAGTAAGAAATTGGAACTCCCCTGCACGACGCTGCCGGGCGGCTTGCGTTGCCTCATAGTTGCATGTGAAGTATCATGTAACCACACATGCAACCAATGGAGGGCATCATGGCCTCAATCCACGAATCGACCAGCAAGGTAGCGCGTCACCGCGAGCGGATGCGTGCTGCGGGGCTGCGGCCTGTGCAGTTTTGGGTGCCGGACACCCGCTCGCCGGAGTTCATGGCGCAGGTGCGCCAGCAGTGCCAAAGTCTCCAGGGCGACCCGGCAGAAGCCGACGTTTTGCGCTTCACCGAAGAGGCCGCAACCCATGTTGAGGGTTGGGAATGACGCAACGAGGCGACTTGGTGATGGTTTCTCTGCAAGGCAACTATGGCAAACCGCGCCCAGCCTTGGTCATCCAATCAGACCTCTTGACGGATTTGGAAAGCGTTGTGCTGTGCCCGGTCACAAGCGATCTGCGCAATGCCGCATTTCGCGTGACCGTGGAACCGAATCCCGCCAATGGGTTGCGCACGCTTTCGCAAGTCATGGTAGACAAACTTTCGACGCTGCCGCGTACCAAAATCAGCGAACCGTTTGGCCGTCTTGATGAAGACAGGATGAAGACGGTAGACCGGGCCTTGCTACTGGTCGTTGGCGTGATCTGATGCCGACGACAAGATGCTTGCTCGGTTCCCTCGCGGAAATTTCGGCGGTTCCGGCACAGCACGCAACGCCAACGCTTGCGCATAGAGGCTACGGTGGGGGTGGCCGGTGAGTTCCTGCGCAATATGCACGGCGGTTTTGAGCGGAACGTGCCGTAGCAAGGTGGTCAGCAAGGGAGAAGCGTCTTCGACTTGCGCAGGCTGCGCAATAGGGTGGAGAACAAGCGCGAATTCGCCTTTGCAACGGTGGCTGGCGCTATCCAGCCACCCGGCAAGCTCTTGGGCAGGGAGGGTGGCGATGTCCTCGAAGCGCTTGGTCAGTTCCCGCCCCACGGTGATGATGCGGTCTCCCAGTACCCCCAACGCTTGCGCCAGCGGGCGGATGCGATGGGGTGCTTCGAGCAAGACGACGGCCCGGTGCTCCCGGCGCAAGACATCAAGGGCCGCACTGCGTTCCCCCTGCGCGGTCGGCAGGAACCCCATGAACACGAACGATCCGCCCCCCACGATGCCAGCGACGCTGAGCAAGGTCGTCACGCTACTGGCGCCGGGAATGGGCACGACAGAATGACCAGCCTGGCGCACGGCGGCAACCAGCCGCGCACCGGGGTCGCTGACTGCTGGCGTGCCTGCATCGCTGACGAACGCAACGTTCTTGCCCGCTGCCAGCAAGCGCAGCACCCCCTGCGCAGCCTCGTTTTCGTTGTGTTCGTGTACGGCGATCCACGCCGCCGGATGCGCCACGCCATAGGCATCAAGCAAGGCGCGGGTGTGGCGGGTGTCTTCACAGGCCAGAACGTCCATGCGCTGCAATACATCGAGCGCACGCAGGCTGATGTCCGCCAGATTGCCAATCGGCGTGGCCACGACGTGGAGCGCACCGTGCCGCAATGCCTGCCCCGCGCACGCCTGGCGGGCGGCTGCGAGCACGGCCTGTTTTCCTTCCCACGCCGTGGTGGGCGCAACCGGACCGCTTGATCCTGGGCATTCCACCCCCACCATCTGCGCATCTGCCAAGTTTTCATCGAGGTGCTGCATGCAAAGAATCCTGCTCTTTTTGCTGACGAATGTCTTGGTCGTGGCCGTGCTGGGGGTGACCGCGAACCTGCTGGGGCTGCGAGGGTATCTGCAAGCGAACGGGTTGCATCTGGGAATGCTCCTGGGCTTCGCTTTCTTGATGGGCTTCGGCGGCGCGATCTTTTCGCTGTTGATCAGCAAGCCGATGGCGAAGTGGACAGCCGGGGTGCGGATCATCGACCAACCATCCAATGCGACGGAAGCATGGCTCGTGCAAACCGTACACGAACTGGCCGAACGTGCGGGGATCGGCAGGCCAGAAGTCGGGGTGTTCGACGGCGCGCCCAACGCCTTTGCCACGGGGGCGTTCAAAAACTCTGCCCTCGTTGCCGTGAGCACGGGGCTGCTGGAATCGATGAACGCCGACGAGGTACGTGCGGTACTGGGCCACGAAATCGCCCACGTTGCGAATGGGGACATGGTGACGATGACCTTGATCCAAGGCGTGATGAACACCTTCGTCGTCTTTTTGAGCCGCGCCATCGGGTACGCAGTCGATGCATTCCTGCGCCGGGGCGACGACCGTGGTCATGGGCCAGGCATCGGCTACCTGCTCACGACCGTCGTACTCGACATCGTGCTGGGCTTCGCCGCCGCAATCGTGGTGGCATGGTTCAGCCGCCATCGCGAATTCCGCGCCGATGCGGGTTCCGCCGCCCTGCTGGGGCAAACGCGCCCAATGATCGCCGCGCTAGACCGGCTTCGCTCCCTGCACGCTGCGCCGCTACCGCGCAGCCTGGCTGCGCTGGGCATCCACGGCGGCATGTCGCAGCTCTTTGCCACGCACCCCCCGCTCGAAGAACGCATCGCCGCGCTGCGCAATCTTCGCCCCGGTGATTCTGCGTTGCGGTTGGACTAGGAAGCTGTTTCGCGAAAACAGCGCCATGACGGGAACCGGGTCAGGCATATTGCGGCGAACCGAACTGGTAGCCAGTCCATGGGAAACCGCCCCGGCAGCCATTGCATAGAAGCCTTGCGACGCAGGCCATCAAGCAGGCCATCAATCTTGATCCAGCTCCTGATCAATCATTGACAGCGGATCTTCTATCGGCTCCAGATGCGTGGTGACATGCGCATGGAGCAAGACGCGACGAATATCCGTTTCCAAACGATCCACCCAGTCATGGCCGAACTGCACCGTCCACGTACCGGGTACCAGGACATGTAGCGTGATGAACGCCCGGCTGCCAGCCTGGCGGGTACGAAGGGCATGAAAGCTCAGGCCGTGGGCACGATACTGGGCGAGCACGGCCTCGATTTGCGAAAGCTTGTCAGCGGGCAAGGAAACATCCATGAGGCCGTCTGCGGAGCGCCGCATGAGCTGCCAACCAGTCCAGATGATGTTCACCGCAACGAGCATGGCAATCGCAGGATCAAGCCAGAGCCAGTCGGTGAGGACTACCAATCCAACGCCAAGAATCACACCAACCGATGTCCACACATCGGTCATCAAGTGATGTGCATCTGCCTCCAGCGTAATGGAGTTGTTTTCGCGTCCCACCTTCATCAGAATGCGTGCGGTGGCGAAATTGATGACGGACGCTACAACGGAAACCAACAAACCGACCCCGACTGCTTCGATGGGCTGAGGATTGATCAGTCGCTCGATTCCGGTATAACCAATACTGATTGCGGCGAACAGAATCAGGATTCCCTCGAAAGCGCTGGAGAAGTATTCCGCCTTGCCATGGCCATGCGGATGTTCGACATCCGCAGGCAGCGCCGCCAACGTGAGCATCCACAGCGCCATGAGCGCCCCCGCAAGATTGACGAACGACTCCATGGCGTCCGACAACAGACCCACCGAGCCGGTCAGCCACCAAGCCATCCCTTTCAGCAGGATGGTGGTCACCGCAGCGGCGATGGAAAGCCAAGCGTAGCGGGTAAGGGACGGCGGCAGCACGGATGCAGACTCCATAACGCAGAACCTATTCGAATAGATTAGGACTTACGCAAAGTTGTCCCGGCTCGGCATACCGACGAAGACCGTACACGAAACATCCATTCTTAGCCACCACAATTGGATGGCAAATACTTGCCAGAAATAGTACCTTTTGTGCCAAAGTGTGTAACAGGGTCTTGGTCGGCAGAATTGCAGTTCCAGACAATCTTTCCGATTGGTGGAGTCGAACTTGTGTCGGTGCCGTACAACCTGGTGCCCGTCGCACCACCCACACGGGGGGCCAACACCAACGTATTGGCTCCAGCCGGGGCGATGGCTGTGGTATACGTGATGATGATATTTCCACGTGCATTGTCGATGGCAATACTGCTGACATAAGGCGTTGGAGATGGGCTAGTCCACCCCCTGCTAAACGGATCTCCCTGCATGGCATTGCCAAGCACGGTTACTTTGGCAGGCGCTGCAAGCGCCAGACCTTCGCTGGCTTTGGCCCGAATGATGAAAAGCTGGTACGCTGGCACAGCCATTGCGGCCAGAATGCCGATGATGGCCACGACAATCATCAATTCAATCAGCGTGAACCCGCTGTAAGGTAGGGTCTTGGAATGCGAGGACATGGTGCAAATATCAATGATGGGTCTACCAAAATTGGGGCCTAATTCGGTCAATACATTTCGACCAATACATGTCTGCCAATAACCGTACAGGCACCAACCACTCGTACTACCGATCTTCACTCAGGTACTCACACTATTGTGGAGCATCCGCTGTTCTTTGGGTGGGTTCCGCCACACCGTTCCGATTGGTGATCCGTTCCGCACTGGGAACAGTCGAGAAACTCGCCTGGCTCGTCCCGTCCGAACAGGTAGTGAACCGTATCACCACGACCGTAGTCGCCATCCTCGCCCCCAATGTGGCCGCGCCGCCGGTGTATCACGTCCTCATCGGGCAGCCGGTGGCCGCAGTGATCCATCAGGTGAGCCAAGGTAGCTTGTATGGCGGCGAGCGAGTGTGTCATGCTGGATTGCTGTTCCATGATGCCTGGACGGCCATCAGCCGCTCAAGACCTTCGTTGGCGCGTCCAGCCCGAAGAACACCTGATCGAGCAATACCGATTGCGCACGCTCGCAAGCGGCTTCCAGCATGAAGTCCGAACGGTTTTTGCCCAGCAAGTTGGCGGCGTGATCGATCAGTTCACGCTGCTCCGGCAAGGCGCGCAAATGGATGGCAGCAGCGCGCATGGCGCCTCCTCATGCAAATTCATTGGATACACAAATGATACGGTGCACGTGGAGCTGTTACCGACAGCCTGCTTGGCTAGAGCAGGCGACGAGTCCCACCCCAACCATGCACAATCTTCCAATCCACACCGTCCGATCCGTCGTCGCTTGCGGACGGAGACTTTCCATGCGGCCCGCGATAGTCGCCGCAACCTGATCCTGCAATATCGAGCCACAAATGCCGCAAAGGGAATCGTCCATCTCCATTACCGGGGACGCTGATACTTTTCGCAAACCCGTGGACATTCTGCGCGAATGGGACGCCCGGTCACTCCAGACCTTTCTCTGCGAAGTCGATTCGGAAACATTGATCCACTTCCTCTGGTACATGAAGAGTGGCCAGTTGCTTTGTCGAGTGCTCCAAAACATGTCGCAGCGAGCTGCGGAAATGGTTTTCGACGATCTGGAAAATACCTGGAGTGGAAAAGACCCGGATCATGCCCATGCGTTCGATGCCGAAAAAGGCCGACTGGCCATCAGCAGGGTCATGGACATCGTCGAGCGTCTGATCGCAGAAGGGCACATCCCGAATGACTTGGCGCACCGCCTCCCCACATCCTCACCGCCCGTCCTTCACCCGCTGGGCGAGGGGAGCGTCAAGAAGCCGCTTCGCGACTTCCCGATGGTCGAATAACACAACCTCTTCTGGAACCTTCCATGGGGAATTGCCACCAATCCTCGCCATATTGGGCCTGGCTAGGATGCCTGTATGCAATCGGGCTGAAGATCCGCCGCGAAGGTCTGCTGGCCATCGAGGAAGATATCGTCCATCCACACCAGGAAGATTCGCTGTTTGGAAAATATCCACTGACACGGAAACAACCGTATTTGGATTTTGCCTGTGATACCTTGCGGATGATGGTCGACGGCATGGCACAGCATTCCGGAAGGATCGACCTGTACCTTGACAATGCAGTTCGTGCTAACCGCCGCCAATGGTTTTGGCGACGCGCCAACGAGAATCTGCTCCAACTCATCGCCATCACGCTGCGGATGCTCAGTGACGGCCACCATCCCAACATTGCCTGTGAATTTGGGCGGCAAGCGATTCCCTTTGCGCAGCGCCCGACTTTTGATGACATGGGGGCCTGGCTGAAAGAGCAGCGTGCATCCAGCCGGATTCCTCTCTCAAAAGAACGTATTGCAGCATTCCTGCAAAGCATCGGCGCTGACGGTACCGATGTGCAATGACCATGATGACCGGGCGCGGCCTGCCAAGCAACCCTTTGACGGAAACACCAATGCAGTCAGATGGCTCTGCATCCCATTGCATTGCTGGGCCGGTTTGGCGTTATTCGATATCCATCAGCACGACCGTGACGTCGTCGGTCGCACCCTTGGCCAAGGCCTGGGTCATCAAGGTCACAAGACTTGCTTTGCGTGTTCCCGCAGATTCCACCGCTTCTGCAATCGCCTGGTTGTACATCACTTTCGTAATGCCATCCGACATCAATACCAGACGGTCCCCTTCCTCGATAGGGAATGCCCGGACTTCGATCTCTACCTGCGCATGGCCGATGTAATTGACAAGATGCCCCTCGGCGCTTTGATGGGCGTGCGTCAAAGCTTGCACTTGCCCATCCCGAATCAGCAGTGCCGAGGTATCCCCGGCGTGGAAAACATGAACCTGCCCTGCATATACCCACAACACGGTGGCAGCGCAGGCCCCCAGCGGCCGATCGGTACCTTCGATCCAGCCCCAGCCATGGATACGTCGGCTTGCCTCCAGCAACAAGTCGTGCATGGCTTGGGCCGAAGCCGCCCCTCGATAGAAGGCAGGCAGGGCATCACAGACCTCCTGGGCAGCCGACGTGCCTCTGGGCGCTGAGCCTACGCCATCGCACACGGCCAGCACTTCCCCCTTATCGGCTTGCACCACCAACGGCACGGGTGCGCACAGCAAACGATAGCGGTCTGCATACTCTGCATGGCGCACCCCCGGTCGCCAGGCAACTGCGGCATTGCCTCGTTCTTCCAGATGGAAAATGGACATCGAATGAATTGCAGATTGATCCAGGGCACGTCAAGAAGCCAGAAACTTTGGATTGCTGTTTGCTTTATCCCAATGCACCCCCCAAGCATGGTTCCGTTGCCTACTGTCTCCAGTCCAGTCCCCTGCTTCGTATAGGCTTGGTAGTGGATTCCGCTCGGATCCTGCATCGCCAAAACGTACCTCCCGGCGGTTCGCTTCCCAAACCCCGTACAGGTACCGTCGATCCATGCCGCCGTATGCACACGGGGGATTCGCCAGAAAGCGCCCATACTGGACTTCTCCCGCACGGTACCCGCCAAGCTTGCGCAAACAGTCCCTTTGCTTGGCAAGCCTCGCCCTATCCGGCACCGCTGCAGCGGTGTGGGCTGCGTTCCCACGCCGGAGCATGGGAACGATCGAACCCCGGCCAGATGGGGCATCGGTGGTTCTTTCGGTTCAAACGGGTACAAGTCTTGATCGTCTCCACGCACCGGCGCAGGTGCTGCGGTCAGTGACAGTTATGCAAACAGCGGGTACCTTTTACAGTCTACCGTCGTTGGGAATGCGACATCATGGTCGTTTTTCCCTCATGCAGTCACCAGGTGTCAGCCCTTTCGCGTTTTTCAGGGCAGGGTTGGCACCATTCGCCAACAGCAATTGTTCCAGTTCGTCCAGGCGGTTGAGGCGTTGCTGGATGGCCTCGCAGGTGGCCTGTGTCTTGATGGCATCGTCACGCTGTGGTTGGCTGGCTCGTTCTTTTGTTGTATCGATAGACAGAAACCGTGCATCTTTTGGGTCAGGGCACCGAGTGGCCTGCATGGCCTGGAGGTCGATTCGATCGTAGGCAATCTGGTGGAGTGGGGTGTCACCATCCTTGTCAGCCAAATTGGGGTTGGCACCGTGGTCGATGAGCGCTTTTTCCAGTGCAAGGTCACCCCTGCCGATGACCACCAGCATCTCCAACAGGGTGGCATTGGCTCGGGTCAACGTGCAAGAACCGTTTGGGTTTGCGTTGTGGTTCAACGCATGAAGAAAGGCGGCCCGGAATGCCGGAAGGTTGGCTCCGGTTGCCCGCTGTGCTCGTGCGGTATTGTCCAGCAGTTGCTCCAGGAACAAGGATTGTGGCTGGCCAAAGTCAATCTGCAAATAGGGGGCAAGCAGCTCGAACTGCGCCTGCGTCAATGGTTTCTGATTGCCTATGCGCAGGGATAAGGCACGCCGTAGCCAGGCTTCCTGATTTTCCAAAACATTCAGCGCACCCAGTTCGAGCAGAGTACGCAAGGTTTCCAGATCGGTCATCACACCGTTGTTGACCATTTCAAGAATGGGCGCTGGGGAAACGGTAAGAATGTTGGCACCGTGCTGATACAGCAGGCGAAGGATTTCCGGCCGGTTGTAGAAAACAGCATGGTGCATGGGGGTTCCCATGCCCCGCACGGGAATGAAATCGGGGTCAGCTCCTTTTTTCAGCAGGAAGGTCACCATCTCAGCGTCGCCCACTTTGATGGCCCAGAGCAGTGGGGTCAGCCGTCGATGGCCTTGCGGTGGCGTGTGTTGCATGGATACAGACACATTCGGGTCCGCAGGATGGACCGGGCGCAGCAGCATGCGACGAACGAGGCTGCGGGCCGTGGTTCGGTCGCCAAATTCAAGCAACGCTTCAAAGGCAGAAGCTTCCTGTTGGGGCGGACGCACATTGAGATCGGCACCGGCGTCAATCAGGGCTTCGATCAAGGGATGTTCAGCCTGATCGATCACGGAAAGATCGCGCCCAAACCAGATCAGACGGTTGAGCGGCCCCCGTCCGCCAGCATCGCGCTCGTTCGGGTTGGCGCCGGATGTCGCACAGGCCGTTGCGGCAGCGTAGTCCCGCCGATCCATCAGACCATGCAGATCGCAGGATTGAGAGGGTTGTTTTTCCGCGCCGTATGCACCCCAACCAGCCATCAGCACAACACCGGCCAGAAGCATCGTGTACACCCCCACTACCCTGGGGCGTTTGCATGGGCTGCGATTCGGATAACGCCAAGGCAGGCTCAGGCCGCCAACGGCTTTGAACCCAAAAAAACGTCGCTGGGGGGCAAGCCCCCCAGTCCCCCAAGGGGTAAAGCAATCAAGCTGCAAGCTGTAAGCGCCTACGGCGCAGTCCTGGCAAGACGGAACCCAGCGATATAGTTCCGGTTGACGGGCCTGTCCCCGTTGCGGATGGCTGCACGCAAGCTGTCTGGATTGTCGAGCCAGGAGCCGCCGCGCAAAACACGTAATTCGCACTGGCCACTCATCCAGGCACTGCCATTGGCAGGCGCGCCGTTGTAACTGTCATGCCAGCAGTCCTGCACCCATTCATAGACATTTCCGCTCATGTCGTACAGGCCCCAGGCATTGGGCTGCTTGCCTGCAACAGCATGCTGTCTGCCGCCGCTGTTGCCGCCAAACCACCCCACCGCTTCAGGGTTGTCACCGCCACAATAGGTGTGACGGCCGCCAGCACGGCAAGCGTATTCCCATTCCGATTCACTGGGCAACCGCCACCCACCCCCGTCGGTTTTGTTGAGCCATTCGATGAAATTTTGCGCGTCGTTCCAGCTCACCTGCACCACCGGGGCATCGGCACCGTAGGCGTTGTATTTCATGAAGTCGTCGTTCACCAGGTCATGGCGCCCGGTGGCGGCAATGAACCGCTTGAACTGGCCCAGCGTGACCTCGGTCTTGCCCATTTGGAAGGCCCGGATCGACACCCGATGCTGAGGGGTTTCACTATCGCCAGCATCGGAATCAGGTGAACCAGCCAGGCAATCCACCCCAATGGGTGCCTGGCCCAAAAAGGCGCGCTTTTTGTTGTCCTCCACTTGCGCCTGGGTCAGCTTGCACGAACCCATCACAAAACTGCCAGCGGGGATGTCCACCATCGTGATGCCGTATTTGTTGGTTCGTTCACCGGCCTGGATGGTCGTGACGAGCATGGCGCTGACCATCATCAAGCCAGCCCGAATGATCAAGTAATGCATGGTTCTACCTCTGATTGCGATGAGAATGAATACGGCAAAGCCCCATTGAAAAGGTCAGCGAACCTTGCCGAAGAAAACAAACGACCGGATGTGGGCAGCAAATCGCAAAGTGCCTAAGGCATTCGGTCATCACTTCAGCAGCGTTCGCTGCTTATTTACAGCTTGAAAACGCGTTCCGCATCAATGCATCAAGGGTTTCGTAACATGTCATTCCAGAGCACCAGCGACCGTTACTTTTCTCTTGTCTAACCAACTGAACTTTGCCATTTTCACAAGCAACCCTGTAGACAGTACTCATGTCCTCTTTGCCGTATACCTCGGTAGTGTAGGAATATGCGCTACCAATCAGTGCGAAAAATGACAATACCCCTGTCGCTATTGCAAACACTTTTTTCATTTCAGTTTCCTCGCGCCAGTCATAAAAATCAAATCGCTGCTAGGCGCATATCACAGCAATTTGAATAGAAAACACTTATAATCAAATCACAGCACTACTGAGTTTCTTTGTCCCGCAATGCCGTAACAAAATTACCCAATCCATTATCCAACGCCGACATGGCCCGGGAAAACAGGGGGCGGAAGTCTTCGGGGTGCGCCACAAACAACTCAATACTGACCCACACCCTGTCATTAACGGTAAAAACCTTCGTGACTTTTGATAATGCATTGGACTTGTCGGCTGCAGCAAGCACTTGCGAACGTTCTTGCTCATCATCGATACGCCACACATTCGCCAGCACAATGCGGAAGAATTCAGGGTCCCGCTCGGATACATCGATGAAGTAGGTTTTTCCTTCGTGTTTGAACCGAACATCGCCATCGCTATCGATGTCAGGTTTGTAGCCTTCACTGCTCAAATAATCCATATACAGCCGTTGCAGTTCCGTCTTGGTGGGGGGCTTCTTTTCGGCACTCTCTGTGACGGCAGTCGATTGCACCGCGCTTGGGCTTGCCCCACTCACTGCTCCGTTGTTCCCGGCAATGACGTGCGAAGAAGCCACCAACAATATACCAATTCCTAGAACAAAAGATTGTTTCATCCGATTTTTGGATACCACGCTCATACTCTATTCCCTTTCATTGGTTGAAAAAAATCAGGTCGATGGCCAGACATGATTGCTGTTTGCTTTATCCCGATGGATGAACCAGAAACCCTCTGATCTCATTCCATCGCATGGCCCCGGGGGAGTTGGCAAAAATTTGGAGAAAGTTGTACCAGATTACCCCCAATATGGCCGTCACCATCGCGGAAATGAATAGTACCCCGCCCCATTCCGACCCATCTGTTTGCGACAGGGTCCGTGCGAAATCAATCACAAAAAACAGCAAGAGCGGAAGCAATACCCGCGTCGGCCCGATGTCGTGTGCCAGCAGAAAACCTTGCACCCAGGGGAGCTTTTGGGCCAAACGCTGGTCCCATGCCTGCCAGGGCCAGTACAGCCGTACCGTGTATTGCAAACGCAGCCAGGCCACTCCCCTTGCCAAGCCGTAACCCACCATGGCACCCAACACCCCGGCAAGCCCAATGCCCAGCCACGCCCATGCATCGGTCAGGTGGTGTTCCACTGCCGCAGTCGCCCACAAGCCTGCGTTGACGGCAACGACGATGGTCGATAGGTACCACAACCAATGTTGCTGCGGACGTGGGCTGGTCCACCAGCGGAATACGGCCGACTGCACCCCTCCCAGGGCTTCGGGGTCGTTTTCGCTGATCCAGATCAGTGCCCGGTTCATGCGGTCATGCCATCGGGGTAGCACTGCAATCAGCCAATGCCGGTAACCGATGCGTGGAGCCAGCAGCGCCTGTGCGGCCTGGGCATCTATGGCTTCATGTCGAAGGGTTCCGTTGGCAATCCGGGCCAGCAAATTGCGATTCGTGCGTGGAAGGTCGCTCTCCAACAGCACGTCCGGCAAGGCTTCACCATCGTCGTGCTGGTACTGGCTGGGTCGCGGTATGGTCTGCGGCAATGATTGCGGCGCGTACAGAGATCGTGGTGGCTGGCCGAACCAGTCGGGAACCTGGCTTGTCGGCGGATATGGCAACGCTGAAGCCTGAGCAGCCATGGCCCACAACCAAGCGTGCAAGTCGTCATCACTGTCGAACGATAGGCTCGTTGGCTTGGGCGACGTGGCCCATACCATGGCCGCTTCGTACGCTGCGCGAACACGCTGGAAACCGTCAGGGTCCTCTTCGGGTCGCGCCGTTTTCAACCGGGCGAGGTAAGCGCGTTTGATGGCATGCTGGTCGTCGGTGGCCTCGATGCCCAGTTGTTCCCAACAATCCATGGGTAGTCAATACAGGTAATTCCGCTCCAAACGGTTCATGCAGGCTTCGAGCATTTTTCGCGCCTGGTCGATGCTTTCGGTTTCCTGGCTTTCCAGCGCCGCTTCCATGGCAAGAATCTGGTCGGCCAATGTGCGCCGGTCGCTGCCGGTCAGTTCTTCATGCAAACGGTCGGCACGCGCCAAAGTCGTGATGTTGGCCTGTTGGTTCCGTGGGTGAATCTTGAGCGTGGCCAGTTCTTGCAGCCGCGCTGCGACTTGGCTGGGGGTCAGGGAATGGGCATTGCCCTGCAAGACAAGGCGCTCGACGACCCCCGTCGAGGGGATCGTGACTTCGCATTCGAGAATGCCGCTGACGTCGTAGGTGAACCGCACGGTCATCGTGATTTCGCCGGCAGCTCGCGGGGGGATGGGGATTTCAAGCGTGCCCAGCAGAATGTTGTCCTTGACGAGGCGCGCTTCCCCTTGGTACACGTCGATGGCAACCGCTTGCTGGTAGTCATGCCCGGTTTGATACTGCGATTCCCTGCTGACCGGAACGGGGGTGTTGCGCTCGATGATCGGGTCGAAACAGCCGTGCTGGCGAACGCCGTTGCATTGTCGGGTGATGGACGTGCCCAGGCTGTAGGGGCAGACATCGACCATCACAATTTCGCGCAGCACCTGGTCACGCGCTGCCAAACCCGCCATCACCGCAGCCCCGCGTGCGATCACTTCGTCGGGGTTGAGATGCATCGCAGGAATGCGACCGAACATCTTGGCGACCAGACGACGGACCATCGGCATGCGGGTTGCCCCACCTGCCAGAACGACTTCGCCAATGGTGGATGCATCCAGCTTGGCATCGCGCAAAGCGCGTTCGATCGGGCGGCGAATGCGTTGTAACAGTGGCTCGCAGGCTTTTTCAAAAGCGGCAGCATGAATTGTGTGCCGGTAAGACGCTGTTTCCCATTCCAGGGCGAATTCGGCATCCTCGCCACTGCCTAGCACACGCTTGACGCGCTCGGCCTCCCGCCACAGTCGCCCTTGCAGTGTGGAAGACCCGTCGTAAGGCAGATTGGGCCATTGCCGTCGGACCATGTCTAGGATGATGTCGACAAAATCCTCGCCACCCAGAAAGTTGTCTCCCGTGCTGGCGCGTACTTCCATCAGGTCGTCGAATCGTTCCAGGATGGCAACGTCAAATGTGCCGCCCCCCAGATCGACGACCATGAAGGTGCTTTCGTTCGGTGCCTCTTGCAGTCCATACGACAAGGCGGCAGCCGTGGGTTCGTTGATCAGACGTTTGACGGTCAACCCGGCCAGTTCGCCAGCCTGACGGGTGGCAGTACGCTGGACGTTGCTGAAGTAGGCTGGCACCGTGATGATGGCTTCGCTGACGCTCTCATGAAGATAGTGCTCGGCATCCGCCTTGAGCGACTTGAGCACCAGGGCGGAGAGTTCCTCTGGTCGAAAACTGCGCTGGCCCAGTCGATACTGCCGATCACTGCCCATGTGGCGCTTGAAAATCGTCGCGCAAGACTCGGGCCGTGTCAGCCAGTAGTCGTGCGCTGCGCGTCCGACGAGGACATGTCCCTCTTCACCGATGCCCACGGCAGATGGCGTCAGCACCTCGCCCAGCGCGTTCGGGATCAGAACGGCTTGGTTCTCTTGCCAGACGGAGATCAAGGAATGGGTGGTGCCCAGGTCAATGCCGACGATCATGCAAGGCTCCGGAACGGTAGGGCCATTCACATCGCAAACGGCCACGCAGGAAATGCGATGAATCAATGCGCTGGTCAATGCCACGCCGGTAATCGCCATAGGTGCCGAGCATACGCACGCAGTTGCCGGGGTCATCGTCGGCGCTGTCACCCGGGCAGAGGCTGACGATCTGCCCATCGAACGTGGCATTCGCGGCCATGCGGCGGCGGATGGATCGATCCGCCGGTTCGATCAGCGTCAGGGGCACGCGCAGCCCCAGCACCAAATCCAGCGCCACAGGCTCGATCTTGCGCCACCGGTTGCCGATGCTTGCTTCCGCATCACCCAGCACGCATTGCACCCGTTCGCCATCCCGCGCAACGCGACGACGCTCGGCCAGTTCGGCATTTTTTCGCAGAGCTTCCGCTTCGCTCGCCCGGGCTTCAGCCGCCTGGCGCTCGTTTTCAGCACGGTCGATCGCGGCTTGCTCGCCATAGGCTTGCAGCCGCTGCTCGTTCGAAAGGGCTTGCCAGTGGTCGTCCGCAATGCCCAGAGGGTGATGGGGCGCGCAGGCAGCCAGAGCCATACAAGTCAAGAGCAAAAAGGCGATGCGTTGGTGCATGAACAATATCCCGTGACCAAAGAAAATATCGAGCTATTCAAGGCGTTTCTCTCTGGAGAATTTGCACTCAACGGGTTTCGCAACACCGATTTGCAGCAAAAGATATTTGACACAAAGCCCAAGGACCGCGCTGAAGCCAAACGTCGTATCCATCGCACCAGCAGTCTGATCGCCAAGCTGCGCGGTCATCGCTTGATCAACAAGGTTCAAAACTCACGCCTGTATCAGGTCAGCTTACACGGTGTGCGCACCATGTGGACCGCCGTTCGCTTGCATGATGTTGACTTCCCAGCCGCGATCAATCTGGCATAAACATCCGCGCGGTTGAGACAATTGTTGCGGAGGAATTTCATACGGTGTGTCACGCCAACGAAGGCACTTACGCCACCAGTGAACTTGGCCTGGCGGGCACAGTCATGGACTGTGCAGATGCATCCATGCTGGTCACGGCAGACCGCAACTTTTGCGGCTACGCATTTTGGCAGCGAGCGAAACCTGCCCGATGGCGCCTACTTGAGCCACGTTTACCCCAGCGCCAAAGATCGGCAACACAAGACCAGAGGCATCGAAGTTCGCGTCATTGAATACGCTCTGGAAGAGATAGCTGATGCGGAACCAAACTATCGTTTGATTACGAACTGGCTAGATGAGCAAGAAGCACCTGCAGAAGAACTGACAGCGCTGCACCACCAACGCTGGACGATTGAACAAACGTTTGATGGGATGAAGACCCATTTGGCCGAGCGTGCAGTGACACTGCGCAGCAAGCGACCACAGTTGGTACTGCAAGAGTTGTATGCTTTACTGATTGTTCATGCGGCCATACGACGGATGATGACCCAGGCTGCTGCTGCAAGTGCGCAGGCAGCCCAGGATTTATCATTCTTTATCATTCGTGCATGCTGAGCGTGTACTCAAGCGGCGATTACCCACTTGTGTGGCCATTCCCCCCCCTGTGGAACGCCAATGTTGGCTTGACAGTCTGCTGGCGGAGACAGCCAGGAACGTGCAAACACAAGTCGTGGCAAGGGCAATCCCAGAGGGGTCCAGCGCAAGATGAGCAATTTGAATTTGTGTAAGCGAGGCGACCCGTTGAATCAGCCTTGCAACCCAATTCCAAGGATTATTTGTTTTAATTAGACAGTATTGGGTCTAAACAGTTACATTCAAGCTATTTTTTCAATTCAAAAGTGAACGGCAATTGCGAAAGCAACTAGCTTGGTTGGTGTGGCCCAAACAACGACGCTCCTCATGTATGCACTGCTCATAGGCACGCATGGCGGCATCTCTGCCGGCGCGATCGACGGATTCGCGTACCGAGCTCTCACGCTGACTCTGGTCCAATTGGTCGCTGGCTTTGACGGCCCATACACTCCCAGCGTGACGGGCAATAATGGCTTCATACAATTCTGTAGCTTTGCTTTTTTCGCCATTTCGCATCAACTTTCCAGCCTTTAAATACATGGCCTGGGGGTTTTTACCATTCAGTTCTGCCGCCCAAGCAGCTTTTTGTGCCTTCTCATTTATCACCCGCGCCTTCTCATTTTGTACAGAAATTTCACGCTCTTCGTACGATTCAGAAGGTGTTTGTTTGTCCATTTCACTCGCAATCAGAAACAGACGCCGTTTTTGGAATATTTCCGCCGCTTGGGATGGTTCTATCTTATATTCTTTATATGTTGACCAAGTGCCGTTAGCATTCCTCACGCTTCTCATCTGCCAATAATTATAAAATGAAAAATGCCAAAGTACGGGATTCCCTGATTCAGCGCCGCCAAAATACGAGAACCACCCATCGTTTTCCTTAGAAAAGACAACCTCTTTAGTGAAGGAATTATTTTGGCACTCCACGCGATAGGAAAACCCATTCATAGCGTAAGAAGCCCCAGAGTATGAAAGAACAAATAATGTCAATTTCTTGGCAATCGGATCGTAAATACTAGATATTCCTATATCGTCATTTATGTATATATCGTCGTCGAGCAGAATTTTCTTGCTTTGCCTATTCGGTCGCTCAATTTCTAGGGTGATTGTGGTCTTAAAAAACTTGGTTTTATCTGGATTTTCTGTGTAAACGGATGAGTCAATCTGTCGTAAAACTTCGAAGGTACCGTCATCAATACGACCGGACGATATTGGTGATGCCTCGCCCGCCGGTAAATAAAAAAGATAAAAGACAGCCAATAGGCAAATAGATATTTTCCTAGTCATTTGTTCCTCCATTCAGTGAGTGGTACCCAGCGCAAATTCGACTGCACCGAAATGCAGTCTATCATACGAAACTGTCGTGTACCATGCATTGTTACCGTTTAGATGTAACCCTTTAGACCTATCCCTTTCAAGGTGAGCCTCTTGCAAAACCGCGATTCCGGTGTTTGTCAAGAAAGATGTCCGCTTTTTTCACTCAGGCACTCTCGCTTCTGAGGAGCGCCCGATGTTCTTTGGCTGGATTCAGCCACACCGTTTCAACAGGTGACCAATTCCGCACCGCTCGGCTCTTCCACCGTTGTGGTCTGGCCGCCTTGGCTTGTTCATACACCTTGCTGCGGGTTGCGAGCAGCTCCTGGTCCATCCGCCGGTGCCTTTGCTCTGGCGTGACGAACCGTATCCCGCTGTGCCGGTGTTCGTTGTTGTACCAGGTCACAAATCCCAGTACCCACTCCCGCGCTTGATCCAACGTCTCAAATGGCTTGGCTGGATATTTCGGGCAGTACTTCATCGTCCGAAACAAACTCTCCGAGTACGGGTTGTCATCGCTCACCGATGGGCGGCTGAATGATGGCATCACCCCCAGCTTCTGCAACATACCCAGCATCGTCACTCCTTTCATCGGGCTTCCGTTGTCCGAGTGCAGCACCAGTTGTTCCCGCGTGATCTCATGCACCATGCACGCCTTCTCGATCAGGATCGCAGCGTGCTGTGCCGTTTCCTCACAATGCACTTCCCAGCCCATGATCTTCCGGCTGTATACGTCCACAGCCATGTACAGCCGGTAGAACTCCCCTTTCACCAGTGTCGGCATGTACGTGATGTCCCACGTCCACACACGATTCGGGCTACTTGCCTCCCATGCCTGTGGCCGCTGCGTCTGCTTCGGTGCCCGCGCTCGACCTCGTCGGTTGCACTGCCCTGCTTCCCTCAGCACTCGATAAAACGTCGATTCCGATGCAAGATACCTCCCACGATCCGCCAGTATCGGAACGATCTGCGACGGCGGCAGGCTCCCAAATTCCGCGCTGTTGCACACATCCAGTACCTCCTGCTTCTCCTCTGCCGTCAACGCTTGGGGATGAATGCGCTCCTGCGCCGCTTCCATGCGTCGGTCGCTAAGCACTCCCTCTTTGCGCAACTGTTCCCGCCATCGCCGAAGGGTACGGCACGTTATCTCCAGCACTGCGCAGGCTCGGCTCTCACGTGCTCCTTGCTGGCACGCTTCCTTGATCAGGTCTATGGCCATCTGTTTCAGCTCCGAGGTGATCAGTCTTCCTCTTTGCTGCCCCAAATGGCCTGGACTTTTTTTGACAGCACCAGCAGTGCCGCCGCCTCCGCCAGTGCTTTGTCCTTGCGCTTCAGCTCCTTTTCCAGGTGCCTGACCTTCTTGCGCTCCGCTCCAATATCCCCTGCATTGACAGGGCCTCGCATACTGTCCGCCTCTTCAAACACCTGCTCCCATGCCTGGATGTGTTCGGGGTACAGCCCATTTTGTCGGCAGTACTCGGCCTTCTCCGCCTCGTTCATCGCCACCGTCTTCAGCACCGCAGCCGCCTTCGCTTTCCAGTCCCAGCCTTGCGGGTCTTCTGGTTTCGCGGGTACTACGTGACCCTGTGATCGGTATCGATTCCGCCATGCGTACAAGGTGGGCGTTGAAACGCCCGTCTCTTGGCTGATCTTCGCAATGCTTTGGCTGTTCGGTGGCATCATCTTGCGTGCTATCTGTTCCTGAAATTCCCGGCTGTATCTCGTCATATCGGTGTCCTTCTCCGCCCCCGGGCTACTCAATTTATCGGACATCTACTGTGACATAGGGGGACTGCCAGAGGAAGTCAAAAGACCGCCCCAGGCGGGCGAGCCGGTCTCGTTCCGTCGCCTTGGCAAACAACAGGCGGGCGCTGTCGAAACCGCTGTCCTCGCGCAACAGAACGGGCTGGTCGGCTTTGACCAAACGTTCGATGCGAGGAAACATGCGCTCGTAGAAGTATTCCGTCTTGCTCGCAGAGTGCTGGGAACCAGGCCGCAACTCCAAGCCGATGTTCCAGCCTTCGTTACCGATGTAACCGGCGATCGGGGTATAACCGTCAAACCCCTGGTAGGTGCGTTTCACCTCTTCCTTCTTGGTGCCGCTGTTGTCCATGGCGAAGGTGTCAATGTCGACACAGACAAATCCTTTGTGCGTCGTGATGGGGGCTTCGGTGCGCTCCAGCAGGCGCAGCGACAACTCGTCGGTCAATTCGCGGATCGCGTCGGCCTTGGCATCCAGGCGCTGACGCAGCCAAACGCTGCCGGGAACCTTGGACAGGTTCAGGGCTTCCTTGAAAAAACGGTCATCGCGGAACGATTCGATGGCTTCAAAGTCGCTCTTGCCCAAGCTCAGCAGCCCAACCGCGCTCTTGACGATGTCCGAGGTGCGCATGCCCTGCGACACCGGAATCTTCGGGTCAATCACCGCCTCTACCTGGGCGGCCTGACAGCATTGCCCGATCAGCGCCAGTCCGGAATACGAGGTCAGTTGCAGCTTGCTGGTTTGCTTGACTTCAAATTGCGCCATGTTCGTTTGGGTGAGCCTGAAAATACTGTAATTATCTCATATAATCAATGCGTTACGTGTGCATGGCGGCTGGGTGAACACGGATTCAGGAATAGGCCCTGTCAATAGCTGGACGGGAAACCCTTCGCCTCCAACATCGCGTGGATGCGCGTCACTCTGGATGCAAGCACCGTGTTGTCGTCTGGAGAATCTTACGGCATACAAGATGCAGACTGGGCATGGCGCACCGCTCTCAACGCCACCCCCCAACCATGCACAATCTTCCGATGGTTGCAGTCCACACCCTCTCTTCCTCCCGCCCCGCGCATCCCGTCGTCCTGCTCGTCGACGGTTCGAGCTATCTGTACCGCGCCTACTACGCGATGCCCGACCTGCGGGCGATTCCCGGTGATCCGGCCAGCCCGCCGACGGGTGCGATCTGCGGGATGATCCAGATGCTGCTGCGCCTGCGCAAGGACGTGCCCTGCACCCACGCAGTCTGCATCTTCGATGCCCCCGGGCCGACGTTCCGCGATGCGATCTACCCCGCGTACAAAGCGCAGCGTTCGCCGATGCCTGAAGCCTTGCGCGAGCAGATCGACCCCATCCATGAAGTGGTGGAACTGCTGGGGTGGAAGGTGTTGCAAGTGCCGGGCGTCGAGGCCGACGATGTGATCGGCACACTCGCCGCAGCCGCACAGGGGCGGGGCGCGTGCGAGGGGCATGATGGGCAAGCCAAGCCAGTAGAACGGGAAGGGCGCGATGTGCTCATTAGCAGCTGGGACAAAGATCTGGCGCAACTTGTCGATGAGCACGTCACGATCGTCGATACCCTGCAAGGCAAGCGCCGCGACATCGCCGGGGTCACTGCGGAATTCGGCGTTCCCCCACAGCAGATGCGTGACTACCAAGTGCTCGTCGGCGACGCGGTTGATAACGTCCCCGGCGTTCCCAAGGTCGGCCCCAAAACTGCCGTCAAATGGCTGCGCGAGTACGGCAGCCTGGAAGGCATCCTCGACAACGCCCATGCCATCCCCGGGGCGGTAGGGCAAAACCTGCGCGAGAGCCTGGGGTGGATCCCCACCGCACGGGAGCTGGTCACGATCCGCACGGACTGCGACCTGCGCGAGTGGATTCCGGGCTTCCCCGACCTCGGCGTGCTGGCAGTCAGCCCCGTGCGCATCCCAGAACTGGCGGACTTTGCCCGCCGCTACGGTGTGCGCACGGTGCTGCGCGACCTGCTGGCTCCCTCCCCGGCACGGCGGGGGACTATGGGCGCGGGCAGTGGTGCAGGCATGGGCACAAGCCGGGAACGGGACTTGTTCGACGACGCACCCCCCGCTGGCAACGCCGCATCCGCAGGGGCCAATCCCCAGCCTACCCAGGAACCTTCCCCAGCATCCACGCCAGGCACCCCAGATGCCCCAAATGCTCCAGACAACCGCTACGAGACGATCCTTGACTGGGCCACCTTCGATGCATGGATGGAGCGCATCGCCGCAGCCGACCTCGTCGCCGTCGATACCGAAACGACGTCGCTCGACGCCATGTCCGCACGCCTCGTCGGCATCAGCTTTGCCACAGCCCCAGGCCATGCCGCCTACATCCCGCTGGCGCACCAGCACCCGGACACACCGGCGCAATTGCCGATCGACACCGTGCTACAGCGGCTGCGCGGCTGGCTCGAAGACCCGACGCGCCCCAAACTGGGCCAGCACACCAAGTACGACTGGCACGTCTTCGCCAACCACGGCATCGCAGTGCAAGGCTATGTGCATGACACGATGCTCCAAAGCTACGTGCTCGAAGTCCACGAACCGCACAACCTCGAAAGCCTCGCCCGCAGGCATCTGGACAAGGTGGGCATCTCCTACCAAGAGCTTTGCGGCAAGGGGGCCAGCCAGATCGGCTTCGACCAAGTGGAGCTGACCCGCGCCGCGCAGTACTCGTGTGAAGACAGCGACCTGACGTGGGGCGTACACGCGGTGCTTTGGCCACGCATCCGCGACGACGAACGGCTGCGCGGCATCTACGAACTCGAAATCGCGTCGAGCGAAGCGCTGTGCCGTATCGAACGCAACGGTGTCTGCATCGATGCAGCGCTGCTGGGCAGGCAAAGCGTGGAGCTGGGCGAACGCATCGCGAGCCTGGAGCGCCAGGCGCACGAGCAGGCCGGGCAGGTATTCAATCTGCAAAGCCCCAAGCAGATCGCGGAAATCTTCTTCGTGCGGCTGGGGTTGCCCGTCGTCAAAAAGACGCCGACAGGCACCCCGAGCACCGACGATGAGGTGCTGCACAAACTTGCGCAGGACTATCCGCTGCCCGCGACGATCCTCGAACACCGCAGCCTATCCAAACTCAAGGGAACGTACACGGACAAGCTGCCGACGCTGGTTCGCGCAGACACGGGGCGGGTACACACGCACTACGCGCAGGCAGTGACGGCGACGGGGCGGCTTTCGAGCATCGAGCCGAATCTGCAAAACATCCCTGTGCGCACGCCCGAAGGCCGCCGCATCCGCGAAGCCTTCATCGCCCCGCCGGGGTGTGCCATCGCCAGCGCCGACTACAGCCAGATCGAGCTGCGAATCATGGCGCACCTTAGCGGCGATGCCGCGCTGCTGCTGGCGTTTCACGATGGGATGGACGTCCACCGCGCTACGGCAGCGGAGATTTTTGGCATCGGCACCGCGCAAGTCACCCCCGAACAACGCCGCTGCGCCAAGGTCATCAACTTCGGGCTGATCTACGGGATGGGCGCCTTCGGGCTGGCCAAGTCGCTGGGGATCGACCAGACCGCCGCGCGCAACTACATCGACCGCTATTTCGACCGCTACCCCGGAGTGCGCGCCTACATGGACCACACGCGGGAGCTGGCGCGCAGGCAGGGGTACGTTGAAACCGTCTTCGGGCGCAGGCTCTATCTGCCGGAAATTCACGCACCCCAGGCAGCACGCCGCGCCGCAGCCGAACGCGCCGCAATCAACGCCCCGATGCAGGGAACCGCTGCCGACCTAATCAAACGCAGCATGATCGCAGTGCAGCGCGACATCGACGCGCAACGGCTCGGCACCAAGATCGTCATGCAGGTACACGACGAACTCGTCTTCGAAGTACACGATGCCGAAGTGGCCTGGGTACGCACGGAAGTCCCCCGCCTGATGGCCGCCGTCGCGCAGCTTCAGGTTCCGCTGCTCGCCGAAGTGGGTGTGGGGCGGAATTGGGAAGAGGCGCATTGAGCGGACATCGGTAGCAAAGACACACCATGCATTGCCATCTGATCCTTGCAACGATTTGGAGACCACTCCATGAATATGACCACCCTACAAACCCAAATCCCCGACCAAATCCTCCGGCAAGCCCAACATCTGGTACACCAAGGTTGGATCGCCAATATCGATGAGTTGATCGCCGAAGCCATGCGGCGTTATCTGGAATCGCACCGCGAAGCGGTTGCAGAACAATTCATCAAGGAAGATGTTGATTGGGGCCTGCATGGACAAGAATAGACTTGTCGTTATCGCCGATGCAGGCCCAATCATTCATCTGGACGAATTGGGTTGTCTCGACGTATTGGCCGATTGGGAAAAAGTGTACGTGCCCAATGCCGTTTGGCAGGAAGTCGTCAATCATCAGCCTCGGGCGATGGATGTCTTTTCATCGCTATTCATCCGGCAGAACACAGTCAAGACTTCTCCATTGGTAACGGCGCTGACGCCGCTGTACACACTGCATAGCGGCGAGCAGGAAGCGCTGCATTGGTGTGTAGCAATGGGCAATAGTTTGTTGCTGACCGACGATACCGCTGCACCGTGCTACTCTACACTTCAAATCAACCGGTTGATGATTACCGGTTACGTGCCTTGGTCAATTTTCAACGCGCACGTCTGGTCAAAATTTAACAAGCAGCGACATTAAGCTGTTTAATTAATTCGCATTTGCTTGCACATGCTTAAACTTTCATTGCAAAAGCGTCGGAATGGAGGAGTTTGGTATGCCATTGTTTTTGTGCCAGAGAGAAAGGTATCGTGAAGCACTGAATATCCATGATCCACTGCGCGGTGCATTTCTGCTGAACTACCTTGATCCAGTGCCAACTGGGGCTGTCGCAGGCATCCCGTCGTGGCGTCGTGTCGTGGGAGTAGTCCTATTTCTCTACATGCCGATGATCATCCTGTCGGCGATCCCATCCTTGTTTTCTGGAGGCAAGCTCGTCGGTAAAGGTTCGCTTACCGCTGATATCGGTAACCTTTCTGTATTGCTGTTCCTCATCATTTCGACAAGCCTGCTGCCTATCGGTCGAAGATTGATTGGGATTCTAATTAACGAATTGGAAACAAGGGGTTTGTCGGATTCGACGATCAGAGACTTCAATCCTCAGGATGGGCGCTATGGAATGGTGCTGCGGCGAATTGAGCGCCTGACGCGACTCGAGGGCAAAGGAGGCTTGATCTGGTTTTTGATCATGTTGGTTGACCAAATCGTCGTCTACTTTGCTGTAATCCTAAACGACGCAAACCCCATGTGGCACTCAGCGGCGGCGACCCCGGGCAGCGCCCTCTACATTTTGTCAGTTGGCGAACGACAGCCCAATTTGGCGGGGCTTTGGTCCGTGTTTGTCTGGAGTCCTTGCATACTCTACTTGATGGTTGTGGTGGCGAGGTTGCTGGTCGTTTTCGCATGCTTGTGCTCGCACATTGCACGAAACGAGGGTTTGAATATCTGCCCTCACCATCCAGACCGGACTGGAGGCTTACGACCCATAGGACAAGTTGCGCTCTTCTACTCCCTGTTTACATTCGCACTTGGCGTGGACCTCGCCGGACTTACCCTTGGCGAGTTGGTGATCAATGAGTTGTTTCGATCCGTCGGTCAGCCGCTGACCGCAAACCTATATCTGCTGTTCAGTCTTTGGGCCCTGTACTTCGCTATAGGGACACTGCTCTTTGTGTTGCCCCTGATTCCCATCCGCAAGCGTATGGCCAAGGTAAAGCGAGAATATCTGCTGAAATTATCAAAGCTTATTTCGGTCTCGGCTACTCAACACGTTTCCGAACTTGAGACCAGGACGTTCAACGCTGAAATGCTACAAGGATTGGGGGCTTTGAATGACCTCTACCGCGAAGCACAGGCCATGGCCGTATGGCCCTTTGACACAGTGACCATGCTTCGATATAGCGGATTACTCGGGGCGCCATTCATGCCAGTCGTCGCGGATAGGCTACCGGTGATGATGGCTTGGTTGAGGAACTATCTCGGATTTTGATTAAGGTAGGATGATGTCGGTTGCAAATCATAGAGTCCAACGGATTCAGCGACGATCTGGAAAGGAACCTCAGTCCGTCAGCAGTTCGCGCACCAGTGCGCCCATGCGTTCCGGAAACTCGGATACAGGCACTTCCGCCAGATGGCGCGGATAGTATTCGCGCACGTGCCCCGTACCCTCGCCAATTCCCACGCCGATCAGGTCGATCCCGCTTTCGTTGATCTGGCTTACCGCCAGGCGCAAGTCTTCCTCGTCGGAGTGCCGGCCAGCAGGACCGCCATCGCTCACGACAATCAGCAGATGCCGGGTAGCCTGCAGCGACAGCAGCTGTTCTGCCGCCGCCGTAAGTGCCGGTCCGTCGTCGTTGAACTCTGCGCAATTGTGTCCCCCGGGATTTTCGTCATGGATTTCCAGCTTCATGGCCTCGACACGCTGGCGAACCTCCAGAGTCAGTCCTTCCCCGAAATCGGCCACGGGGATGATCTCATCCTGAAACCCCGCCGCCGCCCAGCGCACATGCGGCATGCGCGAGAGCGTCTCGAGCATGATGATGCTGCCCGCCACCGCGGCATCGTCCTTGCCATCGCGCCCCATGCTGCCCGAGAGGTCGACGAGCAGAAACATAGCCAGGTCGGTGCGGTCCGGCAATCGGGTGCGCTGCCAAAGCCCCACGTATTGGCGCGGGTCGGCTTCGAAGGCCATGGCCTTGCGCATGTCCAGGCGCACCCCGCTGGCATAGCCGCTCTTGACCTGCGGGTGACGCCGTGGTTGCAAGACAGTTTCAATGTCCGTAGTGAGCCGGTCGATCGCGGCAGCGTGTTTTTCCCGAATGGCTTCGTAGCGGGTGGGCGGCGATCTGCTGGGCGGGACCGAGCCGCGCCCTGACCAAGGATCTTCGCTTTCGCCTGCATGACCTGCTGCCGAAGCCATCGGGCGAGGCAAACCGTAAGGTGGTGCCGATGTCTTGTCTTCCCTCAGCGCGTTCAGCAGGCGTTCGGCCACGACCCGGCTGCGGGCGCTCGGAACCGGTCCGCTATCAGTGGCCCTTTCTAGCACGGCCATGACCGTTGTACGGAGGATGTCGTTGGTCAGCGCCACATGCGGCGCTAACGGGTTGCCGAGGATGCGCTCGATCTTGCCGCGCAGTTCAGTATCCCCGTCCAGAACCCGGCCGGCACGATGGACATCAAGCAGGTGGAGCGACAGTGCGGAGGGCAGAATTTCAGATTGGGCGATGTGAAACGCACGCCAGGCGCTGACGTAGATCGCCATCTCCCGATGGTCGGGCGAGATGGACGGATCGTCGAGCCGAGGCCGCACCTCCTGGGCGAAGGCCAGCGCGGAATCGTCCTGCGCGGAGAAATCGGCCAACGGCAGGGTTTGCGCATACTGCTGTCGTGCATGGCGCGTGGCTGCCAGCGCCTGCGCCACCACGCCGGGGTAGGGCGTACCAACCGCCTGCCAGTCGTTGTGATACTCCTCAATGCACCCCAGCACATACAGTGCCGAGTAGGGTGCCCGCGCCAGCGTCTCGCCCGTCAGTTCCGCGCGCTGACTCTGGGCATAGATCTGGTTGATCCATGGCTTCACGCCGGGAAAGCGCTGCGCCATGAAAGTCTCGACGCGCGGGTCCTCGATGGCATTCAGGATAGAGGCAGTAATCGCCCCCGGCCAGCCGGACAAGTCGAAATCCGGATAGCGCGAAATCAGGCAGTGGCCGATCTCGTGGGCGACATAGCCGAAGCAGCGCTCAACGCCGTGTTCAACAATGGAATCGCGGGCAACCTGGAGTACATGGTTCTGAACGTTCCACGCCCAGGAGCTGTCGCTGATCTCGACACGGATGCCGGATTGGTGGGCCAGGCCCGCCGCCAGCGCCAGCAGGCGTTGCGAGGCGGCCTCGATACTCTCGCGCATCATGCCGCCTCGCGATCCGATGCTGCATCTTCATCACCCTGCAACTGCTCGGCGCGGGCCTTCAGCGTCGCCACCAGACGCGCGCGCTGGCTGTGAAGCGCATGGGCTTCCGCCTGCGCGGCACGCTGTTGCGCCTGCACGATCAGCACGGCAGTCAGGCCATTGGCTTCCTGCAAGGCGCGCACGGTTTCGCGGTCGGCCGGGGAATCCATGCGATTCACGTAATAGCGGGTGATGGCTTGCTCGATGGCGTTGCCGAGTGAAAACGCCTCTGCCGCCGTCTTCGCCAACTGGTCGACCAGAAAATCCAGCACCAGAAACAGCCCGCGACGGGTGAAAACATGGCGCTCCTTGCGGCGTGCCCCCAGCTTGGCGGCACTATCTCCATCGCGACCGGAAACACCGATCATCGACATGTGAAAGCGAGCCAGCGACAACAGCGCCCCGTCGATGCCAGGCAATTCTGCCAGCGCGCCATACGGCGGTGTCCCGCACGAATCGCCGCGCACCCAGGCTCCGCCCATCAAGACCGCCGGCTGCTCGCCGGCTACCCAGTAGCGCAACATGGCGAGGTAATCCTGTTCATCTGGCACCGGGCAGAAGCGGTATCCGCCGAAGCGGTCGCGCCAGGCGGGCGAAAGCGTGCTGCGTCCGGCAAACTCGGCCGGGTTCATGGTCGCGAGCACCCGAAAGTCCGCATGCACGTCCTCCCCGGCGAGCAGCGAGCCGTCATGTTCGCTCATCAAGAGCGAAGGGCTGCGCTCCATGATCGGGTTCAGGCGTTCCAGAACCTGGGGTTCGGCCAAATTGACCTCGTCCATCAGCAGCCAATAACCCTGGCGCATGGCCTTGGGCACAGCGCCATCCTCCCAGCGCCAACCGCCGGATTCTGCTGGCACATAGCGGCCGATCAGTTCGCCCGTATCCGTCTGGCCGTTCAGGTTCAAGCGGATGACTGGCTGGTTCAACATCTTGGCCAGATACAGGATGGAACTGGTTTTTGAGGTCGACGTATCGCCCTCCAGCAGTACCGGCTCGCGCAAATGCACGCTCGCCGCCAGATGTTCCAGCGTCGCCAGTGTGGGCGTATCGAGGCAGAAGCTCTTTGTGTCAACGTCGATCAGAAGCGGGTGATCGAGCGGCACATCCGCGCGGCTCGGCAGGCGATACGCACCCAAGCGAACAACATCCCCGCCCACTTCAATGGCCTTGCCCAACTGGACATCGGGTGGCGGCAGAGGAAGCTTGCTGGCAGCCAGAAGCGAAACCGGCTTGGGCTCCGGTTTCTTGCCGGCAACATGACTGGGATGGGTGTCGACCTCCACCCAGATATCGTTGTCGTGATCCGACCAGTCCTTTTCCAGTTTGATGGCAATGCCCTCCTGCCGAAACAGGTTGGCAATCTCCTCCAGCAGATCGCGCGGTGCGCCGCCATAGCGGATCGTTGCGCCGCGCCCCATCTTGATCGACATCGGTGCCGACGTGTCCGTTTGGAATTCATCAAAACCCCAGGTGCGCAAGGTGCCCAACGTCTCTTCCCAGCCTTCCGGCTGCTCGCAGTTGAGCTTGAAGTCATAACCCGCGCCACGGCGATCGGGCAGAGTGCCGGCCAGCGCCGCCCCCATCGGCAGCTTGATGCGGACCACCGCTTCCTTCGCCTCGCCCTTGTGCTCGACGAGCCGATAGCCGGCCGGCAGGGTATTGCCCTGAATGAAGAGACGCAGGGTGTCGCCGATGCGCTGCTTTTGCTGCGGGCAGAGTTCCGCCATCGCCCAGATCACCTGAAACCCGGCGCTGGCTTCCGCAACCGGCAACGGACGCTCCACCACCGTAAAGCCTTGCGTTTGCAACTGCGCTGCCAACGGCGCAACAGCTTCGGCGCAATCCGTCAGCAGCTCGATGTCGAAACGATCCGGCGAGTCGCCCGTGTAGGGACGCAACTGCTGATTGCGCCAGGCCGCGATGGGCAAATGCAGTTCGCACTTGGCCACCACCGGGATATCGAGGTCCTTGCTGGCCTTGATCTTCAGCGGGTGACGGCCAAGATCAACGCCATCGGCCTTCAGGATTTCCAGGATCGCATGCTCCAACGCAACGCGCTCGGCGGCAAACTCGGGGCTGCGCAGCGGCCCCAACCCCAACTGAAAGCGGGACTTGGGCTGCTTGAGTGAAGGCACCACTTTGAAACCGGCCAGTCCTTCAGCTTGCAGGTGGGCCATCACTGTCGGGTCATCACAATGGACGACGACGGGGAAAAGGCGCTTCGCCTGTGCAACCGCACAGGAAGTGCGCAGCACCAGTCCGATTGCATTGTTGCTCACACCGCCGCTCGCCTGGCGCGGTGAGATGTCACGCTGGCGCAGCAGCCAAAGGATGCGGTGGCGGAGAAACAAAGGCACGTCGCTGCCGAAAGAAACAATATCCTGCTCGGGCCAAGCCGGTTCGATCAGCTTCGCCGAAAATCCGATGCGATGAAGTTCGTCGGCTATGTCGGCTGCAACGTCCTGCGCCGCGCAGGCAATGGGGATATCGAAACGGGAAAACGAGACATCGGATTCGAAGCCGAGGCAGAGCAGGGCATCAAGGCCGTTGTCGGCCAGCGTGGCATCGGTGGCGACCGGCGGATCGAAGGGCGCGATTGCCTTACGGATGGCCTGGGTTTCGCCCAACGACAGGCCATCGCGAACCCAGAAATGGTAGCCGCCGGAGGCGTTATCGAGAGAAACCTTGCAGGATGCGGCTTCGAGATTCGCGCCGACTTCGATGGCGAGCGCGTTGTCGCTGCTGACGATTTTGAGTTTCATGTCCATAGAGCCTCTTGCAAAACTTCCTGCCGAAGCGAAGAGCCGACTGCATGTGTCGCCCATAAATTGCGATTTTTTGGAGTCAAAGGGCTGATTCCGGAGTGGAATCGTTCCTGTGTCTATCCTGAAGGTCGGTATTTCATGATTCAGGGCGAACGGAAGCCGACATCTGCGGATGCCGTGGATTCCAAGGCGGGAGAAAGGGGGATCATGATCGCAATCGCATCAATTGGTCGGCGCACAGCGCCAGCACGCCGAACATCAGGTGGCTCATTACTTTGGTAGCGCCCCTGACCATGAGGTGGCTTGCGCCAAACTCGTCCTTGAGGCGAGCGTTGGTGCGCTCTGCAGCGGTACGTTCGTTGTAGCGAATGGCTTCGTGAGGCAAAAACTCGATCTTCTCGCCTCCACGCGGATTGTGGTCAATCAGCGGGACATGGCCCAGATTTCGGCTGTCCTCCCGGAGATCATGGCTGCAATAGGCTGCATCCATCAGATCGTAGAGATTCGTCACCCGCTGGGCGCTGATCCGCGACAAGGGGATGGCTGCACGGCTGTCGTGCATCGAGGCCGAGGACAGCAATGCGGCGATAGGCACGCCACAGTCGGCCGTGTCGAGGTGCAATTTGTAGCCATTCCAACTGACCTTGTAGCCTTGAGCATTGGACTTGGTACCCCGATCACAAGCTGTGGGAATCTCCTCGATCATCTCAGCCAGTGTTTGTATGCGCTGACGCGCTAATGGGGAGATTTTGGCCGTCTGCTGGCGTTCTTCACCACTCTTTGGGCGCCCACGCCGCCGCTTGGGCGCGACCGGCGTATCGCAGACTGTGGCCGTTGGCTGGGATGCTGGTGGAGCGTCGGTCGCTGGGGTGGTTGTGGGAACGGATGACGGCGCTTGTGTTGCCTTGACCGAACAGGGGCGCTCGCGTGCTTCGATGGCTGTGCCATCCCGGCTGATGTGCCCAATCAGCTCCTTGCCGAGGTGTTCTTGGATCAAGGCTTCATGCACTCGCTCGGCCAAACGGGCCTTGGCAAATTCGTCGAAGGCGCGCGAGAAGGTGGCTTCCGAGGGCAGCACTTTTTGGGTCGGACAACCACAGATGCGGCGCAAGGAACGATCCACGGACAGGCGTTCGATCAACCCCACCGTCGTGGTAATCCCCAATACCACCTTGGCGACAAAAGCGTTTGCCAGCCACGAGCGTTCGTGCGGCGGGCGACCGAGACCGCACCACGATGCCCGTACATACTCCTCAAGGCGAACCCACTCCAGGGTATGGATCACTTTCTCCAGTTTGGGTATCAACGGCCCCACCTCATTCCAGAGTTCTGGCAAAAGCTCTTCTTGGACAATGCTCCAACGTTGCATGAGAAGTTCGCGTCGATTACTATTCATTTTGCGGGCGTTCGATGTCGGATTGAAGAACTTCATCTTGCCAGAAATGGCGCGCCCGCACCCGAAATTTTTGCCTCAACCGGCAAAAATTCAGCCTCGGAATGGGGGTTTTGCAAGAGGCTCATCTTTATCGTCTTATCGATGAAGCCGCCGAATCCCACGAGCCCATCGTTATTTCAGGCAAGCGCAGCAGCGCTGTTTTGTTGTCTGCGGAAGATTGGAGCGCGATTCAGGAAACCTTGTATTTGCTCGCCGTTCCAGGCATGCGCGAGTCCATCAAGGCAGGTATGGCAGAGCCACTTGCCCAAAGTGCCAAGGAGCTTACGTGGTGAGTTGGGCACTTGTTTTTGCCAGGCAAGCGCTTCAAGATGCAAAGAAGCTCGCAGCAAGTGACCTCAAGCCCAAAACGCAAGAGTTGCTCACTGTGCTTGCAAAAGATCCATTTCCCAATCCGCCGCCCTTGGAAAAATTGGTCGGTGATCTCGCTGGCGCTTACTCACGGCGCATCAATATTCAGCACCGCATCGTTTACGAAGTCTTTCTCCAAGAAAAAACCGTTCGCGTCTTGCGCATGTGGACGCACTATGAGTAAGAACCTATTTCAGTAAGAAGGCGAGCTAAAGCAGTGTGCATGGCGCTGGAGCGCAGGAACCGGAGTATCAGATTATGAAATTCCTTGATGTCAAAACAGACTATGCGTTCAAGAAAGTTTTCGGTAGCGATAACTCCAAAAACATTCTGTTGAGCTTTCTCAATTCCTTGGACTTGTTTCACGATCAAGGATTCATCGAAGACTTGACTATCGTCGACCCCTACCAGATTCCGCTGATCCAGGGAATGAAAGACACCTTTGTCAATGTCCGGGCCACGTTGTCCAACGGCACGTCGGTCATCATCGAAATGCAGGTATTGAATGTGCCAGGATTTGAACAGCGCGTGCTGTACAACGCCGCAAAGGCGTACTCCACGCAACTGATCAAAGGGGAACATTATCACCTTCTCAATCCTGTGGTCGCCCTGACCATCACGGACTTTGTGATGTTCGAAAATTACAGCGAATATGTGAGCACGTTCCAATTGATTGAAAAAGACCAGCTCGTGCAGTACAACGGCGATATCGAGCTTGTCTTCATCGAACTACCCAAGTTCCACAAAACAGAATCCGAATTGATCGATATCGTGGATAAATGGATTTATTTCATTCAAAACGCAGGCGGCCTGGCTTACATTCCAGAAACACTCGGACAATTGCCTGTATTTTCGCAAGCCTTCACCATTGCCAACGAAGCTGGATTATCCCAAGAAGAACTGGCCATGCAAAGCAAGCGCAAAGATTTCATCATTCTGCAAAAAGACTCCATCGCATTGGCTCATGCGAATGGGATCAGGGAAGGCAAGGTAGAAGGAATCCAGGAAGGGAAAGAAGAAGGGATCAAGATAGGAAAAGAAGAAGGAAAATGGGAAGCGAAGCTCGAAGTCGCGCAACGCTTATTGCAACACGGGATGTCTCTGCAACAAATTACCGAAGTGGTAGGGTTGCCAGTCGAGCAACTTTCCCAATACATGCAGAAGAACGACTAGTTTTTATTTTTTATTTTTTCTGTAATGGATAATCGACCATTACCACCCCATCCACAATCGATGTTGCGATGAACACGCTGCGCCTACACCCCGGAGCCGTGGGTTAACGCTGTGCGCACCTGTCGTCGCCGGGAAAGTAGCAGCGCTGGGCATCCAACCTGATGCAAAACTAGGGATTGCTGATCCCTATCGAAAAAGGCTCTGCATTCGAGGAAGAGCATGCCCAGAATCTTCGACAACAATTGGAGACCACTCGATGAACATGACCGCCCTGATCGAAAAATTGCAGGCCCTGCCGGAAAACAAGCAAGCCGAGGTCTGGGACTTCGTCGATTACTTGGCTAGCCGGTTTGGCACACCGAGTGCGCCGGAGCAGGCCGCATCGGGTGACCAGAACTTTTCGATCATGTCGATGTCGCAGGCCCTTCGTGGCCTACAAGACGAGCCTGATCTTTATCGTCGACGGATCTGAAGGAACGGTGGCAATGAAGCAGGCAGGCCTCATTGCCCTCGTACCCTACCCTTTTACCGATCTCAGTGGTGCCAAACTGCGCCCAGTCTTGTTGCTGCGCAAGGCTTCGCACCGTTACGACGACTGGCTGGTCTGCATGGTCTCGTCGCAACTCGATCAGGCCGAAACAGGCCAAGGATGAGGGAGCGTGACCCGTTGCCTGCATCCCCTGCGTATGGAAACTTCAAGGCGTTTGCCGACACCCGGCGCATTCACACCATCCACGCATCTCCCCACAATAACCGGCTCCCGATTGCCATGCACTGCCACTTGATCCTTGCCCGCGCACGCAACGGTGTAATCGGCCGCCATGGCGCGTTGCCGTGGCACTTGCCGCAAGACTTGGCGCACTTCCGCCGCACCACCTGGGGCGCGCACGTGCTGATGGGCAGGACGACGTGGGAAGGGCTGCCAGAACGATACCGGCCCTTGCCGGGAAGACAGAACGTCGTGCTGACGCGGCAAGCCGATTGGCAAGCCCCCGGCGCGCTCGTCGCGCATTCGCTGGAAGAAGCGCTGGCCCTCGGTGCCGACGACGGCATCGCCTGGGTCATCGGCGGCGCGCAAACCTACGCGCTGGCGTTACCCCTGGCGGAAGAAGCCGTGATCACCGAGATCGACGCGGACTACGATGGGGATGCGTATGCCCCCGAATTCGACCCGGCGCAGTGGGTAGAAGTCTCACGGGATGCGCATTGCACGCCGGAAGGGCTGCGGTTTGCTTTGGTGCGATGGGGGCGATTGGCGCAGAACTGTTGTGGATCCGCTCGACGAACCACAGAAGAATCGACATGACGGTGAAATTCCACGGATACATCTTTCTTTTTGAATGCAAGGTCATCAAGTTCCCCCCATGAGTGCATGGAAGGTAACGCGGATCGTACATGGTAATGTAGAAAGTAGAGAATGACCACTCGCCGCAAACTGCCCATTGGCATCCAGAATCTTCGTGAAATTCGCGAAGAGGGCTACTACTATGTGGACAAAAGCCGCCATGCCCTGCAGTTGATTGAACACGGAAAGTATTATTTCCTCTCCCGCCCGCGCAGATTTGGCAAAAGCCTGTTTTTGGATACCCTCAAGGAACTATTTGAGGGGAATGCCAGTTTGTTCACAGGTTTGGCCGCCGAAAACCGCTGGGACTGGTCCAAAAAATACCCCGTCATCCGCATCAGCTTTGGTGGCGGTGTTTTGGGGTCGGTGACACGTCTGGAACAATCCATCGACGAACAACTCGGCACGTTAGAAAAACAATACGATTTGCCTGCCGAGTACCCGGATGTATTTAGTCGATTCAAACGGCTTATACATCGTTTGGTAACAAGCACCCACCAACGGGTCGTCATTCTGGTTGACGAATACGACAAACCGATTCTAGATCGAATCGAGGAACCCCAAACTGCTGCGCAAATCCGGGAAGTCCTCAAAGACTTGTACTCGGTCATCAAAGACAGCGATGCCTACATCAAATTCGCTTTCCTCACCGGCGTTTCCAAATTCAGCAAAGTCAGCCTGTTTTCCGGGCTGAACAACCTCCAAGACATCACACTCGATGCCCGCTATAGCGACATCTGCGGGTACACCGAAACGGATATCGACTCCACCTTTTCCCCAGAATTGTTTGATCTGGATCGCCAAAGGATCAAAGACTGGTACAACGGCTACAACTGGCTGGGAACTTCCGTCTACAACCCTTTCGACATCCTGCTGCTCTTTGATACCCGCTCCTTCCGCGCCCATTGGTTTGAAACCGGAACGCCGACCTTCCTCATCAAGCTCCTGCAACAACGACAAACCTTTACCCCAGACCTGGGGCGGAGCATTGCATCGGATACCCTGCTTTCCACCTTCGACGTGGATACCATCCCCACAGAAACCCTGATGTTCCAGACGGGTTATCTGACGATTGCCAGCGTTGACCACATACCGGGGCTGATGGAACTCACCCTCAAATACCCCAACTTAGAAGTGCAGGCGAGCCTCAACAACTGCCTGCTCGAAAGCCTGACAAACAGCCGAACAACACCGATACGGCATATCAGCAAACTCTACAAACTCCTGTCGATTCCCGACTTTGCAGGACTTCAAGGCCTGTTTCAATCCTTCTATGCCAGCATTGCGAACGACTGGTACAGAAAAAACGAAATGAGCACGTATGAAGGCTACTATGTCAGCATCTTCTACAGCTACTTTGCTGCATTGGGACTAGACATCCATGTCGAAGACCCGACGAACCACGGCAGAATCGACATGACGGTGAAATTCCACGGACACATCTTTCTTTTTGAATTCAAAGTCGTCGAAATGGAGCCAGAAGGCAAAGCGCTGGAACAACTCCAGAAAATGGGATACGCAGAAAAGTACCGGAGCACCGGCCAACCGATACACCTGATTGGCGTGGAATTCAGCAAAAAAACGCGGAATATCGTGGGGTTTGCGGTGGACAGTCTGGGGTGAATAGAGAAGGGTGGTGGAAATGCTTACCGGCTTGAGCATACTCTGAAAATAGGTTTTGCATCAAGACAGCGAATACATCCAAGATGCAATGGGTTGTTGCTGGTTATCAGAGCCTATGGAGAAGCTACGAATAGTAAAGTATTGCTCGGCCATATATGCTTTCAGTGAAGTCAATATCCTGATTTCATAAAAAGGCAAGGCGGATTCATTATGGTAATATGGAGGGACAAGAATGACTACTCGTAAAAAACTGCCCATTGGCATTCAGACCTTCGAAAAAATCCGCCAAAGCAATGTGTATTACGTGGACAAAACACGCTTTGCGGTAGATTTGGTCGAACACGGAAGCTACTACTTCCTCTCCCGCCCGCGCAGATTTGGCAAAAGCCTGTTTTTGGATACCCTCAAGGAATTGTTTGAGGGCAATGCTGCTTTATTCACAGGTTTGGCCGCCGAAAACCGCTGGGACTGGTCCACAAAATACCCCGTCATCCGCTTCAGCTTTGGTGGCGGCGTTTTGGGGTCGGTCGCCGATGCGCAATCAAGCATCAACCAGCAACTCAGCTTCATGGAAGAAGCTTTTTCCTTGCCAACCAGGTATCCTGACTTGCGCGGCAGGTTCAAGGATTTGATCGTCCGCATTGCCGACAGCACCCACCAACGGGTCGTCATTCTGGTTGACGAATACGACAAACCGATTCTAGATCGAATCGAGGAACCCCAAACGGCTGCGCAAATCCGGGAAGTCCTCAAAGACTTGTACTCGGTCATCAAAGACAGCGATGCCTACATCAAATTCGCTTTCCTCACCGGCGTTTCCAAATTCAGCAAAGTCAGCCTGTTTTCCGGGCTGAACAACCTCCAAGACATCACGCTTGATGCCCGCTATAGTGACATTTGCGGGTACACCGAAACGGATATCGACTCCACCTTTTCCCCAGAATTGTTTGATCTGGATCGCCAAAGGATCAAAGACTGGTACAACGGCTACAACTGGCTGGGAACTTCCGTCTACAACCCTTTCGACATCCTGCTGCTCTTTGATACCCGCTCCTTCCGCGCCCATTGGTTTGAAACCGGAACGCCGACCTTCCTCATCAAGCTCCTGCAACAACGACAAACCTTTACCCCAGACCTGGGGCGGAGCATTGCATCGGATACCCTGCTTTCCACCTTCGACGTGGATACCATTCCTACAGAAACCCTGATGTTCCAGACAGGTTATCTGACGATTGCCAGCGTTGACCACATACCGGGGCTGATGGAACTCACCCTCAAATACCCCAACTTGGAAGTGCAGGCGAGCCTCAACAACTGCCTGCTCGAAAGCCTGACAAATAGCCGAACGACACCGATACGGCATATCAGCAAACTCTACAAACTCCTGTCGATTCCCGACTTTGCAGGACTTCAAGGCCTGTTTCAATCCTTCTATGCCAGCATTGCGAACGACTGGTACAGAAAAAACGAAATGAGCACGTATGAAGGCTACTATGTCAGCATCTTCTACAGCTACTTTGCTGCATTGGGACTAGACATCCATGTTGAAGACCCGACGAACCACGGCAGAATCGACATGACGGTGAAATTCCACGGACACATCTTTCTTTTTGAATTCAAAGTCGTCGAAATGGAGCCAGAAGGCAAAGCGCTGGAACAACTCCAAAAAATGGGGTACGCAGAAAAGTACCGGAGCACCGGCCAACCGATACACCTGATTGGCGTGGAATTCAGCAAAAAAACGCGGAATATCGTGGGGTTTGCGGTGGCGTAGCCCCTACTGGAATAGGTGCTTACCGCACTTTGCGCGCCAACCGTAGCAGGTGCGCGCTGGGTTGCAGGCCCGCACGGCGGGCTGCACCCATATTGATATCGAAACGGTAGCGCCCCCCTACGGGAAACAGGTCGATCACTGCGCCGGATTCGGCACCGTCTACGCTATCCCGGACAGTAAGGGTCGCCCGTTTTGCCACGGCGTCGAACCACTCTTGCGTAGCCTGCACCGCAGGGGGCAGATAGAGAACGTGGCACCCCTTGGCATCTGCGGGGCGATTCAACGTGCGGGCGGCGATGGACAGGTCGTGTGCGGAATGCTGGGCCAGTTCGCGCAGACGTTCCGAGAGGGCTTCATCCCCGGGCGCTATGCAAAACTGCATCGCGCACTGCTGGGCCAAGGCTTGGGGTGGCCATTCGGTAAAGCGGGCCAGATTTAGCAGCAGCGCCATCCGGACGGTCATGGGATCCTGGCCCCACGCACAACCAATCCAGAACACCATGAGCGCTGCGAAAAGGGAGCGCATGATGCGTCCTCTGGTCAGGCTATCCACATACCTGCCATCGTGGCAGGCAGGTGAGATGGTGGGGGAACGCCCGTTCGGTACGCTACGAACTTGCCGGTTCGCTTGGGCAGGCTGTGCAAAGAGTACAAAACAGGCAAGATGTACCCATGCACGGCGGGTACCGCCGTCACCCCGGTGCAGTCGCGAGGAAGCAGAGCACTTGGCAACCATTTCATAGTGGCAGATCCTCCGGGATCGGTTGCAGAAACATCTCGGCAACGCACGACGACGAGACGGGACGGCTGAAGTAGTACCCCTGAATGCTGTCACACCCCAGGGCGCGCAATGTTTCAAATTGTTGACGAGTCTCCACGCCCTCGGCAGTGACATGCATATCCAGGCTGTCCGCCAACGCGACGACGGCGCGAACGATGGCCTCGTCCTCGCGGGAGTCGGGCATATCACGCACAAATGCGCGGTCGATCTTGAGTTTGGTCAACGGCAAGCGCTTGAGATACCGTAGCGACGAATACCCCGTGCCAAAGTCGTCGATAGCGATATGGATGCCGTGCCTGCGGAGTGTGCAGATGTCGGCCAGCGTTTTGCCGCTGTCGTCCATGAGCACGTTCTCGGTGATTTCCAGCTCCAGGCACTCCGGTTGCAGCCCCGTGGCTTCGAGCGTTGCCATGACTTCGTCGAGAAACCCCGCTGCGCGGAACTGGACGGGAGAGATGTTCACGCAAACACGAATCGGCATCCCCACTTCGGCGATCCACTGTTGGGCCTGTTTGCACGCCGTATGCAGTACCCAGGAACCCAGGGGGTGGATCATCCCGGTCTCTTCGGCGATATGGATGAATTCCAGCGGAGACACCATCCCTCGCACGGGGTGGTGCCAACGAATCAGCGCTTCCACGGCATGGGCAGTGCGGGTCACCACATCGATTTGCGGCTGGTATACCAACTCGAACTCGTTGCGCTCCAGCGCGTACCGTAGCGCGGATTCCATCGCAAAACGACCGACGGCGCGTTCCGTGAGCGAAGCGCTGTAGTACTCGCAATGGTTGCGCCCCAGATCCTTGGCGGCGTACATCGCCGTTTCCGCATGGTTGACGAGCGTTTGCGCGTCTGTCTGATCATCGGGAAACAGCGCAATGCCGATGCTGGCCGTGATGAACAGCTCGCGCCCGTCCACGAACAGCGGGCGCGCCACCGATTCCCGAATGCGTTGCGCCGCACTCAGCGCGTCGTCGGCCTTGTGCAGGATGGGCAAAAGCATGGTGAATTCGTCCCCGGCGTGCCGGGCTACCTGCACCCCCGCATCGTGGATCTCGCGGGTATGGGCGCCGGGCGCCGGTCTGCCCAGCACGTCAAAGGATCGCAGTGATACCCGCAGGCGGTCGGCCACGCGCTGCAACACCACATCGCCAGCCTGATGCCCCAGCGAATCGTTGACGCTTTTGAAGTTGTCGAGGTCGAGGTACAAAACGGCCAGCGTCGACGCCGTCCGCAATGCGCGGTCGATTTCCTGTTGCAGGATTTCCAGGAACGATTGCCGGTTTGGCAGGTTGGTCAAGGTATCGAAGTACGCCAGATAGCGCACCTGCTTTTCGGCAATGCGGCGCTGCGCGGCGTCATGGAACGAACGCAGCACGTACCGGATCCGATGGGCAATCAGCGTCCAGTTGAGGGGCTTGGGGATGAAGTCGGTCGCGCCGACTTCGTAGGCGCGGTCGATTGATGCGACATCGTCATGTCCTGTGATCAGAATGACGGGAACATCCGATTCGAGGCCTTGGCGAATCTCCTCGCAGACCTCGTACCCGTTGCGTTCCGGCATTTCCACATCGAGCAAGACCAAATCGGCAGGGTCGTTGCGAAACGACTCCAGCGCGCTGGCGCCGTCTTCGTGGACCATGACCACATACCCTTGCGATGCCAAAGCGGCCTGCAGGAGCAACCCGACCGTCGGATCATCGTCCGCGATGAGGATGCGGGTGGTGTGCGCGCTGGAAATTGGTGCATTCATAGCGTCTCCAGAAGTTGTGCCAACGCTGCGCGCACCCTGTCGAATTCTTCGCGCACAGCGTGGATTCGTGCAGTATCCACGTTGCCGGATCGTGCCGCGTGTTCTACCTCGCTGGCCATGTCTGCGAGCGCATGGGCGCCCATGTTGTAGGAACTGGACTTGAGCGCGTGCGCGCAGCGTGCTACCTCGGCAAGGTCTTCGGCGGAGGTGGCCGTGAGCATGCGATCAACCGTTGCCGGGGCGCCATGCAAATACGCCTGCGCCAGTTTGCGCAGCAGCTCACCGGCCTGGCCCGCGCCAAGTGCCTGGAGCTGCGTAAGCAAATTGGGATCAATCGCCGAAGGGCCAGCAGGCGCAGGTGGCGCAGGAGGAACGAGAAGGGGCGACGCATTGGAAGACGACGCCGTGCTCGCTGCGCCTGCCACGGGTGGAGCGACGAGCCAGCGTGTCAGGATGCCGACGAGTTGCGCTCCCGAATAGGGTTTGGTGAGGTAATCATCCATCCCGCAGGCCAGGCACTGTTCCCGATCCTGCGCCATGGCATTGGCCGTCAGCGCGACGATGGGGGTTCGTGTACCCGGTTTTTCCATCGTGCGGATCGCGGCAGTGGCCTCGTACCCATCCATGCCCGGCATCTGGCAATCCATCAGAATCAGGTCGAAAGCTTGCGCTTGCACGCATTCCAGCGCTTCCTGTCCGTGGGATGCGGTATGTACGCGCAAGCCCAGCTTTTCGAGCCAGGCCCGCGCCATGAGTTGGTTGACTTGGTTGTCTTCGACGAGCAGCACCGTACCGTGGAACATCGGCTCATCTTGGTCATTGGGGGGTGGCGTGAATTTCATGGCTCTGCCTGAGGCAGTGCAGGCATCCAAAAGTTCGGACTGCCGTGCGGGTTTGTGAACCCAGCGGTCGAAAGCGGTTTCCTCGGCCGGTGGAATTTCCGAAGCGGTAAGCAGGACGATATGCGGTGGCGCAGGTGCATAACGCAAGGTGCGTGCCAGCGCCAATCCATCCTGCATCGGCAAACGGTGATTGAGCAGCGCCACGCCCAAACGCCAGCCCGACTGCAACGCATCGCCGACGATGGCGAGGGCTTCGGTCGTACTCGCCGCCACGTGCGGCACCATACCCCAACCCCGGATTTGGTCGGCCAGAATCGCGAGGCTGACGGGATGGGCATCGACGACCAGCACATGCACGCCTTGTACCGCAGCGGGGGCAGGGGTGCATCGACCCGCTGCGCAGTTGCAGCGGGGCAGCGACAGGCGCACGCGGAACGTGGAACCTTCCCCAACGCGGCTTTCCACCGTCACGTCCCCTTGCATCAGACGCACCAGGTGTCGGCAAATCGCCAGCCCCAACCCGGTACCCCCAAAGTTGCGGGACGTGGAACCGTCGACTTGCGAAAAGTGTTCAAAGATTTTTTCCGTGGCCTCTTGGGGAATGCCGATCCCTGTGTCCCGAACGAACAGGTCGATGGCCAAGGCCTCTGCGGTGGATTCCCGCACGTCAAGCCGGATATGAATCTCCCCGGCTTGGGTGAATTTGACCGCGTTGCCCACCAGGTTGGCCAATACCTGGCGAAGCCGCAAGGGATCGCCGCGCACGCACAAGTCGGTGGCGACGGGAACCTCGACGAGCAATTCCAACCCTTTGTTGTGCGCGGGCAGCGCAAACATTGCCGCTGTGTCTTCGATGAGCGTACACAGGTCGAGGTGGGTGATCTCCAACTCCATCCGCCCGGACTCGATCTTCGAAAAGTCGAGGATGTCGTTGATAACGTCGAGCAGGTGTTTGCCCGAAGCGTGAATCGCACGGACGTACCGGCACTGGGTGGTATCGAGCAGGGTGCGTTGCAGTAGCTCTGCCATGCCGAGCACACCGTTCATCGGGGTGCGAATCTCATGGCTCATCGTTGCCAGGAATTCGCTTTTGGCCCGCGACGCTGCTTCGGCGCGTTCCTTGGCATGTTGCAGTTCTGCGGTACGTTCCGCCACAGCGCGTTCCAGCGTCTCGGTGTACGAAGCCTGCCAACGGTCCCGCTGGGCAAGCTGCGCGCTCATCGTGTGGAAGCTGTGCGCAAGCTGGTCGAATTCCTCGATGCCCGACAAGGCGACTTGATGGTCGTGCTTGCCGGCGGCAACCTCGTTCATCGTCTTCGCCAGTTCCCCCAGCGGGCCGAGCACGCGGTTGATGAGGCGGCCCTGCAAACGCTGTATCACCCACAGCGCAATGGGAACCAACACCAGCAGCAGCAACACTTGCAAGGAGAGCTGGTGCAGCAGGGGCCGCAAGTCGATCGCGAGGGTGATCCACCCAAGAAGCTGGTGATCCGGGCGGATGGCCTGGCGGAACAACACCGTCGTGCCATGCAGCCGATGCCCTTCCCCAGGGTAGGCAACGACACGCTCCCGCACCTGGGGATGTCGTTCATAGTGGGCGAAGGTTGCGCCGTCGGCCGTCTGCACTTCGGCGCAAAGCACGTCGGGGACGACTTGCAACCCGTGCAGGATCTCGCTGGCGTTTTTGGCATCCCCAAACGCCAGGGGAGCGGTCAGGTTTTCATGCAGATTGGCCAACAGCAGGCGGCCGTTGTCCAGGTTTTGCGCGACCAGCATCCACCAGTGGGTGGAGAGCACCAGCACGCCGAGGGTTCCCATTGCTGCGGCCAGCACGACGACATGGATTCGCCGTAGCCGGGAGTGCAAGGACAGCCGACGCATAGGGTGCATAGGGTGTTATGCAATCTGCTCCGGGAAACGCCCCCGTGGCATCAGCATGTCAACGCTTGGCATCGGGGTCGATCTGCAGGAAGGGCACTGCCCCTCCCGTGACCGAGGGCAACACACCGTTCCATTTGGAAATGGCCATGCGCTCGTTTTCGATGCGCCGCAGCGTGAGCAGATCGGGGGTAATTTGCTGGCGCTGGAGAGCCAGGGACTCGGCTTCGGCCTTGGCGCCAACGAGTTTCTGCTCGGCCTCGATCTGCATCCGCTGCAAGTCGCGTTCCGCCTGCTGCTTGAGCTGCTCGGCGCGTACCTTGTTTTCGATGGCCTCGGAGAACGACTTCGAGAAGCTGAAATTGATCAGGTTGAATTCGTCAAGGATCAAGCCATGGCGCTGCATCTTGTCTTTGAGGAGGACGACGATGGCGTCGCGAACCTCCGTGCGCCGGGTGATCAGCTCTTCGGCGGTGAAGCGCGCGGTGACGGCTTTGACGGACTCATGCGTCGCTGGGATGATGATGCGTTCGACGAGGATGTCCGTCGAGGGGCCGACGTTCATGAAGGCATCGACGACGCGCTTGGGGTCAAGGTGGTAGTTGATCGCGACCTTGGTGTGAATGGCTTGCAAGTCCTTGGACGCTGCCTCGCCCTCGCCTTCGCCGTTCTGAATCTGCACATTCATCAGGTGCATCGTCTGCGCGACGGGAATGCGGAAGTGGATGCCGGGTTCATAGCTCACGCCTTTGGCCTGCCCGAAGGTCGTAATCACCCCGCGCCACCCCGTGGGAACGATCGCAAACGGTGCAAGCCAGATGACTGCCATCGCCGCAACGATCAACAAGAGCAGTTTTTTGAAGAGCGAGAAGGTAGAGAAGTTCATAGGATGCAACAGAACAAGTAGCAGAGAAAGAAGCGAATGACACGCCCCGGCAAGGCCCACAACACTCCCAACCCAGCCCACGCCAAGAGATGCGGACCATCATAGCGCGGCCCTTTTACAGGGATGTGAACCCCCGCCTACTCCCTCGTCACCCGCACCAATTCCTCGCGAGAGGTCACGCCCTGTTGCACCAGGCGCTCGCCGTCTTCGCGCATCGGCACCATGCCGGTTGCCTGAGCGGCGGCGCGGATTTCGGCTTCGGATGCACGGTTGTGGATCAGCGCACGGATCGCCTCATCGGTGACGAGCAGCTCAAAAACCCCGCTGCGGCCGCTGTAGCCGGTGTGCCCGCAGCGTTCGCACCCCACGGGGCGGTGTTGGGCGCTGCAATGCGTACATAGCTTGCGAACCAGCCGTTGCGCGAGCACACCCAACAGGCTGGAGCTGAGCAGAAAAGGCTCGACGCCCATGTCCGTCAGCCGCGTGACGGCGCTGGCGGCATCGTTGGTGTGCAGCGTCGCCAGCACCAGATGCCCGGTCAGCGACGCTTGGATCGCGATTTGCGCGGTTTCGTAATCGCGAATCTCGCCGATCATGATGACGTCGGGATCCTGGCGCAGGATCGCACGCAGCGCCTTGGCAAAGTCCAGCTCGATCTTGGGGTTGACCTGCGTCTGCCCCACCCCGGCCAACTCGTATTCGATGGGGTCTTCGACCGTCATGATGTTGCTGCGGGTCGCATCAAGCCGACCCAGCGCTGCGTAGAGCGTCGTCGTTTTGCCTGACCCCGTCGGCCCCGTGACCAGCACGATGCCGTGCGGCTGGGCGATTAGGGCCTCGAAGCGGCGTAGCACTTCGCCTTGCATCCCCAGCGCTTCGAGGTCGAGCCGCCCTTCGGATTTGTCGAGCAGGCGCAGCACGGCGCGTTCTCCGTGCGCGCTGGGCAAGGTGCTGACGCGCACATCGACGGCACGGCTGCCGATGCGCAGCGAAATACGCCCGTCCTGCGGAAGGCGGCGCTCGGCAATGTCAAGCTCGGCCATGATCTTGAGCCGCGAAATCAGCGCGGCGTGCAGGGCGCGGTGGGGTTGCACCACCTCGCGCAGCGTGCCATCGACGCGAAAACGCACGCTGGAATGGCGCTCGTAGGGTTCGATGTGGATGTCGCTCGCGCCGTCGCGTGCGGCCTGCGTGAGCAGGGCATTGAGCATGCGGATGATCGGCGCGTCGTCGGCGGTTTCGAGCAGGTCTTCGATGGCAGGCAATTCCTGCATCATCCGCGAGAGATCGGCGTCGCTTTCGACTTCGTTGACCACCGCCGCAGCGCTGGATTCGCCCTGCGCATAGGCGGTACTGATGCGCTGCACCAAGGTTCCCACAGGCTGGAGGTGCATACGACAGCGCGGGTACTTGCGCAGCACTTCGCCCAAAGCAGGGGCGCTGGCATCGTTAGCAACAAACAGGTCGAGCACCCCTGCGTCCTCTTGCAGCAACAGGCGGTGGGTGCGCGCAAAGGCGTAGGGCAGCGGGTAGCGCATCGTCAGGGGGCAGGTGGCACAGGCTTGGGCAACGACAAATCCGGCGACTTGGTCTGCGGCTGCGTCGGCTGGGCAGCAGGCAGCACGGGCGCATCCGTCGGCGGCAGCACCCCGCCGGGCTGCGGGCGATTGGCCTCCATGTTCGAGCGCATGAAGTCGTAGCGGTCGAGGGTGAGCCGCTCTGTCGAGCGGGCATCGCGAACAACGACCGGGCGCAAAAAGACCATCAGATTCGTCTTTCTGCGGCTGCGCGATTCGGACTTGAACAAATTGCCCAGCACAGGAACCTGCGCGATGCCGGGGACGCGCTCTTCGTTACCGGCAGACTCGTCCTGCAACAACCCCCCCAACACCACGATGCTGCCGTCATCGACGAGGACGGTCGATTCGATCGTGCGCTTGTTCGTCGTCGGCCCGTTGGTGGAAGCCACCGTCGAAGCCAACACGCTGGAAACTTCTTGGTAGATCGTCAGCTTGACCGTTCCGTCTTCGCTGATCTGCGGCTTGACCTTGAGCGTCAGCCCCACGTCGCGGCGTTCGATCGTCTGGAAAGGGTTGACGGTTCCCGAGCTGGATGTGCCCGTGCTGGTGTATTGGCCGGTGACGAAAGGAACGTTCTGCCCGATGACGATCTTGGCTTCCTCGTTGTCCAACGTCAGCAAGTTGGGGGTGGAGAGCACGTTGCCGCTGCCGGAGTCTTCCAAAAACCGCGCCAGAAAACCGAGCACGTAGACCCCGCCATCGACGCGCTGCACTGCGCCGATATTCAGCCCACGCGCGGGGGTAACGCTGCCGCTGGCCGCCCCTGCTGCCAAGTTGATGATGTTCTTGCCCGCAGTGCCGAAGTTGCTCCCCAACAGCCCGATCACACCGCTATGGGAATCCCCCAGCGGGCCTTGCCACTGGATGCCGAATTCGGCAGCCTTGTCCACGCTGACTTCGGCGATGAGGCTTTCGACGAAGACCTGCGCACGGCGCGTATCGAGCTGGTCGATGACGGCGCGAATCTGGCGGTATTGCGGCTCGGAGGCGGTGATAAGCAGGGAGTTCGTCGCAGGGTCGGCCTGGATTTGGCCGCCCGTCGTCGCGGCGGGGGTGTTGGCGTTGTTGCCCGTGGTGGGCGTGGTCGTCACTGGGGTTGCGGACATCGCAGCCCGCAACGTTTGCGCCACCTTCGTCGCGTCGGCATTTTTGAGGTGGACGACGTAGATATTCCCCGCATCGCCATTGCCACCGGCAGGGCGGTCGAGCTTGTCGACCATCGAGACGACGAGCGCAAGCTGCGCAGCGTTGGCAGCACGAATGATCAGCGTATTCGAACGGGGGTCGGCCAGCAGCACCGTCCGGGCGGCGGGGTCGGCCTGCCCAGCCTGGGCGGTGCCGGTGCCTGCGGAAGTACCCAACAGTTTGGCGACAAGGGGGGCGAGGTCCGAGGCAATCGCATGGCGCAAGGGCAGGATTTGGATGTCGGTGGCGTTGGAAACGTCCATCGCAGCAACGATCCGACCCAGACGCCGCAAGTTGTCCGCGTAGTCCGTGACGATCAGCGAGTTGTTGCCAGGATTGGCGTTGATCGTGTTGTTGGGGCTGATGAGCGGGCGCAGGATCGGGACGAGGTTGTTGGCGGATTCGTGCTGGAGCACAAAAACTTGCGTAACGATCTGGTTGCCGGACAGGGCTTGGTCAGCGACGACTTCGGTTTGCAGCTTGCCATCGGCCTCGGGGACCACCTTGTACAGGCCGGAAGCCTGGATCAGCGTGTAGCCCTGCATCCGCAGCGCCGCGACAAACTGCGCAAGCGCGGCCTCGCGGGGGATGGGTTTTTCGGTCAGCAGGGTGATCGTTCCCTTGACGCGCGGGTCAACGATGATGTTCCTGCCCATGATGCTCGCAAAGGTACGCGCTACCGCGTCGATCTCCGCCGCTTGGAATTGCAGCGTGACGGGTTCGGTCGATGGTGGCGCCCGGCGCGCACGCGCCGCGTTCGCAGACAAGCTGCCCAATGCCAAAGCCACGGCCAGCAAGAACAGGATGGGCAAGTTCCGAATAGGCAAGTTCCGCCGGAGCAATACCGCTCGGCGCAGTGGGGAGAGGAAGGCAAACATCATGGCAATCGGTACAAGCAAAGTGATCGGAGGGTAATCCAAGCGCTATGTCAAAGCTGGATGATCGAACGGTCGCCATTGCGCCGCCCGATGATGTTGAGCAGGTTGTCCAGCGCGCTGCGGTGTTCTGGCGCTGCGGTGGCTTCGCCGGCAAAGCGCAGCCGCCCCCCGGTCCATTGGCCCGTGCCCGATAGCCGCAGACTGCCGCGCAGTGTTGACAACGCCAGCGTGGGTGCTTCCCCGCCGCGAACGAGAACGCGATAGCTGCCCATCGGCCGCAGGGTGGAGAGGTTGGAAGAAATGTCCACTGCGTCGAGCCGCGCAGTGCCCGCCATGCGCAAGCGCCCATCGTGCCGGGTGAAGGAGACGCCTTCGAGGTGGAGATCGAGGTCGCCACGCGCATCGATCGTGTTCCACGGGGTTCCCAACGCACGCAACCACTGCGCAGGCCAGCGCGAATCGCCATCGGACAAGGTCAGCACGAAGCCCTTCTGTTGCAACGCGAACGTGGCCGAGGCCTCTTGGGACATGCAGCAGGCGGCGCGCCAAGTCAGCCGCACGCCCCACAACATCGGTGCCAGGCGCCATTGCAGCCTGCCCGGCAGGGACAGCACGGGTGACGACATCGGTGCCCGCTCCCCCCCCGCGCCCAGCGCCAAGCGGGCAGACCCGTTCCACACGGTTCCACGCGCCTCGTGGAGCTGTACGCGCCCACCGCTGCCTGTTTCAGCCAAGACGGCCAGCCATCCGGCAGGCGCGTAGACGAGCACCCCCAGCAAAAACCCCAGCACCGCGCCGATCCACGCCCAACGCCATGGCGCGCCCTCGGTGCGCGACGCTGTGGTGCTCATGGTGGCCCTCCCATCGTCAGGACGATGGTGCCTTCCCAGGTTCCGGCTGCATTGCGCTTCCAGTGCGCTTCCGTCGGCAGGGCGCGGGCGTTTTGGCGCACCGTGGCCAGCCAGCGTGCCAGCACGTCGCCGGGCACGTCCCGATAGCGCACGACGGTTTGCTCCCCTTGTTCGATGACCTGTGCCGACGTCCCCAGCGTCGCCGCAGCCAAGGCAATGGCTTTGCGCGCTTCCTCGACGGAGATGCGGGGCCGAGCCTGCAAGGCCTGCACCTGCGCCTGCGCAACACGCATCTGCTGCCATTGCGCTTCCAGCTCTTCATACTGCTGCGGTGCTGCGCGCAGGATCCGCAACGCGGGAGCCAGCGCCCCCCACCACGCCAGCGCGCAGACCAACACGACCAGCGCCCAGCGCAGGGCGCGCCGCTCGGGGGGGGACAGCGCTTCCCAGCGGGAGCGCACGGCAAGGGGCAGGGTCAATCGAGTCATGGCAGGGTCATTGCAGGATCATTGCCGTGTCATTTGCGCACGGCTTCGACGATCCAATGGCTGCCTTCCTGCCGGACGCGCAGCCCCTTGCGCTCCAGCGCGGCCTGCACTCCGGCATTGGCGGCCATGCCCGAAGTCAACACCCGCAGCGTGCCGGAGTCATAGTCGACAGCGGAGAGGGTCACCCCCAACGGCAAAGTCTCGGCCATGGCGGCAAGCAACGGTTCCAGATCACCAGCAGACAGGGCACCGCTGGCGCGTTGGAGCGCGGCCAATTCGCGTTCCATTTGCGCGGGGGCATCGACGACGACAGGGATATGCGGAAAAGTCTGCGTCAGCAGGGAACGCAAGGCTGCGCGTTGCGCCTGCAAGGCCGAGCGGGCATGCAATGCGGTCGCAACGATGCCCACGAGGGTACAGCACAGCACAGCCACCGCAGCCGCACGGGCAGGACGCCAGGCTGGGGAACGCAGCAAGGCACGCGCCAAGGTGGTGCAACGCGCCCAACGCCGATCCTGCCGCGCGCACGGCAGGTCGAACTGCGCGAGATCCCACGAAGTCTGCGCAGCGTCGAGCAAACGATGCGGACGCTGGCGCAATGCCGGGGGCTTGCCCAGCAGCCGCTCCGCCACCTGCGCCACAGCAGGTTCGGCAACGCATTGCGGCGGCAGGGCCATGCCTTCGCGCTCCGTCCACCACGCCAAGGCCCCGGCAGACAAGGGGACAGCGAGGACACCTTCGTCATGGGCTACTCCCGTGGCCGGTGCAGCCTCTTCGGGGGACTGCGCAGCAGGCGCCGGGGATGTCGCGGCGATCAACCAGGGGTCGTCTTCCGTTCCGACGACGAACAGCGTGTCAGACAACGCCGGGGGCGTGCATTCGGGAACGACGCGCGCTGGGCGCAACCCCAGGTCGCACAACCAGCGGACGTGGCCGTGGAGCCAGGCTTTGTCACAAGCGCTGACCCACACAGGTACATCGGGAGCGCCATGAACGGCCAGGTGAAGCTGCGGGCCATCGTCGAGCAAATGGTCTTCGAGGATGCCGTCGAGCACGGCCCGCAACCGCGCTCCCCCTCGATCCGCACTGCGGCGCACGCTGCCCTTGGGCAAAGCGACGCGATACCAGGAAAGGGACTGCGCCGGAACGAGGAAGACGACTTCCTCCCCCTCGGCAACCTTGGTAGCAGCCCGGCGCGCCAGCAGTTCTTCCACGCCGCCTTGCGCATGAAGGGGCTCCGAGCCGTCCATACGGTCGACCACGTACTCATACAGCGCTTCCGAAGGGGAACCCCCAGCGCTAAGGCCTGCGGGCAAGACGACGAGCAACATGGCCATGGTAGGGTGCAGGATTGTAGGGAGCGGAAGAACGCGGCACCTTCACCACCTACGTTGCACCATGGCAAAAGCGCAGCACCCAATCAGCCTTGGCCCCATGGCAGGTACGGTAAAAACTGGCCTGGGCCTGTCGCTAATTTCTTGCTACTGTGGGTTGGTATCCAGCAATGCGCTCTGCACAGCATCCTTGGAACCCCATGGCACCACATCTAGTACCCAATCCCCCTCATTGGTTAGAGAAAGCACAAAACGTTCTATCAATTCCACTGGGAATTGACAAGGATGCTCTGTTTTCTCAAAATGCCAGATGATCCGGTTCCGCATCTTCAGCCCAAGTTTGGAAAAAATGGGATAGAGCACCGTATCCAAAGGGATGATCGCTCCTTTATCAACATAATTTCCCACCTGCCAGCAAATACTGCCTTTCTGCGACAAGGCGCGCACGCATTCGGTGATGACTTTGGCCTGCTGTTGAAGATATACATCGAGATGCAGTTTTGTCTCGTACTCTTTTCCGATGTTGTAAGGGGGTGACGTGACAATGAGTTGGAGTGACTCATTGGGAATCGATTTCAATAGATCAAGACAATCGCCATGGTACGCAATGACCGATTCCGATGGATCGAAGACATGGGCAATGCTGTGATTCCGATGGAACAATGTCTGATTCTTGATTTCCATAAAAACCTTACCCGACCCGCACCACCGCATTCGGGACGAAGCCAAAGCTTGCGCGTTTGCCTTTGCGGCCACGCACGCCCATTGCCAGTTTCAAGCTGCGCTGATCCAGTGTTTCGCTGCGTGCTTGTCCAGATCGCGTAATGCCATCGACCCGCACGCTGTGCGTGAATGCTGCAGCACCAGCCAGTGCCTCACCCACGCCCAGTTCCATCAATACCAGCCCCCTGCCCCCATTGGGCATCGCTTTGAGATCGGTGACGGGAAAGGCCAGCACGCGGCCCCCAGTGGACACACAGGCGACCGTGGGCGCAGCGGGGCTGCCACCCGACAAGGCTCCCCCGTCCACGACGGACGGTTTGCACAGGTATTCCCCCTCATGTACGGTCAAAAAGGCTTTGCCGGCCTTGAAGCGCGAGAGCATGTCCTCGACCCGGACCAAAAACCCGTACCCGCCCGACCCCGCCAGCAACAGCAAGGCATCCGCAGCCCCTGCAAAAAAGTGCGTGGCCTCGGTATTGGGTTCGAGGTCGATCAGGCTGGTGATGGGCTGCCCATCGCCGCGCCCGCCGGGGAGGCTGGATACGGCGACGGTGTAGACCCTGCCGTTGCTGCCAAAAACCAGCAAGCTGTCGGTGCTTCGGCATTCAAACGTGGCGTAGAGCGCATCGCCTGCCTTGAAGGTGTATTCCGGGGCGGGCATTCCGGCGCTGCGGTCTCGCGCCCAGCCTTTCTGCGCCCGCACCCATCCCTTGCGGCTGACGATGACTGTCACCGGCTCTTCCAGCACCTTGACTTCGGCGACGACACGCTGTTCCGCCTGGATGCGCGTGCGCCGCTCGTCCCCGAAGGTTTTGGCATCGGCCTCGATTTCGCGGATCAGCAGGCGTTGCAAGGTTTTGCTATTACCGAGGATGTCCCCCAGCGCTTCTCGTTGCGAGCGCAGTTCGCCCAGTTCTTTCTCGATCGCAATGGCTTCGAGCCGGGCCAGTTGCCGTAACCGGATTTCAAGGATGTCTTCTGCCTGCGTGTCGCTCAGGCCAAAGCGGGCGATCAGTGCGCTTTTGGGTTCGTCGGATTCGCGGATGAGCGCGATCACTTCGTCGATATGCAGTAGCACCAAGGCCCTGCCTTCGAGGATATGGATGCGGTGCTCGACCCGATCCAGCCTGTGCCGGGTGCGCCGCGTCACCGTTTCCTGCCGAAAAGCGATCCATTCCTCCAGCAGGGTGCGCAGGGGCTTGACTGTGGGCTTGCCGTCCCGGCCGACGACGGTGAGATTGATGGGCACCGTGCATTCCAAGCTCGTGTGGGCCAACAGCATCCGCACAAGCTCGTCCTGATCGACCTTGCTGCCTTTGGGTTCGATCACCAGCCTCACGCTGGCTTCCTTGCCCGATTCGTCGCGCACCTCGTCGATGGCGGAGAGCATGGCAGCTTTGAGGTGCAACTGCTCGGGGCTTAGCCCTTTTTTGCCGACCTTGACTTTGGGGTTGCTGCGTTCCTCGATTTCTTCCAGCACACGCTGCGCGCTGACCCCTGGCGGCAGCTCGGTCACAACCAGTTGCCACTGATTGCGTGCCAGGGGTTCGATCAGCCAGCGTGCCCTACACAGGAGCGAGCCGCGCCCTGCCTGGTAGGTGCGCAGAATGTCCTCGCGGGGGCTGATGAGTTGTCCGCCTCCGGGAAAGTCCGGGCCAGGGACAAGATGGAGCAGCGCCTCGTCGGTCAGGGTGGGGTCTCGCAACAAAGCCGTACAGGCTTGTGCGACTTCGCGCAGGTTGTGGCTGGGAATTTCGGTCGCCATCCCCACAGCGATGCCGCTAGCGCCATTGAGCAGCACGAAAGGCAGGCGTGCGGGGAGCAGCCGAGGCTCTTCGGTACTGCCGTCGTAGTTGCCGATGTAGTCGACGGTACCTTCGTCGACTTCGGAGAGCAGCAGCGTGGCAATTTTGGAAAGCCGGGCTTCGGTGTAGCGCATGGCCGCAGCGCCATCGCCGTCCCGGCTGCCGAAATTGCCTTGGCCGTCAATCAACGGGTAGCGCTGATGAAAATCCTGCGCCATCCGCACGAGGGCGTCGTAGGCCGCAGAGTCGCCATGGGGGTGAAACTTGCCGAGCACATCGCCCACCACCCTTGCGCACTTCACCGGCTTGGCTGCTGTGCTTCCTTGCGGGCCGCTGTACCCCAGTCCCATCCGGGACATCGCATACAGGATGCGCCGCTGCACGGGCTTTTGCCCATCGCAGACATCCGGCAGCGCACGGCCCTTGACCACGCTGAGCGCATATTCGAGGTAGGCACGCTGCGCGTAGGTGGCGAGCAGCAGGGATTCGCCGTCTTCGGTTTCCAGGCTGGGGGCAGGGGTGTCGTCGATCACGACGTCCATGGCGCGTATCCGCACGCCTATCAGACGCGCTGCCAGTCCGGTACCCAGGCCCCGGCGCGGATTTGCAACAGCCAGTGCGCGGCAATCAGCGTTTTGCCGTCAGTAACGCTGCCGGTCCGGCATTGATCCAGGAATTCTTCAAGGGGGAGCGTCAGCACTTCGAGGAATTCTTCCTCGTCGAGGTCACGATCCCCGGCAGTCAGCCCCCGCGCGAACCAGACATCGATGAATTCGGTCGAATACGCAACGACAGGGTGGAATAGCCCTGCATGCGCCCATTCAGCGGCGCTGTAGCCCGTTTCTTCCCGCAATTCGCGTTGCGCGCTGGCCAGACACTCCTCGCCATGGTCGAGCTTGCCGGCAGGGAATTCGAGCATGACCTTGGCAACGGGGTAGCGGTACTGCCGTTCCAGAACCAGTTCCCAGGAGCCGTCTTCTCGTTCGAGGATCGGGACGATGACCACCGCTCCGGGGTGTACGACGTATTCCCGGATCGCAGTCTGCCCATTGGGCAACTCGACGGTATCGCGCTGCAAGTGCAGGATCTTGCCGTGGTACAGCTCTTCGCGGTGTACCGCCGTTTCCAGCAATGTCTTGGACATGCAGTCGCGCAGCCCGGCCTGCAAAAAGACCGGCTCAACCTACCAAGATGCCTGCGACGGCGTCTTGGCAGAGGGTGAGCAAGGCTCCGGGCAACAACCCGACCAGCAGGAGCAGGGCCGCGTTGGCGCTCAATACCAGACGCACGTCGATGCCGCAGGAATGCGGCGCTGCGGTGGTCCCGGGTGCATCGAAATACATGACCTTGACAACCCGCAAATAGTAGAAAGCCCCGACGAGCGACATCAGCACAGCGAAGATCGCCAGCATCAGGTACGGGGTTCCCCCGGAAGCCAGCAGGACTTGCAACACGGCCAGCTTCGCGTAAAAGCCCAGCATCGGCGGCACGCCCGCAAGGGAAAACATGCACAGCGCCATCGCGGCTGCAAGGAAGGGGCTGCGCTGATTCAACCCAACAAAGTCTTGCAGGGTGTCGCTTTCCTTGTCTTTGCATGCCAACGCCAGAATCACCCCAAACCCCACCAGCGTCGTCAACACATAGGAGATGGCGTAGAACATCGCAGCGCCATAGGCCGATTCGGCCAGCGCGTGATCGTTCCCCAACCCTCCAGAGAGCAGCCCCAGCACGACGAACCCCATGTGCGAAATCGTCGAATATGCCAGCATCCGCTTGAGGTTGGTCTGCATGATCGCTGCGAAATTCCCCACAGCCAGCGACAAGACGGCGAGCACGGCAAGCATCTGCTGCCATTCCATGGCAAGGCCATGCATCCCTTCGACCAAAACACGCAGAGCCACGGCAAAAGCTGCCAGCTTGGGAGCACCGGCGATGAGGAGCGTGACGGCAGTCGGCGCGCCGTGGTAGACGTCTGGAATCCACATGTGAAAGGGAGCAGCGCCGAGCTTGAACGCCAGCCCGCTGACGAGGAATACCAACCCGAATACCAGCACCGTATGCTGGATTTGCCCCGAGTTGATGGCGTGGAGCACTTCCCCCAGATGCAGAGAACCCGTCGCGCCGTACAGCATGGACATGCCGTAGAGCAGCAGGCCGGAACCCAAGGCGCCGAGGACAAAGTACTTCATCGCCGCTTCCGTGCCTACCGGATCGTCCCTGCGGGATGCGACGAGCGCGTAGCTGGTCAACGTCAACAGCTCAATGCCTAGGTAGACCACGAGCAAATGGTTGGCAGAGATCATCACCGACATGCCCAGCAGCGCAAATAGGCTGAACAGATAGAACTCTCCCCCCGAGCGCAGCATTCCACGTTCGCCGATATACGGTCGTGCATAGACGAGCGTGACCATGACGGAGAGCGTGGAAAAACACTTGAGCCAGTTCCCCAGCTTGTCACTGACGACCATATCGCCAAAGGCGTACAGCGTCCTCCCGGCAAGGGCATCGTTGGCCTGGATGGCGGCAATGCCAGCCAGGGTCAGCATGGTCAGTGCAAAAGTTTCCCCGCGATCCTTGCCATTGCCGTACAGGTCATAGATGGCGACGGCGCACGCCATCACTAGCAGGAGCAGTTCCGGGAAAACGACCAGCAGACTGAGTTCGTCGATCATGAAGGGCTGTCGGGTGAGGCAAACAAGGGCTAGAAAACCCCTGGGTTAGGGAAGTTTGGACTCGGCAACGTGGGCGACCAACTTATCGACCGATGCATTCATCGCATCGGTGAAGGGCTTGGGATACAGCCCCAGAACCAAGATCGACACTGCCAGACTGCACAACACGATCCATTCACGCCGATGGATGTCCGGCATGGCGGCTACGTGATCATTCCCCATCGGCCCGAGGTACACCCGCTTGAACATCCATAGCGAATAGGCTGCGCCGAAAAACAGCGCCGTCGCTGCAAGCAAGCCCAGCCAAAAATCGACTTCGACTGCGGCAAGGATGACCATCCATTCCCCAACGAACCCGGCAGTGCCCGGCAGGCCACAGTTGGCCAAGAAGAACAGCAGCGCCAAAGCCGTGAAGCGAGGCATGGCATGAACCACACCGCCATAGTCGGCGATCTCGCGGGTATGCATCCTTTCATACAACACGCCAATGGCCAAGAACATTGCCGCCGATACCAAGCCATGCGAGATCATTTGCACGATCCCACCGGATATGCCGAGCGCATTGAAGAGGAAGAACCCGAGGGTCACGAACCCCATGTGCGCAACGGAAGAGTAGGCAACGAGTTTTTTCATATCCGCCTGCACCAGCGTCACCAAACCCACGTAAACGACGGCGACCAAGGACAACCCCACCATCAACCCCGCCCATTCCTGCGAGGCATCCGGAGCGATGGGCAGCGAAAAGCGCAGAAATCCGTAGGCGCCAAGCTTGAGCATGATGGCCGCCAGCACCGCCGACCCCCCCGTCGGAGCCTCGACGTGGACATCAGGAAGCCAGGTATGCACCGGCCACATGGGCACCTTGACTGCAAAGGCCGCCAGGAAGGCAAAGAAGAGTGCCGTTTGCGCGGTTCCGTCGATGGGCAGAGCGTGCCAGAGCAAGATGTCGAAACTGCCATTCGACAGGTTGTAGAGATACAGCAGCGCCAACAACAGCAGCAAAGAACCCAGCAGGGTGTAAAGGAAAAACTTGAAGGCTGCGTAAATGCGGTTTTGCCCCCCCCATACACCGATGATGAGGTACATCGGAATCAGGGTCGCCTCGAAGAAGACATAAAAAAGCATCCCATCGAGTGCGCTGAACACGCCGACCATCAGGCCGCTCAGGATCAGGAAAGACCCCATGTACTGGTGCAGACGTTCTGTCGTCGCTTCCCAACCCGCGATGACGACCAGGACGGTGATGAAACCCGTCAGCGGGAGGAACCACAGCGAAATGCCGTCGATGCCGAGAAAGTAGTGGATGTCGTACCGCTCGATCCAGGCGACATGCTCGACGAATTGCATCGACGCCGTGGTGGAGTCGAATTGCATCGGTAGTACCGCAGTGACCAGAAACCCTGCCAAAGCGCCTACCAGCGCCGTCCATCGTGCGAATCCTGCCCGTTGCGCGCCCCCCAATCCCAGGAGCGCGACGCCAAACAGGATCGGAATCCAAATCGCCAGACTCAACAATCCCATGTCGTTCTCTTTCTCACTGGAGCCAAACAAAGTACGTCATCAAGACGAACAACCCCAGCAACATCGTGAGGACGTAGTCGTACAAAAAGCCCGTCTGGAACTTGCGCACGACCCCTGCCAGCCATCCCACTGCTTTCCATGACCCGTTGACGCAGGCGCCGTCGATGAGCGCACGATCACCCACCTTCCATAGCAGCAGCCCCAAGCCGCGTATAAAAGGAGCGAGGACGCTTTCGTTGATCCAGTCCATGTAGTACTTGTTGTCGAGCAAGCGGTACAGGGCGGGGTAGCGAATTTTCATGAGCGCAGGCAGGGTAGGCCGCTGTACGTAGAAGTAGTACGCACACCCAGCCCCTGCGATGGCCAGCCAGAGTGGCAGCGTAGCCAGTGCGTGCCAGGCCATTTGCGCAGGCCCGTGGAATTCCGCAGCCAGCTTCGCCATAGCGGGGTGGCTTTCCACATCGACCCACACCGCGCCTTGCAATACGTCACCAAAGAGGACTTCCGACACCGTGAGATAGCCAATCAGCACCGAAGGAATGGCCAGCATGATGAGCGGCAGCGTCACAACCCAGGCGGATTCGGTGGGCAGGGCTGCATGATGCCCTGTCTGGCCGTGGTGGGAATCATGGCTTGTAGAGTGCCCGATTTCCGTGCGCAGCTTGCCGTGAAATACCAGGAAATACAGCCGGAAGGAATACAGCGCCGTGACGAACACGCCCGTCAGTACGGCAAAGTAGGCAAAGCCCGACGCAGGCAAGGTGCTGGCCTCGACCGCAAGGATGATCGCATCCTTGGAATAAAACCCCGAAAACAATGGAGTGCCGACCAGCGCAAGTGTGCCCAACAGGAAGGTGGTCGCAGTGATCGGCATGTACTTGCGCAATCCTCCCATCATGCGGATATCCTGTATGTGGTGCATCCCAAGAATGACCGACCCCGCTGCAAGGAAGAGCAACGCTTTGAAGAATGCGTGGGTCATCAGGTGGAAGACTGCTGCGGAGTACGCTGAAGCCCCCAGCGCCACGGTCATATAACCCAGTTGCGACAGTGTTGAATAGGCAATGACGCGCTTAATGTCGTTCTGCACGACACCGAGAAAGCCCATGAACAGGGCGGTGATCGAACCGATAACCAGAACCAGGTTGAGCGCGGCGTCGCTGAATTCATAGATTGGCGACATGCGGGCAACCATGAAGATGCCTGCGGTCACCATCGTCGCTGCGTGGATCAATGCAGAAATTGGTGTTGGGCCTTCCATCGAATCAGGCAGCCAGACATGCAGCGGAAACTGCGCCGACTTGCCCATAGCACCCAGAAAGAGGCCGATGCACACTACCGTCAACAAAAGCCAATCGGTACCCGGGAACAGCACATTCGCCAGCTCTTCGACCTTGTCGAAGTTTTCCCCGAAGTGGAGGGTGCCCGTGTGCGCGACCAGCAACGCAATACCGAGGATGAACCCGAAATCCCCCACCCGATTGACGAGGAATGCCTTCATGTTGGCCAGGGTGGCAGACGGCTTTTGGTACCAGAAGCCGATCAACAAGTAGGACACCAGCCCCACTGCCTCCCAGCCAAAGAAGAGCTGGAGGAAGTTGTTGCTCATCACCAGCATCAGCATCGCAAAAGTGAAAAGCGAGATGTACGAAAAGAACCGGTTGTATCCGGCATCCTCTTCCATATACCCCACCGTATAGATATGGATGGCCAGCGACACGAAAGAGACGACGCACATCATCAACGCTGACAAACCGTCGATGAGGAAGCCCACTTCCATCCGCATCCCACCCACCACCATCCAGGTATAGACCGTCTCGTCGATGCGTATCCCCTGAGAAAGAACGCGATACAACACGACGCTAGACAGCACGAAAGACAGAAAAACACCGCCAATCGTCAAGGAATGGCAGGCTTTTCTACCCAGCAGATTGCCACCGAACTGCGTGCCCAGCACCCCCGTCAGTATGCTGGCCAGCAAAGGCAGCAGGGGAATGAGCAGCAGGGTCGTCAGGCAGGGTGCTTCACTCATCTTTCTATCCCTTGAGCGCGTGGATGCCGTCGACGTCGACGCAACTGCGGTTGCGGAACAGCAGAACCAGAATGGCCAGCCCGATGGCGGATTCCGCAGCGGCGACCGTCATGATGAAAAACACGAAGATTTGTCCATGCAGATTGCCCTGGTAATGGGAAAAGGCAACGAAATTGGTGTTGACGGCAAGCAGCATCAATTCGAGCGCCATCAGCAACACGATCAGATTCCTGCGATGGAGGTACATCCCGACCACTGCAAGCGCAAACAGCACCGCAGCGAATGTCAGGAAGTGACCGAGCGTCAAATTCATTGTGCAGACTCCGCCGGTGGGTTGGTGGATGGGGCTGATGGTGTCTGCTTGCCTTGCACAGGCATGGCGACGAGGGTCATCCGATCCTCCGCTCGCACCTGCACCTGGTCATGGGGATGCACCGCTTTGCTGTCCTTGCGAGTACGCAGGGTGAGGAAGATGGCCGCGATCATCGCAACAAGCAGGATGGCCGCAGCTACTTCGAGTGGGTACAGATATTCCGAATACAGCCATTCCCCAAGCGCTTTGGTGTTGTCGACGTCCGCAGCGGCCCCGGCGCCGATGGCGCTGCTTCCTTCAGCGGTAGCGAAACCGCCCATCAACACGGCGGACATTTCCATGACGATCAGCGTGCCGATCAGTGCCGCGACAGGAAGGTGTTTGCGCAAGCTGCCACGCAATTCTTGTGGTCGAACGTCGAGCATCATCACGACGAACAGCAGCAGCACCATCACTGCACCGACGTAGACCAGCACCAGCGCAATAGCCAAAAACTCCGCTTGCAAGAGCATCCAGATCATGGCTGTCTGGAAGAAGGTCAGCACCAGCAACAGCACAGCATGTACCGGATTGCGCACCGTCACGACGCCCAGCGCAGCAAGCAACGCTATGGCCGAGAAAAGTGCAAAGAGTACGAACTGGAAATCCATGAAATCCCTACTGTTCCATTGAACCGTTTGAGTGAACTGTTTCTGTGTTCCGTTTGTGTGAACCGTTTGCGCTGTGGCTGCCTACTGACTTTTTCCTACTGACTGATTCCCACTGATTTAGCGGTATTTGGCATCCGCTGCCTTGCGGGCAGCAATGTCGCGCTCATACTTGTCACCAATGGCCAATAGCATGTCTTTGGTAAAAACCAACTGGTCACGACGCTCGGCGGTGTATTCGAAGAATGGGGTTTCGACGATGGAATCCACTGGGCAGCTTTCTTCGCACAAGCCACAAAAGATGCACTTGGACAGGTCGATCTCGTAGCGGGTGGTGCGACGAGTACCGTCTTCACGCTCTTCCGATTCAATCCGGATTGCCATGGCGGGGCAGACTGCTTCGCAGAGCTTGCAGGCTATGCAGCGTTCCTCGCCGTTGGGGTAGCGGCGCAACGCATGCAGCCCGCGAAAACGCGGCGACTGCGGAGTTTTTTCTTCGGGGTATTCGAGGGTGATCTTGCGGCGAAAGACGTATTTGCCTGTCAGGATCAACCCCTGGAACAGCTCAATCAGGAAGAACCCCCGCAGGGATTTCCACAGCGTGTTCCACCATGCGCACGACGCACACGATGGCGATCCAGACGGCTCAGGAGCAGGCATAGGCGTAGGCATAGACGAAGACGAGGATTGCGATACCTTAGCGAGGGCCACCGGGGGCTCTCCCTTCGCCTGCGCTTGGGCACTCAATTCCAGATGTTCCATGGAGTCTGCATCCACACGGCCACAACGACCAACCAGACAAGAGTTACGGGCAGGAAGACTTTCCAGCCCAACCGCATGATTTGGTCATAGCGATACCTCGGAAACGTGGCGCGAACCCAGATGAACAGCGTCACGACGAAGAATGTCTTGAGACCGAGCCATATCCATCCTGGAATCCACTGTAGCCATGCACATTCCAGCGGTGCCAGCCATCCCCCCAAAAACAAGAGCGCGGTGAGGATCGAAATCAGCCACATATTGGCGTATTCGGCCAAGTAAAAGACCGAATACGACATGCCGGAGTATTCCACCATGTGCCCGGCAACGATTTCGGATTCGCCTTCGACCACGTCGAAGGGATGGCGATTGGTCTCCGCCAGCCCGGAGATGAAGTAGACCACGAAGATCGGCAGCAGCGGGAGCCAATTCCAGGACAGGAAATTCCATCCGATGCCCGCAAACATCCCACGCGCCTGCCCCAGGACGATGTCGGTGAGATTCATGCTTGCGGAAACCATCAGGATGACGACGATGCAGAAACCCATCGCCAGTTCGTAACTGACCATTTGGGCTGATGCCCGAATCGCACCCAGGAACGGATATTTGGAGTTGGAAGACCAGCCCGCGATGACGACGCCGTAGACCTCCATCGACGCAATGGCCATGACGAACAACAACCCGGCATTGATATTGGCCAAGGCAATGTCGGGGCCGAAGGGAACGACTGCCCAGGCGACCATGGCCGGGAGGAGAGTGAGGACAGGAGCCAGAAAGAACAACGGCTTGTGGGCTGCAGTGGGAGCCAGAATCTCCTTGGTAAGCAGCTTAAGCCCGTCCGCCATAGGCTGTAGCAGACCCCACGGGCCAACCCGGTTCGGGCCCAGCCGAATCTGCACCCAGGCAATGAATTTGCGTTCCCAGAGCGTGAGGTACGCAATGGCGCCCATCAGGGGAGCGACGAGCACGCCAATCTTGATGAGCGTCCATACGGCAGGCCAAGCCGCTACCCACCACGGTGCGTCCAACAAGCCGGAACCCAGGTTGTAGAGATCGTCGATCATGCTGTAGCGTGCGAGCGGTGCGGGGCTGCGGTGGCCAGGGCGGTGGCTTGCAAGCTGGGCGAACGACGAACGATGCCGTCGAGGCCGTAGATGCTGGCTACGACAGGTTTGCCCGTGCAAGACGTGGGATCCAGGGCAGCGGTGGTGTCATTCCCCAGCCGCGCCGGGTCTGTGCTCCATGTGCCTTCGTACCGTAGCCCCGGAAGGGAGCGGAGTACTTCCTCGCTGGAATTTTCCTCAAACCCGGGCAGTTCCATCATGTTGGCAAGGACCCGCAATACCTTCCACGCAGGCCGGGCAGCACCCTGTGGGCGCACCGCAGCGCGGAATGTCTGCACCCGGCCTTCCGCATTGATGTAGGTTCCAGACGTTTCGGCAAAGGGAGCAATCGGAAGCAGTACCTTGCTGTATTCGAGGTTGGCACGGAAAGGACTCAGGGTCACCACCAGGTCGGTATTGGCGGAATCGGCGAGCCGTGCGAGGGCATCGTTCCCAGCGGCGCTATCGAATGCCGGTTCGTTGTTGAGCAGTAGCAGGGAAGCCAGCCCGCCTTCCAGCATCTGGGCTGCATTGCGCCCACCCTCGCCCGGCAGCGCGCCTACCCACTGCGCACCGACGGTGTTGGCTGCTTCCGTGAGATAGCCGACCCGCGCGCCCGTCTGCCGTCCAATCCAGTTCGCCATGGCCAACAACGCCGACGCTTTGGGGTGGTGTGCCGCTGCGTTGCCCAACAGCAATGCAGTGCGTTCGCGTCCAACCAAGCTCTGCGCGATGGCTGTGGCAAGCGGGCCTGCCGTGGCGGAGACTGGTGCAGGAACACCCTGTATCGCAGCAACCGCGACGACCACTTCGGCCAATGCACCGGTCCAATCCGTCGCAGGTGCTTCCATCCAGTGCGCTACCGGCATCGCCCAGTCTTCGCGGGATTCGACCAGACCCGAGACGATGCAAGACTTGCGCGCCGCCTGGCGGATCCGTTGCGCGAACAGGGGATGATCCCGGCGCAAGCTCGATCCGACGAGCAACACGCTCTCCAGACTGGACAGTGCGGCGATCGTCATGCCCAGGTACCGCACCCGTTCCGGCTGGGGGAATTCCGCGTGGCGAAGCCGGTAATCGATGTGGGGACTACCCAATCCACGCAACAACCGCACGCACAGATGCTGCTCTTCTAGCGTGGAATGCGGGCTGACCAGCGCGCCGATGGCCGCAGCCCCCTGTTTGGCGAGGATCGATTTCCATCCATTGACCACGACGGCCAAGGCATCTTCCCACGCCACTTCCTTCCAGGTACCGCCCACTTTGACCATCGGAGACAGCAAGCGATCCTGGGTGTAGAGGGCATCGACAGAGTAGCGGTCGCGGTCGGCAAGCCAACATTCGTTGACTTCTTCGTTGTCGAAAGGCGTGACGCGCAGGACCTGGTCGTCCCGGACGCCGAGGATCAGGTTCGCACCGGTCGAATCGTGCGGGCTGATCGACTTGCGCCGGGACAATTCCCAGGAACGCCCACGGTACCGGAAAGGGCGGCTGGTCAGCGCCCCCACAGGACAAACGTCGACGAGGTTACCGGAGAGTTCGGATTCGATGGCTCGCGACACGAAGGTTTCGATGGCACTGTGCTCGCCCCGGTGGGCCATGCCCAATTCCATCACCCCGGCGATTTCCTGCCCAAAACGCACGCACCGCGTGCAATGGATGCAGCGGCTCATCTCTTTCATCGCAATGAGCGGGCCTACGTCTTCTTGCCCCGGAGCCACGCGCTTTTCTTCGGTATAGCGCGAATGGGCGCCACCGTAGCCCAGCGCCAAATCCTGGAGCTGGCATTCGCCGCCCTGGTCACAAATCGGGCAGTCGAGCGGATGGTTGATCAGCAAGAACTCCATCACGGCCTGCTGCGCACGCAATGCCGGTTCCGAGCGCGTCCGAACGACCATTCCCGAAGAAACGGTGGTGGCGCAAGCAGGCACGGGCTTGGACACCTTATCGACTTCGACGAGGCACATCCGACAACTCGCTGCAATGCTCAGTTTCTTGTGGTAACAGAAATGCGGGATCGACATGCCTGCCCCATGCGCAGCCTGGAGGATCGTGCTCCCAGGCAGCACCTCCAGCGGCTCGCCGTCGATGTGCATCGCGATCTTGGTGGGGTCGGTCATGTCGGTATCGATCGAAGGAATTCGCAAGGAAAGCGCAGGCAAGGTCTAGGGCAAAAACAAGGGTAAGCGGATACGCCCTTAGACATACGCTGGGACGATGCAGGTCTTATGGCTGATGTGGTACTCGAATTCGGGACGGAAGTGCGCCAACATGCCGCGTACGGGCATGGCAGCAGCGTCCCCCATCGCACAAATCGTTCGGCCCTGGATGTTGGCTGCGACAGAGTCGAGGAGATCAAGGTCTTGGGGTTTGCCTTGCCCGTGTTCGATGCGACGGACAACGCGATATAACCACCCCGACCCTTCGCGGCAGGGGGTGCATTGGCCGCAGGATTCATGCATGTAAAAGTAGCTCAACCGCTCCAGGCTCTTGACCATGCAACGCGAATCGTCGAGGACGATCACTGCGCCGGACCCCAACATCGACCCAGCCTTGGCGATGGATTCGTAATCCATCGTGCAATCCATCATGACCGAGGCTGGCAGAACGGGCGACGACGATCCGCCTGGAATGACGGCCTTGAGCTGCCTGCCGCCACGCACCCCACCGGCAAGTTCCAGCAACTTGGAAAAAGACAGCCCCATGGGGACTTCAAAGTTGCCGGGCTTTTCCACGTCCCCGGTCACAGAAAAAATCTTGGTACCACCGTTGTTGGGCTTGCCCAGCGCCACATAGGCCTGCGCCCCTTCGCGCACGATGTATGGCACCGCCGCAAAGGTTTCGGTGTTGTTGATGGTCGTCGGGCGTCCGTAGAGGCCCACGGTGGCAGGGAATGGAGGCTTGAACCGGGGTTGTCCTTTTTTGCCTTCGATCGATTCGAGCAAGCCGGTTTCTTCCCCGCAGATGTACGCGCCAAAACCGTGGACTGCATGGAGCTGGAACGCAAAGTCCGAACCCAGGATGCGTTCTCCGAGATACCCTGCCTCCCGGGCCTGGGCCAGCGCTTCCTCGAAGCGCTCGTAAGTCTGGAAAATTTCGCCGTGGATGTAGTTGTAGCCGACCGATGCACCAACGGCATAGCCAGCGATGAGCATCCCTTCGATAACGCTGTGGGGGTTGTACTGAAGGATATCGCGATCCTTGCAGGTTCCAGGTTCCCCTTCGTCGGAATTACAGACGACGTATTTCTGCCCCGGCTGGTTGGGCGACATGAACCCCCACTTCACCCCGGCCGGAAAGCCTGCACCACCGCGACCGCGTAACGCCGATTCCTTGACGGCCTGCACGACTTGCGACGGCGTCCAACCCTGCCCACCGTCGAGACCCAACACCTTGCGCAAGGCGCGATACCCACCACGGCGCTCGTAGTCTGCCAACCCCCAGTTGTCTCCAGACAGCCCGGCGTAGAGGATCGGCTGGATGTGCCGACCATGAAAACACGTCTCCTTGCCGCTGGCGCGGAACCGCTCCAGCACTTGCGCAGCGCTCGTCATGGCTTGCATGGCGCATCCTCCGCAGATGGGGAAGAACCGGAATCACCAGCGTCCACGACGACATGCAACGCACGCAGCCCCGCGACCAGCTCATCAAGCCGCTCTGTATGCATGAAGCTGCACATGGCACGGTCATTGACCAGCATGACGGGGGCGTCGGCACAGGCACCGAGACATTCGCATTCCTGCAAAGTGAACAGGCCGTCCGCAGTCGTCTCCCCTGCCGATACCCCCAACTTTTCTTCGAGGTGATGCAACGCTGCACTACCCCCTCGCAACTGACAAGGCAGGTTCGTACATACATTGAGTTTGTATTTGCCTACCGGTTGCTGGTTGTACATGTTGTAGAACGTGACAACCTCATGCACGGCCATGGAAGGCATCCCTAGATACTGCGCAACCATTTCTTCGCTTTCCGCGCTGATGTACCCCTGCATTTGCTGGACGATAGCCAAGCAGGCAATCACCGCAGACTGGCGTTGTGCTGGCGGATATTTGGCAATTTCCCGTTCAAAACGGTCCCGCAGTGCAAGGGACATTTTGGCGGACATGGTTGCTGACCTATCTGCAGAAATAACTGCCGATGTATCTACCGACATATTTGCGGAATGGGTTGCAGAATGGGTGGCGGAGTCTGCTGCGGAGGTCATCGATCCACTTCCCCAAACACGATGTCCATGGTCCCAATGATCGCCACGGTATCGGCAATCATGTGGCCTTTGCTCATTTCATCCAAGGCTGCGAGATGCACGAAAGCCGGGGGGCGGATTTTCAGGCGGTACGGCTTGTTGGCTCCGTCGCTGACGATGTAAATGCCGAATTCGCCCTTGGGATGTTCGACGGCTGCGTAGGCTTCCCCCACCGGCAGTGAGAACCCTTCGGAGAACAACTTGAAATGGTGGATTAGCCCTTCCATCGTCGACTTCATCGTCTCCCGACACGGGGGGGCTACTTTGTAGTCTTCGGTAATCACTGGGCCTGGGTTGGCGCGCAGCCACTCCACGCACTGCTTGATGATCCGGTTGGCCTGATTCATTTCCTCCATGCGAACGAGGTAACGGTCGTAGGAGTCCCCCGTTTTGCCTACCGGCACATCGAAATGGACCCGGTCATAGGCATCATAAGGCTGCATCTTGCGCAGATCCCATGCGATGCCGGAACCACGCAGCATCGGCCCGGTGAACCCAAGCTGGAGCGCACGCTCCGGAGTGACGACCCCGATACCCACCGTGCGCTGTTTCCATATACGGTTGTCGGTCAACAGGGTGTGGTATTCGGCCAGGGAAGCGGGAAAACGCTGCGTGAAGTCGTCGATGAAGTCGAGCAGACTGCCTTCCCGGTTCCGGTTGAGCTGGCGTGTCGATTGCGGGCTGCGGAAGCGATTGGGTGCGTGGCGGGGCATGCTGTCCGGCAGATCGCGGTACACCCCCCCAGGCCGGAAGTAGGCTGCGTGCATCCGCGCTCCGCTGACGGCTTCGTACATGTCGAAGAGGTCTTCACGCTCGCGGAACGCATACATCATCAGCGTCATGGCGCCGCAGTCCAGGGCATGGGCACCCACCCAGAGCAGGTGGTTGAGTAGCCTGGTGATTTCAGAATACATCACGCGGATGTATTGCGCACGCAAAGGCACTTCCACGCCCAGCATCTTTTCGATGACGAGGCAGTAGGCGCTCTCGTTGCACATCATCGACATGTAGTCGAGCCGATCCATGTACGGCAGCGTTTGCAGATACGTTTTGGTTTCTGCCAGCTTTTCCGTCGCACGGTGCAACAAGCCGATGTGTGGATCGGCACGCTGCACGACTTCCCCATCAAGCTCAAGCACCAGCCGCAACACCCCATGCGCTGCTGGGTGCTGCGGGCCAAAGTTGAGCGTGTAATTTTTGATGTCCGCCATCTTGTCGGTGCCGTGAGCGATCTATCTGCTTGATCTGTCTAGTGGAATCTGTCTAGAGGGTTCGGTGGTGCTCAGGAGAGGAAGCCACCTCGGTCATCCCGACGAATGACCCGGGGAACGACTTCCCGGGGCGCAATGCTCACCGGCTCGTAGACGACGCGCCCCTGCTGTTCGTCATAGCGCATCTCCACGTGCCCTTCGAGGGGGAAATCCTTGCGCAAGGGATGCCCGACGAAACCGTAATCCGTCAGGATTCGCCGAAGGTCGTCATGACCATCGAAAACGATACCGTACAGGTCGTAGGCTTCGCGTTCAAACCAATTCGCGCAACTCCAGACCGCACACACGGTAGGAATGCGGGGAAAAGTGTCATCCGGCGCAAAGACCTTGACGCGAAGGCGATGATTGCGCGCAACGGAAAGCAGATGCAACACCACGCAGTACCGGGCACCATGGCAAGCGCCACTGTCCAACCCGCTTTCTTCTGGCGAGCCTTCTTCCTCTGCACCTTCTGCACCCTCCGCATCAAGGGTGGCGCCACCATACGTCGAATAGTCGACTCCGCAAAGGTCAATGAGCTGATCAAAGCAAAGATCGGGGTGATCACGCAGCCGTTGACAGGCATCCAAATAGTGCGCCGCATCGACGACGATGGTCGCTTCCTCCCACGTCAAGGAAGCACTGCACACGGCAGAACCCAGCACGGTCTCGACCTTGTGCAGCAAAGCCTGTGGAGGGAGGACGCTGGCTGTCGTCGTCATGTCTAGGAGAGATGGGGGTGGAGCAGAACCGGAGTACAGCAGGGTATCAAGCCAAGAGGGATCAGGCACGCGCAATCGTCTGGGTACGCCGAATCTTGCTTTGGAGCTGGATCAGTCCATAAATCAGCGCTTCTGCCGTGGGGGGGCAACCCGGTACATACACATCGACGGGAACGATGCGATCGCATCCCCGAACGACAGAATACCCGTAGTGATAGTACCCGCCGCCGTTGGCGCACGATCCCAGCGACATCACCCACTTCGGCTCGCTCATCTGGTCATAGACCTTGCGGAAAGCAGGGGCCATCTTGTTGGTCAACGTCCCGGCGACGATGATGAGATCCGCTTGTCGCGGACTGGCACGAAACACTTCGGCGCCAAAACGGCTGAGGTCATACCGCGCATTGGCGGCGTGCATCATCTCCACGGCACAACATGCCAGACCAAAAGTCATCGGCCAGATAGAACCCGTTTTGGCCCAATTCATGACCATGTCGTAATTGGTCGTGATGAAACCTTCCTTGAACAAACCTTCGATCATCCGTGTTCTCCGGCCCAGCGTTTGGCCCTCATTCCCAATCCAGGGCGCCTTTTTTCCAGGCGTACACCAGACCGACGACCAAGATGGCAATGAATACCATGACTTCCGAAAACCCGACGAACCCCACTTCGCGCACGGATACCGCCCAGGGAATCAGAAAAGCCACTTCCAAGTCGAAAAGGATAAACAGGATGGCAACGAGGTAATACCGGACGTCAAATTTCATCCGTGCATCCCCGAATGCATCGAATCCGCACTCATAGGGAGAATTCTTGGCTACTCCGGGACGATTAGGCCCCAGGACGAAACCCGTGACCTGGGGGCCTACCCCGAGAGCAATGCCCACAAGGAGAAACAGCAGGATGGGGAAGTACTCGGACAAATTGCTCATTGGGTTACGGAGAATGCCTGGGAGAAATGCCCGGAAATCGCTTGGTGCCGTCGGCGAGACTCGAACTCGCACAGCTTTCGCCACTACCCCCTCAAGATAGCGTGTCTACCAGTTTCACCACGACGGCGCACAGTACTTGAAGCACTTTTGTCGGCGTTTTATGTCGGCGTTTTGCGCACGAAATCTTTGCCAGAAAAGATGCAGTGTACTGGAATTCATTGGGAGTATTTCCGGATTACCGTACCTATGCGTAGCACCGAATCAGCGTGGGGAATGTGACCTCGTTGCAAGAGGACTGGAGCGCGATGAGCAACGGCCCGTGCTGATAGCCTACGACATGACATGGGCCTTTATTGCAAAGGAATCTGCTGTACCGCTCCACTGCTCGGTGCGCTGGCAGGAGCAGCTTGCGCGGCAACAGGCGCTGCCAACACACTTTGCCCTCCCGGTTCGGTACGCAGATTGCCAAAGTACGCCAAAGCCAAGGTACAGAGAAAAAAAACCGTCGCCAACACGGCTGTGGTGCGCGAGAGAACATTGGCTCCCCCACTGGCGCCGAACAGGCTCCCGGCACTGCCACTACCAAATGCAGCCCCCATATCGGCGCCCTTGCCGTGCTGGAGCAGCACCAAACCCACCATAGCCAGTGCAGCCAACAACTGCACGACCAGCAAGATATTCCACATCACACCCACAATCAACCACCTCCGTAATGGATCAAGAAGACGTCAGACAGTAGTGCCCTCGCCTTGACATCCCTATTTGTTGGTCCCAGTTCGATCCCAAGCCACTATCCAAAACCGGCCTTCAGGCCGGGGACACGGCTTAGAGCCTATCCAGTAGGGGCTGCGCCATCACATTGCACGCGGCGGCGGTGCTTGGAATCCTCATGTACCGTCAGTACATTCCGGTTCCTGCGCTCCGGCGCCACGCACACTGCTTCGGCTCGCCTGCCTACTGAAATTGGTTCTTCGAACCGGAATTCGTTTTCAATGAACCCCTGTCTTGGCCAATTTAGCCAGCGACGGACGCCGCAATGCGCAAAAAGTCCGCGGCCTTGAGCGAAGCTCCGCCAATCAACCCCCCGTCGATGTCAGGCTGGGCGAGCAACGAGGCAGCATTGGCTGCGTTCATGCTTCCGCCGTAGAGTACGCGCACGGACGCAGCGCCACGCACGCCCAGTTCCTGGCGCAACAAGGCATGCACTTGCTGGGCCTGTTCCGGCGTGGCAGTCCTACCCGTGCCGATGGCCCATACAGGTTCGTAGGCAATGACGATGTCTGCCACTTGCGGGCCAAGCACGTCGGCAACGACGGCGAACTGGCTGCAAACGACGTCATCCGTGGTTCCCGCTTCGCGTTGCGCCAAGGTTTCCCCCACGCAGACGATCGGGACGATGCCCTGCGCCAGCGCACGCTGAGCCTTGGTGGCGACGAGAGCGTCGGTTTCGTGGTGGTACTGGCGCCGCTCCGAATGCCCGACGATGACATAGCGCACGCCAAACTCGCGCAACATCGCAGCAGATACTTCCCCTGTGTACGCGCCAGCCTCGTGCGCGGACACATCTTGCGCGCCGTAGGCCATCTTGCCTGCCTCGGCGAGCAAAGCCTGGCACTGACCCAGATATACCGCTGGCGCACACACCGCAACCTCGCATTGCGAGGGCCATTCCCCGGTGGAAAGAGCGTGCAGAAGCTCCGCATTGGCGCGCAAGCTCCCGTTCATTTTCCAATTCCCAGCGATCAGCTTCTTGTTCATACACCCTCCGACATGTCTTCCCACAGCAAAACGATTTTTCCTACATGCTCGCCGCGCTCCAACATTGCGTGCGCGAGTGCGGCATCCTGTGCCGCAAAGGTGGCATGCACGACGGGGCGGATCACACCAGCTTCCAGCAGCGACCATACCTGCTCGCGCAACGCCTGGACGATGGCGGATTTGTACCCGACGGAACGCGGGCGCAGCGTGGATCCGGTGATCGTCAGCCGCCGCCGCATGACACGAAAACAATCGAGTGTACTGTGCGCCCCTCCTTGCACCCCGATGAGCACGAGCCTGCCGTCATCACGCAAGCATTCGAGATTCCGTGCCGTGTAGTCGCCAGCCACCATATCGAGCACGATATCAACACCTCTCTCTATGCCCCTATCGCCTCCCGTCGCACGCAATACCTCTGCGCAGAAGTCGTGGGTTGCGTGGCAGATGGCGAGATCCGCGCCCAAGGCACGGCAAGCGGCACAGCGTTCTTCGTTGCGCGCCGTCACGGCAACCCAGGCACCGAAGGCTTTGGCGATCTGGATCGCAGCGACGCCAATGCCGCTGGCGCCGCCATGTACCAGCACACGCTCTCCCGCACGCAATCCGGCACGGTCGATCAGATTGCTCCAAACAGTGCAGAAGGCCTCGGGCAGACTCGCAGCGCCGACGAAGTCGATGCCCCGTGGGCACGGCAAACATTGCCCTATCGGAGCCACGCAGTACTGCGCATACCCACCGGCAGTGACCAGTGCACACACTGCGTCCCCTTCCCGCAACCCCGCAGCGCGAAGCCCGGCGGAGTCACCGTCGACGACGATCCCCGCGACTTCCAGCCCGGGAATATCCGAAGCTCCAGGGGGCGGAGGGTACCGGCCCTGCCGCTGCAATACGTCCGGGCGATTGACCCCGCTGGCATGCACCGCGATGCGCAACTCCCCGCTTCGGGGAACCGGCATCGGGCGCTCTGCCCAACGCAACACCTCCGGCCCGCCGGGCGCTGCGATCTCGATGACCTGCATGAGATGCGTGCCGAACCCCGCCCCCCGCGTCGTCGCGTCGAAGGTCAGGGCCGGGGTTCCGTATTGGTAGCAGCTACCGGACGGTCTAGCAAGACTTTCATCGACAGCTTGACCCGCCCTTTTTCATCGACTTCGAGCACCTTGACCCGCACAGTCTGCCCTTCACTCAGGTAGTCAGACACCTTTTCGACGCGCTCGTGCGCGATCTGGCTGATGTGCAGCAACCCATCCTTACCGGGGAGCAGGTTGACCAGCGCACCAAAATCGAGGAGCTTGGTCACATTGCCTTCGTACACCTTGCCGATTTCGACATCTGCGGTGATTTGCTCAATGCGCTTCCTGGCTTCTTCGGCTTTGGCAGGATCGGCAGAAGCAATGGTGATCGTTCCGTCGTCGTCGATATTGATCTGCGTGCCAGTCTCTTCGGTCAGTGCGCGGATCACAGCGCCGCCCTTGCCGATGACATCGCGAATCTTTTCCGGGTTGATCTTCATCGTGAAGAGCCGGGGAGCGAAGTTGGACACATCCGGCCGAGACTGCGCCATAGCCTGCTGCATAAGCCCGAGAATGTGCAGGCGTCCTTCCTTGGCCTGCGCCAGTGCCACCTGCATGATTTCGCGGGTGATGCCACGAATCTTGATGTCCATCTGCAAGGCAGTGACACCCGTCGTCGACCCGGCTACTTTGAAGTCCATGTCGCCAAGGTGATCTTCGTCACCAAGGATGTCCGTCAGCACGGCAAAGCGGTTGCCTTCCTTGATCAGCCCCATGGCCACGCCAGCCACGTGGGTCTTGAGCGGAACCCCGGCATCCATCAGGCTTAGGCAAGCCCCGCACACGGAAGCCATGCTCGAAGAACCGTTGGATTCGGTGATTTCCGATACCACGCGCATGATGTAGGGGAACACATCTTTGTCTGGTAGCACCGCAACCAGGGCACGCTTGGCCAACCGGCCATGGCCGATCTCGCGGCGCTTGGGCGTTCCGACACGCCCCGTTTCCCCGGTGGCGAATGGCGGCATGTTGTAGTGCAGCATGAAACGGTCTTCGTAGTCGCCGGAGAGCGCGTCGATGCGTTGGGCGTCACGGTCGGTACCCAGTGTGGCGATGGCCAAAGCCTGGGTTTCCCCCCGGGTAAACAGCGCCGATCCATGGGTACGAGGCAACACGCCGGTACGAATTTCGATGGGACGAACGGTGCGGGTGTCGCGCCCGTCGATGCGCGGTTCGCCGGACAAGATTTGTCCACGGACGAGGGAGGCCTCGATGTCGAACAACATCCCCTGCACCTTGACCTCGTCGAACTCGACACCATCGGCGCGCAGCCCGTCGAGCACTTGGGTATATGCAGCACGGCAGGAGCGGGTGCGTTCCTGCTTGTTGCGGATCTGGTAGGCCGCAGTGAGCGGGCCTTCAGCCAGCGCACGGACTTTGGCGATCAACGCTTCATCCTTGGGATGGGGCTGCCAGTCCCACGGCGCAAACCCTGCTTGTTGCACCAGAGCGTGGATGGCCTCAATGGCCACGGCAAACTGCTCTTGGCCAAACACTACAGCCCCGAGCATGATTTCCTCGGGGAGCTGGTCTGCCTCGGATTCGACCATCAGCAGGGCATTGTCTGTGCCGGCAACGACCATGTCGAGGCGACTGTTCTTGCGTGCGGTCTGCCCCGGATTGAGCACGTACTGGCCATCGACGTACCCGATCCGGGCTGCACCGACAGGACCGTGGAAAGGCAATCCGCTCAAACTCAGGGCAGCACTGGTCGCCACCATCGCGGCGATGTCGGCATCGACCTCGGGGTTCAGGGACAGCGTATGCACGACGACATGCACCTCATTGAAGAAGCCATCCGGGAACAGCGGACGGATCGGACGATCAATCAGGCGGCTCGTGAGCGTTTCGTACTCGCTGGGACGCCCTTCACGCTTGAAAAAGCTGCCCGGAATCTTGCCTGCGGCGTAGGACTTTTCGAGGTAGTCCACCGTCAAGGGGAAAAAATCTTGGCCAGCCTTGCTCTCGGTCTTGGCAACGACCGTGGCCAGCACCACGGTGCCTTCCATGTCGAGCAGTACCGCAGCGGTGGCTTGCCGGGCGATTTCGCCGGTTTCCATGGTGACGCGGTGCGCGCCCCATTGGAACGTTTGGGTAGATTTGCGGAACATCGTCATGATGGTGAATCCTGTGTGCTCCCAATAGCCCAAGAGCTTGGGAGAGGGCAAAAAACAACCGGTTCGCTACGAAGGCAGGAACCGGCGACATAGACAACGACAACCCGTGCAGAGCCATCGTAAAAAGGAAGAAGACGAACTACGTCGGAGCGAACCGAATGCCGACCCCAGATAGACCGACGGGGGTATGACGGGGATATCTATCGGCCAACTCAGCCATCGTCCATACCCATCGCCACCGGTACACGGCCTGTGGCGTGGGAGCGGCATTATTTGCGCAAGCCCAGCTTGGCGATCAGCGCGGAATAGCGCTCGGGGCTGCGACCCTTGAGGTAGTCCAGCAGCTTGCGCCGACGGCTGACCATCTGCAGCAGCCCGCGACGGCCATGGTGATCTTTGGTGTGGGTTTTGAAGTGGGGGGTAAGCTCGTTGATGCGGGCGGTCAGCAATGCGACCTGCACTTCGGGGCTGCCCGTATCACGCTCGTGGCGTGCGTTGTCCTGAACGACGGCGGCTTTGACGTTGGATGCAATCATGGTGTATTTCTTGGTAATGGACATGCGCAGGGCGCCCAAAAATGCACCCTGCGTGAACCCCGTACCTGCCTAGCGCATGCACGGAACCGACGAGTGTACCTAGCAGCATCAACCCACGCTGTCGGCCAATTCGAAGATTGGCAGATACATCAGGGCGACGATGCCGCCGATGAGCACGCCGATCCCGACCATCAACAGGGGTTCGAGCAAGCGCACGGCGCGGTCGAGCGTGCGTTCGAGGTCGGTATCCAGAAAATCTGCGGAACGTTCGAGCATCTCCCCCATCTGCCCCGAGCGTTCTCCCACCGCAAGCAGCCGTTCGCTGACGACGGTCGTGAACCCTCCCTGTTGCAGGGCGACCGAGATCGGCAGCCCCTCGCGCACGCTCTCCGTGGCATGAAGGATACGTGCGCGATCACGCATCGGCACCATTCCTGTCACCATGTCCAACGCAGACACTGCGGGAATGCCCGCACGCAAAAGCATCCCCAGCGAACGGTACAAGCGGATCAGAGCAAAGTGGCGCAGTGCCTCCCCTAGCCAGGGGATATGCCGGGCCAGGCTCCCGACTTGGCTGCGCAATGCAGGGTGCAAGGCCAACGCGGCAACCACGCCAGCCAATGTTCCCAGCATCGCCAACGCACCGCCGGGGTGCGCGTCGATCCACAGCCCCATCCGGATGACAAATGCCGACATGGCAGGCATGTCGGCGATACGGTCTTCAAAAACGACGCTGAACCGGGGAACGACGTAGCCCAGGAGAAAGGCGACGACGAGCAAACCCAGCGTCAGCAACAGAGTGGGATAGATCAGCGCGCCGCCCAGTCTGCTACGCAAGGCTTGCAAACGGGTTTCGTGCGCCACGAAACGCTGCAAGGCGAGCAAAACATCCCCCGTTTGCTCGCTGGCCTCGATGGCCGTGTGCAACAAAGGGGGGAAGATGTCCGGCATCGACGCCAGCGCCTGCGAGAAAGGCAGCCCCGCTCGCAGTTGCTGCTGGAGCCGAACCAGGGCATCCCGGTGCCCGGGGTGATTTTCCTTGTGGGCCAACGTATCGACGGCCTCGATGAGCTGCAACCCCGCTCCAAGCAGGGAGACGAGTTGCTGGCAGAACACCAGCAAAGGGAACCGCTGCGAACGCGAGGAAGGACGCCGATCTTGCTGGCAGGACAACAACGTCTGCCCGCGCTGGCGCAGTTCCGCGCGCAACGCTTCCACACCGATGCCGCAGCGCTCGATCGTCAGTACCCCTTGCTCGGGGCAGTACACCTTCGCCCGCAGCACCCCGTCAGGCCCCGGGGCCTGGCTCATGGCACGATGTCGGCAGCTTCCCCTTCCCCACCCGGGGCGCCATCCTTGCCGAGGGAAAACACGTCGAAGTCTCCGTTCTGCCCAGGCGTGCGATACAGATAAGGATGGCCCCAGGGATCAGGCGGCGGGGCTTTTTTGAGGTACGGCCCCTGCCAGCGCGGTTCCGCTGCTGGGCGCACGAACAGGGCATCTAACCCCTGTTCATTGGTGGGGAAACGGCCTACGTCCAGACGGTACTGCTCGATCGCTTTGGTAAAGGCATCGATTTGGGCACGTGCCGCTTGCACCTCCGATTTGCCAATCTGACCAAAGTACCTCGGCCCCACATAGCCGACCAGCAGACCGATGATGACCATCACCACAAGCAATTCGAGCAAGGTGAAACCGGGGGTGGGACGGCGTGCAGAGAGCATAGAGGAAGCATCTGGGGGGAAGAAGAACCAGGAGACAGGGGCTGTACGCCGAGGGCCGACCGCGCAACCCATGCCGCAAAACCGTTGCGCTATAGTCATGTTGCTTCATATTGTTATAAGCACTGTACTTGTGCGCCATGGCAGCGCAGGCAGCGAGGCATCCTACCAAATCGATCAGGGGGGCATCTTGAAAAGCAATGACTTTCTCCATTCGCAGTCGGCACGCCGTAGCGCGCTGGCCTTGGCCTGTGCGGCCGTCGTGGCGGGGTTTTCGGGGTGTGGCGGCGGGGACGAACCACTCGGGCCCGTCACATTGGATATCGTCAATGCTGGCAATAGCCCCTTTGTGGGCGTGACGGTCACGGCCACCTGCGCCAACGGCGCGGCGGCGTCCGCGACGGTCGGGACTGTGTATGCGCCCGGCAGCGGAAGGCTATTCCTGCCCGAGTCATGCCAGCTCCCCGTCGTCGTCCGTGCGACCAGCGACGGAAAAATGCGCCCCATTGGCGCCAATACCGATGGCAGTGGCGACGTACCGTATCGTGTGGGCGTACATCTGCCCATTTCCGCCATGTTCGATACCGTGCATGGCCCAAGCATGACCATCACGCTGAACCCGGTGTCCACCCTGGTGCAGGCTATATCAACCCGTACCGGGCGCACCGTAGCGGAATCGCAGCGCTTTGTCGAAACAGCGCTAGGGCTGCCTGCGGGCGATGCGGGGCACGACTTGTCCGACCCCGATGTGGCCGAAGCCAGCGCACGCCTGGCGTGGGTGTCTGCGCTGGCTGCGCAGCAACTCGTCACGAACGCCACCAATTTGCAGGGGAAGACGATAGGGCAATTCCTCGTCGATGCCCTTACCAATTCCATGACAACCCCGCAAGGTACCCCTGCACTCCGCACTGCGGAGCAGGTTGCCCAGGCATTGCAGTCCCCGGTTACGGGTCTCCAAAATCTGGCCCTCCATGCCGATGTCCCAGTAATCCAGAACGCATCCGTGCGGCTGTACAACTTGCTTGTCCAAACCTTCAATCTGGATGGACACACCACGGATGCGGACGTGCCAGCCTCGCTGAACGAGGCCAGCAACGAGCTATTCATGCAGTGGGATACGAATGCGCTGGCGCAGCAGTACACGTATCTGGTGAGCAAGATGCAAGCCAAGACGGCTTTTGTCGCGGCAGTGCTGAGCAACCCCTCTTCCATGGCGACGGCGGACGCCCAGCGCATCGATACCGAAACCGCGATGAGTAATCTGCTCCCCAGTGGCACTGCGGTGCGCGTGACAACGACGGTACCCACTTCGACAACCACTACCACTGGCGCAGCGACAACTACCACCGGAGCCACCACCACTACCACTGGCGCAACGACAACCACCACCGGGGCAGCTACCACTACCACTGCCGCAACGACAACTACCACCGGAGCTACCACCACTACTACTGGCGCAGCGACAACCACCACCGGAGCCACTACCACTACCACTGGCGCAACGACCACCACTACCGGGTCGACTACTACGACAACGCAACTCCCCGCATCCGTGGTGTGCAAGGTGAGCTATTCGAGCATGGTGGGTTATATGACTGGTGTGCCCAACGCAGCAACCTGCAGTCCCACCAAGGTGAACATCGACGGAAAGCCTTCGGAAGCGGTTGTTACTGTCGAGACTGCCGTTCCTGCTGGTGCAATGCAGGTAAATTTTGCGACGGCGGCCCTTTGTGGTCCCTTTACTGGCCCGCCCGATCTGTCCGGCAAATTGGTCGTTTGCCGGGTAGAGTAGTCCACGCATTGCGAGATACCTACAGGGGGCGGTCTGTGCCCCCTGTTCGGTGCATGCAATCAGGCCGGGGTTCCGGCCTTTTTTGTTCCCTATCGTGCGCTACCTGCTGCTGATTTGGTGCTCTGTCTGGGCGTTGGCTGTCCACGCCGGCACCATCTCCTATGCCGTCGACTTTCTCCCTACCGGTTTCTCCGTCCGCAATACTGGCTCCCAACCCGCCTACGCTCTCACGGCGTGGACCTTGGACGCAACAGGTTGGTGGAAGCAGGGGCGCGTTGTCGAAGGGGACCCAGCAACGTTGTCGCCTGGCGCAGAAGTACGGTGGTCGCGGCCCCCCCTCCCACCCGGCATCGCCACGGCCATCCACCAAGCCGATCCCCTGTTGCTGGTGTTTTTCGACGCAGCGGGCAGCCGTTTTGCGCAAGTGGCGTGGCGTGTTCCGCCAGGCGCGATGGCATCGCCCTTGCCCCCCTTGCCCGTAAAGCGCGAGGGTTCCGCGCTGGTAATCGACGTGCCAGCACAGGCTGCCGGTGTGGTCGCGACGTCGGCGATACGCCTCGCAGACCCTGGGGTCGTGCGACTGACTCGCCCTTTTGCGGGACACACTCCGCCCCCCTACCCCGCACGCCACGTCTGGAAAACCGGTGCTGCGATGCGTTTCGATACGGGGCAAGGGCTGCGCGGCGCATGGCTGGTGCATGAGCTGGCTTCCGGGGAACTGCGCGTGCAGATCGTCCCCGATGCACGAACCACAGGCTCGGAGCAACGTACCCGATGGCTGGAGTGGGCGCGTTCGGCGTTCGGATGGATCGCTGCGGCTTGTGCTGTGGTGGGTGCGCTGGGGATGGTTTGGGGCACCGTGACCTTGCGGCGCAACCCGGTCTGACCCATGGCTTGGGGAACATGGAACCCACGCCAGGCGCTGGCCATCGACTGCGCCGTCGCAGTCCTAGGCGCCCTGGCAGTGGCGTCGGTGCTGGGCATCGAATTTCTGCTTTGCGGCAATCTCCCCACTGGGGGGGACACCGCTTCGCATCTGTTGTACGTCTGGACGTTCGTCCACGAACTGCTCCCCCGTGGGTACCTCACGGCGTGGATGCCGGAGGTGTTCGGAGGCTTTCCCTTCCTCTCCTACTACTTTCCCTTGCCGTTCGTGGCCATAGCCGGGCTGGCTGCGGTGCTGCCGTTCGCGCAAGCCATGAAACTGGGAATGTTCGCTGCGGCGATGGCCTTGCCCGCCGCAGCATGGTGGGGCAGCGTGCGGTTGCTGGGAATGCCCCGGCGCGTTGCAATCTGGGGGGTGTTGGGCATCCTGCCTTTTCTGTGGCAGGAGCAGCATTCGATTTGGGGCGGCAATCTGCTGTCCACCCTCGCTGGCGAATTTGCCTACGGTTACGGTGCCTTGTTTGCGGTGCTCACACTATGCGCATGGCAGCGCGCCATAGCGACAGAACGGCACTGGTGGCTGGTGGCTGCGGTGCTCGAAGTCGCCACAGGCGCCTCGCACGGCTTTGCGCTGCTGGTGACGGGGTTTGCGACGACGGCATACCTGTTCGATGCCCCCCGGTTCCTGCGCAATTTGCGCCTGCTCGTGCTGGGGCATGGGCTTGCATTCCTGCTGCTTGGCGGGTGGTTGTGGCCGATGATGGAAATGCACGCCCTGACAGTACCCAACGATGCGTTTTTCGAGGTGCGCCAGTGGCGGGAATTGTTGCCAGCAGGCATGGAGCCTGTCGTCGGAGGAGGGCTGTTTGCCGCAATGGTGCTGCTGGCCTCGGCGCTATTGCCCGGCGCAGGGCACAGGTTTGCGCAGTCGGGAACGGATGCGCTCCGGCACGTGGCCTTTTTTGCTGTATCAACCATGCTCGCTGCGGTGGGCTTTCTGGCAGCAGGATTGGTGGGGCTGGCCAACATCCGTTTTTTTCCTTTCGTATGGTTGCTGGGTGGCTTGGCTTGCGGGTGGCTATGGGGGTATGCCTGTATGCACGTGGCGCAAGCGCTGCCCGCTGCAATACGGTGGGGATGGCATGTGCTGGGCCTTGCCGCAGCAGTGGCGTTCATCGGGCACGTGGCTGTCGGCATCGCCGTCGCCCCGGACTGGGGGTTGTGGAACCACAGCGGGCTGGAAGCCAAGCCGCAGTGGAACCGCTTGTCAACCCTGTTCCCGGCGATGTCCGGCCCCCCAGATGGCCCCCGGCTGCTGTTCGAGCACGACCCCGCCAACCACGATCTAGGCTCGACCCGCGTGCTCGAAGCGCTGCCGATGTTCTTGGGCGGGCGCCCGGTGCTCGAAGGGCTGTACATGGAATCTGCCCTGCTAGGCCCGGCGATCTACCAGCTCCAGAGCGAGGTATCCCGGCATCCTTCGTCCCCGTTGGCACGCTTTCCCAGCGCAAGCATGGATCTGGAATTGGCAGCCGAACACATGCGGTTCCTGTACGCCAACGATGTGCTCGTCCGGCATCCCGAGACTGTCTCTGCCTTTGCGGCCAGCCCCCTGTTCACTCCGGTGACCAGCGCTGCCCCTTTCCATGTCTTTCGGGTGCGTGACTTCCATACCCATCTCGTCGATCTGGTCGATCATGGTGACCAGGTATTGCGTTGGGAAAGCCGACGCCGATGGATGGAAAACGCCTTCGCGTGGTTCCGTTCACGCAGCCGGTTTGCGCGGGAATTGCCGGTGTTCCACGACGGTGTTCCCCCCACTCTTGCCACCGCTGCACCCGATGCACGGATACACGATATCCGGCTCGACAGGCACCGCATCGCGTGGAAGACCCATGCCGTCGGCAGTGCGCACCTGCTGCGGGTGGCGTGGCATCCGCGTTGGCAACTGGCTACCCGGGGGGAACTGTTCCTCGCCGGGCCGGGCCTGATGCTCGTCGTCCCACAGGAAGCGAGCGTAGTCCTCGAATACGGACACACCCCCATCGGCATCGCGGGCATGGTAGGCACCGCGCTAGGGCTGGCGGGGTTGGCATGGGCAATCTTCGCGCAGCGGCGCCAGCGTGTGCAGCACGCACCCCAGCCCTGCCTAGCGCCCAGTGGCTACTGGCCGCGTGGGTGGGTGGCAATGTTGTGGCCCTTGCTCCTCGTCGTACTGGGGGTGACGCTGCACGTCCACAACCCCGAGCGCCTCTACGCCAAGGCATGGGTCGCGATGCGCGCCCAACAGTTTCAGCAGGCAGCCGATGTGTTTGACAAAGCCTTTGCCCTGCGCCGAGGGGATGCCAAGCAGGAGGAAGCGCTGTTCTGGGCAGCCAAGGCTGCCGAACAGGCTGGGCTGCCTGCGCGTGCGATCAAGCGGTACCGCCTGCTGGTGCGGGACTTCCACGGATATTGGCTTCCGGAATCGCTCTACACCCTGTCCACCCTCGAAGCCCAGGCAGGGCGCACAGAGCAGGCTATCCCCTTGCGCCATCGGCTGCGGCAGGAATATCCGCACAACCGCTGGACACAGCGGATGGAGCAGGAGCTAGGACAGTGAGGGCAGTGATCGGATGGTGTGGCCGCCGCGCCCCATGGATCCAGCAGTTCGTGCGCTATGGTCTCGTTGGGGTCGGCGCGCTGGGGGTGGATGTAGGCGCCTTCACGCTGGCTCGGTATGGGGGGGCCGATCTCGTCACGGCCAATGTGCTGGGGCGGTTGCTGGGCGCGCTCGCTGCTTTTGCGGCGAACTATGCATGGACATTCGCGCTGCATGCCCATCGTGCCCCCATGCTGCGCTGCGGTGGGCGGTACGTCGTGTTGTGGGGGGCAGCCACGGTGCTCTCCACCTTGCTGCTGCACGCGCTGCTGGCCCTCGGCGTGCAGGAAACGGTGGGAAAGGTACTGGTCGAAGCGGCGATGCCGATACTCAACTTCGTCGCGGCGCGGTACTGGGTATTCCGTCAGCAGGGGATGCCGCCCGAGGGCACTGCTGGCCGCATCGCGTAGGCGCTCCCCATCACGGCCATGACTTTGCACAGGCGCACTGAATCAGAAAAGTCATGGCCATTCCCTCACCCCCCAGCCCCTATCCCGCTGGGCGCTTGGTGTGCATTGCGGCCTGGTCGAAAGCCGTAGCTCGATTCCGAAAAGGTCGGGTCGAATATCGGCGTGAGCACCTGGGCGATGGCCTGTTGGATCACCCGATCCATGATGGTGGGGATGCCCAGCAGGCGTTTGCCGCCACCATGCTTGGGTATTTCTACCCTGCGCACGGCCTGCGGCTGGTATCGCCCTTCTCGGATTTGCTGCCGCACGGCTGGCCAGTGTGCGCGTGCATGGGTGGGAAAGTCTTCCATGGTCACGCCGTCATCCATTCCCACCGCACGCGGTGCAGATCTCCCCAGGTAAGAACGCAAACTTGCTGTGCATAAACGCCGCATTTACCCTAAGCGCCAAACCGATGGGCTTTGCTGTCCTGTGCCAGCTCGCCTCGGCACTCTGGGCCTTCTATGCGGTTTCTGTTCGTCGTCTCGCACTTTTGCACTCGGGCTTCCTCCAGACTACTTCTCGCGAAATAGCCCTTGCCGTCGGCTAGTGATTACTATTGCTCACGTTGAGTCCAATTCGGTTCTCCCACAGGGGACTTCCACCCCATCAGTTCGCGCCCATGCTGGGCGCACACTTGGCAGTCAACCGGACCTGCGCAAAAAGCCGCGCAGGCCGCTCACTTCTACGTTAGGCATCCACAGTGGTTACGCCGTTGATGAAATTAGTCTCTATTATTTCAATATAATTTGATGGAAGCAGTAGTTTATCTTGAGTCGTCAGTAATAAGCTATTTGACAGCTAGACCAAACAGGGATGTTATTATTTCTGGAAGGCAAGCCATTACCATTGATTGGTGGGAAAATCAGCGACAAAGATTTGCGCTTCGCATATCTGTTTTGGTCGAAGAAGAAATTAGTCGAGGCGATTACAAAGCCGCACAGCTTCGCCTTGAAGCTGTTGCTAACATTCCGAGCCTCACTATTTCGAGTGAAGCTGCGAGGATTTCCGAATTGCTGTTGACTAGAGGAGCCATTCCGAAAGGTAGCGAAGAAGATGCTTTGCATATCGGTATAGCCGCTGCTCAGGGTGTCGACTTTTTACTTACTTGGAACTTCAAACATATCAACAATGCAGAAACTAGAGAAGCCATTATTCAACTTGTAGAATCGTGTGGTTATAAATGTCCACAACTATGTTCACCTGAAGAATTAGGAGGAATGTCGGATGATTAATGATCCAATTGTTAAAGAAGTTCGTTTATACCGGCAAGAACATGCAGCGCGATATGGAAACGATTTAAATCGAATTATCGAGGCATTTAGAAAAAAGGAACAAGAGTCAGGTCGTGTTTATTTAAACCCTGGTCCTAAGCTACTTCAAAAACAAACGACGTAGCAAGAAGTTCTGGCCTAATCGGGTAGGCAACGGCTTCTAACCGTCGCCCCCCACACCACCCACCGTGCGGGTCCGCAGTGGGCGGTTCAACAAGTCGGCTCGCTCGACAAAGTCTTTCGCTTCCTACCCATGTACCCCTGTGCCTTGCACCACAGGTCTTTCACACTCAGCAAACCTTGCTCCTGTAACCACACGTTGGATAGGGCCTGATTGATAACCGGGGTTCTGGACATCTGCCAATAGCTTTTGCTGCTGACTCCGTGCTGAATTGCCGACTTCAGGCTTACGCCCAATGCCAACAGGTTCTTGATCTTCGTGCGCCGCCAGCGCCACTGTTTCCAGTAGCACATTCGGATGCGCCTTCTGATCCACTCGTCCAGTTCGGGTACCGGGCGGTAATACTGGCTGATGCCAAAGTAGCCCGTCCACCCCCGCAAGTATTGCCCCAGTTTCTTCAGCCGGTATTCCATGGAAACGCCCCAGTTTCGCGCAGTCAGCTTCTTGATGCGGTGCTTGAAATCCGCCAGGGCCTTATCAGTCCAGCGTACTTTCTTGCCCTGGATCGTGAAGCCCAGAAAGGCGCTTTCGCTCATCGGTGCCACCTTGCTTTTGGCCAGCACCCCGGCGCGCAGGTAGCGCCCAAATTTGCTGTCGCACGGCTGGCCAGTGTGCGCGTGCATGGGTGGGGAAGCCTTCCATGGTCACGCCGTCATCCATTCGCACCGCACGCGGTGCAGATATCCCCAGGTAAGAACGCAAACTTTCTGTGCGCAAACGCCGCATTTACCCTAAGCGCCAAACCGATGGGCTTTGCTGTCCTGTGCCAGCTCGCCTCGGCACTCTGGGCCTTCTATGCGGTTTCTGTTCGTCGTCTCGCACCTTTGCACTCAGGCTTCCTCCAGACTACTTCTCGCGAAGTAACCCTTGCCGTCGGCTAGTGGTTAAGATTGCTCACGGTGAGTCCAATTCGGTTCTCCCACAGGGGACTTCCACCCCATCAGTTCGCGCCCATGCTGGGCGCACACCTTGCAGTCAAGCGGGATGCCGCGCTTACGCGCGTCGCCCCTTACTGTTGACGGTTATCTTATAAACGTTGCTTATCTTAAACGTTCGGAGGGAAAAGAAAATGAAGATCAAAGTTTTAATAGTCCTCATCGCGCTATGCATTTGTACACCTGCATTCTCCAATCCATACACGTATCGAGTGATTGAAAAACAAGACATATCGTATGGAGCAACCAAACGAATGGTCTACAGAATCTACCTCAATACTCAAACTAATCCTGATCAAACTCAAATGAAAGAAACTGCCCAGCAGATTTGGAAGGACGGCAACCAGAAATGGAAGGAATTCACAGTGTTCATGATCTTTGGAGAAATCAAGAACTTCAACTCTGGAGCCTACGGTATTGCCGAATTTACACCTTCAGGCATGAGCAGTTTTCGTATCAACGATGTTCCTCTGCAAATGCTGGAGCTTGAAAAAAAGAAATAAAATAATCCGAACCAGTAGTTGGAGCCTACCAGAAAACGCCCGTCCAGTCAGGCAACGTTTATGTGCCGGGCGGCTCATCCATAACGTTAAATAATAAAAAAACACAAATGAGGAAAAAATGAAAAAAGCAGTTATGTCGATTATTTTCATATTTGTTTTTACACCTACGGTTTTTGGTATGAGTGCGACAACCGTAGAAAATGGATGTGCCTGTTTGTCTGAAACATGGCTTAATGATATGACGCAGTTTGTCATATCAAAAGATATGAAAAGTTTTGAAGCATATGTTAAAACAAACAAATGCATCATCCTGAAAAGTGGATTAAAGGTAACAGTTACGAAATCTCCCGGAATGTTTGGCGGTAAGGTTGAGTTTGTGTATAATGGGATCAAATTCTGGGCAACAAGAGAATCTCTTACAAACTACAGCGCGGAATAACAATCAGCTAAATCGGGTAGGCAACGGCTTCTAACCGTCGCCCCCCACACCACCCACCGTGCGGGTCCGCAGTGGGCGGTTCAACAAGTCGGCTCGCTCGACGATGTATTTCGCTTCATAACCAAGTAACCCTGTGCCTTGCACCACAGGTCTTTCACACTCAGCAAACCTTGCTCCTCTAGCCACGCATTGGATATCACCTGATTGATTACCGGGGTTCTGGACATCGGCTAATAGCTGTTGCTGCTGACTCCGTGCTGAATCGCCGACTTCAGGCTTACGCCCAATGCCAGTAAGTTCTTGATCTTCGTGCGCGGCCAGCGCCACTGTTTCCAGTAGCACATTCGGATACGCCTTCTGATCCACTCGTCCAGTTCGGGTACCGGGCGGTAATACTAGCTGATGCCAAAGTACGCCGTCCACCCCCGCAAGTATTGCCCCAGTTTCTTTAGCCGGTATTCCATGGAAACGCCCCAGTTTCGCGCCGTCAGCTTCTTGATGCGGTGCTTGAAATCCGCCAGGGCTTTATCAGTCCAGCGTACTTTCTTGCCCTGGATCGTGAAGCCCAAAAAGGCGCATTCGCTCATCGGTGCCACTTTGCTTTTGACCAGCGCCCCGGTGCGCAGGTAGCGCCCAAATTTGCTGTCGCACGGCTGGCCAGTGTGCGCGTGCATGGGTGGGGAAGCCGTCCATGGTCACGCCGTCATCCATTCGCACCGCACGCGGTGCAGATATCCCCAGGTAACCCATCTCTTCACACCAGCCCGTTGCGGATGGCGTAGACAGTCAGCTCGGAATTGTTCGTCAGCTTGAGTTTTTCGAGCACCCTGGCGCGGTACACACTCACAGTCTTCGGGCTGAGCATCAGCTCCTCGGCAATGTCTGCGAGGCGTTTGCCGCTGGCGATTTTGCACAGTGTTTGCAATTCGCGCTCCGATAGGCTGTCGTGCAGGCTTTCACTGGCCGGGGCGTGGAGGTGATCGACAAGCATCTGCGCCACCGCTGGCGTGACGTACTTGCGGCCTTGCGCAACGGTGCGCACGGCAGTGATCAGTTCGGCAGGATCCCCCGCCTTGTTCAGGTAGCCATGCGCACCCGCCTTGAGGCACCGCAGCGCGTACTGGTCTTCCGGATACATCGACACGATGAGGACACGCACCGGGGATTCGGCATCGCGCAGGCTGGCCAGCACCTCGATACCGTCGCGGCCGGGCATATTGATGTCGAGCACCAGCACGTCGCAATCCACCGTGCGCAACGCACTGCGCACTTCTGCGTAACTCCCCGCTTCCGCAGTGACCTGGATGTCCACCGCTTCCTTGAGGGTGTCGCGGATCCCCCGGCGAACCATCGCATGGTCATCGCACAAAACGACACGGATCATCCTGGATTCCTCAGTGGGACGCGCCCGAGTGGGCTGCTGGCATCTAGGATCATCGCTGCGTACTCCGAAATGCTGCGCGCTATGGGCTAGGAAAGGGAAGCACTCAGGGGAATGCTCAGGGTGATCGACGTTCCCACACCGGGCTGCGAACTGATGTCCACCCAACCCTCGACGGTCTTGGCCCGTTCGACCATCCCACGCAGCCCGAAAGAACGCTGCTTCTCCCGATCCTGCGGAGTCAGGCCGATACCGTCGTCGCGCACTTCCAGCGTCAACATCCCCCCGCTATCGGAAAGCTCGATCTGCACGCGGGAGCACTGGGCGTGCTTGGCGATGTTCGTCAAAGCCTCCTGGGCGGTGCGGTACGCGACGAGTAGCACCTCTTTCGGAAGCCCTTCCGGCTCGTGCGGAATGGCGACATGGGTGTCGATGCCCGTGCGGCGCGAAAAACTGTCGGCCAGCCATGTGATCGCCGCGCTCAGCCCCTGGTCGAGGATGGCCGGGCGCAGGTTGCGCATGATCCGCTGGCTGGCTTCGATGGCCTGCTGGAGCATCTCAGTCGCAGTCCCGATGTGTTCCTGCGCATCGGCAGCAGGGCAGTGGCGCTGTAGCCAAAACAGATCGAAGCGAATCGCGGCCAGCGCGCCACCGATGTCGTCGTGAATCTCTCGCGCTATCGCTGCACGTTCCTGCTCGATGATGTGTTGCAGATGCTCCGCAAACCCTGCAAGGCGCTCGCGGGACTGCGCAAGTTCCCGGTCTGCCAACTCCTTGGCGATGCGCGTCTGGTGCAGCTCGATCGCACGGTCGATGACGTGGTACAGCCGACCCAGGTCATCCTTGGAAAGGTAATCGCTGATGCCGGTCTGGATCGCCGCGACAGCGGCAGCCTCGCCAATCGCGCCCGAGAGCAGGATGAAGGGCACGGTCGAACCCGTAGCGTGCATGCGCTGCCAAGCATCGAGCGCCGTAAAGCCTGCCAGGCGGTAGTCTGCAAGAATGGCGTCGAAGCGTGCTCCATCCAGCGCCGCGTCGAAATCGGCGAGGGTTTCCACCCGGTCAATATGGATCGCCCGACCACTCTTGGCCAGCTCCCTGCGGACGAGGGCGTGGTCAATGGCGGAATCTTCCAGGTGCAGCAGATGCCAAGCATCGGCGGGGTCGATATCGGTAGGCATGTCCCGTGCTGGGGCGTCCGCAGGGCGGCGTGGAAGAGCAAAAAGTTTGGCGCTATGATTGTCCGCAGGCGCCGGGGTCGTCCCCGGCGCACGCATTTTCATTTTGCCCCATCCTGTCCGGAGTGCTTTTTGTTTATGGCATTTGGAGACGGCTTGTCCTCGCCGCCAACGGTGGAGTTGCCGGTCATGTTGGTGGCCGAAGTGCAGGACTCCCTTCTCGTGGTGGTTCACGATCTGGAGCGCCTGGACGGGTTGCTGACCCATGCCATGGAAAACCTCATGGAGCGCTTTACCAATGCAAGCGCCGATTTGGCAGGGCCCACGCTGATGCATTTGGCAGAACTTGATGGCGTGCGTTCCGCGCTGCGTACAGCGGTGACGGAACTCCAGTTTCAGGACATGGCTACCCAGTTGATTGGTCATACGTCGCGCATCCTGCAAGGTTGCGCGTACCGGCTCGCAGCAGAGGCCATGGATGCGGAAGACGGCGAAGCGGTTCCCTTCGTCGAGGAAGTGCCCGAGCGACCCAACCCCGTGACCCAGGATGAAATGGAAGCGGGGTCGATCGAACTCTTTTGAGTCCGGACTGGGTCAGGGAGTGCGGAAATGGATTATTTTGGTTACTTTGGGTATTGCGGTATGCATACGGTTTGGAAATTTTGTTTGTCGGAGTGTTGATTCATGTCTCTCATACTTGCTGTCGATGATTCACCGTCCATGCGCAAGATGGTGACATTCACGCTTGCCGGTGCGGGCCATCAGGTAGTGGAGGCCGTCGACGGCATTGATGCCTACGAGAAGGCGCAAACGCAGCCGTTCGACCTGGTACTGACTGACCAGAACATGCCGCGCCTTGATGGGCTGGGGTTGACACGCAAACTGCGCGAACATCCCCAGTTCAAGAATATCCCTATCCTTATGTTGACGACCGAATCCAGCGACCTGATGAAACAAGCAGGTCGCGCTGCAGGAGCTACCGGGTGGCTAGTCAAGCCTTTCGACCCGGTTCGGTTGATCGAAGTCATCAAGAAAGTCACCAAATCCTGAGGCGTGCGCGATGGCGCGGCGCCCGCTCCTGCGGGCTGCGCCAGGTTACGAAACGGCACACAACCATTGCGGGGAGAAATTCATGGCAGAGGCACACGCAGAAGCGGGCGGATCAGGCAGCGACTTTGACCTGAGCCAGTTCTATCAAATTTTTTTCGAGGAAGCCGGAGAAAACCTCGACTTGATGGAACAAATGCTGCTCAACCTCAATTTGGAGACTGCGGACGATGAGGTGCTCAACGGCGTCTTCCGCTGCGCCCATTCGGTCAAGGGTGGTGCGGCGACCTTCGGTTTTTCGGATGTGGCAGAGCTGACCCACCAAATGGAATCGCTGCTCGATCGTCTTCGTCGGCACGAACTGCAAACCACTTCCGCGATGGTCGATGTGCTCCTCGAATCCGCCGATGCTTCGCGCAGCCTGCTTGCACGACACCAATCTGGCGGCATGGGGGTAGCCATCCCGACTCACGATCTGGTGCAACGTATCCGCGTGCTGGCCAGCGGCGAAGACGCTCCTGCGGCGCCTCCCCCACCACCCCCTCCCTCTCCTGTCCCTATGGCTGCTCCAGTTGCCGTCCCGACCCCTGCTGCCAAGGCCAAAAACGTGTCCCGGCAACTTGTGGTCACGATCAGCCGTCTGGCCCACGCCGATCTTGCTGACGCGATTGCCGAGCTGTTCCACGACATTCCCGGTTTGGGGCGCATCGAAGGCATCCCCTGTGATCGCCCGGATACCCGCATGTTCAAGATCGAAACGGCGTCGACAGACGACGATCTGCTCGACTTGTTTGCCTTCCATGTCTCCCGCGAGCAGGTGGCGATCGACGATCAGACCCCCGTTGCCGCGCCCTCTATTGCTGCCCCCGCCGAAGCCGCGCCTCCCGTGGCTGTCGTGCCGCAATCTGCGATGCCCGAGAACGCCAAACCGGCATCGGCCACTCCAGCAGATGAAGGGTACGGTTTCTTCGATGGCGCGCCAGGCGCCCCAGGTTCACAGGGTGCTGTGCGTCCCACCACCGACGCCGACTCGGCCCGCAGTCGAGCGGGAGCGGCCTCGGCGCGGCCTGCTCCACCTGCGATCCAACCCGAGGCTTCGACGATTCGCGTGGCGATCAGCAAAGTCGATCAGCTTATCAACCTCGTCGGCGAACTGGTCATCACGCAAGCCATGCTGGCGCAGTGCAGCCGCGCTCTCGACCCCGCAGTGCATCAGCAGATCTTGACCGGGTTGACCGACCTCGACCGCAATACCCGCGACTTGCAAGAATCGGTGATGTCGATCCGGATGATTCCGATGTCGATCGTGTTCAGCCGTTTCCCGCGCATGTTGCGCGACCTCGCCAGCAAACTTGGCAAAAAGGTCGATTTCGTAACCCAGGGGGAAGCCACCGAACTCGACAAGGGATTGGTCGAAAAAATCATCGACCCCCTCACCCATCTGGTACGCAACAGTTGCGACCACGGTATCGAAATGCCTGCAGACCGAGTGCAAGCCAAGAAGCCGGAGACAGGCACCATCACCCTATCCGCCGCCCACCAGGGTGGATCCATCGTCATCGAAGTGCGAGACGATGGGCGCGGCATGTCTCGGGAAAGAATTCTGGTCAAGGCAAGGGAACGCGGCATGGATGTTTCCGACCAGATGACTGACGCTGAGGTATGGCAACTCATCTTTGCGCCGGGTTTTTCCACTGCCGAGATCGTCACCGACGTATCTGGCCGGGGCGTGGGCATGGACGTCGTCAAGCGCAACATCACTGCGCTCAACGGCACCGTCGACATCGAATCATCTGAAGGCTATGGCACGCGCGTGTCCGTTCGTCTACCGTTGACGCTGGCAATCATGGACGGCATGTCTGTAGGCGTGGGTGACGAGGTCTACATCCTGCCACTGTCTTCGGTGGTCGAATCCTTTCAGGTGCAGCCCGGCGCGGTCAGCACTGTTGGGCAAGGTGCGCAGTTGGTCAAGGTGCGCGATGAATACATGCCGGTGATCGAGCTGGAAAAAGTCTTCCAGGTTCCCCGGTTCGAAATGGATCGATCCAGCGACATCATGGTCGTCATCGAGGCCGAAGGCAGCCGGGTCGTTCTCCTCGTCGACGAGTTGTTAGGACAACAACAGGTCGTCGTCAAGAACCTCGAAACCAACTACCGCAAGGTGCCCAACGTGTCGGGCGCGACGATCCTGGGCGATGGCAAAGTGGCGCTCATCCTGGATACCGCCGCGCTGGTGCGTCGTTCCCGCCACTAGAGTCATCGGAGAAGCAAGATGGGAGCTACGGAAAAGAGCAACGCCACTTCCGGCGCGCGGGAGTATCTGACCTTCCGGCTCGACCGCGAAGAGTACGGGATCGACATCCTCAAGGTACAGGAAATTCGCGGGTACGAATCGCCCACGAGGATTGCCAACGCCCCGCACTTCATCAAGGGGGTCGTCAACCTTCGGGGGACTATCGTCCCCATCGTCGACATGCGTCTGCGCTTTCAGTGTGAACAAGCCACGTACGACGCATTCACCGTGGTGATCGTCCTCAATCTGCACCAACGCATCGTCGGCATCGTTGTCGATTCGGTCAGCGACGTGATGGAAATTGCGCCCGAAAACATGCGCCCTGCCCCAGACGTGGAAAGCGTGATCGACAGCGACGCCGTCGTAGGTCTAGGCTCCATGGGGGAACGCATGCTCATCCTGCTCGACATCGAAAAACTGATGTCTGCGGACGATATGGGTCTCAATTCCGATTTGCTCTAACAGGGCACTGGCAGCAGGTGCCCCGGCGAATCGCGACGGCAACAGGTTCCTCCTGATTCGTATGGCTGCTGCGCTACCTGTCCCTCCTTGGGGGGAGTCCACCCCCACCGACATGCAGGGACGCGAGTTTCCCTGGTGCGATGCAGACTTCGACAAGGTGCAGGCGCTGATCTACCAGCGCGCAGGGATCAGTCTGCACGATGGCAAGCACGCCATGGTGTACAGCCGTCTCGCCCGCAGGCTGCGCGAAACGGGGCACCGCAGCTTTTCGGAATACCTGCACTGGCTCGAAGGGCACGATGGGCCGGAATGGCAGGAGTTCATCAATGCGCTCACGACCAATCTGACCTCATTCTTTCGGGAGCGTCACCACTTTGACATTCTTGCGGAACATTTGCAGTCGCGCCCACACCATGGGACATGGAAGCTCTGGTGCAGTGCTGCTTCGACGGGGGAAGAGCCGTATTCGATCCTCATGACCGCGCTGGAAGCGCTGGGATCCGGCGCACGGGTCAGTCTCGTTGCCAGCGACATCGACTCGAAGGTCTTGGCCACCGCACGCGAAGGCATCTACCGCGTCGACGGGCTCAAGAACCTCAGCGAGGCCCAGTTGCAACGTTTCTTCCTACGCGGCAAAGATGCCAATCTGGGCCGCGTTCGTATCAAGCCCGAACTACAGCGGATGGTCCAATTTCTCTCCGTCAACCTCGTCCGGGACGATTGGCCGTTTCGGGAACCGTTCGATGTCGTGTTCTGTCGCAATGTCATGATTTACTTCGACTCCAAGACCCAGAGGCAAGTCCTGGAACGTATCCACCGCGTCATGGCACCCAAGGGACTGTTATTCGTTGGTCACGCCGAAAATTTCAGCGAAGCCCGAGATCTGTTCGTCCCCAAAGGGAAAACGGTATACGAGCGTCTGCCATGATGCGCGCCCCCAATCAGCGCATCGTTGCGCATCCCGGCCGCTCGCGGCGTTGTGTATGAGTCTGATGCAGAACACGGCCTTTGCTTCCTCCGGGCATCCTGGTGCCACGGGGAGTGCATCCACGGCCCCAGCCAAGCCCGGAAGTGCCAAGTCACCGCGCCTGGAACGGCTCAAGACGTTGCCCCGCAACCCCGGCGAAGCTTCCTTTTTTTACAGCGACAACCATTTCCGGTACGACGCCGTCAAGGTCCTGCCCGGCGAGTACTACGTGTCTACCGAAGACATCCTCATCACAACGGTGCTGGGGTCATGCATCGCCGCGTGCATCTGGGATTCCCGGGTGCGTGCGGGGGGAATGAATCACTTCATGCTGCCCGATGGCGAAAGCACCGAGGGGATGGGGCGCTACGGTTCCTACGCGATGGAACTGCTCATCAACCAGATGGTCAAGCTCGGTGGCCGACGCGAGACGATGCAGGCCAAGGTGTTCGGGGGCGGACAAGTCATGGCAGGATTCACCGCCATGAACGTGGGGGAACGCAATACCGAGTTCGTGCTGGACTATCTCGCGACCGAACGCATTCCGATAATCTCGCAAGACGTGCTCGACATTCACCCACGCAAGGTGTGTTATTTCCCCCTCAGTGGCAAGGCGCTGGTCAAGCGCCTTGCCCATGCGCATCCGGAAGCGCTGGTGGTGCAGGAACGCAAGGGGAATGTGGCCCGTGTCGTCCAGTCCACCGCAGGGGGCTCGGTCGACTTGTTCTGAACCGGCGCCGGTCTACGTATCCGTCGGCTGCGCGCCTGGTCGTCATCCTTCACGCGGCACGTGTGGTGTCCGCAACGATCCAGGGGAGATGCAATTGAAAAAGACTCGTGTCGTAGTGGTAGACGATTCGGCGCTCGTACGGCGTCTGCTGGCAGAAATCATCAATCGGCAGCCGGACATGGAATGCGTCGGTGCTGCCAACGACCCGCTCATCGCCCGGGAAATGATCCGGGAGCTGGATCCCGACGTCATCACGCTCGATATCGAGATGCCGCGCATGGACGGGATCGACTTTCTCGGCCGGTTGATGCGCCTACGGCCTACTCCTGTCGTCATGATTTCCACGCTGACCGAGCGCGGTGCCGACGTCACGATGCGTGCGCTCGAACTCGGCGCGGTGGACTTCGTTTCCAAGCCCCGCATTGGCATCGTCGATGGGCTCAACGAGCTGGCGACGGAGATCGTCGACAAGGTGCGCATCGCCGCTGCGGCGCGGATCAAAAGGACGGTCGCTGCGCCTGCACCAACGCAAGCATCGGCAACGGCGCCAGCGCAGCCTACAGCCGGATCTGCCCTGACGGGGCGAGTATTTACGGAAAAACTCATCGCCATCGGCGCATCGACGGGGGGGACCGAGGCGATCAAGGAAGTCCTGGTGCCTATGCCTGCCAATGCCCCGGCCATCGTCATCACCCAGCACATGCCGGCAGGGTTCACGACAAGTTTTGCCGCACGGCTCAACGGGCTATGCCAAATTGCCGTACAAGAGGCTGTCGATGGAGAACGCATCCTGCCCGGCCATGCCTACATCGCTCCGGGGGGCAAGCAGTTTTCCATCACGCGCAGCGGCGCCAACTACGTCGCGGTAGTCGAAGACGGCGCGCTCGTCAACCGCCACAAGCCGTCAGTGGAAGTGCTGTTCCGCTCCGTGGCACAGGTCGTCGGGCGCAACGCATTTGGGGTCATGCTCACAGGCATGGGCAACGATGGCGCCAAAGCCATGCGGGAAATGAAGGATGCCGGTAGCTACAACTACGCGCAGGACGAATCCACCTGCGTCGTATTCGGCATGCCCAAGGAAGCCATTGCCCACGGTGCTGCTGACGAAGTCTTGCCGCTGACGCAAATCGCCCCTGCCCTGCTGGGCAAGCTGGGCGCTTTGACTGATCGCTATCGAATTTGAGGTAACTATCGACCGGCTGGCGCGGGATGGGCGCCCCCGGCGGATGGGCAGCACCCTGTAGCGGGGAGGCTCGGCACGAGTAGGCGAAAAAAAAGTTGCAGAAGGGGCTAAATTCCCCGTCAATTCTGCCGAATAACACCCTACGAACGGAGGAAGGACTACGGACTCATTCTGTAATCCGAGTCATCATGCAACTGCCCACCATTGATCGAATACCCGGCCAGCGGCCCATCTCCGCTGATGCTGCGGCGTTCTCGACTGGCCGCGTCATACCGGTGCCCCCGGTGAACACGGCGCCGCATGGCTTGACGGAACCGGTAGCCACGCCTAGCGTCATCAACATGATCAACCGTAGCCATCAGAACGAATTGGTTCCCAACGATGGCGATGGAATCTACGCAAAGGTCTATGACCCCAGCCGTGTCGACCCCAGCCGTGGCGGCGATCCCCTGGATGCCCAAGACCCCGAAGCCAAGACTCGGCGCGTCTCGGAGACCGAGGAAGCCAAGGAACCGCCCAAGCCCCCGCTGCAAGAGCTGATCATCAACTACCTCAAGTCTTTGTGGGAGGCCAGTGCCAGCGCCATTCAGGTGCAACAGCAGGCCAAGGACGAATTGCGCATCCAACCCAAGGAGGAGCTGCAACATCTGCCCAAGGGAGAAATGTCTACAGAGGTGTTCACCTACTCTCCCAACAAGATTCAGAAGGCCGAGAAGCCTTTGACTTAGGCTTTGACTTAGCTTTTGACCTAGAACGTTGCTTGGCGTTTGCACTCACCGATCTCATCGATCTGCAAGCAGCCGGGTATCGGCATAGCCCCTCGGGGTACGGCGCACATCCTGCGCTGGTTGCCGAATGCGCCAAGGTTGGGGATGACAAAAACGAAGCGGCCTTGGGCCGTTTTTTTGTCTTTGGGTGATTCTGTCCACCAGCCCCGGCAACGCTATAGAGCGGGGGTGTCGCCAGGGCAACGGCGCAAAGGGGGCACCCCGGCGCACAGTTCCCAGCATTCCCCGTGTAGTGCAGCCAGCGTTGGCTTGTGGCCAATCGATACCAGGGTTCCGCCTTGGGCGTGGACATGGCCGAGCAAAGCGCGGTACGCCTGCTCTTCCGCCACGGCATCGAGCGCGCTGGAGGCCTCGTCGGCAAAGACCCACCGCGCCGGGCGCAACAGCACGCGGGCAATGGCCAGCCGCTGCACCTCGCCGCCGGAGAGCGTCTGCCCCCACGCGGCGTGCTCGTCGAGCCGATCCCCCAATGCTTCCAGCCCGACCTGGCGCAGCGCCTCGCGCAAGGCATCGTCGTCGATCCGTCGGGCCTCGGGGTAGCACAGCGCGTCACGCAGCGTTCCCACGGGGAGGTACGGCTTTTGAGGCAGGAAGACCGCATCGCCGGGCCGTTCGATGCGCCCGCTTCCATAAGGCCAGATTCCGGCGATTGCACGGAACAACGTCGATTTGCCCATGCCGGAGGCGCCGCGCAACAACACGCTGCGCCCGGCGGGAACGCCCCAGTGCAATCCGTCGAGCAAAACGCCATTGCGGGGCGCGTCATCCAACGTAACCGCAGCGGTGAAAGCGTCGATGGGCACGCCAGGCGGCAGATTGATGCGTACATCTTCCATCCGCAGTTCTTCCGCTGCCGTGACGACCAGCTCCCCCTCCTCCTTCTCCTGCAACCGCGCAGCGCGCAAGGCATCGTCAAAGCCGGTCAGCCGGTCCGTCGTCGCCTTCCACGCCGCAATGCCGGTGTACTGCTCCACGAACCAGCTCAACGCGCCCTGCACTTGCCCGAACGCGCTGGCGATTTGCATCAAGGTGCCCAACTGGATGGCACCGCTCAAAAAACGGCCCGAGGCCACGAGGAACGGGAACACCACCGCCGCTTGCCCAAAAAAGCTCGTGAACCAGATCAGGTTCTTTTGCGCACGGATCAGCGCCCAGGTGTTGTCGAGCACGCGATCGAATCGCCCCTGTAGCCCGGCAAGCTCGGCGCTTTCCCCCCGGTCGAGCGCAATGGCCTCGCTGGCCTCGCGCACCCGCACCAGATGATGGCGAAAGTCCGCCTCACGGCGCTGTTGCAGAAAGTTCAGCCGAATCTGTGGCTTACCGATGCGGTGCGTGAGGTAACTGCCCGCAGCGCAATACAAGACGGCCAGCCACACCATGAAACCGGGGACGACCACCGACACGCCCGCCACATCGAAGGTGAAAGACCCGGAAAGAGTCCACAGAATGCCGACGAAGCTCGCCAAGGTCACCACGGCGTGGAGCAAACCCATGCTCAGCGACAGCGTGTAGCCCGTGAACTGCTGGATGTCTTCCTGCATCCGCTGGTCGGGGTTGTCCGGCCCCGGCGCATCGGGCGCTGCGCCGGCAAAGCGGCGCAGTTCGAGGCGGTAGTACGCCTGGTGGGAAAGCCAGCGGTCGAGGTAATGGCGCGTCATCCACGCACGCCATCGCAATTCGAGCACCTGCGTCAGATAGAACTTGTAGACGGCGGCCAGGATGAACACCGCAGCCAGGGCCGCGAAGCGCCCCAATTGCTTCCAGAACTCCTGCGCATTGCGCTCTTGCAGGGCGTCGTAGAACAGGCGGTTCCATTCGTTGAACCACACCGCCAGCCACACCAGGCCCAGATTCAGCGCGACGATGGCAGCGAGCAGCGACCACGCACGCACCTTGTGCTCCGAAGCAAAAAAAGGCCGTATCAGCGCCAAGGCGCTTGCGCCGGTGCCATGCACGGTGCGCCAGGTTTGCACGATTCGCATTGCTTTCCTTTTCCTTGCCTCAGCCATTCACGGCACCCTGCTCAAAGCAAACCGCCGGGGTTCCCCTCGTTATGCACCCCACTCGCCACGTGCCCGCACGGAACCACCGCCGCCGCAGAGGCCAGATGCCCGGTGTGGTCGTCGAAAAAGAAGTCCGGTTCGAACTCGCGCAGAAATTCGGCCTTCGGCAGCCCCCCCAAAAACAAGGCCTCATCCACCTCCACCCCCCAATTCATCAACGTGTTAATCGCCCGTTCGTGCGCTGGGGCGCTGCGGGCCGTCACCAAGGCGGTGCGCAATCGCATCGTCGGCGCGGCGCGCAGGCGTTGGAGTGCGGTCAGCAAGGGTTTGAAGGGGCCATCGGGCAGGGGTTGGTCGGCGTGATCGACCTCATGGCGGTGGAAGGCCTCCAGCCCCAGGCTTTGGAACACGCGCTCGGCTTCGTCGCTGAACAGCACGGCATCGCCGTCGAAGGCAATGCGAATCTCGTTGGGGTGGGCGTCGCTGGCGTGCGCGCTGCGGGGGTAGACGAGCGCAGCAGGCACCCCGGCGGAGAGCGCTGCGCGGACGTCGCTGGAATGCGCGCTCAAAAAAAGATGGGCGTGCAGCGGGCGCAGGTAACGCCACGGCGCTTCCCCCCGCGTGAAAACGCCCCGGTCGATACGCAGGCCGTAGTGCCGTACCGACCGGAACACGCGCATCCCCGACACAGGGTCGTTGCGCGAGAGGATCACCACCTCGACGAGGCTGGGATCGGTGGCCTGCGTCCCCAGGCGAACGTCGAGCAGCTTGCGCGCCAGCGCAAAAGCCACGCCGGGCCGTGCCGGAATCTCCAGCCGTTCGCGCTGCAAAGCCATGTAGTCGCGGTCGTTGCCATGCTCGAAGACTTGGTTTTCTTCCTCGAAATCGAACAGCGCCCGGCTGGAGAGGGCGACGACGAGCTTGCCAGACAGGGTTGCGCTCACGATTGCAAAAAGATGCGGTAGGCAGGGTTGGCCGTTTCCTCCACCCATGGGTATCCCAAGGTGGATAGGAATTGCGCAAAGGCGGCATCGTCTGCTTGGGGAACCTGGATGCCGACGAGGATGCGCCCGTAGTCTGCGCCCTGGTTGCGGTAGTGGAACAGGCTGATGTTCCAGTTGGGCTGCATCAGGCGCAGAAACTGGAGCAACGCCCCAGGCCGTTCGGGGAACACGAAGCGCAGCAAACGCTCGTCGTGCGCCAGCGGCGAATGCCCGCCGACCATGTGGCGCAGATGCTCCTTGGCCAGGTCGTCGTGCGTGAGGTCGAGCGCATCGAACCCCTGCTGGTCCAGCACTTGTGCGATGTGCGCGGATTCGCCGCGCACCGTCGTCGTCAGCCCGACGAAAACATGCGCCTTGTTCGCGTCGCTGATGCGGTAATTGAACTCGGTGACGTTGCGTGCGCGGCTTTCCCCGCCGAGCGCGGGCAGGTCGCCGATCAGCTCGCAAAAGCGGCGGAAGCTCCCGCGCTCCTCCGGCAAGGTCACTGCGAACAGCGCTTCGCGTTCCTCGCCGACCTCGGCACGCTCGGCAACGAAGCGCAGCCGGTCGAAGTTCATGTTCGCCCCGCAGAGGATCGCGACGAAAGTCTGCCCCTGCACGCCATGCATGGCTGCGTACTGCTTCGCTGCGGCGACGGACAGCGCCCCTGCGGGTTCGACGATGCTGCGGGTGTCGATGAAGACGTCCTTGATCGCCGCGCAGACGGCATCCGTATCGACGAGCACGTAGTCGTCGACCAGCTCGCGCGCAATGCGAAAGGTCTCTTCCCCCACCAGTTTGACGGCCGTCCCGTCGGAAAACAGCCCCACATCGGACAACGTGACCCGTTCCCCGGCGGATACCGATCGTGCAAAAGCGTCCGAATCGTTCATCTGCACGCCGATCACGCGAACCTCGGGGCGCACGGCCTTGATGTAGCTGGCCACGCCCGCAAGCAGCCCACCGCCGCCCACCGCGACGAACACAGCATCAAGCTGCCGGGGCCGCTGGCGCAGGATTTCCATCGCGACGGTGCCTTGCCCCGCAATGACGTCGGGGTCGTCGAAGGGGTGGACGAAAGTCAGCCCTTGCTCCTGCCCAACGGTGACGGCGTGGGCGTAGGCATCGGAATAGCTTTCGCCGACGAGCACCACCTCGCCGCCCAGGGTGCGCACGGCATCGATCTTGACTTGCGGGGTCGTCGTCGGCATGACGATGACTGCGCGGGTTCCCAAGCGCCGGGCACCCAGGGCCACTCCCTGCGCATGGTTGCCTGCGGAAGCGCACACCACGCCTCGGGCCAACAGATCGGGAGCCAGGTTCGCCATCTTGTTGTACGCGCCGCGCAGCTTGAAACTGTGTACCGGCTGCTGGTCTTCGCGCTTAAGCAGCACGGTATTGCCGGTTCGCGCACTCAGCACCGGGGCGCATTCGAGCGGCGTTTCGACCGCCACGTCATAGACGCGTGCGGTCAGGATTTTTTTGAGGTAGTCGTCGGTAGACAGGGGGGGAATGGAAGACATGGAAATCGGTACGGAAACCGGGAGCGTTGCGCTCCCATGAGGGGAACCGGCTACTGCCCTGGGGCGAACCGGTCGATGCCATACTACCTGAATGTGCCCATCGCGGTTCCAGATCGGAAACACCACGCAATGACCGCCCAGGAGCTTTTCGAGCAACTCCAGTTGCTTGACGAAACCGAACGCATCGAAGCCAAAAGCGCAAGCCAAGTTGGAAGATCGTTGCTTGATGCAGGGCTGTTTGCGCAAAAAGGCCGAGGCTCGGCCACCTGGTACCAACCCACCGACCACATGTTGGCAGGAAGCCCCAGCGCCTTATCTAGGGACCCCGATGCCTTATCTAGGGACTCGAAAGTCCCGGAGGAAAGCATTGCTGCCGCTCGCCAGGCATTGCTGGCCACCCTTCCCGGCAATCTGGGCGCGCAAATCTGCAGCCTGGGCCAACGCAGCCCGCCGCACGCCGTCCGGAAAGTCGTGCTGCATCTGCTGCGCCACAGAGCCTGTCGGCTCGAAGAACTGGGGTTGCTGCTCGGCCGGAACCCGGAGTATGTCCGGCAGAAATATGTGCATCCCCTGCTTGAGGCTGGACATATCGCGATGACCTGGCCGGACAAACCCAACGATCCCACGCAGGCGTACCGTGCGGTGAATCTCGTGTAGATCGCAGCACGCAGTCGGGTCGTTTCTGCTCGGGTCGTGTCTGCTCGTATCCATCGGCTACCCGGTACCCTGCAATGGGACGCAACAGACGAAAGGGGTTCTCGAAGTTACTCCTCGGTCACGTTCCCGGAATCCCCGTTCACATGGAACCGGAATCCGCAATCAAAGCCTGCGATCACCCTGCCACCCAGTGCGCAACGGGACGCAGCAAAAAATCCTCCAGCGCGATGCCGTCGCCGCCCACCAGCAGGCTGCGCTGTGGCTGGAATGCCTCGGCAAAGGCGGAGATGCCTGGATGCGCCAGCGGGGCGCGTCCGCTTTTTACTTCGATGGCCGTCAAGCGCCGCCCGGCCTGCACGATGAAATCCACCTCGCGGTTGCCTTCGCGCCAGTAGTGCAGCGTGCATTCGCCGCGCATGGCGGCATTGGCCAAGTGTGCGCCTACGGCAGATTCGACCAGCCGCCCCCAGAATTCGCGGTCGGCGCGGGCCTCATCCAGCGTCAGGCCACTCGTCACCGTCATCAGCGCGGTGTTAAGCACTTGCAATTTGGGGCTGGAGGCCCGGTTGCGCGCCACGTCTCTTGCGTACTTGGGCACACCGCAGACCATGCCGGCGCCAGCCAGCAGATTGAGGTAATGCGCCAACGTCGTGGTGTTGCCTGCGTCCTGCAGTTGGCCCAACATCTTGGTGTATGACAGCACTTGCCCCGAGTAGTGGCAGGCCAGTTCGAACAGGCGGCGCAGCAGCGCGGGCTTGTCCACCCGGGTGAGCAGCAGCACATCGCGTGCAATCGACGTTTCGATCAGGCTGTCTGCAACATAGCGCGCCCAGCGTTTATGCTCGCCGACCAAAGGCGCAGCGCCCGGATAACCGCCGTAGAACACGTATTGCTCCACGCTCCAGCCAAAGGCGGCGTGCATTTCCGCCAGCGACCAATGCGACAGCGGCAACACCTCGAAGCGCCCGGCCAGGCTTTCGGTCAAACCCTGCGCGATCAGCAATGGTGCCGAACCCAGCAGCACCACCTGGAGCGGACACCGAGCACGGGTGTCTTCATCCCACAGGCGCTTGACGGTTTCCGACCAGCCCGCGATCTTCTGGATTTCGTCCAGCACCAGCACCGCGCCCTCGGCGTTTTCGATGGCCAGGCGCGCAGCTTCCCACTGCTGGGCGATCCAGACCGCGCCGCGAAGCATCGGCTCGTCAGCACTGGCATAACGCACCGGCTGCGGCAGTGTCGCGGTGACTTGCTGTACCAGCGTGGACTTGCCTACTTGCCGAGGCCCGGCCACCACTTGGATGCATCGGCGCGGCTCGTTCAGGCGACCAGCCAGCACCGCCGCCTGCGGACGCTGGAAAGTGGGTTCAGGATTGCGCACCATGTTGAGTATTTTTACTCAACGTATTGAGCAAAACTGGCAGGCTGGTTGTTCCATACAGAGCGCCCCCTATGGCCCCCGGCGGCCTGGCAGGGGCCTATGCATGAAAAAAACCCAAACCAGCAAGGCGAATTCCGCCGAAAAAACAGCGCGGCACCAAATCAAAACGCGCAACACCGCCCCCTCGGTCATGTTCGCTGGAATCAGCGGTCCCCACGTTCACCGGAATATGCAGACACTATCTACCATGTGCATCCCCTGCTTGAGGCTGGACATATCGCGATGACCTGGCCGGACAAACCCAACGATCCCACGCAGGTGTACCGTGCGGTGAATCTCGTGTAGATCGCAGCACGAAGTCGTGGCATTTCTGCTCGGGGCGTTTCTGCTCGTATCCATCGGCTACCCGGTACCCTGCAATGGGACGCAACAGACGAAAGGGGTTCCCTATGCCTAACCAAGACATCGCAAGCTGCGTATCGGAACCGATCCGTTTCCCCGGCGCTATTCAACCGCATGGCGCTGTGCTGGTTCTCAATGCACGAACCTGGACCGTCGAAGCAGCCAGTGAATCCTGTTCTTCTTTATTGGGAATAGCTCCCCAAAAGATTCTGGGCCAACATCTCCAGCATATCTTTGCAGAACCCATTCTGGACCATCTCGTACGACAGGACAATCAGGCCAATCTTGCAACGATGCCACCGGCGATGGTTTCGCTCCAGGGAAAAACCTGGAGCATTCGCCAGCATGATGGTGGCGAAAGGTTTCTCCTTCTGGATATAGAATCGATCAATGAAGAAGCCAACTTTACCCGATACCACTATGCATTGCGGCAGGGACTTGCCACCTTGCGAAAGCATACCCAGGTCGAATCACTGACGCGGGAAGCGGCGCAAATCATTAGAAAGATTACGGGTTTCGACCGCGTGATGATCTATCGCTTCGATGAGGCATGGAACGGCCAAGTGATTGCCGAAGCCCGCGACGAACATATCGAACCGTATCTCGGACTGCATTTCCCTGCATCGGATATTCCTACTCCAGCACGGGAGTTGTACCAGTTCAGCACAATACGCTCGATTCCCGATGTCCACTACACACCATCGTCGATATGGGGCCACCCTGACAAGCATTCGATCGATCTTGCAGCATCCAGCCTGCGCAGCGTATCCCCCGTCCATATCGAGTATTTGTGCAACATAGGGGTGAGCGCAACATTGGTTGGTTCATTGGTCGTGAATGATACCTTGTGGGGATTGATTTCCTGCCAGAACAAAAGCAAACCAAAATACTTCGGCGTACAGGAACGCGATGCACTGGGTTGGTTTTGTGCAGATATAGGATGCCTGCTGGAAGAAAGATTGCTTCGGAGAAAGCAGGAAATCCAGGCGGAACTGGCTTTGCGGCGTAGAACGCTGGTGGAGAAAATCCGCAAGGTGGATTTTCAGACTCTGATGCAGTCTGAGGAGAAACAAGACCTGCTTGGCGTAGTCCATGCGGATGGATTCGCGCTCCAAGTCGATGACATTGTATCGGTCATCGGTACGGTTCCCACCACGGAACAAATTCGTGCAATGCAACGATGCCGAATCGAACGCCATGGCAATAGCGCATTGTTCCATACCAACTCGATTTTCCAGGATCTGGATATTGGGCCTGTTTCGCGTGGTATTGCCGGAGCACTTTGCATATCCTTGCCGAGCACCCTACAGATGACCCTGATCTGGTTTCGGGTAGAGCGATCACAGACCATGCAATGGGGTGGAGACCCCCAACAACCCCATACCACGGACGAAACGGGGCGCATTTCTCCCCGAAAGTCATTCGCCCAATTTTTGACGACGATCGAAGGCAAAAGCCTGCCCTGGACTACAGAAGAATTGGATTCAGCAATAGAACTCGGCTCTCTGCTCGAAATCGAATCGCTTCGAGAACACGATGCATTTTCCCAAGCGATTCTGAATTCGATCCCGTCACACATCGCAGTCCTGAACCACCATGGCGTGATCACGGCAGTCAATGCTTCCTGGAATCGGTTCGCGCAAGAAAATGGCGCCCCCGAACTGGTGGACACAACAGTCGGCAAAAATTACAAAAATTTTTGCGCTTGCCCTGACAATACCAGTACCGCAGCTCCACCGGCATGGGAAGGCATTGATGCCGTATTACAAAGTAAGCTGAATCACTTCACACTGGACTATCCCTGCGATTCGCCAGAAGAACAGCGCTGGTTCCGTATGAATGTATACCCATTGCTGGGGTTGCGACAAGGTGCCATTGTCGCGCATGAAAACATCACCACCAGAAAGCTTGCGGAAATTCGGCTGGAACAATTATTGGATGAGCAAAGAGCCATTCTAAGCAGCGATCTGGTTGGAATTTTCAAAATTTACCACTCGATGACGATTGCATGGACCAATACTGCGTTGTGTACCATGCTCCGATATGCGGAAGGTGAATTGCATGGTTGCTCCATGCGCCAGTTCTATTCCAGCGATACTTCGTATGCGGATTTTTGCCAGTATGCTCTGCCAGCCATGCAAACCGGTACGACATTTCGACAGGAATTGCAATTGGTTCAAAAAAACGGTCAGCTTGGTTGGTATGCATTGCACATGGGGTTTCTCCAGCAAGGCGGCACAGCGTTGATTGGGGTGCTGATCGACGTGTCCGCACGCATCCAGGCTGAAGCAGAACAGAAAGAAATTTTGACGAGATTACAACAAATCGCCGACCGCGTTCCAGGAGTGGTCTATACATTCCAAAGAAATCGGGATGGCCAACTCTGCTTTCCGTATATAAGCAATACTATACGAGAACTGTTCCGCATCAATCCCCACGATGTACACGATGATGCCACCAAGATTATTCAGCAAGTACACCCTGAGGACCTCGATGGATTGCATTTTTCGATAGAAAAATCTGCAAGAGAGTTATCGCTATGGAATCATGAGTTCCGTATGATCTTGCAGGATGGTAGCGAACGGTGGGTCATAGCCAATGCCATGCCCCAGCCCGATGAAAATGGGGCAATTCTATGGCATGGGTTTGCCAGCGATATTACAGATCGAAAATTGATCGAAGAAGAATTGATTTCCGCAAGGGCCGAAATCGCACTCGGCGTTTCGCGACAACGGTTGCGTGAACTGGTCGTACAAAATGAAATTGCGCGAGAACAAGAAAGAAAACATATCGCACGGGAAATTCATGACGAACTTGGGCAAGTTCTCACCGGACTACGGATGAATCTGCTGCTCATGGAAATGCGCTATTGCTCGTTGGATCCGGCATTGCCCAAATTGGTATCGGACATGAAGGACATCCTGGATCAAGGAATTCGCAATGTACGCAATGTCATCTTGTACCTGCGACCAACGACCTTGGATCTCGACATCCAAAATGCCATCAGCTACTTGTGCCGTGAACATCAAAGCAACACCGATCTCACTTTCGACATCGATATTCCTGAAGAAAATATTCCCATGGACAAAAAAACATACGTTGTAGTCTATCGGATCGTCCAGGAATCCTTGAACAACATCATCCGTCACGCGACAGCAAGCAAAGTAGCCATCACTCTCACTCTCGATGTCCAGGATACCCTGGTTGTCGAAATTTGTGACAACGGGGTTGGCTTTCGTATTGAGGAAGTCGGCATGAACAAGTCTTTTGGCTTGCTGGGCATGCATGAACGGGCCATTGCCTTGGAAGGGCGTTTGGAAATCGGCAGCACACCCATGCAAGGAACGACAATCCGACTCACCCTGCCATGGAAGCCTGCATCACCCAAGACAGGGACTTGATTTGCATTGGTCCCTATTTCCTTCCATCTAGACAACATGAGCAAGATGCAAACCAATAATATTCGCATCCTGATCGTCGATGACCATGCGATTGTGCGCAGCGGTTTGAAAATGATTTTTGAACACGTCAGCGACTTTCAGGTTGCAGGGGAAGCCTCCAACAGCAGAGAATTGCTGGAGCAATTGAGCAAAAATGTGTATGACATTTTGCTACTCGATATGAATATGCCCGGAATGAGTGGCGCTGAATTGATCTCGCGCATCAAAGCCTGTTATCCCTGTCTCCCTATTCTGGTATTGAGCATGTACGATGAACCCCATATTGCCATGATGGCCATCAAAGCGGGGGCATCCGGATATATCACCAAGGATTGTGACCTCGACGTCCTGCTTCCCGCAATCCGCGCAGTATCTTCGCACCAAACCTTCATTACTCCCGGGCTGGCGGCAAAGATGGTTTTTACAGAAACGCCTTCCGCCACGTCTGCATTGCACTCCTTGTTGACAAATAGGGAAATGCAGGTATTCAAATGGCTGGTAGCCGGGCTGAGCATCAATGACATTGCCGCCACGCTCGGAATCAGCAACAAAACCGTCAGCACGCACAAAGCCAAAATGATGGAAAAGTTGCATGTGTCCAGCATCGTCGAACTGACGCGCTACGCCATCCAGCACAACATCGGCGCCTGAATCCCCACCAGACGTTGCCGCACCCACTGCGTAACAACGCCCCTCCCTCGACAAGCCGCGCCTCAGAATTTCCTGAGGATAGGTCAGGATCGACTGACTTTTCTGCACCTGGGCGTAGGCAGAATCTTTGCCCTTGGGACTACGCAACATTGTCCCGGCTATGCATACCTACGCAACCAGTATGCAGCAGTACGGCATGTGGGTAGTACGACGCTGGGCCGGTTTTGCGTCAGTCCCGGTTTCTTCAGCGTGAGCAAGCGCTGCAAGCATCGCCAGGCCAAGTGGAGTGGTCCCAAACCGTTGTGCAGACGGTACGTTTGCTCCAGTCTGCAACATCGTAATTTCTCCAAGCACTATCGCAACCTGTCTGCATACTACCGCATTTTTCCTATGGATCATTTATTGTTACTCCCACGCAATGCTGTATTGGCGTGGGTTTTAAGCATTGTCACCACAGCAATCGCTGGTAGCGGATATTTTTGGCATTCCTTGACCACCACGCATGAAGAACAACTGGAAGAGGCAAAGGCGCGCAATGAGCAGCGCGTTCGGTTGATCAACCTTGCCGTCGAACAGGAATTCGACGTCCTGATTCGTAGTATCGACATTGGTTTGAAGCAAATACGGTACAGCTTTCTCTCCGATCACAACCGCTTTGTTCATGCCGTGCAAGAAGTTCTGGATGGATATCCGAACGGCCTATTGCAGTCCGTGATGGTGTGGGATACGGATGGAAATATAAAGTTTGTTTCCAACCTTTCCGGGCAGCAACGGTGCATGGGTGACTGCGAATATATACAAGTTCATTTTACGCGAAAGAGTGATGAATTGTTCATCGGGCATGTGATGCTCGACAGCATGGCCAACGTACCGGTTGTCCACATTACCAGACCGATACACAATGGGAATCGGCTGGTCGGGGTCGTCGGCATTGCAGTACGTGCAGACCACCTCGCCCATCGATTCGCCTTGCTCCATACCCATCCGGAAGATTTGGTCTTCGTTGTACGCAATGACGGCAAATTCATTACCCGAAGCAAGAATTTGCAGGAATCTATCTCCCTCACCGTTCCACCTGATCGGCCTTATCTACAGGCAAAAGCTGGGGAAAAAGGGATTTTCCGTTCGGTATCGACGGTCGATAAGATTCCCCTTCTGTTTGCCTGGACAAAATCTTCAAGCTGGCCGCTGGCTACCGGTGTGGGCATCAACGAAATCAAGGAACTGCAACCCCTGGTGCTGTCGCAGCAACTCCAAAGGAAACATGCCGTATTCGGTATCCTGGTATTGCTTGCATTTGCGGGCACCGTTTGCGCATTCCTGATTCATTCCTACCAGCATCAGGCAAAAATAGCAGGTAGTGCAAAAATGCTCCGCGAAGCCGAAGAAAATCTGCGGTTGGCCATTGACACCATTGGCGAAGCCTTTGCAGTATATGGTGCAGATGATCGTTTGATATTTTGTAATGATCAGTACCGAAACATATACTCCAACATTTCCGCTATGATTGTTCCCGGGATGACATTGGAAGAACTTTTGCGCGCACGCGCCGAGCATGGCGAACATCCTCCCCAAGATATCGACGCATGGGTTGCCAGCGAACTTGCACTTCGCCGCGAAGGGGGTGCTGTCGTACGACGCATGCACGACGGCAAATGGATGCGCATAATCGATCGCCCAATGCCCAACGGCAAACTGGTCAGCTTTCGTGTAGACATTACGGAATCCATCAATGCCAAGGAAGCTGCCGAAGCAGCCAGTATCGCGAAAAGCCAATTCCTGGCCACCATGAGCCACGAGATCCGCACGCCCATGAACGGCGTGATGGGGTTGACGCAGCTACTTCTGAATACTGCACTCCATGTTCAACAACGTGACTATCTGAATAAATTGCAGGACTCGGCCCGGTCACTGCTGGGCATTCTGAACGACATCCTCGACTATTCCAAAATCGAGGCCGGCAAGCTGGATATCGAGGCTGTCGATTTCGAATTGGCCGAAGTGCTCGGCAATACCGCAAGTCTTTTTTCTTTCAGTGCTGAAGACAAGAATATCGAACTCGCCTTCGATATTGCCCCCGACCTTCCTGCGGTGCTCCATGGCGATCCCACGCGCATCAAGCAAGTGCTCAACAACTTGGTCGGCAACGCCCTCAAATTCACCCAAAGCGGTCATGTTCGCGTGACGATGAAGCAACGGCCGCTGGATGGCGACAACCTCATGCTGCAAGTCATGGTCAGCGACACCGGCATCGGCATAACACCTGCCCAAATCGACAAACTCTTCGGTGCCTTCGAACAAGCCGATGCTTCCACTACCCGCAAATACGGTGGAACGGGCCTGGGGTTGGCCATCTGCAAGCGCTTGGTCGCGTTGATGGGTGGCAGCATTTCGGTCGAAAGCAAACCGGGTCATGGCAGCGTCTTCACTTTTACGGTGCAATGCCAAGTATCGAACGCGACGCCCGCCAAGCGGTGTGCAGCCAGCCTGCAGGGCATCCACGCTGAAGAGGAAAGCCCGCATCCATGGAGCGACATACAAGAAGGCCGCTGTCGGCTCGATGCGATTCGCGGCGCCCATATCCTGCTGGTCGAGGACAACCCTACGAACCAATTGATTGCGGCAGACCTGCTCCAACAAATGGGACTGCACGTCACGGTAGCCAACGATGGCCTGGAAGGTATCGAAAAGGCCGCAAATCAGCGGTACGACGCCATCTTGATGGATTTGCAAATGCCGGAAATGGATGGTGTGGAAGCCTCGCGCCACATCCGCGCCCAGTCACGGAACCAGAGCACCCCCATCATCGCGATGACTGCGGCGGCAACGGTGGCAGACCGGGAATCCTGCCAAGAAGCAGGCATGGACGATTTCATAGCCAAGCCGGTCGATATCACGGAGTTGTGTGCCGCCCTGCTGCGCTGGGTGCCAGCTAGGCAAACCATATCGGGAACGTCGGCCGCAGTCACGCAGTCGGTCATCCTCGGCTTGCCTTTCCGTGTTCCAGGGTTGGACTTTTCAGACGCCATCGTACGGATGGGGCACAACTGGAACCTGCTGCGCAGTGCCTTGCATGGATTTGCGCGCGATTTTGCGCAAAGCGGCGCACAAATCGAAGCGGATTACGCTGCCGGCAAGTGGACGGAAATGCGGCGAATGGTGCATACCATCAAAGGCATATCGCTGTCGATTGGCGCAACGGAGTTGGGAAATTGCAGCCTGCAACTCGAACGGGAATGGGATGATCAACAAATTCCATCGCTGGAGGGCTTCCAAATTGCTTTGGCGCAAACCATTGCAACGATTAGCCAGACTTTGGAACCAACGCCAGCCACGACTGCGGCCTTCGACGCAGCCCGTGTCGAAGCCATCCTGAAGGACATGGCGCCGATTTTGGAACGATCCGGCTACGTGCGCCCCGAACGATTGGACGAGCTACGGCAATTTCTCATCGAATCCGATCCCATTGCCCTGTGCGACAACCTCAAGCAACAACTCGATCTCTTCGACTATCCTTCGGCAAAGATCGCATTGCTGGAATTGGCCACAGCGTGTGGAATCGAAACAAACAAAATTCTTATGAATGCCAAGGATTCCGTTGCCTTGCCCTTACCGAAGGTGCTGATCGTGGATGACATGCCAGGAAATATACATATATTGGCCAAAGCATTGGTCAATCGTTACGACGTGCGCTGCGCAACAAACAGTTACGCTGCGCTGGCCATGTTGCTACGTTCCGAAAAACCCGATTTGATCCTGCTCGATGTGATGATGCCGGGAATGGATGGCTATGAGGTATGTCGTCGCATCAAGCGGGAACCTGCCACGCAAGAGATTCCCATCATTTTCACTTCCGCCAAAGATGACATGATGAACCAACAACATGGCTTCAACCTGGGGGCAGTGGATTACATTACCAAGCCAATCAGCATTCCCTTGATGTTGGAACGGGTCCATGTGCATATCCGGCTGAAGCAAAAGACAGAACGTCTGGAGAAACTGGCGATGATCGATGGCCTGACAGATATTCCCAACCGACGTTCGATCGAAGAAGCGTTGGATCGTGAATGCGGTCGTTCGCGCAGAGACGGGATTGCACTCTCGGTTTTGATGATTGATGTCGATCACTTCAAGAATTTCAATGATCGTTATGGTCATGGCGCAGGCGATATATGCCTGCAACATATTGCTGCGGCCCTATGGCAAGAATTGCGGCGTCCTGGCGATTTCGTTGGACGGTATGGCGGCGAAGAGTTCCTCGTCCTCTTGCCCGAATGCAGCCAAGAAGGGGCAGTGACCATCGCGGACAATTTGCGCGAAGCCGTTGGCAATCTTGCGATTCCGCACGAACAATCCACTGTCGCCGACCATGTCACGATCAGCATCGGCGTGTGTTCGCTATATGTGAGTTCCAGCAATACTCCTCACAGCATCCTGCAAGATGCTGATCGAGCGCTCTATGCAGCAAAATCGCAGGGTCGCAACCAAGTCGTCGTGGCGTAAGCGGCATCCTGTTTTCGGATACCGTATAGGCGCATAGGCGTGAGCGATGATGTCGATACTGGTTCAATAGATTTTTGGTTGAATTTTGGTCGTGGTACCGGGGTGCCTATACCGACCACAGAATAGGGAATATTTTATGAATAACTACATGCATCCGATATGCAACAGCCCCATCGTAGGCTATGCGTATCACCGGATCATTCTTGACGATGCAGGGCACCCTTGTGATTATGAATTTCTGGAAGTCAATGCAACCTTCGAGAAACTTACCGGTCTCAACAAGGACGACCTGATCGGCCACACCGTCCGCCAGGCCATTCCAGGAATAGATCATGCGCGGTTTGACTGGATCGGCTTTTACGGAAATATAGCCCTCCACGGGGGCGAAAAAGAGGTCGAACAATTTAGTGAGCATCTAGGCCGATGGTACAGAGTGCATGTCTACTCGACGGAGAAGCTGTTTTTCTGCACCATGTTCATCGATATCACAGAACACAAAAGGCAGACAGAAGAACTGGAAGGATTTTATGCAGTCAATCTTGACCTGCTCTGCATTGCCGATTTCGAAGGGAATTTCCTCAAAACCAACGAAGCGTGGAGCCGCTTGCTCGGGTACTCCACCGAAGAACTGTGCAAAAAAAAGTTTCTGGAGTTCGTGCATCCCGATGACATTCCATCGACGCTCGATGCCATGGCCGCGCTTGCCAAGAATCAGGATATACGCAATTTCACCAACCGCTACCAGCGCAAAGACGGTTCGTACCGGTACATCGAATGGCATACACATCCCCACGGCAACCGGGTTTACGCTGCGGCGCACGACGTCACCGAGCGGAAACGGGCAGAAGAAACGCTCAAGGAAAGCGAAGCCAATTACCACGCTTTTTTTGATGCCATGGAAGATATGGTGGTCGTTGCCACGCCGGAGGGCCGGGTGCTCTATGCCAACGACTCCATGATCAAAAAGCTGGGCTACAGCGTCGAGGAACTCGATGCACTGGGCATCTTGAATCTGCATCCTGCGGCCAACCGACAGGAGGCCGAAGAAATCTTTGCCGCCATGTTCCGTGGCGAGCGCGCTACCTGCCCGCTACCGGTACAACGCAAGGATGGCACATTGGTTCCAGTCGAAACCCGCGTCTCCTTCGGCAAATGGAACAGTCAGGGTTGCATTTTCGGCGTGATCAAGGATCTCTCCAAAGAACAAGAAGCCTTGCAGAAATTCGACAAACTGTTCGATCTTCACCCATCCATGATGGCATTGACCCTCCTGCCATACCGGCGGTACATGGAAGTGAACCGGGCCTTTCTGACCAACCTGGGTATAACGCGAGAGCAAATCATCGGCAAAACCGCCATGGAACTGGAAATCATGGCTGACCCCGATGCCATGCGTCAATCCAGAGAAATTCTGCAACGCGATGGACGCATCCGCAATATGGAGTTGCAATTCCATACCGCCAACGGGACATTGCGAGACGGCCTACTCTCTGGTGAAATCATCGATGTACAAGGGAAGAAATATCTCTTATCCGTCATGCTTGATATCACCGAGCAAAAACAAACACAAAAAAAATTGCAGGCCGAGCGAGATCAATTGCTGTCTTTATTCCATAGCATTGACGAATCTATCTCTATAGTAGACCCAACGAACCATGAGCTGCTCTACGTCAATCAACATCTTTCGGCGCTGCTTCCAGAAGGATGCATAGGAAAGAAATGCTATACCGCAATACATGGACGCGATACGCCTTGCCATTTCTGCACGAACGACATCATTTTCCAAAACAAAAATCAGCCATACCGTTGGGAATTTTACAACCGGCATTTAGACCGCCATTATGTGCTGATCGACCGGGTCATCCAATGGCTCGATGGGCGCGATGTTCGTTTTGAACTGGCCATAGACATTACCGATAGAAAAAAAGCGGAAGAAGCCCTGCAACGCGAAAAAGAGCTGTTCACAGCCGGCCCAGTCTTTACCATCGAATGGAGTCCTTCCGAGCATTGGCCGGTGCGAGCCGTTTCATCCAATGTAGAGCAGATCCTCGGCTACAGCCCGACAGAAATGATGTCGCCGGAGTTCCGATATTCCAAGCTGATCCACCCGGAAGACATCGATCGCGTTGTGAAAGAGGTGCTGCACAACATCGCAAACCATCTCGACACGTACGAACAGTCATACCGTATCCATACCAAAGGTGGTGAATACCGCTGGTTCTACGATTTCACCATGCTGACCTATGACGAACACGGCAGCCTCACAGGCATACGCGGCTATTTGTATGACCAAACGGTACAAAAAACGGCGGAACTGCAACTGGCCGCAGAACGCACGCGCCTGGCCGGCATCATCGAAGGAACCCATGTCGGCACCTGGGAATGGAATGTCCAAACCGGCGAAACCATTTTCAATGATCGCTGGGCACGCATCATCGGTCATACGCTTGAAGACATCTCGCCAATCTCCATCAAGACATGGGAGAAATGTGCCCACCCTGATGATCTACAAACAAGCGGTGCATTGCTTGCCAAACACTTCGCAGGAGAGATAGATTACTACGAATTTGAATCGCGAATGCTCCACAAAAATGGGGAATGGGTGTGGGTGCTCGACCGTGGCCGGGTCGCGACATGGACCGCTGATGGCAAACCGCTGCTGATGCTGGGTACGCACCAAGACATCACGGAACGCAAAAAGGCGGAAGCGATGATCGTGGCGCAGTCTACATTGCAGCAAACGCTTATGGACATTTCCAATGCATTCATCAATGTGCCGTTGGAGCGGACGGAGGCCATCCTCCATGAATCGCTAGAACGTTTGGGTCGATTCACCCATGTAGACCGGGCCTATGTGTTTTTTTACGATTTCCATAAGCAGACGTGCAGGAATACCCACGAATGGTGCCGTGAGGGGGTTGCGCCGCAAATAGAGCAACTACAAGATGTCCCCCTCGAAGTGATACCGGAATGGGTCATGCACCACCGCAACGGCAAAGTCATGTGTATCCCTGATGTGGCGGCACTACCGCCAGAGAACGGGCTGCGGCGACTTCTGGAATCGCAAGGTATCCAAAGCGTCATGGCCTTACCGATGATGGTCGGCAGCGAATGCATCGGCTTCGTCGGCTTTGACGCAGTACGGGAACGCCACCACTTTTCCGGAAAAGAACAAACGCTGCTGCAACTGTTTGCTTTGATGCTGGTGAATTTATTCCAGCGCAACAAGGTGCATGACGAGCTTGTCCAAGCTGTTCAATGCGCCCAAGATGCCAGCAAATCCAAATCGGAATTCCTTGCCAACATGAGCCATGAAATTCGCACGCCGCTCAACGGCATTATTGGCTTTACCGATTTGTTGAGAAAAACGCAGCTCACTCCACTACAACAGCAGTACATTGATAATGCCAATGTCTCAGGGCACACTTTGCTGGGAATTATCAATGACATCCTCGATTTCTCGAAAATCGAAGCCGGTATGATGAGTCTGGAGATCATCAACACCGACATGATCGAACTTCTCGATCATAGCGTCGATCTCGTGAAGTATTCAGCCAACAAAAAGAATCTGGAAGTCCTCCTCGATATCGACCCCGCCATGCCGCGTTTTGCCATGGTCGATCCGATCCGCATCCAACAGATTCTTGCGAACCTGCTTGGCAATGCCGTCAAATTCACGGAAGAGGGCGAGGTAGAACTACAAGTTCTTTATACACAGTTGGAAGGAACCCAAGGTCGGTTCCGTTTTGCTGTTCGTGATACAGGAATCGGGATTACAGAAACACAAAAGGATAAGCTATTCAAAGCATTTTCCCAAGCCGATAGCTCGACTACCAGAAAGTTCGGAGGAACTGGTCTGGGGCTGATCATTTCCGACATGATCGCCAAAAAGATGGGGAGCAAAATCTACATCGATAGCACGCCCGGTCAAGGGGCCACGTTTTTCCTGGATCTCGTTACCGACGCAGAACATGGCGCCAAACGGGACGCATCGACGATACAGCATATCCAGCGATGCCTCGTCATCGACGACAACGCCCACAATCGCCAGATCCTGGAACGAATGCTGGAGCAATGGGGCATTGCCGTCGAATCCTGCGACAACGGTCTTACCGCGCTGCAATGGCTCGAAACCTCGCAACCGTTCGATGCCATTCTGTGTGACTACCACATGCCATATATCGACGGGTTGGAAGTCATCCAGATGATTCGCCAAAAACTCCGCCTTACACCCAGAATATTGCCCATCATTCTGCTCCATTCCTCGTCTGACAACGCCGAGCTGCACAAGAAATGCGATGAACTCGGCGTGCGGTTTCGGATGACGAAACCCGTCAAATCCCAAAATCTATTCGATTTTTTGTGCAACCTCAGCACCAAGATGGAAGGCGATGCAGCAACGATTCCTGGGGAAACCAATACGACAGAACGCCGAAAGCAACCGCAAACGGATATGCCGCGCTACAGCATCCTCATTGCCGAGGATGTGGCCATGAATATGATAGTGATCAAAGGTTTGATACAGATGACCTATCCGTCGATCACAATCCTCGAAGCGAATAATGGCATCGCCACTGTAGAACAATACACCAAAGAACGCCCGGACCTGATTCTGATGGATGTACAAATGCCGGAGATGGATGGACTGGACGCCACAAAAATAATTCGCGATTTGGAGACCCATACCGGGAAACATGTTCCCATCGTTGCACTGACTGCAGGGGCTTTCAAAGAAGAACAGGCGCGGTGCCTTGCTGCAGGAATGGATGCTTTTCTGACGAAGCCCATCGATCTCGAAAAGCTCACGGAAGTGCTCCACCAATTTCTTGCCGAACCACGCAATCCTTCTGCTGTAGTCCATTTCCACCGGGAACGGTTGGTGGAACGCTGTGGCGCAGCAATGGCAACAACGGTAATACAGTACATGGGCACCGATATTCCCGCACAACTGACCGCGATCGGCGCAGCACTCACTGCCATGGACATCGCCAAGATATGCACGCAAACGCACAGTTTGAAAGGCGCTTGCCTCAATGGAGAACTGCCTGTGCTGGCATTGATGGCAGCAGATATGGAAGCGATTGCCAAAGGGAATGGAAATCTGGCTCTACTGCAACAACGCTTCGATGCACTCATGGAGGAATGGGCACTGGTACAACAGGAATTGAAGCAGCAATAAATCATGCCATGTATGCCGTGACGGCAGCGCAGACGACGCTGCCTTTGCCACAGAAAATACCCCATCGTCATCAATCTTTCCTCTTCCCATGACTGCTCCCACCCTCTACCTCGGCAACACCCCCTTCCAACCCAGCCATGGCAATGTGACCGGCGATGAGATCGTCCGCGATGGGGAATCGTTTTTCCGGATCTCGCATGTCGAGCGCATGGCGCCGTTTTTCCTGACCCTGGTCAGCGACAGCGACCACTGGATGTTCCTGTCGAGCAAAGGGGGGCTGACTGCGGGGCGCAAAAGCCCGGACAACGCGCTGTTTCCCTACACCACCGACGACAAGATTCATGATTCCTCGTGGAACACGGGCAGCCGCACGGTGCTGCGCGTGACCCGTGGGGGGCGGTGCTGGCTCTGGGAACCGTTCAGCGATGCCTACCGTGGCGTGTACGCCATTGAGCGCAGTCTGGCCAAGAACATGCCCGGCAACAGGTTGGTGTTCGAGGAAAGCAATGCCGATTTGCAGTTGTCTTTCGAATACGAATGGTGTACGAGCCGGAAGTTCGGCTTCGTCCGCACTGCGCGTATCCAGTACTTCGGCGATGCCGACAGTGTGCGCATCGAAGTCCTCGACGGCGTGCAAAACCTGCTACCGGCGGGCGTATCGCGGGCAATGCAGACGCAATACAGCACGCTCGTCGATGCCTACAAAAAGAGCGAGCTAGTGACCCCCGAAAACATCGGGGTGTTCTCGCTCAGTTCGATCCCGACGGACAAGGCCGAGCCGAATGAATCCTTGGAAGCCACGGTGGCCTGGTATGTAGGCCCATTCCCCCCCACGGTGCTGCTCTCTTCCCACCAGCTCGACCTCTTCCGCAGCGGCGGGGCGGTGCAGCAGGAAGAGGCCGTGCATGGCACGCAGGGCGCGTACTTCGTCTGCGGTGCTTTCGAGCTTGCCGCAGACGCAAGCCTGCGGTGGACGATCGTGATCGACGGGCGCAAAACCCTCGTCGATCTCTGGGAACTGAAATCGCAGCACATCAACCAAACGAGGCTGGCCAGAATCCTTGATGAAGACATCACCCACAGCACCGGCACCCTCATCGCAATGGTGGCACGTGCGGACGGATTGCAGCAGACACAAGACTCCCGCTGCACATTGCGCCACTTCTCCAACGTGCTCTTCAACATCATGCGCGGGGGCATCTTTGAAGACCACTACCGCATCCGCACGGGGGACTTTCTCTCCTTTCTGCAACGCCGCAACGCCGACCAACTGGCCCGCCACGGCGACACCGTGCGCTCCTGGCCCACCTGTTTGCCGTACCAGGAAGCCTTGCAACGCGCCCGTGTGGTGCAAGACCCCGACTTCGAGCGCATCTGCCACGAATACCTGCCGCTGACCTTCAGCCGCCGCCACGGCGACCCGAGCCGCCCGTGGAACCAGTTCCTGATCGACGTCGAGCGCAGCGACGGGACGCGCGTGCTGAACTACCAGGGCAATTGGCGCGACATCTTCCAGAACTGGGAAGCGCTCGCCTTTTCGTACCCCGGGTTCATCGAAAGCATGATCGCCCGCTTCGTCAACGCCTCGACGGTCGATGGGTACAACCCCTACCGCATCCTGCGCGACGGCGTGGACTGGGAAGTGCCCGACCCGCACGACCCCTGGTCGAACATCGGCTACTGGGGGGATCACCAACTCATCTACCTGCTCAAGCTGCTCGAACTCTCGCACGCCACGCATCCGCAGCGTCTCGCGGAGCTGCTCGTCTCGCCAATCTTTTCCTACGCGGACGTTCCGTACCGCATCCGCACCTACCGGGAGCTGTGCGCCAACCCGCAGGAAAGCATCGTCTTCGACGAAGAGCGCCATCGCTGTGTGCTTGATCGCGTCGCGGCCCTCGGCACCGACGGGCAGTTGCTCCCTGCCAAAGGGGGCGGCGTCCATCTCGTTTCCCTCACCGAAAAAATGCTGCTTTCGGTGCTGACCAAGCTCTCGAACTTCGTCATCGGCGCCGGGATTTGGATGAACACGCAGCGCCCGGAGTGGAACGACGCGAACAATGCACTCGTCGGCCACGGCGCTTCGATGGTGACGCTGTACTACTTGCGGCGGACGATCGTCTTTCTGGCGCGATTGATGGCAGACGCGCCGCACCAGCACTTTGTGCTGTCGCAAGAGGTGCATGCGCTGTACCGCGACATCCTCGCTGCGTTGACCGACCATCGCCCGATCCTCGCCACCCTTGATGACACGCCCTCCCCCACGCAGCGCAGAGCACTGCTCGACGCGCTGGGCCATGCCGGGGAGACCTACCGCAAGACGGTGTACCGCGACGGCCTGACCCACGCGGGAGACACCATCGACAAGGAAGAGCTGGCCCGGTTCTGCGAGACCGTACTAGCGTATATCGACCACTCGATCCGCGCCAACCGGCGCGAAGATGGGCTGTACCACGCCTACAACCTGCTGGCATTCGGCCCCGGCGTGATCGACGTGCAGCATTTGTACGAGATGCTCGAAGGGCAAGTCGCCGTCCTTAGTTCGGGCTACCCCGACCCCGAGGAAACACTGCGAATCCTCCAGGCTCTGCGCAACGGCCCGCTGTACCGCGAGGACCAAAACAGCCTGATGCTCTACCCGGAACGCCGCCTGCCACGGTTTGAAGACAAAAACCAGGTGCCCCTGTCCCTGCTGGAACAAGCCCCTTGGCTGCAACGCCTGGCCGACTCTGATGGCGGGGGGATCGTCGTTCGCGATGGGTACGGCGGCTGCCACTTCCACGGCACCATGCACAACGCCAAAGTGCTGGAACAAGCGCTACGGGCATGGAAGCACCCCACGCACCCCGCGCCGAGCGAAGAAGACATCCGCGCAGCCTGCGCCTTGTACGAAGCCGTGTTCCAGCATCGGTTTTTCACCGGACGATCAGGGACGTTCTACAAGTACGAAGGTCTGGGGTCGATCTACTGGCACATGGTCGCCAAGCTGCTGCCCGCGATCCAGGAAGTCTTCGATTTCTACCCGGCCATGCGCAGCCAGCCGATCTTTGCCTCGTTGCGAAACACCTACTACGCAGTGCGCGAGGGGCTGGGCGTACACAAATCCCCTGCGGAATACGGCGCATTCCCGACGGACCCCTACTCGCACACGCCTCGGCATTTGGGCGCGCAACAGCCGGGGATGACAGGGCAAGTCAAGGAAGACTTCCTTTCGCGCATGAGGGAGCTGGGGGTCTGCCTGCATGGGGGGTGCATCCACCTGCGCACCGACTGGTTGCAGCGCAGCGAGTTCCTCGCCAAACCGTCGGAATTCGGGTACATCAACGTCGCCGGTTCCCCGCTGACGATCTATCTGGAAGCCCATAGCCTGGCGTTCAGCTACTGCCAAGTGCCGATCGTCTATCACCTGGGCGCGAAGCACAGCCTACGCTGCCTGTACGCCAACGGTTCCGTGGTGGAAGCCTTCCCCGTGGACAAGCATCACCACTACGTTCTCGATGCCGGGACGAGCGCCGCCATCTGGGAACGCACCGGGCAGGTCGAGCGCATCGACGTGGAGCTGGCTCGCGTCGATATCCGATAGTGGGTAGTGGATAGTGGGTAGAGCACATCGGCGTCCACCGTGACAATCTCGCGTTTTTCCGACCCCCAAGAACAACACCGCCTCAAGGAATCCGCCATGCGCTACGGTACTTTCGACGACGAACACCGCGAGTACGTCATCACCAACCCCAAAACCCCGGTCAAGTGGATCAACTACATCGGTACCCTGGAGTTCGGGGGCATCGTCGACCACACAGGCGGGGGGATCGTCTGCAAGGGTGACCCCGCGCTCAACCGCATCACCAAGTACATCCCGCAAAACCCAGCCTCGGACTTCAAAGGGGAAACGCTGTACCTCCGGCTCCACAACCATCCGGGGTACAAGGTCTTTTCCCCCTTCTTCGTCCCCACGCTCGATGCCTACGACAAATACGAATGCCATGTAGGGCTGTCTTACCAGCGCATCGTTTCCGAGTTCTACGGGATCCGCACGCAGGTGACGATCTTCGTTCCGCTCGGCGCGCACGTCGTCGTGCGGGACATCCAGATCACGAACATCTCCCCGGTTCCCAAGATGCTCGACGTCATCCCTGTCGTCGAGTACAGCCACTTCGATGCACTCAAGCAGCTTACCAACGCGGACTGGGTTCCGCAGACGATGACGGTCGATGCCGTATCGGATCGCTTTGGCCACGTCATACACCGGCAGTACGCCTTCATGAAGAAGAACACGGCCATCAACTACTTCACCTCCAACTACACGGTCGATTCGTGGGAGACCGACCGCAAGCTCTTCCTGGGCGACAACGAATACGGAACGTGGAAAGACCCCCAGGCGCTGCACAAGGTACGCCTTTCCAACCACCAGGCGCGCCGTGGGGACAACATCAGCGCCCTGCTGCACTGCCTGGGCACCCTCCAGCCTGGGGAAACGCGCCGGATCGTCACCCAGCTTGGGCAAGCGCAAAACATTGATGCCGCACTGGATTCGATCATGCGGTTCCGCAACCCCTCCAACGTCGATCAGGCATTCGATGCACTGCATTCGTTCTGGGACGGGTACCTGGCCACGCTGCAAGCGCAGACCCCGGATGCTGCGTTCAATTCCATGGTCAACGTACACAACCCCCGGCAATGCCACACGACGGTGAACTGGTCGCGTGACTTATCGCTGTATCAGCTCGGCTTTGGCGGGCGAGGGATGGGGTTTCGGGACAGCTCGCAAGACATCATGGGGGCGATGGCGCACATGCCCGACGTTTGCCTGGCGCTATTGCAAAAGCTGCTGAGCGTGCAAAAGGCCGATGGATCGGCTATGCACCAGTTCTATGCCTCGACGATGGAGGCCAACGAAGGCGACTCCCGCGAGAAACCCGGGCACCGCTTCTACGGGGATGACCACCTGTGGGTCGTGCTGGCGGTGTGCGCATATCTCAAAGAGACGGGCACCTTCGACCTCCTCGACCAAGAGATTCCGTACTACGAAAAAGGCGTACCCCTGGACCAGCGGCCTCGGGGCACGGTGCTCGATCACCTCGAACGCGCGCTGGCGTTCACCAAGGCGCAACGGGGCCGCCATGGCTTGCCGTTGTTGGGGTTTGCAGACTGGAACGATACGGTCAACCTGCCTGGCAAGGCCGAAAGCCTCTTCGTCGCCAACCAGTACGCGCTGGCACTGCGGGAAATCATCGCGCTGATGGAACACCTGGGCCGCAACGACCGGTGCGCACAGTACCAAGCCGATTACGAAGAAATGCGCGAAGCCATCAACATCCATGCCTGGGACGGCGATTGGTACGTGCGCTACTTTGAGGAGGACGGCACCCCGCTAGGCTCTTCGACCAACGAACACGGCAAAATTTACGTCAACAGCCAATCCTGGGCGGTGCTATCCGGCGTGGCCCCGGAGGAACGGGCGCATAAGGCGATGGACTCCGTGCAGCGGCTGCTCAATACCCGCTTCGGCATCAAACTAAGCTGGCCGGGCTTCCACAGCTTTGACCCCAGCAAAGGCGGCATCACTACGTACCCCCCCGGAGCCAAAGAAAACGGTGGGGTCTTTCTGCACACCAACCCCTGGTGCATGATCGCCGAAACCATGCTCGGCAGGGGTGACCAGGCTTTTCAGTACTACCAGCAAATCAACCCCGCCACGCGCAACGACGCCATCGACCAGTACGAATGCGAACCGTATTCGTACCCCCAGAACATCCTGGGCAATGAGCACCCGCAGTTCGGGCTGGCACGCAACAGTTGGCTTTCCGGCACGGCTTCCTGGACATACCAGGCTGCCACGCAGTACATCCTGGGGGTACGCCCCACGTACAAAGGGCTGCTGATCGACCCCTGCATCCCCCGTGCGTGGAAGGACTACACCGTGCGGCGCCAGTTCCGGGGCTGCCAATACGTGGTGACCGTCCACAACCCGAAAGGGGTCTGCAAGGGGGTGCGAACGGTCGTCGTCGATGGAGCGGCCCTCGAAGGCAACGTCGTCCCCGTGTTCCAGGACGGTGCCACGCACACGGTCGAGGTGACGCTGGAGGCATGAGTCACTTCATCATCGCCACCCGCCAAAGCCGCCTGGCGCTGTGGCAGGCACAGCATGTCCAGTCCCTGCTGGAGCGCCTGGGCCACGAGGTCCGTGTGCTGGGAATGCTGACGCAGGGGGACCGGATGCTCGGCGCCGCCCCACTGCCTGCAGGGGGGAAAAACCTCTTCGTCAAAGAGCTGGAGACGGCGCTGGTCGATGGCCGCGCCGATCTGGCCGTCCACTCGCTCAAGGACATGCCTGCCATCCTCCCCGAAGGGCTGATGCTGGCGTGCGTCCCTGCCCGGGATGACCCCCGCGATGCATGGATTTCACCGCGTTTTGGCTCGATCAACGAACTCCCCGCCGGAGCCACCGTAGGGACGGCCAGCTTGCGCAGAGCCGTATGGATTCGCGCCCTGCGCCCTGATCTGCGCGTGGCGCCGCTGCGCGGCAACCTCGATTCGCGGCTGCGCAAGCTCGACGACGGCGCATTCGACGGCATCGTCCTTTCCGCCTGCGGCCTGCAACGACTGGGGCTGCAGGAACGCATCCGTGCCGTGTTCGAGACGGATATCCTGCTTCCCTCGCCCGGGCAAGGCGCCCTGGGCATCGAAGTCGATGCACAGCGCAAGGATGTCCTTGATGCCCTGGCGCCGTTGGTATGCCATCGCACCTGGCTGGCCGTCGAGGCCGAGCGCGCCGTCAGCCGCACCCTGGGTAGCGGATGCTCCACCCCCGTAGCCGCGCACGCCACCATCGACGACGGCACGCTGACCCTCGAAGCAGGATGGGGCGACCCTGGCGGGCGGCTGGGTGTACTACGCGTGCGGCGCACTGCAAAGCTGAACAACTTGCACGATGCGCGGCAATTGGGCGAAGCCACTGCGCGGGCCTTGCGTTCCGACGTGCGTCGCGCAGGCGCGGAGCTGGGCGATGCCTGAACACTGGCATTCCTGAGCGCTGACAGTGCGCGTCGTCGTCACCCAGGCTCCCCCGCGAGCGCAAGCATGGGCTTGCTCCCTGACCCAAGCCGGGCACGAAGTACTGCTGCTGCCTTTGCTGGAGGTCTGCGCGCTGCCCGATGCAGCGCCACTACAGCATGCATGGAGCGCCTTGCCTGGCTACGACGCCTTGGTGTTTGTCAGCCCGGCGGCGGTATCGCACTTTTTTGCCGCACGGCCCGCCGATGCCTGCGGGGAATGGGGCGCTTCCGGCAAGCCCGGCGTGTGGGTCACCGGGCCAGGAACGCGCAGCGCTGCCCTGCAACACGGCGTAACCCCGGACTGCATTGCTGCGCCGACGGCGGCTCCCTATGACTCGGAAAGGCTGTGGCAAGTGGTTGCGCCCACCGTGCGGCCTGGGATGCGCGTGCTCATCGTTCGTGGCATGGATGACGCCCAGCAACGAGGCAACGACATGGACAGCGACAGCGAACTACACCGCAAAACAGACCGCGCCATGTCGCATGACATGGGCAACGGGCGCGAATGGCTGGCCCAGCGCGTGCGTGAATGCGCTGGGCAGGTCGAGATCGTCGCTGCATACCGCCGCTGCGCGCCGCACTGGTCTCCACACGAACGCGAATGCGCACAAACAGCCAGCCGCGACGGTGCAGTCTGGTTGCTGGGTAGTGCCATGGCCATCGATCACCTGCACGCGCTGCTCCCCCACACAGACTGGACGGCGAGCAACGCCGTGGTGACACACCCGCGTCTGGCCGATGCAGCACGGCGTCTAGGCTTCGGCAATCTCCATACCAGCGATGCAGACATCTCCAGCGTATGCGCCACGCTGTACGCTGTCCGACCTTTCTAGAATCTTTGGCATGACCGAAACACCATCCCCATCCACGCAGCCCTCCCGGCCCGATCGCGTTCTCGTCACCGTGCTGCGCCGCATGGGGTGGTGGTTGCTGGCGCTGGGAACGGGGCTGGCGCTGTTTTTCGGCGTCCTCTCTTGGCAGCGTATCGGCGCCATGCAAGAGCAGCTTGCACGCCAAAGCGCCGAAGCCATGTCCGTATCGATGGAAGCGCGCGTGCTGGCCAAGCAGGCCATCACTTTGGCGCAGGATGTGCATTCCCGCGCAGCGGTCTTCGAATCCCGCCTGGGGGAAGTGAGCGTGCAGCGTGTACGCCTCGAAGAGCTGCTAGACAACCTTTCCCGTTCCCGCGAGGAAAACCTGCTCGTCGACCTTGATGCCACGCTGCGCCTGGCCCAGCAACAGGCGCAATGGACCGGCAGCGTCGAACCCTTGCTTGCCGCGCTCCAGACCGCCGCCCGGCGAACAAAACGGGCTGCACAGCCCAGGCTGGCCGGGCTGGAACGCGCCATCGCCGCAGACATCGACCAGGTTCGTTCCACAGCCTTCAGCGACACGCCCGGTCTGTTATCGCTGATGGATGAGCTGGCGCGTATGGTCGATGGCTTGATGCTGGCCAACGCCGTCCCCCCAGACGACACCGCCACCGTTACGCCACGCCCAGCCGTTGATACCACCGGTCAATCATGGTGGAAGCGTGGGATGCTTGCCGTCGCCGATGAGCTGCGTTCACTGGTTCGCATCCACCGTGTGGATTCGGCAGACGCTGCCTTGCTGTCGCCGCAACAGGCGTTTTTCGTCCGGGAAAACTTCAAGCTCAAGATTCTCAACGCCAGGCTTTGTTTGCTCTCCCGCCAGGATCGGGCAGCGGTGGCCGACCTGCAAGAAGCGCAGGCTTTGCTGCGGAAGTACTTCGATGCCCAGTCGCGCAAGACCCGTGCTACGTCCGAGTTGCTGCAGCGCCTGCTCACGCGAATGCGCTACCTGCAGCTCCCCGGCATCGAAGGCACCTTCACCGCACTGGCTGCCGTCACCCCGATGCGCTGACGCGCCAATTGGCACGCTCCGTCTTTCCGTGACCATGCACGTTGCCGGTATGGCGCGGAGCATCGGAAGTCGCGATGCGCTACCACGTGGGGCACAATCGAACGCGGTTTTGGGTGTGCCACACCCAGTGGATTGGGCGGGCTGGTGGGCAGGAAACGCTGGCTATCCGTAGGCTGGGGATTTCGAGAAGGAGCGGTACGTGCGCGTTGCCTTGTGGTTGGTGGGATTGTTTGCCGTAGCGGTCGGCCTGGCGGGGTTCGCGCAGGGCAATGCTGCCATGGTCACGATCTTCTGGCCACCGCACCGAATCGACGTTTCCCTGCACTTTGCGCTGTTCGTTCTGGCGCTGCTGTTCGTGTTGCTCCATTTGTCGCTACGTGCGCTCTCGGCGTTATGGAACATCCCCCAGCGTGCCCAGGCTTGGCGCGAACGGCGCGAGGAACGGCTGGCGCACGATGCCATCCTTGATGCGATCACGCACCTGCTTGCCGGGCGTTTTTTGCGTGCGCGCAAGTCGGCGCAATGGGTGCTGGAGCAAACTGCGCCCTTCGAAGCGCCTGACCCTTCCCCCCCTTGGGCGGCCCGGCTCACTGTGTTGGCGCATTGGCTGGCTGCGGAAAGCGCTCATGCCTTGCGAGACCCCCAAACCCGCGCCACCCACTGCGCGCAGGCCCTGGATCTGGCCACTGCGCTGGCAGACCCCGGCCATCGCGAAGGCGTGCTGCTGCGTGCAGTGGCCTGGGCGCACGAAGACCGTGATGCCGAAGCTGCGTTGCGGCTCCTCGAACAACTCCCTGCCGGCGCGGCGCGGCGTACTCTGGCTCTGCGCCTGCGTCTGAAGGTGACGCGCATGGCCGGTCACACGATTCTTGCGCTGGAAACTGCCCGGCTGCTTGTCAAACATCGCGCTGTCCCGGCGTCCACGGCCTCGGGGTTGCTCAACGCCCTGGTACAAGAATCCATTCGGGACGCACGTACACAGGAAGAACTGCTGGCCGTTTGGCAGCAACTGGATTCTGCAGAGTCCCTGCAACCAGACATCGCCTGCCGCGCAGCGCAGCGCTGGCTGCGCCTGGGTGGTACCGTTCTGGAAGCGCTCGATTGGCTGATACCGGTATGGGATCGCATGATCGCATCGCCCGACACCGTATCCGCAGCCCAAAGTCTGACGATGGTGCGCGCCCTCGAAGACTGTTTTTCCCGCAACCCGAGCGCCCTCGACGCTACTTGGCTACAGCGTATCGAGCGGGCACAGCAACGTCGCTTGGCCGATCCTGCCCTGCAATACCTCGCCGGGGTGGCATGTTGGCATTTGCAGTTGTGGGGCAAAGCCCAGCAGTTGCTACGGCAAGCCTTGCCCAGGCTGTCCGACCCCGGGCTGCTGAGCCGGGGATGGCAATCGCTTGCGGAACTGGCGCACCGTCAAGACGACGAGGCCAGCGCCCTGCTGGCATGGAAAAACGCTGCACGGGCTTATATTGATCCCTCGCTGGAACCCACGCGGAATGGTTCGCTTGGTGCTCCCCTTATGGCCATCACACGTACTGACTGAACCCGATGCATACGCTTATCGAACACGTCGTCAAACTGACCGACCACCGGGATCGGGACTTTCTGGAACTCACGCTCTCAAAATCGCTGCTCGACCTGCTACCCATAGGGCGGATCGTGATCGCCAAGATCGTGCGGGAAGAGGGGGAGGAACGCTGGCTCGAAGTCGCCAGGCTGGACTCCAAGGGCGGAGGCCGAGTGCTCGCCGACCCCATGCGCACGGATTTCCAAACCTTGCCCAAACTCGACGAAGACAGCGACCGCTGCGGTTGCGTGCGCAACCGCCAGCGCGTCGAAAAAATCTGGGTCGCCCCCGATGGCCCGCGTGTCAACTACGTTCCCCTGTTCTCGGATGTGCGCGGCGAAGACGAAGGGGTGATCGAACTCCATTCCGACACCGCGCTCGATGCGCAATCCCTGCAACTCCTCGACCAGCTCTGCCGGATCTACCGGAACATGTACAGCCTGCTGGAATTCAGCGACCGCGACGCCATGACCGGGCTGCTCAACCGCAAATCGCTCAACGACGCCTTCTACAACACCTTCTTCGAGGAAGTAGGTGGCACTCCAACGCCAGCGCCGGCCGGGTCGGAACCCGAGCGCAGGAACCGTGTCCCCGCCAACTACTGGCTTGGCTCGGCCTCGATCGACAACTTCAAACTCATCAGCGAAAAACACGGGCAGACTGTCGTGACCGAAGTGCTATCTCTGGTGGCACGCGCTTTGAAAAACACGTTCCGCACCTACGACCGCCTCTACCGATTCGATGGCGGCCACTTCGGCGTGCTAATGCACTGCCCCGACGAGGCTTTGGTGCTCGCGGCTTTCGAACGACTGCGCATGAATGTCGAAAAGAGCACCTTGTCCCAGGTGGGGCGCATCACGCTGAGCTGCGGCTTCTCCAGCGTACTTGCCGAGGATTCTCCCAACAGCTTGCTCCAGAAAACCGAAGTGGCCATGAACTTTGCGCAGCGTAGTGGAGGCAACAAGGCTTGCAGCTACCAGGGGCTGGTGCAGCGGGGTATCTTGGTTGATCGGCCTGTGTAGGCATAGCAGCCCTGCACGCCCCCGCCTGGCCACACCATAGCCACACTTTCCGCGCTCTGTCGAAAACTTTCGAGAAAAAGGGGCTGCCTATAATGCCCAGCTCTTTGCCTCCATCTTGCCATTCCAAGGTGGTCATGGGGGCACAGAAATGTGGTGCATCCCTCGGTTATTCACAAACGGTGTGGATGCAACGCTGGCTTGTGGGACAAATTGTGCTGGCTCTGGCTGGCATTCTTGTGGCGGGTGGTTTTCTAGGTTGGCCGGGGGCGATTTCTTACGCTATCGGTGCTGTCGCCATTTTGTTGGCTACGGTGCCTGCAGTCGTAGGAATGGGCGTTGCGACGGTGGCTGGGTCGTCTGCGCAAGTGTTTTTCGCAAGGTTGTTGCTGTGGCAAGCAATCAAGGCGGGTGTCGTGGTGGTCGTGTTGATCGCCGCGCATCGTCTGGTAGGGTCTTTTTCCTGGTGGGTGGCACTGATCGGCATGGTGCTGCATTCCAGAATGGGTTGGTGGGTTGGGCTCCTTCCAGAGCAATCTTCGCCAGTCCGTGGGGTGTAATCAGTCGTTGGGGACTGGGCAGACTGGCAAAGCCTAAAAAAAGCTAAACAAAGGTGGCAGTAGGAATGCAAGACGGTGGCGCATCGGGTGGCTTGACAGCGGGGGAGTACATCTCCCACCATTTGACGCACCTGCAAACGGGCAAGCAAGCGGCGGTCATCGATTTTTCCGTCTGGAATCTGGACTCGATCTTCTGGTCGGTTCTGCTGGGCGGGTTGTCCGTTTTCCTGCTTTGGCGCGCCGCACAACAAGCCACTTCCGGGGTACCCGGGCGCTGGCAGGCAGCGGTGGAAATCCTGCTCGACATGGTCGACAACCAAGCCAAAGCCATCGTCCATAACGAGCATTCCCAGCGATTCGTGGCTCCTTTGGCGCTGACGGTCTTCGTGTGGGTACTGGTACTCAACGCGATGGACTTCCTGCCCGTCGATCTGTTCCACATGCTGCTGGCTTGGACGGGGTTGGCGCACCAAATCCACTACCTGCGCGTGGTGCCTACGGCGGATCTGTCCACGACGATGGCCATGTCCACATCCGTACTACTCGTGTGCTTCTACTACAACCTCAAGATCAAAGGGGTGGCAGGATGGGCGCATGAGCTTGTCTCCGCTCCGTTTGGCACCAGCAAAAACCCCGTGTTGGCGCTCGTGATGGGCGTGCTGAATTGCACGATGCAACTCATCGAATTCACGGCCAAGACCGTATCTCATGGCATGCGGCTATTTGGAAACATGTACGCAGGGGAACTGGTCTTCCTGCTGATCGCGCTGATGGGCGCCGTCGGATTTGGCTCGGCAACAGGGGTAGCGCTCTGGTTCGGCCACATACTGGCGGGAATGGGTTGGGCCATTTTCCACATCCTGATCGTCGTATTGCAAGCGTTCATCTTCATGATGCTGACGCTGGTGTACGTCGGTCAGGCGCATGACCACCATTGATTGCTGCAATGTGGGCGCAGAGGTAGGCGCCGCTGCGATGTAGCGCTTCGGGTGGGCTGTGGAAGGGTGCTGCGCTGGGTTTTTTCTTTTACTACTACAGGAGTTTTACGAATGGAAAACGTGCTTGGTCTGGTAGCGGTGGCTGCGGGCGTAATCATTGGCCTGGGTGCTTTGGGTGCCTGTATCGGCATCGGCATCATGGGCAGCAAGTATCTGGAAGCGGCGGCTCGCCAGCCTGAGTTGATGAACGCGCTGCAAACCAAAATGTTCCTGCTGGCTGGGTTGATTGACGCTGCGTTCCTGATCGGGGTGGGGATTGCGATGATGTTCGCCTTCGCCAACCCGTTCGTGCTGAAGTGACCAGTGCGTTTCCGTACTGCTGTGTGCCGTACAGCCAAGTGCTTCTTCGCGGAAAGGTAAGGCCGTGAGCATCAATGCGACGTTTTTTGCGCAGATGGTGGTGTTTTTCCTGCTGGTGCTGTTCACCATGCGCTTCGTCTGGCCACCCATGGCGCGGGCGCTGGACGAACGAGCGCAGCGGATTGCCGAGGGGTTGGACGCCGCCGACCGTGCCAAGCTGGAACTCTCTGCCGTCCACAAACAGGTGGCAGAGGAACAGGCCATCGCCCGCAAGGAGCTTTCTGCGCGCATCGCCGATGCAGAGCGCCGTGCGCAGATCATCTTGGAGGAAGCCAAATCCCGGGCCGCTGCGGAAAGTCAGCGCGTGATGGAAACGGCCCGGTTGGAAGCAGAGCAGCAAGTAGCCAAAGCGCGGGAACTGCTTCGCGAACAGGTGGCAGTGCTTGCCGTCAAGGGAGCCGAGCAAATCTTGCAGCGGGAAATTGACGCATCTGTCCACGCAGAGCTGCTCACACGGCTTCAGAAAGAACTGTGATGGAGCGCCCGCATGGCTGAGGTTGCCACTATTGCGCGCCCCTATGCCCAGGCGCTGTACGCCTCTTATGGCGCGGATGCGCAATCGGCGCTTGCTTGGCTGGACGAATTCGCCCTCATCGCGAGTCAGCCGGCATTGCTCGCATTCGCCCAGAATCCGCACGCTACCGCAGAGCAGATTTTCGACGTGATCGCCACAACGATGCGCAGCACGCTGGAAGACCGCGCTCGGAACTTTCTGCGCATCGTCATTGCGAACCATAGATTGCCCTGCCTGGCCGATGTGGCTTCCCAATTCCGCACACTCGTCCATGACGGGCTGGCAGTGTCGGAAGCCACTGTATACAGCGCCTTTCCGATCGAGGCAGAGCGGTTGCAGGCCTTGGGCGCGCTGCTGGAGCATCGCTTCGCCCGCAAACTGCTGTGGACCGTGCAGGTACAGCCGGAATTGATCGGCGGCATCCGCGTCGTCGTCGGCGACGAGGTACTCGATGTATCGGTACGCGCCAGACTCGATCAGATGCGCGCTGCCTTGATGGCCTGACCTGATTGCCTTATTCCGATCACCCGATCTTCCCTGCACGTACAGCCACGTCGAACCCCAACGTTTGAGAGCGTCATGCAACTCCAACCTTCCGAAATTTCCGAACTGATTCGCAGCAAGATCGAAGCGCTGCAAACAGACACGAGTACCCGCAACGAGGGCACGATCCTCACCGTCACGGACGGGATCAGCCGCATCCACGGCCTGTCTGACGTGATGCAAGGGGAAATGCTGGAATTCCCCCCCACTGCTGAGGGGATACCTACCTACGGCTTGGCGCTCAATTTGGAACGCGATTCCGTTGGCGCTGTCATTCTGGGCGAATATGAACACCTCTGCGAGGGCGACACCGTCAAATGCACGGGGCGCATCCTGGAAGTACCCGTAGGCCCGGAACTCAAAGGGCGCGTGGTCAATGCGCTGGGGCAGCCCATCGACGGCAAAGGGCCTATCGATACCAAGCTGACGGACATCATCGAAAAAGTGGCTCCGGGGGTCATCGCCCGCGAATCCGTCAAGCAACCGATGCACACCGGGCTGAAATCCATCGACTCAATGGTGCCCATCGGTCGTGGACAGCGCGAACTGATCATCGGCGACCGCCAGACCGGCAAGACAGCCCTGGCGATCGACACGATCATCAACCAGAAGGGGCAGGACATGACCTGCATTTACGTTGCGATTGGCCAAAAGGCCTCCAGCGTAAAGAACGTCGTTCGCGCCCTGGAACGCGCCGGTGCGATGGAATACACCATCGTCGTCGCCGCGACGGCTTCCGAATCGGCAGCGATGCAATACGTCTCTGCGTATTCCGGCTGCACGATGGGCGAATACTTCCGCGACCGGGGAGAAGATGCGCTGATCGTCTACGACGACCTGTCCAAGCAGGCCGTTGCGTACCGCCAAGTCTCGCTGCTGCTGCGTCGTCCGCCTGGCCGCGAGGCTTTCCCTGGCGACGTGTTTTATCTCCACAGCCGATTGCTGGAACGTGCGGCGCGGGTCAATGCGGCCTACGTCGAGAACTTCACCAAAGGGGCCGTCCAGGGCAAAACGGGGTCGCTCACCGCCTTGCCCATCATCGAAACGCAAGCTGGTGACGTGTCTGCCTTCGTTCCCACGAACGTCATTTCCATCACAGACGGGCAAATCTTCCTCGACACGAGCCTGTTCAATGCAGGCATCCGCCCCGCCATCAATGCTGGCATCTCGGTGTCTCGCGTCGGCGGTGCAGCGCAAACCAAGCTGATCAAGAGCCTCTCCGGGGGGATTCGTACGGACTTGGCGCAGTACCGTGAACTCGCAGCCTTTGCGCAGTTTGCTTCCGACCTCGACGACGCAACCCGCAAACAGCTTGATCGGGGTGCGCGCAGCATGGAATTGCTCAAGCAGGCGCAGTACTGTCCCCTGCCGATCTCGCTGATCGGCGCGACGCTATACGCGCTGAACAAGGGCCATTTCGACGACATTCCCGTCAACAACGTCTTGGCTTTCGAGCACGCACTGCATGGGACGCTGAAAGATTCGTACGCTGCGCTCTTGGCCAAACTGGACAAGGAACGCGCCATGGATGCCACTGCCCAGGCGGAACTGGACGCAGCAATCATGGCCTGCAAAAAGAACTTTGCCTGATTCCCCCACGATCCGGTTCGCAACGGCACAGGACTGACCAGGACAACGACATGGCCACCGGCAAAGAGATCCGCAGCAAGATCCAGAATCTCGAAAGCACGCGCAAGATCACGAAGGCGATGGAGATGATTTCCGTCTCCAAGATGCGCAAGGCCCAGGATCGGATGCAGGCTGCGCGCCCCTATGCCGACAAGGTACGCAGCATCGCCACGCATCTTGGGCAGGCCAACCCCGAATACGTGCATCCGTTCATGAAAACGAACGAAGCACCGAGGGTGGGCTTCATCGTCGTCAGCACGGACAAAGGCTTGTGTGGCGGGCTTAATGCAGCCATTTTCCGGGCCGTGATCCAAAAAATGCGTGGCTGCCAAGCCGAAGGATTGGCCATGGATGCCGTGGCCATCGGACACAAAGGGTTTGGCTTCCTCAAACGTGTCGGGCTTCCCGTCGTGGCGCACGTGACCCACTTGGGAGACCGTCCGCAACTCGACAAACTCATCGGCCCGGTCAAGGTGCTTCTCGACGCCTACGCGCGCGGGGAACTCCGGGCCATCCACCTGTTTTACACCCGCTTCGTCAATCGGATGAAACAGGAAGTCGTCGGGGAGCTGCTGCTGCCCCTGTCCTCCACCGCCATGCGCGAGCAGGTTGCTATGCGCGAGCAAGTCGCCATACACGAGCAAGTGCAGGCTGCGGAAAGCAACGGCGGCGTGGGCCACAAGACTTGGGACTACCTCTACGAACCCGACGCCAAAACCGTCATCGACGAATTGCTGATCCGCTATGTGGAAGCCCTGGTTTTCCAGGCCATTGCGGAAAACATGGCATCGGAACAGGCGGCGCGCATGGTCGCGATGAAGGCAGCAACGGACAACGCAGGCCATGTGATCGACGACCTCAAGCTCGTGTACAACAAAACCCGCCAGGCTGCGATCACGAAGGAATTGTCGGAAATCGTCTCCGGGGCAGCGGCCATTGCCGTGTAGTCCCCCCCGGCCGTTCCCGCCCATACCGTTCCAGCCGCACCGTACCAGCCACACGCTAGATAGACCCTGTAGCCCCTGCGCTACTCCCAATCCTGTCCGCTACGACGCATCCAGATTCCCTCTCAGGAGCATAGACCCCATGGTGACCGAAACTGTTTCCCCGAGTACTGCCATGCCCGGAAAAATCGTCCAATGCATCGGTGCCGTCGTTGACGTGGAATTTCCCCGTGACCATGTGCCCCGGGTGTACGACGCACTGCATTTGGAAGGAACCAACCTCACTCTGGAGGTGCAGCAGCAAATCGGTGACGGAGTAGTCCGCACCATCGCCTTAGGCTCCAGCGACGGATTGCGCAGAGGCTTGGTCGTGAAGAACACGGGCGCTCCCATCACGGTTCCTGTCGGCAAGGGCACGCTAGGGCGGATCATGGACGTGCTGGGCAACCCCATCGACGAATGCGGCCCCATTGCCTCCACCGAGCACGCGCCGATCCACCGCAAAGCCCCGGTCTATGACGAGCTAAGCCCTTCCCAGGAGCTGCTCGAAACCGGGATCAAGGTGATCGACTTGGTATGCCCGTTCGCCAAGGGTGGCAAGGTGGGCCTGTTTGGCGGCGCTGGGGTGGGCAAAACCGTCAACATGATGGAATTGATCAACAACATCGCCAAGGCGCACAGCGGGTTGTCGGTGTTTGCCGGCGTGGGCGAGCGCACGCGGGAAGGCAACGACTTCTACCACGAGATGGCGGAATCCGGCGTGGTCAACCTCAGCAAGTTCGAAGACTCCAAGGTCTCGATGGTGTACGGGCAGATGAACGAACCCCCAGGAAACCGCCTGCGCGTCGCGCTGACGGGGCTGACCATCGCCGAATCCTTCCGCGACGAAGGGCGCGATGTGCTCTTTTTCGTCGACAACATCTACCGCTACACCCTGGCTGGCACCGAAGTCTCCGCGCTGCTGGGCCGCATGCCCTCTGCGGTGGGGTACCAACCCACCCTGGCCGAGGAAATGGGGCGCTTGCAGGAACGCATCACGTCGACCCGCGTGGGTTCGATCACATCGATCCAGGCCGTCTACGTCCCGGCAGACGACCTGACCGACCCCAGCCCGGCCACCACATTCACCCATTTGGACTCGACCGTCGTGCTGAGCCGCGACATCGCATCGATGGGAATCTACCCAGCGGTGGATCCGCTCGACTCGACCAGCCGCCAGCTCGACCCCAACGTCGTAGGCACGGAACACTACGAAACGGCGCGCGCCGTGCAGGGCATGCTCCAACGCTACAAGGAATTGCGAGACATCATCGCGATTCTGGGAATGGACGAACTCGCCCCGGAAGACAAGCTGACCGTTAGCCGCGCACGCAAAATCACCCGATTCCTGAGCCAGCCTTTCCATGTGGCCGAAGTGTTTACTGGCACGCCAGGCAAGTACGTCAGCCTTGCGCAGACGATCCAGGGATTCAAAATGATCGTCTCCGGCGAGTGCGACCACCTTCCGGAACAAGCGTTCTACATGGTCGGCGCGATTGAGGAAGTCTTCGAAAAGGCCAAGAAGTTGCAATGAATACCCTCCACGTCGACGTCGTCAGTGCCGAAGAGTGCATCTTTTCCGGGGAAGCCCTGTTCGTCGCGCTCCCCGGCGAAATCGGCGAATTGGGCATCTATCCCCGCCATACCCCCTTGATCACCCGGATCAAGCCAGGATCGGTACGCATCAATAAGGAAGACGGCACCGAGGAGTTCATCTTCGTAGCAGGCGGCATTCTGGAAGTGCAGCCCACTGGCGTGACCGTGTTGTCAGACACTGCCATACGCGGGCAAGACTTGGACGAAGAGAAAGCCTTGGCAGCCAAAAAGGCCGCAGAAGATGCCGTCAAAAACGCCAAATCCGACGTCGATTTGGAAAAAGCCAGCTCCGAACTGGTCGTCATGCTCGCCCAAATCACCGCGCTGCGCAAATTCCGGCAGCAGCGATAGGAGCGCCGGGAGTCTTCGCAATGCGCACGGCTTAGAGGGATGGGCCGTCCACCGAAAGCAGCACAGCCCCCTACCGCACCAACTGATTGAGCTGGATGATCGGCAGCAGCACGGCCAGGACGATGAGCATGACGACGGCTCCCATCGCGACGATCAGCAAGGGTTCGAGCACGGTGGCCAGTTGCATGGCACGGCGCTGTACCTCACCGCTAAGCTGACTGGCAGCGCGATGCAGCATCAGGGGGAGTTGCCCGGTCTGTTCCCCCAGCCGCGAAAACATCGACAAGATGGCGGGGAAGCGCTTGTGTTGTGCCAGCGCGGAGGCCAGCGGCGCCCCTTCACGAACAAGTTGCAGAGCATGCAAGGCATCGCTGCGCAGTGCGCGGTTGCCCAATGTTTCCGCTGCGGCTTGCAGCGCCTTCAGGATCGGCACGCCCGCTGCGGCAAGCAGCGCCAGCGTACTGGCAAAGCGCGCAGCATGGTAGCTGCGGGACAGCTTGCCCAGCAGAGGCAAGGTCAGCCACGCTGCATCGACGCGTTCCTGCACACGCTCGTCACGCAAGGCAAACTTTGCAGCGATGGCCGCCGCTACCGCCGTGAGCACAATCCACCAACCATGGCTGCGCAAAAAGGCACTGATGGCGAGCAAGATCGTCGTCAGCAGTGGCAATGCACGCTTGCTTCCGGCAAAGACGTTGGCCACCTGGGGAACGACGTACGTGACGAGAAACGCGACGATCGCGATAGCCAATACGGTGACGATCGCGGGATACAGCGCCGCACCGAAGAGCTTAGAACGCAGCGCCTGCTGTGCTTCCAGCTCGTCGGCCATGCGTTCGAGCACCAGGCCCAAGTCGCCGCTATGTTCCCCCGCACGGACCACAGCGACGTAGACCTCGGGGAACTCGCCGGGGAACTGCGCCAACGCCTTGGCGAACGTCGCCCCCGCGCCAACTTCTGCGCACAGGGTGGCGAGCAACTCGTGTTCCGATGCGCGCTCGGCTTCGTCGGCCAGCGAAGACAGCGCCCGCTCCAACGGCAACCCGCAAGACACCAGCCCAGCAATTTGCCGGGTCCACAACGCCAACCCGGCGGCGGAAAACACCTTGCGCGAGCGGGGCGTGCCTCCGGTAGGCGTGGATTGCGCCCCCAGCGCGGACACGGTGAGTGGCACCATAGCCTGCATCCGCAGCGTGCTGCGTGCAGTCTTGAGGGAATCAGCGTGGAGCACCCCTTTGCGTGGCTTGCCCTGGGCGTCGAGGGCTTCGTAGGAATAGGCAGGCATGGCGTGATGGAAAGAGCGCGGATTGTCCGGGTTTCGGTGCGATCAGGCTTCAGGGTGCCGTTCCATCCAGACTAGGCAGCGCTGCACCCCCGGCACAGGGAGCTTGTCGACCTCCCGCACCTGCACTGTGGCGGGCAATGCAGCCATTTCCTGTTCTGGCATGGCACCCTTCATCGCCATCCAGACCCCACCTTCGCGCAATAGATGGCCGGTGCAGCCGGTGAAGTCGGCCAAGCTGGCAAAGGCGCGGGACGTGATCACCGCATACTGCCCGCGCAAGGCTTCGACGCGCGAGTGCAGCGAACGCAACCGGGGCAACTCCAGCTCCGTTGCTACCTGCTGCACGAATGCGGCCTTTTTGGCCACCTTATCGACGCAATCGACGGCAATCTCCGGGCAGGCGATGGCGACCACCACCCCCGGCAGTCCAGCGCCGGAGCCGACATCGAGCAGCGACTGGGTGGGAATACCAAGATCGGCACATCGACGCAACAAAGGCCCGACAACGGCGAGGGAATCGGCCAGATGGTGGCGCAGGATGCCTTCCCTATCGCGAATGGCTGTGAGGTTATAAACAGCGCCCCATCGCTGGATCAGATCGGTATATGCCAGCAGTTGATCGATCTGTTGGGTGGATAGCGATAGGCCGAGATCTTGCAGCGCATCGGTCAGCAGGAACATGGTGTGCGTGTGTACAAGGAGAAAGACTGCATGACGGAAGCCACAGGCTGCCGGGATGAGCAAGAAAAGCCGCGATTCAGCGTAGTCGTGGCCGTGCGCAATGGCGCAGCGCATCTGCAAGAGTGCCTCGACAGCATCGACGCGCAGACCTACCCGCACCGGGAAGTCGTCGTGATCGATGGCGGATCGACCGATGGTACGGTCGAGCTACTGCGCCGCAACACCGGCCAGCGTGCGTGCCTGGCGTACTGGATTTCCGAACCGGACACCGGGGTCTACGACGCATGGAACAAGGCGTTGGAGCACGTGCGTGGGGACTGGGTGCTCTTTCTCGGAGCCAGCGACCGGCTGCTGCACCCCGGCGTGCTGGACAGCCTGGCCCAGGCGTTGCGAGGGGTGACTGACGAGGTGCCGGTGGTGTATGGGCGGGTCGAGATTCTGGGGGATGGAGACCACACCCTCTATGCGTTGGGAACCCCGTGGCCGCAGATTCGGCAGCGCTTTCTGCAAGAAATGTGCATTCCACACCCGGCAACGTTGCACCGTCGCACAGCCTTTGCCCGATACGGGGACTTCGACACGAATTTCCGGATTGCCGGGGATTACGACTGGCTGCTGCGGGCGCTGCACGGTACTTCTGCGGTGTTTATCGACAAAGGAGTGAGCGCGATGCGCGTCGGGGGGCTGAGCAGCGACCCCACACGCTCCCTGTCCATGCTCTGGGAAGTACGCCGCGCACAACGCAAGGCCGGGTTGCGCTGGCCCGGTACGGTATGGCTGCTTGCACTGGCCCGGGTACTGCTGCGCACTGCGCTGTGGAAGTGCCTAGGCCCTGCAAGGGCGCGAGTTTGGCTGGATTGGGGGCGGCGGTGCATGGGCCAGCCCGCCTACTGGACACGCACATGCAGCACCCACCCGACTGCGCCCCGGTGAGCGTCGTCGTCCCCTGCTACCGGTGCAGCGCAACGATTGCCCGTGCTGTGGCCTCGGTGGCGGCACAGACGCTGCGGCCTGCGGAGCTGATCCTCGTCGATGACGGCAGTGCGGACGCAACACGCGCTTGCCTGTACCAGGTACAGACGCACTACCCACCAGGTTGGATTCGTGTGCTGGCCTTCGATGAGAACCGGGGCGCGGCATCGGCGCGCAATGCGGGGTGGAATGTGGCAACGCAACCACTGGTGGCTTTTCTGGATGCAGACGACGCATGGCATCCGCAGAAAGTGGCGGTGCAGGTCGATGTCTTGCAGGCCCATCCGGATGTGCAGATCGTCGGGCATGGGTTCCGGCGCGTGGCATCACCCTCGCTGCCGCAGTGGCCCGTGGAAGAACAGCCCACGCAGCGGTTGCAGAGGTGGCATGTGCTGGCCAAAAATCCTTTCGTCACCCCGTCGGTGATGCTGCGGCGCGACCTGCCCTGCCGGTTCCACGCAGGCCAGCGATATATGGAAGACCATTTGTTATGGATGCAGGCAGCGTGCATGGGGTTGCCCATCGCACGCATCCCCATTGCCTTGGCTGCGATCTACAAGCGCGCATTCGGGGTGTCCGGACTGAGTGCCGACCTCTGGCCCATGGAGCGCGCCGAGCTGGGCAACTACCGCCTGCTGTACCGAAACGGCTGCCTGTCCTGGCCCGCCTGGGTAGGGTTGAGCGGGTATTCCTTGCTGAAATTCGTGCGCCGGGTCTTGCTCGTCGCCTTGCATCCCCGATGGAGGCGGTAGTGGTATCGATCTCCGTCGTCAGCCACGATCAGCTCCCGATGGTGCTACGGCTGATGCAGGACGCACAACGGGTATGCGCGGGGGTGGCGATGGAATGGATCGTCACGCTCAACACGCAAGAATCTGCGGAACCCCTGGCATCGTTGGAGGCAGCGGCCTTCCCATGGCCGGTGACAGTGCTGCGCAATCCCACCCCCAAGGGCTTTGGCGCCAACCACAACCAGGCTTTTGCGCGGGCGCAAGGCGCCTATTTCTGCGTACTCAACCCCGACATTCGCCTGCACGACTGCCCCTGGCCCGCCTTGCTGCAAGCTATGCAGCAGGATAGTGTGGGCGTGGTGGCCCCGGTCGTCGTAGGGCCTACGGGGGAACTGGAAGACAGCGCGCGGCGTTTCCCCACATGGAGCATGCTGGCGCGCAAGCTGCTGGGGATGCATCGGCGCATCGACTATGTGCTGACTGAGGATCGCGCCCAAAGGGAGGGCGATGTCAAAGGGGGATGCCGCACCCAAGGGGGCGCAAACATCGACGCCAAAGTGGGCATCGAGGTGGATTGGGTCGCCGGGATGTTCCAGCTTTTCCGCCGCGAGGTGTATGCCCGTATGGGCGGCTTCGACGAACGGTTCTTTTTGTATTACGAAGACGTCGACTTGTGTGCGCGGATGGCCCTTGCCGGGCTACGCGCCATCGTTTGCACTGCAAGCCGTGTAGAGCATCATGCCCAACGCGCCAGCCACCGCCAGTTGCGGTACCTGCGCTGGCATGTGCATAGCGTACTGCGGTTTTTGTGTTCGGACGTGTACCGCAAGCTGGGGCAACGACGACAGGATGGGCAGCTAGGACGACAGACATGACAACAGGAATGACGGTACTTGTGACCGGGGCCAACGGATGGATTGGGCAGGCGCTGTGCGCACGGCTGCGCCGGGAAGGGGTAGACGTCCGGGCGGCAATACGGAAGGAAGGGGCGGGAACGAGGACGGGGGTGGAGACGGGAGTGGAGACGAGATACATCATCGTCGGCGACATAGGGGCAGACACCGATTGGTCACCTGCGCTGGCAGGGGTGGATACCGTCGTACATCTGGCGGCGCGCGTCCACCAGATGCGGGAGACGGCGCCAGACCCGCTCGCCGCGTACCGCCAAACCAATGTCGACGCCACGCGCAAGCTGGTACGGGATGCAGCACGCTGTGGGGTGCGTCGCTTCGTGTTCCTGAGTTCGGTCAAGGTGATGGGCGAGTGCAGCCCTGTGGGCCAGCCTTTCCGCGAAGCCGATATGCCCCAGCCCCAAGACCACTACGGACGCAGCAAGTTCGAAGCCGAAACAGCGCTTTGGCAAGAAGCCGGGGCGATGGAAGCCGTCGTGCTGCGGCCCCCGCTGGTATACGGGCCTGGAGTGCGCGCCAACTTTGCCGCGTTGCTACGCGCAGTGCGGCAGGGATGGCCGTTACCCGTAGGCAGCGTGGACGCACGGCGCAGCCTGGTGGCGCTGGACAACCTCGTCGATGCCCTGTGCGTGGCCATGCGGCACCCTCGCGCCGCCGGGGAGGTGTTTTTCGTCAGCGATGGACAGGATTTGTCGGTGGCCGACCTGGTACGAATGCTGGCGCAGGCCATGCACCGCGCCCCACGCATCGTTCCCGTTCCTGTGGAGTTGTTGCACTGCGCGGGATGGTGTGCGGGCAAGGCAGCGGCGGTGGAACGGCTGTGCTCCCCCTTGCAGGTGGACAGCACCAAACTGCGAACCATGCTGGGGTGGATACCTCCGCTAAGCCTGGAAGAAGGATTGCGCCAAACCGTGGAGGGAACGGAATGAAGCGGCTGTTCGACATCATGCTGGCCCTGGTTGCCGGGACGATCCTGGCCATACCGATGTTGGCCATCGCGCTGGCAGTGCGATGGACGTCCCCAGGGCCGGTGCTGTATTGGTCGGATCGGGTGGGGCGGGACAACCGGCTTTTTCGGATGCCCAAATTCCGCAGCATGCGTACCGATACCCCGGCGGTGGCCACGCATTTGCTTCCCAACCCCCAAGACTATGTGACCCCGCTGGGGAGGTGGCTGCGCAAAACCAGCCTCGACGAATTGCCGCAACTCTGGAGCATTCTGCGTGGAGAGATGAGTGTCGTCGGCCCCAGGCCAGCTTTATTCAACCAAGAAGACTTGATCGCCTTACGCACTGCGGCAGGAGTACACCGTTTGACGCCCGGTTTGACGGGGTGGGCGCAAATCCATGGCCGGGACGAATTGCCCATTCCGGAAAAGGTGCGGCTCGATGCCGAATACGCCAGCCGCCGCACGTTCCGGCTTGACCTCTGGATCCTGTTCCAGACAGTCGGCAAAGTGCTACGGCGGGAAAACGTCGCGCATTGAGGCGGCTCGGGGCCTACGAACCATGGTCGTTTTGGCGTTGTAAGAGCGACGGGAGTCGCAATACAGGCTCTTGGTCAAAACGGATCGGTTTTGCCGGTACAGCAGTTCCTAGATTTCGCCACGCAGCATCCGAGCTACGGGCATACATCGCGCCATGACAAAAAACGGCAGTTTGGGGGGGCGCTGACAAAAATTGTCAGTATCCGGTCGATGGAAGTGACAGTTTGCGTCCCCGAATGCCCGATTTGCCCCCAACGACCCCCTATTGCCCCGTCGAAATGCCCTGGCACGGTTCCTGCTGTATCTCTGGCGGTGCCGCTGTGGCCCAATCCACTTTCTAGGAGTTAATCATGAACCGTTCCATGCAAAAGGGCTTTACCCTAATCGAACTGATGATCGTCGTCGCCATCATCGGCATTCTGGCTGCTGTCGCGCTGCCTGCGTACCAGGAATACACGAAGAAAGCCAAGTTCAGCGAAGTCATCTTGGCGACCTCTGCAGCGAAGGTAGCTGTGGAACTTTGTGCGCAAGATCAGAATGGCCTGACGAACTGTACCGCTGGAAACAACAATGTCCCTGGCAATGCCGGTGCATCAGGCAACGTAGCCTCGGTCGCCGTCGGGGCAAGTGGTGTGATCACTGCGACAGCCATTGGATCCAATGGTCTCAACGGCGAGAACTACATATTGACCCCCACTTACACCAGTGGCAAGGTAACTTGGGTTGTCAGTGGCTCTTGCGCTGCTGCCAACCTGTGCAAAGCAGGCTAATTGACTCTTAGCGTTGACGAAGCGCAGCCCCTCTCGCAGGGGCTTTTTTATTGCCGGAATCCGGTTCCAGAAGCATCCAGATTCCGGCCATATTCCCGATTGGCCGAACCGATATGCGCACTTTTCTAAAAGCCGTCTTGCCCTTGGCTTTGCTGTGTGCCGCCACGGTGGGGTTGTACGCGGCATTCCTATCGAATGCCCTGTTTTTCGACGACTGGAATTTTTTTCGGACTACTAAGCTGGGTCAGCCCGCCCTGTTTACCACCCCTGGGCCGTGGTACGAATTGCGGGGGCTGCCTTATGCCACCTTCCTCTGGACGCAAGCGTGGTGGGGCGCGGAGGTGCGTTCCCACCGGATCGTGCAACTGTCGCTGCACGTAGCGGTGGTGTGTGCTCTGTACTGGCTACTGGCGCATTTGTTTGCGTTGGCACAAGTGGAGGGCAGGGAACGGCCATTCCCACCTCGAGTCGTGGCCTTCCTTGGAGCACTATGGTTCGCGTTGCACCCTGTGGCAACCTACGCTGCGGGGTATCTAGTGCAACGGACAGTCCTGATGTCCACGTTCTTTGCATTGCTGGCGATGCTGGCCTATACCTGGGGCAGCGTCCAGGAACGTCGCTGGGGGTTGTGGATGGCGGTCCTGTTGTACGCAATGGCTGTGTATTCCAAGGAACATGCAGTGTTGTTGCCCGCAGTGCTGGTGGCGCTGACTGCGTGGTTGCACACTGATTGGATTGCGCGGATGCGGGCGCGCTGGCCGGTTTTTGTTGCCATGGCGTTGATTGCAGCCTGGGCAGTATGGGGGCGAACTTGGCTGCTGGCCACTGCGTACGAAGAGCGCGTAACAGACGTTTTTCCAGACCTTGGCCTAGCTTACCCCCTGAGCGTACTCACCCAGTCTTGGTTGTTTTTCAAATATCTGTTCCTGTGGCTCTTTCCCAATACCCAGTGGATGTCGATCGACATGCGGGAATACTTTGCTTCGGCAGTATGGTCACCATACCTGCTGGCTCTGGTGGCCTACCTGGCATGGGGTGGCATGGGGGCATGGCTGTTATTGCGTAGGGGTGTGGTGGGTCTGGTGGGCCTGGGGATGTTGTTTCCCTGGCTCCTGTTCGGCACCGAGTTTTCCACCGTGCGGATGCAGGAAGTGTTTGTGCTGTATCGCGGCTACTTGTGGATGCCTGGAGTATTTTTGGCACTCGGGTGGGTGGCAACCAGGATGCGATTGCGCGTCATCATCGCGATGGGTCTCGTCGTCGCCCTAACGTTGGTTCCCCTGTCGATGGAACGGCTGGTGACCTGTTCCCACTTGGTGATGGTATGGAGTGATGCAGAACGACTCGTGCGTGATCGTCCACTGGTTCCCGGGGCGTACCGCATCCACTACAACTTGGGTAGGGAGCTGATTCCTGTCAACAACTTCCAGGAAGCGATGCATCACCTACGCATCGCCATCTTGCTCCGGGAAAACATGTGGCCAGCGTGGATCAATCTCGGTGTGACGTACTCCATATTGAAGGAAAACACCAAGGCAGTGACGGCCTTCAATATCGCCATGCGTATCGTGGAAGATTTGCACGAACCGCCCAATGGGATCATCCATCATGGCCGCGCCCAAGCCTACGAGGCCCTGGGCAAGCGCGAGGAAGCCCTGGCCGACTACCGCAAAAGTTGCGAGCTATCCAACGTTGGCTGCATTGCGATGCAAAGACTTGCAACAACCTCCACCCCCGTCAATGCCACCCCATCCCCCCTGCCACCCACCTCGCGTCCCTAGGCGCGACGGCGGGCGCCCTGCGGCTCCATAGCACCATCGCCACGACGAGCAGCAGGTCTTCCTTCCGCAGTGGGATAGGCGATGCTGCCGTGGCCCGGTCGAGTACGAGGTGCAGGCACTGCTGTGACAGCACCCCGGTGGCGTGCAGATGGCAGAGGTATCCCCAGTTCTCGGAACCCAGGCGCTGTTGTTCCCAAGCAGACAGCACCCGGATACTGGTTGGAGCGCAAGGCGCTGGGTCGTCTTGTGGGGTGTTTGGGGTAGCCGATGTCAAAGCAGTGGCGTGGATCGCATCCATAGGATCAGGAAGCAATTCCACCAGCCACGCCAGCGCACGGTCGATGGCGCGCGGGGCAAAGCCTTGGGCATAGAGCCTGCGCCGCAATAGCGGCCATTGCGGTAGCGGGGGAACGCCACCACCAGCAAAAACAAAAGCCAGAACGTCAAACATCCGGGCACTGTAGGCCGCGTGGGTAGGCGGCAAAGCGCGGAAAAGCCAGGGTTTTCTTCCATCGCTCCTACAACAACATCCCTCCATCCCCCGCTTTGCCCAACATGTTGTGGGAGCGATGGAAGTCGCGATGATCCTAGATTCCTCACCCCTGCCGCTGGAACCGCCCTCCGGGCAGGCGCGCAACGGAGCCTTCCAGCTCCAACTGGGTTAGCAGCGCTTGCAAAGGCGCGGTGTCCATCCCGGTGCGGGCCTGGATCGTGTCCAACCCGGTGGGGTCATAGCCCATCGCCCGCAACACGCAGTGGCTCGGGTCCGCAGGATCCACAGCAATCGGTGCTGGAGTGGGTGCGGAGATTGCGCGCTCGGGCTGGCCCGGGTATTCGTCGAAGATGTCCTGCGGGCAGGTGACCAATTTGGCCCCTTGCTGAATCAGCGCATGGCAGCCGGTGGATTGCAGAGCGTGGATCGAACCGGGGACGGCAAAAACGTCCTTGCCTTGTTCCGCACTGAGCCGCGCCGTGATGAGCGAGCCGGAGCGCAGCGCGGCTTCGACGACCAAGGTCCCCCGGCTGAGCGCGGCGATCAGGCGATTGCGCCGAGGAAAGTGCGCACTGACCGGGGCACTGCCCAACGGGTATTCGCTAAGCACCAGCCCGCGTTGGGCGATGCGGTGCGCCAGTGCGAGGTGCGCCTTGGGGTAGACGCGATCGACACCCGTCCCGACGACAGCCACCGTGGGGGAGTGCGCCACCTCAGCGTCCAGCGCGCCTGCGTGCGCAGCGCCGTCGATGCCACGCGCCAGCCCGCTGATCACCGTCCACCCGCATTCGGCGGCGACGCGCGCAAAGCGACGTGCGGTGTCCAGCCCCTGCGGGGTGGGCGAACGGGTGCCGACGATGGCCAGGCAGCGCGTGGGGTCGATAGCCGGTGCCGATGCCCATTCCGGTGGCGGTTCCGACGACAACTCGCTGCGTGCACAACGCGCATTCCCGAGCGCATACAGCAGCAGCGGGGGGTCTTCGGTCTGAAGCAGGGCCTGCGGGTAATCGGGGTCGCCCAAAGTCAAGACGGCGCGCCGTGGATCACCACCTTCCTGTTGCTGTTGCAACCAAGTCAGGGTGGACTCCAGCAGCTCCAGCAGTTCCGGGGGCGCAGTACGCAGGGATCGTGCCTGTTTGGCGGAGACGACCTGCTCCAGACTGGCCGCAGTCTGCGCAAAGATGGCGGGGGCGCTGCCAAAGGCCTGCAATAAGGCGCGTGCCGCAACGTTGCCCACGCCTGGGCACAGCGTCAGCCGCAGCCAGGCTTCGAGTTCATCGCGCTCCATGCATCGGGCTGATGAGCCGATCCCCAACCTTGACGCCGCGCGTAATGTTCAGCACCAGGGCGTAAGACACCCGGTCAAAGGTACGGAACACCATCATCAGGCCGTTGCGTTCCTCGGGGAGCTTGATCTGCGGACGTTCGGGGTCGGTTTTGTCGATGATGCGCTCACCGTCGTTGAGGATCGCGAAGATGTGCCCACTTTCCACCCCGTCGCGCACGCCACGGCTGATGGCGACGACCTGGTTTTGCGCAGCATTGGCGACAGCGCTACCGTAGACGGATACCACCCGCGCCTCGAAATCTGGAGCAGGCGCGTGGGGCGCATAGCTCTGCACCTCGCGCGGGGGTTCGGGCAACAGCCTGTCGCCAACGCGCATTTCTTCCTTGGCGGCGATGATGTCGATCGTCGCGGGCAGGATTTCGACGACCTCTTTGCCTTCGGCGTCCACACTGGTTTGCGTGGACTCGCTGCGCATCAGCCGCGCTGTACCCACGTATTGCGCCTCGTGGCCGAGCACTTCGCCGGTGATGGGGTCACGCAACGCCGTCGTGTTGCGGAAGATGCGGTAGATCTGGTGTTTTTTGGTCGGGTCGTCGAGCAGTTCCGCGCCGAAGGGGCCACGGGCGTAGGCGCGGTCTCCGCGTGTCAGCAGTACGCGGCCTTCCAGCGTGGCGACGATGCGCGCAGCCTTCGCCAATTCCCCTTCCCCCACGATGATTGGTTCAGCCAGAAAAGGCTCGATCAAATGGCTTTGGAGCGTGGGCAAGGCCCCGGCACTCAGGGGTTCGATGCGGGTGCGCGGAGAAAGCCGCACGGTGGGGGTACCGCCGACGCCCCCGCCCGGCCTGGTGCGGAGAAAAGCCCGGCCATTGCGGGTGTCGAGATACAACACCTGCCCTGGGTAGATGAGGTGCGGGTTCTGGATGTCATCGAGATTCATCCCCCACAGTTCCGGCCAGCGCCACACGCTGCGCAAGAACATCCCCGCAATGCCCCAGAGCGTATCGCCGGCTTGGATGGTGTAGCTGGAAGGCGCATTGGCGGCCAGCTCCCCCAACGGCACCCCCGTCACAGCTACCTGCTTGGCGGTGGCTCGCTGGCGAGGGGTTGGGGTGTCGTAGGTCGATGCCGGGGAACCCTGTGCGAAAGCGGCAAGGAGCAGGGCCAAGGTCAGTGCGACCGCACCCGATGGTCGTGGCAAGGTGTGCATCGTGTTCTCTACGGCAAAGGTTGCGAGGGTGGGGTCGACAAAGATCATAGCCCTGCACGGCAGCAGCGAGTTGCGACAATGTTCTGATGCGCTGCGCCGTCGGTTTGCCCTTGGCGGCCGCGCCATCCCATCCCCGATTTGCTGCCATGGCCCTGCTCCCCATTCTCCGTTACCCCGACCCCCGGCTGCACACCGTCGCCCAGTCTGTGCAGGAATTCGGCCCCCGCTTGCAGTCGCTGGTGGCAGACATGATCGAAACGATGTACACCGCCAAGGGAATCGGGCTGGCAGCGACGCAAGTCGACGTGCATGAGCGGGTGGTCGTGCTCGATGTGTCTGAACAACATGACTGCCCGCAGGTGCTGATCAACCCAAGGCTGGTTTGGGTTAGCGAAGAATGCGTGGTCGGCGAAGAAGGATGTCTGTCCGTCCCCGGGGAGTACGACAAGGTTTCCCGCCACGCAGCAGTGCATATCGACGTGCAAGACACTGCTGGGGCCTGGCGTCGCATCGAAGCCGAAGGACTGTTGGCAGTATGCATCCAGCATGAGATGGATCACCTGGCCGGGAAGGTGTTCGTCGAGTACTTGTCCCCTCTCAAACGCAGCCGCATCCGCAGCAGATTGCGCAAGGCAGAGCGGGAAGCTTGAAGTCTCCGTTCTTCTTGTTGTTGGTATCAATGGAAGGGCCGTGATGCAACGTTTGCGCCTCGTCTTTGCCGGAACGCCACCTTTCGCCGCCCAAGCGCTGGCGGGGCTGTGCAATGCCGGGCACGAAGTCACGCTGGTATGGACCCAACCCGACCGCCCTGCAGGGCGCGGGATGCGCACGATAGCTTCGCCCGTCAAGGAATTTGCACAGCGCCAAGGCATCGACGTGCAGCAACCGCGCAGCCTGCGGCTGGACGGCAAGTTCCCGGACGATGCCCGCGCCGCGCAGACTGCGCTACAACGTGTGCAGGCAGATGCCATGGTCGTCGCTGCCTATGGGCTGATCTTGCCGCAGTGGGTGCTCGATACCCCCCGGCTGGGGTGCCTGAACATCCATGCATCCCTGTTGCCTCGCTGGCGTGGAGCAGCGCCGATCCAGCGCGCCATCGAGGCAGGCGATACCCAGACCGGGGTCACGATCATGCAAATGGATGCCGGTCTCGATACCGGGGGCATCCTGCTCGCAGGCTCCATCCCGATCGACGCGCAAGACACGGCGCAGACGGTGCATGACAGGCTCGCAGACATCGGGGCAGGGCTGGTATTACAGGCGCTCCATGGAGTGGCTTCCGGCAAGATCGTTCCCACCCCGCAGCCGACGGATGGCGTGTGCTACGCAGCCAAGATCGACAAACACGAGGCACAGATCGACTGGACACTCGACGCACCAGCCATCTGCCGCAAGGTGCGTGCTTTCCAGCCTGCCCCCGGCGCCCACACCACGTATGCGGACACTGTGCTCAAAGTGTGGAAGGCCGAGGCAACCCAGCGCGGGCACGGGGAAGGCGCATGTTGCGGCGCAGTGCTCGATGTCGGGGAGCAAGGTATCGTCGTGGCTGCCGGGAACGGCACGGCAGTACAGTTGCTCGAAGTGCAACGTGCCGGCGGAAAGCGTTTGTTGCTCGCAGAATTTCTGCGGGGCTACACGCTACGTAGCGGCAGTGTGCTCGGAACCTGAAAGGTTACACGCTGGTTGGGACAAAGTAGCACAAGGGCTGGACAAGGCAAATTCCTCGAACTCTACAATGCCTCAGGCAGACTATCCACCTACATATTGGGTACCATCTGCACCGTAACTTCCGGCCATATCTTCGGCCTATGGGGTACAGAGTTTGATCTTGCGTTGCTGGGAGCGAGGAAGTCACGATGGGTTCGTCGGTCAACGATACAAATCAGGCGAAATGCCTGGATAAATGCCTAGATAGTGGCTGACAGAAAAGTCGGATTTTTGATGCGTGTACCCGGTACTTTCAGGAAGTGATCCGGAACCTAGACCGGATTACAAATTTTTTTGCGGTCGAATTTTGACAAAAACCATGTATCCTGCTCCAAAAATTGAATTATTGGTGAATGAAGGAAAAGCTATCCTCTGCAACCACTCATGCATCCCTTGAAAAAGACCGTCGAGCGGCATCAAGCCGCTCGACGAATGGATGGTGGTGTCGTTCGCTCGGCATCAATCGATTGCTGACGAACCACCATGCCAATACGGTAAAAATTTCGTGCCAAGACTGACAATGAAACATAGCGTTTGAATCCTTTTATTCCCTCATCGGGGCACATATCCAAACCAAAGTGTTCCAATCCATTGATCGCCGACTCTACAGCAGAATGTGCTTTCCGTAGTTTCACAAATGTCTCGCTCGATTCTCGTTCTTGTTCCGCTTGAGAACAGCGCCCTTTCTTTGGTAAAGCAGCACAGTCTAATAATTTTGCCAATTTTTTCTGATTCTCTTGACTGTGGAATCCTTTGTCAAAACTCACGGCATTCAAAGTCGAGAATCGTTCTTTGGCAGCTTCAACCATTGGTACAGCAACTTCGTTATCTTCTTGCTTCTCCATAACGTGATGATGCAGAATGAAACGATGTTGATCTTCCAGAATACAAACCTTTACCCCCAATTCCACAGGCACACCAGCCTTGCCTTTGCTTATCCACTCCGTATGCGGTTCAAACAGCGAGAATATCTTTTCCGAATGCGGAATGCGTTCCCCGTTGATCACCCTACGGCGAATCTGATCTGATAACTTTTCTGCATGCCCTATGAAGACCTGCAGCTTCGATAGCAACCCTTGCTCCTGTGCGCTGATCTGCGATGCAGCCAAGACGACTTCCTGCCTTGTTTGGGTGGCGCGCTCGAACAGCTCTTTGGCTTGCTTGAGATATTCCTCGCATGCTTCGTGGATGGCAGCTTCCTTTGCTGCACGTTTGGCTTCATTTTTTGAATGAGAGCGCCGAAGCCGCTGGATATGGCGATACTGCTTTTTGAATTGGCGATAAGAGTGTTCATGCTGACGCCAGCCAGACAATTTATGTTTCTCCGCTAACTTTGCACTCCATGCAATGATCTTTTTTATAGCATCAAAAAGAAGATTCAAATCGGTTGGAAAATGTACATCTGTTTCAACGACAAAGGAATCACAACGACCGTGTAGAACGTCGTCCGGGCTTTTTTTTACTAGCGTATGGCCGGTTTTGACCACAACTTGATTGATTCGATCAAGAATCTCTGGGGTAAATAACCTCAAATTATCTTTCAGGGTTTGCACGTTGTATTTTGTCTCATCATACCAGTCAGTATGCCCGAGCATTTGTCGCAATGTCCGATGTTGATTCACCAGCTCTTCCAATCGGTCGTAATCGATATTCAGACCCAATCGAACCACACCGATGACAAGAATTTGCCACTGCGACATACCTGGGCGACCCATATGTGCTTTTACTTTTTCACCAGAAGGGAGTACCGGGAGAATTTCTGAGAGGATAGAGAAAACTTCTTTGCGTACGTCTGGTATTGTGTAGATGTACTGAAGTCCTAGCAGCAATTTTGGGATATCATCGCGAGAACGCAGATCAAGTTGAATGTTGGCGATAGGATCTTCGCCTAATTTCATCTGAGGATTTATGACAGAGCGCATGTAGTTCCCAATTATTTTAATGAAGATTGAAGTAGGATGAAAATATTATATCAAAATTAAAAATTTTGTGTGTAATGCGACATCTTATGCATAATCTCATGAAAATCGCAGGAAAGCGGCTCAATCTTCACCCACCCAAACGTAGCGTACCCTGTTGATTTTGCATGGTTTTCTATTTTTCTGTCAGATACTAGATATAAGCCGAGGCGTAGGCATGATGGGTTCCCATGCAAGCCTGGCCAGAATTCTGGAAACAGTCGTGGCCAGCTTGGCCCCAGAGCTACCGCGTATCGGGAAAGCGCTCCATGCCGGAGATGCTGCATCCGCCAACAAGGTGCTCCACTCGATCAAGGGATACATGCCTATCTTTGCGTGCGATGCGTTGATCGAACGTGTCACGTCCGTGGAGAAAATCAGCAAGACCGAGCCTGCGTCGGTGGTACTGCCCCTCTACACCGAATTGGAGCCGCAGTTGGAGCGGCTCGTCGCGGAGATTCGCGAGTTTTTGGCGCAAAATGGTGCGAGTTGCTGAGAGAAGGGAATCGCTGGGGCAGTTCTGAGTTCTGTGATGTGCAGTGTTCTCGTCGATCCGGCGTGGATCGTCTATTGATCGCGGTGTTCTGGCCGGTGGCCAAATAAGTGAGCAAATCAGCAATGAAAATTACCCAAGCCCGTATCATGGTGGTGGAAGACGACCCCGTAATGCGCAATTTCGTCGTCAACAATTTACGCCGCCTGGGAATCCATGCCATCGAAACGGCAGCGGACGGTGCCAGTGCCCTGCGCGCTGTCGAGACTTTTCGGCCCGACGTGGTGTTGACCGATATCCACATGCAGCCGATGGACGGTATAGAGTTCGTGCAGCAATTGCGCTCCCATGCCAATCAGCTCGTCCGGAGCATGAAAGTCATTTTCATGAGCGCCGATGCCAGCACGACCACTTTGGAGCATGCCATGCCGCTGGGTACCTTCGGATATATCGTCAAGCCTCCGAGGCTCGAAACGCTGCAAGCCAAGCTGGAGTTGGCACTGAACGGCACTACCCCGTAGCAACACTGGTTGCACCGGTAGCGCTCATCGCACTTTTCATCGTCGTACTCCGTCGTAGCGTCACTGTCGCCGTACTGTCGGGACCACCTCGGGAGCCTCTCCATGGCATTTTTCACGCCCGCATCCTGGATCCTGCGCCCCTTGTCGGGGCGTGCGCGGTTCTGGGTTTTGCCTGCCCCCTTACTGTTGGCGCTGGCTGTCGTTTTTGTGTTGCGGTTGACCGAGGGCGAGCAAAAGAGCTTGGCTGTAGATATTGCTGTCTTGGTCGTGATCGCCATAGGAGTATTGCTGTGGGGGTATTTTCAGGCGGCGTTCTTTGACCTGACTTACAACGAGCGCGACCGCACCGAAGGGGCCATGCGTTCGGCGTCGATGGGCGACCTCACTCGCAGGGGAACGACGGACATCAGCACCCTCGGCGAATTCGGGCGCCATCTGGAACACATGATCCAGAACATGTCTTGGATGGTTTCCAACATCCGTACTGCCGCCGTGCTGCTGGGGGATACGGGCAAGAAGCTCGTGGAAGATACCCGTTCGCTGGCGGAGCGAGCCGAAGCACAAGGGCAGCATTTGCAACAGACGTCGATCCACGTCAAGCACGTCAGCGAGACCGTTGCCCGCAACGCCCAGGCGGCGCACGAGGTCAGCATGATGACGAGCAGCCTGCACAACGAAGCCAACTCGGCAGGCACGATGATGCACGATGCCATGCAAAGCATGGGGCCGCTGGAGGTCACATCCCGCAGGATGTCCGAAATCATCGGCGTGATCGACGGCATCGCTTTCCAGACCAACCTGCTTGCGCTCAACGCCGCCGTCGAAGCAGCACGGGCTGGCGAACAGGGCCGGGGGTTTGCCGTGGTGGCTGCAGAAGTGCGCAACCTTGCCAAGCGCAGCCAAGCTGCCGCTGCCGAAATTCGGGGATTGATTGCCGAATCCGCTGCCCGCGTGGGGGATACGGTACTGGGGATCAAGCAAATCAACGACACGATGGCCAGCCTGATTTCCGGTATTGCGGAGATCGCCATGAACGTGAACGTCATGGCCGAAGGCTCTGCCTCCCAAAGCAGCGCGTTGGAAGAAGTAGTGCATGCCGTCGGTGACCTCGATATCCTCACACAAGAAAACACGACACTGGTCACCCGCGCAAGCGTCAATTCCGACCGTCTCATCCAGCAAGCATCGACGCTGGAGATTTCGGTGGGGGACATCCAGTTGCGGCAAGGCACTGCAGACCAGGCTCGGCAGCTCGTTTTCGACGCAATGATGCACTGGCGCAGCGTGGGAGAAGAGCGCGCCATCCACGATTTCCATGACCCCCACGGCCCTTTCCTCGACCGGGATATGTACGTCTTCGTGGTCGACCGTGCCGGGATGTACACCGTCCATGGTGCGATGCCGGAAAAAGATGGTACCGATCTGCGTTCCATGCCGGGCTTGGATGCCGACCAGCTTTTGGAAGAAGCGTGGGCTTTGTGCGACCAAGAACAAGGGGGCTGGGTTAGCTACAGCATCACCAATCCCACGACGGGCGAGGTGCAGCGCAAAACAGCGTACGTCGTTCCGTTGGACGATGATCGCTTGGTGGGCTGTGGGTGCTACTTCAACTCCCGGTGGCATAGTTATGACTGAACCCACTCCTGAAGCCCGCGAGGTTGCTGCGCAGACCCTCGTTGGGTTAAGCGCGCAAGTCTTGCCAGTCTGGACCAGACACCTTGATGTGCTGTGTCGGCATTCCGAAGGTGCCGTGGCGGAAATGCTCTCCGCCTTCTCGGATATCGGCCCGCACCTCGACATGACGACGCGCCAGTCGCAGCAGATCACCGAAGCGCTCGCCCAGGGAGATGGGGGCATCACCCAATTGGCGCGGGCCTGCGATGCCGTATTCGATCCCGTGTTGGGGGAATGCACTCCCCAGGTGGCGGAGGCAATCGACCGCGCCAAGGAAATGATTCACCGTTGCGTCGATTCCCTCGAAGCGATGGCCAAACCCTTTGAGCGGGAAACACAACTGGTCATCCAACAGGTGGATCGGATGTATCGCGGTTTTCAATACCAGGATCGGCTCAACCAGATGGTGGCCATCCTCCGAACTGACGTCGAGCGACTGCGCAAGGCCATCGAAGATGCAGACACATCTTTGGGGCCGGAGCAATGGCTCGAACGCCTACAGTCTTCGTATGTGATGGTGGAGCAGTTCCACCACGCCGGGGAATCACACCAGAACAATGGTGGTGAAGAAGAAACGACTTTCTTTTGAGGTGCAAAGGTATGGCGCAAACGATATTGGTGGTTGATGATTCCGCCAGCCTCCGCCAGGTGGTTGCGATGGCACTGCAAGGTGCGGGGTATGAGGTGCTGCAAGCGTGCGATGGTCAAGACGCATTGCGGTATCTTGATGGTCGCAAGATCAACATGGTGGTATGTGACGTCAACATGCCCAAAATGAACGGGATCGAATTTGTACGGGCCGCCAAGGCGCTGCCCAACTACAAGTTCCTGCCCATCCTCATGTTGACTACGGAAAGCCAGGAGGCCAAAAAAGAGGAAGGCAAAGCCGCCGGTGCCAAGGCATGGATGGTCAAACCTTTTTCCCCCGCCTCTCTGCTCAATGCCGTCTCCAAGCTCTGCTTGCCCTGATTATTCGTACCACTAACCGGGGTCAACGCCAACCGGGGTCAACGCTAATGACGCCGTGTCTTATTGTGGTGGGCGCGTTGCAGTGTGCGTATTGCCAAGGCGTATTGCCAAGATGCAGGTCTTCGACCCACAAGCCAGGCCGTGGTGTAGTGCTGTGCTTTTCGTCCTTCATTAATGCATCTGGCGTTTTTTCCAGGAAATTGCCATGAGTGAACAGTTCGAGCTCCCCGAGGAAATGACCATCTACAGCGCCATCGAGACCCGGGACAAGCTCTTGGCGTGGGTCAGCAAGCAGACCGCGAAGAACACAGCGGTGCTTGATGTTTCTGCAGCGAAGGTGTCAGAAATCGACGGCGCCGGGTTGCAGTTGCTGGCATCACTGGCCAACATGGATCACGCTTGGCGATTGACGCATCCCAGCGATGCCGTCGTTCGCGCCTGCTCCTTGTTGGGACTGACGCGCTGGCTGGACACCATGACCCACCCGTCCTGAGGGAAGACACACCATGAATCAAGACGCAGACCAGGATTTCATCGCTGCGGCAATGCCCGCATTCATCAGCGAAGCCGGGGAACAGACGCAGTCCATCGAGTCTTTGTTGCTCGAACTGGAGGAAGCGCCAGACAACAGGGAATTGTTGGACAGCTTATTCCGTTGCGCACATACCGTCAAAGGCTCCGCCGGCATTTTCGGGCTGCACAAGATCGTCGAATTCACGCACCATGTCGAAACCTTGCTCGACAAATTGCGCGATGGGGAAGTCGCCCTGACCCCTGAAATGAGTACCTTGCTGCTGCAATGCAACGACCAGATCAAATTCCTGGTGCAGACTGCGACGGACGACGCTGCGGATTCCGGGGATCAACGCGATCTCCGCGCCGACTTAACCATCCAGTTGCGTGCGTATACGGAAGGAATAGCTGCCCCGGCACCAGCGGTATCGTCACCGGGCGATTCACCCACCTCGCTCACTCCAGGGAGTACTCCTGCGATTGCGACTTGGAACGTTTCTGCACGCTTTGGCCCCGACACTTTCCGCAATGGGCTTGATCCCCTGTCCATCGTTAAGTACCTCAATGTCCAGGGCAAGATCAGGTCGATGGTGTGTGCAGTGGACACGGTTCCCTCGCTGGTCAACCTCAACCCGGAAACCTGCTATCTCGGGTTTACGATGGAGCTCGAATCCAAGGCAACCCGGGAAGACATTGAGGGCGCGTTCAGCTTCGTCGTCGATGACTGCGAACTCGATATCCGTGCGCCGGAAAGCCCGGAACAGAAGCTCGTGCGGGCAATCGAAACGATGCCCAGCACCCCGAGGCTGGGGGACATGCTGGTTTCCGTCGGCGCAGTCACCCAAAACAAGCTCACCGAAGTCCTGACCGACCAAGAACGTGCGGCCACGGTCTCGGCAGGGGAAAGACCCAAGATCGGGAACCTCCTCGAAGCCAACGCCGGTGTCTCCCCGGACGTCGTCGAAGCTGCGCTGAAAAAGCAACAAAAGGCGCGGGAAACGAATGTCAGCGAAGAAAACCGCTACATCCGGGTGCAAGCCGACCGGCTCGACGCCGTCATCAACTTGTTGGGCGAGCTGGTGATTGCCGGGGCGGGCGCGAATCTGCTGGCGCGCGAAACGCGCAACGTCGCGCTGATCGAAGCCAACCTGCACATGAACAGCCTCATTGAGGAAATCCGCAACGGCACGCTGGGGCTGCGGATGGTTCCCGTAGGGGAGACTTTCAGCCGATTCCGCCGCGTGGTGCGCGATACCGCATCCAGTCTGGGCAAAGAAGTGAATTTCGAAATCATCGGCGGGGAGGCCGAACTCGACAAATCGATGGTCGAGAAGATCGCAGACCCGCTCATGCACCTCGTTCGCAATTCCCTTGATCACGGCCTGGAACCGCCACAGGAGCGCCTTGCGGCAGGGAAGCCTTCCATGGGGCGGCTCGCGCTGTGCGCACGCCATGAGACAGGCGCCATCCTGATTCGCATCGAAGACGATGGCCGGGGGATCAACAAAGACCGCGTCTTGCAGCGTGCCTGGAACCGGGGACTGATCGAGCCAGGCATCGTTCCCAGCGATGAGACGATCTACATGATGATCTTCGAGCCTGGCTTTTCCACTGCGGACCAGGTCACCAACCTGTCCGGTCGCGGGGTGGGGATGGACGTGGTACGCCGCAATATCGAAGCATTGCGCGGGTCGATCAAACTGTACAGCCGCCCTGGCAAAGGGTTGCAAGTGGACATTCGGCTACCGCTGACATTGGCGATCATCGACGGCTTCCTCGTCGGCGTAGGCAAAGCCAAATTCGTCCTGCCCCTCGGCTCGGTCGTCGAGGTCATTGAGGCAGGTGGGGAACATGTCCGCGTCGATCCTACCGGGCGGCATTGCGTCGAGTTGCGCGGTGCGGTGTTGCCGGTGGTTCGGCTGCGCACGCTGTACAGCATCGAATCGGGCTTGCCGGACCGCACCAGCGTCGTCGTCGTCAACTCCCCGCGTGGCAAATACGGGATCGAAGTCGAAGTGCTGCTTGGTCAGCAACAAACCGTCATCAAGCCTTTGGGAAGGCTATTCCGCACGCTGCGGGGCATTTCCGGGTCGAGCATCCTGGGGAGCGGCGAAGTCGCGTTGATTCTGGATGTCGCGTCGTTGGGGGAATTGGTCACTGCGGAGCACACTAGCGTGGCATAAGCTGTGACGTAAACCGTGGCATGCACCGCGATCCGTGGTGGGCGAAATGATTGTGTGTCTAACTAGCAAAGCAAGGAGAGCATCATGAAAAAGTGGTTGATGGCAGGAACGGTCGCGCTGTGCGCGATGTTGTGGGCAACCGGAGCCTATGCCGATGATTTCAAAACCCTGCGTGCCAAGATGACCGCAGCGCGCGAAAGCCTCGTCGTGCTGGCGACCGACAAAACCCGGCGCGGAGCCGACCAGCAAAAGATCGTCAAAGATACTGCTGCGGCAACCAGTGCTCTGCTGGCCAAACTCAAGGCACCTCCAGGCAAGGAAGCCCAATTCCAGGAATTGGTGGAGACCTGGGGTGCCTTCAAGAAAACCCGGGAAACTGAACTGGTTCCGCTCATCCTCGCTGGGCAGGAAGCCGATGCGCTCAAACTGGCCGGAGGCATTCAGAAAGAACGCATCAACAAGTGTTTCAGCCTGCTAACGGAGCTCGGCGGATAAACAGTTTGCACGGGCGTGCATTCTTGGAAAGGTCGCACGCCGCTGCTTGGTAACAACGTTGGTGTCGGTCTGGCGCCATAGCAAGTCCTCACAGGGCAGGAGCATAGTCATGCGTTGGAAAGATCTGGGAATTGGGGTGCGCCTTACTGTGTTGTTGACAGTGCTGGCGTGTGCATTGGTCGTCGTTGGCTGGGTGGGGTTGCGTGCAGCCGCCCATGCCAATGACCAAGTCGAGGATCAATACGACCAGGGAATGCTTCCGCTCGAACACCTGGCTACGGTCGAGACGCTCATCCAGCAGAATCAGTTGTTGGTGATGCGCGCTATCCTCAACCCCTCGACTGCGAATTCTCGCCAAGCTGTCGAGAGCATCACAGCCAACATTGCCATCGTCGATGAAGCACTACGCCGCTTCCATGCCCACGCGGATGGACGCGACGATGACGAAGATCGCAAATTGCTCCTAGACTTGGAAGCCAAGCGCACGGCCTTCGTCCGCGATGGCCTGCAGCCCATGGTCGATGCCTTGCGTGACGACAGCCCGTCCCGCGCATTACTCCTTGATGAGACGCTCACGAACCGCTGGGCAGAGCTGGCGCCTGCCATCCATCGCCTGAAGAAAGCACAACTCACGCAAGCGGAGGATGCATATCGTGCGGCTCATTCCAGTGCGGCAACAACGCAGAGCCGAATCATTGCCGCCATCACTCTAGCGGTAGTCGCGACAGTCGTAGCCGGCTATCTACTCATCCGCAGCATCACGATTCCGTTGGCGCGTGCTGTGCGCGTAGCCGAAGGGGTAGCGGCTGGCAAACTGGATGGCGACACAGGAGAACAGTTTGCCGACGAAACCGGGCAGCTTTTGTGTTCCATGGCATCCATGCAAGAAGTTCTCGGTCGCTTCGTCGATGCACTGCGTGAGATGGGACGCCAACACGATGCGGGCATGCTCGATTACACAATCCCGACGGATCAGTTGCAGGGCGTGTATGGCGAAATGGCAGTGTCCGTCAACCAGCTCGTTCGCAACCATATAGCGGTCAAGATGCGAGTGGTTGAGGTCATCCAGGCATATTCCAACGGCAATCTGGACGTGGTCATGGATCGCTTGCCGGGCCAAAAAGCCCGTGTGACCCAAGCCATGGACACGGTGCAAGCCACGATGCGTGCTGCGGCCGAAGCTGCCCGATTCAACGAACGCATTCGTGTCGCGCTAGATACCGTGAGCGTCACGGTATCCGATGCCCAAGGCCGCCTAGTGCATGCCTCACCCTCGGCACAGGAAATGCTCCGACTTGTAGGTGGGCCGGGATTCGATGTGCAGCAGTTCTACGGGAACAAGATCGGCACCCTGCTGCGGGATCCAGACCGCGCAGCGCGCTTCGAACACGCCTTGCGCTCCGAAGAAACCCTCGATCTGGAAGCAGGGGGGCGCCAACTGCGGCTGCAAGCCAAACCCGTGCGTGATGCCAGCGGAACCACCATTGGCAGGATTACGCAATGGATCGACCGCACTGACGAAATTGCCTCGGAGGTCGAGCTGGATGCAATGGTGGAAGCAGCCACACGAGGAAACTTCAACAACAGGCTGCGGGTCGACAACAAAGTAGGCTTCTTCGCCAAAATTTCCAGCGGGATGAACCAGTTGTTGGACATCAACGAACGGGGTCTGGAAGACGTAGCCAGAGTCATGCTGGCCATTTCCCAGGGTGACTTGACACAGCGCATCATCCAGGACTACGACGGTCTATTTGGCCGAGTCAAGGATGGCGTGAATACCTCCGTCGACAACCTCAAGCGCGTGATCGGGGAAGTACGGATGGCAGCGGGGTCGGTGACCAGCGCTTCGGGGCAGCTTAGTTCATCTGCACAAGCATTGAGCCAGGCATCCAGTGAACAAGCGGCGTCGGTCGAAGAAACGACTGCACAAATCGCGTTGATGTCGTCGTCGATCAACCAGAACAGCGACAACGCCAAAGTGACGGATGGCATGGCGTCCAAGGCCACGGAGCAAGCTACGGATGGCGGTGGTGCGGTGACGCAAACGGTCGATGCCATGAAGCTCATCGCTACCAAAATCGGCATCGTCGACGACATCGCATACCAAACGAACCTGCTTGCGCTCAACGCAGCCATCGAAGCTGCGCGTGCAGGGGAACACGGCAAAGGCTTCGCCGTCGTTGCTGCAGAAGTACGCAAACTGGCGGAGCGCAGCCAAGAGGCCGCCAAGGAAATTGGTTCCCTCGCCGGTAACAGCGTGACAAAAGCCGAACATGCAGGGCGGCTGCTCGAAGAAATCGTCCCCAGCATCCGCAAGACTTCGGAGCTTGTACAGGAAATTGCCGCTGCCAGCGCGGAGCAGAGCGAGTCTGTCACCCAAATCGGCGGGGCGATGGGGGAACTCAGCAAGGTCACGCAACAAAACGCCAGCGTATCCGAGGAGCTTGCTGCCACCAGCGAGCAACTTTCCGAGCAAGCCGGGCAATTGCAGCGGAGCATCGCTTTCTTCCACACAGGCGACGATGCTCCCGCAGTACCACATGTGGAAGTGCGAGGGCGGCGCAGCGCACCCATGCCGGAACACACTCCCCTGATTCCCAGGCCGGTACGCAGAACCGATCCCGACAACTTCCGCCCGTTCTAGAAAAATAGGGGTCACTGTGCAGTGCCGGGATCGTGGCATCCCAACGCACGGCACGCACCCAGAGCCTCCCCTCCCCCTTCCCTTTCCCAGGGGGAGAGGGATCGTTCCGTAGTAGAGAAAGTCGAATATGACGCAACAACTACCCATAAAGCCTGCGTCCCAAACTGGAACGCCAGTGGTGACGAAGGAACAGGCAGAGCAGTACCTGACATTCAGCCTTGGCGACGAGGTATTTGCTATCGATATTCGGAGCGTGCGGGAAATCATCCAGCACAGCGCGATGACCGTCGTACCGCTGATGCCGGCATTCGTGCGGGGGGTCATCAACTTGCGCGGCGCCGTCGTGCCAGTCATCGACCTGCAAGCCCGCTTTGGCCGACAACGAGCGCAGGTGGGGAAAAAAACCTGCGTCATCATCTTCGACGTGGGCATGGACAAGGTGGAGTTGGGTTTGCTCGTCGATGCGGTCAGCGAGGTCATCGACATTCCGCCTGCCCACATCGAACCAGCGCCCCAGTTTGGAACGACCATCTCCCGGGAATTCATCCACGGGCTGGGCAAGATTGGGAAGGAATTCATCGTCATCCTGGAACCTGACAAGGCGCTCAATATCGAGGATATGGCCACCTTGGCGGAAAAGCACCAAGGAATACGCAGCCTATCCATAGCAAAGGTTGCGTAGTTGCCCGGAGGCACGGAGATAGTCCGAGCGCAACGCCGGATACCACCTGCTTGGGGTGGACCTGATGTGTAAAGAAACGGGGAGTGTGGCCCCTACCGACTGCATACCGCCATAGCCACACGCAGAGGGAGAAACCCATGAAATACAAGGTACAGCCCACCAAACACGAACGGGTCATGCGGGAAGACGATTTCATCGTCTCCAAGACCGATCTCAAGGGACACATCACCTACTGCAACCAAATTTTCATGGAGTTTTCCGGGTTCACCGAGAAAGAATTGCTCGGCGCCCCGCACAACCTTATTCGACACCCCGATATGCCTCGCGGAGTGTTCCATTTTTTGTGGAACACGCTGGAACAGAAAAATGAATGCTTTGCCTATGTCAAGAATATGTGCAAGGACGGCGGGTTTTATTGGGTTTTTGCCAATGTGACGCCCGATTTGGATCCCCAGGGAATGCCAACAGGGTATTTTTCCGTCCGGCGCAAGGCCAAGGCCTCCGGAGTTGCCGTCATGACGGACGTGTACCACGCGATGCTCGAAGAAGAACGAAAAGCAGGTCCGAAGGACGCCTGCGCTGCATCGCTGGCGTGGTTGGTCAACGTTCTACAACAAAAAGGAGTGAGTTATGAGCAGTTCATCCTGTCGCTCTGATGTACTACCCTACGCATGGGTGACGGGTGTGCTGCTCGTAGGGGGCGCTGCACTCCAAGTTTGGCACGATAGGGGGGATCCCTTCACCGTTTATTGGTTGATACCGGTTTTGTGGTGCCTGACAGTGCTTCTGCGCAATCTGCGCTGCCAGCATCGGCATATCCTGCAAATCCAGCACATCGCCAAGGCGGTGGCGCGAGGAAAGTTTGGAGAACGACTAACCCGATTACCCACGCAGGGGCTATTCCAGGGAGTGTGTTGGGATTTCAACGACATGCTCGACCAGCTCGAAGCCTGCTTCCGCGAACAAGCCACGGTGCTGCGCTACGCCAGCCAAGGGCAGTATTTCCGCACTGCACAAGAAGCAGGTTTGCGGGGCACTTTCCGAGACGCCTTGCACCAGACCAATTCCTCTGTCGCGCAGATGGCAAAGAGCACCGAAGAACGGGAACGTGCGGCGGAAGAAAACCGTCGATTGCAAGAGAAAGAGCAGCAGATAGCCCAGGAGAATCTCCGCATCCGCCTCGCCTTCGATAGCCTTCCCGAAAGCGTCACCGTGTCGGACGCCACCGGGGGATTCGTGTACGCAACCCCTGCCGCCTACACGGTGCTCCAGCGCTTTGGCGGCCCAGGCTTCGACGTCCGGGGCTACTACGGACAGCGGCTCACAGACCTCGTCAAACAACCCGATGCAGTGCAGCGCTTCGAAGCAGCCATGCAAAACGGCCAAACCTTTGACGTGGAGGCCCATGGCCGAAACTTCCGGCTCATGGCGACGCCAATTCGGGATGCAGAGGGCAACCCGCTGGGCCGGATCACACGCTGGGTCGACCGCACCGAAGACATGAAATCGGAAGTGGAGTTGGCCAACATCGTCGCAGCCGCCGGTGTAGGCGATTTCAGCCGCCGCATCCGCGTGGAAGGAAAAACCGATTTCATCGCCGACCTCAGCGTCGGCATGAATGAGTTACTACAAACTACAGAGCAAGGACTGACCGACGTGGCGCGGGTGCTCGCCGCGCTGGCCGAAGGCGATCTGACTCAGCGAATCAGCGGCAGCTATGCCGGTCTTTTCGGCAAGGTCAAAGACAGCGTCAACACGACGGTGGAGAACCTGACGCAAGTGATCTCGGAAGTGCGCGCTGCCGCCGATGCCCTCTCTGGCGCTGCCAACCAGGTCAGCTCGACTGCCCAGTCGCTCAGCCAAGCTGCTTCGGAGCAGGCTGCGGGGGTGGAACAGACCACGGGGTCGATCAACGTCATGTCAAGCTCCATTGCCCAAAACAGCGACAACGCCCGGGTGACGGACAACATGGCCACGCAGACCACGAAAGAGGCTGTGGAAGGCGGGGAAGCCGTTAGTTCCACCGTGCAGGCGATGAAACAAATCGCATCCAAGATCGGCATCGTCGACGACATCGCCTACCAAACCAACCTGCTCGCCCTCAACGCCGCCATCGAAGCGGCACGCGCCGGGGAACATGGCAAAGGGTTCGCCGTCGTCGCCGCCGAAGTGCGCAAACTGGCGGAACGCAGCCAGGAAGCCGCCAAGGAAATCGGCGAATTGGCCCGCGACAGCGTAGTGACAGCAGAACGGGCTGGATCATTGCTTGATGCCATCGTTCCCAGCATCCGCAAGACCTCCGAACTGGTACAGGAAATCGCAGCGGCTTCTTCCGAGCAGAGCGACACCGTGACCAAGGTGGGCAAAGCCATGAACCAACTCAGCACCTCGACACAGCACAACGCTGCGGCATCCGAGGAATTGGCAGCGACCAGCGAAGAACTATCCGGCCAAGCCGAGCAACTCCAGCAAAGCATCCAGTTCTTCCGCATCGAGGACGGGCATATCGAGGTAGCGGATCGATTTGCCAGTCGCGCTCCCCAAACCCCGCCCGCACAAAAGGCCTTGCCAACACCCGTCGCCAGACCTGTTGCGGCTACCGCTACTTCGGCGGTAGGGAACTTTACCGAGTACTGAAAGTACGTGAAAGAGCGACCATGAGCATTGATCAGGATATCGAAGAACGCACCAAGCTGGCTGGCACGAACAAATTCGAGCTATTGCTGTTCCGGCTCGGTGAATCGCCATCGACGGGCGAGCGGGAGCTGTACGGCATCAACGTATTCAAGGTACGCGAAGTGCTTGTCATGCCCAAGATCACCGCGCTGGCCAATGCGCACGAGCACCTCATGGGCGTGGCCAACATTCGTGGGCAGATCATCCCGGTGATCAATCTTTCCGCCGTCATCGGCTGCAAGCCCAAACTAGGGCACACGATCCTGATGGTGACAGAGTTTGCGCGAACTGTACAAGCCTTCGCCGTAGAAGACGTTCGCGAAATCGTCCGGCTGGATTGGGATCAGGTGCTTCCCGCAGAAGGCACGCACGCTGGCACGTTGGTGACTGGCATAGCCCGCCTCGACCCCGGCAACCCCGACACGAGGCTCGCGCAAGTGCTCGACGTCGAGCAGGTCATCCGGGAAGTTTCCCCAGACAGCCGGGGGGAAGCGGCGGAAAGGGAAATGGACAAGACGGCATTGCCCTTGCCGCCAGGAACGGTGATTCTGGTCGCAGACGACTCGTACGTGGCGCGTTCCGTCATCGAGCTGGGCCTCAAGGCCATGAACGCCTCCTACATCATGACCAAGACCGGCAAAGAAGCGTGGGACTACCTGCAAAACCAGGCAGAACAAGCCAAAGCGGAAGGAATGATGGTGCGCAACAAAGTGGCCGTCGTGCTTACGGACCTGGAAATGCCAGAAATGGATGGGTTCACCCTCACCAAACTGATCAAACAGGACAGCCGTTTCCGGGGGATGCCAGTCGTCATCCACTCTTCCCTGACCGGTACGACGAACGAAGTCCATGTCAAAGGGGTAGGAGCAGACGGGTACGTCGCCAAGTTTTCCCCAAGCGAACTCTCCGCTACCCTGCGCAGAGTGCTGAGCACGAGCTGAAACGCAGGGTGCATGGCTAGTGGTGCATTCCCAGATATCTTTCTAAAAAATATCTTCCCCAACAAACGTGAGAACAGACATGAGCAGCAAACCATTTTCCTTGTGGGAGCGCCTCTTCCAAGGCGCGAAGATCAACCGCAGACTGACCGAGTTGGAAGACGAACTGCGGGTGCGAACCGACATCCTGAACATGACGAGCATCGTCTCGGAGGCAGACAAGAAAGGCGACATCGTCAGCGTCAACGAGAAATTCGTCGAGGTCTCGAAATACGGTCGTTCCGAATTGATCGGGTTCCCGCATAGCAAAACGCGGCACCCGGACATGCCCAAGGAAACATTCCGGCAAATGTGGGCCACGATCGGGCGTGGGGAGATGTTCCGGGGAATCATCAAAAACCGAGCGAAAGACGGCACCCCCTACTACGTCGATGCCGTCATCGCCCCCATCATGGGCGACAACGGCAAGCCCAAAAAGTATCTCGGCGTGCGGTACGACATCACCGAAGCCGAAGCACAGCGACAAGATGCCAAAGGGCTACTGTCCGCCATTGATGCGTCCTACTGCATGATCGAATTCGACCTGACTGGTCAAGTGCAAAAAGCCAATGAGAACTTTTTGCGCGCCATGGGGTATTCGGCAGCGGAAATCACAGGCAAACACCACCGCATATTCGTGGATCCTGCCGAAGCAGGCGCAGCCACATACCGGCAATTCTGGGCCGACCTAGGCGCTGGCAAGGCCCAACAAAGCGTGTTCAAGCGATTTACCAAAGCTGGCAAAGTCGTCTGGCTGCAAGCGGTGTATACGCCGGTACTCGATGAAGTCGGTCGCGTACTCAAAGTCGTCAAGATCGGCACGGACATTACGGCCGATGTGCAGGCCAATACCATGCTCAAGACGGCAGTCGAAGAATCCCTGGTAGTCATCGCTGCGGCAAAGAAGGGGGATCTGAGCAAGCGCGTCGATCTCGTCGGCAAATCGGGGCCCATCCAGGCGCTGAGCGGCGGAATCAACGAATTGCTGGAAACTACCGTCGTCGCCTTTGCCGATGTGGCGCAAATCATGGCAGCGCTGTCGCGCGGAGATCTGGAGCAACGCATCGCTCGCGAGTATTCGGGCACCTTCGACCAAATCAAGCAGGATGCCAACACCACGGCGGAAAAACTCGCCCACATCATCGACGACATGGCGCGCCTGTTCGAAGCCTTGGCCAAAGGAGATTTGACGCAGCGCATCACACGCGAGACCGAAGGAGCCTTTGACCGCGTCAAGCGCGATGCGAACGACAGCTTCGGCAAGCTCGCCGGCATCATCGAAGAGGTGCGCGGCGCAGCCGATGCACTCACTTCCGCAGCCAATCAGGTCAGTGCCACTGCGCAGTCGATCAGCCAGGCAGCAAGCCAGCAGGCGGCAGGCGTGGAGGAGACCACTTCGCAAATCGAAGTCATGTCTGCATCCATCACCCAGAACAGCGATAACGCACGGGTGACGGACGGGATGGCGACCAAGACAACCCGGGAAGCCGTGGATGGTGGCAATGCCGTAGCGCAGACCGTATCGGCGATGAAGCAAATCGCCGCCAAGATCGGCATCGTCGACGACATTGCCTACCAGACCAACCTGCTAGCGCTCAACGCCGCGATCGAAGCGGCACGCGCAGGCGAACATGGCAAGGGTTTTGCCGTCGTGGCGGCCGAAGTGCGCAAGCTGGCCGAACGCAGCCAGGAAGCAGCCAAGGAAATCGGCGAACTGGCAGGGTCGAGCGTGACAACGGCCGAGCGTGCTGGCAAGCTGCTCGACGAAATCGTCCCCAGCGTCAAAAAGACGTCCGAGTTGGTGCAGGAAATCGCCGCAGCCAGTACGGAGCAAAGCGAATCCGTCACGCAAATCGGCGCGGCAATGGGGCAACTCAATTCGGCCACGCAACAAAACGCCAGCGCTTCGGAGGAACTTGCCGCGACGAGCGAAGAGCTATCCAGCCAAGCCGAGCAGTTGCAGCGTTCCGTGGCCTTCTTCAATTTGGGGGGACAGGGGGTGTTCGCTCCCCCATCGATACCTCGGGCAGCCGCCATAGATCGACGCATTGCCTCCACCACAGCGCGACTGCCAGCCCCGGGGCGCCCGACGGGAAATTTCCGACCGTTTTGATACGCTGATCGCGACTTCCGTCGCTCCTACAACGCAAGGGATGCGCCGCGTGACTACGCTGTAGTTACTGCGCATTGCTTTCGCCATGGAACGATGGCGCTCCCTGCCTACCCCGACATACCCCCTATGGGTCAGCCTGCCTTGCAGGCTGAAAAAGAGAAAGTTTGAATGATGCCTACTTTGCAGTGGAAAAAAGTCAGTTTGGGAGGCAAGCTCGCCATCAGCAATTTCCTGCTGGTGGCTATGGCGTTGGTGCTATGCATCGCTGCCATCAGTTACTCCATTTCCCACCTCATCGAGGATCGAGTCGTCGAGGAAATCGAGGGCAAGACGCAAATGCTCGGTGCAATGATCGACGGGGCGGATCGGGATCTCCGTGGCAGAACGGGGCAACTCGCCAAGGCCTTCCAGCATCACATCGCCGGGTCGTTCGAGATTGGGGCCGAACAAATCGAGGTCAAAGGGCAACAAACCCCAGCGATGTTGCGCAACGGTGCGCCGATGAACCTGGACTTTGGGATCGTCGATGGCTTCACCCAACTGACCGGGGCAGTGGCCACCGTTTTCGTCAAAACCGGGGACGACTTCGTTCGCGTAACGACCTCGCTCAAAAACGACAAAGGGGAACGTGCCATCGGTACCTTGCTCGACCGGGCACACCCGGGCTACCAAGCCGTCCTGGCTGGGGGGAGCTTCACCGGGGTCGCATCGCTGTTCGGCAAACAGTACATGACGCAGTACGACCCCATCGTCGACACACAGGGCAAGGTGATTGGCTTGAGCTTTATCGGGCTGGATTTTTCCGATCAGCTCGTCTCGCTCAAGGATTCGATCCGCAATCTCAAGTTGGGGCAAACCGGCTATTACTACGTACTCGATACCCGTCCCGGGGAGCACTACGGCAAGCTCGTCGTCCACCCATCGCAGGAAGGGAAGAACATTCTGACTGCCAAAGATTCCGATGGACGGGAGTTCATTCGCGAGATCCTTGAGCGCAAGACCGGGCTGATTCGCTATCCCTGGCTCAACCCAGGGCTTGGGGAAACGCAACCCCGGGAAAAGGTGGTTGCGTTCACCTACATCAAAAATTGGAACTGGGTACTGGGCGGGGGAACGTATGTCGATGAGTACACCACAGAGATTCTCACCCTGCTGCTGCAGTACACCGCTGTCGGTCTTGGGATCGTGCTCCTGATTTCCCTATCGTGGTGGGGTTTGATTCGTCGATTGGTCGTAGCGCCGATGCACCATCTCAAGGAAGCCGCCGAAAAAATCGCGCAGGGGGACCTGACTTCGGTGCTGGGTACCGACCGCGAAGACGAAATCGGCGACTTGGTGCAGGCGATGGCCACGGTAGAGATGGTGCTCCTCGACTTCCAGAACGCGCAAGAGCAGATGGCGAAGCAGCATGCCGATGGAATGATCGACTACCGGATGCCCGTGGCTGCACTTCCTGGCGCTTATGGCGACATGGCGCAAGGCGTCAACGACATCGTGGAGTCACACCTGGCCACGACGATGCGGGTCGTCGAAGTGGTGGCTGGGTATACCGAAGGGAAGCTCGACGTCGCCATAGAACGGCTACCCGGGCAAAAAGCCAGGATCACGCAAGCCGTCGACAGCGTGCAGCAAGCGATGAAAGAGGCCGCTGCAGCAGCGGCGTTCAACCTGCGTATCCGCCAGTCACTCGACGGCCTGCCCGTGTGCGTGACGATTTCGGACACGGAAGGGCGCCTGACCCACGCCACCCCTGCTGCGGAAGAATTGCTCCGATTGTTCAGTGCATCGGGCATCGACCCCCACAAGTTGTACGGACAAAAAGTCAGCATCCTGCTCCAAAAGGGCTCCGACGTGGCCCAGTTTGATCGTGCGCTGCATGCGCCGGAGACTTTGGACATTGATGCACATGGCAGGAAGTTGCGTCTGCTCGCTCGGCCCGTACGTGACGGACAGGGAGCGCTCATTGGACGCATCACCCAATGGGTCGATCGCACCGAAGAATTGGCTGCGGAAGAGGAACTGGACGTATTGGTGAACGCCGCAGGTGCAGGAGATTTCGGCGGACGGCTGGGGTTGGAAGGCAAAACGGGGTTTTTCCGCAAAATTTTCGAAGGAATGAATCGTCTGGTGGATACCTGCGAACAAAGCCTGGAAGACGTGGCCGAGGTACTAGCGTCCGTGGCGCAAGGAGATTTGACGCGCCGAATCACCCGGGATTACGGCGGGTTATTCGCGAAGGTCAAAGAGAGCGTCAACAAAACCAGCGAGAACCTCACCCGTGTGGTCGATGAAGTGCGCGATGCAGCGCAAGCACTCAGCAATGCGGCCAACCAGGTCAGCGCCACGGCGCAGTCCCTGAGCCAAGCAGCGATGGAGCAGGCTTCTTCGGTAGAAGAGGCGACTACGCAAGTCAACACGATGACGACGTCGATCAACCAGAACACCGACAACGCCCGCGTGACTGACGACCTTGCAAGCAGGACGACGCAAGAAGCCGGCGAAGGGGGCGCAGCCGTCGCGCAGACGGTGGAAGCCATGAAACAGATCGCCGTCAAGATCGGCATCGTCGACGACATTGCGTACCAAACCAACCTCCTTGCGCTGAATGCAGCCATCGAAGCTGCACGCGCCGGGGAACACGGCAAAGGGTTTGCCGTCGTCGCAGCGGAAGTGCGCAAGTTGGCAGAACGCAGTCAAGAAGCCGCCAAGGAAATCGGCGAACTAGCCAGGAACAGCGTCACCACCTCCGAGCTGGCTGGGGAGCTGCTCGAACAAATCGTACCCAGCATCCGCCGAACCAGTGAATTGGTGCAGGAGATCGCTGCGGCATCTGGAGAACAGAGTTCGTCGATCCAGCACATCGGCGGCGCCATGGGAATGCTGGGCCGGTCTACGCAGCAAAACTCTTCTGCATCCGAGGAATTGGCTGCCACCAGTGAGGAGCTGGCGAACCAGGCCGGGCAGTTGCAAAGCACCATCGGCTTTTTCCGTACCGCCCATGCCAGTACCGGAGTAGCCATCGCCACATCGGCCAAAGAACGGAGGGCGGGAACCCAAGGAAGCAGAGGGGTGTATGGTGCATCATCCCCCACGCGCCCCATGTTGCAAGCGCCGGTACGCGGCAGATAGGCCCACACGGCCCCCCAGGGCTGCCACGATGGCAAAGTGCCGAGCCATTTCCGGTGCGGCAAACAGGCCCACCATGCGTGAGCCAGCCGAGCTGCATCAAGATTCCCTGCCTCCCGGCGTAGCAGACCTCGCAAAGTCGGTGAGTACACTCGAACGAGGACATTGCCCGCCACAGGCCCACAACAGTATTCGCCCAGTCCTTGACACTGCATGACCAAGATCGCAATCATCGACGACGTTCCCATGAACGTCGCCTTGGTCAAGGCACTCGTGATGCAGTTGCCCGATATAGAGCCTGCCTGCTTCACCAACCCCTTACTGGCCCTTGCGTGGTGCCTGGCGCATGACCCTGATCTGGTCATCGTCGACTACATGATGCCGGAAATGAGCGGGGCGGATTTCGTGAGTCGTTTCCGTTCCCGCTATCCCAATACCCCCGTGCTAATGGTCACGGCCAACCATGAAATGGCCGTTCGCTACAAGGTGCTTGAGCTTGGCGCTACCGACTTTCTCAATAAGCCGATCAACAGCACCGAATTGCTTGCCCGTGCGCGCAACATGCTGGCGCTGCGCCATAGCCACCAACGCCTCGTCGAAGAAGTGCGCCTGGCCACTGCCCGCATTACAGCCCAGGAACGCGAGACCATCTTTTGCTTGGCCAAAGCCGTGGAATGCCGCGATCCGGAAACGGGGTCGCACATCCTGCGCATGGCGCACTATTCGCAGCAGATCGCCCGCATGCTCGGATACTCTGCCGATGACCAAGATATGCTTTTGCGGGCAGCCCCGATGCACGACGTTGGCAAGGTCGGCATCCCGGATCACATCCTGCTCAAGCCTGGGATGCTCACTCCCGAGGAATACGAGATCATGAAGACGCACGCGCAGGTGGGGTACAACATCCTGCACCTGAACAGCTCTCCGATCCTCCAGCTTGCGGCGGAGATTGCACGCACGCACCACGAACGCTACGACGGCAGCGGCTACCCCCGTGGCCTTGCGGGGGAGGACATCCAGATTTGGGGCCGCATCGTCGCTGTGGCAGACGTCTTCGATGCCTTGACCGCAGATCGTCCGTACCGGCAGGCATGGGGAGTGGAGCGAGCCGCAGACTTCGTGCGCAACGGTTCCGGCACCCGTTTCGACCCCGCTTGCGTGGAAGCCTTTTTTGCGGACTTCGCCGAGATCCTCGACATCCGTGCCCGTTTCAGGGATGAAGACTCTCCTGACGCCCGAATTCCCGCATAGCTCGCGGCCGCAGCAGTCCGGGACGCCGCAACCCTTTTACCGTGGGTTCGTCGTCGGAGCTGGGGTGCTTGCGCTACTGCTTGCAGTACTGCTTTTCGTGCTGCTGCGCGAAAGTCCGGACGAAGAGGTTCGCTCCGTCCGTGCTTTTTCCGCTGTTGTCAGCCTGGACATTGCGCGTCCCGTTCCAGCGTATTCCGATGCCGACCCCGAGAAAGTGCGCCTGGGCAGGCAGTTGTTCCACGATGTACGGCTATCCGTCGACGACACCGTCAGTTGCGCGACGTGCCACTCGCTCAATACAGGGGGAGTGGACAACCGGGTTCATTCCGTGGGCGTGCAAGGCCAGCTCGGCAACATCAATGCCCCCACCGTCTACAACAGTGGCCTGAATTTCGTGCAGTTCTGGGATGGACGCGCACGTACCCTTGAAGCCCAGATCGAAGGGCCGCTCAACGACCCCAAGGAGATGGGGGCCAACTGGACGCTGGTATTACACAAACTGCGCCAAGACCCTTCCTATCCCCGGTGGTTCTCCCAGTTGTACGCTCAAGGCATCACAGCCGACAACGTCAAAGACGCCATCGCAACCTTCGAGCGCTCACTCCATACCCCCGGTTCCTCTTTCGACCAGTTTTTGGCCGGGGACGCAGGCGCATTCACCGAGCAAGAACAACGGGGCTACGAGCTATTTTTGTCCTATGGCTGCGCGAGCTGCCACCAAGGCGTGAACCTCGGTGGGAACATGTACGGCAAGATGGGCCTGATCGGCGACTACTTTGCCGACCGGGGAAACATCACCGAAGCCGACTATGGACGCTACCAGCGCACCCGCAATCTCGATCACCTGTACCAATTCCGCGTCCCCCCGCTGCGCAACGTCGCACGCACGATGCCGTACTTCCATGATGGCAGCGCAAACACCTTGGAACAAGCTATTTCCGTCATGGGCAAATACCAGCTCGGGCGTTCCATGCCGGAAGAAGACATGGCTGCGTTGGTCGCTTTTCTGCGCAGCCTCACCGGCACGTACAACGGCAGCCCCCTGTGAAGCGCAGTCACGGAAACGCCCTGCTATGGCTGCTGACCATGGGCCTGATGGCTCTGGGCCTGCTGGGCTGGCTATACCGCCAATCCACGCAGATCGACAGCGCCCTGCACATCCGCATCGTTACGCAGCTCGAACAGCTACGGCAGTACGACACGCTCCTGAACCAGTATGTCTTGCAGGCGCGCTACGGTCTGCTACGCAATTACGACCTTCTTGCCGAAACGCAGATAGCAGTCATTGAGGCCTTCGACGCGATGGCCCGGGACAACCCCACCTACTTCGGGACGGTGGAAGCACCCCTGCAACAGAAATTCGAGCAATACCGCAAGGCTTTTCTCGGCAAACTCGACCAGGTCGAGGAATTCAAAAGCAGCAACTCGATTCTGCGCAACTCCGCCAGCTACCTGCCACTCGTCATCCAACGTTCTGTGGATGAAGCAACGCTCGGGTCGATACAGCATAGATTGCTACATAACCTGTTGCATGAAGTGCTGCTATTCAGCGCCACTCATGGGCGCAGCCGCATCCATCTCGAAGCGGCCATGCGCTCGCTATTGCGCGTCGTCCCGGCAGGCAGCATCCTCCACGGCTCGGTGGCGCGGCATGTCGAACTGTTGCTAAGCCACCAGATCGGCACGGACGAACTGGTCTCCTTGATCGTTCACGCCTCCAGTGCGCGGGAAGGGCACGAGCTCCTTCGCATGTACGGCGATTCCTACGCGCAACGCCAACGCACCGCCAACGATTACCGGCTCGTGCTCGTCTTCCTGGCATTGATTGCCGTGGCGTTGCTGACCCACGCGGTATGGGTGCTGGGGGTACTCCGGCAGGCGCGCCAGCACCTCCAGGATTCGCTGCGCGAACTCGAATTCCAGAAATACGCAATGGACGCGCACTCGATCGTCAGCATCGCCGACCACGAAGGCAAGATCTTCTATACCAACGACAAATTCAGCGAAATCAGCCAATACACCCGTGCAGAGCTGATAGGCCAGAACCACCGCATCCTCAACTCGGGCCATCACCCCGACGAACATTTTCAAGAGATGTGGTCGACGATCACGCACGGGCGGGTGTGGCGCAGCGAGGTCAAGAACCGCCGCAAGGACGGCAGCGAATACTGGGTCGATGCGACCATCGTTCCTTTCCTGGACGAAGAGGGACATGTGCTGCGCTACGTCTCGGTATGCACCGACATCACCGAGCGCAAACGTGTCGAAGAAGCGCTGGTCGAAGCCCGGGACGCGGCAGAACACGCCGTTCGCGTCAAGAGCGACTTCCTCGCCAACATGAGCCACGAGATCCGCACACCGATGAACGGGATCATCGGAATGACCGAACTCGCGCTGGGCACCACACTCACCGAGGAACAGCGCGAGTACCTCGAACTGGTGCGCTCATCGGCGGATTCCCTGCTGACGATCATCAACGACATTCTGGACTTTTCCAAAATCGAGTCCGGCAAGATGAGCATTGAGCATGTGAGTTTCTCGCTCGAAGCCCTGTTGCGTGACACCGTCAAGATGCTCGGCATCCGCGCACACCAGAAATCGCTGGAGCTACTGCTGCGCGTGGACCCCGAAGTTCCCGACCGGATCCAGGGCGACCCCGGACGCTTGCGCCAAGTGCTGATCAATCTCATCGGCAACGCGATCAAGTTCACGGAACGTGGCGAAATCGAGTTGTCCGTACAGCCATCGCAGGAAGCGCACACGGGACTGCTGGGGGAGTGGGTGGCGCTGGAGTTTGCCGTCCGCGATACCGGCATCGGCATCCCGCCGGAGAAGTTTGCGACGATCTTCGAATCCTTCTCCCAGGCTGATACAAGCATCACCCGCAAGTACGGAGGAACGGGGTTGGGGCTGACGATTTCCGCGCAGCTCGTCGCCCTGATGGGCGGGCAGATCGAGGTGGAAAGCACCGTCGGAAAAGGGAGCCGATTCTTCTTCCGCCTGCCCTTCCCGGTCAGCGGCGATGCGACGATCTCCAGCCCATTGCGCACGGACTTGGTCACAGGCACGGATGTACTCGTCGTCGACGACAGCGAACGCAATGGCCAGCTCATCGCAGACATCCTCCAGCACTGGGGAATGCACCCCACCACCGCGACCAACGATGGAGCCGCCCTGGCCGCAGTGCGCAACGCCATTGCTGCGGGGCACCCCTTCCCCCTCGCCCTGATCGACGTCCAAATGCCGGAAACGGATGGCATCCACCTGGTGCAAGACATCCATGCCCTCAGCGCAGACACGGCGATGGTCGCGATGGCTACAGTGTTCGAACCCCATATTGCGCTGGATCGGTACCACGATGCAGGGGTGCAGGCGCATCTCAGCAAGCCGGTGACGCAATCCGCATTGTTTGACGCGGTCATGACGGCAGTCGGCGCCGCAACGCCCTATGCCCGGCCTGCGAAGCAATTCGCGTCCTCCCTGCCTATGGTTTCCCGCTCTGGGCTGCGGTTGCTGCTGGCCGAAGACAACATCGTCAACCAGCGTCTGGCCACGATCCTGCTCGAAAAAAACGGCCACACTGTCCGCATCGCCAACGACGGCAAGGAGGCAGTAGACCAGTGGGAATCCGGGGAATTCGACGCCGTGCTCATGGATCTGGAAATGCCGGAAATGAACGGGTACGAGGCCACGCGATGCATCCGCGAGCGCGAACGCCTGCGCGGCGGACATATCCCCATCCTCGCGATGACAGCCCACGCCATGGACGGTGTGCGGGAAAACTGCCTGGAAAGCGGCATGGACGGCTACCTCTCCAAGCCTATCCAAGTGGCCGCCTTGCTGCATGCGCTCGACGAATTGCCAGGCGCACGCGGACATACCCCGGAGGAGCTGCCTTCCGCGCAGTCCCGGCGCGAGGAACCGCTGATCGATTTCGACCGGATGCGCCAGTCCCTGGGCGATAGCCGCGCCCTGTTCGATGAACTGTGTGGCTTGTATCGCAGCGATTTGCCAGTGCAATGGCAGCGCCTGCAACAAGCACAGGCTGCCGCAGACCGCGAAGGGATACGTACTGCAGCGCACGCCATCAAGGGCATGGTCAGCGTCTACTGCGCAGACCGGGCCGCCGCCGCCGCCAGGCTGCTGGAAGAGCGTGCAATCGAGGGCGATGTGGAGGGGGCCATCGGCGCGCTGGAACAAGAGCTGCGCGCACTGGATGCTGCGCTAGAGCAATGCGCTGCGCACTGGTAACTGCCTTGACTTTGCACAGCCGCCTTGGATCATGAAAGTCATGGCAGCTCCCCTCACCCCCAACCCCTCTCCCGCTGGGCGAGGGGAGCTTCGAGAAGTCGCTTCGCGACTTTCACAATAACAATGCGAGATTGGGTGCTGGGGTGGCCACGGCCTGCCAAACAGGCTACCGTCGTCACGCTCGACGTCGCCCTGTCACTGCTGGCCACTGCAGTGGCTTTTGCCCTGCGGCTCGATACCCTGGAATGGCCGACTCCGGCCCAGTGGCAGATGTATGCCGTGGCCCCTGCGCTGGCCATTCCCCTCTTCGCCCGGTTTGGGTTGTACCGCGCCATCTTCCGCTACACGGGGCAGGCTGCGCTTGATGCAACGGCCCGCGCCGTGCTCGTCTACGCCTGTTTGCTCACCATCCTGCTGCTGTGGGTGCGTTGGCCCATGGTGCCAAGAACCCTAGGCGTACTGCAACCGCTGGTGTTCTTTCTGCTCGTCGGGGCCAGCCGCGCAGTAGCGCGGTTCTGGCTGGCCGGTATCTGGCCCGCCCGGCCCTGTGCGCGGGTGCTGATCTTCGGCGCCGGGGCGATCGGCGTGCAGGCGGCTTCCGCGCTCCGGGCCTGCGGGGGGTTCGAGCTGCTCGCATTCCTCGACGACGATGACCGCAAGGTAGGCCGCAATATCAACGGCGTTCCGGTGGTGGCCGCGTCACAGATGCGCGACTGGGTCACGCGATGCGAAGTCACCGACGTACTGCTTGCGCTGCCCACCTCGCGGCGGGAGCGCCGCAACGCCATCATCGCCACGCTTGCGGGCTTGCCTGTGCATGTGCGCACGCTGCCCAGCGTGGCAGACCTGGCTTCGGGCAAAGTCACCGTTCGCGATTTCCGCGAACTCGACGTCGAAGACCTCCTGGGCCGGGAAACCGTCGGCCCCCACACCGACCTGCTTGCGCACGACTTGCAAGGCAAGGTGGTACTGGTCAGTGGCGCGGGGGGCAGCATTGGCAGCGAACTGACCCGGCAAATCGTTGCACAGCACCCGCGCACGCTGCTGTTGCTTGACCACAGCGAATACGCCCTGTACGCCATCCACCAAGAACTGCAAGCGCTGTGCAGCACGGCCGCGCTGCCGGTCGAACTCCTGCCACTGCTCGGGGATGTGGGCGATTCCGTGCGCATGCACGCACTCTGCGCTACGCACCGTCCTTCCGTGATTTACCACGCTGCGGCGTACAAGCACGTTCCGATGGTCGAAGCCAACGCCTGCGAGGGCGTGCGCAACAACGTCTTCGGCACGCTGCATCTGGCACAGGCAGCGCAGCAATCCCACGTGGCCCGCTTCGTCCTGATCAGCACGGACAAGGCTGTTCGCCCCACCAACGTGATGGGCGCGAGCAAACGCCTTTCGGAGATGGTGTTGCAGGCGCTGGCCGCGTGCGGGGGGCAGACCTGTTTTGCCATGGTGCGCTTTGGCAATGTGCTGGACTCCAGCGGCAGCGTCGTCCCGCTGTTTCGCAAGCAAATCGCCGCAGGGGGGCCATTGACCGTGACGCACCCCGAAGTCACCCGCTATTTCATGACGATCCCCGAAGCCGCACAGCTCGTCATCCAGGCGGGGGCAATGGCCGTCGGCGGAGACGTTTTCGTGCTCGACATGGGCGAGCCGGTACGGATCATGGAACTGGCGTGCCGCATGGTCGAGCTATCGGGCCTGCGCGTTCATTCCCCTGCGCAGCCCGACGGAGACATCGACATCCAGATCACCGGTCTGCGCCCCGGGGAAAAGCTCCACGAAGAACTGCTGATCGGCAACGATCCCCAAGGCACCATGCACCCCAGGATCATGAAAGCGCACGAACCTTTCCTGCCCTGGGATGCCCTCTGCCCTATCCTCGAAGAATGCAAAGACTGCGTGCAACGCGATGACCATGGCGCGCTGCGGGCCTTGCTACGGCGCCATGTGCATCTACGGAAAGAGTGGGACGAAATATGCTGAAAAAACTGCTCCTCGCCATCGCCATGGCAGGGTCTGCCTTGGCTGGCGCCCAAGACCCGGAAATCGCCCTCACCCCCGAAGAGCGCGAATACCTCCGCCGCATCCCAGCGATCAAGATGTGTGTCGACCCGGACTGGACGCCCTTCGAACACATCGATAAACAGGGACGACACGTCGGGATCGCCGCAGACCTCGTACAGAGGGTGGCGCAACGTGTGGGGCTGCGCATCGACCTCTACCCCACCAAAACATGGGAAGAGAGCGTGGCGGCGTCCAAAGTTGGGCACTGCCACATATTGAGCTTCCTCAACCAGACGCCCTCGCGCGAGGAATGGCTCTCCTTCACCGACCCCATCTTTTACGACCAGAACATCATCATCACCCGCGAAGAACACCCCTACATCGGTGACATACGCGGGCTGAAAGACGAACGGGTGGCGCTACCCGGGGGGACGATGGTCGAAGAACGGATCCGGCGCGATTTCCCGAACCTCGTCATCGTGACGACCGGCAGCGAATCCGAGGCGGTGTCTCTGGTGTCCGAACGCAAGGCGGAGCTGACCGTGCGCTCGCTGATCGTCGCTGCGTATGCCATCAAAAAGGAAGGGCTGTTCAACCTCAAGATCGCCGGGCAGATTCCCGAATACTCCAACAAACTGCGCATCGGCGTGCGCAAGGAAGAACCGCTGCTGCGCAGCATCCTTGACAAAGGTGTCCAGACGATCACGCCCCAAGACCGGGAAGCCATCGCCAACCGGCATGTATCCGTGCAGGTGTACAGCAACTTCGATACGACGCTGCTATGGCAGGTCGGCGCTGTGGCCTTGGTCGTCATCGCCTTGGTGCTGTACTGGAACCGCAAGCTGCAAGCGATCAACCGCGAATTCGAGCGCCTTTCGATCACCGACCGGCTCACAGGGCTTTACAACCGCCTACGGCTCGATACCGTGCTCGAAGCGGAGGTGCAGCGCTCTTCCCGCTTCGGGCAGCCTTTCTCGGTCATTCTGCTGGACATCGACCATTTCAAGGCAGTCAACGACGAGTACGGCCACCACACAGGGGACGATGTGCTCATCGAAGTCGCCCGCATCCTGCAAACGCACACCCGGGAAACAGACGTCGTGGGCAGGTGGGGGGGCGAAGAATTCCTCGTGGTGTGCCCGCACACGCACCGCGAAGGCGCCCGCACACTCGCCGAAAACCTACGATCCAAGATGCAGGAGCGAGACATCCCTACCGTCGGGCACAAGACGGCGAGCTTTGGCGTAGCCGCCTACGAAGCGAAGGATCACGCCAAGGACGTCGTCGCCCGCGCAGACACCGCGCTCTACGAGGCCAAGCGCAACGGGCGCAACCGGGTGGAGGCAGGGTAAAGATACAGGTACATGGAACTTCAAAGGTAAGGATACAGGCAGAGGTAGGGATAGGGAAGAAGCAAGGCGAGGGAAAGAAAGGGAAGGGAAAAAATCTAGGACGGCCGACATTCAATCAGCGGCAATGTCGCGCCGACTTGCGCCACTTTCGTGCATGTATAGCCATACGCAGACAAATCCTGGATGCATTTGTCTGCAGTTGCCGACCCGTTGACGAGATGGGTTTCAATGACGATTTTGGGTCTATGGTTGGCAAAAAATTCGCGGTCTTCGAAGACGACGGATTCTGCGCCTTCCACATCACATTTGATGAAGTCCACCGAGGGAAGATCGGCCACTTGCATCAAACCACTCAACGTCACTGACTCTACCACCTGCGTATCACCCCTGTTGGCGCCAAGAATATGGGAAACCGCCGCGCCCATATTGCCTTCCGAAGAGAATGACAACCCATTGCCATGGTTCCAGATGGCTCCCGCAAAGGCTTCGATGACGTCCCCCCTGATTCGGGTATACAAATCGATATTCTTTTGTATCGATTGCAAGTTGTATTGGTCGGCATCCAATGCAATGACCCGGCCTGTGGATCCCACGAACTCCTTGAAGATGATCGACGTCAGCCCCGCATAGGCGCCCAGGTCGATCACGTTCTGCCCTGCTTTCAGGTCTGCAAACTCCAGGTACTGGTACGTCGTTGCCACCGGCTCGGACAACGAGGGGAAATGGATCGGCATCAATCCGAAACCCACGACGTGGTGGTATCTGGGAGTCGAATAATCGACCAGCTCGTACCCTTGGAATTCCATCGGTTCGACGGAAGAAAAGTAGTAATCGAAGCTATCGATCATGTCGTAAGAATAGATAAAGTGCTTCAGGCTGATTCGTAAAATTTTTCCATCTTTTATGAAATCAACATAATGCGCTGCGAGCTTGACCTGGATCCCAGCCTTCCTGGCCTTATTTTGAATTTGTACAACGTGTGCATTGTTTAGCAATGCATTGGTTTTGTTACCAGTTTCTTTTCCGGGATTATTTCGAGTGTTTCTTCCAGTCTTATTTGCTGCCTTATTTCCAGTTCCAGCAATATTCCCGGTTTTCTTCTCCGTCTTTTGCCCTGCCTGGCCAGTCATACCTGGAATCCGCCCATCCAGATCTTGGTACAGTTGCGCAATCACTGTTTGCATGGTTATGCTCCCATTGCTGGATTAGGCTGAAATAGCCATTCTCTCACGCTCCCGCAGTACTTCGGAATTTGTGGGAATCTACCAGGCTTGGGTAGCCCCATTTCTCTTGCGCATCGTGATTTCCGCCGCTCCTACAGCAGTACAACGTTTCCGTTCCTGGTGCAGAAGCGACGGAAGTCACGATACAGCCTGATCAGCATCCCCATGCAAGCAAGGATCGGCACATCGTGGGGTCGTATGATCCTCGAAGGGCGCCCAACCTCAGGGTTCCAGCCTACCGTGGCAGCCCTTCTGCTCTACCCCTTTCCCCCGACGACACCATGAAAGCAGTCATCCTGGCCGGTGGCCTGGGCACGCGGCTCAGTGAAGAAACCGTGGTTCGCCCCAAGCCGATGGTCGAGATCGGCGGGCATCCGCTGCTGTGGCATCTGCTCAAAATTTACTCTTGCCACGGTATCCACGATTTTGTAATCTGCTGCGGGTACAAGGGGTACCTGATCAAGGAGTTCTTTGCAAACTATTTTTTGCATACCTCCGACGTCACCTTCCACATGCAAACCAACAAGATGGAAGTGCATCACCAGCACGCCGAGCCGTGGAACGTGACCCTCGTCGATACCGGGGAACACACGATGACCGGTGGCAGGCTGCTGCGCGTGGCCGAATACGTGCGCAATGAAGAAGCGTTCTGCCTGACTTACGGGGACGGCCTCGGGGATGTGGACATCGCGGAGACGATCCGCTTCCACCATAGCCACGGCAAGCTCGCCACCGTCACCGCCGCGCTGCCGCCGGGGCGCTTTGGCGCGCTGGACATCCAGGACGGGCAGGTGCTGCATTTCCGCGAAAAACCCCGGGGCGACGGCGCCGTTGTCAACGGGGGGTTTTTCGTGCTCTCGCCTGGCGTGCTGGATTACCTGGCCGACGATGCCACCATCTGGGAACAGGAACCGCTGCGGCAACTCGCGCAAGACGGGCAACTCATGGCCTACCGGCACACCGGGTTCTGGCAGCCGATGGACACGCTTTACGACAAACGCTCCCTCGAAGCCCTATGGGAGAGCGGGAAAGCACCGTGGAAGCTGTGGAACTGACCTCGCCCCCGACATCGGGGAATACGGTGGGTGGCGCCAATACAGTGGGCGGCACCGTGCGCGAACACAGCACCGTTCCGGCGGACTTCTGGCACGGCAAGCGCGTGTTCCTGACCGGACATACCGGCTTCAAGGGAAGCTGGCTGGCGCTATGGCTACAAGCCATGCACGCGCAGGTCGCGGGGTACGCACTCCCGGCTCCCACGACCCCTTCGCTGTTCGAGCTGGCGCAGGTGGCATCCGGCATGGCACACACGATTGGCGATGTGTGTGATCTGCCGACCCTGCACACAGCAATGGCCGCGCACCGCAGCGAGATCGTCTTCCACTTGGCAGCGCAGCCCTTGGTGCGCCGCTCGTACCAAGAACCGGTGGAAACCTACGCCACCAACGTCATGGGAACCGTGCATCTGCTTGACTGCGTGCGGCGCGTTCCCAGCGTGCGCGCCGTCGTCGTCGTCACGACCGACAAGTGCTATGACAACCGCGAATGGCCGTGGCCCTACCGGGAAAACGAAGCGATGGGCGGCTTCGACCCCTACAGCAGCAGCAAGGGATGTGCGGAACTCGTGACCGCTGCCTACCGTTCCTCTTTTTTCCGCGAGGGCGCCGTCGCCGTGGCCAGCGCACGCGCGGGCAATGTGATCGGCGGGGGGGACTGGGCGCCGGATCGACTTATTCCCGACGCCATGGCGGCCTTTGCGGCAGGCAGGACGCTGACCCTGCGCAACCCCGGCGCAACCCGACCCTGGCAACACGTGCTCGAACCATTGGGCGGCTACCTCATCCTGGCGCAAGCGTTGTGGGAACATGGGCAAGACTACGCCGAGGCGTGGAATTTCGGCCCCCACGCCGAAGACGCCTGGCCCGTTGCGCAAGTCATCGACACGCTGGCTACGCTATGGGGCGGGACGGCCCGTTGGGAAGTGGACAAAGCCATGCACCCCCACGAAGCCCACTGCCTACAGCTCGATATCGCCAAAGCACGCGCCCGGCTACGCTGGCAACCCCGGTTGCGCTTGCAGCAGGCGCTGGAACATACGGTGGACTGGTACCGGCGGCTGCACGCGGGGGAAGATGCCCGCGAACTCACGCTCCAGCAACTGCAACGCTACCGCAGCGAGGACCCAACGCATGGATCGCATTCTGGACATCGATGAACCCACCCCGCCGGATCGGCCGCAGGCGCTGCGCAAGCACATCGCCGCGCTGGTGCGTGAGTACGCGCAGCTTGTCCTCGCCCCCCCGGCCTTCGTTCCAGGCATCACGCCGGTGCCGCCTTCAGGCAAGCTGCTGGGCGCGGAAGAGCTGGAGGCGATGGTCGAAGCCAGTCTCGACGGCTGGCTGACGACAGGGCGATTCAATGCCGATTTCGAGCGGCGGCTGGCCCGTTTCGTCGGTGTGAACCATGCGCTCACCGTCAACTCGGGTTCTTCGGCCAACCTCGTCGCTTTTTTCACGCTGACGTCCCCCAAGCTCGGCGACCGCGCAATCCGCAAAGGCGACGAGGTCCTGACTACGGCGGTGGGGTTCCCGACGACGGTTAACCCCATCGTCCAGTTCGGCGCCATCCCGGTATTCGTCGATGTCGATCCGGCGACCTACAACGTCGATGTTGCGCAGCTCGAAGCCGCGATTGGCCCGCGCACCAAGGCTGTGATGCTGGCGCACTGCCTGGGCAACCCTTTTGACCTTGATGCAGTGACTGCGCTGTGCCGCAAGCATGGGCTGTGGCTCGTCGAAGACTGCTGCGACGCGCTGGGTTCCACGTACCGGGGCAAGATGGTCGGCACCTTTGGCGACCTGGCCACCCTGAGCTTTTACCCCGCGCACCACATCACGATGGGAGAAGGCGGCGCAGTGCTGACCAACGACCCCACCCTGCGCGCCATCGCCGAAAGCTTTCGGGACTGGGGCCGCGACTGCTCTTGCCCGCCGGGGCGGGACAACACCTGCGGCAAGCGCTACGCACAGCAGCTCGGCACCCTGCCTGCGGGGTACGACCACAAATACACCTACAGCCATCTCGGGTTCAACCTCAAGATTACCGACATGCAGGCAGCGTGTGCGCTGGCGCAACTGGCCAAGGCCCCCGGCTTCATTCGGTCACGCAAAGATCATTTCGCGTATCTGCTCGATCAGTTGCGGCCTTGCGAAGGACTGCTGCAACTGCCCCGGGCCACCGCCTACGCCGACCCCTCGTGGTTTGGCTTCGCGCTCACGCTGCGCGAGGACTGCCCCGTCTCCCGGGTCGATTTGCTCTCGTACCTCGACCAGCACCGGGTGGGCACGCGACTCGTCTTTGCCGGAAACCTGACCCGCCAGCCTTCGATGCAAGGGGTGCCCTACCGCATCCACGGGACGCTACGCCACGCTGATGCGGTGATGGAGCGCAGTTTCTGGATCGGCGTGCAGCCTGCGCTCACCACGGAAATGCTCGACTTTGCGGCAAGGGCGATCGAACGTTTTCTAGGGGTGCGCTTTGGCTAAGCTGCCCGTACTCCCGCAGACCCCCAGTGCTCCGCCCGGAGACAGCCACGGCCACCCTGCGCGCGACGATTCCGATTGGTCGACGCTGGAGGGCAGAGCACCGACCGGCCTGCACGCCACCTTCAGCGTGGACGAGCTTGAAAAGCAATTGCTCGAACAAACCGGTCTGCTGCACACAACGCTCAGCAACATCTCGCAGGGCATCCTCGTTTTCGACGCAGAGCGGCGCGTGATCCTCTACAACGCGCAGGCATGCCATCTGCTCGATCTGCCTCCGGCTTTTCTGGCCACCAAGCCCACGCTCTCGATACTGCTCCAATTCCAGCTTCAACGCGGAGACTTTGGCCCAGAGGCCGCCCTCGTCGGGCAAAGCGCCCGCGAATACATCCTGGGCGGAGGCCACCTGCATCCCCCACGGCGCTTTCTGCGTACCACGCCTGCAGGGCGCACCCTGGAAGTCCGAACCCGCATGATGTCCACGGGCGGCATGGTGCGCACCATTGCCGACATCACCCGCTATGTGCAAGCGCAAGCAGACCGCCAACATCTCGAACGGCTCAGTTCGGAAATGCAGGCCACGGCCCAGGTCGGCGCTTGGGACATGGACTTTGCCAACGACACCGTCACATGGACCGAAGGCATCTACCGCATCTTGGAGCTTTCCACCACGGACTACGTGCCCTCGCTGGAAGCGATGCGCTGTTTTTTCCCTCCCCAGTCGCTAGAGCGGATTGCCATCGCCTGCGACGATACCCAGCTCCAGCCAGGCAGTTTCGATCTGGAGCTGGAGATGGTCACGGCTAAGGGGAACACGATCTGGGTACACATGGTCGGTTCCACGCAATGGCGCTTCAGCCTGCCCATGCGGCGCACGGCAATCGTGCAGGACATCACCGAACGCAAACGCAGCGAAGCCACGTGGCGCGAGGACATTGCACGGTGGAAGCTCGCGCTCGAAAGCACCGGGGACGGCATGTGGGATTTGGATGTGCGTACCGGGCAGGAGTACTTCTCACCCAACCTGTTGCGCATGTACGGCTTCGTCGAAAAGGACATCGACCAAAGCATCCACGCGCTCGACGCACGCACGCACCCCGACGACGTTCCCCGCATGATGCGCGACCGGCAGGCGCACCTGGATGGGCGAACGCCTGTCTACCGCAATGAACACCGGGTTCGCTGCAAGAGTGGAAGCTGGAAGTGGGTGCTTTCGCGCGGGATGGTGATCAGCCGCGACGAGCTGGGGCGGCCACTGCGGATGATTGGCACGCACACGGACATCACCGAGCACAAGGCTGCCGAAGCGCAAATCTGGCAACAGGCCAATTTCGACACCCTCACCGGGCTGCCCAACCGGCGAATGCTGCGTTCGCGGCTGGAGCAGGAACTGAAGAAATGCCGACGGGATGGCCACAAGCTCACCGTGGCCTTCGTCGATCTCGACCATTTCAAGGAAGTCAACGACACCCTGGGGCACCACCATGGGGATGCGCTGCTCATCCAGGCCACGCAACGCATCCTGGGCTGCCTGCGGGAGGTGGACACCGTGGCCCGCATGGGCGGCGACGAATTCACCTTGCTGTTGACCGAGATCGTCGACACGCGCCACATCGAGACGATCCTGGCCAAGCTGCTATGCACGCTGGGGGAAGCCTTCCTCCTCGACCAGCAGCAGGTGTATGTGTCCGCCAGCGTGGGCGTGACGATTTATCCCGACGATGCCACTGCGATCGAAGACCTCTTCCGCAACGCGGACCAAGCCCTGTATGCCGCGAAAGACGCCGGGCGAAACCGCTTCTGCTACTTCACCCCGGAGCTGCAACACGCGGCGCAGCGGCGGGTACGGCTGACCAATGACTTGCGCGCAGCTCTCGCCGTCGAGCAGTTCCAGGTGGTGTACCAACCCATCGTCGAGCTGGCGACAGGGCATATCCACAAGGCCGAGGCCCTGCTGCGCTGGGAGCACCCCCAACGCGGCTCGGTCAGCCCAGGGGAGTTCATCCCCATCGCCGAATCCAGCGGGCTGATCGTCGAAATCGGCGAGTGGGTATTCCAACGGGCACTGGAACAAGTATGCAGATGGCGCCAGCGCTTGCACCCGCAATTCCAAGTCAGTGTCAACAAGTCCCCAGTGCAGTTCGAAAAAGTGGATCTGGCACGCTCGCGCTGGATCGACCAGATCCGGCAGCATGGGCAAGAGGGAAATTGCCTCGTCGTCGAAATCACGGAAGGGCTGCTGCTTTCCCATAGCGACGAGGTGATCGAACAAATCCTCGCGCTCAGCGACGACGGGATCCAGGTCTCGCTGGACGATTTTGGTACTGGCTATTCCTCGCTGGCGTACTTGCAGAAGTTCGATATCGACTACATCAAGATCGACCAGTCTTTCGTGCGGCAGCTCGTCGGGGAGTCGACCGACCTCGCGCTCTGCCAGGCCATCATCGCCATGGCGCATGCGCTGAACATGCAAGTCATCGCCGAGGGCGTGGAAACCGCACAGCAACGCGACCTGCTCGCCGCTGCCGGCTGCGACTACGGGCAGGGCTACCTGTTTTCCCGCCCGGTGCGTTCCGAGGAGCTGGAAGCCTTGGTGCTACGCACGAACCGGGGCGTAACGCCGATGCGGGTGTAGGACTGGGTGTAGGGAATCCATCGCGACTTCCGTCGCTTCTACAACAGATCTACAGGTGGTGGTGGCAGCTTGATGTCCAACCCTTCCCCCACCCGCTCCCCGATCAAATAATTGGGGCGGCGTTTGACTTCTTCGTAGATACGGGCCACGTATTCGGACAGGATGCCCGTGGCCAGCAGTTGCACCCCGCTGAAAAACATGATCGCAACGACGATCGTGGCAAAGCCGGGTACGGCGATGCCGTAGAGAAAGTATTCCGCGACGACCCACGCCCCATAGCCCAAAGCCAGACAGGAGAGGACCAGCCCCGCCAGGGTCAAGACCCGCAGGGGCGTGACGGAAAACGCCAGCATCCCGGTCAATGCCAGCGAAAAAGCGCTCACAAGCCCGAAATTGCTGTGCCCTGCGGAACGCGGTAGGGGGTCGTAGGGAATGGCGACGCTCTGAAAGCCTACCCAGGCGTACAGCCCTTTCATGAAGCGGTTGCGCTCGGGCAATTGCTTGAGCGCATCGACCACTTTGCGATCCATCCAGCGATAGTCGCCGGCATCGGGCGGGATCCGCACCCGGCTGCCGAGGTTGATCAGGCGGTAGAACCACGCAGTCAGCCGGGCATGTAAGGGCGACTGGTCGTTGCGGTGCTGCCGTACTGCGTAGACGACATCCGCGCCGTCACGCCATTGCTGGAACATGACGGGCAACAGCGCGGTGGGATGCTGGCCATCCCCATCCATCAGCACGACCACCTCCCCACGCGCGGCATCAATGCCTGCCGTCAGCGCACGCTCCTTGCCGAAATTGCGCGACAAACGAAGGCAGACGAGCTGGGGATGCTGCGCACACAGCGCGAGCAATTCGGCATAGGTGCCATCGCGGCTGCCGTCGTCGACAGCGATCAGCTCGACGCGGTCACTCAGCGCAACAAGGGCGGCCAGGATGTCCGCGACGACACGAGCCACCACCCCAGCCTCGTTGTAGACGGGAACTACGCAAGAAATGCTCGGAGCAATGCTCGGAAAAATGCTCGGAGCAATGGCCTGGGTCCGCGCCCCTCTCCCGCTGGGAAAGGGGATTTTTTGCCCTCTCCCAGCGGGAGAGGGCGCCCCGATAGGGGCGGGTGAGGGTGGATGCGGCGGAGAGCTGCCTTGCATAGGCGAGCAGCCCATGCAATGGCCTGCCGACATAGGCTATTCGTCCTCTCAATCCTTCTTGCGCAGGCATTCCTTCATGAAGTCCCTGCGCGGCTGTCCCTTGAGTTGTTGTGTACGGGCTTCCTGGTTGCAAGCCTTCATACGGTTCCGCTGCGCCTGCACGGCACTACTGACGGGCGCCTTGGCCTTGGCTGTCGCAGCAGCCGGTTCCGCTGCGGAAGCAGCATCCGCAGCGGCTTCCGTAGCGTGGGCGGTTCCCCACAAGGTCAAACCCAAACCCACGATGCAAAGCAATGATTTCATACAAGCCCTTTCTGGATAAAACAAACCAACCTCTGAGCCGGAAGGCATCGTAGCGCAAGCGCATCGCACGACATCACACCGCCACATCGACTCAGTGCAACATGCCCAGACTGACCCAATACGCCACGGCGGCAACGAAAGCGCTGGCGGGAATCGTGAAAATCCACGCCCAGACGATGTTCCCTGCAACGCCCCAACGGACGGCGCTGGGGCGCCGCGTGGACCCCACGCCGATGATCGCCCCCGTGATGGTGTGCGTGGTCGACACCGGAATACCCAGCGCAGTGGCCGTGAACAGGGTCACTGCTCCTCCGGTTTCTGCACAAAATCCCCCCACCGGCTTGAGTTTGGTCAGCTTTTGTCCCATCGTCTTGACGATGCGCCACCCCCCGAACATCGTCCCCAGTCCGATGGCGGTATAGCACGACACGATGATCCACCCCGCCGGGGCTGCGTCATCGTGACTGGCATAACCCGTAGCCAGCAGCAGCATCCAGATGATGCCGATGGTTTTCTGGGCATCGTTGCCGCCATGCCCCAGGCTGTATGCACCGGCAGACAGCAATTGCAGCCGCCGGAACCAGCGATCCACGCGCAAAGGTCGGGTACGCCGAAAAATCCACGACACCAGCACCATCATCAGCGAACCCAACAGGAACCCCAGCAATGGGGATACGAAGATAAAAACGACGGTCTTGATGATGCCGGGAAGGATGAGCGACTGCACGCCAACCTTGGCGATGGCCGCCCCGGCAATACCGCCGATCAGCGCATGGGAAGAGCTGCTGGGAATGCCGTACCACCAGGTGATCAGATTCCAGGTAATCGCCCCCGTGAGTGCGCCGAAAACGACGTAGATATCGACCACGCCGGGCAGAACGATCCCTTTGCCAACCGTGGCCGCCACGCTCAGCGGAAAAAACAGAATCGCGATGACGTTGAAAAACGCGGCGAATACGACGGCTTGCCCAGGCTTGAGCACCCCGGTCGATACCACCGTCGCTATCGAATTGGCGGCATCGTGAAACCCGTTCATGAAGTCGAAGGCAATGGCCATCGACACCAGGACGACCACGATCCACAGGCTCACCTCACTCACTGGCATGGCATCTTCGCTCAGGAGTTTTCGAGGATGATGCCTTCGATCAGGTTGGCCACGTCCTCGCAACGGTCGGTGATCGTCTCCAGCAATTCATAAATGGCCTTGAGCTTGATCAGCTCGCGCACATCGGGTTCCTCGCGGAACAGCTTGCTCATCGCGGTGCGCATCACGCGGTCGGCATCGCCTTCGAGCAGATCGATCTCGTCGCAAGTCTTGAGCGCGGCCTCTGCCGTTGCGGGGTCGGCAATGCGGGCAAGCAAGCGCACTGCATCGCGCACCCGGCTACAGCAGCGCAAACTCAAATCGGTCAAGCGGGAAATTTCGTCGGTCATCCCCCGCACGTCATAGAGCGCCATCGTCTCCGCCGAATCCTGGATCAGGTCGGCGACATCGTCCATCGTGTTGATCAAGCCATGGATCTGTTCCCGGTCGATCGGGGTGATGAAAGTCTGATGGATAGCTTTGTTGACCTCATGCGTGACCCGGTCTGCGGCTTTTTCGGCGTGATCGACTGCCCGGTGGTACTGCGAACGCAATTCGGGATCGTTGTAATGTTCGACCAGTTTCGAGAAAGCCTGCGCTGCCTCGACGATATGGTCGGCATGTTGGTCGAACAGCGCAAAAAAATCGGTATTTCGCGGAAGCAGTTTTCCGAACAGCACAAGCAACTCCTCGTTGGGCGCACTCGACCCGGCGCCAAGCGCCAGAATCTGACAGGGATGCGAAAGAGATGGGGGAGAAAAAACGGCGCGATGGGGAAACCCCCAAAGCGCCTAAGACAGGAGGAAACAAGACTTACGCAAAATTGTCCTGGCTAGGCATACCCACGCAGACAGTACAAAGCAGTACGGCAAGTGGGTACAACAACGCTGGGGCGGTTTTGCGTAAGTCTAGGAAAAATAAGACTTACGCAAAATTGTCCCGGCTAGGCGTACCCACGCAGACAGTACAAAACAGTACGGCAAGTGGGTACAACGACGCTGGGGCGGTTTTGCGTAAGTCTAGAGAGTTGACGAGCCTGAACCCCGGCACTGACATCATGGTTAGGGCTGCTTGGTTCCCCACCTGACCCGGTTGGCCTTCCGCCATGCGGGGAGGCCCGTCAAGGAAAATTGTAGTCGCGCCCCTCACATCCCAATTCAAGGCGCCATGCCACGCAGCGCGGGATGGGGTGCGACAGACCGGGCGATGCCTTGCCCCACGGCCAAACCAAAGCGTTTGACCAAGCGCTCGGCAACGTTTTCCTGGCGGGTGTAGTCGACAATATCCTCGGCATGGACGACCTCGCGCGCCACATAGTCCAGGCTGCCCAATTGATCTGCCAGCCCCAGAGCGATGGCCTGTTCCCCGTTCCAGAATAGCCCGGTGAATACGTCGGAACCATCCTGCTGATCCTTCAGGCGGGTTCCTCGCCCTGCCTTGACTACGGCAATGAACTGCCGATGGATTTGGTCAAGCAAAGATTGCGCAAACGCACGATGCTCGGGCGTCTCCGGGCTGAAGGGGTCGAGGATGCCCTTGTTTCCCCCCGCTGTAAGCAATCGCCGCTCAATGCCGATCTTCTCCATCACCCCGGTGAACCCGAAGCCATCGAACAACACGCCAATGCTGCCGACGATGCTGGCCTTGTCGACATAAATGTGATCCGCTGCCACAGCGATGTAGTACGCGGCGGAAGCGCAAGATTCTTCGACCACCGCGTACACGGGCTTCTTGTGCAGGGCTTTCAGCCGCAGGATTTCGTCGTGGACGATGCCTGCTTGCACTGGGCTGCCACCCGGGGAATTCACGCGCAACACCACCGCGCGAGCGCCAGCGTCCTCGAACGCCGACCGCAGCGAAGGAACGAGCAGCTCCGCACTGGCTACCGTGTCGGCAGCAATTTCTCCCTTGATGTGGACGACGGCCGTATGCGCGGGGCTTTCCCCGGGTTTGTCCACGCTTTGCTGAAACCCTAGCCAAACAACAACGACGAAGAACCCCAACCATGCCAACCGCACGAAAGTACGCCAGCGCCGTGCCGACCGCTGCTCCTGCAACGTGGCAAGAACCAGTTTTTCCAAGATCGCGCGCTCCCAGCCTGGGGGAGGAACCTCTTCCGCCAGGGCCTTGGTTGCGCGTGCGGGGGCGGGCTGCGCCGTGGACGCATCGGGGTCGGTGTCTTCGCTCATAGCATCGTGGGGTAGGCAAACTGGAAATCCTTGCCGCGCGGCACGCTCACGACGCAGCAAGGGGAGGCAATGCGGGAAACGCAGCGGCGACAAAAGCCTGCAATTCCTCGGGCAAGTCTGCCACAAGGCTCATTCGCTCCCCGCTGCGCGGATGCAGAAACCGCAGCCGCCATGCGTGGAGAAAACAACGCCGCAACCCAGGGTAGGCAGCGGCCAGCGCTTTGTTGAGGGCAAAGTCGCCGTATTTGTCGTCGCCGAGGATCGGGTGCCCCTGCGCAGCAAGATGCACGCGGATCTGGTGCATCCGGCCCGTCTTGATCTGCACTTCGAGCAAGGAATACTCGGCGCACGCGGCGCAAACCCGAACAAGGGTGAGGCTCTCGCGGGCATAAGGGTCTTCCGTCGTGGCAATGCATACCCTGCGCTCCCCGTTATCCCCGGCTGGAAGGGTGCGCAAAGGGCTATCCAGCACCCGCAGCGTCTGCGGCCATGGGCCGCGCACCATCGCCAGGTACGTCTTGGCAGTCTGACGGTTGCGGAATTGCTCGTGCAAATGGGTGAGCACGCTGCGTTTTTTGGAAACGAGCAAAACCCCGCTCGTGTCCCGGTCGAGCCGGTGTACCAATTCCAGAAAGCGCTGTGCGGGGCGCGCAGCGCGCAATTGCTCGATGACCCCGAAGCGCACGCCCGACCCCCCATGCACGGCCAAACCGGAGGGCTTGTCGATAGCGAGAAGAACGTCGTCTTCCCACAGGATCGGAGGCTCCCGCGCTGGTGCCATGGCGGGCTTGCTCTCTGCCTGCGCCACACGCACCGGGGGCAGGCGCAGCGCAGCGCCCACTTCGAGCCGATCCCCCACCGCAGCCCGTTTGCCATTGACGCGCACCTCTCCGCTACGGATCATCCGGTAGATGCGCGTCTTGGGAACCCCCTTGAGCAAACGAACCAGATAGTTGTCTAGGCGCTGCCCGGCAGACTCCTCATCGACTACCAGCCATGTGGGGGATGCCGCGAGCGGCATGGCGTTGCCCCCTATAATGGATTTTCCTGGCGAAATTTGGTGCAAGTTGTTGATTTTTATCAGAATCGTGGCAAAAGTTTGCGTCGCAGTGTACTGCAAGCCGCCCTATGCCGCGTTATTGGTACCCATCGTGGTATCCATCCCGCCAGAACTCGTCGGTACCCCCGTTCGTCCACGCGATGCCACGCTTCCCGGCCCAACCGGGCAGACGAACGGTACGGAAATGCGCTGTGGAATCCCCAACCGTCCCGAAGCCCCGAATCGGCTCCGTGTACGCAACGTAGCAAGATGACACTGCAACCCCGAGGAAATACGCACCCCGTGCGAATTGCGGCGGGTTGCGCGTCGTCCACCCCTGGCAGACAACGGCCCCGTGGGCCTGTCTCCCTATACAACGATCTCTACAACGGTCTATACGGTTTGCATCGTCTGCATGACCTGCATGGCCTATCGCCTCCGTTGCATCCGTTGTATATCCGGTGTGCTGCCATGGTTTTTTCGCGTCGGCCCTCCAGCGGCTTGTCCGTTGGCATGGTGCCTTCGTTGGATCGCTACGTGGTCGTTGCGCAGTCTGTGCTCTGCGGTTTGCGGTATTCCCCGCGCTGGTTCCGGTACTTTGCATGCCATATCTGGCATGCCCCCCAACCTGGATCCTAGGAATATGACCATGAAACGAATGTTGATCAATGCAACCCAGGCCGAAGAACGCCGCCTCGCCGTGGTGGATGGCCAAAAGTTGCTGGACTATGAAATAGAAATCGAAGGACGCGAACAACGCAAAGGCAACATCTACAAGGCGATCGTCACACGCATCGAGCCTTCGCTCGAAGCCTGCTTCGTCGACTACGGCGAGGATCGCCACGGCTTTCTCCCCTTCAAGGAAGTTGCTCGACAGTACTTCCAGCAAGGCATTCCTACCGGGCAGGCCAAAATTTCCGAAGCCCTCAAGGAAGGGCAGGAATTGCTCGTCCAGGTAGAACGCGAGGAACGGGGCAACAAGGGTGCCGCGTTGACGACGTTCGTCTCGCTGGCCGGGCGCTACATCGTGCTGATGCCCAACAACCCGCGTGGCGGCGGGGTCTCCCGCAGGGTGGAAGGCGACGACCGTACCGACCTCAAGGAAGCGCTCGATCAGCTCGAATACCCCAACGGGATGAGCATCATTGCCCGCACTGCCGGTATTGGCCGAAACGCCGTCGAACTGCAATGGGATTTGAGCTACCTGCTCAAGCTGTGGTCTGCCATCGACGCTGCAGCCAAGGGGAGCAAAGGCCCCTTGCTGATCTACCAGGAATCCAACCTCGTCATCCGTGCGATTCGCGACTACTTCCACCAGGAAATCGGCGAAATCCTCATCGACACCGACGACGTGTACGAGCAAGCCCGGCAATTCATGGCACACGTCATGCCCGAGCACGCCCCCCGGGTCAAGCGCTACCGTGACGACGCGCCGCTGTTCAGCCGCTTCCAGATCGAGCACCAGATCGAAACGGCGTATGCACGCACCGTAACGCTGCCTGGCGGGGGGGCCATCGTCATCGACCACACGGAAGCGCTGGTCTCGATCGACGTGAACTCCGCCCGCGCCATCAAGGGCAGCGACATTGAGGAAACCGCGCTGCGCACGAACCTCGAAGCTGCGGAAGAAGTCGCACGCCAAGCCCGCCTGCGTGACTTGGGCGGTCTGATCGTCATCGACTTCATCGACATGGAAGAAAGCCGCAACCGCCGGGAAGTGGAAACCCGTCTGCGCGATTCCCTGCGCCAGGATCGCGCCCGGGTGCAGTTTGGGACGATCAGCCGCTTCGGCCTGATGGAGATGAGCCGCCAGCGTCTGCGCCCTGCGCTCAGCGAAGGCGCTTCGATGCCTTGCCCACGTTGCGGAGGGTCCGGCCACGTCCGCGATACCGAATCCAGCGCCCTGCAAATCCTGCGTATCGTCCAGGAAGAATCGCATAAGGACAACACAGCATCGGTGCTATGCCAGGTTCCCGTCGACGTGGCATCCTTCCTGCTCAACGAAAAGCGCACCGAAATCGCCAAGATCGAGCTCAAGCAGCGCATCAACGTGCTCGTCGTGCCCAACAAATCACTGGAAACGCCGAACTACCTGCTCGAACGCCTCAAGCACGACGATCCCCGGCTCGACAACATCGAACCGAGCTACAGGCTGGCCGTCGAAGCGGAGGAATCGACCGCAGTGACACGCGGTTCGCGCGAGCCTACAAACAAGCAGGTTCCGCTGATCAAGGGGGTGCTCCCTGACGCGCCCGCCCCGCAAGCCCCGGTGCGGGAACCCGCCCAACGCACAGCCGAAGCGCATGGCGAACCCCGCGACAAAACCGTGGTGGCCACGCCGACGATCATCGAAAAAGGGCTGTTTGAATGGGTCAAGCACTTGCTGGGTATCTTCACCGCAGCCAGCCAGGAGCAGCCTGCCGCCACGGCGGAATCTCCCACCCCTGCCCGGGCAGGAGGGCGGCGCGCAGACCGCCAGCGCAAACCCCGCAATGAACCCCCGCAGGGGACCAAGGCCGAGGCCGCTTTCGAGAAAACCGATCGCTTCGACAAAACAGACAGGGCCGACAACAACGACAAAAGCGATACCCCCCTTGCCCGCCGCTCCGAACCCCGCCAGGGCGCCCTGCGCACCGAGCAGGAAGCACCGATGTCGCCCTCGTCCGACGGCGCCCAGCCCCCCTCCGGCCCGCGCGACCCCCGTGATCCGCGTGATCCAAGACCCAGCCGCAGTGGCCGGTCTGGCCGTCGCACCCCACGTGGTGGCCGCGCAGAAGGCGACTCGCGCACAGACCCTGCCCAACCCGCCGCGCCGCTGGCAAGCGCCAGCCTGACCGAGCCTGTGCCAGCGGTAGACGATGCACTGTCTGCAGAAGGAGAGCTTGGCAACGATGGCGCTTCCTCTGCGTCTAGCGCCGACGCTCGCGGATCGCGCCGCCAGCGCGACCGTTTTGGCCGGGAACGCAAGCCCCGTCCCGCAACGAATGCGGACAGTACCGAGGCCCCGGTTCCGCCCACTACGAACGACGCCCCGGCTCAACCTGCGCAGGCCGTTCAGGCGGATGCGCCGCTGGCACCGCCAACGACCCTGCCCGTCACCGCAGTACCCGTAGCGCCCCTTGCAACGGCTGCCATGCCCGCAGCACCTGCAATACCGGCCGTACCGGCGCAGCCATACCGCTTGCCCGAACAGGAATTGGCGCAGGTAGCGCAGGAATCCGGGTTGGTGTGGGTGCAGTCGGATACGAGCAAGGTTGCTGCTGCGCAGCAAGCCATTGCTGCACAGCCTGAGCCTGTCCATGTCCCTCGCGAACGCCCGGCTCCCGCTCCCCTCGAAGACTCTGCCCTGGTGCTGGTCGAAACCAAACGTGACCTGCGCACTGTCGTACTCCCTTTCGAGGATTCGGCTCCCCGCCAGTGATCAACCCCCCGTGCGCGGCATCGCACGGGGTACTGCCATCGACATCCACACCATGCAGGATCATTACGCCAGACTGGGGGTGCATTGCAATGCCACGATGGCCGAGATCAAGCAGGCTTTCCGTCGCCAGGCTGCGCTACACCATCCAGATCGCAACCCCTCCCCCGACGCTGCTACGCGGTTTCGCGCCGTGCAGCAGTCGTATGAGGTGCTATCTGACCCCGAACGGCGCAAAGCCTACGACGATCTACGCCAGCGCAAGCTGCTCGATGACCCCCTGCCCGTCGCAGCCTCCCTCTGGCGCGACTATGTCCGCGATCTCCGTCGCTCTTTCACCAGCACGACGCTTCCTCCTTCGTTGTAGGAGCGACGGCAGTCACGTTGGCGGGGGGGGGGATTGGGGATGATGCGTGCATCCCCCGGCCTATTGCCTTATCTCCCTGTCAGTCCCAGTCAGTCCCAGTAAGGAACCACCGATGAGCCCGTTCTTCCGCACCCTGCACACCACGTACCAGGCCGAAATCGACGATCTTCGGCAAGACAGCGAGGGGCGCGACGTGCTCCAGCGCCGACTCGCGCAGAAACGTACCCAGTTCGCCTTTTTGCTACAGATGGCCGATTCCAACCCGGAAATGGCTGCCTCCGCCTTGCACGGCGGCTTTCAGTTTGGCGACCGCGCTGTACTCGACCGCCTCACCAACCTCCACGCCGACAAACTTCCTGCGTGGAGCAAGATATGCCCGACGGTGCATGTCGCCCCCTGGGCGCAGCCGCTCGTAGCCCAGGCGCTGGTCGCCCCCGAAGGAGAGCGCTTTCTGACCATTGCCGTTGTGCTGGAATACCTATACCAGCGTGCCACCCACCCCAAACCGAACAACACTGCCACGCAGGCAGTGGACGAGGAAACGCCGAAACAGCAACACGCGGACGCAGACCCCGACGCCAGCGATGGAGAAGACATCGACGATCTCGATAGCGATGCAGGCGCAGACTGGCTCGCAAGCCAGGGGTTTGACCGCAAGCACTGAGGAGACCCACGATGTCCTACGCCTTGTCTATCGTCGTTGAACAAACCCACGACCTGATTGCCCGTGGGGACATTGCAGGTGCCGAGTCCGCCCTGGTGGCCCTGGCCGATGCCCATGGAGACGGCGCGCTCGTCGAAGCCGTTGCACAGCTCCCCGTTCGCGATGTCCTCGCCATCGTGCGCGAATTCGACCCCGGCAAGCCCTCGATCGTGCAGCTCGTCCTCGACCCCGAACAATTCGCCAGCGCTGTCGTCTTGGAACGCAACTACCGAGACCCTACACATGCCCACCTGCGTGGCATGGTCAATGCAGTCCTGTTCCGCGACGGAGCCAATCCCCTGGATTTTCTCGACGCGCTCGCAGAACGCGACGGTGGTTCCGAAGCCTTGGCCGACTACTTCGAGGAGTACTGGGCAGAGGTCATCGAATACGCCCGCACCGGCTCTTTCGAACCCGTAGGCGAGCTTGATAGCCTGCCTTCCGAAGACGAGATGCTGTGCCACACGCACGGCACGCGGGAATGGGACGGCTGGGGCGTGGAATCCGAAGATGAAGGCCCGGTGGATAGCGACCTGCTGCATACGACGAGCGGCTCTTCCCGCCTCAGCGAAGAAGAGGTCGCGGACACAGACTGGAAGCATCTGGCATGGCTGTTGCGTATGCGTAGGCCGGACCAGTTTTCCGAAGTACTGCTGATCCTGCGGGCCAAAGCGCGTGCATTTGCTCTGCAGGACGCACCGTTGCCCGACGCTGCCTCCCCTGGCAGCGCAGGGTTGCAAGAAGAATCAGCCATTTAGCGCACGCTACGCAGGCCGGTATGCCATGGTTCGCGGTACTCGCCCCCCTCTTCCCGACCGCCGCGCTACCGCAGGCAGTCTGGCTGCTTACGACGACCGACTCTTTTTCGAAAAAGCGCTGGTCTACGGCGTGCAACATGGCATCCTGGACGATGCCCGGCTGGAGCTGCTTGCGGAAAAAGCAGCCCAGGGCATCGTGCAAATCGCCCGGTACTTCGGTTCGGAATACCTGCTTGCCGAGCTAGAACGCGCCCGCGAGCGGCTGGTTCGCTTCGTCAGCTTGGCACTGCAAACCTCCAGCCAGGGGGATCTGCATGCCGCCGCCGTGGCCTTGCGCGAGCAAAGTCTGCTTGCGCTCTCCAAGGCCGGTGCAGACCAGCTCAAGGCGTTGATCACGATGCCCAAGAGCACCCACTTTGGGATGAATGACGACGCAGCATTTGGCGAACGCCATATCCCATTGCTCGACAAGTGGTCGAGCGAAGGATGGGAAGCCATCCAACAGGAATGGGCACAACGCTCGCAGGTGGCGCTGACGCTCGATACCGCCATGTGGCTGGCGGGGCGCATCGGCGTGCAGCCCAGCGTTCTCGACGAAGCGCAGCCTGATGCAGAAGCCGTTATCCGCACCGCCTTGCTTGCCCACGCGGCCCAATGCCATGAAACGCCCAACTGGCCTTGCTTCGAGGCCATGATCGACACGCTGCGGCAGTCTGCAGAATGGACCCAGAGCGGACAGTGCAGTCAGTGCAATATTGCCGCCACGCTACGCACCGTGCCTGGCCTGCCAGACACCATGCAGCCGGTGATCGACCGCATCGCGCATGGGGTATGCGATGACTTGCCACGCATCCTCGACCCCCATATCCCGGTGCGGGCATTGTTTGATCAGACTCCCGCCTTCGTTGGCCGCTATTTCTGGGTCGACGACCCGATGGGCGAGCTGGACCACCACGACCGCAATGCGTCCTCCACGTGGTACCGATTGACGCAAGGCACGCATGACGACACCACATTGCTAACGATGCTGTTGTGCGTGGCGGCAGCGAGAAAGCCTGCCACGTCACTATCCGACCGGGCAGCGCAAACCCTGGTTCGCAAAATCCGCAAAACAGGCTGGCACCCGGAGCGCGCAACGGCTTTCCTCGACGAACACGCCCCCCCGTATTACCGCAAAGACTGCCAACGCCTGTGGAACGATTTCGTTCAGCAGGCAACCCAGACGCTCTGCACCGCAGATTCCCCAATTCGCGACGCCATGGCTTTGCTACGGCAGGAATGCGCGATCGTGGGGTAGAAGCCGCCCACTCGACCGCCTTCAGACCGCATCGAATCCAGGTCGATGGACCACAGAGTCTCCTTGATAACAATGAGGGGGTTGCATTCATTTTCCGCGCCAAAACGAATCCACATGTGAACCATGAAAACCATCAAATCCCAATATATTTTGACTGGGTTGTTTATCAGCCTCCTGACGGTGTTAACCGTTTCCGTAACAACATATTTTGTTTCTTATTCGATCACATCCAAACTATTGGATGAGCGCATGCGTATCCAGGTTCGGAAAAATGCCTCAGAGCTGAATCTGTGGTTTAGTCATTATCAAAATCTGATTGAAGAAACTGCGGAAGATTTGCAAATTACACAAAATCTCGATGCAGTCCAGTTACAAAGCATTTTTGCCAACAAAGTTCGCAGATCTCACGGCAACATCAAAGATCTTTACCTGGGTGATGAAGAAAATAACAAACTCATTATCGCATCAGGCTGGGTACCTCCCCCCGACTACCAGGTTCGGTCACGCCCTTGGTTTCAAGATGCCATTGCAGCCCATGGCAAAGTCATCGTCACCAAACCTTATGAAGATGCCATCCTCAACACCGATCACTCCACCGATTTTGTTATGACGGTTGCCAGAACCGTGACGTATCAAGACAAGGTTTTTGTATTGGCTGCAGACATCAGCCTCAAACATGTCATCCAAATCGTGCAAAACCACAGTTTTGGGCCTAACAGCTACGCATTCCTCCTTGATCAGGTCGGCAACGTCATTGCACACCCCATTCCACAGTTTTTGGCAACAAAGAAAGGGCTGAAAAACATTCAATCGATTCCAGGCATCGATTACGCTGCGCTCATCCGTGCGATGACCGAGCAACCCTACGATGCAACCCCAGTCTGGGTGCGTGATGCCGATGGCGTGCGACGAAATGTGATGATGAGCGAGATTACACCCTCCCAATGGATTTTGGGCGTGGCAACCGATGAAGCCGAATACCGAAAACCTTTGACGGCATTGCTATACGGCTTTGTGGCTGCCCTACTTTTGTCCATACTGATCAGCATGGCTACCATGCTGCGCCTAGTCAGGAGAATGACTAAGCCCATCGAAATGCTGAACCAAGCAGTTCATACCTTTGCATCCACGGGCCAGAATGCGCCATTGGAATTGCATCGCACCGATGAATTGGGGCAGCTTGCGGCCAGCTTCAACGATATGAGCGCCACCATCCAAAAACGTGCGCACGAACTGGAGGCAATCAACCACAAACTGCTTGAACTGGATGCGGCAAAGTCGGTATTCCTGTCAACGGTTTCGCACGAATTGCGAACCCCGCTCACCTCGGTCGTGGGGTTTGCCAAAGTCATCAGGAAAAAGCACGACGAGGTCATCACTCCCGTCTTGACGAATGCCGATCCCAAAATCATCAAAGCCATTACGCAAATTCGAGGAAACCTGGACATCATCATTGCCGAAAGCGAGCGGCTGACTCTGCTGATCAGCGACGTTCTCGATATCACCAGAATGGATGCGGGAAAAATGGAATGGAAGTCGGAAAGCGTCGATTTTGCGGATGTCCTACGCCGAGCGATGGCAATGACTTCCGATTTGTTTGAAAAAAAGGGAATCCCCTGTACCCAGGCGACAGACCCCGAGCTGCCCAGCGTGATAGGTGATGGCGAAAGGCTTGTGCAGGCGCTGGTCAACCTATTAAGCAATGCGGCCAAATTTACCGACGCTGGTCAAGTGACCTGCGAAGCCCGAAAAACACCCCAGGGAATTCTGGTTCGCGTGACCGACACCGGCGTGGGGATAGCCCCCGAATTGCACCAAGCTATCTTCAACAAATTCAAGCAAGTGGGCGACATTCTTTCGAGCAAGCCCAGCGGCATGGGCCTGGGCCTACCGATCTGCAAGGAAATTGTCGAGCACCATGGCGGGCGAATTTGGGTGGATAGCGAGCCTGGACGCGGGAGTGCGTTTTTTATGGAAATTCCCACTACTTCCTGAAGAAGAAATTCACGACAGGCCTTCAGGCCGGGGTTGCAAACCGAAGTTTGTTTTACGATGAAAAAAAGCATCAAGACCAAATATTTGTTGACCGGTTTGGTGATTTGTCTGGTTTCACTGATTCTGGTTTCTGTAGCTAGTTACTACGTGGCGTATTCAATCACGCGGGAACAAACCAATGCGTGGGTGGAAGCCAGCGCCATGAAAAATGCAGTGGGACTAGACTGGCGATTTCGGAAGTATGGACAAATTTTGGAGGACATGGCATCCGAAATCGCAAACCACGATGGTGAGTTACAAGATCGATGGTTGCTGAACATCATTGTGAAAAAAAATGCACAATACAGTTCAGAATCTCCAACTTTTTATATTGTATTACAAGATAATAAACTTTTTTATCCGGATCAAAATTGGAAACCCCTACCAGGTTTTGATTTTCGTACCCGGGGCTGGTATCTCAGTGCTATCAAGAGTGAGATTCCCGTGTACTCGACACCATACGTCGATGCCTTTACAGGGAAAATGATCATCACGATTTCAAAGAAATTGCAAAGGAATGGCGAATTGATTGGCGTAATTGCGGTGGATTTTCAGATCACCGATGTGCTGGAAATTGTCAAGAACTATAATGTCGGTGAATCAAGTTATGCATTTTTGCTGGATCAGGAAGGACAATTTCTAACGCATCCCAATACAAACTTTTTGCCTGATCAAAAAACAAGTCTCAAAAATATTTATTCTGTCAATATCAAAGGGTATTCTCATCTCCAAGCCAGATTAAAAAGGGGGAAAACAGACATCATCAAGATTGTAGACTATGATAATCAAATTCGGTATTTCACAACCGCCATGATTGAATCTAATCAATGGGTTCTTGGAGTCGCCATTCCAGAAAGCATGTATCGCAAACCATTGAACAGATTATTTTCTGGATATATTGCTGCGTTGCTTCTTGCGTTGGTCATAGGTTTCGGCATCATGTACAAATTGGTGATCGGGATGACCAAACCTATCAAGTCGCTCAACGACGGTGTTAAAAGTTTTTCTGTGGAGAACATGTCTGCGCGCGTTGCAGTCCACAGCGACGACGAGATAGGTGAACTGGGAAAAAGCTTCAACCAGATGGCCGACACTATTCAAGAATACAGTCAATCATTGGAGAAAAAGGTGGCTGACCGCACCAGAGAATTGCAAGAGAAAAACCAGAACATCATGGAAAGCATTCATTATGCCGAGCGGCTGCAACGCGCCATCTTGCCGCCGTTACCTCATCGCCTGGGCATTGCGGACGATAAATGCTTTGTCATCTGGAAGCCCAAGGATACAGTGGGTGGCGACATGTACTGGTGTCGCGGCGATGACCGGTACGTGCTGGTAGCCGTGGCGGATTGCACGGGTCACGGTGTGCCAGGTGCGTTGATGACCATGGCCCTGGGGTCCATTTTGGACAGTTTGCCGCGTTCGCTGGAGGGGACGAAGCCCTCGGCGCTTCTGCATCGTATCAACCTCAGTTTGCGTGAAACCCTGCGGCAAGAGAATCAAAACTCACTGGCCAATGACGGCGCGGATGTAGCACTATGTCTTCTGGATAAACAGGAAAAGACTTTTCTGTACGCCGGTGCCAAATTGTCTGCATTTGTAGAGAAAAACGGTCAGATCACCGAGTACAAGGGTACAAAGCATAGCGTTGGCTATTCGCATGGCCGTGAGGTAATTTTTGAAGATCGCGAGATTAAATGGATTGACGGCAGCGTGGTGTATCTGACTACAGATGGATTACTGGACCAAAATAGCGTAGAAGGAAAAGGCGGAATGGGCCGCAGCGGTTTCATCAAGCTGCTGCAAAGTTTGGCCGGTCAGCCCTTCGCAGTGCAAGAACAGACTGTGGAACAATTGATTACCACCAGTTTGGCGCAGGTTCAGCAGCGTGATGACATCACGGTGGTCGGGTTTGAAATGGGTGGTAGTTTGAAAGGACGGATTGGACCATGACTGACAAAATTTTTTGTGGGCTATCTGTTAAAAATAGCATCAAAACAAAATACTTGTTGACAGGCTTGGCGATTTGTCTTGCCACTTTGTTATTGGTGTCCACGGTTAGTTACTATGTAGCATATTCCATTACCAAGGAGCAAATTAATCAATGGGCGAAGGCAACGGCGTTTCAGAAAGCCACTGAGCTGGATAGTTGGTTTAGAAAATATGGACAAATAGTTGAAGGTATTGTCTCTGATGTTGTTATTGAAAATAATTATAATGTAAACCATTTACGCAGATTATTGATTAATAAGAAGTTAAGATATGTTGATATTAATTCGGATAGAATACTTTACCAAATTGGCTTTGAGAATAATGTAAACATCCATTCATCAACAAAGATGGTCATTTCTGATTCATATGATGTTAGAACAAGGCCGTGGTATATTCAATCAAAACAATCAAATGGATTAATTTATACAAAACCTTTTGTAATTTATTCAACTAAAGAAATTGCTTGCTCTGTTGTCGCGCCATTAAAAGATAATGGAAAATTTATCGGATCGTTTGTTACTCCTGTGTATTTATCTGATGTAATTTCCATTGTTAATAATAGCAAATTTGGAGAAAATAGCTATGCTTTTTTAATGGATCAAGAAGGTAATATTATTACACATCCAAATAATGCTTTTTTATTTGACGAAAAAAGCGGATTCAAAAATCTGACAAACGTTCAAGGGGTATATTATTCTGAATTAAAACAGGCGCTATTGCAAAATCAAAGCGGACTCATCGAAATTCAAGATTATGATGGTGAGTCACGCATGATTATTACAAACAAAATCAGCTCAACAAATTGGATTTTAGGAATCGCCATCCCCAAATCATCGTACCAAAAACCGCTCAACAACCTACTTTATGGCTACGGTTTAGCCATGCTGGTTTCTTTACTGCTTGGACTTAGCATCATGTACAAGCTGGTTGGAGGGATGATCAGGCCCATCAAGTCGCTGAATGAGAGCGTCAAGAGTTTCTCGGCAGCCAATATGTCGGCACGGGTTACAGTCGATACACAAGACGAAATTGGCGAACTGGGCAAAAACTTTAACCAGATGGCTGATACCATTCAGGAATACAGCCAGTCGTTGGAGCAGAAGGTCATTGAGCGAACCAGAGAGCTACAGGAAAAGAACGACAAAATTATGGAGAGCATTGATTACGCTGAGCGCTTGCAACGCGCCATCTTGCCACCGTTGCCCCACCGATTGGGTATTTCTGATGACAAATGTTTCGTGATCTGGAAGCCGAGAGACGTCGTGGGCGGCGATATGTACTGGTGTCGAGGCGATGACCGATTTGTGTTGGTAGCCGTTGCAGACTGCACAGGCCACGGTGTGCCGGGCGCACTGATGACAATGGCGCTGAGTTCGATCTTGGACGGATTGCCGAGATCGCTGGAGGGACTTAAACCCTCGGCCTTGCTGCACCGCATCAACATGGGGCTGAAAGAGACCCTGCGGCAAGAGAATCAGGATTCACTGGCCAATGACGGCGCGGATATGGCCCTGTGTCTGCTGGACAAACAGGAAAAAACCTTTCTCTACGCTGGCGCCAAATTGTCAGCATTTGTAGAGAAAGCCGGTCAGATCACCGAGTACAAGGGGACAAGGCACAGTGTCGGCTATTCGCATGGCCGTGAGGTCACTTTTGATGACCGTCAGATTGACTGGATTGAGGGCAGCGTGGTTTATTTCACCACGGATGGGCTATTGGATCAGAATAGCCAAGAAGGCAAAGGCGGCATGGGTCGTGGTGGCTTTGTGCGCTTGCTCCAAAGTTTGGCTGGTCAGTCATTTGCGGCGCAGGAACAGACTGTGGAACAATTGATTGCCACCAGTTTGAAACAGGTCGAACAGCGTGACGACATCACAGTGGTCGGGTTTGAAATAGGCAATTACTTGAAAGGAACAATAGGATTATGATTAGCAAATTGACAGATATTCAGAATGTGCTTGAATCAAGTGGCATTTTGACCTGTTTTTCAGGGCGGTTTTCTCAGGTGTTGATTGAAGAAATTGGCGATGCTCTGAAAAAACACATGGAGAATGAAGAACGGCCTAAAAGCGATATATTTAATGTGCTCAGGATTTTTGTCGAGCAGTCTCAAAACATCAGAAACTATGTGAACAGCAAGGCGAATTCACCTGTTTCAGAACGCATTGCCTGTTCTGCCATAATTGGTATTGGTCGAAAAGAGAATGACTATTTTATCTGGTCGGGCAATTTGGTTGACAACGTGGATGTTGAACAGCTTTCCGCTAAACTGAATATCATAGTCAATGCCGAAAAAGACGAATTGAAAAAACTTTACAAGGCGCAAATGATGAAAGACATCGAGCCTGGGCAGGTAGGTGCTGGCGTGGGATTTTTTGATATTGCCAAAAGAGCCAGACAACCGATTGAGTTTTCGATTGGTAAAGTGGATGAACAGTTTTCGTTTTTTGAAATCAAAGTCATTGTTTAAGGGGAAATGTTCATGGAATCATTACGTCTTGAACCTGCAAAATCTACTCCACTGGTTGATTTTAATGTGAGTACTCGCATTTTTACGATCAAGGGTGAATCTTACCCTGAAAATTCGTTCAAGTTTTATGAACCGATTTTGCAGTGGCTGGATGCTTTTTTTGAACAAGTCACCGACCAAGATGTGACAAAACTGGAGATCAGCCTACCGTACATCAACACCAGTAGTTCGAAATGCATTTTGATGTTGCTGGAAAAGTTTGAAAAGGCTTATCAGGATGGAAAATCCGTGGTCGTCAACTGGTATTACGATGAAGAAAATGAAAGTGAAATGGAGTGCGCGCAAGACTTCAAGGAATACGTTGAGCTTGAATTTAATTTGATTGCAGAAAAAGGGTCCTGACACCATGAAACAAGCCAATAAAAAGGACATTTTCCGAATCGAATTCGAAATTTTGGAAAATGCTGCCAAAGTTTTGCGCAGCCCTGACTACGTTGATAATCCTATTCGTACTCAATTCGAAGATCTTTATATTGGCTACAAAAAACTATTACAACAAAGTCAACAATTGGTCAACATCAGCGACCGACAACAGGATCGGCTGATAAAACTGCAAAACTTGAAAGATGACTTTTTATCTACTGCATCCCATGAGCTAAGAACTCCAATCACCTCTGTTCTGGGATTCATCCAGGTTATCAAGAAAAAGCTCAATGAGGTGATTTATCCTCGGCTACTACCGTTGGATTCCAAAACAGAAAAGACAGTCAGACAGATCGACGGCAACATCGATATCATTATTTCCGAAGGCGAACGGCTGACCTGTTTGATCAACGACATTCTTGATCTTTCGAAAATGCGTGCGGGAAAGATGGAATGGAAGTCTCACCCCGTTGCCCCGGCCGATGTGGTGCAACGTGCGACAGCGGCAACGTCGTCGTTGTTTGACAAAAAGTCCATTCCCTTGGAAATAGAAATCGCCCCGAATTTGCCAACATGGATGGGCGATGGCGACAGACTGATTCAAGTCATGATTAATCTGTTATCTAATGCCGTCAAATTCACAAATCAGGGCACAGTCACTTGCCGTGTCATCTCCATCCACCAAAGTGTCCGGGTCAGCGTGCAAGATTCCGGCAGTGGCATTGCCGCCGAGCACCATCAGGCAGTGTTTGAAAAGTTCAGGCAGGTCGGGGACGATGTTGCCGATGGCCCCAAGGGAACTGGCCTTGGCCTACCGATCTGCAAGGAAATCGTCGAGCACCACGGCGGAAGAATCTGGGTGGACAGTGAGCCTGGACGCGGGAGCACGTTCGTTTTCGAGATTCCTGCAGGTCAACCTGCTGACAGTGGCACCCTACAAAAGAACCCCGCTGAACCTATCGACCTGCAAGGAGGCCGTTGAACCATAGTGTCTCCCACCACCCCTCTTCAAGGTTGCACACCCAGCAGTTCCGCCAACGCCGGGGTAGGCATTGCGCCGCTATGGCTTGTAGTAGCGTCGCTTTCCGCATCGACGATGATCAGATGCGGAACGGAATTGACTCCCAGCTTTTCCAGCAGGGCAGTGTTGGCGCGAATCGCCTCTTGTAGCGTCTGTATCGCCGTATCGTTTTCCTGCCCGTTCCCCTGCCCCAACGCCACGTCGATCCCGCCGGAGCCGGATAGCAACGCATCTTCGTGCTTGGCCATCGCTGCAGCAGGATCCGCCGCATGAAGAATTGCCACCCCCTGAGGCAAGCTCTTGCGAGACATGAACGCCACCGGCACCCATACGAAATGCATACGCTGCTGCAAAGGCAGCGCAGCCTGCCAGAGATGGCCACAGTGCCCGCACTGCGGATCAAAAAACACATAGGCTGTCTTGCGGCCTATCTGCGAACCCAGCGAGAAGCCCCTTGCACCACTTTGCAACATCTCCCGCACGGGCTTACTCTGCACTTGCGGCGTCGACGCGGGCTGTGATACGCGGATCGCCGGGGGATCCACTGCCTGCCCGCTACAACCCGCCAAACTCAACCCTACTGCACACCACCACGCCTTCATATTTCTGCTTCCTCCTCGCCAAAGAAAACACCTTGCAACATCCATAGGCCGCAGTGTAGAAGCGCCGTTCGACGCTGGACTGTGGACAACCCAGCGCCTTTCTTCCTGCTTTTCCCCCCGTTATCCCCAGCCCGACACGGCCAACGCTACTTGTTCTCCATTTGCGTACACCACGGTACCAGGTTGTCCCAGGGGTTGTATGCAACATAACACGTTGTTTCGATGTGAAAAACGATACTTTTCCACAGCACGGGGACTGGCTTGTTACTACGATGATCTTTGAAAAAGTATTTCTATTCAAGATCATTTCCAATCTTGGGAATCGGCTGACTGAGATGGCGCCTCTATGCCCAACGTCTCGAAAATGTGGTGGGAGCGACGAAATGGATGCGCACCTCTCCTGCAGTTTCGGCTGTCTACAATCCGCCCCTTTTTTGGGGAACCCTTCTTGGGGTTCCCTTTTTTGACCCATCCCCGAAAGGAAACACCATGGTCGTAGTCCGACTGGCTCGTGGCGGCGCAAAAGCCCGTCCGTTTTTCGACATCGTCGTTACCGACAAACGCAAACGCCGGGATGGTCGCTTTATCGAGCGGTTGGGTTTTTACAACCCTGTTGCTGCGTCGAACGAAGAAGGCTTGCGTATTGCCCTCGACCGTCTCCACTACTGGAAAGGCGTTGGCGCAGAGGTTTCCGACGCTGTGGCGCGTCTGGTTCGTACCGTCAAGCCTGCGTGACAGGATCGGCAGGATGGTGGAATAGGCTACAACGCCCTGGTTCCGCGTTGCGTAGCGTCGTGGCACGGTGACGATGTTTCCCCCGGTGGCTCCTACTGCGACAGGGGAATGCAATGCTCCAGCGCAGTGGCCCGAAGACCTCGTCGAAGTAGCCCGGGTGCAAGGCGCCTGGGGCGTTCGCGGATGGCTCAGGCTGGTGGCGCATAGCCCGGAACCGGTGGCCTTATTGGCTGCATCCCGGTGGTATTACACCTATTCGGCTTGTCGGAATGCGCCGCTCCCTGCCGATGGCAACGACGAGCAGCGGGTACGAGGGGTGTGGTCGGTGCGCCAATCCCGCAGACACAGCGGGAATGTCGTCGCCGACATCGAAGGGATCGTCGATCGAACCATGGCCCAGTCTTGGGCCGGGGCTGTCGTTGCTGTTCGCAAGGCCGATTTCCCCCGGCTCGGTAACGACGAGTACTACCTGGTTGACCTGATCGGGATGCGGGTGCAGAACCGCCAGGGCGTGTATCTGGGCAGCGTCGCCAAATTTTTTCCTACTGGCCCGCATTGGGTACTCGTCCTTGACGGCGAACGCTCTCGCATGGTGCCTTTCGTCAGCGCTTACGTCGATACGGTGGACACTGCTTTGCGCAGCATCGTCGTCGATTGGCATCCTGACGATTGATTGAGCGAGTCTGGCTGATCGAGGTGTCGTGGCGAGATGTCGTGAAAGAAGCCAAGAAGTCCAGCGTGTTGTTCGACGTCATTACCTTGTTTCCGCAATGGTTTTCGCTGCTGCCCACCACAGGGGTGACACGCAGGGCTTTCGAGCGGGAACAAATGGTGCTGCGCTGCTGCAATCCCCGGGAGTTTTCCGACGATCCGCACGGCAGGGTGGATGACAGACCCTTTGGAGGTGGGCCAGGCATGGTGATGCAAGCCGACCCCCTTGCGCGTGCCGTGGATGACGTGCGCAGCCGCAGATCCGATGCTGCGGACGTACTGTTGTTTTCCCCATCAGGCCGACGCTTGACCCACGACTCGGTACAGCGCTGGGCGTCTGGAACGGGTGCCATCCTTGTCTGTGGCAGGTACGAGGGGATCGACCAACGCTTCATCGACAGGTATGTGACCGAAGAAATCAGCCTAGGTGACTTCGTGTTGTCCGGGGGAGAAATTGCCGCATTGGCATTGCTGGATGCCGTGGCCCGCTTGCTTCCCGGCGTGTTGCACGATGCACAAAGCGCACGAGAGGAAAGTTTTCATCCGGATGTGGACGGCTTGCTCGATTGCCCGCAATACACCCGTCCCAGGGAATGGTCGGGGGTGGAAGTGCCCCCTGTGCTGCTGTCCGGGGATCATCGGCAAATCGAACATTGGCGCCGGGAACAGCGCCTCTTGGCGACGGGGCGGCTGCGGCCCGATGTGGTCGCCCAAGGCAGACAGCAAGGCCGTTTCGGCGCCGAAGACGAGCAAATCCTTGCCACGATAGAATCCGCCCCCCTTTGATCCTCTGCCATGCAACGGGAACGGCCTTCGTTCCTCCACGGGGTTGCACAAGTGTTCCGTGTGTTCTTTGTGCTCCGTCGTGCCATCGGATGCGTACGATCTTTTCGAGAAAACCATGAATCTGATCCAAGAACTTGAGCAAGAAGAAATTGCTCGCCTGGGCAAAACCATCCCGGACTTTGCCCCCGGGGACACCGTCATCGTCAACGTCAACGTTGTCGAAGGCTCGCGCAAGCGAATCCAGGCTTTTGAAGGCGTAGTCATCGCCAAGCGCAACCGTGGGCTGAATAGCGGGTTCACCGTGCGCAAAATTTCCAGCGGTGAAGGCGTGGAACGGACGTTCCAAACGTACAGCCCCCTGATTGCGAGCATGGAAGTGAAGCGTCGCGGCGATGTGCGTCGCGCCAAGCTGTACTACCTGCGTGATCGCAGCGGCAAATCCGCACGCATCAAGGAAAAACTTCCCGCCCGCAAGGGAACGGTGGCAGAAGTCGCTGTGGCTGTGGCAGAACAGACGGAACAGCCTACGGCGACTTCGGCATAGTCGTCGCCCATTCCCAAAAAATCCACCCGAAAAACCCCATGATCCTGTCGGGATCATGGCTGCCGGTGTTATCCGGCGTTCTCATGCCCAACGTCTGCCACATGTTGTAGGAGCACCCCATGGGTTTTCTCTCGGTACTGTTGGCCTTTTTGCTGGAGCAAGCCCGGCCGTTGGGCCAGGGAAATGTGGTGCATAGAGCGTCGGCAGCGTGGGTACGCTGGTGCCAGCGTGTGCTCGACACCGGCGAAATCGGACATGCCTGGATGGCGTGGGCGCTGGCCGTGCTGGTGCCCACCTTGCTTTCCGCCGGAATCTACTGGCTATGCCTGCTTTTGGTGGGATGGCCTTTGGCGGTCGCGTGGTGCGTGCTGGCGCTGTACGCAACGCTCGGGTTTCGTCAGTTCAGTTTTCATTTCACCCAGATTCGGGACGCCTTGCTCGACGGGAATGACGAGCAGGCCCGCCGCTTGTTGGCGGAATGGGAGCCTGACGCAGGCAACGAAGCCACCCGTAGCGAAATCGTCGCCGACGTGATTGCCTTGTCCGTATTGGCAGCGCACCGGCACGTTTTCGGGGTACTTGTGTGGTTCTCCCTGCTGGCTGCTCTGGGTATGGGTCCAGCCGGGGCCGTGCTCTATCGATTGGGTGAGAGTACGGCGCGCTATGTACGTGGTGGCAATCGCGATGGCAAGGATGCAGATTGCTCCTTGGCCAGTACCGAACTGGTACGCATCGCTTCGCGAAGCTGGGCCAAACTGGATTGGCTCCCCGCACGGGCAACCGCAGTGGGGTTTGCCATCGTGGGCAATTTTGAAGAGGCCATCGATGGCTGGCGTCGCTGTACCCAATGCGGAGTGCGAGGATCCGATGTGCTGATCCTCGCTGCCACCCAGGGAGCAATGGACGTCGATCTTGGGGGGGCCATGGCAGCACACCAGGGTCTGGTCGAGACTGCCGACAACAATGCAGAACCTCAGTCGATCCGCCCGCAACCACAGATGGGCCATCTGCCTGTCGTCGTCGGGATGGTATGGCGTACCGTTGTGCTGTGGGTCATCCTGTTGGCGTTGCTCAGTGTGGCGCGGCTGCTGGGCTGAGAACCAATTTCAGTAGGCAGGCGAGCCGAAGCAGTGTGCGTGGCGCCGGAGCGCAGGAACCGGAATGTACTGACGGTACATGAGGATTCCGAGCACCGCCGCCGCGTGCAATGCGATGGCGCAGCCCCTACTGGAATAGGTTCTGAAGGCTTGGGCCTGCGGTGGTCTTGGGTCTCCGTTTCGAGGTATGCCTGTTCATGCCGTCAGCGAAAGCGACGCATCGAGACGATTTCCTCGTAAAGCTGTTCATAGATTCGGTAGCGCGCGCCATGCACCGGGTGCTCGCCCCGATCCACTGCGGCCAACACGGCGCACCCCGGTTCGCGAAGGTGCTTGCAATCCAGAAAACGGCAGTGGATGGCATGCCGATGTAGGTCGGGCATGTAGCCGGCAAGTTGCGATGCGTCGATGTGCCGGAGTCCAAATTCCTGGAATCCTGGGGAATCCAGCAAAGCGGTGGTTCGTTCTGCATCGATCCAGTACAGCGCCGTGCATGTGGTGGTGTGTCGTCCAGTCTGCACGGACTGTGACAACGCCGCAGTGGCAGCGCGGGCCTGCGGTACGAGCAGATTGACGAGGGTGCTTTTGCCCGCGCCGGAAGGGCCGAGTACCAGGGTGGACTGGCCTTGCAGCTTTTGGCAGAGTGCTTGGCGATCGTCCTCGTTGCCATGCAGCGTGGATAGGGGCAGCACCTCGTACCCCATCTCCCGGTAGGGGGCCAGCGCATCCCAGGCGCGGGCAAAGGGTTCCTGCAGGTCGCGCTTGTTGAGCACGATCACGCAAGGCAGGTCTTGCGCTTCTGCGGCAATGAGCACCCGAGAAAGCTGAAGCAGAGAAATCTCCGGCTGCGCTGCCAAAGTGATCCATACCGCGTCGATGTTTGCGGCAAAGACTTTGGTGCGTGTCTCGTCCTGGCGAAACAGCGAATTCCTGCGGGGTTCCACGCGCTCGATGGTGCCGGTATCGCCCGAGGGCAGCCACCACACCCGATCCCCGACGACACACCCTCCCTGCTTGCCACGGGGGTGGCATAGCCGACGCTGACCATCCGAGTCTTCCACCCAGAAGTGCCGACCGTGGCCAACAACGACCAGCCCCGGGTGCTCTTGGCCCGGATGCTCTTGGGGCAGGGTCACGGCGTCTGGCGGGTCTGGCAGCCCAGCCGTTCGAGCCGTTCGCACGCCCCCGGGTGCGTGGCGTGGAATGCGGCATACCAGGGGTCTGGGGTCAGCGTCGAGGCGTTGTCGCGATACAGGCACAGCAGGGCACTGCACAAATCCTGGGCACGTACGTGCCGGGCCGCAAAAGCGTCGGCTTCAAATTCGTGCCTGCGGGACAGGGATGCCAGCGCCGGGGATAGCAGTAGCGATAGCAAAGGGGATAGCAGCAATAGGCTTAGCAGCGATAGCGCAGGGTGGGAGCCTGCCTCGACGACGATGCCCATTCCCGCAAAAAACCACGCTTGCTGTGAAGCCCACCCCAGCAGGACGAAACCGGCCAGCCCCAACCCCAGCAGCAATACCAGGCGCTGGTGGATGTGAAACCTGCGAAAGTGCCCCAGCTCGTGCGCCAGCACGGCCTCGATTTCCTCCGGCCGAAGCTGCGCCAGCAGCGTATCGAAAAAGACCACACGCTTGGAGCGGCCCAGGCCGGTGAAATAGGCGTTGGCGTGCGCGCTGCGCCGACTTGCATCGACGACATATACCCCCTGCACGGCAAAACCGCATCGTTCCAGCAAGGCCGACACGCGCTCGCGTAGCGCGACATCTTCGAGGGGGCGGAACTTGTGGAACCACGGCGCAATCCAGATCGGGTAGACGACGAGCAGCAGCAGGTTCAGTCCCGCCCACAAGCCCCACGCCCACCACCACCACGCCTCGACATTCCCCATGATCCAGAGCACCGCAGCAGCGATGGGCAGACCGACGACCATGCCGATGACGAACGATTTGCCTAGGTCGATCCACCATAGGCCCAGCGTTTGGCGATTGAACCCGAACCGTTCTTCGAGCACGAAGGCGCGGTACCAAGACAGCGGCAAGTCGATAACGCCTTGCACGAGCGCAAATGCCCCCAGCAGGGCGAGTTGCTGCACCATCCCGGCCCCTAGCCACTGGAGCAGCGCGGTGTGCAGCACTGCCAGCCCGCCCCATACCGTCCATGCCAGCAGTACACACAGGCCGACGGCATCTTCCACCGTCGAAAGCCGTACCTTGGCAACGGCGTAGTCGGCAGCCTTCTGGTGGGCGTTCAGGGGGATGGTTTCGGCAAAGGCGGCGGGAACGCGGTCACGGTGCGCACGCACATGCCGAACCTGCCGCCAGGCCAGCCACCCTTGCAATGCGCCCGCTACGAACACTGCAAGAAGGAACACCGTGCCCCACCATTGCGCCATCTGTCCATCCATATCAACCATCCGGGCAGTGTAGGAGATGCACAATGCCCCGCATGGAAAGCCCTGCTATAGCGCCCGCCAAGGTCTCGTCCGGCGAGTTGTCGAAGTCTGAACGCAACCTCGTCTGGGTCGATTGCGAAATGACCGGGCTGCATCCCGAGACGGATCGTTTGCTGGAAATTGCCGTGGTCGTCACCGGCCCACACCTTGAAGCACGCACCGACGGGCCGGTGCTGGTGCTGCGGCAGGAGGAAGATGTGCTGGGCCGGATGGACAAATGGAACCGCAACACGCACGCCAAAACCGGGCTGCTGGACAAGGTTCGCGCATCGACGCTCGGCGAAGAGGATGCGCAAGGGGAACTGCTGGCCTTTCTTGCACGCTACGTTCCCGCGCACGCCTCGCCGATGTGTGGGGACTGCGTGAGCCAGGATCGGCGCTTTCTGGTTCGCTATCTTCCCCATTTCGATGCCTACTTCCACTACCGAAACCTTGATGTGGCCACGCTACGTGAACTGGCCCGGCGCTGGGCGCCCGAGGTATACCGGGGCTTTCGCAAAAAACAGCGCCATACCGCGCTGGCCGATGTACACGAGGCCATCGATGCCCTCGAACACTACCGCCGCGTTTTCTTGCAGATACCGTAACCCCAGCAATCCCATCGTCTGTGCCACAATCGCGCCCCTCGTCAGCACCCTGCTGGCGTAGTCGTGCATCTCCCAGCTTTTTGCGCAGACCCCTCCACCCTTGCGGGTGTTTCGTTGGGGTTGTTTGTGCGGGGTTTCCCTTCTGTGTGGGGTTCTTCCGTGTGATGGCGTTCCCCTTGCGGGAATGGCCGTGCCGATAGGTGGTGGATGTTTTGCTCCCCACCGGTTGCCCATTGCGGCGGCCACGTAGGAATCCTTCCCATGATGAATGTCTCCCCTGCAGGGGTGGACGCTGTTGCGTCTGCTCCTTTTTCCGCCGTTCCCGTTGCCCAGCCTGCCGCGCCTGCTGTGGCACAGGGCTGTGCGCAGACTGCTCCAGCGCAAACCGCTCAAGGTTTTGCAGCGCTGCATCTGCATCCTTCCTTGCTTGCTGCCGTCGAGGCGCTGGGGTTTTCCCAGCCGACCGTCGTCCAGCAGAAGACGATCCCCCTTGCGCTGACCGCTGAGACCGAGCCTGGGAACGCCAACGATCTGATGGTGTCCAGCCAGACGGGCAGTGGCAAGACTGCCGCCTTTTTGCTGCCTGTGTTGCATTCCATGCTGGGTCGGCCCCCCAAGGCGGATAGCCAAGCAGGGAGCCGCAGGAATCAGCGTCCGTTCCGCGAAGTCGTTGCGCCCACAGCGCTGATCGTCTGTCCGACGAGGGAACTTGCGCAGCAAGTCGCTGCCGATGCCATTGATCTGCTCCAGTGCGCACGGGGCATCCATGTGGCCTGCATCGTGGGCGGGACGCCCTATGCCTTGCAGTTGCGCGCACTGCGCAATGTCGATCTGCTCATCGCCACCCCCGGCCGACTGCTCGACCTTCATCGCAGCGGCAAGCTACAGCTTGACGCGGTGCAATGCCTGGTCGTCGACGAGGCCGACCGGATGCTCGACCTCGGTTTTTGCGACGACCTCGCCCAAATCCACGAGCTCACCCGCACCCGCCGTCAGACCATGATGTTCAGCGCCACTTTCGCGCCGCGCATTGAGCAGCTTGCCGCACGCGTGATGCGATCTCCCCGGCGCATTGCCACGGCCACCCCGCAGGAGCAGCACGCAAACATCCAGCAGTGCCTGTATTGGGCAGACGATGCCCAGCACAAGCGCAAGCTGTTGGATCACTGGCTGCGGGACGAATCGATCGACCAAGCTATCGTCTTTGCTAGTACGCAGATCGAATGCGATGAACTGGCCTATGCCTTGCAGCAGGATGGCTTCGATGCCGTTGCCTTGCACGGGGCATTGGGCCAAGGTTTGCGCAACCGTCGCATGACCGCGATGCGTGAGGGCAAGGTGCAAATCCTCGTCGCCACCGACGTCGCGGCGCGGGGCCTGGACGTCCCCACCGTGACGCACGTCTTCAACTTCGGCCTGCCGATGAAGGCGGAAGACTACGTGCATCGCGTGGGCAGGACGGGCCGCGCCGGGCGTGACGGGCTGGCAGTGACCTTTGCCGAGTTCCGCGACCGCCGCAAGATCGGTGACATCGAGGCCTACCGCAAACAGCCGCTCGAAGCGCGCACCGTTCCTGGGCTGGAACCCCGGCAGCGCGTGGCGCCCCCTCGTGGGCCAGGGCGTTTTCCGCCGCGCGGGGCCGATGTTCACAATCGCGGTTTTGCCCGCCCGCAAGAGCGCTCGCATGGCCGTACCCAGATGCGCCGGGATGATTTCGCCCCCGCCAACCGTGCAGGGCGCAAGCCCCAGGCTATCAGGCACCCCTAATCACCCCAGTCATCGCCCCAATTCCTGCAATTTACCTCATGCAGGGTATGAAATTACCCAATATAGCCTAGCATTCTGTGACGATTTCGTAGGTACATTCTCACGGCTTCCGTCGTTCGCCTGCCAGCTCCCAGGATGTCCTTGCCTGGGGTGCATTGGCAGGCGTTGTCGTTCAACCCAGATAGCCCATGAGGGTTTGCAGGGCAGGTGGATGCAGTGGCGAGGCAGTTTTGGTCTGACTGAGGCGTACATAGCGTGAGCTATGAACAACGAAGAAGGGCAAAAATGGCCGCCAATGCGCCGCATGCACGCAAACAGCACCGAAGGTGCGCCTCATGGACTATCTGGGTTCCATCATCCAAAAGTGGGTAGCCGGGATATGAACCGTCCTATGGGCATTGCAGGTTTGTGGCTGGGTGTGTTCGTTCCAGGGGTGCGCTGGATGCGCAGCCTGCAATTTGGGGGCAAGGCGATGCTCATCAGCCTATGCTTTGCCGTGCCCATTGCCCTGTTTGGGTACGAATACGGGGTGGATGCCTTGGAGCGCGTGGCGACCGCCAACAAGGAGCGTGCGGGGGTGGCCGCATTGCGGGCTTTTGTTCCGGTGTATACCGGCGTGCTCCAAACCCGCAATGCCACCCGTGCGACCCTGGGTGGGTTCGATACGCAGCAAGGCTATGCACAGGCTCGCGCACGCACGGATGCAGCGCTGGCAGCCTTTGCGCAACATCTGGCTGTGACGGAAGACCCCCTGCAATTGGCCCCCACGTACGCCAAGCTGCGCACAGCCTGGGAGGACACTGCCCAATCTGCCACGGGTGCGGATGAGAAAGGCCGCACGATCTTCGGGCCTGTCACGGCATCGGTGGCAGCGATGTTGGCGCAGATTGCCGACGATTCAACGCTCGTGCTCGACCCCGACCTTGACAGCTTTTACCTCGTCAGCGTGCTGGTGTTGACCATGCCCGAACTGGCCGAGGACCTCGGTCAATTGTGGGGATGGGGCACCTATTTCCTGGCGCACTCTGGGCACTCTGCCACGCAGGAACGGCACTATGCCGTGTGGTCCGCAGGGGTGCGCAAGGGCCTGGAGAGGGTGCGTATTTACCTCGATCGCGCTTTCCGCGCCAACCCCGGTCTGCAAGCGCGGCTGGACATGGCGATCCTCGACGAGGTCAAGGCCTTTCACGAGTACGCAGGGGACGCACGCATGCTCACGAGTTACGACGACGTGACCGCGCAGCAGTACTACGACCGGGGCGCTGCCGTCTTGCTGCGGTTGCTGGCTTTCTATGACAAGGGTTTGCCGGCGCTTGATGCAGTCTTGGTAGACCGGGTGGAGGCGATGCTGTGGCGCCTGCGGCTTCTGTCTGCCCTCGGGGTTTGCGCGGTAGTGTTGGCTGCGTATCTGTTCTATTGTTTCTTCCTCGTGACGAACCACGGGTTGCGGCAAATCCAGGTGCATTTGGAGCGTATTGCGCAGGGTGATCTCAACGATCCCCCCACAGCGCTGGAAGGGCGGGACGAACCCGCGCAGGTGATGGGTTCGCTGATCGCGATGCAGGAAGTGCTGTTCCGCTTTCAGGCAGCGCAGACAGAACTAGCCCGCCAGCATGAGGCAGGGATGCTCGATTTCCGCATGTCCACGCAGGGGCTGCCCGGCGTTTATGCAGGCATGGCGGAGTCGATCAACCACCTTGTCCAAGGCCATATCGCAACGATCATGCAGGTGGTCGAGCGCGTCACCGCGTACACCGAAGGTCGGCTCGACGAAAGCATGCCCCGGATGCCTGGGCAGAAGGAGCGAATCAGCATTGCGATGGATCGGGTGCAGTCCGCCATGACGCAGGCCGCGCAGGCTGCGGCGTTCAACTTGCGTATCCGCCAGTCTCTCGATAGCCTGGATGTGTGCGTGACGGTATCGAACGCACAGGCCGAACTGGTGCATGTCACCCCGCAAGCCAAAAATATGTTGCAGCTTTTTGGGGGGGATGGGTTTGATGTGGACAAGCTGTATGGCACCAAACTCAGCAATTTGTTCACCGACTCCGCGCTGGCAGAAAAATTCGACCACGCGGTACAGACCGGGGATACGGTGACGATGGACACCCAGGGCCGCAAGTTGTTGTTGCAGGCGCGCCCGGTTCACGATGGCGAAGGCAGGGCCATTGGCCGCATTACGCAGTGGTATGACCGTACCGCTGAGCTGCGTTCCGAGCAGGAACTGGATGAGCTGGTGCATGCTGCGTTGCAGGGCGACTTTCGCGGCAGGCTGCACCTGGAGGGGAAAACCGGGTTCTTGCGCAAGTTGTCCGAGGGGATGAATCGCCTTGTGGCCATGAGCGAACAAGGATTGGGAGACGTCGCCAGGGTGTTGATGGCGGTGGCGCAGGGTGATTTGAGCCAGCGGATTACCAATGCGTACCAAGGCTTGTTCGGCGAGGTCAAGGACAGCGTGAACCGCTCGAACGACAACCTGTCCCGGGTGCTCGACGAAGTGCGTGGGGCAGCTCAGGCGTTGACCAATGTGTCCGCGCAGGTCAGCGCAACGGCCCAGTCACTGAGCCAGTCGGCCAGCGAGCAGGCGGCGTCGGTCGAAGAGACGACGACACAGATCACTACGATGTCGAACTCGATTCAGCACAACAGCGACAACGCGACACTGACTGGCACGATGGCGAGCCAAACCACCTTCGAGGCCGTCGAGGGTGGCGCAGCAGTCAACCAGACCGTTGCGGCGATGAAGGAGATTGCGGTCAAGATCGGCATCGTCGACGACATTGCGTACCAGACCAATCTGCTGGCGCTCAATGCGGCCATCGAAGCCGCACGGGCGGGCAGCCATGGCAAGGGCTTTGCCGTCGTTGCAGCCGAAGTGCGCAAGCTCGCCGAACGCAGCCAGGGGGCAGCGCAGGAAATCGGCAAGCTGGCCAGCAGTAGCGTCAGCACGGCAGAGCGCGCCGGCAGGCTACTCGATCAAATTGTCCCCAGCGTGCAGAAGACCAGCCAACTCGTACAGGAAATCGCCCGTGCGTCGGCAGAACAAAGTGCCTCCGTCCAGCACATCGGCAGCGCCATGACACAGCTCAGCAACGCCACGGAGCACAACGCTTCCTCGTCGGAGGAATTGGCTTCGACCAGCGAAGAGCTGGCCACGCAAGCGCGCCAGTTGCAGCACAACATCGCCTTTTTCCGCACTGCGGCGTAGAGGCTGGTTCGATACGGTTCACAAACGCAGCGTGCTTCCTGCCTGCTTCAGCGATACGGGTTCACCGTGGTGCGGAATTCGATGCGTAGTGGGGTGCCGACGAGGTCGAAGGCTTTGCGGAAGCGGCCTTCGAGATAGCGGCGGTAGGCGTCGCTGATGTGGTCGAGCGAGTTGCCGTGGATCACGATCATCGGCGGATTGGACCCCCCCTGGTGCGCAAAACGCAATTTGGGGCGGAACATCTGCGCCCGCCGGGGAGCTTGAAAGCGCACGGCTTCGAGCAGCACGCGCGTCAGCACTGACGTGGGCATTTTGTGGAATGCGCAGCGGTACGCAGTGAGCAGGGCTTTCCACAACGGCCCCAGCCCTTGCTTGTTGCGGGCGGAGATCGTATGCACCTCTGCATACCGCAGAAACCCTAGCCGCGTTGCAAGAGAAGTCTGGACGAGCTGGCGGTGGTAGTCGTCTACGGCGTCCCATTTGTTGATGGCGACGACGACGGCACGGCCCTTTTCGAGCAAATACCCGGCGATATGCGCGTCGAGGTCGGTAACGCCGTCGGTCGCGTCGATCATCAGCAGCACGACATTGGAGGACTCGATCGCTTGCAGGGTTTTGATCACCGAAAACTTTTCGACGGCTTCGAACACCTTGCCTCGACGACGCAGGCCCGCCGTGTCGATCAGCTCGAACCGCTGGCCGTTGCGCTCGAAGGGAACGACGATGGCGTCCCGCGTGGTGCCGGGGGCGTCGAAGGTGACGAGGCGCTCTTCCCCCAGCCATACATTGAGCAGGGTGGATTTGCCAACGTTGGGGCGGCCAGCGACGGCAAGGCGCACGACGTTGGGCGTGTTGTCCTGCGCGGGGGCGTTGTCTTTCTCTTCCGCGTGGAAGGGGGACAGCGCATGGTCGAGCAGTTCTTCGATTCCATGTCCATGCTCTGCGGAGAGGGGAAAAACCTGGGGAAAGCCCAGCTCGTAGAACTCCGCCAGCCGGGGGCTGTCGAACATGCCTTCGGCCTTGTTGGCCACGAGGATGCAGGGCTTGTTTGCGCGCCGCAGTTCCGTGGCGATGGCATGGTCTTGCATATTCAGCCCGGCGCGGGTATCCGTCACGAGCAGGACCACGTCGGCATCGGCGATGGCTTGTCGGGTTTGCTTGGCCATTTCGCGCACGATGCCTGTGTCGGCAGACGGCTCGAAGCCCCCCGTATCGACGACGAGGAAGCTGCGTCCGGCGTGCTTGCCTGTACCGTAGCGACGGTCGCGGGTCAGGCCCGGCATGTCGGCGACGATGGCGTCGCGGGTGCGGGTCAGGCGGTTGAAAAGGGTCGATTTGCCGACGTTCGTTCGGCCGACCAGAGCGAGGACGGGTTGCATGGGGGAGCCTTTACTGTGCAGGTCGCGAAGCGGCTTCTCGACGCTCCCCTCGCCCAGTGGGAGAGGGGTTGGGGGTGAGATGGGGCACGGTTGCAGCGCCCGGCGGCGTAGGTGCCGCGCTGACGGTCTAGCGGGAAGCAGCGTTTGCAGGAGCAGTGCCGAAGGCGTACACCCCACCGTGACGGGTCACGGCGATGAGGAGGGAGTCTGCCCAGAGGGGGGAGCCGACGATTGCGGATCCGTCGGTCGTGCTGCGGGCCAGGGCGGCGCCATCAGCGGAAGAAAACCAGTGCAACATGCCGTTGTCGTCCCCGACGACCAATACGTCCCCGGCCAGCACTGCGCGGCCCAGTTTGCGGTAGCGCAGATCGGTGTTCGTCCATCCGGGTTCTCCATCACTCCGTCTCCACGAGCGCAGGGTGCCGTCGCTATCGACGCCATACACCCAGCGCGCATCGCCGCTCAACCCCACGTGCCCTTGGCTGGACTTGCTCCAAGAGATACCGCCGTGCAGGGCGCTGACGCAGCCCACGCCGTAGTGGTAAGCCCGCACGCATACCTCGTAGCCATTGCGCGAAACCCCTTCGACCAAGTCGACGAGCCGGTCGATGTCGCTGGTTTCGCGGGGGGTGGCGAGGGGGGCGTCCCACAGCACGCTGGCCGTAGCGGGATGCAGGCCGATCAGGTGCCCGGACTGCGCGACAACGAGGGTGTCACCGACAGCCATTAGCACCGAGGGTTGTCCGAGTACGAGGGCTTCCTCGTGACGATGGAATCGCCACAGTCTGTGGCCCGTCTTGCCATCGAAAGCCATAACGCTGCGATCTCCACCCAGGACGAACACCCGTTCCCCTGCGACCAGGGGAGGCGTGATGACCTGGGTCGACAGCGGTTGCTTCCATGACACGCCCTTGTCGTCGAGCGCGACAAGCACGTTGTCTTGCGTGACGACGGCGGCGCGCCGTCCATCGCTGCCGACGCCGGCGCTGAGTGGATGCCCCACATCGACCCGCCAAAGCTCTTCGCCAGTCGATGCACGCAATGCCAGCACTGTCCCGGCGGCATTCGCCACCGTGAGCACGTCTGCCTTCCATGCAGGGCGCAGGGTGAGGCCGACCGTGCCAAGGTGCCTCGTCCACGCGGTACGCACAGCCAAGCGAGCGGGGTCCGGGCCTAGGGGCGCAGGCTCGGGCGCCCGGGGGCCACTGGCGCAGGCACCGAGCAACGCTGCCGGGAGCAAGAAGGCACAGAGCGTTCGGCGAACGGCCAGGGAATGCAGCGAACGATGCAGCGCGGAAAGCAATGCATCATGCAGCGCCAGCAAGGGGAAAGGACGACGAAACATGGCGTGCAAGGAATCAGCGTGACGCAGCAGCCGAGGCTGATGCTGCAACGGCGGAGGTTGCTGTAGATGCTGTAGATGCCGCAGCAGACGCAACAGTCGGCGCAGCCATGGCAGAACGCTTGACTTCGACCATCCGGCGGTATTCCCCGGTCAGGGCGGGTTGCAGCGCTTTTTGGTACTCGGCGGCGGCCTGTTCTGTGCGGCCCTGGAGCACCAGAATGTCCGCCTTGCGGTCGGCGGCCAGGGCGTGGAAGGGTTCTGGAAAGGGGGCAGCCAATGCTGCCAGGGCACGGTCGTAGTCTTTCTTTTGTACCAGCAGGGCACTCCACCGCAGGCGTGCCACCGACTGCAAGCCAACGTCGGTAGCTTGCCGGGACAGCCATTCGATCGCGGCGATGGCGTCGTCCACCCGGCCTGCATCGGCGTGGTGCTTGGCCACGAGCAGCGCAGCGTGGCGGGCGTGGATCGTGTCGCCAAAACGCTCCCGCAGATCGGCAAAGGCCCTGGAAATACGAGATGTCTCCGCAGCGGACAGCGCACGGTCGAATTCATCGTATAGCGCGGCCGCTTTGTTGGCGGTGTTGACCTTCCAGTATTGGTAGCCATTCCACCCGGCATACGCGCCGAGCACCAGGATGAGCACCCAGGTGATGGCATTGCCGTACTGCTGCCAGAAATGCTTGATCTGGTCGAGCTGCTCTTGTTCTTCGAGGTCGAAGGTGTTGGCCATGGGGTCAGTGCGAAAGGGGGCGGGATTGTAGGGTGGGGGCCCAGTTGGCGATGTCGTCGACCGGGCGCAGGATTTGGCCGATGGAGGCGTCGCGCAGGTGCTTGATCGCAACCTGCCGATGCGCCATTTCATCCTGGGCAAAAACCAGCGCGTAGGTGGCGCCACTGGCATCTGCGCGCTTGAACTGGCTCTTGAGGCTACTGGCCCCGGCAGTGTCTGCGTGCATTTGCACGCACACGCCATGGCGGCGTAGTTCTTGGAGCACGCGGAGCACTTCCGGGTACGTGGCAGGCTCGGCGACGATCGCATAGGCGTCGGGCACTGGCGTATCCGGCATGTGTTCCGTGTCGTCGAGCAAGTCGAGCACCCGATCCATTCCCATCGCCCAGCCGACTGCCGGGGTGGGCTTGCCGCCGAGTTGCGCGAACAGGCCGTCGTAGCGGCCGCCGGCGCAAACCGTTCCCTGCGCGCCGAGTTGGTCGGTGATGAACTCGAAGACGGTCTTCGTGTAGTAGTCCAGCCCACGAACCAGCCGATGCTGGATGGTGCAAGCGATGCCGTTGGCGTCGAGGATTGCGAGGACACGGTCGAAATGCGTGCGCGATTCCGGCCCCAGAAAGTCGAACAGTCGCGGCGCGTTGTCGATGACCGCGCGCATCGCGGGGTTTTTGCTGTCGAGGACGCGCAGGGGGTTGCTGTGGAGTCGGCGGCGTGCATCGGCATCGAGCAGGGCGAGGTGGCGCTCGAAGTACGCAATGAGCGCCATGCGGTGCGCGCTGCGCTCGGAAGAAATGCCCAGGCTGTTGAGTTCCAGGCGAAGGTCGCGCAGGCCCAGCTCGTGCAGCAGTTGCGCCGCCATCACGATCAGTTCGGCATCGACCTCCGGGCCGGCGAATCCCATCGCCTCCGCGCCGATCTGGTCGAACTGCCGGTACCGCCCTTTCTGGGGACGCTCGTGTCGGAACATCGGCCCCATGTAGTAGAGCCGCTTGCCGCCGTCGTAGAGCAGGTTGTGTTCAATGGCTGCCCGCACGACCCCGGCGGTGGCTTCGGGGCGCAGGGTCAAAGGGTCGCCGTTGAGCCGATCCTCGAAGCTGTACATCTCCTTTTCGACGACGTCGGTTACTTCGCCCAGCCCGCGTACGAACAGTGGTGTCGTTTCGACGATGGGGGTGCGGATGTTGCGGTAGGCATAGCGTGCGAATAGCTCCCGCGCGCGGGATTCGAGCCATTCGACCCTATGCGAACGTCCGGGCAGCAGGTCGTTCATCCCTTTGACCGCGACGATGCGTTGCGATCCCTCGCTCATGCTTGCTCCTGGTTGGCCGCGCCGCTGCCGAAACGGCGCTGTACGTACTGTTCGAGAAGGTGCAGGAATTCGTCGCCCAGCGCAGGCCCGCGCAGGGTCGCGTGCTTGACGCCGTCGATAAAGACTGGCGCGGCGGGGTCTTCGCCGGAACCGGGCAGGCTGATGCCGATGTCGGCTTGTCGACTTTCCCCGGGGCCGTTGACGATGCACCCCATCACCGCTACTTGCAGGGTTTCGACGCCAGGGTAACGCCCACGCCAGTCGGTCATGCGCTCGCGAACGAAGTCATCGACCTTGGCCGCGAGTTCGGTGAAAGCGTGGCCGGATGTGCGCCCGCACCCTGGGCACGAGGTGACGGTGGGACGCAGGGAACGCAGCCCCAGCGCTTGCAGAATCTCGCAGGAGACGACGACTTCTTGCACACGCGATTCGCCGGGGCGCGGCGTCAGCGAAACGCGCAGCGTGTCTCCGATGCCTTCATGCAGCAGGATGGACATCGCCGCCGTCGAGGCAACGATGCCTTGCATCCCCTGCCCTGCTTCCGTCAGCCCCAGGTGCAGCGCGTGGTTACAGCGCCGGGCCAGTTCCCGGTAGACGACGAGTAGGTCGCCGACGCTGCTGAGCTTGCACGACAGCACGATCTGCGCAGGATCCATCCCCAGGGCGCAGGCTTGTTTTGCCGATTCGACCGCCGAGGTCACGACCGCTTCGAGCATCACCGCGTGTGCATCCCAAGGCTGGCTGCGTTGGCAGTTGTCGTCCATCATGGACTCCAGCAGTTCGGGGTCCACGCTACCGCCATTGACGCCGATGCGGATGGGGCGATTCCAGTGCAAGGCGGTTTCGATCATGGCGGCAAATTGCCGGTCACGCTTGTCACCCTTGCCGACGTTGCCAGGATTGATGCGGTACTTGGACAGGGCCGCAGCGCAGGCGGGGTGGTCTTGCAGCAGGCGGTGCCCGTTGAAGTGGAAATCCCCGATGAGGGGAACGTCGATCCCCCAGCGGTCGAGGTGGTCGCGAATACGGGGCACCGCATCCGCAGCCTGGGGGGTGTCCACCGTGATGCGCACCAGTTCGGAGCCAGCCTGGAACAGTTCACGCACCTGCGTTGCCGTAGCCAGGTCGTCGCGCGTGTCGGTATTGGTCATCGACTGCACGCGCACCGGAGCATCGCCACCCAGCGTCAGGGTGCGGCCCCCCCACGCAATGCGTGTTTGCAGGGAAGCGCGCCGCCGGGGCAGCGCCCCGGATGGTGGTGCGAGGCCCACTATCGCACCTCGAAACGCGCCACGTTGCGCTGGGCGTGCGCGAGGGTATCGAACTTGTTGCCGCGCACCGTGACTTCGACGCCGTCGGCCTTGCCTAGCAGTACAGACAGGGGCGGTATTCCCGATGCTTGTGTGATCTCGCCGGCAAGGAGCATGCGGCGCAGCACCTGCGTGCCTTGGGCGTCGACGATTTCGACCCACGATGAATCGATGGCGCGCAATGCCAACGTCAGCGTACCGCTAGGTGCGGTATCGGGAGACGTGTTGACAGAGGGACCGAAAGAGGAATGGATAGAGGGGTGCAGAGCCGGGTGGAGCGTGGCGCTGGACGTGGAGGCAGGCGGCGGGGATGCGCTTCCTGCTGCGCTGGGGGAAAGAGGAGCAGACAGGGGCAAGGCAGATTCACCCTCCGCAGAGGGGGGAAATGCCTCCATCGACGGTGCAGAAGCGTCGTGCCATGGGGTAGGTACAGGCATGACTACCGTAGGCATAGGCATGTCGTGTTGCGGGGCAGATTGGGGAGGCATCCACAACACGATGCCAATGCCCACGCACGCCAGCAGTATCCCTACCCCCATCGGGTGCGAGGCATACATCCATAAGACGCGCCACGGCGAAGGCGAGGGGTCGCGCAGCGTCGAATGCGGCCCCGAATCGTCTTGGCTGATTCGGGGAGTGACCACATGGGGCAGCCGCGCCAGAATGTCTGCGGGGTCGATCTGTAACACCCGGCAAATGCTCGCGGCGAGCGCACGCGCAAAGACCAAATCGGGCAGTTCATGCAGGCGCCCTGCTTCGAGGGCTTCCAACCGCTCCGGCGATACCTTGAGTATTTCGGCAAGGTCGAGGATGTCTACGCCCATCTTTTCTCTCGCCGCCCGCAATTGCGTGCCAGGGTCGGCAAAAGACGCGGCGGCAGCCCAAGTTACGTTGTCGTCATTCATCAAAAGCCCCTCGGCGGTAAGCATCTGCCTGCGCGGACTGGGAAAAGCGCTTCTCCAGTTGTTGTGCAAGCTGCGCGACGGCGTCGTCGTCGGCGAGGAGTTTGTCGATTTTGATGCCTAGCCATAGCGATTCGGCGCTGGCCCAGTCGCTGTTGTTGAGTCTGCGGATGTAGAACTGCGCACGGGCGTACTCCTTGCGCAGGTATAAAACGTGGGCCAAGTTGTACCCGACGATGGGGTTGGTTGCGTCGAATTCGTAGGCGTGCAACAAGCTGGATTCGGCTTCCTTGTGTTGCCCCGCGCTGATTTGGCACAGTCCCTGGGTCATCCAGGTCTTGCCGCGTTCCTGGTATCCCGGCGTGGCCAGCGCCCGGCCAAAGTAGCGGAACGACTGCGGGTATGCCGCACGCTGGCATTCGAGCCAACCTAGGTTGTGCAGCACGTTGGCGTCGCCGGGCCGGAGCGATAGTGCCTTGAGGAAGCTTTCCTCGGCAGTGGGGAATTCCCGAAGCCGCATCGCGATGAGGCCACGCAGGTTGTGCGCTTCGGGAAACGCGGGATCCACCGCCAGTACCTGGCGCAGTTCGTCGAGCGCGATGTCGGTCTTGCCTTGCTGGAAATACGCGACGGCAAGCTCCAACCGGATCCGCGCACGCTTGCGCGCTTCGCTGTCCTGGGCGATCGTTCCGCTGGCGGTCAGCCCTGTGCGCGATGCTTGCGGCGTGGCGCCACACCCCCATAGCAGCAGGCATGTGCCGCAGCACAGCAAGATGGCGGGCCATCCATGGGATAGGGGACAGGCTTGCAGCGTGGGGGGGAAGAACCGCATGGCGTGCATCCTGCTCAAGGGATGGAGTGCGATGGGATGGCGTGCGATGCGTTGCGAATGGCAGCGGCGTGGGAACCGACCTTGCAGCGTTGGCCGAATTCGAGGTGGCGCCGCTGCATCCGTTGTTCTGCGTGGGTGCGATCCTGCACCTCACCGGCCAATTGCCCGCAGGCTGCCGCGATGTCGTCGCCGCGCGTGCGGCGCACGGTCGTGACGATCCCTGCAGCGGACAGGGTGTGCGCAAAGGCTTCGATCCGCTGCGGCGGCGAAGCGCGCAGCCCGGACTGCGCAAAAGGGTTGAACGCGATGAGATTGCACTTGCACCAGGAGCGCCCGCGACTGCGAAGCAGATCGACAAGCTCGTTGGCATGGCGATCCTGGTCGTTGACTCCGTCGAGCATGCAGTATTCGAAGGTGACGAAGTCCCGGGGGGCGTACTGGATGTAGCGCTGGCAGGCGTCGAGCAAATCGGCCAGAGGGTATTTGCGATTCAAGGGCATAAGCTCGCTGCGCAGCGCGTCGTTGGGAGCGTGTAGAGACACGGCCAGCGCCACGGGGCAGTCCTGCGCCAAGGCGTCGATCTTGGGAATGACCCCAGCGGTTGACACAGTCACCCGACGGCGAGACAAGCCGTAGGCGTGGTCGTCGAGCATGAGGCGCAATGCTGGAATGAGCGCACGGTAGTTTTGCAGCGGCTCGCCCATGCCCATCATGACGACATTGGTAATAGCACGATCCCGATCCGAAAACCGGGAATGGATACCCTGGGAACGTAAATCGTGCTCCACATGCCAGAGCTGCCCGATGATTTCCGCAGTCGTCAGGTTCCGGCTGAACCCTTGGTTCCCCGTTGCGCAGAACAGGCAACCCATCGGGCAACCTGCTTGCGAGGATACGCAGAGGGTGCCCCGGCCAGGGTCTTCGATGAAAACAGCTTCGACGGCATCCCCATTGCCGACATCGAACAACCATTTGATCGTGCCATCCGCAGCAGCTTGGCGAGAGAGCACCTGCATGGCAGGCACATAAGCGTGTTCGGCGAGCTTGCTGCGCAGGGAGCGCGCCAAGTCGGTCATCGCACCAAAGTCGGCAACGCCCCGCTGGTGGATCCAGCGCAGAAGTTGCGCGGCCCGAAACCCCCGTTCCCCCAGCGTTTGGCAGTACACGCTCAGGTGATCGTGGTCGTAGTCCAGCAAGTTGACGGCCATGGTGCCCAGGGAGGCGGGAACCTCAGCGAGAGGGGATGTCCAGACCAGGGAAAAAGTACGCGATTTCGAAAGCAGCCGTCTCGGGGCCATCCGACCCATGGACGGCGTTGGCATCAATGCTGCTGGCGAAGTCGCTGCGGATCGTCCCTGGCGCAGCCAATTGGGGATCCGTCGCGCCCATCAGTTCGCGGTTTTTGCGGATGGCATCTGGGCCTTCGAGCACCTGCACCATGACGGGGCCGGAGGTCATGAATTGCACCAGGTCCTTGAAAAAGGGACGTTCCCGATGCACAGCATAGAAACCCTGCGCCTGCGCAGTGGAGAGATGCAGCATCCGGGCCGCGATGATCCGCAGCCCCGCCGCTTCGAAGCGGGAATAAATCTGGCCAATGACGTTCTTGGCGACGGCATCGGGCTTGATGATGGAAAGAGTACGTTCGACCATCGCTGCGGCTCCCTGAAGGAATGGCTGGGGGGAATGGCGGGTGAGAAGGATGATCTTACCGTGAACGCCGATTTGGCTATGCCTGCTTGCCTGCTGGGCGATGAACCCAAATAGTCCATTCGGCGCACCTTCGGTGCTGTTTGCGTGCAGGCGGCGTATTGGCGGCCATTTTTGCCCTTCTTCGTTGTTCATAGCGCAAGCTAGGAACGCCTCATGCAGGCCCAAACTGCCTTGCTACTGCATCCACCTGCCCTGCAAACCCTCATGGACTATCTGGGTTGAAGGACATCTTCCATTTTTGTCTTGCATTCGGGGTCTACCTTACCCTGCTTTGGCTGGCCTGCCTACTGGAATAGGTTCTTACTGGAATAAGTTCTTAGCGCTTCAGGCCATGGCGTTAACCAACACGCCCAAGCGTTGGGTTGGCTTGTTGATCAACGATGAATTGTTGGACCGCATCGCTGCATATTCAGGTGTAGCTTTGTCAGGTGCAGCTTTGACCGATGTCAGCGGCCGCGACTGGCTTTGACCGGAATTGCCAAGCGCTGCCAGGGTTTGCTGCGCTTGCTCGGATTTGGCAGTGGATTGGCTTGACCGTGCGTCTGCAGTCCGTGCATCGGCTTCTGCGCGTTCAACGGTTTTCCACGCATCGCGCGCTTGCGCCTGCTGCGTACTGGCCGTCTGCTGCGCTTGCTCGGCAGCGCGCCGGGCCTGCGCCAGCGCACGCTGCGTTGAGCCGTACCGCGTTGCGCTGGGAGTAACAGCGAGAGATGCCATGGTCGGCCTTCGGGGTCAGCCAGTGACCCGGTTCCAACGGCTTACGCGAATAACGATAGCGCTTGCTGCGCCGGTGCATTGGCCTGGGTCAGCATGGCTATGCCAGCTTGTTGCCCTGTCTGTTGCTGAACTGGCGGGGCCGCGCTTGCTGTGGATGTGAAGCGGTTGAAGGCGGCCTTGGCGGCCTCCATGCGTGCTTTCATGTCGATTGTGAATTGTGGTCCCATTTTGTCGATCTGGACACCCTCATCCACTTTGGTGTTTGTGGAGGACATCCTAAGAGCCGAGGTGTACGTGGCAGCAGACTCCACCTTCCCCGACCCCGACCCAGAACTCAAGCTCAACGACTCCTCTGAAAACGTGGCTGTTGTCCCCGTTTGCTGCTTTTGACTGGAACCCAAGCCACTCGCCGATGACGTGAGCGGCCCCGAAGACATTTTGAATGACTGACTTAATTCCTGTATCTTTGCATCTGCTCTCTGCTGGTGAGATTCGCGCATGCTGGCACGGTGAGATTCGAGCATGCTAGTAATGGTCGCTCTAAGCGTAGCGGCTTGGTCGCGGTTGGTGACAGAAGACAAACTCATGGTACAACTCCCAATCGAGTATGAAGGTGCAGAATTTTCAGTGTATACACCCATTAAAGGCAAAAAATAGGTGCTTTTACGAAAAATATATTGCGCCTCTTGCATAACTCCTGCCGAAGCGAATAGCCGACTGCACGCAGGAATTACACCAACGCATACACCAACGCACGCCAAAGAAAAAAGCCTGCTACTGATGAAGTAGCAGGCTTTTTCATGCCTATACGGCTTGTCATGGCTCCCCGACCTGGGCTCGAACCAGGGACCTACGGATTAACAGTCCGGCGCTCTACCAACTGAGCTATCAGGGAATAGGTCAAAGATTGTAATGGGTGCCGTGCGGGGCTTTTGCACAGGGGGCCGCACAGGCCGCAGGAGTGCTGTCATTCCTCAGGCCAGCAGCCGTTCCGGGTTGGCTTCGATCTTGCCAAGGGCATCGCGGGTGGCGCGAACGGTCAGGGACTCTTCCTCCTGCGCAACAAGCAACCCCGCTTGAAGATAGGCGGCCAGCCTTGCGCTTTGGATCAAGTAGCTGCGCCCGATCTGGTTGGCAAAAAGGTGCAGATGCCCCATCGGGCTGCGCCACATGTACTGCACTTGCGCCACATTGCTGTTGTGATCCAGGGTGAACCAATCCCCAAGCTGGAGGGAACGCGCCCACTCAATGCCCTCGGGGTTCGCGGTACTGCCCCCGCTGGTGATGACTTCCAGCTCCGAGGCATCGACCTCGAACAGCTCCTCAATGCTTTGCGCATCGAGCGGAAGTTCCTCCGTACCGTCGTCGGACAGATAGTCTTCCAGATGCACGAGCCGCTCGGCCAAAGCCTGCACTTGTTCCGCAGCAATGGTGTGCGTCTTGGACATGAAAGCATCGGCCAGGGTGTCGCTGATGATCTTGATGTGTACTTCCTGCGCAGCCTTGTGCAGTCCCAGCGACCCCATGCCGGTACGCAGACTCTTGAGCAGGTCGGGCAAGTCAGCAATCACCCGCGCACGGTCAGCGCGGTTGGGCTTGGCGCTGGCAGCCCAGATCAGGTCTGCTGCGGTTTTCTTGAGGAGCAGCGTGTCGGGATGTTGTGCGCCTTGGCGGATCGTCGACACGGCCAGCACTTCTGCCCAGACCTTGTACAGGAACTCCCGGATTTCGTCGCGCACGGGCATGTCTTGGATCTGGTTGCGAAGCTCGATCGTGTACTGAATGGCGAGGGTCTCTTTTTGCTCGACCTGCTGTGCCACCCCGACGACCTTGATGGTGGATTCATTGCGCTGTGCCAGGTGTTGCTGCAAAAAGCTCTGAAATTCTTCGTACACCCGCACGTAGACGCGCTGCCCGGTTTCGGGGTATTGCTCGATGACCTGCACGATGCGCTTAATTTCGGTTTCGAGCGCTGCGCTGCTGATTCCGCTGGCATCGAAGCCCAGCACGCACGACCCCATGCGGTCGATGAGCTGGCGTGCGGGATGGTCGAGTTTCTGAAAAAAATCAGGCTCGGCCAGCGCCACCCGCAGCACCGGGATTTGCAAGCGCGCAAACCACACCCGCACCCCCGTGGGGATGCGATCTTCCTGCAGGATCGACTGGAACATCAGCGCGATAAGCTCAATGATGGCCTTTTCGCTGTCGCTTTTGGCGTGGGCTTTGATCGAGCTGGTCTGTTGCCGCAGCCCGCTGGCGACGCGTTCGATCACGACCGGGGCGTACTGCACTTCATAGCCTTCGGGCACTTGTGCTTGGAGCTGCGAATCGAAAGTGGGTTGCTGCTGCAAGGCTTGGAGCAGGCTTTCCGATGGTGCGGTGTAGGGGACAGTGTGGGGCGCGCCGTGGTGTGCAGTGTCCACGGCACCCCTTGTGTCCACAGCGCCGCGCTGGGGCACAAGGTCTCCGATCAAACGGCTGACGCGATCCAGAATTCCCCGCGCATTGCCGAGCCGATGCGAACGGGGCGACATGCCGCCAGCGTAGTGGTCTGCTGGCCGGGCCATTCTGTCCTGGCCACCGCTGCGCTGGGCTACGTGTGAAGGCGCGTGGCCGCTTGTGCCGCCACCAGTTTGACGGGTGGTGCCGCCTCCTATGGGAGCAGACAGTGTGTCGTTGCGTGGGCGAGCAACGAATTCGATCACGGGAAGCACGCCATGGTCGATCAACTCGGCGTTGCAGTGCGCGTAGATCTCTTTGAGCTGTAAGCCCAGCAATTTCTGGATGGTGTCATGCACCAGCGCCCAGTATTCGCGCAGCAGTCCGCAATGCCCCCATTGCTCAATCAGAGGCAGTGCCAGACTTTCGGGGTGGACGATGTCCTGGGGGGAGAGGGTTTCCTCGGCTTGCAGCGACTTGAGCCGCTTGCGCAAATCATTGACTTCGCTGGCGGCGTGTTCCATGACCCCCAGCGCCAGCCGCGATGCCAGGATGCGGTTTTCCACCACGTCGGTGCCGACGAGCTGCAAGCCGGCGTCCAGCGCCAGCGGGCCGCTGCGCGTCGAGGGCGTGGGCTGGAGGGCTGCTTGCCACGCACGCCGTGTCGCATCGCACCACAGCGCCTGGTGGCGTTGGTAGAGCGTCCATGCATCGCGGCGCAGTTGTGCGTCTTTGGAACTGGCGGGTTGGTCGAGCAGTTCGAGCAAGCGTTCGCGCACCCGTTGGGCCAGGGTGTCCATCGATTGGGACAGTTCGGCCACCAAACGCAGACGAACCTTGTCGGCGAGTGCTTGGTGTCTGCGATCTGATCCCGTTGAAGCCATACCTATTTTGGCGTTCCGTACACGCCTCAGACTACGGCGCCAGCGTTGGGATCGTTGCGATCCAGCGTGGTGCCAGCGCCAGCCTTGACCAAATCTTCCCGCGCAATGCCCAGCCACATGGCGATGGCAGCAGCGACGAAGACCGAGGAATAAATACCGAACAGGATGCCGATCGTCAACGCCAGCGCGAAGTAGTGCAGGGTGGCCCCCCCGAAGAGCAGCATCGAGAGCACCATCATCTGCGTCGAACCATGCGTGATGATCGTGCGGCTCATCGTCGAGGTAATGGCGTTGTTGATGATGTCGATCGTGTCCATCTTGCGGTAGCGGCGGAAGTTTTCCCGGATACGGTCGAAGATGACGACGGACTCGTTGACCGAATAGCCCAGCACCGCCAGTACTGCCGCCAGCACCGACAACGAAAACTCCCACTGGAAGAACGCGAAGAACCCCAAGATGATGATGACGTCATGCAGGTTGGCGATGATGGCGGCGACGGCGAATTTCCACTCGAAGCGAAAAGCCAGGTACAGCACGATCCCGATGACGACGAAGGCCAGCGCGAGCAAGCCATCGACGGCCAGTTCCTCCCCCACCTGCGGGCCAACGAATTCCGTGCGTCGCAGCGAGGTTTGCGGGTCGATGGCGCGCAATGCTTCGAGAACCTTGGTACTTTGTGCGGCAGAAGTCACTCCTTTTTGTGCCGGTAGGCGGATGAGCACGTCTTGCGTGGTGCCAAAGTGCTGGACCTGCACATCTGCAAAGCCCAGCTTCGCCACCGCATCGCGTACTTGCGAAAGCTCGACGACTTTCGCATGGGTGACCTCCATCAATGTCCCCCCCGTGAATTCGACCGAGAGGTGCAACCCCCGCGCCCACAAAAAGTACACCGCAGCCAAAAACGTCAGTATCGAGATGATGTTGAACGCCAGCGCGTGGCGCATGAAGGGGATGTCACGCCGAATCCGGAAAAATTCCATACCGTACCTCGATCACGCTGTAGTGGGGGGAACGGGGTGGGGGCGCCACACTGTTCCGATCGATACCGACTGGAGCCGACTCCTGCTGCCGTACCAAAGATTGACCAACCCCCGCGAGAAAAACACTGCGGAAAACATGCTCGTCAGAATACCCAGGCAATGCACCACGGCAAAGCCGCGCACAGGCCCGGAACCAAAGGCCAGCAGCGCCAGACCCGCGATGAGCGTGGTGATGTTCGAATCGAAGATCGTCGCCCAGGCACGCTCGTAGCCGGTGTGGATAGCAAGCTGTGGTGCTGCGCCGCTGCGCAGTTCCTCCCGCACACGTTCGTTGATGAGCACGTTCGCGTCGATGGCCATGCCTAGCACCAGCGCCATGGCTGCCATGCCAGGCAGGGTGAGCGTGGCTTGCAGCATCGACAGGACGGCGACGAGCAGCAGCAGATTGAATGCGAGGGCAATGCTCGAAAACACCCCAAAAAGCATGTAGTACATGCACATGAACAAGGCGACAGCCAGGAAACCCCAAGCCACGCTGTGGAAGCCTTTGGCGATGTTTTCTGCGCCCAGGCTGGGGCCGATGGTCGTTTCTTCGATGATGTCCATCGGAGCGGCCAGTGAACCCGAACGCAGCAGCAGTGCGATGTCGTGCGCCTCCACCGTGGTCATCCGCCCCGAGATCTGCACCCTGCCCCCGCCGATTTCCGTGCGGATGACGGGTGCGGTGACGACTTCCCCCTGCCCTTTTTCGAACAGGAGGATGGCCATACGCTTGCCGACGTTTTCGCGCGTGACATCGCGGAAAACGCGCGTGCCCTTGGCATCCAGGTTCAAGTTGACCGTCGGTTCCTGCGTCTGGCTGTCAAAGCCAGGTTGGGCGTCGGTCAGGTTTTCTCCGGTCAAGATGACTTGTTTCTTGACGATGACGATTGCACCGCTGCGCTCTTTGTAGCTTTCGGAGCCGTAGGGCACTGGGCCGGTACCGGCTTCTGCCGCGTTGGCTTCGACGCTTTCGTCGACCATGCGCACTTCGAGTGTCGCGGTGCGTCCGAGGATGTCCTTGGCTTTGGCAGTGTCTTGCACGCCGGGAAGCTGGACGACGATGCGATCCAAACCCTGTTGTGCGATCACGGGTTCGGCCACGCCCAATTCGTTGATCCGGTTGTGCAGCGTCGTGATGTTCTGCTTGAGCGCCTGTTCCTGCACGCGCCGTGCGGCTTCGGGCCGGATCGTCGCGACGAGCTGCACATCTCCGCCTTGGGATTGTTCTTGTACAACCAAATCCGCAAATTCGTCTTGCAGCACGGAACGGGCTGCCACCACAGCGGAGGTATCGCGGAAACGCAGCTCAATCGTCTGCCGGGTGCGGGTGATCCCGGCGTGGCGGATGTTTTTCTCGCGCAGGCTGGTGCGCAGATCGCCCGCCTGCGATTCGGCACGCTTGGCCAGTGCGGCCTGCATATCCACTTGCAGCATGAAATGCACGCCGCCGCGCAAGTCCAGCCCCAGGTACATCGGCGAAGCGCGCAACGTGGACAGCCAGGCCGGAGAGCGATTCAGCAAATGCAGTGCGACGACGTATCCGGTGGATTCCGTAGCCAACGCACGGGCAATGACGTCCTTGGCGCGGAGTTGGGTGCTTGTGTCGGCCAGGCGAACCCGGATCGATGCGCCATCGAGCGCGACGCGCTCCGCAGTGATCCCGGCTTTGCGCAGCGCATCTTCGACCTTGGCCAACGTTCGCCCGTCAACGACGACGGCAGGCTTGGCGCTGGAAATTTGCACTGCGGGGGATTCCCCGAAAAAATTGGGCAAGGCATATAAGCCCGCGACGATCCACGCAATGACAATGATTGCGTATTTCCAAGATGGATAGCGATTCATACGACCCTCAAGTGACCTGCAAAAAGGCGCTACAAGCGCTGCCGGGTAGGGAACGGATACGCCTAGGGAACCGGCAAACCGGCACGGTAGCCACGCGATTTAGCGGATGGTGCCCTTGGGGAGGATTTGCACGACCGCGCTGCGTTGGATCTGCACTTCGACGCCTTGCGCGATTTCCACGCTCAGAAAGCTGTCCCCCAGTTTGCTGACCTTGCCCAGCATTCCTCCGATGCAAACGATCTCGTCCCCTTTGGCGAGGGCATCAACCATGGTCTTGTGCTCCTTCGCCTTCTTCATCTGCGGCCGGATCATCAAAAAGTAGAGCACCACGAACATCAACACCAGCGGAAGCATCCCCACCCAAGGAGAAGCAGCCTCCCCGGCGGGAACGGTGGCAGCCTGGGCGAATGCAGCAGGAATGAGCACGGAAAACTCCAAAAAAATCAACAAGTACCAACAAAAATGGCCCACATGGGCAAGCGGGCCATTGTATTCATGTGGTGTTCTAGAGTGCGACGCCCGGCATTCCAGTGGAACTACCGGGCTGGAACGACGATTGCGAGAAACAGCCCCGGCAAGTGGACACCCTTATCGGGGCTGCCGCCGCTCCTGCCTCAATGCAAATGCAGCGCTTCCATCCCTTGCAAGAGCGGCGGCATCCGCCATGGGCGCGGCCACGCAGCAGGCTGGGCCTCAGCGCGTCAGCACCTTGCTGATGGTTTGCGCCAGCTCTTCGGCGACGAATTTGGCAACATACCCGTCCGCGCCGACCTTGCGGACGTGGTCTTCGTTGGTCGCGCCAGTCAGCGAAGAATGGATCACGACGGGGATGGAGCTGAAACGCCCATCCTGCTTGATGTGGCGGGTGAGTGTGAACCCGTCCATCTCGGGCATCTCGAGGTCGGAAAGCACGAGCGCGACTTTGTCGCTCACCGACAAACCTTGCAGCCGGGCTTGTTCTTCGATTTGCTGGAGGCGCTCCCAGGCTTCGCGGCCACTCTTGGTCATGATGTACGGCGCGCCCATCGCTTGCAGGCTCTTTTCGATCATCGCGCGGGCCACGGCAGAGTCGTCTGCGGCAAGGATCACCGAACCTGCGGGCAGGTGGAGTCTGCCGTCAAGGTCGACTTCTATGGCGTGCTGATCGGGAAAGACGTCACGCAAAATTTGCTCTACATCCAGCACCTGCGCGAGGCGGGTGTCCTCGGCATCGCCGTCGAGACGGGCGATGCTCGTCACCAGGCCGCCGCCCCGCCCTTCGGCAGACAGTACCTGCTTCCATTCCAGCCGGACGATTTCGTTGACTTCCTCGACGGCGAAAGCCTGGGTTGTGCGCGCAAATTCCGTCACGAGCAGGATGCCCAGCCCCTTGGAGGGGTTGCAGCCGACGATCATCGGCAAGTTGATGACGGTGATCATCTGGCCCCGGATGTTCGCCACCCCCATGACTGAGGGGGGGGAGTTCACCATGGAGGTGATTTCGGGCATGACGAGAATCTCGCGTACCTTGAAAACGTTGATGCCAAAGAGTTCGCGCCGGTTGGTGCCGGGGGCCTCGCCCAACCGGAATAGCAAGAGCTCGAACATGCTCTTGCTCGTGAGATTGGTGCGCTCGTCGATGTCGCGCATGGTGGAGTGGTGGTTCATGGTGCTGCCTTTCTGGAAAAAAACCCGGCGTGGCGTGGCCCTTCGCCTGCGCTACTGTGCCCAGGTATGCCAAGGTGTGCTTGGAATAGGTTCTTGGTACCTGGGTCAAGACGCTTTGGGCCATAGAACCCACATTTGCAGATTTTGCCTGACCCTCCCTGCCCATTCTCCGGCTTCCGATCCCCACCCAGCGAAATAGTCTGCACGGACCGCGCCGCGAATCGCACCGCCGCTGTCTTGCGCGAATACCAGGCGCCGTAGCCCGGCTGCGGGCGCGACAAGCCAGATAGGCGCGCCATACGGGATGCTTTGCGGGTCGATGGCCACCGATCTGCCTGGGGTCAGCGCCACCCCTTGCGAACCTTTGGGGCCTGCCGCTGCGGCGGTAGCGTCCATCGGCTCTTCACGAAAAAACACGACCCGAGGGTTGCGGTGCATCAGTGCATCGACCTGGTCCGGGTTGCGCTGTGCCCATGCCTGGATTCCTGCCCAAGAGGCATCGCGCACCTCGCCTTCGTCGAGCAGCCACCGTGCGATGCTGCGGTAGGGGTGCCCGTTGTGCGCGGCAAAGGCCAGTCGCACCAGCCTGCGGGTTCCGTCGGGTTCGGTGATACGCACCCTGCCTGATCCCTGGGTCTGGAGCAGCATCGCCTGCACGGGGTCGGCCAGGTACAGGATCTCGCGCCCACGCAGGGATGCGCGGGCCGAGGCGTTCGTGTCCATCTCGCGTCGGCTGTACCAGGCTTCGCCTCGCTCCAACCCATGCGGGGGGCGGTACACCGGTACGGCAAAACCCGGTTCGGGCTGTCGCCGCCCTTCCAGTTCCGGCTCGAAATACGCGGTCAGCAGCCCCTGCGCGCTGCCTTGCATCGATTCGACGCGGTATGGCTCCAGGTTGTCGACGATCCACGCACGTTTTTGCGCTTCGCCAGCGAGGCTGAGGCGCCGAATGTCCGGGCACAGTGGGGCAAACGCCGGATGGGGGAGCGCGCAATTGCGTACCCAGGCGTTCCAGGCTTCGTGCAGCTTGTCGTCGTCGAAACCGGGCAGTTCGCTCCAGTCTGTCGGGACCCAGCGGCTATTGCCGGGGCCTTGGGGCCGTTGGACTTGGTCGGGAACATCCGGCTCCCACCAGGGCAGGATCGAGCACGCCCCCAGCATCCATGTAGCAAGGATGAGTGAGAGCAGCAGAACAGGGCGGCGCACGAAGTTCATGGCGTGGGTGTTTCGGTGGAGCGGGGTACCTGGGTCACTTCGGGGTCAGCCCAACTGCCACGAACGCGGAACTCCTGCGTCGCGGATTTGATCAGTGGGCCACGCAGAAAAACTTGCGCAAGCAGCGTACCCAGGCCAATTGCGGGGTTGATCATCGATGCGAGTAGCGAAGCCGTTCCCGCGTTGATTTCGGGAATGACGACGACCTGAATATCCTGCGTTTCGTGCTCGATGTCGGCAGACCCCTCCATCAGCACTGCGGCGTTGACCCCTTTCATGACCAGGTTGCGCGTGCTGGCTATGCCTTTGTCGAGCGTGGCATTGCCCCGCACGAAATCGAAGGCGAAGCCCTTGCGGAATACGTCCCGAAAGTCCAGCGTCAGGCGCCGGGGCAGGGATTGCAGGCTCAGCACCCCCAGCAGCTTGGCTACACCGGGTTCGGCCTGCAGAAATTGGCCGGAAGACACGTCGATTGCCACCGCTCCATCCATGGTGCCGTAGTCCGGTTGCATGGGCGAGCCGACCCATCCGACTGTGCCACGCAGATGGCCCTTGCCGCCCGCCACCACGTCATGCATCCCGAAGCGGCGCAGGAGCGCGCCACTGTCGGCGAGGTCCAGCGTGAAGTCCAGCGTGGTACGGTTCGAACCGCGCGCCACCCAGCTTCCGGATGCTGCGAAGCTGGCTTCGGGCAGGGTCAGGCGCAACAAGGCCAGCCGCCACTCGCGTTGGGTCGCGCCCTTGGCTGGCGCAGGCACTGCGCGGTTGGTAGCCTGCACTTCGAGTTTGCCCAAGGGTTTGCCACGCCACGAAAAGGCGTCGACGGTCACGTCGAGCGCGGGGATCGATTGCGGTGGATTGGCCAGCAGGTTTTCGACGTCGCGGGTAGCTCCGGGGGACAGCGCCAGCCGCTCCAACCGCGCCAGCACCCGTCCTGCCTGCATACCGGGCGCTCCGGGTGGAAGGTATTCCACAATTCCCGCAGCTTCCTCGGCTTCCAGGGTTGCTTTCCACAGCGCTCCTGCCCGCGTAGCCCTCAACATCACTTTGCGAAAGTCCCGGTTTCCGAATCGCACGGTGTTGGAATGCAATGCGACGACCGAGGGGAGGTATGCCGTTGCTTCCTCGGCAGGATCGGCGCCGCATTGCGCCAGGACGTCCTGCCATGCGTCGATGTCCACCTGTGGCAGATGGATGTGAATGCCAATGCCCACATGCGGTGCCGGAGGAGCTTCGCCGGGTTGCGCGCCGACTTCGATGACACCTCGCCGGGCAGATGCCGCGTCGTGCTCGATCCAGGCTCGCAACTGCGTGCCGACGAAGATGCTCGTGCGCTCCAGCGTGGACTTGGCCCCCGTGGCGCTGACGCGGTATTGCACGCCCAGGCTGGATTCGGCAGCCTTGGCCAGCGGAGCAGGCAGGGTGAGCGCCATGCCGCGCAGTGGCGTGGTGAGCTGCCATTCCAGCTTTCCCTGGCGCATGCCGAGGGACAGGACGTAGCCCGCAGTACCTCGCGCCCACCGCGCCAGCTTGGATACCGGCCCCAGCTCCGTCGCTTTGCGCAGCCCCTCCGCAGTCGCCGTCCCTGCAACGCGGACAGTGGTCGGTGTGTTGTGGGGCATCGGCCCGTCGCTCAGGTGCATACCGCCTTCGAAGCGAACGGTTCCCCCCAATGCATGTGCCTGGATACCGGCCACGGACAACCCGGATTCGGTAAACGTCAGCCGCCCGCGCAGTTGTTGGAGCCTGGGCAAGGTCGGCAGGAGCTGGAGCTCGTTGCCCGCGAAGGTCAGCGCTGCGCGCAACTGTGCGTCGTGCGGGGCGGCGGGGTCGATCGTCAAGTCGAATTCGCCGGCCAAGTCTGCGCTTGCGGTAGCCTGTTGCAGCACGCCTGCGGTCAGCCCATCCAGCGGCGATGCACGCACCGTGCGGAGCCACTGTGTCGCCGGGCCACGGAGTGCTGCATGAACCCGTACCTGCGGATGTTCGAGGTCGGCAATACCCACATCGATACCCCTGGCCTGCAAGGCGTCGCCGACGCGCGCAGTGGCATTGCGCACTTGCAGCCGCATGCCGTCGATCTCCAGTTCACCTTGCAGCCCGCGCAGCACCGGCCAGGGCAGCGTGCCCGATGGCTGGAATGCCGTAGGGACGTACGCAAACGTGGCGTTCTCCACTTGCGCGCGGACCCGGAACACCCCTTCTCCGGCGTGGAAGCGCGGCAGCTTGTCGAGCGGGCCGCGCACCCGGAACTCGACGTGGGAGGAACGGGCTTCTTGCACGGCGTTGCGCACGTAGTCCCGCGCTTCCTGAGGAATCACCAGAGGGAGGTAGCGATGCACCTGCTTGCCGTCGGCCCGCGAGAGCGTGGCGTACAGATCAAGCACGCCGGGCAAGCGTGCAGCAGGTGTCGGCGTTGCTCCCCCACCGGTTTCCCACCGCATCCGTGCTTGTCCTTGCGCATCGGCATTGGCGAAGGTCAAGTCGTCGACCTGTACGAGCAGGTGGTTGCCCGTCACGCGCCAGCGCGCCTGGCCGTTCAGGCGCTCCACGGCGACTTCTCCGTCAGGTAGGACGCCAGGGGCAAGGATGCGCCCCGCTGCCATCGACACGCCAACCCGGCCTGCGTCCTGGTCGAGGTAGACATCGAAGTCTGCACCCTGCCAGCCGGGCCAACCCGATGCAGCGGCCCATTTTGTTGCGCGCAGCTTTCCCTGGGCGCCGTAGCGTGTCCAGCGCTCCGCAGTGCCTTCCCAGTATGCATCCAGGGTATGCAGCAAGCCTTGGGGTTGGTATTGCGCGATGGCGGTGCGAACCTGTGCATCTACGGGTAGATGGGGAACGAGCCGCGCCATGCCTGCGAGGTCGATGCCTTCCCCGTGGAACGTGCCGCCGCGTATTCCCCGTACGCCGGGATCGCGCAGCATGAGCACGAGGTTCCCGACGGTGGCGCGTTCTTCCCGCGTAGTCACCAGCGCCAGAGACCGGGCAGAGTACCTGGTTTCCCCTTTCAGGAATTGGGCGCCCAGACGCCCTTGCATGCGCGACAGCGATAGGACAGGCAGATCGGTAGCAAAAGCCCCGTGTAGTCGTACCAAAGCCGTATCGACCAGCACCTGCTCCATGCGGCCACGGCGCACATCGGCCCAGAGCCGGAGGGCGCCGCCTCCTTGGCGTAGGGGAAGGTCGATACCCATTTGCCGGGAAACACGCGCTACATCGACGTGCGGCAGTAAGGCATACCACTCCCCATTCCAGTCGCGCCAGCGACCGGGATGCCTCGACAGCAAGGGCTGCTGGAAGGTCCCCATGGCAACGAAAGGCTGGCCCCATGCCGAAGGGGGCGTGGCCTGCCAACGGATGGCGTGGCTGCGGCCCCGGTTACGCAGCACTACGCCCAGATCATGGAGCACGACGGGCGCTGCGCCGCGAAGTTCGTCGTTCCATCGCACGGTGCCTTGGTGGATGACGAATTCGCGTTGCGCAAACAACCAGTCCAGCACCGCAGAATCCCCGCTGGGTTGCGCGGAGAGGGTTAGCCCACCGACGATCCATTGGCCTTGGGCGTTGCGGCGGATGTCGAGTTCGGGTTGCAGGACGTACAACTGCTCGAACCCCAGGCGCCACAGCGAGTGCGCGGAAATGCTGGCGATCGTCTGCGGCAGTGAGAGTGCCACGCGGCCCTCGGCATCGATCAAACGCACGTCGTGCAACGCAAAAGTAGGGAACCAACCACTGTCGCGGACATGAATGGCGCCGATGCGCACCGTGGTCCCCAGCGACTGGGATACCTGCCGTTCGAGGAAAGGCCGCCAATCGTCGATGCGCGGCACAATCCACCAGTGCAGCGCGCCCCACGCAGCAGCCAGAAGCACCCACGCCAGCACCACCGCCCAGAACACGAGGTGGGTGCCAGCCAACCAGCATTGGCGGAAGAAGTGCGACATTGATGCCACTGTGCCCCAGGGATAAGAACCTATTCCATACTGAAATTGGTTCCACGTTGCGCGAACGATTATGACCAAGCCCTCCCTGGCAGAGTACTCCCGTTTTGCCCAGCGTGTCTACCGCCGTTATGCCGTCGAGCTGAGTTGGCTCGACCCCGGCGTGCCTACGCTGGAGCACTTGCAGCGCTGCCATGCCCGCTTGCTTGATGCAAGGCTCGATACCGCAGCGGCGCTGCGCGTTTTGCGCCATCTCGTCGTCGAGCGCCTGCTGACGCTGGATTGCACGCGCCAGGCCACCCTGGCCGACGTGACGACGTGCATGACGAATCTGGCCGAATTTGCGCTTGATATCGCCGTGCGCAGTGTGGTCCTGGAACTGGATGAATGCCACGGCGCGCCACGCACCGCCAGCGGCCAGCGTGCGCAGCTCTGGGTCGTGGGGATGGGCAAGCTCGGCGCGTGCGAGCTGAATGTCTCCAGCGACATCGACTTGGTCTACGTGTACGACGAGGATGGCGATACCGATGGAAGCGCCCTGGGCCGTTCCCGTCTGTCGAACCATGAGTACTTTGCGCGAGTGGTTCGCGGTGTCTATGCCCTTGTGGGCGACAGCACCGGGCATGGTTTCGTTTTTCGAGTCGATCTGGCGCTGCGTCCGCATGGGGGCAGCGGCCCGGCGGCGGTGTCTCTCGATGCGCTGGAGGAATACCTGCATGTCCACGGCAGGGAATGGGAGCGCTTTGCCTGGCTCAAGAGCCGCGTCGTCGCGCCCGTTTCTGCGATGGACGATCTGGCCACCCAGCCGTTGCGCAACGTTGTCTCTCCTTTCGTTTTTCGCAAATACCTGGATTACGGGGTGTTTGAAGCGCTGCGTGCGCTCCATCGCGAGATTCGAAGCCATGCCCTGCGCACCAGTGCCGGGCGGCCCGAGCGCGCCGACGACGTGAAGTTAGGGCGCGGGGGGATTCGGGAGATCGAATTCACCGTACAGCTCCTGCAAGTCGTGCGCGGCGGGCAGTACCCCGAATTGCGCTGCCGTGCGACCCTGGGTGCGTTGCCGCGTATCGTTGAAGCCGGGTTGATGCCCGAAGACACCGCACGCAGCCTGGCGGGGGCCTACACCTTTTTGCGCGAGGTCGAGCACCGTATTCAGTACCTCGACGACGCGCAGACACACGCCGTGCCCATTGCCGAACCCGATCGGGAATGGATCGCCGCCACGATGGGAATGGCCAACGCACAGGAACTGCTCGACACGCTTGCCCTGCACCGCAGCCGCGTGGAGCAGGAATTCGACACCTTGCTGGGTGCGAGCCGCGCTGGGCAGCATACGGATGCAGCCGCACTCGACTCCGTCCTGGCCGATTTGCCGCAGCCTTTTGCCGAGCAGATCCGCCAATGGATCGGGCGCCCGAAAGTGCTGGCGCTGCGCGACAAATCCCGCGAGCGGCTGGCTGCGTTGCTGCTGCGCGTGCTGCGATGGATGCGCAGCGGAAAAACCACGCCTGAAGCCATCTTGCGCTTGCTGGACTGGCTGGAATCCGTGCTGCGGCGGGAGAGCTACCTCGTCTTGCTGCGCGAGCGCCCCACCATCCTGGGCCGCCTGCTGCGGCTACTCGGTGCTGCACGGTGGCCTGCCAAATACCTGCAACTCCACCCCGGGGTGATCGATGAGCTGGCCGATGCGGGGCTGCTCGACGAGCGTTTCGATGCGGCCGCCTTCGACGCAGAGCTGGAGCGCCGCCGTGCGTCGTTACGCAATACCGGGGAGGACGACGAGGAATCTCTGCTCAACCTGCTGCGCCGCGCGCACCATGCCGAGGTGTTCCGCACGCTGACCCGCGACGTCGAAGGGCGCTTGCGTGTCGAAGAAGTCGCCGACGACCTCAGCGCCCTGGCCGACGCCGTGCTGTGCATCGTGGCGCGTTGGTGTTGGGAGCGGCTACCCAAGGCGCACCGGCCCCAGCCTGCCTTCGGCATCCTGGCCTACGGCAAACTGGGCGGCAAGGAGCTGGGGTACGGCAGCGACCTTGATCTCGTCTTCGTCTACGAGGACAAGGACAAAGACGAACGCGCCCACGAAGCCTACGCGGCGCTGGTGCGCAAGCTCATCCAGTGGCTGACGGTCAAAACAGGCGAAGGCGATTTGTACGAAATCGACACCGCGCTGCGCCCCAACGGCAACGCGGGCCTGCTGATCACGAGCTTGGAGTCGTATGCCGGGTACCAGCAACAGCGGGGGTCGAACACCGCGTGGACGTGGGAACACCAAGCCATCACCCGGGCGCGTTGTGTGCTGGGGGACGAAGCGATGCGCGAGCGCTTCGACACCGTGCGCCACGCTGTTCTGACCACCCAACGCGATGCCGATGCCCTGCGGGAGGAAGTTCGTGCAATGCGGCGCAAGCTGGCGCAAGCGCACCCCGTACCGCAGGGGATCTTCGACATCAAGCACAGCCCCGGGGGAATGATCGATACGGAATTCGTGACACAGTTCCTCGTACTGTCGCAGTCGCACCAGCACGCGGCGCTGGCGGCCAATGTGGGGAATACCGCCTTGCTCGAACGCGCGGAATCGCTGGGCCTGCTGCCGGAAGGGCTGGGCCGACGTGCCGCCAGCGCCTACCGTGCGCTACGCCAAGCGCAACACCACGCCCGGCTCGACGAAGCCCCGGCCAAGGTGCCTGACACTGCGTTGCGGGAAGAGCGGGAAGCCATCCTCACGCTGTGGTTGACGGTATTTGGGGAGTAAGAACCAATTTCAGTAGGCAGGCGAGCCGAAGCAGTGTGCGTGGCGCCGGAGCGCAGGAACCGGAATGTACTGACAGTACATGAGGATTCCGAGCACCGCCGCCACGTGCAATGCGATGGCGCAGCCCCTACTGGAATAGGTTCTAACGATGTGCAACATTCCTTGCCATAGACAAGCGTCGATGCAGGACTGACGGAAGCCGCGATCAGCGCTGGCATGGGAGCATGGCATGGTTCACCACCTCGACCCTTTCCCCATCCGTCAACATCAGCCAGCAATGCAGCTTGGCCATTGCCGCAATCTCCGGCAATGCACAGTACGCGGCGATTTGCTCCAAGCCCTCTTGCCGCTTGGCCTCCCACCCCAATTCACCATCTTGTTTCTTGGCGTATTTCAATTCGATCAAATGCTGCCCGGCAAGCTCGAAGGGACTTCGTTCCCACAACAACACATCAGGGTAGCGCCGATTCACTTCGGGTTCGCTTTGTAAACGCCATACGGATGTCTGGAACAGCAGCGTGACCAGAATCACCTTCAGATGTTTTTCATCCATGCGAATGCTGTCGCGGTTCGAGAGGTGGCGAAGCACGCGCTCCAACTGGGCACGCAGGGGTTCGAGGTTGTTGGCGCGGTACAAGGCTCGCAAAGCGTCCCGCACTTCCCAGATCGGCAGATCGACGTTATTGCGCCGCTCCAATTCCACAAGGAAATACTGAAAGTACAACTCGCGAATCACATGGTTCGGGATTGCATAGCGCATATCGTTCCCATCTCCCCCGGCAAGAGAAGCAAAGCCCACATACGCCAGCAAGCTAATGAAGTCATCGCGCCCAAAGGTTTTGTCAAGATCAAACCGGCGCTGTTGCTGGGCTATGACTTCGCCTTCCGTCACCAGCGCTTCGAGCACGCGGTAGTTGTCTTCGCGGTCGCCAATAGCAAACAGCGCCATCAGCTTTCCGTAGTCGGAGGCAATGTTTTCGTCCAGCATCCGGTCTGGGTAGGCACAGGCTTTGCAATCAAAGTTATCCGCAAAGTACAACACCATGTCGGAGTTGTAGATGGTGTGGCACCTGCGATGAAAGCGATATCCGTTGTACCAATGGGTTACGTCTTCCATCATCGCTTCGGCATCCAGCTTGCAGCACTCCGCCAAGGGGCGAATCAGCGACAACGTTTCCTCGCGGGTAAAGCCCAGGATGTCGTGGAAATCTTCCTCGAAAGTCAGGTTCTTGGTGATATTGAATCCACTCGTCAAGCTATCGAGCATGATCGCGGTGACACCGGTAATAAAAAACCGGTCAAGGGTTCCTGCCTGCGTTGCGGATTTGATCGTTTCATAAAAACTGCGTACAAACCCACCCTTGCCAACGGCAGAGCGAAAAGAATCCAAGTCTTCCGCAAGCAGGCTATTGGCAAAGTGGTCGTATTCGTCGATCAGAAGTAGGAGCTTGTGGCCGGAGTCCGCGACGCATTGACAGAGCAAGGTGAGCTGTTCCTGTGGGGTGGCCAGGCTACGCAATTCCTCGACATCGGATGCAGGGTAACCATATCGCCGTAAAAAGCGGATTGCAGGCATCGACACCCTGGAAGCAAAACCCTGCCGCACGGTATCGACACTATTGCCGGTTTCGATCCCGCTGAAATCGAGCACCAGTACTTGGTACGCATTTGCCAGCAGAGTAGGGTTCCTGCCTATATGCAGCGTACCGAAAAGCGCATCGAACTCCGGCTTGCGAAGCTGGTCGTAGTAATGCTCCAGCATCGACAAAAACAGGCTTTTGCCAAAGCGGCGCGGGCGCATCAGGACGTGGTAGCTGCCATGCGCTTCGAGCTGGGCGATGTAGTTCGTGCGATCTACGTAAAAATGGCCTTCAGTAATCAACTTGTGGAAATTGCTCAGGCCGTAGGGGAGTTTGGGTAGTATGGTCATCGTAGAACCTTCGATGTGCGTAGGGCCATGGGTATCCCACCGGCGGTGTGGAGATATACCGCTCCATCTGCAGCAACCCGCACGTGTGGGGGCACGTACACCGTCGTCGATCTTGCCGACGGGAAGTAACGGCGCGACAGCGCCAAAGGGTTGCGCCTGCGTTTGGCAGGCGCCAGGGGGGACTCAGCGCACCAGGATTTCCACCCGCCGATTGCGGGGTTCGGCAATGTCGTCGTCGGTGGGGACGAGCGGCGCACGTTCGCCACGGCCAATCGCTTCGATGCGTTCCGCATCAAACCCTTGCGCCAATAGCAGATCGCGGATGGCCTGCGCACGCCGGGCAGACAACCCATCGTTGTCCTCCAGCGAACCCGCGCGGTCGGTGTGGCCGATCACCAAGATCTCGCCGCCTTTGCGGGCACGGGCACGTTCCAGGATCGTTGGCACGGTGGCTTGGGATTGCGCGGTCAGCAGCGTTCCCCCGGTTTCAAAATACAGCAGAAAGCGTTCTTCGACGTCCGGCGCCTCGGCCAGCATGGCTCCATAGCGCTCCATCACCCGCAAGGGGTCAACCTGCACGACCCGTACCTGGCCATCCTTGCGCACTTCGGCGCTCTGGTAGGGCTTGGTCAGCGTCTGCGACCCCGCAGCCGTCTTGACTTCCACCGCTGTGGCTACCCCCTGTGGTTCGGGGAGCAGGATCACCCTCGTCGTCGGAGCACATGCCGACAAGGCCCCTAGCGCCCCCATGAGCGCTCCCATCGACCACCAACGCGATAGGGAAAAACACGATAAGGCCATCATGGCACCTCCACGATGAAGTCTGTACCCCGCACGCCAACGACGGACGTGGGGGTCGCGATTTCGACCTGTTCCGGGTGCAGCTTGCCGATCACCCCCGTTACGACACGCACCACGCCTTGCAGAAGGCTTAGGCCGATGCTTCCTTCCTGGGTCACGGGGTCAAACCGCACCTTGGCCAGATCAAGCGTCGAGTTAGGCCCTACCGTCACCATCATCCCGTCACGCAGGGTGAAGGTGGCGCTGGCGTTGCGTCCGGTAACCACGCGGTCGGCCTCGGCCACGGCAGCGCCCGGAGCTACGGTACGGGGGGTGTTCTGCTGGAGCAGGCGAACGTCCCCTTGTACGGATTTGATCGTCCCCGCGCGCTGCACCTGTGCAGCGCCGCACAGATCGGCATGCAAGAGCAAGACGAGGATCGTAGTTTGCAGGGTTCGATGTCGCATTGGGGTTCCTTTTTCCGTGGGTTGCCGCAGATTCAGGGCATATTCATTCAGGGCCTCCCCACTCAGGGCAGGGCCTGTCCACTCAGGGCGTGCCCATGTCGCGCGCCTGGGGATCGACTTCAGCAACGAGCTGCTGCGCCCAAGGCTGTAGTTTTCTGGCGTCGCACCGGAGGATCTCGAATTTCACCGGCAGGATATGCCCCGGGTGCATCGAAAAGATGCGCAGGCCCATGCCGAGCAGCAGACGGGTCATCGCGGGGTCTCCGGCCATTTCCCCGCAGACGCTCACGGGTTTGCCAGCCTCATTGCACTGCGTGATCGTCGTCGCGATCAGACGCAACACGGCGGGGTGCAGGGGGTCATAGAGGTGCGCTACCGATTCGTCAGAACGGTCGATCGCCAAGGTGTATTGCGTGAGGTCGTTCGTGCCGATCGACAGGAAGTCGAAGTACTGTAGAAACAAGGGCACCGTCAGCGCTGCGGCGGGAATTTCGATCATCGCGCCAATGCGCACTTCACCGTGGGGGATGCCCAGGTTGTTGAGCTGGGCGCGGGCGTGGTCAATCAGCGCAAGGGTGCGGCGAATCTCGCTGGCATGAACCAGCATCGGAATCAGCAACGAGGTAGGCCCATGCGCTGCTGCCCGCAGGATGGCGCGCAGTTGGGTCAGGAACATCGCAGGGTCGGCTAGGCTCCAGCGAATGGCGCGTAGCCCGAGTGCAGGGTTGAGGTGCGCTTCGTCGCGCCAGTTGGCGTCGAGAGGCTTGTCGGCGCCGACATCTACCGTGCGGATCGTGACCGGCAGGCCCTGTGCCCCGTCGATGGCGGTGCGGTAGGCGCGGTACTGTTCCTCTTCGTCCGGCAGCTTGCCCAGGCGACCCATGAAGAGGAACTCGCTGCGGAACAGGCCCACACCCGCAGCACCGGCTTCGACGGCGTGCGCGGCGTCCTGCGGCCCTTCGATGTTGGCCAGCAGTTCGATCTTTTGGCCGTCGAGCGTGACTGCCGGGGTGCGTAGCAGCCGTGCGAGGCGGCTGCGTTCGAGTTCGCCCTTGCGTTGCTTGAATCCGTAGTCCGCGATGATCGATGGCGAAGGGTCGACCATCACGACCCCGGCATCTCCGTCGATGACGACCCAGTCGTCCTGGCGAACGAGCTGGCTGCACAGCCGCAGGCCGACGACTGCCGGAATGTCCAGGCTGCGCGCAACGATCGCCGTGTGCGAATTCTTGCCGCCGACATCGGTGGCAAAGCCGTCAAAGACGCTGTTTTTGAAGTGGAGCAAATCCGTCGGCGAGAGATCGTGCCCGATGAGGATCAGCGGGACATCGACGAATTCATTGAGGGGCAGCTCCTGCCCACCGGCCTTGCGTGCCGTGTGCGTCCACGACGGAACTACCGAAGCAGACATGCCCCGCATCGCACGCAGCACTTTTTCCGTGATTTGTTCGAGGTCAGCCTTGCGCTCACGCAGGTATTCGTCCTCCATGTCATCGAACTGGCGCGCCATGACCTCCAGTTGCGCGGTCAGCGCCCACTCGGCGTTGTAGAAGCGATCCGTGATCCATCGCTTGACGCCATTCCTCAGGTCTTCGTCCTGTAATAGCAGCAGGTGCGCGTCGATCAAGGCATCCAGCTCGTGGGGGGCTTCCTTGGGGTGCATCTGCGCGATGCTGTTTTGCAGACGCTGAATCTCCTCAATGACGGCATCGCGCCCATCGCGAACGCGGGCGATTTCCGCTTCGACCTGGGCAGGTTCGATGAAGTAGTGCGAGACCTCCAGACGCCCGGACGTGACGAGGACGGCACGCCCGATGGCGATGCCACGCGATACCGCCAGCCCGTGGATGGCAAAGGTCACTCGCCTTCCCCGAACTTGTTGGCGATGAGCGCCAGGAGAGCTTCCATGGCATCTTCTTCCTGCTCCCCTATCGTTTCGATTTCCACCTGCGTACCCTGCCCAGCGGCAAGCATGAGCACGCCCATGATGCTCTTGGCGTTGACGCGGCGGTCTCCCCGGGACATCCAGACTTCGCAGCGGTAGCCGCCAGCAAGTTTGGTGAGTTTGGCCGAAGCACGCGCGTGCAGGCCCAGCTTATTGAGGATGGTTGCAGTCGACTTCATCGTGGTGTGGATTCAGAAATAGGGGGATGTGTGGCAAAGGTACTGGAAGAAGTCAGGGATGGCATGTCGGGCGCGTACGCAACGACACCTTGGATGCCCCCAGCGCGGGCGCGTTCGAGCATCGCATCAAGCGGCTCGCCACAGTAGGTCACGGCGCGCAGCAACATAGGCAGATTCGCGCCGCAGAGCAGGCGGGCGGGCCGGGGGGATTCTTCGACGAACTTGCGTGCGACATTGCCGGGGGTCGCGCCCTGCATATCCGTCAGCACGAGGATGCCATCGTATGGGGGGATGCCATCGCATTGGACACGATCGCATTGGGGGCCATCCAAGGCATTGCGCGCCTGGCACAGGGTGTCTTCGACACCGTGGTCGGCATGCACATCCACTGCGATCACCTGCAATCCGGCGTCGGGGAAGACGTGGAGTGCGCAAGTGCGCAGGGCAGAAGCCAATGGGGCGTGCGCAAGGAGAAGGATGGCATTCATGGAAGCGCTCCCGGGCGCGGATAGTCGGGGGATTATGGCTTTGGCGCGTGGCGTGGATGGTGTGGCCGGGGCCGCTCAACGCAATAGATTCCAGACGAGCGTCACCCCAGCACTCCACAGGTCGACTTCCAGTGGATGGGTGCCCCGGTCATTGGAAAAGATGGTGATGCCCATCGAACCCGGGGAGCGTTCTTCGCGCAGCGCTTTCTGGCGGTCGCGTTCGATCATGACGAGGGCATCTGCCACCTCGGTGGGGCGCGGCGGCAAGCCCTGGTGCCGTGCGGCTTGTGCGTAGCCTTGCAGCGCACGCTCCACGGCGTTGGGGTCGAGTAGCGACAGCGCGCTACGGCAGTGCGGGCAGGCGTGCTCCTTGCGGATATCGATGGGCGCGCCACAGCTTGTGCAATGCACGATGGCAACGCGCTGGGCCATGTCGTCGATTTCGAGCTGGGTCATCTGGCGGATGAAGCCCTTTTCGATCATGAATGCGGCAAAGGTGCTGAACCGCCCGTGGCGGTGGTTGCAACGGTGCGTGACATAGCGCCCGCTGCGCACGATGTCGTAGCCTTGGGCCAGTGGCTGGTGGCAGCGTGGGCAAAAAAGACGCTGCGCCAGGGGGTGGTTGGGGTCATTGCGATGCTCGTGGAGCAACCGGAACAGGTCAACGACCGAAGCGGGGGACAGTTGGAGGTTTTCCTGCGGGTCGAACCAGATTCCCCGGCAGGCGTAACACAAATCGATGTCCACAGTCCTCCCATGGATACCCCCAAAGGACTGGGGAGTCATGTCCATCCGGCAAGAAGGGCAGGAAAGAGGGGGAGCCATGGGTAGGGCACTGCTGGGGAGGAAAGATAGTGGGGAACTGTACTAGCGCATGGAAAGCGTTCGCAGAAGCGAATTGGATAATCGCAGCATGAAGGTAGACCCCACCAAAGTGCAAGACATCGCGTACCGGGAGGTAGGCGCGAAAGATCCTGCCGTCGCCCCCACCGCACGGTTCCTGCTGCGCCACCCGGCGCACATCATCGCGATGGGTTTTGGCTCCGGCCTCAGCCCGGTGGCTCCGGGAACGGTAGGCACCCTGTGGGCATGGGCGGCATTTCTATGGTTTCAGCCGTATCTGCACGGCGATGTGGCGTATGCAGCCGTGCTGGGAGTCAGCGTCATGCTGGGTTGGTGGGTATGCACCATCACTGCGCGCAATCTGCGTGTACACGACCCTGCCAGCGTCGTCTGGGACGAAATCGTCGCGTTCTGGTTGATCCTCTGGCTGATCGAGCCGACGACCGGGTGGGAGCAGTTGGCCGCATTCGCCCTGTTCCGGTTTTTCGACGCCGTCAAGCCTGGCCCTGTGGGGTGGGCGGATCGGCTCTATCGCGGCGTGGATACCGTGCGGGATCCTGCCGCGTGGCGCAAGGCCGGGTGGGGAATCATGCTCGACGACCTTGTCGCCGCCTTCTGTACCTTGCTGGTGCTTGCGCTGTGGCGCGCCTGGTGACCCCCGACGCAGTGGGCGACTTGGCCTGCCTACTGCGGGAACGGGGCTGGATGCTGGTCACTGCGGAGAGCTGCACGGGAGGGGGCATTGCCGCAGCATGCACGGACATGCCGGGGTCTAGCGACTGGTTCGACCGGGGGTACGTGACCTATTCCAACCGCGCCAAGATCGAGATGTTGGGGGTGGATCCCGCGTTGATCGAGGAGCACGGCGCCGTCAGCGAGGCCGTGGCCCGTGCGATGGCGCGGGGCGCCCAGGAACGATCCTCCGTGCAGGTGGCTCTGGCAGTCACGGGGGTGGCGGGGCCTGCGGGCGGCACCCCCGCCAAACCTGTGGGAACCGTGTGGTTTGCGTGGGCGGTGGGGGATCGCCTCGTCGCGGAGTGTGGCAGGTTCGAGGGGGATCGCAGTGCGGTACGTGCGGCAGCGGTGCGCCATGCGCTCGCAGCCCTGTTGCCCTGGGTGCGGCCATGACAGCAGGCGCCGACGCAGCAGGCTGGCTGCACACGGCCCGTTTTTTGACGTCTGCCCCGGATCTGCATGTATTGCCCAAGTTGGACATCCCCGAAATCGCGTTCACCGGTCGGTCGAACTCGGGCAAGTCCACCTGCGTCAACATGCTCACGCAGCAGCGGCAACTCGCCTATGCATCCAAGCGCCCCGGGCGTACCCAGCACATCAACCTGTTTGCCTTGGGCAAGGGCGGGCAGACCGACGGTATCCTGGCCGACCTGCCCGGCTATGGCTATGCCGCAGTGCCCCAACAGGACAAGCTGCGCTGGCAGCGAAACATGGTCGGCTACCTGTGCTCGCGCGCCAATCTCGCGGGTGTCGTCTTGCTGTGTGACAGCCGCCGAGGCATTACCGCGCTGGATGCAGAACTTCTCGAAATCCTCCGCCCCCGCGTGGAACGAGGCATGCCGTTCCTTGTCTTGCTGACCAAGGCAGACAAACTGTCCCGCAGCGCACAGCAGAAGGTGCTGTCGATCACCCGACTCCAGGCTGCCGGTGGGGAGGTGCGCCTGTTCTCCGCCCTCCGCCGTCAGGGAGTGGAGGAAGTGTCCGCACTGCTGCGGGGGTGGGCGCAGCCCCTACTGAAATAGGTTCTAAGAATCGTCATTGCGTGCAATGGTCAGCAGGCGCTCGACTTCAGCGTGGGCATGAATGCAGTTGTTGGCGTGCCAGCGGCGGATCCACCACATAAAGCCTGCGACGATGGTTCCGAAGAAAGCAATGGCGCTGAAGGTGGGCAGTCCCAGCCCGGTGGACAGGCTATAGAACGCACCCAGAACGAGGATGCACGCCTGCTCGTTGAAGTTTTGTACTGCGATCGAGCGGCCCGCGCCCATCAGGTTGTGTCCGCGATGTTGCAGCAGCGCATTCATAGGGACGACCATGAACCCGCCCAAGGCGCCCAGCAGAATCAGGAACGGCACGGCGACCCAGACGTTATTGACAAAGATGAGCAGCACGATGAGCACGCCCATTGCGATGCCGACATCGACCACCCCTGGCCCATCTTCGAGACGCATGCGCAGCGAAGCCATCACTGCTCCCGCAGCCATGCCAATGGCCACGACCCCCTGCAGCGTGGAAGCCTGCGTGACCGAGTAGTCCAGCGCGGCGGCGGCCCATGCCAGCACGATGAAGCGCAAATTGCCCGCAACGCCCCAAATCAGCGTCGTTGCGGCCAGCGAAATCTGCCCCAGTTTGTCCCGCCACAAGCGGACGTTGCATACCCAGAAGTCGGACAGCAGCGAGCCGATCGGGGTAGGGACGGGGCACAACGCCACGCCGGTGTTGGGAATTCCCGTATTGAACCAAGTAGCCAGCAGGTACACCCCCACGAGCACGGCGATGGCTGCCAGGGGGGCAGTGTCGAGGCCCGGAATGTCCAGCCTCAGCAGCCACGGCGCGCAGCGTGGCCCTACAAGCTGGCCACCCAGCACCACGCCGAGGATGATCGACCCGATGGTCAGCCCTTCGATCCAGCCATTCGCTTTGACCAGTTGGGAAGCGGGGAGCAGCTCGGTGAGGATGCCGTATTTGGCTGGCGAATACGCTGCGGCGCCCAGACCGACCAAGGCATAGGCCATCAGCGGATGCACATCCAGCAGCATCAGCAGGCACCCGGCGATCTTGATGAAATTGCTCAGGAGCATGACCCTGCCCTTGGGCAGGGAGTCGGCAAAAGCGCCGACGAAGGGCGCGAGCACGACATAGAACAGCGCGAACATCGGTACCAGCGCTGCCTGCTGCCAAGGGGCGGAGCCGTTGGTTCGCAGCAATTGCACGGCAGCGACGAATAGCGCGTTGTCAGCCAACGAGCTACAGAACTGCGCCGCCATGATGGTGTAAAAGCCGCGTCTCATTGCATGAGGATCGTTACTGCCCCGGGGTTCTCACGGCGGGCAACGGGGGGTACGTCGAACGACAATGCAGGGTTATAGCACGGTGGGGCGTGGCTGCCGGGTTCCTTCCGACAGAGGTTCGGGGTTGCGTTTTGCCACTGTCTCGCCCTGGTTCCAACCCTATGCCTCGCCCTATTTCTGCCACCATTCACCATGCCGCGCTGCGACACAACCTGCTACGTTGCCGCAGCGCTGCCCCGGATTCCAAGGTCTGGGCGGTCATCAAAGCCAATGCATACGGTCACGGCATTGAGCGCGTCCATGAGGCTCTGCGCGGTGCGGATGGTTTTGCGTTGCTTGATCTCGATGAAGCACAGCGGGTGCGCGGCCTGGGGTGGCGTGGCCCGATCCTGCTGATCGAGGGGGTGTTCGAACCCCGCGATCTGGAGCTGTGCTGCGAGCTACGCCTGTGGCATACCATCCACTGCCATGCGCAGATCGACATGCTCGCAGCCCACAAGACCCGCACTGCGCACCATGTCTTCCTCAAAATGAACTCGGGGATGAATCGTTTGGGCTTTCCCGCAAACCAGTTCCGCGCTGCATGGGCGCGGCTCCATGCTCTGACCCAAGTGGGGGAGATCTCGCTGATGACGCATTTCAGCGACGCCGACGTTCCCGGCGGCACGCAACGCCAGCGCAGCACTTTTGATGTCGCTGCCTGCGATCTGCCCGGAGAGCGTAGCCTGGACAACAGCGCAGCCATGCTGGCCGGTGATCTCGCTCCTTCCTGCGAATGGGTGCGTCCGGGCATTCTGCTGTACGGCAGCGCGCCGGATTACCCTGCGCACACCATCGCAGACCACGCACTGCTGCCGACGATGACCCTGGCTTCCCGCGTGATCGCCGTGCAAGACTTGGTTGCCGGGGATACCGTAGGCTATGGATCGACCTTCGTCGCGCAAGCACCGATGCGGATCGGCATCGTCGCGTGTGGCTATGCGGACGGATACCCGCGACATGCTCCCACAGATACCCCTGTCCTCGTCGGTGGACACCGTACCCGGCTGCTGGGGCGGGTGAGCATGGACATGCTTGCAGTCGACCTCACCGCACTGCGTGAAGAAGGTCATGATGCCGGAATGGGCAGCGAGGTGGTGCTATGGGGCTGTGCGAGCAACGGGGCGATCCTGGGCATCGACGAGGTCGCCCATGCAGCGGGAACGGTCGGGTACGAGCTGATGTGCGCCCTGTCCTTGCGGGTTCCGGTTCGGGTGGATGCATGAAGTCGGTCCGTGCAGCAGGGGGGCATGTGTCATGTCGATGAAATACCACCCAATTCCGTTGGGACGGATCCAGTTGGGACGCCCCTTGCCCATCGATATCTGGAGCCCCGACGGCAGGCTGCTGCTGCGCCGTGGGCAGACGTTGCGGTCGGAGTCGCACCGCGAAATGCTCGCCCAACACCAGGCCGGGATGACCCAAAGCGATGCCATGGCATGGCAGAAAAGCCTGGAGCGCACGATGCGTGCGCTGCGCACCGAGGGCGTTGATCTGGCGACGCTGGCCATGCTGCCGATGCCTGCGGAGATCCTCGACAGCGACTACTGTGAGGGCATGCATGTGGACGGCGGCTGGCTCGATGTGCAGGACGTGCTGCGTGGCCTGCTCTACCAGGGGCACCACGCCGTGATGCCCGCAATGCGCCTCACAGGCATCGAGCAGAAGGTGCTGGCCCTGCTGCGGGAAGACCCCGACGAGGCATTGTTTATCCTCTTCCAGGCTCTTCCCGATCTGTCTCTGGGCTACTGCGCGACGCACGCACTGCTGTGCGCAGTGGTCGGCGCGCTGACTGCGGAAAAACTGGCCCAGAACGAAGACCAATCCGCGCTGTTGCTGCGTTCTGCGCTGGTGATGAACATCGGGATGGCGCAGCCGCAGGACAAACTGGCCCGGCAGCGCACCCCGCCCAACCCTGCGCAGCGCACGCTGATTGCCACCCACGCGCCAACGGGGGTCGAGATCCTCCGGGACTTTGGCATTTGCGACGACATCCTGCTGGAGTTCGTGCAGTGGCACCACGCGCCGCAGGATGCGCCCATCGACCCCGCTTATGCCTCTGCGCTGCACGTGCTGCACCTTGCCGATGCGCAAATCGCCAAGATGGCGCCGAGGGCTTCGCGCCCGGCCATGTCTTCGCTACATGCCGTCAAGTCGCTCGTCCTGCAGGATGAAGGCTCCATCGGCGATGCCCACCGTGCGATGGCTGCTGTCTTGGGTTTTTACCCGCCAGGCAGCTACGTGCAGCTCGTCAATGGGGAAGTGGCCGTCGTCGTCAAGCGCGGGCTGCGCGCCAATGCGCCCCACGTTGCCAGCATCCTTGGCGTCGGCGGAATGCCGTTGGCCAAGTATGTCTACCATGACACGGCGGAGATGCACACTCCCCAATACGCAGTGCGATCGAGCGTGCCAGCCAGCGCCGTGCATGTCCGTGTGCATCTCGAAAGAATTCGCCGTCTGCGCGTCCAGCACGGCATTTGAGTCAGCGCAGGCGCCTGGGTGGCGAAGTTTGCGTGGCTATCATCGACCGATTCGGCCGTCCGCGCCGCCCTTGCGCCGCACCTCCCTGCTGCTCCATAACGCACCTTATCACGCACCTTTCATCATGGAAACACCCTCCAAACCGTCTATTCAAGCGGAAAAAGCCCGCGCCCTGCAAGTCGCTTTGGCGCAAATCGAAAAGCAGTTTGGGAAGGGAACGATCATGCGCCTCGGGGAAGGCGAGGTGATTGAGGACATCCAAGTGGTGTCTACCGGATCGCTGGGCCTCGATGCCGCGCTCGGTGTCGGGGGGCTGCCTCGCGGGAGGGTGGTGGAAATCTATGGCCCGGAGTCTTCCGGCAAGACCACGCTGACCTTGCAAGTCATCGCCGAGATGCAGAAGGTCGGTGGCCAGTGCGCTTTCGTCGATGCAGAACACGCGCTGGACATCCAGTACGCCCAGAACCTGGGCGTAGATCTGCGTAGCCTGCTGATCAGCCAGCCCGATACGGGGGAACAGGCGCTGGAAATCGTCGACAGCCTCGTGCGTTCGGGCGCGGTCGATCTCATCGTCATCGACTCCGTCGCCGCGCTCACGCCGAAGGCCGAACTGGAAGGTGACATGGGGGACAACCTGCCCGGGTTGCAGGCGCGGCTGATGAGCCAGGCGCTGCGCAAACTGACTGCGCATATCAAAAAAACCAATTGCATGGTCATCTTCATCAACCAGATCCGGATGAAGATCGGCGTGCTTTTCGGTTCCCCGGAGACGACGACGGGTGGCAATGCGCTCAAGTTTTACGCCTCGGTGCGGCTTGACATTCGCCGCATCGGGACGATCAAGAAGGGGGAAGAGTCGATCGGCAGCGAGACCAAGGTCAAGGTCGTCAAGAACAAGGTCGCACCCCCGTTCAAAACCGCCGAATTTGACATCCTCTTTGGCAAGGGGATCAGCCGGGAAGGCGAAATCATCGATATGGGCGTCAACGCTGGCGTGCTGGAAAAGTCCGGTTCCTGGTACGCCTACCAGGGCGAAAAGATCGGACAAGGTCGCGACAACGCCCGCGAGTTCCTGCGAGAAAACTCCACGCTGGCGCGCGAAATCGAAAACAAGGTGCGCGCAGGCTTGGGTGTGCCCCTGTTGGGCGATAGCGCGCAGTAGCCTGCCCGCAGCATCTCATGCCATGCCCACGCCCACTTTGCGCGCACGGGCCTTGGGGTTGTTGGCTCGGCGTGAATACGCACGTAGCGAGTTGCAGCGCAAACTGGCTCCCGGTGCGAGGGGCGCCGATGACCTCGACGCACTGCTTGACGATCTGGAGCGCCAAGGTTGGTTGAGTGAGGAACGGGTCATGGAATCGCTACTCCGCCGTCGTGCGCCCCGGCACGGCGTGTTGCGATTGCGGGAGGAATTGCGTGACAAGGGCATTTCCGCGCCACAGATCGACGCGGCATTGGAGACACTGCACGCTACGGAATACGACCGGGCGCTGGCGGTGTGGCAGCGCAAATTTGGCGAACCCGCCACCACGCCCCAAGAGACTGCCAGGCAGGCCCGATTCCTTGCGGCGCGTGGTTTTGCCAGCGAAGTAGTCGCCCGGATCGTCCGGGGCCGGTAGCGGGGTGTAGTCGGTTCAGCGTCCTGGCCGGAGCAGGTCGCGAATCTCGGTGAGCAGCAGCTCTTCCTTGGACGGAGCAGGTGGTGCGGCTGGCGCGGCTTCCTCTTTTCGCTGGAGGGAGTTGATTCCGCGCACGGCCAGGAAAATCACCCAGGCGATGATCAAGAAATCCACGACAGTCTGGAGGAATTTGCCGTAGGCGATGACGACGGCAGGGGCCGTCCCGGCGGCTTCCTTGAGCGTGATGACCAAGTCGGAAAAATTCACCCCGCCAAGCAGCATGCCAATGGGTGGCATGACCACATCGGCCACCAGGGAAGAAACAATCTTCCCGAACGCTGCCCCGACGATCACGCCAACGGCCATATCAACCACGTTGCCGCGCACGGCAAAATCCCGGAATTCCTTGATCATGCTCATACTTGCTTGCTCCTTGCAAAGAATGGAAAAAAGGGAATGACGAAGCATTGTGCCCTCCTGAATCAGGCCGTGGAATTACGCTGAATCCCATCATGTGTCGCGATGCAGCGGAACATGCAGCGGAGAACATTTCTTCTGCGTAGGACGTACGCAAAACCGCCATGGCGTTGTGGTACCGCCTCGCCGTACCATCGTGTACCAACTTGGTTGGTACGCTGAGCCGGGACAATTTTGCGCATGTCCTATTGCTTTGGCCTCTGTCTACAATGGCTGGAAATACCTTGACCCAGCAACTGTCCAGAACCGACTTACAGTACTGGGCACGGCTTACCGCCTTGCCGGGTAGGGTTTCCAACCGGTGTTAGTTTTTCCATGAATCTGTCCAGGCTGTTCCAGCGCCCCCACTACCAATCAGACATTGCTCAATTTCTGGAGCATTGGGCTGCGGGGCGGGGGCGGCCTGCGGCACCCTCCCGGCAGCGCAGGCAAGGTGGCGGTGTTTCGACGATTGGCGGTCGTCCTGCTCCACCTGCCCAAGCACGCTCTGTGGCCTAGAACTTATTTCCTTAGAGCCTATTTCAGTAGGCAGGCGAGCCGAAGCAGTGTGCGTGGCGCCGGAGCTGTCGAGCTGATTCGGGCTGGCTTCAGGCGGGGTCGGCATGCAGCCAGGGCTGCGAAAACTCGATACGTTGACAGGCTGGCGGTAGAAGGTTTCCATCGTGTTCGTGTAGTCCGTGTTTCGCACGGGTTTGTGTCTGGCCCGTATTGGGTATTTTGTTGAAGGAGTTGCACCATGAAACGTCTGTTCCCTCGCTTTCTCGTCGTGTGCGTGGCAGCATGGTTTGCCACGGGGCTATCTTGGGCCTCCGGGCACGGAACCCCCGCGCAAGCCGAGGCACTTGCCCATCGAGCCGTCGCATACATCAAGGCCAATGGCGTACAGAAGGCTGCCCAGGAATTCACCAAAGGGACAAGCTTCAAGGAAGGGGATCTGTACATTGCCTTCACCGATCTACAGGGCAATGTGTTTGGGCACGGCGGCAACCCCAAGCTCGTGGGCAAAAACCTTGTCGGGCTCAAGGATCCCGATGGCAAGCCTTTCTTCCAGATGTTGCTGGATCTGGCCAAAAACCAGGGTAAGGGGTGGTCGCAGGAATACAAGTTCCTCAACCCTGTGACCAAGAAGATCGAGAACAAAGCCATGTATGTCGAGCGTATCGACGACCACTGGGTCGGGGTTGGTGTCTACAAGGAGTGAGACGCCGTCCGAATAGATGGAAAGAACGACCGCAGGTTGCACATTGCTCCTGAACGTGATTTCCTTCCGTTGATCCCCTGTGTCCGGAATTCGCCGGGTGCAGGGTTTTTTTTTGTCCTGATGTATTCAAGGAGATGACATGCAAGCTTTGCATCGTGTACGGGCTATCGTTTTCGGGATTCTTGTGGGCGTCTCGCTGTGTGCCGTAGCCGCAGAGCGCGGAACGGTTGCAGAGGCCGAAGCCATGGCCAAGAAAGCCGCTGCTTATGTGAAAGCCCATGGGGTGGACAAGGCTGCTGAGGAATTCACCACTGGCACCGCGTTCAAGGATCGTGACCTGTACGTGGCGTTCGCAGAGTTGGACGGGGTGATGGTCGGCCACGGCGGCAATCCGAAGCTCGTCGGCAAGAACCTCGTTGGGCTTAAGGATCCAGCCGGGCAATTGTTTTACGACAAGCTCCTTGTACTGGCCAAGACAAAAGGCAAAGGCTGGTCGGAGCCGTACAAATTCCTCAACCCTGCCACCAAAAAGATCGAAGACAAGATGATCTATGTCGAGCGCGTGGGCGACCACTGGGTGGGCGTGGGTATCTACAAAGGCTGAGCTGTTGAGTGGGTTGGCCCTGCACCGATGCAGGGCCTGGCTTTTGTCGCAGCGACGGAAGTCGCGATCCGTGCGTAGGCCGCAGCGCCAGTATTGGGCTGCGGTACGTTCTAGGTGCTAGGGCAGCCCTTTGCGGAACCGTGGGCTGGTGGACTATCGACTAACAGACGAATAGGCAAATATGAAAATCGGTGTTCGATTGGGATTGGGTTTCGGGCTGATCCTCCTGGTTGCGGGGATCCTGGTGACGGGGGCGCTGGTCAGCAACCAGGCAGGGCATGCTTCCTTGCTCGAAGCGATGCAAAAAACTTCTGAACAGCAAAACTTGGCGCATGAGATGAACCAAGCATTGCTGCAAAGTGCCGTGGCCGTGCGCAATATGGGGTTGCAAACCCAGGTGGCCAACGTCCAACGCGACCAAGCCGAGGCCGATCGGCTGCGCAAGTTGTACCTGCAAGCCAAGAGCAAGCTCGAAGCCCTTGGGATCGGCGACAAGGAGCGTGAGGTCTTTGCGCGCATGGATGACATCGACCGCAAAATGGAGGCCCACTTCCGCGAAGCAGTGGACTTTGCCTCCCAGTTCGCAGCCGAACAGGCAGCCGCAGTCATTACCGAAAAAATCGATCCCTTGCTCCAGCAGGCCATGTCGGAGTTGTGCAACTACGTTACCTTGCAGAAGGAGCATGCGAACGATGTGGCTATAGCCGCCGAACAGCTCGACAAGAACACGCGGCGAACCGTGCTTGTCATCGCCTTGGTAGGGGTGCTGGTGTTGGGGCTGTCCACCATGTTGGCTTGGCGATTGACTCGTAGCATCACTGCGCCCTTGCAGCATGCGCTCGACGCGACGGCACGGATTGCCCAGGGCGATCTGTCCTGCGCCATCGAAGGCGCAGATCGTGGCGGGCAGGATGAAGCGGCAGCCTTGCTGGCCGGTTTGCAGCAAATGCGCGATGGGTTATCCGGCCTCGTGGCCAGTGTGCGCGCTAGCGCGCAGAACATCGCGACGGGTGCCAGCCAGATCGCTGCGGGCAGCGCCGACCTGTCCAGCCGCACCGAGGCCCAGGCCAGCAGCATCGAAGAAACGGCTTCGGCCATGGAGCAGCTCCACAGCGCAGTCCAAAGCAACGCCGACACCGCCAAGCAAGTCAACCAGATGGCTAGTACCGCCAGCGGCGCCGCCGTGGAAGGCGGGAACGTGATGAGGCAGGTGGTCGTGACGATGCAGGAGATCACCTCGGCGTCGCACAAGATCGCTGACATCATCCAGGTTATCGACGGCATTGCTTTCCAAACCAACATCCTCGCGCTCAACGCTGCTGTGGAAGCTGCGCGCGCCGGGGAGCAGGGCCGAGGATTTGCCGTCGTCGCCACCGAGGTGCGCAGTCTGGCGGGGCGTTCTGCGCAGGCAGCCAAGGAGATCAAGAGCCTCATTGGCATCAGCGTCGAGAAGGTCGAAGCCGGTACCCATCTCGTCAATCAGGCCGGGGACTCGATCCAGGACATCGTCACGCAGGTGCAGAAACTCGCCGGTCTGATCGCAGACATCAGCACCGGCGCGCAGGAGCAGACTAGCGGCATTGCGCAGGTCAACCAAGCCATCACCCAGCTTGACGGAGCCACCCAGCAGAATGCAGCCTTGGCCGAGGAGTCCGCCGCCGCTGCGGACAATCTTCGCAAGCAGGCCGGGAGCATGGTCCAGGTCGTCGGCACTTTCAAACTCCCAGATGCCGGGGTTCTATCCCATACCGCTCTGGCGTATTCGGGCTGAGCGCAGAGTGGGGAAGCGGGGGTAGTGCTGTGCTTGCGCCCATAGAATGGGATGCACGGGGTTTTTAACGGCATGACATAGCGTCCAAGGCCGTTTTCCTGTTTTCCCAATCTCCTGACGCACCTACTGACACACGCACCATGTCCCTCGATTCCGGTTTCCAGTCCACAGCAGCCCCGGATCGCCGCAACGCCCGGTTCATCAGCCAGCTTACCCACAATACTTTTGCGATGGTGCTGGCTGGCGGTCGGGGCAGTCGTCTGCATCAGCTCACCGATTGGCGCTCCAAGCCCGCAGTGCCTTTCGGGGGCAAGTTCCGGATCATCGACTTCACCCTCTCCAACTGCGTCAATTCCGGGGTACGCCGCATCGGCGTGGCCACGCAGTACAAGTCGCAGAGCCTCATCCGGCATTTGCAGCTCGGGTGGAGTTTTCTGGACGGTCGCCTGGGCGAGTTCGTCGAGATCATGCCGGCGCAGCAGCAGGTCGATGAAGACCAGTGGTACCAGGGCACGGCCGATGCCGTGTACCAGAACCTACGCGAAATCCGTCACGCCAACCCGAAGTACGTGCTGATCCTCTCCGGGGATCATATCTACCGGATGGACTATGGGCGCTTGCTTGCCGCGCACGTCGAGCGCAGTGCCGATATGACCGTCGCATGCATTGAGGTTCCGATCAAGTCTGCGCAGGAATTCGGGGTCATGTCCGTTGCCGAAGAGGGGCGCATCGTCGCGTTCCAGGAGAAGCCCAAGGAACCCCAACACATGCCGGGGCATCCAGATCGGGCGCTGGCGAGCATGGGAATCTATGTTTTTAATGCGGCCTTCCTTTTCGAGCAGCTTCGCCGCGACGCAGACGACCCCAAGTCCAGCCATGATTTCGGCAAGGACGTCATTCCCCATTGCGTCAAACGCTACCGCACCTTTGCCCAGAACTTTGCCAACAGTTGCGTGCAGGAGCCTGGCAAACCCCCCTACTGGCGCGATGTTGGAACGCTTGACGCCTATTGGGAAGCCAACATGGACTTGGTGCAAGTCACCCCCCAACTCAGCCTGTACGACGACAGTTGGCCGATTTGGACTTGGCCGCAGCAGAACCCCCCCGCGAAATTCGTCTTTGACGACGACGCCCGGCGCGGTATGGCGGTCGATTCCGTCATCTCCGACGGCTGCATCGTCAGTGGTTCGATGGTGCGTAGGTCGATGCTGTTTTCCGGGGTGCGGGTGCATAGCTATTCGGTGATCGAAGACTCGATCATCCTGCCTAGCGTCCAGGTCGGCAACCATTGCATCCTGCGCAAGTGCATCATTGATCGGGATTGCGTCCTGCCCCACAACACGCGCATCGGCGTCGATCCCGTTGCCGATGGCAAGCGCTTTCACGTCACCGATTCCGGTGTGACACTGGTAACCCGCTCCATGCTGGGGCAAGATGTGGACGGTATGCGCTGAACTATGGCATCCGGGTCATCCTGAGCGAGGATTCCAAGGCGCCATAAAGATGCCCATAAAGGGCCTATATAGGCGCCCATATTTCCACCGGTTTTCCACCTGTTTGCTTGCGCTTTGTAGCCAGTTTTTCGGTTTGTTGCCGGTTCCGCAGTGCGGTTTTGGGCACGAATTGCAGCCTGTTTTGCGTTATAGGGTTGATCGATAATGCCTTGGCACATCGTGGCCGGGGTCGTTGCACGTTCGATTTGGAGTAGAGGTCTGTATGTCGTCTGTAGAAGTTGTTGCCCCTTCCCCCTCTTCGGAGCGTAGCAGCAGCGTGTCGCACGTCGTTGCTATCGGCGCATCGGCTGGTGGCCTGGAAGCGCTGGAGAAGCTGTTCGACGGCCTGTCCTGTGACTCGGGGGCGACTTTCGTCGTCATCCAGCATCTATCCCCTGACCACAAGAGCATGATGGCCAATCTGCTCTCCCGCCACACGCGCATGCCCGTGGTGATGGTCGAGCAAGACATGCCGATCGAACCTGACCGGGTGTATCTGATTCCGCCGGGGTCGATCATGCACATGGGCGATGGCATCCTGAGCCTGACTCCCAAAAACCCTCGTACGCTGACTTTGCCCATCGACGTGTTCTTCAAGTCGATGGCTGCGCACTACGGCCCGCGCTCGGTGGGCGTGGTGTTGTCGGGCACCGGTTCCGACGGAACCCGGGGCGCTGCATCGATCAACGACGCTGGGGGGTTCCTGATCGCGCAGGATCCGGACAACGCCAAATTCGACGGTATGCCGCGCAGCGTCATTGCGACTGGCCTCGTCGACGCCATCCTGCCGGTCGAACAGATCGGCTCCCGCCTGATCGCGCACATCACCAACCAGCCCATCGTCAAGGCTGCCGTCGCGCTCGAAGAACCCGCCGTGCGCGTGCTCGCGCTGACGCCGGAAGCTGCCATGAATGGCATCCTGCGCCTGCTTTTGCAGGTGGGTGGCATCGACTTCCAGGAATACAAGACCGGAACCGTTATGCGGCGCATTGAGCGCAGGATGAACGTCCGCCAGGTGACGTCGCTCGAAGCCTATCTGGACATGCTCAACGACGACCGCAACGAGGTTCTCGCGCTGCGGCGGGAATTGCTCATCCCGGTCACGAGCTTCTTCCGGGATACCGAAGCCTTCGACATTCTGGGCAGACAGATCATCGAGCCGATGGTTGCCCGCAAGCAGGCCGGGGATTCGATCCGCGTCTGGGCGGCGGCGGTCTCCACTGGTGAGGAAGCCTACTCCATCGCGATGATGTTCCTGGAGGCTTTCGACCAGCTCAAACGTTGGCCTTCGCTCAAGATCTTTGCGACCGACGTCGAACAGCAGAACATCGAAACCGCTGGTGCTGGTACCTATCCGGAATCGATCGCTGCGGAAGTCTCTCCGCAACAGTTGGAACGCTTCTTCATCAAAAAAGGCAATAACTTCGTCGTCAAAAACGAGTTGCGCCAGTGCATCGTCTTTGCCCGGCATAACCTGTTGACAGATCCGCCGTTCACGCGGATGGATCTCGTCGTCTGCCGCAATGCCTTGATCTACTTCCGCAGCCAGGCGCAGGAGCGCGCGCTCAAGCGCTTGCAATATGCGCTGCTGCCAGGGGCATATCTGTTCCTGGGTTCGAGCGAATCGCTGGCCGAGATGCAGAAGGACTTCACGCCGGTCAGCGCCAAGCACAAGATCTGGCAAATGATCCGCCCGCTGAGCCTGCCGCTGGACATGGCCAAGGGAACGGGCTACGGCTACTCCGGCAGCACGCCGCTGATGACGGGCCAGTCCAACCGTTCGAACCGGATCAAGTCCAGCGCGGTGGATCAGGGCTTCGCCGCACTGCTCAAGGCCTTCGGGCCGCCTGCTGCCATCCTGGTCAACAGCCGCCACGAGCTTGTCCATTCCTACGGTGACGTACACAAGTTTCTACAACTTCGTGAAGGACACGCCAGCCTCGAACTCAACCGTATCCTCCCTGATTCCCTCGTGCCGATCGCTGTGGCCCTGCTGTTCAAGGCGGGCCGCGAAGGTGCCAGCGTCAGCTCGGATCGCCTCAAGATGATGACGCGCGAGGGCGAAGTCGAACATCTGCGCATGAGTGCGTGGCCTGTCGAAGAGTTCGAAGGCGAGCGTCTGACCTTGCTGGCTTTCGAGCAGTTGCATGCGCCCAACCCTGCCGAGTTGGCCACGACGATCGACGTCGATTCCGAGACCGCCGAGCGCATGGAGGTGCTGGAACGCGAACTGACCGCCACGCGCGAAAGCCTGCAAGCCACCGTCGAAGAACTCGAAACCTCGAACGAGGAACTGCAATCGACCAACGAAGAGCTGATGTCCTCCAATGAGGAACTCCAAAGCTCCAACGAGGAATTGCAGTCGGTCAATGAGGAACTCAACACCGTCAACGCCGAGTACCAAGAGAAGATCGACATCCTCAACCGGCTCAATGCCGATCTCGACAACATGGCGCAAGCCGTTGCCGCCGGGGCAGTGTTCGTCGATGACAACCTGCTGCTGACGCGCTTCAGCCCGGACGCTACGCACATCTTCAAGTTGCGAGAGACGGATCTGGGTCGTCCGCTGGACGACTTGGCGCATACCCTCATCTACCCGGACCTCATCGCCGACCTGACACGCACGCTCAAAGAGGGAACGCGCGTCGAAAAAGAAATCCGGGGCATAGCCGGGTTGCACTATTTCGTTCGCATGCTGCCGTACAGCGTGCCCTCGTCCCCGTCGAAGGGGGCAGTCATCACGTTCATGGACGTCACTGCGCTCCATGAAGTGTCCCGCTTGCAAAACATCATCGACTCGCTCCCGGCCGGTGTGGTGGTGCTCAACAACCACGGGATCATCACCTCGGTGAATAGCGCTTGGCATGGCATTGCCGCCAGCCATGGCGACCCCGAATTGGGGTATTTCGGCTTGGGCATCGATTACCTATCCGTGTGCGAGCGGCTGCTCGGTTCGTCGGACACGTTGCTGGCGAACGCGGAGCGTGGTGTGCGGGACGTGCTGTCCGGCGCAGAGTCGCATTTCTCCGTGGAATACCCTGCGGATTTGTCATCGGGTCAGCGTTGGTTTCTCATGCATGTATCCACTGTTGCCGGGGAGCAGCCCGGTGCAGTAGTGAGCCATCTCGACATTACTGACTGGCGCAAGACTTGAGCGTATTCCGCTGTCCAGCGGTTCTCGCAGTTGTCACGTCCTAAGCCAGATGGATCAGGAATCCAAAGAGCGGAAGTCGCAACGTTTGCAGTTGCTCAAGCAGCGTGCGCAAGCGGTGCTGGATCAATGCCAGAAGTCCGGGACGATGGATCGTCCCGACGCGATGGGTACGAGCAAGCTGCTCGAAGACCTGCGTATCTACCAGGTCGAGCTGGAGCTGCAGAACGAAGAACTGCGTGCAGCGCAGCTCGAGGCCGAACACGCCCAGCGTAGCTACCGCACCCTCTTCGACCAGATGCCGCTGCCGGCGCTGGTGCTCGATACCAACGGCATCGTCGACGACTGCAATGAGCGTGCGACCACCTTGCTTGGCGCGCACGGGCGCTTCGTAGCTCTGGATATCCGCTTCTGGCACCGGCTCAACAAGCCTGACCGTGCGCGGCTGCACGTGGCGCTGCGCGATGTCATGCCCGGCCAGTCCCAAGTCTTGCGGCGTGTCGAAATCACCAACCAGGCTGGCGCGCCCGTCGTGTTCGACGTACACCTCATCGGTTTGTCGATGGACTACAAGCTCGACCGCCGGGTGTTGCTGCTGCTCGTCGACCGCAATGCCGAACAGGCGCGGGAGCAGGAGCGGCGACTGTATGACGCGCTGCTCGATGCCACCGACAACCCTATCTACGCTGCCGATCTGGAAGGCAAGATGCTGTTGGTGAATCAGGCTCTGCTTCAGCTTTTGCAGCGCCCCCGCGATGCCGTGCTCGGGCACACGCGGGAATCCTTCCAACCATTGCGTGATGCGCTTTTGCACCGCGAAGCCGATCAGCAAGTGTTGCAATCGGGGGTGCCCACGACGTTCGAGGAACGGATCCACCCCGTTGGAGAAAGCGACCCCATCGATTTCGTCACGCGGCGTTTTCCGTTGTATGACCGCGCAGGCAAAGCCTATGGGGTGGGCGGGATTGCGACCGACGTCAGCGCCCTCAAAGCGCAGCAACGGAAGCTCTTGCTCAGCGAATCGGTCTTCCAGAATTCCGACCAAGCCATCATCGTCACGGACGCGCAGATGCACATCATCCGCGTCAACGCGGCTTTCACACGGATGACCGGGTTCAGTGCAGAGGCCGTGCTGGGGCAGCATACGCGGGTATTGAAGTCCGGGCGGCATAGCCCTGCTTTTTATGAATCGATCGGCAGATCGTTGATGCAAACGGGGCACTGGGCCGGGGAACTCAACAACCGTCGCGCCGATGGCAGCTTCTTCACAGTTTGGAGCAATATTTCCGTCGTGCGGGACAGTGAAGGGCAGGTGATGCACTACATCGCCTTGCAAAGCGATGTGACCCAGCTCCACGAAGCGCAAATCGCTTTGCAGCGGCAGGCGTCCTACGATGGGTTGACCGGCTTGCCCAACCGCGATCTCTTCAACGACCGCATCGCGCAGCTCGTTGCGCAGTCACAGCGCCAACAATCCCAGTTTGCGCTGTTGTTCGTTGATCTCGACCATTTCAAGGAGGTCAACGACACCCTGGGCCACCAGGTGGGGGACATTCTGCTGCGCACGGTGTCCGAACGCTTGCAGCGCGGGGTGCGCAGCGAAGATACCGTCGCCCGGATGGGGGGTGACGAATTCGTCATCCTGCTGCCCAATACCGACCGGCCAGGCGCCTTGTCGCTAGCGAACAATCTGCTCGTGCGGTTGCGAGAACCGCTCGTGCTCGAAGGGGCGGGTTCGTACCGTCCGATGGCGAGCATGGGGGTGTCGGTCTTTCCGGAAGACGGACGTTCGCCGGACGAACTGCTGCGTAGCGCAGACATGGCGATGTACCGGGCCAAGATGACTGGGCGCAATCGGATGCTCAGCTACACGGCAGACATGGGCGCCAGCAACGACCTTGCGTTCACGATCCAGACCGAGCTGGCCATCGGCTTGGTCGAGCAGCAATTCCGTGTGTACTACCAGCCCAAATGCATGCTCAATACGGGGGAGCTGGTTGGCGCAGAGGCGTTGGTGCGCTGGGATCGGCCGGGCCATGGCATTACGCTGCCGGGGGTGTTCATCGGCGTCGCGGAAAAAAGTGGCCTCCTCGTCGAGCTAGACCATTGGGTGATGCAGGATTCGCTGCGCCAATTGGGGGAATGGTTGCGTGCGGGGTTGTGGAAGCCGACGATGCGGATGGCCGTCAACCAGAATGTTGCCGATCTGCAGCGTAGCGACCTCCTCGACCAAATCAACGCATTGCTGCAAGCCAGTGGTGTCGGGCCTGAAATGCTGGAACTGGAGATCACGGAAGACGCCCTGCTCCACCATACCTCCGAGCAGCTCGAACGCTTGCAGGCGTTGCGCTCCACGGGGGTGTCGGTGGCGATCGACGACTTCGGTACCGGCTACTCCAGCTTGTCGTATTTACGCTTGTTGCCGGTATCAGTCATCAAGATCGACCAAAGTTTTGTCGCGAGCATGCTCACCGATGCCAACGACGCCGTGTTGGTGCGCACGATCATCGACATGGCGCACGACCTAGGCCACAGCCTCGTGGCAGAAGGGGTGGAAACGCCGATGCAATGCGAACGGCTGTGCGAACTCGGCGCGGAAGTGGGTCAAGGCTACTTTTTTGGCTATCCCGTCAGTGCCGAGGAGTTTGAGCAGCGCTGGTTGCGCAACTTTGCCAGTTGACCGGGTGCGCGTTGTGGAGCAGTCCTAGCAGTCGTCATGGCAGTCATCGCCCCTGCGGGGAGGCCGCTAGAATTCGCCGCTTTCGCCGGTGTAGCTCAGTCGGTAGAGCAGCTCATTCGTAATGAGAAGGTCGGCGGTTCGATTCCGTCTACCGGCACCAACACACAAAAAGCGCAATAGCCCCCCAATCACCGCAAACCACCCTAACCCCCTGAATTTTTTGAGATTCAGGGGGTTTTTCGTCTGATCGATCAAAAATCGCCAACAAAAACCGACAAAAATCTGTGGAGATTACACACCGATTACGCACTATCACCATGGTCTCGGTCGTAAAAGTGGAAGGGGATACAGAGCCTACGTTGCCGAAGGAAGGGCCGCCATCGCAACTACCGTCGTGCCTACGCAATACGGTACGGATCGGCAAAGCCCAGTTTCTGCATGATCTCGGATTCCCGGCGTTCCATGGCTTGCGCGTCGTCTTCGCCGTCGTGCGTCCAGCCTTGGGCGTGCAGGGTACCGTGGACGAGCAGGTGCGCGTAGTGCGCGGCCAGCGGGATGCCCAGCGCTGCGGCCTCTTTCGCGACGACGGGCGCGCATAGCACCAGGTCTGCCACGACGATCGGTTCCTGCTCGTAGTCGAAGGTCAGCACATTGGTCGGATGGTCGCCGTGGCGATAGTCGCGGTGCAGTGCCAGCCCTTCTTCCGCACCCACCACGCGAACGGTCATCTCCGCGTCGCGGCACAAGGCGGAGCGAATCCACCGTGTGACGTGGTGGCGTTGCAGCGCGGCGCGGTGTTCGGTGCCCAAATCCCCGCGTGCGAATTGCAGGGACAGTTGTAGCGTGGGGCGTGCGTTCATCGTGCAGGCACCGCGTGGATCGTCCGGCCAATGTCCGGCCATCGGCGGTGGAGGGTTACCCAGGCCGCCCAACCGATGAGCGCCATGACCAGGGCTGAGGCAGCCAGCGCCACGGTGGAGTGCATCACCCACGGCGCTACCACCCCCGCGACGATGCCGGTCGATGCCGAGGCAACGAAGGCTTGCAGGGAAGACGCCATCCCGCGCCGGTCGGGGTGCAGGTCAAGCAGCAGGATCGTCACCGCCGGAACGAGTACCGCCCACCCTACCCCAAAAACGAAGATCGGCAGCAGCGCCCACCCCACATGCGCTGGAAACAGCGCATGCGCGACGAGGTTCACTATCGCGACCCCCACAAACACCCCCAGCCCCAGGCGCACCTGCCGTTGCGGCGCAAGCGTGCCTGCCAGTCTGCCGCTCCACCATGCCCCGCCCATGATGCCGGCGACCGAGCACAAAAAGAACCAGAAATACTGCGTCGGCGCAAGCCCCAGGTGTTCGCCCAGAAACGCGGGGGCCGACAGCACGTACACGAACAGCGCATTGAATGGAATGCCGCTGGAGAGCGTCAGCAGCACAAAGCGCGGATCCATCCCAAGCTTCCAGTACCCCTGCATCAGGTTGCGCGGGCCAAAAGGCTGGCGTGCGCTGACGTGCAGCGTTTCCGGCAGCAGGCGATAGTTGGCGATCCATAGCGCGATGCCGACGACAGTCAGGAACCCGAACACGCTGTGCCAACCCCAATGCACGAAGAGCATCCCCCCGATGATGGGCGCGATGGCCGGAGCAGCGCCAAAAAAGATGGTGATCTGGCTCATCACCTGCTGCGCTTGCGAAGGCGGGAACATATCGCGCACCACGGCGCGGGAAACGACGATCCCGGCGCCCGTGGTCAACCCCTGCATCCCGCGAAAAAACACGAGCTGGCCGATGCTCTGCGCCAGCGTACACCCCAGCGATGCGAGCGTGAACGCCGCCAGCCCCCACAGCACCACCGGCCTGCGCCCCACGCTGTCTGAAATGGCGCCGTGGAACAGGCTCATGAACGCAAAGCCGAACAGATACGCGGACAGGGTTTGCTGCATTTGCACGGGGGTGGCGTGCAGCGACTGCGCAATGCCCGCGAACGCTGGTAGGTAGGTGTCGATCGAAAAGGGGCCGAGCATTGCCAGCATGGCCAGCAACACGGCCAGCGCCCACGGCGGCGCACGCCAGAGCAGATGTGCGTCCGGGTTCACGGCGCTGCCCCAATGGTGAAGTGGTCATGCACGCGGGGCTGGATCGGTGCCTCCGCGCTCTCCCACACGGGTTGCCCACCCGCAGCAGCACGCCACTGGCGTGGGGTGCGGTCGATGGCGACGAAGTGCCCGGTCAGCACCCCGTTGCGGTCGATGCGACACCGCAGGAACCCTTTGTAGTCCTGCACCCCCAATACGGAAAAAGCGTTGTTCGTGAGGTACCCGCACCACGACATTGCAGCGAGCACACCGCCAAAGAGCAGCGCGCCCACCACGCTGCCCACGGCCAGCGCCCCCAATGCAGTCAGCCCTTGCACAGCCCAGCCGGGCGACTGTGGCAACCATGCTTCCACCAGCCCGGGGAGCACCGTGCCGACCGACCACGCCAGCACACAGTGCGCCAGCGCGTGCCCCGTACCCGCGCCCAGCACCAGCCCCCAGCGACGCCAAGCGCCCCAGGTCGTCGGCGTTTCGTAGTGGGCCTCCCAACCGATGGTCAGGCACAGCGCCCCGAATACTGCCAGCGCGCCGAGGGTGCCTACGAGGGAACCAGCCCCCATGGCTGCGACGAGGTACAGCCCCCCAAGCAGGGCAGCGAACCAGCGGTTGCCCTCCCCCCATGTCATTCCACCGCCGAACAGCGCCCATAGGCCGTGCAGCGCCAGTGTCCGGCTCTGCGCCGCAGAGGGATAGGCACTGGGTTCGACCCGCTCGAAGCGCTCGTCACCAGGATGCAAGGGGCCGTCTTCCACCCCCATGCGTACTACGGTGCCGGGGTTGGCGGGGATCGCATCGGCGTTGGCTTCGCGCCGCAGCACGATGGGCGCATTCGTCGTTCGCGTATGCGTGGGGTGCGTGAAGGCCCCGCCCGTTCCGCAGACGACGAGCATCCCACCGCGAGGGGACGTCCACCGCAGATAGTGGTGCAGGTCGCCCGTCAACCGCAGCGCGATGCGGTCGCCCAACAAGCCTTCGAGCAACTGGTAGCGCAGCGCAGCGCCGGGGCAGACAGCGGCATCGACGGGCGTCGTCCAAACCGGGTGTGGATAGACGAGGATGACCTTGTCCCCGGCGCCCATCGCAGGGTCGGTGCTACCCAGGGCGATAGCGCGGAATTGCTCGAACTGTTCCCGGTCGATGTCGTCGGTCAGCGCGAAGTCAAGGCCCAGCACCCACCATCTGTGGGGTAGCCGGGCGCAGAAGTAGCTCTGCCGTTGGGGAATGCGTGCGCCCAGCAAGCCCCGGGCGGTTTTGTGCCGAAGAAAGTACCGTGCGAAGGTCGAAGCGCTATCCATCCAATCATGGTTCTGCGGAATCGCGGCGATCGTCCTCGGCTGGGCGTGGGCATCCGGCGGCAGCGCAGCTTCGAACATCTCGACGAAGCGGTAGCGATACTCCAACACCCCGGCGCTGGGGTACGCCAAGTCGCCGCCAAAGAGCAGCAAGTCTGCGCGGGGGAGGAAGGGTTCGCCGTTGTCGCCGTTCTGGCTCTTTTCAGTCTTTTCGGTCTTTGTGCTATTGCGAACGCAGGCCCCCAGCGCTGTCTGCGCCACGGCATAGGTGGCGTTGCCCCCGTCCCCTGTGTCGGCAATGAAGTCGAACCAGAAATCTGCGGTGTGCTGCTCGTTTTGGTCGTTCTTGTTGTTTGTGTCGTTATTGCCGCTCTTGCCTTCGTGGTCGCGCTCTTGTTGAGGTTGCGGGATACCCAGGTCCATGATCGTCAAGGGCGTGGGCTGACTTTCGCGTTCATCGCGGTTGTAGAACTGGTTGCGTGAAGACAGCAGCCCTAACGCAGTACGCAGCAGCGTACCCGGGTGATACCAGCAAACGGGGGGGCGTTCGTGCGGGGGAACCCTGCGGCCCAGGCGAAAGGCAGTCATGGGAAAAGAGCAAGATGGGGAGGCAAGCATTGTCGGCTTGGCGCATCTGCTTTCCGCCTTGCGGGAGCGCCATGGGGGGGCAATGGGGGGATGTGCTGCGCAGCCTTCTTTTGCATGAACAACGAACTATGGTCGGCACTGGAAAATCTTGGCCGACTCTGGCCGATACAGTCGCCTTTCTTGAGGACTACGCATTGGCAGCCTTGGCAAGCTGTTCTTCACGTGGTGGGGTGTGACCACCATTGCGGGGCTGTATCGTGTGCATAGATTTGCTTGCACAAAGCGGTTTTTCGTGACCGCATCCGTGTCTGGATGAACCCTTATGAACCAATACATCCACTCTTCTGGTTCTCCCGAATCCTCTGCTCTTCCGCTGGAGGACCGCGTAGCCATTGAACAAGTCCGTCTGTTTTGCAGCCAGACGCATATCCTCTTTTCGATCGTCCTGTCCGTTGTCGTCATCCTGGCTTTCTTTTACGGGATCGCTCCATTGGGCCATATTGTGGGCCTCGGGTTGTTTACGGTAGGGGTTTTGGTGATTCGTTATCAGGCCACCTTGGCTGTACGGAAACTGGCTATCCATGAATTCGATATCCCCGCCTGGAAATTCCGGCTGATTCGATTAGCCGTGAACAGCGGAGGGATTTATTTTCTCGTTGGCGTGATCGGCTACCGGTATGTGCCGCACGAATACTGGGGGTTTTTGGACTTGGTCGTTCTGGCGAGCAGTGGAACTGCCCTGGGTTCTATGGCGTTGGTTCGGGGGCTATTCAAGTTTTACGTCATCCCCCCTGCGACCGTTGCCATAGTGTCCCATTTGTTGGCAGGGCAGAAGTATGACTATTTCATGGCCGCTGGAATGATGGTGACATTTTTGGCGTATCACTCCGTGTCCCGGTACATGGGCGCCTCGGTCACAGAAGCCTTGCGACTGCGTATTCAAAACGAATCCCTGACCGAAGAAGCCAAACAGCAAAACGTCAAACTGGCAGCGATTCTCGACAACCTGCCTGATGCGACTTTCGTCACCGATGCCCAGGGGGTCGTTACCGCATGGAATCGCGCTGCGGAATTGATGACGGGAACCATGGCGAAAGACATCATTGGCAAAGGCAATTACGAATATGCCGTATCTTTCTACGGAGAGCGACGGCCTGTGCTGATCGACCTGCTTTTGCAGATGGACGATGTCACTCCGCACAAATACGCCCACTTCTCCAAACAAGGCGATACCCTTTCGGGAGAGGGATATCTTCCGCAGCGTGGATTGTGGTTTGAAGCCAGTGCATCGCCATTGCGTGATACCAGCGGAACGATTTATGGCGGTATCGAAATCGTTCGGGATATCACCGCCAGAAAAAATGTCATGCTGGAACTGGAGCAATCAAAACGCAGGGTGGATGACATCATCAATATGTTGCCGGATGCAGCGTTCGTTGTCGATGCAGAAGGGATGATCACTGCCTGGAACCGCGCTGCGGAAATGATGACGGGCGCCAAAGCGCAAGACATGATCGGCAAAGGCCACTATGAATACGCTATTGCGTTTTACGGGCAGCGTCGTCCCATCATGATCGATGCTGTGTTGCATCCCGATATCGACGTGCGTGGCCACTACCACCACTTCCGGAAAATTGGCGATGTGCTTGCCGGGGAAGTGTCGATCAGCCCCATGGGGAAAGAACTCTGGATCCAGGCGTATGCGACGGCGCTCCACGACACGCAAGGCCAGGTCAGCGGTGCCATCGAGACGATCCATGACATCACAGGGCACAAACAGCTCGAAGACGGGTTGCGCGCATCAGAAACCAAGTTATCGACCATCATCGACTTTTTGCCGGATGCCACGTTCGTGATCGACAGCGAAGGCATCGTGACCAGTTGGAACCGGGCGGCGGAACAAATGACGGGAATCAAAGCCGTGGATATCCTCGGCAAAGGAAACCGGGAATATGCCCTCGCGTTCTATGGCGAACGCAAGCCCATTCTGATCGATCTGGTTTTCATGCCAGACAATGACTTATTGGATGCAAATTACCGTCATGTGCAACGCTTTGGCGAAAGAATCGTTGCCGAGACTGCCGTGAACGTGCGAATGGGTAATCAACTGTGGCTGCAGGGCAGCGCATCGTTGTTGCGCGATGCAGAAGGCAACATCACGGGAGCCATCGAGACGATTCGCGATTTGACCGAACGCAAACGCATGGAAGACGACCTTGCCGCTGCGCGGGAAACGGCAGAACGCGCCAGCCAGGCCAAAGCAGATTTCCTGGCCAATATGAGCCACGAGATACGCACGCCGATGAACGCCATCATCGGCATGTCCTACCTGGCTTTACAAACGGAACTCAACCCCAAACAACAACACTATGTACTAAAAATCCATCGTGCTGCGGAAAACCTGCTTGGGATCATCAATGACATCCTGGATTTCTCAAAAATCGAAGCGGGCAAACTGTCCCTGGAGCAGTCCCCTTTCCAGTTGTACGATGTGATGGATAACCTCGCCAATATTTTGGGAATCCGTGTTGAAGATACCGGTGTCGAACTCTTGTTCCGGATTTCCAAGAATGTTCCCAATGCGCTCGTTGGCGATGCCTTGCGCCTGAGTCAGGTATTGGTCAATCTGGGCAACAATGCCGTCAAATTTACCGAGCGCGGCGAAATCATCGTGGGAATCGAAACGGTATCGAGCACTTCCGATACCGTGCAATTGCATTTTTGGGTGCAGGATACCGGTATTGGAATGACCCAAGAGCAACAAGGCAAACTCTTTCAGTCCTTCAGCCAGGCGGATGCCTCGACCACCCGCAAATATGGCGGTACCGGACTGGGACTGGCCATTTCCCGGAACCTCATCGCATTGATGGGAGGCACGATCTGGGCAGACACCACCTATGGCCAAGGTTCCACCTTTCACTTTCATGCGCAGTTTGGCCTGCAAGATGCGCCTGCCTTCGACCGGGCGATCCCCCTCGATACCGTGCAGCAAACCCGCGTTCTCGTCGTCGACGACAACGCCACCGCGCGCGAGATTCTTTCCGAGATGATGCTGGCCTGGGGCATGCCCACCGACGTGGCAGCCCATGGCCGGGAAGCGCTGGAACGCCTAGCGTATGCAAGCCAGAACGGTACGCCCTACGGCCTGGTTTTGATGGACTGGAAGATGCCGGGCATGGACGGCATCGAGTGCCTGCGGCACCTGCGAACCATGGAGCTGGTCTCCGCGCCCAAGGTGATCATCGTCACGGGCCACGGCAAGGAAGAGATGCAGCACGCCGCCCAGCAGCAAGGCATCGACGTCCATGCCGTGCTGATCAAACCCGTCACCGTATCGACCCTGTTCGACGCCATTGGCGAAGCCTTGTCCCTGCACGTCCCCAGCGACAGACGCGCAGCGGCCCGAGCCAAGATGCATGGCCAAGCAATGCAAAGCCTGCGGGGTGCGCGCGTGCTATTGGTGGAAGACAATGAAATGAACCAGGAACTCGCGACCGAATTGCTGCGCAAGGTCGGCATTGATGTGGTGCTGGCCACGAACGGGCAAGAGGCGCTGGAAACCCTGGCGAGGGATGACAGGTTCGATGGGGTGTTGATGGACTGCCAAATGCCCGTCATGGACGGCTATACCGCCGCGCGGGAGATTCGCAAAAACCCTGCCTGGGCCGCCTTGCCGATCATTGCGATGACCGCCAACGTCATCACTGGAGAACGAGAAAAGGTCTTGGCTGTCGGCATGTGCGACCACATCGGCAAGCCACTGAATATTGAAGCCATGTTTGATACCCTGATCCACTGGATCAAGCCCAAGCAAGTGGTCGATGCATCGTCGCCCGCCGGGGCACTGCCAGCGCCCGCAGCGCCCGCGCACTTCCCGGCATTGCCGGGCATCAATGTGAACACTGGGCTGGCCATCGCCATGCAAGACGTGCGGCTGTATACCTCGTTGCTGATCCGGTTTCGCGAGGCGATGGGGCAATTTGCCACACTGTTTGGCGACGCTCGCAAGCATGTCGCGATCCATGCCGGAATGGATGCCGGGAACCATGCCATGGATTCTGTGGATGCCGCAGCGCCCGAGCGCCTGGCCCACACCCTCAAGGGCACTGCCGGCAATATCGGCGCGGCTGCTGTGCAGGCTGCGGCGGAGGAATTGGAGCTGGCATGCAAGAACGGGGAGCCACCCGAGCGCATCGATGCGTTATTGCAAGCGACATTGGCAGCGTTGCACCCTGTTGTGGTTGGATTGGCGTCGATGGGTACCGGCGATGCACCGGCATCCCCGCTGTCCGATGCCGATGCGCCCCCCCGGGACCTTGCGCCCGTTCGCAACGTGGTGGAACAGCTTGGCATGTTGCTTGCTGAAGGAAGCATCCAAGCGGGGGAAGTCTTGGAAGCCCATGCGGATTTGCTCCAGGCGGCTTTCCCTGATCACTATCACGCCATGCAGGAGGCCATTGCCATGTTCGACTTCGAGGTCGCCTTGCACATCCTCCAAGCCGCACAGACTGCTTTCTCCGAAAAAGCCAACATATCATCATGAATGCGCCCGATGTCGATACCAAATCCACGATATTGATCGTGGACGATTCGCCCGACAACCTGGCTTTGATGAGCGCCCTGCTCAAGCCGGTGTACCACGTGCAAATCGCCAACAATGGCGAAAGAGCGCTCAAACTGGTTTCTTCTGGGCATATATCGGGAAAGCAACCGGATTTGATTCTGCTCGACATCATGATGCCGGTACTCGATGGGTACGAAGTATGCCGTCGCCTCAAGGCCGACCCCAGTACCCACCACATTCCCGTGATATTCCTGACCGCCAAAACGTCGATTGACAATGAAAAATTGTGCTTTGACCTGGGGGCCGCCGATTTCATTACCAAACCAATCAGCCCCCCCGTCGTGCTCGCCCGGGTCAAAAAGGAACTGGAACTCAAGAACTACGCCGATTTTTTGCAAAACAAAGCGCATACCCTGGAAGTCGAAGTAGTCCAACGCACCCAGGAAGTCGCCGCCATTCAGGACGTCACCATCCATGCGATGGCTTCCTTGGCCGAAACACGCGACCCGGAAACGGGCAACCACATCCGCCGCACGCAGTTGTACGTGCGCGCCTTGGCTACGAGGTTGCAGCACCATCCACGTTTTGCACGCTACTTGACCCCTGCCAACATCACGCTGCTATTCAAGTCGGCGCCGCTGCACGACATCGGCAAGGTAGGCATTCCGGATCGGATTTTGCTCAAACCAGGGCGTTTGGAGCCGTCCGAATTCGAGATCATGAAAACCCATACGACGCTGGGGTATCGTGCCATCGCACACGGAGAAAAGTCCCTGGGAATGACCGTCGAATTCTTGACGATGGTCAAGGAAATCGCTTTATCACACCATGAAAAGTGGGATGGCTCCGGTTATCCGCAAGGATTGATAGGGAATGACATTCCCATTTCTGCGCGATTGATGGCGATTGCCGATGTGTACGATGCCTTGATCAGCCGACGCATCTACAAAGAAGGAATGCCGCATGACCAAGCTGTAACGGTGATGCTGGACGGGAAGAGCCTGCACTTCGACCCCGATATCACCCTGGCTTTCCTCGCGATTCAGGAAGACTTCCGTCAAATTGCTTTGCAGCATGCCGATTCCGACCAAGACTTTCAGGAAAAAGCACGCTACCTCAATGGCGCTGCAGAATCGGCGCGGACAACCTGAATCTCGCTGTCTAGAGTAGTCCCGGCGTTTTGTCCGCCAAGCGTGCCAGGTAGGGGGTTTCGCTCTCGAACATCGCATTCCAGTGGCCCAATTGCAAGCGTCGGCGAATGCCGTCCACGTCGTCCACATGGACGCTGAATACATGGGTCAGCCCCAGCCCGGCCAGAAAAGCAGGGTGGGTCTGCGCGGAAAACCCCACCAAGATGCGAAAGCGCGCTGCTCCCGTCCACGCAACCAAGGGCGCCAGGGTATGGTTGACCAGGGTAGCGCCAGTCGCGATCAATCCGTCGGCGTGTGGCAGCCAAGCCCATTCCTGCGCGTCGTTCAGCGCGCCGCAGCGGTTGCTTGCGTGGCGTTCGAACACCATCGGCACGATGCCGAATTCCCGCAGCCCTGCCACCAAGGGCTGCATGTTGCCGATCATCACCAGCCGCTGGGGTGTTTGCGCGGCCACCCAGCGCACGACGCTTGCGCGTCCACCACCCTGCCCTGCTTCCCGTTCCCCGCGTTCCCCCGGCTCGACCGGCGCTAGGTTTTCCCAACCCAGGCGGTATTGCGAGACGGCATTGATGGCCGCCAGCGCGATGCAACGCTCCAGGGGGTGGCGCGCCAGCAGCCGTGCGGGCAGCGCGGACAAGGGCCAGTCCCGCCAGTCTTGCGACAACCCGGCGAATAGGCCGTCACGGTCGTTGCTTTCGCCGATGGGCGTCAGCGCGGCGCCCAGGCCACGGCGGCCTTGGCCGTCGCGAACGATGGCCCAGGAGACAGGGTGCCCCAGACAGATGTCTTCCACGCCCAGGTCGCGCCCTTGCAGCCAAGCGGTGCAACGGTCGGCAATGGCTTGCAGCAGCGGATCGACCGCCCAACCGGGCGGCGGCAGTGTGGGGTTCATAGCGGTACCAGCATCGAAAAACCGGCCACTTCACCCCGCGCCACGGGCACGCCGTAGGCACGGCGCACCCGATCCGGGCTGAGCGCATCCATCGGAAAGGTTTCGCAGCCGCCGTGGCCGTCGAGAAGCAGAAAACGATCCGCAAAACGCAGCGCGAGGTTGAGATCGTGAATCACGACCAGGGTGATCAAGCCTTGCTCGCGGGTGCTTGCGCGTACCAGCGACAGCACGTCGATCTGGTTTGCCAGGTCGAGGTGGTTGACCGGCTCGTCCAGCAGCAACAAGCGCGGTTCTTGGGCCAGGGCGCGGCCAATCAGCACTTTTTGCAGCTCGCCGCCGGATAGGGCCATGCAGCATCGGTCAGCCAGGGGAGCCAAATGAAGATGGGCCAGGACGTTGTCGACCCGCGCCAGATCGGCCTCGCCCACCTGCCAGCCCAGGTGCGGCACGCGCCCCAGCAGCACTGCCTCGAACACCGTGACGGGCGCCGCTTCGCTTTGCTGCGGCAGGTACGACACACGGCGCGCGCGCTCTGGGGGCGTCAGCCCGGTCAGGGGAACGTCATCAAGCAGCAGCGAACCCGCGTGCGGCATCCACAAGTGCGCCAGCACCTTGAGCAGCGTGGTTTTGCCTGCGCCGTTCGGCCCCAGCACGGCCAGCATTTCCCCGGGACGCACGTCCATATCCAAGTCGCGCAACAAGACGCGGGAGCCATGGCCGAAACACAGGTGTCGTACGCGGAGCATGGGGTCAATGCATTCGCCAACGTAGCAGCAGCGCCAGCAACATCGGCGCGCCCAACAAGGCAGTCACTGCGCCCACCGGCAGTACCGCCGGGGCGATGACGAGGCGACCCAGGGTATCTGCGGCAAGCAAGACGATGGCGCCGGTTAGCGCTGCGTAGGGCAATAGATAGCGATGGTCTGCACCGATGGCCAGCCGCACCAGGTGGGGGGCGATCAGGCCGACGAAGCCGATGACGCCCAGAAAAGCCGTCGCCACCGCAGCCAAGGTGGACGCCGCCGCCAGGCCCCCCAGGCGCAGCCGCCCTACCGCCACTCCCAAAGCGCGGGCACTGTCCTCCCCCCAAGCCAGTGCGTTGAAACGCCAAGCCAGGCTGACCAGCCACAGTAGCAGCGGCAGGGTCACCGCCGCAAGCCAGGCTACCTCGCGCCAGCCCGCCTTGCTGAGGTCTCCGAAAGTCCAGAACAGCGTGGCGGCAACTTGCACTTCGTCCGCAAAGTACTGCACCAGCATGGTGCCCGCGCTGGCAAAGGCGCCCAAAGCCACTCCCGCCAGCACCAGGGCTTCGGGCCGCAACCCACGCAACAGGGCGATGAATAGGATCAACCCTGCCACCCCCAGCCCACCGGCCAGGGCGGCAGCGACGACAAGCGCGGGTTCGTGGATGACCACTGCGTCAGGCCCCAGACGGCGCATCTCGCCAGCGCCGAGCAACACGATGGCGCAGGTGGCGCCGAAAGCTGCCCCTTGCGATACACCCAGGGTCAATGGCGAAGCCAGGGGATTGCGCAGCGCCGTCTGCATCACCGTTCCGGCCAGCGCCAGCGCCATCCCCGCCAGCATTGCCGCCAACAACCGAGGCAAACGCAGGAACCACACCACATGTGCAGCAGGGCCTTGCGCTTCGGGGCCGGCTTGCAATGCCGCCAGCACTTCGCTGACCGGCAACGGGTAGCTGCCTCGGCCCAAGGCAAACAACGACAACGCCAGCAAGGCGCAGAGCAAGACGCCACCCGCCAACAGGCGGCGCGTGGTTTGGCGAAGATAGACGGCCCGTGCGGGGACGAGCAGGTCAGTGTGCGCGGCGGGATTCGCGGTATTCACGCCGATAGCGGTGTCCAACGACCGCTGGCCAAATCCAGCAAGCCCTGGCCGTAGCCCAGCTTGGCCAACGCGGGCAATAGGTCGGCGCCCAGAAAACCCCGCAAAATTTCGCCTGCCTTGGCTTCGATATGCAGCGTGGCCAGCGCCTGGGGATGCAATACCTTCGCCATGAACCAGGCGTTGGCCAAGGCGTTTTCCACATTGGCGTTGTAGGCGTTGAAGGGAAGCGTCAGGTACACGCGGCGTTCTCGGACTGCGCGCAAGCGCTGGTACAAGGCGGGGTCGCGGGCATATTCCGCGACGATGCCGGGCAGGCCGCCCCCATCGATGAACAGCACGGTGGGATCCCAGGCCAGCAGTTGCTCCCGGTCGAGGAACAGGTGGCCACTGCGCCCGGTTTGGTCGGCAAGGTTGCGCGCGCCAGCCCAGACCAGCGGGAGATGGCCCGCCTGGGTGCTGGCAATACCGTGCGAGCCGGACAAACTCACGCCGCCGAGGTAGGTCGGCACGCGGGGCTGCCCGCGCAGCCGACTTTGCAGCTCCGCAATCGATGCTTGGAAAAACGCTGCCAGTTCGGCAGCTCGGTGCTCGCGCCCGAGCGCAGCGCCGAGCCTGCGCCAGGCATCGACCACCGTGTCTTCGCGCAAGATGCCGGTTTCCCCGAAGCTGAGAGACAGCGCTGGAATGCCCGCCCGTTGGCTGAGCGCCTGCACCTGTTGCGCATCAAGCGCGACGCTAACCGCCAAATCAGGGTGGACGGCGAGCAATTGCTCCAGATCGGGCAAGCGCCCCGGGCCACCCGGCCCCAGCGAGGGCAAGGTCCGCACTCGCTGGGGCAAGGCCAGGCGATAGGTGCTGGCGTTGGGAAGACGGCGCTCGACGTCCTCGCACCCCACCAGCAGATCGGTGGCGCCGAGATAGGCCACCATGCGTAGCGCGCCCGGGCCGATGGCGACGACCCTTCGCGCTGCGGCCATGGCACGGGTTCCCCAGAAGGGTGCGAGGGCCAAGCCCAGCAAGACGCTACGCCGCTGCACCGCTACCACTCCGCCGACGTACACCACGTGACCGACACGGTAGGCGCGTAGACCAAGGCATAGCCCATCCGCAAGGTGGGGTGTTGCAAGTGGCTGGCCAGAGCGGGGTCATGGTTGGCGATTTCGCCGATGGCGCGGCGGATGGCGTTACCGATGGACTTGCGCAGGCGCTCCCGCGCGTCGATGGCGCGGGGCGTGTCGCTGGCAAGGATGCCCGTGCGGCGCAGCTCGCCGAGCAGGCGATCGATGCTTTCGGCATTGACGGCACCGCCGTTCTCTGGCGCGTCTTCGTCGAGCAACTGTTGGGTGCGCAGGCGATAACAGCGTAGGCTGTGCTCGTCGAGGTAGGTGGAAGCATGTTCGAACAGGCGTTCGCGCTCACGCGGCGAGGCCAGAAAAACGATCTCTTCCACCGAGAAAAACCGCTGCGGGTGCCGTAACAGGTACTGGAGGTATTGCAAGCCGAGCATGTCCCGCAAGGCGATGCGCGTTCCTCCCTGAAATCCCAATTCCCACACGCCTCCTTGCTGGCGAAAGACATTGTGGGCACGGGTCGAGGTATTGGAGGCCGAAGCACGCAGGCCATCCGCAGCAAACTTTTGCCGCAATTGATTGCGCACTCGGGCCAGCGCCACATCGGGTTCGAAGGGCTTGGTGATGTAGTCGGCCGCGCCGACTTCCAGCCCTAGCACCTCGTCGTGCGGAGCGTCCAGCGCGGTGATGAAAACCACGGGAATGTGCTGCGTGGCCGGGCGCCGCTTGAGTTCGCGACAAACCGCATAGCCGTCCATCACGGGCATCATCACGTCGAGCAGGATCAAATCCGGCTTGGGATCGGCCTGGAGTAGCGTGAGGGCATCGCCGCCGCTGGTGGCGAACTGCAATTCGTACCCATCGCGCAGCAGATCGACCAACGCACGCAGGTTCGCTGGGACGTCATCAACCAAAAGTAAGCGGGGTAAAGACATAAGCGTAGGCAAGGCGTGGAAGGTGCGCCTCATGGACTATCTGGGTTCAAGTGCCATTGTGGCGGCACGTAGACTGTAGCGCCGATGCGGCACCGTGCCCACCATGCGCTGGGAGCGTTGCGGTGGGTGGGGGGGGAGGCGCGGCCATGCTTGCGGTGCATGGCTCTTGCAATAGGAAACAGGTGAGGAAAACCATGCGTTGCGGTGTCCTGGGGTGCAAGATGTTGTTCTGGGTCATGGTGATTAGCGGAGTGAACGCAGTCATCGCCATCTCGATCCAGATCTACCTGGATTACCGCAGGGATATGGAGCACCTGACGCATACCGTGCAGCTCGTCGAACGCACGCAGTTGCCCAGTCTGGTCAACGCCGTATGGACTTTCGATGCCGATCAGATCGAGCGTCTCGTCGATGGGATTGCCCAGATTCCGTGGATTGCCAGCGCACAGGTTCGCTACGGCCCCGAAGAATTGCAGTACTACGCTGCGGGCATCGTCGTCCCCGGTGCATCGGGGGGGGTCGAGTACACCCTGGTTCACCAGGAGGGGGACGTATCTTCCAGCATCGGGCATCTCTGGGTGCAGCCGAATTTCGACATCGTCGATCAGCGTGCGTGGCAACGCCTAGCCACGGTGTTGGCTACGCAGTTGTTCAAGGTGCTCGTTTTTTCCGTTTGCATGGTATGGCTGGTGCATTGGCTTATCACGCGCCATTTGCAGCGCATCGCCCAGTTCGTGACCGGCTACCCCCCAGGCGCTGCCCCGGCGCCGCTGCGGCTGGATCGTCGCGGCAAGGCCAGCGCTCCCGATGAACTGGATCTGCTTGCCGAAAGCATCAACGATGCCTACCAACGTTTGCACGCCGCCCATGAGGCAGAAGCCAATCTGCGCGCGCAGCTCGAAACCCGGGTGCTGGAACGCACCCACGACGTCGAACACGCCCACCAGCGGCTGCTGGCAAGCCTGCGCGGGGGGCGGCTGGCGACGTGGGAATGGAACATCGTCACCAACGTCAACCGCATGGACGATGCCTGGCTCGGCATGTTGGGCTACGAACGCGGCGAGGTTCCCGAGACCTTTGAAGGCTTTCGCAATCTGCTCCACCCCGATGATGTGCCGGTGATGGAATCCGCAGTCAGCACCCACCTAGCGGGAGCCAGCGAGTTTTACGAGGTCGATTTCCGCATGCGCGCCAAGGATGGACGCTGGCGCTGGATTCATGCGGGGGGCCTGGCTGTCGAGCGCGATGCTGTCGGCAAGCCCTTGCAGATGGCGGGAATCCACCTCGACATTACCGAGCGCAGACAAGCGGAGGACGCCAAGCGCACCTTCATTTCGACGGTCAGCCATGAGCTGCGAACGCCAGTCAACGCCATCATCGGCCTGTGCTCGCGGGTATTGCACACCACGCTTACGCAAAAGCAACTGGGCTACCTGTACAAGATCGCGCAGTCTTCGGAACTATTGCTGCACATCATCAACGACTTGCTCGACTTTTCCAAGCTCGATGCGGGCAAGCTGGAGCTGGAGTACCGTCCTTTTCTGCTGCAAGACGCATTGACCCGTGTCCTCGACGTCGTCGGCATCGCCACCGAGGCACGGGGGTTGCGGCTCGTCGTCGATGTAGCGCGGAACGTTCCCCCGTGTCTGGTCGGAGACCGGCTGCGCATCGAACAAATCCTCATCAACCTTGCCGGTAACGCGGCCAAGTTCACCGACGAAGGCGAGGTGGTCCTGAGCGTGCGGGTGCTCCGGCAGAACGCTGCGTTCGCCGAGTTGCTGTTTTCCGTGCGGGATACGGGGATCGGCATCGCGCAGGAGGACTTGCGCACGCTGTTCCATCCTTTCATCCAGCTCGATGGTTCCTTGACTCGGCGTCATGGGGGGACGGGGTTGGGGCTGGCCATCAGCAGGCAGCTTGTCGAACGTATGGGCGGGCACATTTGGGCCGAGAGCACCCTGGGGCAGGGGAGCAACTTCCAGTTTTCCGTGCAACTTGATGTGGCCGAGCCACCCCAGTCCACCACCCCTGTGGCGGTGGGGCATACCCTGCAGCCGCCCGAAGCGCTGCGCGGCAAGCGTGTTTTATTGGTGGAGGACAACGCATTCAACCAGCAAGTGGCGTGGGAGATGTTGGAAGACGCGGGCATCGTCGTAGACCTTGCCGGGAATGGGCGGGAAGCCGTGAACAAAGTCGCCGCCGCGCCCTACGACGCCATCCTGATGGACATCCAGATGCCCGAAATGGATGGCTTGGAAGCCACTCGCCAGATTCGCGCACGTTCCGCGTCGATGGGGCTACCGATCATCGCGATGACCGCGCATGGCATGAACGAGATGCGCCAGCAAGGGAGGCAGGCCGGGGTGAGCGATTACCTCATCAAGCCCATTTCCCCCGGGTTGTTGTACAGCACCTTGCTGCAATGGGTGGCTCCCCAGGCGCGGCGAGTTCGTCGTGGCGAGTCCAGGGCTACGGATGCAGACCTTCTGCCTGCGATCCCCGGCATTGACTTACCTTTGGCGATGCGCATGGCTGCGGGTCGACCCGAGCGGCTGGTGGCCCGGTTGCAGCAATTCGTCGCGGAAATGGGCGATGCCGGTACCCGCCTGTGCCAATGCGCACAAGCGGAGCAATGGGCGCAGTTGTGGGAACAGGCGCACGCGCTCAAAGGCGCGGCGGGGACGGTCGGGGCCAGCAGACTGCAAACCTTGGCCACGGCATTGCTCCAGGCACAGGATTCCTTGCAGAAGGTGGCGCTGTCGCAAGAAGTGACCCGGGAACTAGAGGCCATCCGCGCTGGTATGCCGCAGTGGGGCGCTGTGGCGATGGCTCCTGCGAATGCGACCGGCCCGCAGCCGGACGCAACGCTACCCCACAGCTCCCCTGGCTCCCCCATCGCCCCCAGCACTACCGCTGCATGGGCCACCGTGGCAGACAAGGTTGCTCGGCATCTCTACGTCCCCGAAGACCTGCTTGGCAGTCTCGAAGCTGGGCTGCAAGAGGCAGGACAACGCGAGCAGATGCAGGCATTGCGCACGGCGCTGGCGCGCTTTGATTACTCCGGCGCTGCAGCGCTTGTCGAGGCATTGCGTTGAACCCAGATAGTCCATAAGGCGCACCTTCGGTGCTGTTTGCGTACAGGCGGCGCACTGCCTTGTGGGAGCGACGGAAGTCGCGATGGCTGCGCTACGAAGGCTGTGGCACGCCATTGGTGGGCGCTCGGGATAATCCCGCGCACCATTTTGGAGGTGCGCCATGGGGTTGTTGCTGCGTCGTTTGTTGCGCTGTGGGGTGTGGTTGTCATTCCTTGCGGCAGCGTCTGCGATACAGGCCACGCCTGCCGTGCAGGCTGCACCTGCTGTGAAGGCTGCATCTGCCGTCGAGGCCACGCCTCCCGTGGTTTGCGGGCCGAAACCCATTAGCGTGGCGTTTTACGAATTCGGGTATTTCTACTACGTCGAGAACGGCAAGGCCCAAGGCATCGACAAAGATATCGTCGATGAACTCGAACGCCGCAGCGGGTGTGCCTTTGCCCGGAGTTTGATGGTGCGTGCGCGCATTTGGGCCAACCTGGCCAGCGGGGATCTGGATATGAGCGTTTCCGGCATCCAGAACCCGCAGCGCGATACCTTTGCATGGTTTGCGCACTACCTGACGATGAAGAACCACGCAATCTTGCGTGCGGACATCGTTCCCATCGTGCGCAACGCAGGCGATTTTTTGGCGCAGCCCATGCGGCAGTTCGGCGTGGTGCGCGCCTTTCAGCACGGGGCTGACCAAGAGCGCTGGCTGGCCATCCTGCGCGCTGCGGGCCGGGTGCAGGAAAGCCCGGATGTCGAGACGATCTTCAAAAAACTGCGTGAGCGGCGTGTCGATGCGATGTTTTCGCAACCGCCGGTGTACCGCAAAAAAATTGCCGACCTGGGCCTGCAACACCTGGTGCATGTGCAGGACTGGACGCCCACGGAACAAGGCGTTCCCCACGGGTTGATCCTCGCCAAGAGTCGTTTCGGCGAAGAAAACGCCCGCCAGTGGCGTGCTCTGATCGATGCAATGCGTGCGGACGGTACCCTCCAACGTATCTATTCCCGCTACCTGCCGGTGGAGGAAGCAAAGCAGTTGTTGGCGTTCTAGCCGCCGAGTCCGAGGTGTTGCGCGGGTTCACCATGTCCGCCCCTTCTGCTCCCTTCACGCGGCCCACACGTGCGCTCACCCGCGTGCTGCTGTTGCGCCTGCTGCCGATTTACCTGGTGTTTGTGTGCTTGGTCGTCGGGCTGCGTCTGGGGTTGGAATACGAGCGCGTGCGTACGCAGACCATCGAAGACCTACATGCGTTGGCATCGACGTCGGCTCCCAGCGCCGAATCGGCGCTGTGGGAATTCCAAGACTCGCTTATCGAAGCCATGGCGCGGGGCATCGGCGCGCATCCGATGGTGGTGTATGTTGACATTCGCGCCCTGCGCGGGGGGCTGAGCGCAACGTGGCAATCCGAGCGCCCGGTTGCGGTGTCGGAGGATTTGCGTGTCGTCCTCCCCCTCTATCGCCAAGGCATTGATAGCGTTCGCGAACATCTGGGAACGCTGACCATCGCGTCCAGCGACACGCTGCTGCGTGAGCGGATGCGTGCCGTTCTGATCCCCGTGCTCGTTTTTGGCACGGCGCAGTTGCTGTTCGTCAGCATCGTGCTGTGGTTGCTTGCGCATGCGTTGGTGGTGCGGCCACTGGTGGAGTTTTCCACGCAAGTAGCCGCGTTGACTGGCAGCGATTTGGGGCGCCCCATCGACCTGGGCACCATAGAAATCGCCGAAATCGACACCCTCCAGAGCGGGTTCAACCGCCTGATGCAGCAGCTCGCCGTCAGCCACGCCGAAGTTGCCGCGCACAACATCGCCTTGGAACACCGGGTTGCCTTGCGCACCCGGGAGGCCGAAGCCGCCAAACAAGCCGCAGAGCAAGCCAACCAGGCCAAGTCCGCATTCCTGGCCAACATGAGCCACGAGATTCGCACGCCAATGAACGCCGTGCTGGGGCTGACGCGCCTGCTGCTCGATACGCGCCTTGATGCCCAGCAGCGCGACTATCTGGAAAAGTCCTATGCCTCGTCGCGGGCTTTGTTGCGTATCCTCAACGACATCCTCGATTATTCGAAGATCGAAGCAGGCAGGCTGGAAATCGAGCGCGTGCCCATGCGTATCGAAGAAGCCTTGTGCGACGTGGCCGACCTGTTTGCCCCCCTGATCGACGGCAAGGGGCTGGAACTCTTCCTCGACATCGCTCCAGACCTGCCGCACGAAGTCATTGGCGACCCCCTGCGCTTGACGCAGGTGTTGCACAACCTTGTGGGTAACGCGGTCAAATTTACCGAGCGCGGCGAAATCCACGTTCAGGCCAGCGTGGCCCAGCAAGACGACGATGCGCTGCTGCTGCGTTTTGCGGTGCGCGATACGGGAATCGGGTTGTCCCGCGAGCAGGCCGAACGGCTGTTCCATGCCTTCAGCCAGGCCGACAACTCGATCACGCGGAAGTTTGGCGGAACAGGGTTGGGGCTGTCGATCAGCCAGCGCCTCGTCGAACTGATGGGCGGCGAGATCGCCGTTAGCGGTGAAGAAGGCAAGGGGGCCACGTTCACCTTCACCGTGCGCGTAGGCCGATCCCGCACCGTGACGCGGGACTTGCAGCAGCTTGGGCGCTTGCATGTTCTGGTTGCCGACGACCAAGAGACCTCTCGCATGATCTTGCGCCACCTGCTCGAAGCCTGGGGCTTTTCCTGCGAGTGCGTCCAATCTGGCGAGGCCGCGCTGCGTGCAATCCAGAAAGCCTTTGACGCCCAGCATCCCTTCGATGCCATCCTGCTCGATTGGCGGATGCCAGGGATGGACGGCCTGGCCGTGGCCCGCGCGCTCGAAACCCACAGCGCGGGACAGCCTTCGCCACTGATCTTCATGGTCACCGCGCACGACCAGGCTGATCTGCGCCGGGAGGCCGGTTCCCTGCCGCTCAGCGGAGTGCTGCGCAAACCGGTGACGCCCTCGTATCTGCTCGATGCGCTCCTCGACGCACGTGGGCAGCACGGTGGATCACAGGGGGGACAAGAGGGTGGACAACAGAGCGGTACACGCTTGCATCGCACGGTGCGTGCCGAAGCGTCCTGCGCAGTGCGCTTCGACGGGGCGCACATCCTGCTGGTCGAAGACAACCTCATCAACCAGGATGTGGCCGCTGGCTTCCTCAAAAAACGCGGCGTACACGTCACAGTGGCCGACCATGGCGGCGAGGCCGTGGCATGGATGAAAAAGTCCCCCTTCGACCTGGTGCTGATGGATTTGCACATGCCGGTGATGGATGGGCTGGAGGCCACGCGGCGAATCCGCGCCATGTCCTTGGCCCACCAGCCGCCGATCGTCGCGATGACGGCTGCGGTGTTGCAAGAAGACCGGGAGCGCTGCCAACAAGCGGGAATGGTCGATTTCGTCGCCAAGCCGGTCGATCCCGATGCACTGTGCGCCACGCTCGCCCAATGGCTCCCCCCGAAATACGTCCACAAGGACGCCCCCGAGCAGCCCACGCAGGCCGAATCTCTCCCAGCCCTGCCGGGTGTGCATACCGCCACCGCATTGCGGCGCGTGGGCGGAGACCCCGCATTGCTGCTGCGCTTACTGGGGCAGTTCTTGCAGGACCAAGCAGCATTTCCTGCACTGCTCGACGCAGCGTTGCAGCGTGGCGAGCGGGAGCACGCCCTCTCGCTGGTGCATACCCTCAAGGGGGTGTCGGCCAACCTGGGCATGCTTGATGTATCTGACGCTGCGCGCAACTATGAAGCGGAACTCAAAACCGCCATCGCAGGCAGCGGCAAACAACGCTTGCTCGAAGCGTTGGACAAGCAGCTCGACGCACTGCGCGTCGTGTTGCCCACGCCTGCTTCTGGCGAACGCGAAGGCCCTTCCCACGGCCAGTTGCGGGCGTTGCTCGACACCATTGACCCACTGCTCGCCGCGCAACGATTGGTACCGGAGGAAACGATGGTTGCGTTGCGTGCGTTTCCCTCGGTGGAATGCGCTGCGATGGTCGAAGCCATCGACCGTTTCGATTTCGACGGCGCGACGCAAGCCTCTTCCCGGCTACGTTCCACCCTGGCGCAATCGGGAGAGTCGGCATGAAGGGTCTCGAAACCACCCAGGGCAGACCGCTGGTATTGCTGGTCGATGACCAACCGACTAATCTGCACATCCTGTCCTCGGCGCTCAAAAGCGATTACGAGCTGTGCTTTGCCACGAGCGGTGAGACGGCGCTCAAACTCGCCCATGCCCTGCAGCCGCCGCAACTGATCCTGCTTGACGTGATGATGCCGGGGATGGACGGCATCGAGGTGCTGCGCCACCTGCGGGGCGACGAACGCACCCGGGACATCCCGGTCGTCCTGGTCAGTGCGGACACCTCCGAACAAACGCAGCTCGACGGGCTGGACCTGGGGGCCGACGATTACTTGACCAAGCCCGTACTCACTTCGGTGCTGCAAGCGCGGGTGCGCAACCTGCTGCTGCGCAAGCTCGGAGAAAGCCAGTTGCGATTGGCTGCGCATGTGTTCGAACACAGCGGCGAAGCCATCATCCTGTGCGACAACGACAACCGCATCATGGAGGTGAACCCTGCGTTTACGCGGATGACGGGCTATACCCAGGACGAGGTACGCGGCCAAGACCCCAAGCTATTGAGCGCGGGCCGCACCGAAGCGGGTCTCTACCAGGGCATGTGGGCCGCCATCCGCCAGAACGGTTTTTGGCAGGGCGAGATGTGGGATCGCCACAAAAATGGCAGCGTGTACCCCAAGCTGCTGACGATCTCGGTCGTGCGCAACCGCTTGGGCGGGGTGGACTATTACATCGGCAGCTTTGCCAGCCTGACCGAGCAAAAAGAGGCCGAGGATCGCATCCGCCACCTTGCGCACCACGATCCCCTGACCGGGCTGCCCAACCGGCTGCACCTGCAAGGAACGCTACAGCGGGACTTGGCGCTGTCTCGGCGCGAGAACCGGCCCCTGGGGCTGATGTTCATCGACCTCGACCGCTTCAAGACGATCAACGACACCCTGGGCCACCACGTTGGCGACGAGCTGTTGATGGAAGTGTCCCGGCGGCTGCGCAACTGCGTGCGCGAGAGCGACATCGTTGCCCGCCTGGGCGGGGACGAATTCGTCGTGCTGCTCAGCGGTGCGGGCGCTACTGCGGCGGCGCAGGTGGCCGAGAAGATCATCACTCTCGTCGCGCAGCCCTATGAAATGTACGGGCACACGCTGCGCACTTCGCCCAGCATCGGCATCAGCCTGTTCCCGGAAGACGGCGCAGATGCCGATACCCTGATGCGCAACGCCGATTTGGCGATGTACCAGGCCAAGTCCCGGGGGCGCAACAACGCGCAGTTTTTCAGCCAAGGCGTGAACCAGGCTGCACGAGAACGGCTGCGGCTGGAAAACGATCTGCATTTGGCATTGGAACGCGGGCAATTGCAGTTGTACTACCAGCCCTTGGTCGATACCTTGAGCACCGAGGTCGTCGTTGTCGAGGCACTGCTACGTTGGCATCACCCCGAACTGGGGATGGTGCCGCCGGATCAATTCATCCCTCTGGCCGAGGAAATCGGGCTGATCCTCCCGTTGGGGAGCTGGGTGCTCCACCAGGCTTGCCAACAATTGCGGCACTGGCGCGACGCAGGCCATGCCACCGTGCGCGTCGCCGTCAACTTGTCGCTGCACCAGTTGCGGCAGGAGAGTTTTGCGCACCATATCGTCGAAATTCTCCACGGCTACCGCCTGCATGGCCGCGACATCGAGCTGGAATTGACCGAATCGATGGCGATGCAAAACCCCGAAGAAACCATCCGGGTGCTGCATCTGCTACGCGCCCAGGCCATCGACTTGGCGCTCGACGACTTTGGCACGGGTTATTCCTCGCTGAATCACCTCAAGCTGCTGCCGATCCAGCGTCTCAAGCTCGACCGGTCTTTCGTCCGCGACATCGAAACCGACCCCCATGACACCGCCATCTGCTCCGCCACCGTGGCTCTGGCCCACGCGATGGGGCTGCGTGTCGTCGCGGAAGGGGTGGAAACCCCGGCGCAACACGCCTTTCTGCAATCGCTGGGCTGTGACGTGATGCAGGGATACCTGTTTGCCCGCCCTCAGCCCGCAGATGTGCTGGACTTGGGGCGGAGGTATGCGGGGGAAGGCTCTTACGCTCTTAGTACGACGATCCCACTGTAACGATGGTGGGCTGTGCGACGGAGGGCTGGGCTGCCTTGGTGACGGCTTCGCCGGTCAGCGGATCGATATCCACGCCAAACTTGGCGTAAAAGTCTTTCTTGTTGTTGTAGACGGGCTTGCCTGCATAACGGCCTTTTTGGTTGGTGATCGTTTCTTCCAGCCAGGCTTGGAATGCATCCGAGAAGTATCTTTGCGCTTTGTCGATGCCACCTTGCAGAATGGTGGCAATGAAAGATTGCTCCCAGGACCGGCCGCCATAACGTTGATTGGCATTCCAAACGAGGGACGTCGCATGGCTCATCGGGTCGCCTTTGCTGTTTGTGGGCATTTTGAAGCCATAGTCGGATAGCCAAAAGGTACCGACGATCAATTCGGGCTTGGCGACCTTGGTCTTGGCTTTTTTGGATTCCGCCTCCGGCTCCTCGATGGCCGACTTGGGTGGGTTCATCCGCATTTGTATTTCGTACGCGAAATCTACGAGCTTGAAATCGTAGTCCCGGATGTAGCCCTCGACCGTCACCCGGGCTTTCTCGCGCTCTTGGCCGTAGTCTTGCAGCGCCTTATTGGTTTCTTTGATCCGTGCGAACAGATCTTCCAAAGCCAACTCATCGTTGACAGCCTCCAGTCTTTGAATGAGCGCGGCTTTTTTCTGCAAAAATTCGTTGTATTTCATGGTGATCTCTTCAAGTAAAGGACGAAAAGGTGGAAAGATGTGAAAAGGAACGGTCAACAAGCCTCGAAAAAGCCTGTTGATCGAGAAATTGTACTAGCATTTTCTATCCCCGCCTTGTGTACTACCTTACCCTTTGGCATATCGGGTGGCGATTTGTTGATCACAGGCTACGGTAAGCAAACATCTTTGGGGCTTCGGAACCCATCGCGATGACCGGGCTACTAGTAGTGGGAACAAGGTTGGCGCATTCCGAGCTGTATCGCGACTTCCGTCGCTCCTACAACGTATTGGATGCGCTGCGCTTAGAACCTATTCCAGTAGGGGCTGCGCCATCGCATTGCACGCGGCGGCGGTGCTCGAAATCCTCATGTACTGTCAGTACATTCCGGTTCCTGCGCTCCGGCGCCACGCACACTGCTTCGGCTCGCCTGCCTACTGAAATCGGTTCTTAAATAGGTTCTTAGCAGGGTGGTATGGGCAACGGGGTGCGGTGTGGGGCGCGTCGATGGCGGCGAGGGCTGGAGTAGGCTGCTTCGCCGCGCTACGATCAAGCAGTGCCCAGCACCCCCACTGCAAGGATGACCGAGGAAAGGAGTCAACCATGACTGATGAATCCCTGTACCAACGCATTGCCGACGAGTTGGAACAAAACAAAACCGATCGCGTCACATGGACACGTGCGCTCGGCGAGTCCGGCGGGGATATAGAGAAAACCAAGGCGCTCTATATTCGGCTTCGTCTGGCCGAATTGAAAAAAATCGCAGCAGCGCAAGCGGAACCGATGCGCATGGCTGTAGAACCTCCTTCTGTCGAGGATCATGGCCTGCAATTGCTACGCACGGAATTGGCCAAAACGCTGGCTATCAACCAGGCATCGAGCTTTTATTCCGTTCTGCGTTTGCCTGCCAGCGCCAGCGATGCAGCCATTGCCCATGCCATTGCTGCGATGGAAGCCCAAATCGCCAGTGGCGCCCTGGCCTCTACACCCGAATTCAAATATGCCAGCGAGACACTGGGAAACCCCAGATTGAGGGAAAGCTACGACCGAAAGATGCTGGAACGTTTCCGTTCCGGTTCCACTACGGAATCCCGCCCACGGCGTCGTTCCGTGGAAGTGGAACCGGATAACGATAGCGTAGTGTTGTCGCTTTGGGCTACCCACAAGACTGGGATGATCGTCGCATCCGTATGCATTGCCATCGTCGGCTATATGCTGCTGGGATTTTTCAAGGAACAAAAAACCAGCGAAGTGCAAAAACAAGCGATCGACGCCACCATGTTGCAAACCAACCGCACGGCAGATAACGATGCCACGCGCGCCCAAACGGAAAGAATCCTGGTGGAAGGGGCCTTGGAAAACCAGGCAACGGCAATCGACCACACTGCGCAAATCCACAATAGATCACTGGACGTGGCAGAACGACGCCAACGCCAGGAAATGGAATACCGCACCGAGATGAATGCGCGGAATATGGAGATGCGCAGGCAAGAACAAGAACGGTACGCTGCCGTGCAAGCACAAAGGGCGCAAGAGCAACAAAGAATGATGGAAGAGCGCAAAGCGGCGAATGAAAAACGCTATTGGACGTGCATGAATTCGCACCTGGATCGCATGACCTCTGCCGAAGCCAGCGCACGCTGCTCTTCGTACCGATAGCGGAAATCGGAGACCATGCGGGGACCATCTGGCGGCAGTCACTCCCTCCACCACGCGCTGCCTGGGTGCATTTGCGAAAGGTCGAGGGGTTCCCCCATGCGGGGGGTGGTGACGGATACGCCGAGTCGCCGCGCTTCCTGGGTGACGCGCTCCGGCGGTTCGTTCCAGGGGTGGAACGCCAGCGAGAAGGTGCCGTGGTGAATGGGGAGCAGCCAGCGTCCGCGCAGGTCGCGGTGCGCTTGCACGGTCTGCTCCGGGAACATGTGGTTGCGCTTCCAACGGGGGTTGTAGGCGCCTGCTTCGAGCAGTGTCAGGTCGAAAGGCCCCAGCTTGTCGCCGATGGTGCGAAAGCCGTCGAAGTAGCCTGAGTCCCCGCTAAAAAAGATTCGCCATTGCGGAGTCAGGATGGCCCAGGAGCACCACAGGGTGCGGTTACGCCCCCACAACCACCTCCCGGAAAAGTGCTGCGTGGGCGTGGCCACCAGGCGCACCCCGGCGATCTCGGCCGATTCCCACCACGAGAACTGCCGCACCTTGTGTGCGGGAACGCCCCAGTCCCGCAGGATGTCGCCCACCCCGCGCGGGGCAAGGAAGTGCGAGGTTTTGCCCTGCAATGCGAGGATCGACCCTTGGTCGAGGTGGTCGTAGTGGTCGTGCGAGAGGATCACCGCCTCGATGGGGGGCAACTCTTCGATGGCGATGGGCGGGGGGTGGAAGCGACGGGGGCCGATCCAGGGAACCGGGGAGGCACGCTCGCCAAACATCGGGTCGGTAAGCCAGAACTTGCCGTGCAACTTGAGCAGCACGCTGGAATGCCCCATGCGCACCACGGTGCCTTCTGGCGCGGCAAGCAGGGCTGCGCGGGTCAGCGGCTGTAGGGGAATCGGCTTGTGCGGCGCCGTGTTCGCGGGCTTGTCAAACAAAAAGATCCACCACAGCCGTAGCCTGCGGTACCAGGGCCACGTGGAGGGCGAGGTGTCCACGTCGCTATCGCTGGCAGCTAGGCTGGGCGCGCTGGATGCAGCGTCGGCATGTAGCGGGATCGGGGGTGGGATGTGGGTTGCAATCTGGGTCGGAATCTGGGTCTGGGCCGATGCGCCCAGCGCAACGACCAGACAGGCGCCCGCCCAGAACAGCCACCGACGCATGGGGATGCGTTACCCAGCCCGCCGACGCACAGCGCGCAGAATGCCGCGCAGGATGTCCACAGGTGGTGGGGGGCAGCCGGGAACCGTTTCGTCAACGGGGAGCACGTCGCACAGCGCTCCCGCAGTGGCATACCCAGCGCCGAATACGCCGCCGTCGCAGGCGCAGTCCCCCACAGCGACGACGAGCCTCGGTTCGGGAACGGCCTCATAGGTGCGCAGCAGCGCCGCGTGCATATTGCGCGCCACGGGGCCGGTCACCAGCAATAGGTCGGCGTGGCGGGGGCTGGCGACGAAGCGGATTCCCAGCCCTTCGAGGTTGTAGTAGGGGTTGCCCATCGCGTGGATTTCCAGCTCGCAACCGCCGCAGGAGCCTGCATCGACCTGCCGGATCGTCAGCGCGCGCCCCAGCGTCGCCAGCAGTTCGGACTGGATGCGATGGGCTTCTTCGGCAGCCTCTGCGCCGATGTCCGGGGGCGGTTCGCTGCACACCCCGGCTGCAGCGATGGAACGAACGATGCGCCAAATCATCGTGGCCTCACAGGTCTTGCCCCGTGTAACTGAGGTTGAAGGATTTGTTGATCAGCGGAAAGTCCGCGACGATGTCGCCGATGATCGCGTGCTCCAGCGCAAGCCAGTTCTGCCAGGAAGGGTCATGCAGATGGCAACGCAGCAGGCGGTGGCCGCCTTCTTGCGTGGGAACGACTTCGAGCGCGGCCCAGACTTCGCCACGCCAGCCCTCCACCCAGCCCGCGCCCAGCACGGGGGTATCAGGCCATTGCGTGGGCCACGCTAGCGGGATGCGCACCGCTCCGGGCGGCAGGGAGTCGAGCACCTCGCGCAGCCACCGTAGCGATTCGAACAGCTCGTCGAAGCGAACGGCTGCGCGTGCGGCGACATCGCCATTGCGGCGCATTGCCACGCGCACCGGGTGCTTGGCGTAAGGCCCGAAGGGGTGATGGTGGCGCAGGTCAACGTTCTGGCTGCTGGCGCGGGCGCAGGGGCCGGTCAGCCCCAAGGTGGCGGCCAGCGTGGGGCTGACCTTGCCGGTGGTGACGAAGCGATCCTGCAAGGTGGCGTGTTCTTCGTAGATCGTGAACAGCTCGTGCGCGGCGCGCTCGGTGGCGTTGCAGACTTGGCGCAGCGTATCCAGTTGGGAGGCATCGATGTCCCGGGCCACGCCGCCGGGGACGATGGCATCCATCTGCCAGCGGTGCCCAAATACGGCGGCGGAGGCGCGCAGCCAGTCTTCCCGCAGGCGGGAGAACTGCGCCAGCGCGAAGGCAAAGGCCACGTCATTGGCCAGCGCGCCGAGATCGCCAAGGTGGTTCGCCACCCGCTCTCGTTCCAGCAGCACGGCCCGCAGCGTCTGCGCCCGGGGGGGGATGTCGGCGTGGGCAGCGGCTTCGAGCGCCATGCACGTGGCCCAGGTGTAGGCAACGGTCGAATCTGCGCAGACGCGGCCGGCAATGCGGCAGGCCTGCGCCAGATCGACCTCGGTCATCCGGCGTTCGATCCCCTTGTGCGTATACCCCAGCCGCTCTTCGAGCCGGAGGATTTTTTCCCCCACGACGCTGAAGCGGAAGTGGCCGGGTTCGATGATCCCGGCGTGAACGGGGCCGACGGCGATTTCATGTACCCCGTCCCCCGCCACGGGAATGAAGGGGTAGTCGCTGGTGGCGCCAGAGCGGTGCGGCCCAGGTGCGCCCAGGGGGCAAGGGGAAACACCGGGGGCGAAGAACCAAGCGCCGTGATCGAGCCAGGGGCGTGTGTCGGCAGCGCCTGCCGCGACGATGCCGCACAAATCCGCCGCAGCGCGCTGCATCCGTCCCGCAGCGGGGAACAGCGTGGACAGATCGGGGTACTGTGGTGTGGGGCTTGGCGGGGCGGGGTGTTCTGGAGTGGAGTGCTGCGCAGTGGTGTAAGGCGGGACAGTCGGCGGATCAGGCTGGAGAATAGGCTGAGGTATGGGCAGCGTGATGGGCAACGTGATCCACAGCGCGCCGGTCTTGCGCGCAAAAGCAGCGTGGATGTGCGGGGTTCCGCAGGCGCCGATGCTGCCCCACAGCGCGACCAACCGCGCCCCAGCCTCATGCAACGAGCGTGCGGTGCCTATCCACGCCTCGGCATCGACGACGGCGTGGGCAATGGGAACGGGCGTGGGCAATGGGGTACTCACCGTACACCCCCCAGCATCGCCCCGGCCAGCACGTACCACTGGTTCAGAAAGGCCGGGATGTACAGCCCCAGCAGCAATGCCAGCGCCAGGTGTACGAACACCGGCATCAGCGAAGGCGGGTGCGGCAGCGGTTTCCGATCCGTCTGGCCGAAGACCATCGGCAGAATCCGCGCGAGGATCGAGGCAAAAGCCACCCCCAGTCCTATGAACAGGAACGGCGTGGCCCAGGGGTGTTCCCGCATGGCCGTCGTCAGAATCAGAAATTCGCTGGCAAACACGCCAAAGGGCGGCATCCCCAAAATCGCCATCGTCCCCAGAATCAGCCCCCACCCCACGGAAGGGTGTACCTGAATCAGCCCGCGAATCTCGTCCATGCGCTGCGAACGTGCGTTCTGGGCGGCATGACCTACGGTGAAGAAGATGGCGGACTTGACCAAGGAATGCACTGTCATGTGCAGCAGCCCGGCAAAGTTCCCCGCAGGCCCGCCCATTCCGAAGGCAAAGGTGATCAGCCCCATGTGTTCGATCGACGAATACGAAAACATCCTCTTGACGTCTTTCTGGCGCGAGAGGAAAAACGCCGCCACCACCACCGAAAGCAGGCCAAAGCCCATCATCAATTGCCCGGCCATGGCCGTGCCGATGGCACCGTCAGTCAGTACCTTGCAGCGCAGCACGGCATACATCGCCACATTCAGCAGCAGCCCGGAAAGCACCGCAGACACGGGCGTAGGCCCTTGCGCATGGGCATCCGGCAGCCAGTTGTGCAGCGGAACGAAGCCGATTTTGGTGCCGTAGCCGACGAGCAAAAAGGCGAAAGCGAGGAACACGATGGTGGGGTCGAGCTGGCCCTTGATCGCTTCCAGCCCCGTCCACAGCAGGGTGGCGTTTTGTGGGCCGAGCACACGTTCTGCGGCCATGTAGAGCAGGATCGTTCCAAAAAGCGCCTGCGCGATGCCGACGCCGCAAAGGATGAAGTACTTCCACGCTGCCTCCAGGCTTTCGGAAGTGCGGTACACGCTGACAAGCAACACGGTAGTCAACGTGGCGGCTTCCATCGCCACCCACAGGATGCCAAGGTTGTTCGTCGTCAGCCCCAGCAGCATGGCAAAGCAGAAAAGCTGGTACATGCTGTGGTACAGCCGCATGCGCTTGGGGTTCATCTTGCCGTGATCCTGCTCGACGCGCATGTACGGCCCGGAAAAAATCGCCGTAGTCCACCCCACGAATGACGTGAGCGCAACGAGAAAGACATTGAGCGGATCGACGTAAAACTGCGCGCCCCACACCGTCTGGGGGCCGTTGCCGATGACTTGCAGCGTCAGCAGGCACGCGGACAGGAAAGTACAAACCCCAAAAGCCGTGTTCACTTGCGTGGCGTAGGCGCGGTGCCCGACAAGGCCCAACACCACACTGCCAGCGAGCGGAAAGGCGAGCACGAACCACAGCGCGCTCATTGCGGCCCCCACAGCGGTCCCTGCCCCGCAGCCTGCCCGCGCATCCTCATACGCCATCCTCCTTCAGCGCTTCGAGGTGGTGGATGTCGAGGGTGTCGAATTTCTCGCGCAACTGGAAGAGAAAGACGCCGAGGATCAGCACTGCCACGAGCACGTCGAGCGCGATGCCGAATTCGACGACCATGGGCATACCGTGCGTGATCGTGATCGCGGCAAGGATCAGCCCGTTTTCCATCGACAGGAACGCGACGATTTGCGCAACGGCTTTCGAGCGCGTGATCATCATCAAAAACGACAAAAAGATGCACGCCAAAGCGATGCCCAGCGCAGCACCGGCAATCGAATCGGATAAGCGGGAAACGGGCAACGCCAGGCTGAAGGCGAAGATGACGAGCATGATCCCGATGAGCATCGTGCTGGGGATATTGAGCAGGGTTTCGACGTCCCAGCGCACATTGAGCTTGCGGATGAGGCGATGCAGCAGCCAGGGAATGCACAGCACCTTCAGCACCAGCGTCAAGGCCCCGGAAACGTAAAGATGCGGCTGGTTCGACACGGCAGCCAGCAGAAACGACGTGGCAACGAGAGCAGCCCCTTGCGCAAGGAACAGATGGAGCAGCGTGACAATGCGCCGCTGCGCAATCATCGCGAAAGACAGCAGCAGGATCAGCGTGGCAAACAGGTGGATGAGCTGCGGGACGTGTCGCATCACCGTACCCCCAGCAACACATTGACCAGCAGGCCGATGACCGCGAGCAGAAACGCGGTGCCCAGAAATTCCGGCACCCGGAAGATGCGCATCTTGGCGCTGAGGGTTTCAATCCACGCCAGCAAAAAGCCCCCGATGGCGAGCTTGCCCATCAACACCGCTACCGCAGAAGCCAGCGCGACAGGCTGGTGCGACTGCGCCACCCCCCACGGAAAAAAGATCGCCAGCCCGATGCACGAATACGAAAAGAGCTTGAGGCTCGCCGCCCATTCCATCAGCGCGAGGTGCCGGCCGGAGTATTCGAGCAGCAGGGCCTCATGCACCATCGTGAGTTCCAGGTGCGTGTCGGGGTTGTCGACCGGGACACGGGCGTTTTCGGCAAGCGAGACCATCGTGAACGCCACACCGGCCAGCAGCAGGCTGGGGTAAATCACCAATTCGCGGTGGCTGAGGGTATCGACGATCGTGGCCAGCGACGTCGAACCGGTGATGGTCGATGCGCAAAACAGCACCATCAGCAAAGCCGGTTCAGCCAGAAAGCCGACGAGCATCTCCCTACGCGCGCCCAGCGTGCCGAATGCGGTGCCCACGTCCATTGCCGCCAGCGAGAGGAATACCCGCGCCAAGGCAAACAACCCGACGAGGGCAATGGCATCGGCGGCGGGGGCCAGGGGCAGTTCTGTCGACAACGTGGGAACGATCGCGCACGTCAGCAACATGCAGCCGAAAACGAGGTACGGTGCCATCCGAAACAACGGCGAGGCCCCCTGCGCGACGAGGCATTCCTTGTGGAAGAGCTTGTGCAGGTTTCGGTACGGCTGGAGCATGCTCGGGGGCTGTTTGTTCTGCAAGCGGATGCGCCAACTCTGCACCCACCCCGATAGCAACGGGGCCAGCGCCAGCGCGAGCACAAGCTCCAGCCCTTGGACGAAAACACCACCGGCAGTCATCGCATCACGAACCACAGCACCAGCAGCAGGGTGCCGAAGCTATAGAGAAGGTACACAGCAATGCGCCCGCGCTGCAACAGGGCGACGAAGCCGGAAATGCGCTCGACGAGCGCGGCGACGGGAAGGTATAGCCCGCGCCAGAAGGGGTCTTCGAGCGTGACCCGGTACTGCGGCTGGGTATCCCAGGGGCTGGGCAGATTGCGATGCATGAGGAAGAACGGCGCAAAGATCTGGCGGATCGGCTGGCCGAAGCCTTCGGCGCTGTCTTGCATGCGTGCATTGGCCACGGGGTACCCGCAGCCCCAGGCCGGAACGCGCCGTACCCGGCCGTGGTACCGCTTGCGAACCAGATAGAACGTCAGCCCCACGGTACACAGCACGCCCAACAGGAACAACAGCGGCGCATAGCTTGCGCGTTCGACATCGACGGGAACCAGCAGCCAGGACGCCCCCTGCGACGATGGCGCAAGCACCCCACCGACGAGCATCCGGGTAACGGGCGCCATCCACGCGATGACTTGGTTCGGGAACAGCCCCAGCAGCACGCAACCCGCAGCGAGCCAGAGCATCCCGATCCGTTCACGGATACCAGCATCGCGTGCGGTGGCGATTTTTTCCTCGCGTGGCTGGCCCAGAAAGACGACGCCGAAATACTTGACCATCGTGTACCCGGAGAGCGCGGCGACAAGCGCGACCCACGCAGCCAGCACGGGGACGAGCATGTCCAGCGAAGAACTGGGCAGCCCGGTCGTGAACAAAAAGGTTTGCAACAACAGCCATTCGGCGACGAAGCCCCCGAAGGGCGGCAGCCCTGCGCAAGCCAGCACGCCGACGAGCGTGGGCCAACCTACCCAGGGCATGAATCGCAACAGTCCCCCCAGCTTGCCCAGACTGCGCTCCCCTGTGGCGTGCATCACCGCGCCCGTGCTGCAAAACAGCAGGCCTTTGAAAAAAGCGTGGCTAAGCATGTGGTACAGCGCGGCAGTCAGCGCCAGTGCGGCGAAGGTGGACATCGCATACGCAGCACACAGCAGCGCCAGCCCCAGCCCCGTGCAGATCAGCCCGATGTTCTCGATCGAGGAATAGGCGAGCAGGCGTTTCATCTCCGTCTGCACGGTCGAAAACACGACGCCAAACAGCGCGGTACACAGCCCCAGCAGCATCAACGCCAGCCCCCACCACCACAGAGGGTGCGCAAGCAAATCAAAAGCGACGCGGAGCAACCCATACAGCGCAATCTTGAGCATCACCCCGCTCATCAACGCCGAAAAGGGCGACGGGGCAGCGGGGTGTGCCTCCGGCAACCAGGCATGGACGGGAAGCAAGCCCGCCTTCGCGCCGAAACCGAACACCGCCAGCGCAAAAGCGACGGAAGCCCAGCCGTTGGGGAGTTGCTGCGCACGCATGTTGGCAAAGGTGTAGTCCCCCGTATTGGCCTGCAACAGCCCGAAACACAGAAAGATGGCCAATGCCCCGATGTGTGCGATCAGCAGGTACAGATACCCCGCGCGGCGAATGTCGGGAATGCGGTGGTTGGTAATGACCAGGAAGAACGAGGACAGCGCCATCGATTCCCACATCACCATAAAGGCATAGGCATCGTCGGCCAGCACCACCAGCACGATGCTGGCGAGGAAGACGTGGTACTCCAGGCAGATCAAGCCCGGCGCAGTGCCCTCCCCCGTGCGGAAATACCCTGCGGCGAAGGTCGAAATACCCGCAGACGCAGCGCCGATGAGCGCAAGGAAAAAGGCTGAGAGGGCATCCAGCCGCAAGTGAAACGGCAGGTTAGGCAGGCCCAAGGGCAAGATGGCGTGCTGCGTCGGCCCCAAAGTAGCCACCACCCCCACAGCCAATAACACCAGTGACAGCACGGCCCCGGTGGGAAACAACACCAGCGCGACAAAGCGCAACCGCCGCATCGCCACCACCCCCGCCACCCCGATAAGCAGCCACGCCACCACCACAGCCAAAGCCCAATCCAGGCTTGCCCATGGGCGCAGAAAGTCGGTCATTGCGGGTGTGAAAGTGGGGAAGGGAGGATGTTACTGCGGGGGGGGTGGGGGCGTGATACGGCAATTCCGGTGCTCTATGGGGCCTCGGCGCATCCACCCAACTCTCCTACCAGTAGGTTGTCGATCAATCTGGTACGTCCCAATCTGGCAGCGCCGAGCACGATCAGTCGGTCTGCTGCGATGGGGGTGGCCAGGTCTTGTGGGGTGGGTTCCTGCAAATCAGCACTGCGGCGTATGCACAGATAGTCCACGCTCCATCCACGCGCCTGCATGGCCTGGGTTGCCTGGGTTTCGAGGCTGGGGACATCCTGCGCACCGTCGCGCAGCGCCTGGGCCATCGTCCGCAGCGTTTGGGAGAGCTGCACGGCCTCCACCCGCTCGGCGGCATCGAGATAGCGGTTGCGCGAGGACAGCGCCAGCCCGTCCTTGCTGCGCACAGTCGGGTGGCCGACTACGTCGATGGGCAAGGCAAACTGCGCAACGAGCTGGCGAACGACGAGCAGTTGCTGGTAGTCCTTATCCCCGAATACGGCGACTGCCGGGCGAACGATCCCGAACAGCTTGAGCAGCACCGTGCTGACCCCCACGAAAAACCCTGGGCGGAAATGCCCTTCCAGGATGTCTGCCAGTGCGGCGGGTGGATGCACCTTGTACGTTTGCGGAACGGGGTACAGCTCCGCTTCCGCAGGGGCGAAGACGACATCGCAACCCTCGCGCTCCAGCGCTTCGTAGTCTTCTTGCGGGGTGCGTGGATAGGTGTCGAAATCTTCGTGCGGGAGGAATTGCAGCCGGTTGACGAAGAGGCTGGCCACGGTCACGTCGCCCAGCACACAGGCACGCTGTACCAGCGCAAGATGGCCCTCGTGCAAATTGCCCATCGTCGGGACGAAGGCGGGTCGGTGAAACGCTGCGAGATGCTGCCGAAGTGCAGCGATGGTCTGGACGATAAGCATGGAAGCGAAAGAACGGAAAGAACGCGCGGACGACCTGTGCCTACCAGGCATGCAAGCTGTCGTCGGGGAAACTGCCGTCTTTGACGGCGCACACATACGACCGCAGCGCAGCCTCGATGCCGCCGCCTTCGGCCAGAAAGTTGCGCACGAAGCGTGGTGTACGGCCCAGCCCGACCCCCAGCACATCGTGCAACACCAGCACCTGCCCGGCGGTGCCGCGCCCGGAGCCAATGCCAATCGTTGGGCAATGGGCCAACGCTGCGGTGATGTCCGCAGCCACCTGCGCCCGCACCATCTCCAACACCAGCATGGCGGCGCCAGCCTCTTGCAAGGCCACGGCGTGCGTGCGCAGCCTGGATGCATCGTCAGCCGTGTTGCCTTGCACGCGGTAGCCCCCCAGGGCGTGGACGCTTTGCGGCGTCAGCCCGAGGTGCGCGCAGACGGGGATGCCCCGCTCGGTCAGGCAACGTACAGTGTCCGTCGTCCACCCTCCCCCTTCCAGCTTGACCATGTGCGCGCCGGCCTGCATCAGGGCCACGGCGTTGCGCAGCGCTTGCGAGGGAGATTCGTGGTACGAGCCATAAGGCAAGTCTGCGATCACCATGGCCGTACCGCTCGTGCGGGCCAGCCCGCGTGCAACGCATTCGACGTGGTAGCACATCGCATCCATCCGCACGGGTACCGTGCTGGGGTGGCCTTGGCAGACCATTCCCAGCGAATCGCCGACAAGGATGGCGTCGACCCCCGCTGCGTCGGCCACGGCTGCGAACGTGGCGTCGTAGGCCGTAAGCATGGCGATGGCTTCCCGCCGCGTATGCATCTCGCGCAGGCGGGGCAGGGTGAAGGGTTTGCGCTGCTCTGCACGTTGCCCTATGTGTGGCCCTAGCCCTGTATGCAGCCCTGCGCAGTCGTTGGAAGGCATGGTTGGGGTCATCGGCTACATCGGCTAACGGCGAGGGGCCAAGATGGTGGGGCGCGCCTCGGGCAGCAGATCGGGGTAGTCCCGGCTGCAATGCAGCCCCCGGCTTTCGTGGCGCTGCTGCGCGCTGCGAACGATCAGCTCCGCGACGAGAACGAGGTTGCGCACTTCCAGCAAATCGCGCGTGATGGGACAGTGCGCGTAGTACTCGTGGATTTCACTGCGCAACAGGGCGATGCGGTGTTGGGCGCGATCGAGCCGCTTGTTCGTGCGGACGATGCCAACGTAGTCCCACATGAAACGGCGCAATTCGTCCCAGTTGTGCGAAAGGATCACGGCCTCGTCTGCATCGCTGACCTGGCTGACATCCCAGGCCGGCAGCGCGGGAACGGGCCGGTTGCCTTGGCGGACGATGTGTTCCACCGCAGCCTGCGCAAAAACCATGCATTCGACCAGGGAGTTGCTGGCAAGGCGGTTGGCCCCATGCAGGCCGGTACATGCCATTTCTCCAATGGCGTACAGGCCCTGCAGAGGCGTTTTGCCGTCGAGGTCGGTGGCTACCCCGCCGCATGCATAGTGCGCAGCGGGAACGACGGGAATCGGCTGTTTGGCGATGTCGATGCCCAGTTCCAGGCACCGTTGGTGGATGGTGGGGAAGTGCTCGATCAGGAATGCTTCGCTCTGGTGGCTGATGTCGAGGTAGACGCAGTCGTGACCGCCTTTTTTCATCTCGAAGTCGATCGCACGCGCAACGATGTCCCGGGGAGCCAGCTCTGCACGCGGGTCGTGACGAGGCATGAACCGCGTGCCATCGGGCAATAGCAATTTCCCCCCTTCCCCGCGAACGGCTTCGCTGATCAGAAACGATTTGGCGTGGGGGTGGTAAAGGCAAGTCGGGTGGAACTGGATGAACTCCATGTTCTGGACCCGGCAGCCTGCGCGGTACGCGGCTGCGATGCCGTCGCCCGTCGCGGTATCAGGGTTGGTGGTGTAGAGGTACACCTTGCCCAGCCCCCCCGTGGCCAAGATCGTATGGCTCGCTGCGAAGGTCAGCACCTGGCCCGTGGCGTTATCCAGCGCGTACAGCCCAAGGCAACGCTTGCCGGGCAAACCCAGCTTGCGCGTCGTAATCAGATCGACCAGGGTATGTTGCTCGCACAGCGTGATGTTGGGCGCTTCGAGCACGGCCTGCATCAGCGACCGCTGGACGGCGGCGCCTGTGGCGTCCGTGACATGGACGATGCGCCGTGCGCTATGCCCACCCTCCCGGCCCAGGTGCAACTTGCCATCGTGTTCCGAAAAAGATACCCCCATTTTTTGGAGCCAACCGATGGCATGGGGGGCGTGCTCGACGACAAAACGGGTGACGGTGGGGTCACACAACCCTGCACCGGCGATCAGCGTGTCTTGCACGTGGGCGTCGAAGCTGTCGTTTTGATCCCAAACGGCGGCAATACCTCCCTGCGCCCAGCAACTCGAACCATCGCAGCGATGGCTTTTGGTGAGCACGGCGACCGAGCAAGTACGGGGCAAAAGCAGTGCGGCGCTGAGTCCAGCCAAACCACTGCCGACGATGAGCACGTCAAAAGAACGTGGAGAAGTAGGGGAAGTAGGGGAGGTCATACGAAACCGGAACCGAGCTGACGAGCGGCCACAAGGCCCGCGCCGATAGCCAATACTGGGCGAGAAGGCCTGAGCATATACGTTCTCTGCCGTGCCTGAGGGCTGGGTTTTTCTGCGGCTTTTCCGATTTGTGGGGACACAATCGACGCTTCTGCCCCATCCAGGACTTCCGCACAATTGTCTTGGCTAGGCCTATCCACGCAGGCCATACAAAGCCGTACAGCCAGCGGGTATCACGACGCTGTCCCTCACCCACCACCGGAGTTACCCATGCTGTATCCAGACCATTTCGATGTCATCGTCGTTGGTGGAGGGCACGCCGGGACGGAGGCTGCGTTGGCGGCGGCGCGGATGGGGTGCAAAACGCTGCTGTTGACGCACCAGGTCGAAACCCTGGGTCAGATGAGCTGCAACCCGTCGATCGGGGGCATCGGCAAGGGGCATTTGGTCAAGGAAGTCGATGCGCTGGGTGGCGCGATGGCGCTGGCCACCGACGAAAGCGGCATCCAGTTCCGCATCCTCAATTCGAGCAAGGGCTACGCAGTGCGTGCCACACGTGCCCAAGCGGATCGGCTGCTGTACCGCGCGGCGATTCGCACCAGGATCGAGAACCAGCCCGGGTTGTGTCTGTTCCAGCAGGCTGTCGATGACATTCTGGTGCAGGGAGACCGCGTTACGGGCGTGGTCACGCAGATGGGCATTCGCTTTGCTGCCACGACTGTCGTGCTGACTGCGGGTACCTTTTTGAACGGATTGATCCACATTGGCCTTCAGCATTGCCCCGCTGGCCGTGCGGGGGATGTCTCTTCGACGGCGCTGGCAGCGCGTCTGATGGAGTTGCAGCTTCCACAGGGCAGGCTCAAAACGGGCACCCCCCCGCGCATTGATGCTAGGACGATTGACTTTTCCCGATGTACCGCACAGCCGGGGGATGGGATGCCCGGCGGGTTGCATGGCGGGATGCCGGTATTCAGTTTTTTGGGCACGCCACAGATGCACCCGCAGCAAGTGCCGTGCTGGATCACCCATACCAACGAGCGCACGCACGACATCATTCGCAGTGGTCTGGATCGCAGCCCGTTGTTCCGAGGCAAGATCGAAGGCATCGGCCCCCGGTATTGCCCCAGTATCGAAGACAAGATTCACCGGTTTGCCGACAAGGACAGCCACCAAATCTTCCTCGAACCCGAAGGGCTGACAACAACTGAGTACTACCCGAACGGAATCAGCACCAGTCTTCCCTTCGATATTCAGCTCGCCCTGGTGCGCAGCCTGCCTGGGCTGGAAAGCGCGTACATCCTGCGCAGCGGCTATGCCATCGAGTACGACTACTACGACCCGCGTGCGCTCCACAGCACGTTCGAGACCCGCCAAATCGCCGGATTGTTTTTCGCAGGCCAGATCAATGGAACGACGGGCTACGAGGAGGCCGCAGCGCAAGGCTTATACGCTGGGGTCAATGCAGCGCTTCGTTCTGGCGCACGGTGCGCGTGGACGGGGGACAGTTGGACCCCGGCGCGCAACGAAGCCTATCTTGGCGTGATGATCGACGACCTGATTACCCGTGGCGTGACCGAACCGTACCGCATGTTTACCAGCCGTGCGGAATTTCGACTGCAACTGCGCGAGGACAACGCCGATTTGCGCCTCACCGAAACCGGGCGCAAGCTCGGATTGGTCGACGATCAGCGCTGGGATGCGTTTTGCCGCAAGCGTGACGCCGTTTCACGTGAAACGGAGCGACTGCGTTCCACCTGGGTAGGCCCGCACAACCTGGATGCGGAAGAGGCAGCCCGGATATTCGGGCGTGCGCTGGAGCATGAATACAACTTGGCCGATCTGCTACGCAGGCCCGATGTGCATTACGAGGGCCTCATGACCATGGCAGGTGGCAAGTTTGCCAGCGATGTTTCCCGTGAAACATCGCGCGAGATGGTGGCAGCGCAGGAACAGGTCGAAATCGAGGCAAAGTACGCCGGGTACATCCAGCGCCAACAAGGGGACATCGCACGCGCCGCGCACCACGAGCACCTCGAATTGCCGCCCGATCTCGACTACATGGGCATTGCATCGCTGAGCATTGAGGTACGGCAGATTCTGCACAAGCACAAGCCGCGCACCTTGGGGCAGGCGTCGCGGTTGTCCGGGGTGACTCCGGCGGCCATCTCGCTGCTGCTGGTGTATCTCAAAAAACACCCAGCGATAGGGAAAAAATCCCTCGGCGACAGCCTTGATTCCGAGAATCTGGATACGTAGAACCCATTTCAGCCCCATCCCGGCAGCAACCCGACGATCGATCAAACGAACAGATTGACGTTCGAACGGTCGGCTTGTTCGAGGTACATCGCCACGCCACCGAATTCGACGCCGTCGATCAGCTCTTCCTGCTTGATTCCCATCAGATCCATCGACATCGTGCAAGCGACAAGGCGCACGCCCGATTCCTGCGCGATCTTGACCAGCTCGGGGAGCGAAGACACATTCTTGCGCTGCATGATGGCCTTGATCATGCTCGTTCCAGCACCGCACATATTCATTTTGGAAAGGACGAGCTTGTCGGTGCCACGGGGCATCATCCAGCCGAACATGCGCTCGACGAAGTTTTTGGAGACCTTCACGCATTCTTTGCGACGCAGGGCATTCAGCCCCCAGAAGGTGAAGAACAGCGTGACCGGGCTTCCCATCGCCGCTGCTCCCGTGGCGATGACGAATGCGGCCATGACCTTGTCGAAATCGCTGCTAAAGACGATGATCGTCTTGCCCGATCCCCCCGAAGGCAGCGCGGCAGGCGCCGGAGCGGCTTGCCCCTGTTTGCGGATCACTGCGGTCGTTCCGGCAGCTTGGGCTTGCAAGCTCAGCAGCTCGTTGCCAGTGACCTTGCACCAGGAGCGCACGTCGCCGGGGAAACCCGGATCCGTCGCGGTGATTTCGAGCACTTGGCGGGGTTGCAGCGTGTCGATGGTCTGCTTGATGCGCAGGATCGGGCCGGGGCATTGCAAGCCGCAGGCATCAATGCGCACTGCGGGAACATTCGATTCCAGCGGTTGGGGCGCTTGCTGCGCGCCGGAGTCATCGACCAACTCGGCTTCCGTATGCTCGGGTTTGGCGAATAGCCCGAGCTTGGCTTCGTACGTCAGGTACCCGCCGGACAGGTTCCGGCAGCGGAACCCGTGTTGCAACAAGATGCGGCACGCCAAATACCCACGCAGCCCCACCTTGCAGTACACGAGCCATTCCTTGTCCTTGGCCAGCTCGCTCATACGCGAACGCAAGTCGTTGAGTGGAATATGTATCGCGCCGGGGATCATCCCCAGTTCGACTTCGGCAGGGTCGCGCACGTCAAGCAGCCCTTGATCTGGCTTCGGACGGGTGACTTCCTCGACATGGCAAACCCCACAGGAACCGTCGAGCACGTTGGTGGCGACGAAGCCCAGATAGTTGACGGGGTCCTTGGCCGACCCATAGGGGGGGGCGTAGCACAGTTCGAGATCCTGCAAGTCCCGCACGCTCAGTTTGGCGCGCATCGCCACGGCCAGCACGTCGATGCGCTTTTCCACGCCTTGCCGACCGATGGCTTGGGCGCCCAGAATGGTTCCCTTGGCGGGGTCAAACAGGAGCTTGAGGCTGATTTGCGAAGCGCCTGGGTAGTAGCTGGCGTGGCTGGCAGGGTGGATGTAGACCTTTTCGCAGGGGATGGACTTTTCCGCAAGCTGCTTCTCATTGACCCCGGTCATCGCGACCGTCAGGCCAAAAATTTTGCAGACTGCGGTGCCCTGGGTGCTTTTGTAGACCGAGTGCCTGCCAAAAATGTTGTCTGCAGCGATGCGGCCTTGGCGGTTGGCTGGGCCGGCCAGCGGGATGATCGTAGGCTGTTGGGTGACAAAGTCGGTGACTTCGACCACGTCGCCGACCGCGTAAATAGCAGGATCGGCGGTGCGCATGGTGTCATCGACGACGATCCCGCCACGCTGGCCGACTGGCAGCCCGGCGACAACGGCCAGCCGTGATTCGGGCTTGACGCCGACGACAAGAATCGCCAGGTCGAACTGCAAGGATTCGCCGGTACCCAGCTCGACGCGCAGGGCATTGCCCTCGTCCGCAAAACCTTTGACAGCCGTGCCCAGGCGCAGATCGACCCTATGCAAGGCGAGTTCCTGGTGCAGGAACGCCGCCATTTCCGGGTCTACCGGCTCCATCACCTGCTTGCGCAGTTCGATCAGCGTCACGTCGAGCTTGCGCTCACGCAGGGCTTCGGCCATTTCCAGCCCCACATAGCCCGCTCCGATGACGGCGACTTTGCGTACCCCGCCGCCGTCGAGCTTGGCTTTGATGGCGTCCATGTCGGCCATGTTTTTCAGCGTCAGCACGCGGGGCAGGTTGACGCCGGGCAGCGGTGGGCGCACAGGTTCTGCGCCGGGGCTAAGGATCAGAAAGTCGTAGGGTTCCCGACGCTCGGTTCCCGTGGCCAGGTCACGGGTGAGCACGAATTTGCCAGCGCGATCGATCTGGAGCACCTCGGTGCGGGTGCGCACGTCGATGCGGAACCGCGCGCGCATCGCTTCAGGGGTTTGCACCAACAGGCGCTGGCGGTCGGCAATCACGCCGCCGATGTGGTACGGCAGCCCGCAATTGGCAAAGGAGATGTACTCCCCGCGCTCGAACAGAACGATTTCGGCATCCTCCGACAACCTTCTAGCTCGCGCCGCAGCGGAAGCACCCCCCGCCACACCACCGACGATCAATATCCTCATGCAAACCTCCTGATAGGGAAAAAAAGGGAAAGGGGAATTGCCCAGCAAGCAAGCACGGGCAAGAAAAAAGAAAAACGCAGCGCAAAAAAAAGGCCCGACGTGACGGGGCCTTTGCGCTGCGATGCCTTGGATTTTATGCTTGCGCCCTGGCGTCAGGCAGAAGGGGAAGGGAGATGCATACCGAGTGCGTGTACTGGTCGACTGTGAGCACGGCCGACATCGGTGCATCGCGACTGCCGTCGCTCGTACCAAACGGGGACATGCCACGCTTCCATAATGCACCCTCTCTTTCCCCACCCACGACATACCTTGCAAGGAACGCCATGGCACGACCTGTATCCCTCTCTTGCATCTTGCGTTGTGGGCCTTGCTGGATACGCCTGGGGGTTGGGGGAATCGTCGTGGCGCTGCTTGTCGCCTGCCAAGGCTCACAAGCGCCCGGTTCCACGGGCCTGCCCACCGCCGCACCGAAACAAGTCGGCCTTTCTGCATCGGGTTTGGCGCGCATTGACGCGCTAGTGAACCAGGCCATCGCCGACCGCATCGTCCCCGGCACGACGGTGCTTGTCGCCAAGAATGGCAAGGTGGTCTACCACAAGGCTTTCGGCCACGCCAACCTCGGCGTTCCGATGACCACGGACACGATCTTTTTGATGTACTCCAGCAGCAAGATCATCGTTGGCATTGCGGTCATGCAGTTGGTGGAGCAGGGCAGGCTCCGGCTTGACGACCCCGTTTCCCAATACCTTCCAGAATTTGCCCACCCCCAGGTCAAGGTCAAGCTGCCCCCAGGTTCGCCCACGCCTTACCGGCTGGAACCGGCGCGCAGCCTCATCACCGTTCGCCAATTGCTATCGATGACTTCGGGCATCGTCGGCTACTGGGACGAAGACTTCATCCCCGCAGGCGTGGACATCGGCGCGGGGGATCCCGACTTCGACTTGGCGGAAAACACCCGCCGCCTTGCCACAGTTCCCCTGCTGTTTCATCCAGGAACAGAATTCGGTTATGGCCTCAGCACCGATGTGGCCGGACGGGTGGTGGAGGTGGTCTCGGGCCTGTCGCTGGCAGACTACTACCAGCGGCACATCTTCGGTCCGCTGGGGATGCGCGACAGCTTCTTCTACCCCCCCACCGACAAAATCGGTCGCACTTCTGTGTCCTGGGAAAGTGACGGTCAGCGACTGACCGGCAAAGTCAGCCCCCACGCCCACCGCAACAGAAAGCTCTATTCTGCGGGGGTCGGCGTGTATTCGACGACTGCCGACTATTTCCGGCTCGGGCAGATGTTGCTCAACGGCGGGGAATACGGCGGTGTGCGTATCCTGAAGCCAGAATCCGTCCAGGAAATCCATACCAACCAGGTCGGCGATTTGCCAGGGGTAGACAAGTTTCACTTTTTTCAGCAGGGGTACGAGCGCTACGGCCTGGGCTGCTTCCTCAACGGCAAGGGCAGTTTTCGCGATCCTGGTTCGGTCAGCGTGCTGGGGTTGGGAGGCAAGAACCTGGACCTGAATTTCGACCGCAACCTGCTGATCGTTGTGCTGCAAACCGTGCTGCCCCCGAAACCCGCGTGGGAAATCTCCGAGCAGATTTCCCGATTGGTGTACCAAGCTCTCGAATAGTTCCGATTGGCCCGGTCGTGACGTTGCGCCGCACTATCCTGATGCGGGTCGGGCTGCTGCTCGGCCTGTCGGTGTTGTCCTTGTCCGGCGTGTTTTACGCGATCTTTGCCCACGACGTCAAGCAACGCACGCAACTCTCGATCGAAGCGGCCTTTGCCTTGCTGGCGGACACCATGCAACAAAAGCAGCGGGAAATGGCGCGCGAGGTGGAAAAGCGCAATTACCCGATTCGCGCAGCGCTCGACAAGGTGCGGGCAGCGCGCCAAAAACCGCTATCGCCGCATCCAGCGCAGCGCCTGGCTTGGATCCAGTCCGTCGTCGCACAGACCGCCCCGCTGGCGGATCACCTCTATGACTTGGCCGACGCACTGGGCCGGGAAGGGTTGCACATTGCCGTCTATGACGACCTTGGCAGGCTGCTTCTGCTCTACGTGGCCGACGATACCCCGCACAAAACGGTGTACCTGCACCTTCCCGAGTGGCAGCCCGGCATGTTGCTGGTGCAGCGCAAAAAAACAGTGCTCGTTGGCAGCGGCGTCGCCCGCACCGTTTTGGCAGAAGAGCGCTTCAGCCGGGGGGATGCCTTGCAACGGCTAGACACGACGCCCTTGCCCGACTTTGTGGCGCCAGGCTTGCCGGTGCATGCCATTGCGGCCCCCGCGCAGGAACGGTTCGCGCTGCTGCATCGGCGCCCTGCGATCGAATACCGTGCCCCGGTACACGGGGTGCCCTCCGGGTTCGACTACTTCTCTCCCGTCGACCAAGAACCCGGGCGCGCAGACCCCCCCAACGGTTTGCTCCTTCTGTCCCTGGCATGGGGCGCTTCAGACATCCAGCGCATCGCGGCTATGAGCCGCACCGACATCAATGCCTATGTCGATGGCCGTTGGGTACTGGGAACGCTCCATCCCTACACGCACTTTGCACACCCGTTGCATTCCGTCGTAGACCGGGTTTCCTTCGGTACCTTCGTCAACACCCAGCCTATCCAGCCAGTCGTTGCCCGCACGGTGGCCAGCAATGCCTACTACGAAAGCCATATCGACGTCGGCAACGAGGAGGGTCCCGTGGCCTCGGTGGCGGTGCTGCGATCCCGTGGCACCGAACAGCAGTCCATGCGAACGATGTTGCTGAGCATTGCCGGGGCGGTCATCCTCTTCGGGCTGCTAGCGGCTACAGAAGCGGCGCGATTCAGTCAGGCCATCTCCACGCCAATTCGCAGGATGGTGCATGCGATGGAGCGCCTGGCACGCGGGGAACTCGAACCGGTGGGTGCTGTGGAACGCGCAGCGTTCGTCGAGGTGCGCCAAATGGATCGTGCCCTCGACGAGTTGCTCCACGCCAGTGCGGACACTGTTGCCCTGGCGGAAACCATCGCCGCAGGCAACCTGGCTGCACATGCCACGCCCCGATCCGACGGAGACCGGCTGATGCATTCGCTCAACCGGATGGTCGAGCAACTGCGCGAACACCACGAGCGCACCCAGCAGGCATTCGAAGAAGTGGAGCTTGCCAACCAAGCCCTGGCAGACTCCAACGAGAAACTGGAAGCACTGAGCAACACCGACGCGCTGACAGGCATCGCCAACCGTCGGCAGTTCGACTTGACGTTGGCTGCCGAATGCGAACGTCATGCTCGCACCGGCGCTGCGCTGTCGCTGATCCTGCTCGACGTGGATTTTTTCAAGCTGTACAACGACCACTACGGCCACCAGCAAGGGGACGAATGCCTGCGGCAAGTGGCCCAGGTGCTGGCCGAGGCCACCAAACGCCCCACCGATCTGGCCGCACGCTACGGTGGGGAGGAATTTGCCTGCATCCTGCCGGGAACGGAACCCGCTGGCGCCAGCAAAGTGGCCGAACAAATTCGCCAGGGCATCGCGGCGCGTGCCCTGCCGCATGCACGCTCGCAGGTCGCAGACTGCGTCACCGCCAGCCTCGGGGTGGTGAGCGCGGCCGTTGGCGCCCCCAACACCCCCGACGATTTGCTACGGCAGGCTGACCAAGCCTTATACCAAGCCAAGGCCCAGGGACGAAATCGGGTGTGTGTGGCGGTTGCACCCAGTAGGAGCGGCGACAACCGCAATGGCGGTCGGCAGGGATAGCCCAAGGCGCGTGGGCCGAGCCATGTTGGCCAAGGAATGTGCATATTGCAGCCCCTATCGGGACTGTCTGCAAGTTTTTCGTACGATCCCCCGTTTTGGATGAGATCCTCCTACCTCTTGCCACCCCTATGCCTGCTGCCCACAACCCCCTGCTGCACCTTGACGACCGTCCCGACTTTCCCGCCGTCCTTCCCGCACATATCGAACCTGCGATCACGGCGCTGATCGACCAGGCGCAGGCTGCGCTGGAGCAAGTGGCCGCGCCGGACTTTGCTCCAGACTGGGATGCCATGGCCAGCGTGTTGGGCGTTGCCGTCGAGCGGCTTTCCCGCGCATGGGGGGTGGTGGGGCACCTCAAGAGTGTGTGCGATAGCGCGGAATGGCGCGCTGTGGTGCATGTGGTGCTGCCCCGGATCACGGAGTTTTTTGCGCGTCTGGCCAGCGATACGCGCCTGTATGCCAAGTACCAGGCGATTCCGCAGGAAGGGCTGGGGCGAGAGACCCTGCGTGCGCTGCGCAATGCCCTGCGGGACTTCGTTCTGGGCGGGGCGCAGCTCCAGGGGGAAGAGCGCGAACGCTTCTTGCAGTTGCAGGAATGCATGGCGCAGGCCAGCCAGACTTTCAGCGAAAACGTGCTCGACGCCACCGAAGCCTTTGCGTACTTCGCGACGGAGGACGAGGTCGCTGGTTTGCCCACAGACGTCATCGCACAGGCGCGGGAGCAGGCCCAGGCCGAAGGCCAGCCGGGGTACAAGCTAACGCTGAAAGCGCCGTGCTACATGCCGGTGATGCAGTTTGCACACAGCCGTTCGCTGCGCGAGCGCCTGTACCGCGCCTACACGACACGCGCTTCGGAACAGGCGGCCGAAGCAGGGTGCCGCTGGGACAACACCCCCGTCATCGCCGATCTACTGCGCTTGCGGCAGGAGGAAGCCCGGCTGCTGCGGTACTCCAGCTTTGCCGAGGTCTCGCTCGTTCCCAAAATGGCCGATTCGCCCCAGGACGTGCTGGCCTTTTTGCGTGACCTGGCTCGCAAGGCCCGCCCCTATGCGCGCCGCGACGTGCGGGCACTGCGCCAGTTCGCCGCGCAGCAACTGGGTTGCGATCACCCCGAGGCTTGGGATTGGACATACCTTGGCGAGCGGCTGCGGCAATCCCGCTATGCGTACAGCGAGCAGGAGGTCAAACCCTACTTCCCGTTGCCCAGGGTGCTCGACGGGCTGTTTGGCTTGGCGCGTGCCTTGTTCGACATCGGTATCGAGCCACACGATGCCCCAGTCTGGCATGAGGACGTGCGCTGTTTTCGCGTCTCGCGCCTGGCTACCGATACATCTCCTGCCACGGAGCTAGGGCGCTTTTACCTCGATACGACGGCGCGCAACGGTAAGCGCGGCGGTGCTTGGATGGACGAGTACCAAAACCGCTGGTTCCGTGCAGACCGGCAGCAGTTGCCGATTGCGTACCTGGTGTGCAATTTTTCCACCGGGGCGGATGGCAAACCGGCATTGCTGACGCACGAAGATGTGCTGACCCTGTTTCACGAGTTTGGCCATACGCTGCACCATCTGCTCACCCAGGTCGATGAGGTCGAGGTCGCAGGCATCCAGGGGGTGGAATGGGATGCCGTCGAGTTGCCCAGCCAGTTCCTCGAACACTTTGGTTGGGAGTGGAACGTGCTGTCACGAATGAGCGCGCACGTCGATACGGGCGAACCCCTGCCTCGCACGCTGTTCGACAAGATGGTCGCCGCACGCCATTTCCACAGCGGGTTGCAGCTTCTGCGACAGGTGGAATACGCGCTGTTTGACATGCTGCTCCATGCGCAAACCCCACCCCCGGCGGAGGTACAGGCCCTGTTGCAGCAAGTACGCGACGAGGTAGCCGTGCTGCCTTCGCCGCCATGGGCGCGGCCTGCGCACACATTCAGCCACATTTTCTCCGGCGGGTACAGCGCGGGCTACTACAGTTATTTGTGGGCCGAGGTGCTGAGCAGCGATGCCTACGCCGCCTTCGAGGAAACGGCGTCTCCCGACGGGGAGCTGGATCGACGAACCGGGCTGCGCTTCCGCCAGGAGATTCTGGAAGTGGGGGGGAGCCGACCGGCGATGGAGTCTTTCCAGGCCTTTCGCGGTCGTGCGCCACGCATCGATGCCCTGCTACGGCACCGTGGGTTGGGGAACAAGGAATACAAGGAGTGATTGCCATGGATCGATATACATCCCTACCGTTGCCACCGCATCGCATGGTGGCGCCTTGGGCTAGGGGGCTGTGGTGCTGCGCCCTCGTCGCCGCCGTATGCAGCGCGTACCCAGCCGGGGCGCAGACGATCTACCGCAGCGTCGATGCCAAAGGCAGGGTGGTGTTTTCGGACAAACCGCCTGCAGATACCGACAACGCCCAGCCGCTGGACATCCGGGGGGCTGCGGCAAGCGATGCCGTGACGACCACCGGGATGCCGTTTGCATTACGCCAAGCGGTCAGCCAGTACCCCGTGACGCTGTACACCACCAAAGGCTGTGTCCCTTGCGACGGTGGGCGGGCATGGTTGCAGCAGCGCGGCGTGCCGTTTTCCGAAAAGCTCGTGCAGTCGCCGGAAGACGCCAAGATGCTGCGCCAGCTTTTTGGCAGCGTCTCGATTCCGATGCTGACCGTCGGGGCACAGCACCTTCGGGGGTTTTCCGAGGCCGAGTGGGTGCAGAACATCGACGCTGCGGGCTATCCGCAAGAGTCCCAGCTCCCGCCCGGGTACAGCAACCCGGCGCCCGTTGCGCTCGTCCCCCCCAAGGTGCCCGTACCGGCTCGTGACGCCGAACCCGCGCAACCTACTCCAGCCACCCCTTCTGTCGCGCCGCCAGCGGGGTTGCAGTTTTAAGACGGCCGCCCCAGTACCTTGCACGCCCGCAGCGCAAGCTGTAGCACCGCTTGCCAGGGGTCTTCGGGCCAATCGGGGTGGCGCAGCCCCTTGGTGATGCCATCGACCTGGTGCGCGGCTTGCACGAGGTGCCCCAAATCTTCTCGACGCAGGCGGGGAATAAGCTGCTCGAAGGCGCGGGCTTTCTGGTACCAGATGCGGTGTTCTTGCAGCGCAGCAGCCAGCGCCTTGCCAGCGAGCGTGGCCTCTTTCACTCGCCAGAGCGCACGCAAGTCCTCGGCCAAGGTGAAGAGCACGAGGACGACGGCTTCTCCCTCCCCTTGCAGTGCGTCGAGCACGCGCTGCACGCGCTGGGCATCGGCGGCGAGCACGGCTTCGGGAAGCTGAAAGACGTGGTAGCGGGCAACGTCGAGCACGGCCTCGGCGATCTGTTCGTATCCAAGCTCGCCTTGCGGGTACAGCAGCGCGAGTTTCTGGATTTCCTGGTGCGCGGCGAGCAAGTTGCCTTCGACCCTGTCGGCAAAGAAATCCAGCACGCGCTGCCCTTCGGCCCCGGCGGGGACGCGCTGCCCCTGCTGGCGCAGGCGTTGGGCGATCCACTTGGGCAATTGCGCACGATCCACCGGCGGGACGTCGATCGTCACCCCTTTTTCCAGCGCGGCGAACCACGACGAACCACGCGATGCCTTGTCGAGCCGGGGCAGGGCGACAAGGGTCGTCGCCGTATCGCTGCGCAAGGCATCCTGTGCCAGGCGTTGCAGGGCTGTGCTGCCTTCCTTGCCGGGTTTGCCGTTGGGGACGTGCAGCTCCAGAATCTTTTTGGGCGCGAACAACCCCACGCTGTGTAGCGCCATCCAGACTGCGCTCCAGTCGAAGCGCGGGTCGGTGCTGACGTAGCGCTCGCGCTCCGCAGCTCCTTGCGCACGGGCTGCTGCGCGCAGAGAGTCCATGCACTCCTGGACCAGCAAGGGGTCGTCCCCCACAACGGTGTACAGGCTGCGCAGCCCGCCAGCCAGATGATCAGGAAGCTGCGCGGGGCTTAGCGCCATGGCCGCACTATCTTGGCGTACCGTTTCTCAGCGCCCCAAGGCCGGCCAGGATGCGGATGCGACCTTGAATACGCTGACGGCTTCCACCATGGCGTTGGCCTGTTGTTGCAAGGACTGCGCTGCGTCGGCGGCTTTGACGACCAGTTCTGCGTTCTGGCGCGTCACCTGATCCATCTGGAAGATCGATTGTTTGATCCGCTCGATTTCTTCGGATTGGTGTGCGCTTTCCGCAGTGATTTCGCCCATGATGTCCGCAGCGCGCCGCACGCCGTCGACGATCTGATCCATCGTGCTGCCCGCCTGCTCGACGAGCTGGTAGCCTGCATCGACGCTATCGACCGACGACACGATGAGCGCCTTGATTTCTTTGGCGGCTGCGGCAGCGCGGCTGGCCAGGTTGCGCACCTCGCTGGCGACAACGGCAAAACCGCGCCCTTGCTCCCCGGCGCGCGCGGCCTCGACGGCAGCATTCAGGGCGAGGATGTTGGTCTGGAAAGCGATGCCATCGATCACGCCGATGATGTCGCCGATCTTCTTGGACGAGGCATTGATCGACTCCATCGTCTGTACCACCTGCTTGACGACGGTTCCACCCTGCAAGGCCGTATCCCGCGCCGAACCAACGATGGCGTTGGCGTTGAGGCCACCTTCGTAGTTGCTCCGCACCGTCGTGGCCAGTTCTTCCATCAAGCGGGCCGTTTGCTTGAGTGCGGTGGCCTGTTCTTCGGTACGGGTGGAGAGATCGATGTTTTCGGAGGCAATGCGCGTGGTGGCGTCGGCCATGGTTTCCGCACCTGTCCGGATGTGGGTGACCACATCAGACAGGTTGTCCTGCATGTGCGCGATGTAGGCGATCAGGCTGGACGTGTCCTGGGACACAACGTCGATATGCACGCTGAGATCCCCGCTGCCAACACGCTGTACCGCTGCTGCTGCGTCAGACGGCTCAGCGCCCAAATCATTCCACACCGAGGTAATGATGGCACGCGACCCTAGCCCCAGCCCCACGACGATCAATACCCCCAGCACCGTGCTGATGGTCAGCGCGTCCCGCTGCGCTTGCGCGACGTTCTGGAAACGGGCTTCGAGGGTGCGGTGCGCTTCCTCGCGGGAACGTTGGGTCTGGACCGCCAGCTCTTTTTGCGCGTTGTTCATGCGCTCGACAAGCTCGGGGCCGATGCGGTGTTCCAGCATCGCTTGCGTCGCCGCCAACGCTGCGGAATGGTAGGCATCGAAGGCTGCAACCAGCGCCTCGGCAGGCTGCCCCTTGCCGTCAAGCTGGCGCGCACGGGTCAGCGCGTTGCGCACGGCATCTGCGCTGGCCTGGGCGTCGCGCAGGCGTTCGGCCTCGCCCTCGGAGGCAGCGGCCTGAAAGTCGGCCTGGAGCTGGTGTACCCCGCGCTCCGCTTCGAAGAGGTACTCCAGGTACGGTGTTTCGACCGTGCGGAGCAATTCCAGGTTGCGGTTGTTGCGCACCCCCACGGTCAGGCTCAGCGCCAACCCCACTGCAAGTGCAACGCCGACGCTCGCGGGGAGCGCCCACATCTTCGAACGGAATTTCATGGCTACTCCTGTAGAGCCTGGAAGGCGCTTGCAGGCTGCGGGGAACAGGCCAATAGCCCGCGCCGTAGCCTACGTGGGTCAATCGACTGCCAACAGCACCTTGACCGAAGAATCCACCTGGCTTTTTTCGATATACCCGACTGTGCCAGGATGGGCGGCAACGGCTTTTTTGACCGCTGCGGAGTTCGCCACCTCTTTGGGCGGAGTGGCTTTGCCGGAGAACATCAGCCTGGACCAAGCTGCCTTGATTTGCGCTGCGGATTTGCCCGTGACCTTGGTGTAGAAATGCTCCCGCGCCGACGAGGAATCCGGCAGATCCAAGAGCAGGGCCGTGCCAAACCCTGGGAGCTGCCCGGATTTGCCCAGGAATAGGCTGGCGGCTTGTTCGAGGGTCAACGAAGTAGCCGGGCTGCCCGCGCCGACGACGACGGCGACTTGCGCCACCGAGGTTTGCGCCCACAAAGCCAGCGCAACGGTGGCCAGAATATGTTGTTTCATGAGGCGGCTTCCTTCAGAACACCAAGTCATAGGCGATGCGCAACACTTTGCCATCCCCACCGTAATTTTTGGTGATGTCGGTATTTTTGTCCCACTGCACCTTGATCGCGTTGCCTGGGCGCAAGTCGTAGCGCAGGGTCAGCGAGGTCCGTTTGTATCCGGTGGGTGGGTACAACTCGATATCCGAGCTTTCCTCGGTGAACTTGGCGTAGTTCAAGAAGGGTGTCCACGCGCCCCATCGGTACCCTGCACCGATGGTTTTGGCCGGAGCACTGACGGTATAGCCGTCCTGCGGGTAGTCGCGGGTGAGTTTGGTGAACTCGGAGAGCACGAACCAACTGTCGAAATCGAGATTGACCGCAATGCCGTGCGCACGCAGTCTTTGCTGTTCTTCCCACGGGTCGTCGGGGTCAGCGGTGTTATCGATATGGATATCGGATTGCATCGTGACCAGGCGTGCGACGAGTGGGCCTCTGCTGAATTCGGCGTCCGCGCCAACGAGGTTTTTCCACTTCACGGTGGTAGGACCTTGATATCCATCCATATAACCGAGCAACTCGTAGTACAACGAATCATCGACCTTTTCCTGCCCCGCAAAGAGGCTGGCACGCACGTCGGTACCCTGGACATTGCCTTCATAGCGCACGCTCGCGCCGTTGTAATTGGTGGCTTCCCATCCATACAACTCGGGTGGCGGCGTGATCCAGGGGTATGACAGGCCGATGTCCTGAAAGTCCGAGTAGTAATACAGCGGGATCCTCTTGCGCCCGGCTTGTACCTCGAAGGCATCAGAGAGCTTGACGCTGGCATACGCCCACGTCAGCGTGGGGCGCTCGTCGGTGCCCCGGCTGACGATTTGCGCTGTCACACTCGCGGTATCCGTCAACGTATAGGTGCCTTGCAATCCGATACGACTCTCGGGGGTAATCGAGAAATCGCGCCCATAAACGCCAGCGTTGCCCCAGTCCGCGATGTAGCAAGGACAGGTGGCATCGAGCATTTGCGCGGTTCCGTATACGTCGGGAACGCCGTCCCACACCCTGCCACCGACCAGGGACAGGTAGCCGGAAATCTGCAAACGGGAAGATTCCGCAGGCAAGGAGTCCGGTTCGGCGAATGCCGTCAAGGCAAAGGTGCCCAGCACGGCCGCCATACCCAGACGCGAACTCCGCCACGAAGGTACACGAGGACTAGTCATGATAGGGGAGGAAAAAAGACGAAAACCCCCAAGATGTGGGGGGGCTGGCGGCGCACAAGGCAGCCCGAGAATGCACTCGCATGGATTGTAGGGAGCGAAATCGGGCGCTACGGAGACAGTGGTACAAGAGGAAAAAAGGGTGGTCGGAGCGGGATCAGGGCAGCCCTTCTGGCAGCTTGCCGACTGCGTTGCTTGATGTCAACCGGCTGCGCAGGGACTGGGGTTGGCCAGTCAGCAATGCGGCATACATCGTCGCGTTGGCCAGCACTTTTTTGACGTAGTCGCGGGTTTCGCCAAAGGGGATGGACTCGATCCACGCCGCGCTATCGATAGCGGCAGGCCCGCAGCGCCATTGACGGGGCCGGGCGGGGCCGGCGTTGTACGCGGCCGTTGCCATGGGCAATGCGCCTGCAAAGCCATCGACGAGGTGCCGCAGGTATGCAGTTCCCAGACGGAGATTCACGTCCGTATCGGTCAACTGTTCCGGCGCAAAACCTGCCATGCCTACATCCGCTGCCATCCACCGTGCTGTGCGGGGCATAAGCTGCATCAGCCCCGTCGCCCCCACGCCGGAGCTTGCATCGACGAGGAATCGGCTTTCCTGACGGATCAGCCCCAGCACGAAAGCAGGGTCGAGGCCCGCCATCGTGCTGGGGCGGACGATGGCTTCACGGTACGGCATGGGGTAGCGCAAGCTGATGTCGATGTCTTTGCGGGCGCGTTCACTGGTGTGGATGCAGCGATCCCACATTTGTTTTTGGCATGCCAATTCCGCTGCGGCGAGCAGGGATCGGTCGTCCATGCCGCCGGGGGTGTGCAGGCTCGTCGTGTAGTTCCATTCGCGAATCCCGATGGCGCGCAACCCCACGGCGATGGCAGCCAGCGCACGCTGCAACCCGGGGTTGGATCGGGCCTGCCGTCGCTCTTCGGCAGTGAGGGGGGCTGGGCGTGGTGGTGGGGCGATGAGCTGGCCCAGCTCTTCGAGCGCGAGCATTTCATAAAAGCCCCCGGTGCTGGCAATACGCTGCAATGCAGCATGCGCCTTTTTGCGCTGCGAAGGCAGGGCGCCGGGTTGCAGCAGCGAGCGTGCATACCAGTACACCCATACGGGCTGCGCGGCGACATCCGGTCGCATGGCTTCGATGCTGCGGCGCACCTCGCTCCAATGACTTTGGCATAGCGCGGCACGCACCCGCCATGCCAAGTGGTCGTCGGTTTGCCGCTCAGGGCGGGCGTAGCGAAAGTAATCCAGGGCGCCGCCGCTGCGATCGAGCATCGCTTGTCTGCCAATCGCCCCCCATACCCATGCGCGTTGCGGCTCGTAGAGGTAGCGGCCCCATCGGCGCGCCAGTTCCGCTGCGGCGCGATGGGGGAATTGCGTTGCCAGCCGGAGGAGCGCCAGCGTGGCCAGCTCGCGCGACAGGACATCCCTGCGTGGCAGCGAATGCAAGAAACGTTCAGGCCGCTCCAGCGCCTCGTCGGCCAAGAGCATCGCTGCGGGCGCGACCATCTCCACCGCCTGCTTCGCTGTGCGCAGATGTCCGCCTTGCGCGGCGATGCGGGCTTTTTCCCACACGTCGTCGGCAGTCAGGTGCCCTGCGGCAAGGTGGCTCTGGGCAGCCAGGGCGCAGGCGTCGTCCGGGGCTTTCAGCGCAAACCAGAGGGAACGCACTTCCTCGGCATTGGGGATGGCAGTGGTCAGCAAGTCCCGCGCCAGGGTGTAGCAACGCACTGCGGGGTCGTCGTGCATCCGGTACCCGGCCAGCATCTGCGTGAAACGGGGCCAATCCCGCCGTTGCCCCAGCACCAGCAACCAGTCGTTGCGCAAGCGGTCTTCGTGGTACGTTCCGGCGTGGCTGCGCAAGAATGTGGCGACTTCGGCATCGCTGGCGGTGTCGAGGCGGACACGCAGCGCCCAGTATGCAGCCCATGGCGCAAGCAAATGCCCCCGTGCTTGCGGAAGCAGCGCCTGCAAAGTGGTGCTATCGTTCTTCTGAAACGCCTCGTGCATGCGCACGATCACCGCATCCGCCGACGGTTGTGCCCCCGCCGGGGGGATGCATAGAGCGCCGACGACGGCGATGCCTGCGCACAGAGCCTTCCATTGCATGGATCAAATTATGGATGGTGGTATGGATAGTGGCCACGGTACTCCAGCTCACTCTGATGGGGAAGACAAAAAATCGCTGCGCAAACGGCTGTTGGCGTACCGAACCCACATGCCGGATCGGATGGAGCGCGTGGCGATGCTCCAGCAAGTGCTTCGGGTCTGGCTGCTTGCGCGACCAGACACCTCCGTTGGCGCCTACTGGCCTATTCGTGGGGAATTCGACCCCCTGCCTGCACTGCATCGGTGGAAGGAAGACGGCGAGCTGCTCGAATACCCGCAGCGCCGCAAGATCGGCCTGCCCGTCGTCGATTCCGCGCACAAAACGCTGCGCTTTCACGATTGGTACCCCGGCTGCCCGATGCAGGAAGACGCTTTTGGCATCCCCAAGCCGAAGGATACCGACCAAATCATCCCGACCTTGCTGTTCGTTCCCTGCGTGGGGTACGCCGCCGGGGGGTATCGCCTAGGCTACGGCGGCGGGTTTTACGACCGAACGCTGGCCACGCTTTCCCCACGGCCCTACACCGTGGGGGTAGGTTTTGCCTCGGGCTTCCTGCCCGACTTCTACCCCGAACCCCACGACCAGCCGCTCGATGCCATTCTCAACGAGCACGGCGTGGTGTGGCCCGTGTAGAAACCGGCCCCCAAGCCGCGCCGTAGCCATTCCATAGCAGCCCCATGGCCCTCTCTCAGCGGCCCCAAAGTGCGTCGATAGAATCATTTGAAGGGTGTTTTGTCCCGAGGAGATCCAGTGGGTACGTTGTTCGACATCAAAAGTCATTTCCTGCAAAGCACCGTACTGCTGTTGCGTACCGATGCATTGGAAGACGTCGCCGCATCGTTGTTGCAGCGTTTCGGCCCGGATAGCCAATCGAGTGGATTTTTTGACGACGACCCCGTCGTTCTCGATTTTCAGGATTGGGACATTCCCCCCGGCACTGCCTTGGACACCTTGTTCGCGGCGCTGCGAAGTTGCAGGATGCGCCCGGTGGCGTACCGCAGCATCTCGCCTGCGTTGGCTGGCGCGTTGGAAGAACGTGGCTTGTTCTCTGCGCCTGCACCACAACGGCGCGTGCCTGCATCGGCTACGCCCACCGCTTCCACCAACGCCGAGGCTGCCCAAGGGCATGGTGGGGAATCGGCCCAGCCTGCCCATTCCGGCAATGCGACCACGGCGGCCGCCCCGACCCATGCCGCCCCTACAGCCAACACGGAGCAAGCTGCGGATATTGCAGCAGCAGTCGCTCCCCCGGAACCCCCCGTCGGCCCACTCCCCCCCGTCGTCGTGCGCAAGCCTTTGCGTTCGGGCCAAAAGGTCTATGCACGCTCTGCGGATTTGCTGCTCCTGTGCCCGGTGCATTCTGGCGCGGAAGCGGTGGCGGATGGCAGCATTTACTCCTACGCTCCCCTCAAGGGCAGGGCGATTGCCGGGGCCAGGGGCGATACGCAGGCGCGCATCGTTACCACGTACCTTGATGCAGAGCTAGTCTGCATAGCCGGGGTGTACTGCACCCTGGACGGTGAACAGGCTTCCGGCTTGCGCTGCAAGCCAGCGCAGGTCTGGCTCAGCGAAGACGGGCAGGAACGCCTGGTCTTCGATTCCCTGGGCGTTTGATGGTGTTGCCCGCAGGCGCTGCAAGCACGGGGAGCGCCGCAAGCGTGATGCAAGCGGGCACCCTGCCTTCGCAGCTCGATGGCTGGCGGGCCTCGCTGCTGCATGTCGGCGCCTTGCTTGATACCCTGGTGCTGGCCGGGTGCGTGGCGCTGGCGTGGCTGATCGCCCAGCGATTGGCACGCGCTTTTGGCGCGCGCGAGGGCACGGCAGCCACGCCCAGCACGTCGATCATGTTTGGCCGTCGCGTCATCGACGGCGTGCTGTTCCCCACGCTGCTGATGGGGCTGGCCTTTCTGGCCGTGCGGGGTTTTGCGGGTTCGCTGCACTCGCCGGTTTTTCACCTCGCGATCCCGATCTTGCTGGCTTTGGTGAGCATTCGCCTCACGGTGAAGGTGCTGCAAGCGGCTTTTCAGGAAACGCCGCTCATTCGAATGCTCGAACGCAGCATTTCCTGGCTGGTCTGGCTCACGCTCGTGTTGTGGATCACCGGGCTGTTGCCACTGGTGCTGACGGAACTCGACCAAATCCACTGGAAGGTCGGAGACGTAGACCTTTCCCTGCGCAAGATCATCGAAGGAACGCTCACTGCCGCCGTCGTGCTGATTCTGGCGCTGTGGGTATCCGCAGCGATCGAGGCACGGCTGCTGCGTCGCGCAACGGGTGGGGAGCTGAGCCTGCGGCTGGCCGTCAGCAATGCCACGCGCGCTTTGCTACTGTTCGTTGGGCTGCTGGTTGCGCTGTCTGCGGTGGGGATCGACCTCACTGCGCTGTCGGTGCTTGGCGGCGCTATCGGTGTCGGCATCGGCTTTGGGCTGCAAAAACTTGCGGCCAACTACGTCAGCGGTTTCGTGATCCTGGCCGAGCGCAGTATGCGCATCGGCGACAGCATCATGGTCGATTCCTTCACCGGGGTCATCACGGAAATCAGGGCGCGCTATACGGTCATTCGCTCGTTGACGGGACGCGAGTCGATCGTTCCCAACGAAATGCTCATCACAAGCCGCGTCGAAAACCTCTCGCTGGCCGACCCCAAGGTGTGGCAATCGACCGTCGTGATGGTGGGGTATGACAGCGATGTCGATCTCGTGATGTCGCTGCTCTCGCAAGCCGCCCTACGCCAGGAACGGGTCCTGCGCGACCCCGGGCCTTCGGTAGCGCTGAGCAACTTCGGCGCTGACGGGCTGGAATTCACGCTCGGGTACTGGATTGCCGACCCCGCCAACGGCACGCTGAACCTGAAATCAGCGATCCTGCTCGACGTGCTGCATGCGCTGCGCAAGCACGAGATCGACATTCCCTACCCGCAACGGGTGGTACACCAGGCGCCATTGGCTTAGAACCTATTCCAGTAGGGGCTGGACTGCGACTGTTCCGCGACTGTTGTCGCAGGGATGTATGCCACATGGTCCCGGCTGGGCATATCCACGCAGACCGTACCAAGCAATACGGAAAGTGGGTCGGCAAGTGGGTGGAAACCTTCCTAATCCCTACTTCCTACTTTTTCATCTCTATTTTTTCATCCCTACTTTCTAATCCCTGCTTCTTCATCGCAATAGCTCATCGCGATGGCTCGAAATTCCCCTTCGACTTCCAGTAGTGCATCGGCGATGTCTGGATCAAAATGCGTTCCGCGTTCCTCCACAATCATTCTTACGGCTTCGTCGTGGGAATATGCGGATTTGTAGACTCGCGCCGAAATCAGGGCGTCGTACACATCGGCCACAGCCATGAGGCGTGCGGCGAGAGGAATGGCATCCCCGGAGATGCCCTGAGGGTAGCCGGAGCCATCCCATTTCTCATGATGACTATAGGCAATATCTCTCGCGTAGCGAAGAAAGTTCGTCGATGCACCGATCTCGCCTTCTGCCTGGGATATGGCATCGCGGCCGTATTCGGTATGCCGTTTCATGATGACCCATTCCTCATCGGTCAATTTGCCTGGCTTCAGTAGTATGGAATCGGGAATGCCGACTTTGCCGATGTCATGCAGGGGCGCTGACTTGAACAGCAATTGGATGATATCGTTGCTCAATTCCGCCATGAAACGGGGATGATTGCTGAGCTTATTGGCCAATGACTGTATGTATTTTTGCGTGCGGCGAATATGGTTGCCTGTTTCATTGTCACGAATTTCCGCCAGTGCGCACAGGGCCGTGATGATGACATCCTGTACTGCGATCACTTGTTCTTTCTCGTGCAGCACCTCGCGGGTGCGTTCAGCCACCAGATGTTCCAGTTGTAGATTGCGATCACACAATCGGCGGCGGGCCTGCGCTAGTTCCAAATGGTTGCGGATTCGGGCAAGAACGATCGCCCGCGAATACGGTTTGTGGATAAAGTCCGCAGCCCCCAGCGATAGCCCGTGCTCCTCGTCCACCACGCTATCGAGGCTGGTCAGGAACATTACCGGAATATCCTGCAACCGAGGTGCTGCCTTGATTTGTCGGCACACTTCAAAACCGTCCATGCCCGGCATCACTACATCCAACAGGATGAGATCGGCCGGTCTAGCCGCCATGAGGTAGTCCAGCGCCTGATGCCCGTTACTCAGTGCATGCACAAAGTACTGTGTCTCTAGCAGATCTTCCAGGATGAGTCGGTTGGGTAGCTCATCGTCCACAATCAGAATATGGGTGTCCATTGGTATTTCCTACTTTTCTTCCAGCAATTGCTGCGTGGCCATTACCACATTGCCTGTGCCTGGGTATTCCCGCAATGCGAGGGCCGATCATTGGGCCTCAGGCATCTCCGTCCTGCTGACTGCGATGCACCAGTTCAGCCAACACGGCCTCCAATGCGCACGCCAAGGTCTCGACGGTTCCCGCTTGGATGGCGTCCCCGCCACGCATGACTGCCTCGAAGGTCTTCGTCAGCTCATGGAGTTGGGGGGCTTCCATGCTGAACCCCTTGAGGCTGTGCGCCATGAGCGCCATGGCCTCACGATCACCGTCCCGGGCTGCCCCCCGAAGCTGGGTCGGCATCTCGGCAAAGTGTTCGTGCATCGCGGTGGCTAACTTTTTGACGAATGCATGACGTCCGTGGTGACGGAGGAGCGTCATCGGCCAATCAACGGCGCTGACAGCTACCAACGCGCTTTCGGTAGCCATTGCCGCAGGAACTGGTGCTGCCGAGGCTACGAATCCAGGCGCTGGCCGCTCGTCCTCGAAAGCTTTCCACCTGCTGGGTTGGGTTTGACGGCGGATAGCGTCCACCAGCACTTTCAGATTGATCGGCTTGGTTACCACGTCTACCATGCCTGATGCGAGACATTTGGCCCGCTCCTCGGCCAGTGCATAGGCCGTAAGGCCCACGACGGGGAGGGCCGGGGCCATCAATCTGATTCGGCGAGTGGCCTCGAAACCGTCCATGCCCGGCATCTGCACGTCCATCAGTACCACGTCGAAGGCTGCTGCTCCCGCCTGTTGCAGACAGTCGAGGGCCTGTTGGCCGTGCTCCGCCAAGACTACATGCGCGCCCTCATGCACGAGAAGGTCCTCCAGCAGCATCCTATTGACAGCAACATCGTCCACCGCAAGCACTGATAGCCCGGACAAGCCACAGCCCACGGTAGGCGACACACCGGCTGCATCCTCCACAGCGGCCACTGCCGGTAATCGCAAATGCAGGGTGAAACTGCTCCCCCTGCCGAGAACGCTTTCCACGCTGATATCGCCCGCCATCAAACGGGCAAGATTCATGCTGATCGCCAGTCCCAGGCCGGTGCCGCCGTAGGTGCGCGTAGTCGATGTATCCGCCTGCTCAAAGGGATGAAACAGGCGTGCCCGCTGTTCGTCGTTCATACCGATGCCGGTATCGGTGATCCGAAAATCGGTATCGTCGCCATCGCGTTCCACTGCGACGGTCACTACACCGGTAGCAGTGAATTTGATGGCATTGGACAGCAGGTTGGTAAGAATCTGCGCTAGACGCAAACCATCGCCTTCCACCCACTCCGGCAATTCGGATGCCAAAGAGACGCGCAAGGATAGGCCCTTATCCTTGGCGCGACCGGTGACAAAACTCATCACGCCCTCCATGACGTCGAGCAGGGCGAAGGGTCGGTTTTCTATCTGGAGTTTGTTGGCCTCGATCTTGGAGATGTCCAAGATGTCGTTGATCACCCCAAGCAGATGCTCTCCGGCATCGGCGATGCTACTGAAGGTATCGCTGGCTTGGCTCCCGGCGCCGTCGCGCATGCCGATCTGTGCCAGCCCCAGAACGGCATTGAGCGGCGTACGGATCTCATGGCTCATATTGGCAAGGAAAGTGCTCTTGGCCAGATTGGCTTTTTCCGCCGCAGACTTTGCGCCCTCCAGTTCCAGGTTCTTTTCCCGCAGCACTTGATCAAGACGCTTGCGTTCCGTCACATCACGCGCTGCAACAAATACACCCTGCAATTTCCTATTCCGATCATATAAAGTGGTGGCGTTGAAGGACACTGCGGTTTCTTGGCCGTTTCTTGCACAAGCGGTAAGCTCGTAGTCGGTCACCTTTTTTTCACTCAATACGAGTTTGATGCTTTGATCAGCCTGATCTGGATCGGTAAAGTAATTCTTTAATGGCGCTCCAATTAATTCGTCCCGCGTGTGATCGGTCAGTGCTTCCATCTGCTTATTGACGTCGGTAATGATGCCGGATGGATCGGTGGTCATCAGCGCATCGATATTGGATTCAAACAGGGAGCGTGTATAGAACTGGTGGTCCCGCAAGCGCTGAGCGAGTTGCTCTTGTTCTGCCTCGATTTGTTTGCGGGCGGTGTTATCGGTACCGATCAACAGGTAGCCGATGATGGCGCCCTCGGCGTCACGCAGGGCCGTTACCGAGACCACCGCTGGAAAGCGCGTGCCGTCCTTGCGGATGTAGGTCAACTCATAAATATCCTCAATGCCGCGAGAAGCCTTGAATACCAATGCTTCAAAGCCTGGTGCAATAGGGGTTTCGAGTTCGGTGGTCAGTGACTTGGCGCGTGCAATCACTTCCTGCGGATCAGAAATATCGGCAGGCGTGATCTTGTTCATCACTTCCGCCGCCGTGTAGCCCAGCATGCGTTCGGCGCCCACGTTGAAGATCTGGATCACGCCTCGGGCGTCCGTGGCGATGCTGGAGAAGTTGGCGCTATTGAAGATGGCGCTCTGCAGGGCGCCGGCCTTGAGCAGCGCTTCTTCCGCCTGCTTGCGGGCCGTGTTGTCGGTACCGATCAACAGGTAGCCGATGATGGCGCCCTCGGCGTCACGCAGGGCGGTGACCGAGACGACCGCCGGGAAGCGGCTACTGTCCTTGCGGATGTAGGTCAGTTCGTAAATGTCTTCGATACCACGAGATGCCTTGAACACCAAGGCTTCGAAGCCTGGCGTGATAGGGGTATCGAGTTCGGCGCTCAGGGTTTCGGCGCGCGTAATCACCTCTTTGGGGTCCGAAATGTCCGCCGGAGTGATTTTGTTCAGCACCTCAGTGGCGGTGTAGCCCAGCATGCGCTCGGCGCCCACGTTGAAGATCTGGATCACGCCTTGGGCGTCGGTGGCGATGCTGGAGAAATTGGCGCTATTGAAAATGGCGCTTTGCAGTGCTCCAGCCTGGAGCAAGGCATCTTCCGCCTGTTTTCGTGCGCTGATGTCGATGATGGCAAAGTGCAGAACCGTTTGTCCTTCATCTTGCGCAACGGTACCAGTCAAATACGCCCAGAATGGCCGACCATCCTTTCCTCGCAATTGGAATTCGACTGTCTCCTGCGCGCTCGTCTTGGTCAGCCTATTCTTTAATACATGAAAGGAGTCGGCATCTGTCTCCAAAAGAAACTTGGAAAAGAATTGTCCATTCAAAGAGGTCTGTTCCTGTCCAAGCAGGGTGGCTATGGCTGCGTTGGACTCCATGATTCGCCCGTCTATGCTCAAGGTGCAGTAGCCGACGGGCGCAAGGTCGTAGAGGTCGAAATAGCGCGCTCGCGAGGAATCCAATTCTGCCTGCGAACTACTCAGTGCTTCATTCTGGGCTTCCAGTTCTTCCCTTTGCTTACTGAGCACCCGTTGCGCCGCGTACTCTTCAGAGACGTTACGGAACACCAGCACTGCACCGACCACGTTGCCGTCGCTGTCGCGAATCGGCGCGCAACTATCCGCAATATCTCTCTCGCTGCCATCACGTGCAATCAACACCGTGTGATTGAGGAGGCCCTGCATCGTTCCGCATGTCAATGCTGCCGTAACCGGGATCGTCGCTGGCTGCCGCGTGACTTTGTTGATGATGTGAAAAATGTCGTCTACTTTGCGGCCGTTCGCTTGCGCGTTTGTCCAGCCGGTAAGGAGTTCGGCGGCGGGGTTCAGCAGCGTCACGCACGCTTCGGCGTCAGTGGCAATTACCGCATCACCAATGGAATTGAGCGTTACCGTGAGCTTTGCCTCGCTGACTTGCAAAGTGAAGTTGGCATGCCGTAACTGCGCATTCGCCACGTCCTGCGCATCAAGCAACTGCCGCGTTTCGATCAGCAACAAACTCTTGATCCGCTGCTGTGTTTGCTGATGAATCAAAGAGGCGAATGCAATGGCAAACAGCAGCGCCAACATACTTGAAATAGTTACCAGGACAAAAGAGCGGGATAACTCCGCATTGGCCTTCGCATTGAGTTGCTCCAAAGAATCTGACTCTACCCGATTGAACTGTATGAACTCGGCACGAATCGCATCCATTATGCGCTTACCATCATCACTATTGAACAATGCCAGAGCGCCATTCTGGTCATTGTCACGACGCAATTGAATGGATCGCGCCATTTCCTGCAACTTCTCATGAATCAATGGTTCCAGTGTGTCCAGATGCTTATGGGAACCGCTGATGAAGGCCATCCTACGAAGTTCATGCAGATTCCCACTGATGTCGTTGGTCACTGCGAGGTACCGTTCCAGATAGGCGCCATTGCGACTGAGCAAATAGCCGCGTTGACCAGTCTCGGCATCTTTCAATTTGGGTAACTTCTCAAAAAGTTATGGCAATATATTGTTTTTCGTAAAAAACAGCATATAATGCTATCCATGGATCAAGCACAGATACTAGCCAGAGACGAGTATACCGTGTCCCCTGTACCGAGTCTCCCGCAAATTCCTGCAGAAGAAATATGTCTGCATTGCAAAAATAAGTCGGACATTATTGATGCGCAAGCTGAAACCATCCAAGAATTGAAAACAGAGATTCAGCAGTTGCGCGATGAAATCGCTATCCTCAAAGGTGAAAAACCAAAACCAGTATTAAAGCCCAGCAAAATGGACAAAAATACTGATCTGGGTGACAATCCCCCACACAGTAACGGCAGTGGCGTAATCTCCAAAAGACCTGGTTCCGCAAAGCGCAGCAAAACAGCTCAACTAATCATCCACGAAATTCGCATCATTGAGCCAGCAGGCCCGATTCCCCCCGGCGCTCGGCTAAAAACATATCAAGACTTCGTTGTTCAAGGCCTCATCATCAAGGCGCACAACATCTGTTATCGCCTCGCTTGTTATCAAACCAATGACGGGAAATGCCTCAGAGGCCAACTCCCACCAGAATTGCAAGGCCAGCATTTCAATCCTACATTGCGCAGCTATATTCTGTACCAACATCACCACTGCCATGTTACACAGCCACTTCTCTTGGAGCAATTGAGCGAATGGCATATCGATATCTCGTCAGGTCAAATCAATGCCCTGCTGAGTCAACATACTGAAGCATTCCACACAGAAAAAGATGAAATACTAGCCATCGGTCTGCAAAAAAGCCAGTACGTCACAGTCGATGACACCGGCGCACGTCATGCAGGCCAGAACGGCTACGCCCTGCACGTCGGGAACGAGGGGTTCGGCTGGTTCCAAAGCACCGACAGCAAGAGTAGAATCAACTTCCTCCAATGTTTGCACGCCGGTCCGGTCACAACCCTGGTCAACGAACATGCCCTGACCTACATGGAAGAACATGGCTTGAGTAATGACATACGTAGTCAGCTACAAAATCATGCAACTCCTGAGTTCTTAAGCATCGAACTATGGCGCAAACATCTCGAAGCATTGAAAATCGATAGTGAGACGCACGTACGTATCGCTACGGAAGGTGCTTTACTTGGGAGCCTGGTAGAAAAAGGCTTCAACCTGAAATTGGCCATCGTCAGTGATGGAGCCGGTCAATTCGCAGTCCTGTTGCATGCTCTGTGCTGGATACACGCTGAACGTCTTGTTCACAAGCTGATACCGGTCAATGAAGGGCAGAGACAAGCTGTAGCGCAGGTGCGCTCCGATATATGGAGGTTGTATGGCGACTTGAAAGCATACAAGCGCAACCCGAACGCGAATATGGTAGAACAGTTCGAAAAACGTTTTGATAGTGTTTTCAATAGAAAAACCGGCTACCAAACACTAGACAAGCTCCTGAAGCGCTTGTATGGGAAAAAAGAAGAGTTGTTGTTAGTATTACAACGACCAGAAATCCCGCTACATACGAACGGAAGCGAAACTGCCCTTCGGGATTTTGTAAAGAAACGAAAAGTGAGTGGTGGAACCCGTAGCGACCTTGGGCGACAATGTCGAGACACGTTTGCGAGTTTGAAGAAGACTTGTCGGAAACAAGGCATTTCGTTTTGGCGGTATTTGGAAGATCGCATCACACAAACTAATGCCATTCCGCGATTGGCAACGCTCATTCGTGCCTAATATACTATTTGCAATTTCGCCATAACTTATTGAGAAGTTACCAATTTGGAAAGTATTTCGTCCGCCTTGGTTAGTACCTCGCGGGTATGCTTTCTGTCCGCGACGGCTTCTTCGACATGTTTGAGGGACACAAAGGACACTGTCGTCCCCAGCGCTATAAGCAGGATCGCTCCAGCCAGCGATGCGGCAATTTTGTGAATGGCTTTCAAGAAAATTCCCTTCTGCCTTGAGTAGTGCCGTTGTCATCGTTCACTTCGTGCCGCAATGCTCGCTGCGCCATGTTGGCCGTCAGCGGTAGCGCAGGCTGTACCAGCGCAAAACATCTCTCGCGATAGCGCTAGCGTCTTCTCGTGCTTGGCATACACGGGTTGTCCACGTCGCCATGTCCCTTCCATCAGCACGGGGACTGAGAACCTATTCCAGTAGGGGCTGCGCCATCGCATTGCACGCGGCGGCGGTGCTCGGAATCCTCATGTACTGTCAGTACATTCCGGTTCCTGCGCTCCGGTGCCACGCACACTGCTTCGGCTCGCCTGCCTACTGAAATAGGTTCTTACGCAAAATAGTCCCGGCTAGGCATACCTACGCGGACAGTACACAGTGCGATCCCTGCTCTGGCAGGCGATTTCGTGCGTTTTTTCAGCTCTCGGGCCTTGCGCACAATATGCTCAGCACTGTAGCCCTCGCCAGCCATTTGTGCAAATAAATCGCTGATTTCGCATTCGGAAACCACCGTGACTTCCGTCGCCCCTACCACGACAAAACCGCCTGCCTGCCTGTGTCAACGCCACGAAAACCGCGCTGGCGTGGGACGGAGGCATTGATGTGTGCATCCCCTAGCTCCCCCACGGATAGCGCATCTCCCGTCTTGCAGCTCTGCGCCTTGCGCGTGGTGCGAGGGGGGCGGCAGATCGTGGAGGGGCTGAACCTAACTCTGCATCGCGGCGAATGGCTGCATGTGCATGGCTCCAACGGGGCGGGCAAAACGACCCTGCTTCGCACCCTCTGCGCCCTATACCCCGCTGCATCCGGGCAGGTTTGCTGGAATGGGGCGCCAGTACAGGAATGGGGCGGCGACTATGGCCGCTGTCTGCAATACCTGGGGCACGCCCATGCGTTGCACGCTTCGATGACCCCGCAGGAAAACCTTGCCTTCTGCGCTGCGGTGCGCGGCATGGACGCCAAGCCGGATGCCGTGCTCGACGCGCTCGATCGGCTGGGGGTGCGCTCCCTCGCTGCCCGGCAGATGCGTACCCTGTCCCAAGGGCAGCAACGTCGCGTCGCGCTGGCAGCGCTGCTGCTGGAGCCGTCGCCACTATGGGTGCTCGATGAACCCGGTGCCTCGCTCGACGCAGCCGGGCGCACGATCTTGGCAGACCTGGTGCGGGAACACCTTCGCGGTGGCGGCCTGGTGGTCGGCACAGGGCACGAGGACATGGCTTGGGGCACGCCCAGCGTCTGCGTTCGGCTTGCTTGCGCAGAAGTCGGCGGGCGAGGGGAGCTGCGAGAAGCCGCTTCGCGATTTGCACATTGAGGATGCCATGCGTTCCTTGAGGATTGCCGGTCGCATCGTCGGCGCCGTGTTCGTGCGCGAGTTGCGGCTCGGCGCGCTCCACCCGGGGGAGTCGCTGTGGCCACTGGCGTTTTTTCTGATGGTTGCCACGCTGTTTGCGATGGGAACGGTGCCCGCCCTGCCCCGTGCGGCAACACCGGGAGTGGTGTGGGTGGCTGCGCTGCTGGCCACGATGATGTCGCTGCCCCGCCTGTACGCCGACGACGCAGCAGAGGGAACACTAGACCGGCTGCTGCTATCCCCCGCGCCGCCAGAAGGATGGGTGCTGGCCAAGGTGGCGGCACACTGCGTCTGGACGGGTGGGCCACTGGTACTGGCTACGCCGGTGGCGGCACTGTTCTTTGGATGGGAACCGCGTACCACGGCGTTGTGCGCGTTGTCCCTGCTGCTGGGGGTGCCCACGCTCAGCCTCGTCGGCAGCGTGGGTGCTGCGCTGGCGTTGGGTGCGCGCAATGGTGGGGTACTCGTCGCACTGCTGGTGTTGCCGTTGTACGTGCCCGTTCTGGTTTTCGGCGCGGGGTTGGTGGGGGCAGACGCGGCGGCGGTACGTGGGCATCTGTCGTTGCTCGCGGCGCTGCTCGCCTTTTCCGCGTTTTTTGCCCCGGTGGCGAGTGCGGCCGCTTTGCGCATTGCCATGGAGTGACCAGACAATCCCGCACCCCTGCCCGCCCTTTCGTCTTGCCCCCATGGCCCCCCGCCCCATGCCCCCTTTCAGTACCCCCGAAGGCTGCTACCGCCGCGCCGGGCTGGCCGTGCCCTGGCTGGCGGGAGCGGCTGCGCTGCTGGCCGTACTGGGGGGGTGGATCGGGTGGTTCGTCGCGCCCATCGACGCGCAGCAAGGGCAGGGCTATCGAATCATCTTCGTACACGTCCCCGCCGCGCAAATGTCGCTGCTGGTGTACGTGGCAATGGCCGGTGCCGCTGCGGCTGCGCTGGTGTGGAGGCTGCCCTTGGCAGGAATGGCCGCGCGTGCGCTGGCTCCCACCGGGGCTTGGTGTACGGCGCTGGCGCTGTGTACCGGCGCGCTCTGGGGCAAGCCCATGTGGGGCACTTGGTGGGTGTGGGACGCCCGCCTCACTTCCGAGCTGCTGCTGCTGTTCCTCTACCTGGGGTTTCTGGCGCTGCATTCGTCGATCACCGACCTCCACCGGGCTGACCGGGCAGCGGCGGTGCTTGCGGTCGTCGGGGTCATCAACGTGCCGGTCATCCATTTTTCGGTGCAGTGGTGGAACACCCTGCACCAGGGCGCTTCCCTATCGCTACGCGGAAGCACCGTGGCCCCGCCCGTGCTGGCGGGGATGGCCGTGATGGCGCTGGCTTTCGCCGCCTATGTAGCCTGCGTGGCCTTGCTGCGCATGCGCTGCCTGCTGCTGGAGCGGGAGCGCAACGAACCCTGGGTTCGTGATGTCGTGGCACAGCGCTGCTGAGTTCCTGCACATGGGCGGCTATGCCGTCTATGTGTGGGGAAGCGTCGCCGCCACGGCGCTCGTCGCTGTGGTTGAGGTGGCCCTGCTGCGCCGCTGCCGCCGCGAATGGGTGCGGAGGATTGCAGAGGAATGGGAAAGCGCCAAATCGGTAGCGCCTATGGAGAGGGGTTGAACCCACTCATTCAGGCCAAAACTGCCTCGCCACTGTATCCACCTGCCCTGCAAACCCTCATGGACTATCAACGCGCAACACAGACCCTCGGTCACGTTCGCCGGAAGATGCCACATACACTCTTTTGCACCATTGTTGTAGCGGGCCTGACGCTGCCTGACGCTGTGTAGGCCCGTTTTTTTTGCGCCGTTGCTGCTGGCAAGGCGATGGGGTTGAACGATTCCCATCCCTGGAGGCAGGACGGTGTGCTTTCCTCCCCGCACTGCCATGGCCAAGCTTGTTATTCGTCGCCGGTTCCTGCCCGAGCATTTCACGCACGAATCTGCCGGGGGCGTGGTGTTGGCTGTGGCTGCCCTGGCTGCGCTGGTTGCCAGCAATTCCGCGCTGGGGGGCTGGTACCAGGCCTTGGTGCATCTGCACGCGGAGGTTGTCTTCGGCGACCGTGCGCTGGTGCTGTCCAAGTCGCTGCTCCACTGGGTCAATGACCTATGGATGGCGGTGTTTTTCTTTCAGGTCGGGCTGGAGATCAAGCGCGAGTTTCTGGAAGGGGAACTCTCCGGCCCCGGGCAATTGCTGTTGCCGGCCACGGCGGCCTTGGGGGGTATGGCCATGCCTGCGCTCTGGTACACGATGATCAATTGGGGCGACGCCGCCGCACTACGCGGCTGGGCCATCCCTGCGGCGACCGACATCGCCTTTGCGCTGGGCGTCGTCGCCTTGCTGGGTAGCAGGGTGCCGCCTTCGCTCAAAGTTTTCCTCACTGCCGTAGCCATCATCGATGACCTCGGCGCCATCGTTGTGATTGCGCTGTTCTATACCTCGTCTTTGTCTTGGCCCATGTTGGGCGGCGCGTTCGTTGCATGTGGGGTGTTGTGGGGCCTGCATCGGCTGCGCGTCTGCCGGGTGGACGTGTACGCGCTCGTCGGTTTGGTGCTGTGGTTCTTCGTGCTCCAGTCTGGGGTACATGCCACGCTGGCGGGGGTGTTGACTGCGCTGGCCATCCCCATGCGTACCGCCAGTGGGGGCAAGGTGCTGGAACAGGTGGAACATGACTTGCGCCCGTGGGTCGCTTTCGCGATCCTGCCGGTCTTTGCCTTCGTCAACGCGGGCGTGGCATTACAGGGCGTGACGTGGCAAACGCTGCTATCGCCTGTTCCGCTGGGCATCGGGCTGGGGCTGGTACTGGGCAAAACCTTGGGCGTTTTTGGCGCCAGCCTGCTGCTGATCCGCATGGGTTGGGTACCCCAACCAACGGGAACCACCACGCTCCAACTGTTCGGCATCGGCGTGTTGTGCGGGATGGGGTTCACGATGAGTCTGTTCATCGGCGGTCTGGCCTTCGGGGGGCTGGATCCCCTCTACACCCTGGAACTCAAGCTCGGCGTGCTCTGCGGTTCCCTTACAGCCGGGGTGCTGGGCAGTGTGCTGCTGGGGTATCGCCCACGCAAGTGACCGGCTCGGTCACCCCACTACGCCCACGATCCTGCGGCACGCACCGGGATTGCCCTGCATCGCCGGGCTTCCCGGTGTGCTCCATCGGTGTAGTGCATGGCCGGTGCCAAGCTGGTACGCGGCAAGCCCCGCGTTCCCTGGGGAATCTCCCTTGCACGGGTACCATTTATCGTTTTTCGGCCCCGTTGTACACCTTATTGCGCACCCTTCCATGCAAACCGAACCTTCCACCGCCCGCATCATCGACGGCGTAGCGCTCTCCCGCGAGCTGCGCGCGCAACTTGCCACCCGTGCCCAAACCCTGCGTGAACAAGGGCGCCAGCCGGGGCTGGCCGTGATCCTCGTTGGGGACGACCCCGCCAGCGCGGTGTACGTCCGCAACAAGGTCAAAGCCTGCCAGGAATGCGGCCTGCATTCGGTGATGGAGAAGTACGACGCCAGCTTGACGCAAGCCGAACTGCTTGCCCGCATCGAAGCCCTCAACCAAGACCCTGCGATCCACGGCATCCTCGTGCAACTGCCGCTGCCGCGCCATATCGACGCAGCCAGGGTGATCGAAACCATCTCCGTGGCCAAGGATGTTGATGGGTTTCATGTCGCCAGCGCCGGTGCGTTGATGACCGGTATGCCTGGGTTCCGGCCCTGCACCCCTTACGGATGCATGAAGATGCTCGAATCGATTGGTTACGAACTGCGCGGCAAGCACGCGGTGGTGATCGGCCGCAGCAATATCGTCGGCAAACCCATGGCGATGCTGCTACTCCAGCACAACGCCACCGTCACGATCTGTCACAGCGCCACGCGGGACTTGAAAGCCCTGACCCTGCAAGCCGACGTCATCGTCGCCGCAGTCGGCAAACGCAACCTGGTTACGGCTGACATGGTGCGCCCCGGCGCCATCGTCCTTGACGTAGGCATGAATCGCGACGACCAGGGCAAACTCTGCGGTGACGTGGACTATCCCGCAGTGCGCCAAGTGGCTGGCGCTATCACCCCCGTGCCCGGCGGCGTCGGCCCGATGACCATCACGATGCTGATGGCCAATACGGTGGAAGCGGCGGAAAGAGCGGTGAAATGACTTTCCCGATCTTTCGGTATGGATTCAGCATTGACTCAGCATTGATTCGGAATTCATTCTATTTTTTGTGATTTGGGGTTCGAAAACGGTCACAGCACAGATCATCCCAGATTGTTCCCATCAACAATTTTTTATTGCTGTGGTGGATGGTCGCAGGCAAATCGGCCAATAAGAACCAATTTCAGTAGGCAGGCGAGCCGAAGCAGTGTGCGTGGCGCCGGAGCGCAGGAACCGGAATGTACTGACAGTACATGAGGAGTCCGAGCACCGCCGCCGCGTGCAATGCGATGGCGCAGCCCCTAATGGAATAGGTTCTACAGGTCAGTGGGGTGTGAACAGTATGGCCAGAGAATGGGTCGAGCACGCCAGCTATACACAGCACCATGCGTTGGCCGCAGCGAACGTCGGCCTTCCTGCACAAGTGGGATGCTGGAACAGCAGGTATTCACAGGGTACGCCAAATCGTTATCGGAACAGATCCGACGCAGGGTGATCGACGGTACATGCATTCCCCATGTGGAGCAAATATTCTAGATATTGGAACCGCATACATCCTAAGCAATAGGCACTACGTTGGATTGGATCAGCAAATACACATAAAATTCATACCTAGAAGGCATATTATGAGTGAAAAGACAAAGATAAAACTCGGTCTTATGCCGCCCCTGAGTGGCATCGTTTCACTCTATGGAGAGGAAATCTCACGAGCAGGAAAAATCGCCACGGAAGAGATCAATAGAAACGGCGGCGTGCTTGGCAGAGACATCGAACTTGTCATCTTGGATGATGGCTCACTTCCCGAGTCTTCTGTGCATGCGGCTACTAGACTCATTGATGAGTTTGGCTGTATGGCCATCATAGGCAATCTTCTCTCCAACTCTCGCATCGCGGTGGCCAATCTCGTCGCAGAACCGCGAAAAATTCCCTATCTCAACTTCTCCTTTTATGAAGGATCCATCAGTGGGCGATACTTTTTTAGTTTCGCGGCATTGCCTAATCAGCAGATAGAGAAGATGATTCCCTATATGGCCAATCGCTTTGGCTCCAAGATGTTCCTAGCAGGCAACAACTATGAGTGGCCAAGAGGCTCTATTGATGCAGCCAAGAGAGTACTCCTCAAAGAGAATGGTGAGATTATCGGGGAAGAATATTTGTCTATTGGAGCCTCGATGGCAGAGGTGGAAGCGCTGGTAGAGATGGTAGGCAGCTCTGGCGCGGATGTATTTGTCCCCTATTTTGCAGGCTTAGATCAAATCAATCTTCTCAATCACTTCACAAAGATGGGGCTGAAAAGGAAGATGGCGGTTGTGATGGGGCACTATGATGAAATGATGGCCTCTCTTTTGAAGCCCGAAGTGAGGGAAGGATTTTTTTCAAGCAATACCTACTTTATGTCGCTGGAGACTGCAAAAAATAGAGCCTACCTGGAAATACTCCAAAAACAAAAGGATGTCACAGGCATCCATCCCATTGGTAATGGGGTGCTTACAAACTTTGGCGAAGGCACCTATGTCTGTGTCCATGCGTTTGCCAAAGCGTGCAAAATGGCTGGAGAGGTAGACAGGGAAAAGATTGTTGAAGCGTTGGAGAGTGTGAGTGTGGACGCGCCTCAAGGAGTGGTCTGTATGGATAGACAGACACATCACGCTATCGTAAATTCTTATCTTGCACAATGTGGCAGCAATGGCAGATTTGCGATTATTGAAAATTTTGGGCAGATAGTCCCAATGATTCCCCAGCGATACAGTGCGTCACAGATCACTGTACCCTCCTTCCCACGAAAGCGCTCTGAAACACTAGATAGAGGACTAGGTTTTGCCTCCAAATCCATTTTGGATTCGACCGATATTGCTGTGATAGCCACGGATGCAGATGGAATCATTTTGCAGTCCAATAAAGGAGCGCACGAGCTTTTTGGATACAGTGATGTGGAGTTGGCTGGTATATCCATCAATATGCTTGTGCCACCCCATTTTCGCTCTTTTCATAAGGAAGCGATCAAATCATTTGTGGCAAGTGATACGAAAGAACTCAGAATGGGCAAAAGGGGGGAAATTGCCGGCTACAAAAAAGATGGTACTTTCTTCTCCGCAGAAGCATCTATTGCCAAATTTCAAACAGAAAATGAGTGGATACTTGTGGCCACTGTCATGGATATCACTGCTCGAAAAAAAGCAGAAGAGGATCTCACATGGAGGGCTACGCATGATGCACTTACCAGACTTCCCAATAGAGCGCTGATCAAAGAGCGACTGGAGAACGCCCTTGCACGAACCAAAAGAAGTGGTTCCCAAGTAGGATTGCTTTTTATAGATTTAGATAAGTTTAAACTTATCAATGACACCTACGGACATAATGCGGGCGATAAACTGCTCATCGATTTTGCAAAAAAACTCACAGATCATGTGCGCCCCGGAGATACGGTTGCAAGGCTCGGTGGAGATGAATTTGTGGTGATGTGCGAAAACATAGGGAATGAGAGCGCGCTCATCCAACTTGCCGAGCGTATCAATGATGCATTGCGCCAGCCTCTCATTGTGGAAAATAAAGAGATTATCTCCACGGCATCTATTGGTTTGACGTATGGAAGTGGGGCGACACACAGCGCAGATGATCTATTGCGCGAATCTGATACGGCTATGTATGCATCCAAGCAGCATGGAAGAGATACATGGCATATTTTTTCTAGTGAGCTTCATGAGCGCTCCAAGCAGCGTCTGGAAATTGAATCGGGCCTTCGGAGCGCGATAGAAAAAGGGGAGATGGAGGTCGTGTACCAGCCCATCGTTGCTGCGCAAAATGGCGCCATACAAGGGGCCGAAGCACTGTTGCGATGGAAAACAAACGAGAAAAATATATCCCCAGCTATTTTTATCCCATTGGCCGAAGAGAGTGGTTCCATGCTCTCGATTGGGAAATGGGTCTTTGAGCAGGTGTGCAAAACACAGCATTTTTTAACTCAAAAATATGGTAATCATGCCCCATATATCTCTGTCAATATCTCTGTAAAGCAGATTGATAGCAATACCATAGTGGAGGATTTTCGAGAAATTTTGCAAAAAGAGGGGGCGGATGCATCCAAAGTACTCTTGGAGATTACCGAGACCTCCATTATGAGCAATGTGGAGAAAAACATATCCACATTAGAGGGGTTGCGTAAGCTCGGCATGAGTATCGCAGTCGATGATTTTGGGACGGGCTACTCCTCATTTGCACAGCTTTTGCGATTGCCCATTTCGCACATCAAGATAGATAAAGAGTTTGTCGATGGGCTTGATCAACATGAAAATAGCAAGCTCGTCACCTCCACCATCATCAAAATGGCCAAAAATCTTGGGAAAAAGACTGTCGCAGAGGGTGTCGAAAGTGAGCTACAGCTTTTTGAGTTACGAGCCAACGGAGTGGATTATATACAAGGGTACTATTTTTATAAGCCACTGGCATTCGGACAATTTGTGCAAGCGCTTGAAAATCAAAATTTGATCGCATCAGAAAACAGCGATATCTTTACTGCGATGTACGTTAGTGAAGCAGTGGATGCCATGGATAGGCACACCATAGAATCGCTGGTACAACAATCTAGAAAATTCAACAGTACGCACGGAATCACAGGCTATCTGCTTTATGAAAAGGGCTATTTTTTGCAGTTGCTTGAGGGGAGAAAGGAGATTGTAGATTCGCTGTTATTGAAAATCTCTCAAGATGGTAGACATAAAAATATGAAAACGATCCTCAAAGGTTTGACAAAATCGAGGCTCTTTCATGAATGGTCGATGGGTTATTGGATTATCGATGAGCTGCACAAAAAGTTTGATTTTGAAGAACTCAACGTCAAGCGCTTTGGTTTTGCAGAACTTTCACAAGATCCAAGAGTTTGTTATGCGCTTTTTCATTCGCTCTCAAGAGAAAATAACCAACTTCCGTGACACCAGGCTGATTTCTGCACAATGCAGATAATTCCATCGCTGCACTTCCCGAAATGACGGTCACTGAGAACGTCAGTGGGTGCAGTTTGTACCCAAAAGACTGCGCTATGTCATACAGCGCGATGGGGGATGTACTCAACATGGTGCTGTGCATCGTCGCATGGGCCATGGAGCAATGCCTACTGCACCAATACTGCCCTGCTGTGGAGCAGGCAGTCTAGGCAAACTCGGCTGACTAGCAGTCTTCGCACTGCGGTGCAGTGGATTGCCTCCACCGGTTCCGATTACTGCGATACCGTGCGCACCCGCCGTTGGTAAGCAATGCGACTGCGCAGGAAAAGCTCGGTAGAGAGGACCGACGCTCTTATCGTCCCTGTTATCGGTGTTACCGACGCACCAAAACCGTAGCATTTTGGCAGCAACCATTCCATTGGCACGTTTTTTGCGTATCCGTTATTGTGTGTGGATTGGCGATGCAACTGTCCAGAACCCGCCGTCAAGCCTAAGAACCAATTTCAGTAGGCATACCCACGAAGATAGAACATAACAGGACGGCAAGTGGGTATCAAGATGCAGGTGCGGTTTCGCGTACGTCTTCATAATGTATTAGCGACTGATGTATGAGCGACGGCAGTCGCCTGCGTCGTCGTCGCGCCTACCCGGATGCGCTGCCAGCAGCACACTCGGGCGCGTTCCACTGAGAGGAATGTAAGATTATGACAAAACACTCGATTTGGGACCATTATGATGCAGAGAAAACATTTGATGAAATGCTCTCTGCACAACGTCATGCACGTCCTATATGCGAAACGTTGTGTGACTATTTGCAAAATTTGGGCGTTGACGCATTGAAGAATCGTCGCGCCGCTGCGGATGCGGCCATTCTGGAAATGGGCATCACTTTTACTGTATACAGCGATACAGGAAATATAGACCGCGCTTGGCCGTTTGATATTATTCCGCGCCTGATTGAATTTCAGGAATGGAAGCGTATTGAAGCAGGTTTGCAGCAGCGTTTGAAAGCCTTGAATTGTTTTATTAACGACGTATATAACTCGCAATCAATTATCAAAGACGGGTTCGTTCCAGCAGAATTGATTTTGAGTTCGAGTAATTTTCGCCGTGAATGCGTGGGGATTACGCCAAAATTTGAAATATGGGCCAACATCTGTGGCAGTGATTTGGTGCGTGGCGGCGATGGGGTGGTGTATGTATTAGAAGACAATTTGCGCGTTCCTTCTGGCGTTTCATACATGATTGAAAATCGCGTGATTACCAAGCGCGTTTTTCCAGAATTGCTGCACAATTTGAACGTCATGCCTGTAGATGATTATCCATCACAGCTTTTTGAAATGCTGAATTCACTTTCAGAAATCGACCATCCGCAAATTGTGGTTCTGACGCCAGGAATTTATAATTCTGCTTATTTTGAGCACGCTTTTTTGGCGCAGCAAATGGGCGTAGAACTGGTCGAGGGAAGTGATTTGGTAGTGCAAAAAGACGACTGTGTTTACATGAAAACGATAGAAGGACTGGAAAAAGTAGATGTCATTTATCGGAGAATTGATGATTTATTCTTGGATCCTGAAGTATTCCACAAAGATTCTTTGCTTGGCGTTACAGGCTTGATGCGTGCGTGGAAAGCAGGCAATGTGGCGATTGCCAATGCACCCGGTGCAGGCGTTGCGGATGACAAGGTCGTGTATGCGTATGTTCCGCAAATGATCCAGTATTATTTGCATGAACAGCCATTATTGCCAAATGTACCTACTTATTTATGTAGCAATAAGGAACAGCGCGCCTACGTTTTGGCGCATCTGTCAGAATTGGTTGTCAAACCAGCCAATGAATCAGGCGGTTATGGAATGTTGATTGGTACGCAAGCGACAAAAAAAGAGCTTGCACAATTTGGCCAATTGATCAAAGAAAATCCACGCAATTACATCGCGCAGCCAACGCTTGCGTTATCCACTTGTCCTACTCTTTGCCATGACCATTTGGAGCCGCGCCACATCGATTTGCGCCCGTTTATTTTGCAAGGTGAAAACAGCTTTGTGACAGCAGGGGGGCTGACGCGCGTTGCATTGCGCAAGGGTTCACTGGTTGTGAATTCTTCACAAGGCGGCGGAAGTAAAGACACGTGGATTATCAATATGGAGCAGTAAGATGTTATCGAAAACCGCAGAGAGACTGTATTGGCTTGCGCGTTATTTAGAACGTACTGAAAATACCGCACGTTTAATCAATGCAACGATGAATTTGATTTACGACCTGCCTTATGGTATTGAAGTAGGCTGGCATAATTTATTAAATATATGCGGTGTGGAAGAAGCGTTTTATCACCGTTTCAAAAATCCTAGTGAACAAAACGTGATTCGTTTTTTGCTTGCTGATTCGGTGAATACCAGTTCGTTGTTATCGTCATTGTCGTTTGCGCGAGAAAATATACGAACGAGCCGGGATTCGATGCCAGACGAAGCATGGGAACAAGTCAATGAGATGTATTTGTACGCCATAAATAATTTGGAAAATTTATCCAATCGGCGCGGGCGAGCCATTTTTTTACAACAAATTATGCAGGGCTGCCAGCGTTTTACAGGATTTCTTGCTGGCGCGATGAGCCGTAATGATAGTTACCGTTTTATTTGTTTGGGAAGAAATATTGAACGTGCCGATATGACTACAAGAATTATGGATTTCGGCACGGTGTTACTGGCTGAAAATCGTTCACAAACAATGCGTGAATACGAAAGTATGTTGTGGATCAATGTGTTAAAATCGCTCAGCGCGCTGCTCATGTATCGCAAACAAGTTCGCCGACGCATTACGGGGCAAGATGTTTTGGATTTTTTGTTGAAAAATGCTGATTTTTCAGCGGCGGTACATCATTGTTTGCACGAAATTGAAAGTTGTATAAAAAAACTGCCCCATTCTTCCTGTTTGATTACACAAATTGATATGCTCGAAGAGAATGTATTGGCAGTCAATATCGCGCAACATACACCACTGCAACTGCGGCATATTTTTGACAAATTACAGAGCGATTTCAATGCGCTACATCAGCGTATTGCACAAACGTGGTTTTTTAATCATCTAACTGCATGAAACGATTTCACTGCGATTGCGGCAACGAAATTTTCTTTGAGAATCGATTTTGTAATGTTTGCAACAATTCGTTAGGGTTTGTACCCAAGCAGCAATTGTTCATCAATCCGTTCACGCAAACGGGTTATCGATTTTGTTCAAATTATGAATCGTTGCAATGTAATTGGCTGATTCATGAAAGTGACTCCAATCCACAATGCATCGCGTGCCGATTGACGCGCATTGTGCCAAATTTGAATAAAGAAAATAATTGGCGGCGATGGGAAAAATTGGAAGTTACCAAACGCCGCGCTTTTTATACGTTGTTGCGTTTGCATTTGGCAATTCCAGATCGAATACTATTGCCACAACAACCAAAAAATGGGCAGTCTCAAAATGGTCAGTCTCATAATGCGCAGTCTACATCGCAACTGCACTCTGAATCACTATCGCTGTTATTTGATTTTTTGGAAGATCAACGCTCGAATCCTGATTCTGCGTTAGACTTTGTTTATACAGGTCATGCAAATGGTGTTGTGACGATCAATGTTGCGGAAGCCGACGATAGTTATCGAATTGCCACACAGCAATGTATGCATGAACCGTATCGCACGTTACTGGGGCATTTTCGTCACGAATTGGGGCATTATTATTGGTCCGTTGTAGTAAAACAGGACGCGACCTTGCACGCATTTCGAGAACTATTTGGTGACGAACGCGCTGATTATGCCAAGACGATGCAGCAGTTTTACACACTGGGTGCAAGTGGAGATTGGCAAAATCGTTACATTAGTGCGTATGCAAGTTCCCATCCATTGGAAGACTGGGCAGAAACATGGGCGCACTATTTGCATATCAGTGACACGTTGGAAACGGCTTGCAGTTTCGGATTGCTGCCCAGCGATGAAATCATGGGAACGTTTCACCGCTGGTTATCTGCATGGATGCGGTTTTCGGTCACGTTCAATGCGCTCAATCGAAGTATGGGAATGGATGACCCCTATCCTTTTGTGATTGGCGACATGGTGAAGCGGAAATTGCAATTTATTAACTGTTTGGTAAAGGGCGAGCCTCTTGCGTGCTGAAGTGAGGCAAACCTATAAATACTTCCTTCAGTTTTTCGTGCCACATCCGCCGCAACTTGATCAAATACTCGTTGTCTTCTTGAAAACAATAATACTCATCCAAAATAAAGCTATCCGTGTGATAGATCAGTAATTCCACAGGCGCACCCACGCTTGCATTGCTACGCATGGTGGAGTCCATCGAAATCAAACAGCAACGCCCCGCTTCCTGTAGTGGGGTGTCAATGCGCAAAAAACGATCCAATACGGGTTTTCCATATTTATTTTCTCCAATTTGCAAATATGGTGTTTGTGTGGATGTGGTAATAAAATTGCCTTCTGGATAAATCAAATAGGCAGCGTGTGTATCGTTGCGTATTTGCCCAGCCAGGATGAACGTTGCTGTGGGGTTAAAACTGTTTTGTCCGCCAGCATCAAGATAACGACGCTGTTTTTCCACACTGATTTTTCCAATATATTCTGCTGCTTCAGATAAATATCGCACGGAATCCAAATTGGTTTCGACATGATCTTTGCGATCACGTTTCACTTGATCAATAACGGCTTGTGTGGTGGCAAGATTCCCGGCGCTAAGTACAACTATTTTCCTGTCCGGCGCCGTTTCAAAAGCGTGCATTTTTCCGTAAATGCTGACGTTATCAATACCCGCGTTGGTTCTCGAATCTGATGTTAAAACCAAGCCATCTTTTAGGGAAACTGCGATACAGTACGTCATAATATCCATCCTGAAATAAACGCAAACATAATAAACTCAGCAACTATCCGGCACTGGCATGTAGGTTGGTTCGGCTGAACACAGGGGGAAAAGGGTGGGGTTGCGAAGGATAGGGCGCCAAGCCCAGTTGCGCAAGCAAATGGTGGTACCCAATGCGTTCCTGCTCCAACCTCAAGCGCTCTTGAAAACGGTCACAGCGCAGAGCATCGTAGAGGCTGGCCTCGTCGGGCGTCAGTCGTCGAAGGTCGTGGCACGCTTGGTCAGGCTCCTCGCCCCAATGCTCCCGGTGCGCCAGCAGCGTTTCCTTGTCCATCAGCAAGGATGCGGTATGGGGAAAGTACCCGCGCAACTGGTCCAGAATGGCGAAGCCGTGGGTGTCGATGTCCCCCCAGTAGTGCAGGGGGCAGCGATGCAGCCAGTCTGCGCGGGCCAGCGCCTCCCATCCATATCCGGCCCCGAACACGACGATTGCACGGGACACGGGCGGGAACGCGAGGAAATTGGTCTCGTTCTCGGTGATGAACACGCGCTCCACAGGCAGCGCCAACCCCGCAAAACTTGCAGCATCAAGCGTGATATCCGTACAGCCCACGCACCCCGGCAGGCTGGGTAGCGTGGGGTCGAGCAGGCGGAAGCGAATGCGCACTGGCTTGTCCAGAAACCCGTAGCGCCGGGCGAATTGCGCGGTGCCGGTAGCGTTCGCGTCGATGGCTTCGGCGGGCAAGGCCAATGCCTGCAAGGGACGTTTGCGCACCCACGGCTGCAAGGCGGGCTGTGTATGGCCGGTGTGCTGCCACAGGCCCTGCAATGGTTCCGCAGCGCGCCCCTTGCCGATCCATGCGAGCGCTTCATCAAGCGACACGACCCACACGGCAGCCGGCAAACGCTGGCGTCCTTGCACCCGATGGGTCCACTCCCGCCACTCGACCGTGATATGCGGCGTCTTGGCTCGTTGTGTACGAAGCCCACGCTGGCAACGTAGGGTTCGATCACGTGAATCTTCTGTAGCGGCGTGACGATCAAGAGTTGCAGGTTGAGTTGCTGGAACAGGCGCAGCCCGTACTGCGCAGACTCGTCCGAGCCGCGCCCGAACGCTTCATCGATCACCACGAAGCGGAAGGACCGCGAACGCACTGCGCCCCACTCCAAGCCGAATTGGTACGCCAGACTCGCGGCCAGCACCGTGTAGGCGAGCTTTTCTTTCTGCCCACCCGATTTGCCGCCGGAATCCGAGTAGTGCTCGTGTTCCACACCGTCGGCGCGCCACCGTTCGCTAACCGAGAACAGGAACCAGTTCCGCACGTCCGTGACCTTGGCCGTCCAGCGGCGATCGGCATCCGACAGCCCTTCTCGGCCACGAAAGCGGTCGATGATGGCCTTGACTTGGAGGAACTTGGCTTCCGAATACTGTTCGTCGCCCGATCCAGTCAGCGCACCTTCGGTACAGGCGCGCAAGTCCTGCTGAAAGTCGCGGATCTCGGCGTCCGGGCTGGGCTGGGCCACGAGCTTGATGAAGCGTCCGGGGTTGTAGTCGATGGCCTGTAACGACTGGTTGATGAACTCGACCCGTTCTTTGATCGTCTCGCGCTCGCGGGCCAGTTGGGCGTTGAAGTTGGCAATCTCGTTGATGGTGTTGACGTTGAGCAGATCCTTGAATCGCGCCTCGAATCGCGGCAGATCATCGCGTTGCAAGCCCGTCAGCAGCCGCTCATATTCCGGCAACGCAGCCAGCGCGGTGTCCATCTCGACGGTCTCGGCCTTGAATTCGTCCTGAAAGCCGGCCATCGCCTTGACCAGTCTTTCGGCAAGGCGGGCCAAGCGTTTGTCTTCGGAGTCGATGCGCTCTTGCAGCCAGCGCCGCACGTCTTGCTCGCGGTTGTCGCAGGATTCCACCGATAACTGGTGTTCGCCCAGCGCCTCGGCGCGCCAGCCGTCCAGGCGCGTGGTCTGGCCATCGTCCAGCACGGTGGCATCGACGATGGCTGGCGCCTGCTGACGCAAGGCTTCGGCTGCTTCGAGCTTGCTCTTGACCTCGCCGCGCTTGCCTCGTGCGTCATCAAGCGTCCTTTCGGTGACAGCGAGGCGCCCGCGTGCAGCGGCAAGCTGTCGGCCCAGCTCCTGCAATGCGTCGGCGGCTGCCTCCAGCCGTTGGCGCTCGTCGAGGAGCTGGGCGATGTCGCGGGCCACGGCTTGCCAGTCGATGTCCGGGTAGTGCGTGAACTCCTCCAGCTTGGCCAGTTGCTCCAGCCGGTCGCCGCCGTTGTCGCGCAAGGCGCGCTCGATGCGCCCCACTTCTTCCCGCCCGGTGTCACGCTCTACGCTCAAGCGCTCGATCTGCGCGTCCAGCTTCAGGGCATCTTGCGTCAGCAACTCCAGCCGACGATCCAGCAGCACCGTCTTGCACCGCGCAAAGTAGGGGCGCAGCGCATCGCGGCCCTCGCGCAAGCCTTGAATCTCTGCCGACAGCGCCGCGTGGCGATGCCCGTCTGTGATCAAGGGCGTCAGCAGCTCGACCTGCCGCTTGGCCTTGAGCACGGCTTGGTGCGCACGGTCCAGATCATCGAAGTGCTGGAGCAACACGTCGATGCGTTGCTCCGAGTCGAAAGGCTCCAGCATGTGGTTCCGCACGAAGTCGGTGAGGTTGCCCACCGACTTCATCGATACCGTCTGATGGAACAGCTCCAACGCTTGGTCGTGCTCGATGCCAAAGCGGCGGCGGAACCACGCGCCATAGGACTGGTAGCCGTCGAACAGCTCGCAACCTGCGCCGCGCAATTTCTTGCGCAAGGCGGCAATGTCGCTGCCAAAGCCTGCAAAGTCTTCCGCAATGCCGAGCGAGCGATCGGCCCCGACCAACAGGCGTGCAGGCTGCCCCTGGGGGTCTTTCAGCCAGAAGACCTGGGCCAGCGTCACGGACTGGTCATACCCCTCGTTGCGCTCGCTTTTGTAGTGGCCCAGCACGTAGGAGCGCAAGGTACGTTCGCGGCTTTCTGCCCCCGCAGCCTTGTTGTAGGCCACGCGGTGCGCCGATACCAGCAAGGTGGTGACGGCATCGACCAGGGTGGACTTGCCCGAGCCGATGTCACCCGTGAGCAACCCGTTGCGCCCGTGGAGGGGCAACCTCCACACCCGCTGATCAAAGGTGCCCCAGTTCAGCACCTCCAGCCGTTCCAGGCGAAAGCCCACCCGGCTATCGTCGGCGACGAAGTCCAGTCCCTGCGTCGGCGCCTCACGCATCGGCGGCCTCCTTGGTCTGCGCCCCGCCGGACAGCGCCGTGCGGTACTGCTCCAGCCGCGCATCGAAGTTAGCCAGCCACTGCGCATCGACGAAAGCCTTGAGGATGCGGCGCACCTCGTAGCGTCCTCGGTCTGGCGCGGTGCCCGCAGCACCTTTCAACCGGCGCAAAAAGCCCAGATCGACGACCTTGGTGATGGTCGAATCCACTTGGTCGATCAGCCGTGCCTCGTTCGTACCGTCGGGCAGAAACACCCGCATCAGCTCGACGATGTCGTCGCGCAGCAGCACAAGCCGCGTGTCACTGCCCGCTGCATCGAACTCCGCCATGCGCTTGCGCAGCAGCGCCAGCATCAGGCTCACCGGGTAGGACAGCGGGCGGCGGACGACCAGCCGGGGCAGGCGCGGCGCGCCGTCGGACTCCTCCGGGTCAGGGCGGCTTTGGAGGAAGGCGAAACCTTCGGACTCGTCCAGCACCAGATCGAGCAGCAGCACGGCGGCCTGCTCGCGCACGCGGGCCTGCAAACGCAACAGGCTTGCCCACAGTCGCTCGTCGTCCTCCCGGTACAGCACGCCTTTGAGCAGATGCACGAGCAGGATCGATAGTTCGGGTACGGCTGGCTGCGCAGCAGTCGGTGTTGGGGCTAGCGGTGTTTCGTGTTCGACGGTGTCCATCTCGTTGTCCCTGGATCGTGTGCGCCCAGCATGGGCGCGAACTGATGGGGTGGAAGTCCCCTGTGGGAGAACCGAATTGGACTCATTGTGAGCAATAGTGGCGCTGGCCGCGAACGAAGATCAAGAACCTGCTGGCATTGGGCGTAAGCCTGAAGTCGGCGATGCAGCACGGAGTCAGCAGCAAGAGCTATTGGCAGATGTCCAGAACCCCGGTTATCAATCAGGCCATATCTAAGGAACTTCTGCATAAGTCATTTTTCGGTGTTTCTGCCACAGAATCATCAATAGGTTACGACAAATAGGCCGCCGAAATTGGGACTTATGCAGACCTTCCTTAGGGGAGTCCGCTGGATCGCTGAGTTAGGCTCGCCGAGTGCTTGGCGATTTCGATCAGATAACGCAAAGCTTCGTTTACGGTTTCTGCATTTGGAAACGCGGCTATCACATCAGGTTCTAAGCGAACCGTATCGCAAAAGTTTTTACGTTTCGGGCCTAATTTACGGACTTGTAAACTTTGAACGTCGTACTCTGACCGTAATTCGTCTTCTGCTTCAATTTTGTTCATATGCTCTACGCTCCGATGGCGTTGCTTCCCTTGCGCTGATTAAACGGATGGAGCCGTTACGCTCCATGTACGAGACGAATAATAATCGCCCTTGTTTCGATTGACCCAGCAAGATAAAACGGTGTTCCCCGTAGGAATGGTCAGGATCGTAGAAATCCACATACAACGGATCATCGAAAACTGTTTTGGCTTCCTCAAAAGAAACACCATGCTTCGACAAGTTCGCTGTCGCTTTATGTTCATCCCATTCGTATGTCATTATAAAAATAAATACTTCAGCTTACTGGCATGGTCAAGTCCATAATGTTTATGGAAGACTCTGCCTGGCTAATTTTACTCCTTAGTAGCAAGCAACTCATGAATGGACGGGTGAAGCAGAGAGCTTTACACCGAGAGCATGAAGTAACTTGAGCATTGTGTCATAGCGCGGCTTTGCGCCGGGCATAAGCGCTTTGTAGAGGCTTTCGCGCCCAAGGCCTGCATCTTTGGCGAGTTGTGACATACCACGAGCGCGAGCCACATCTCGCACTGCGGTTAGAAACACATCTGGGTTGGAATCTTCAAGCGCAGCAGTAATGTATTCCGCGATGGTTTCTTCATCGTCGAGATAGTCGGCGGCATCGAATGGGGAAAATTTAACCATGATTTACTCCTTGTCCAAAGCTCGCGCCATCTCGATGGCGACGTTTGATGTCGCGCTTCTGTGAGGACTTATCGCCTCCCAACAAAAGCAGATAGAGCACATCCTTACGACGGGTGAAATAGACGCGATAGCCAGGACCGAAGTGAATGCGCATTTCAGAAACTCCCTCACCGACAGGTTCACAGTCTCTGAAGTTGCCATGCTCGGCAGATCGGATGCGGAGAGCGATACGAGCACGTCCTGCCTTGTCCTTCAATGCCGCAAGCCAAGCGTCAAATTCATCTGAGCGTTGAAAGGTGTTCATACAACTAAGTGTATCCAGTCGGATACCAGGATGCAAGCTTGGCGAAATTGTCAGTTCGTAGCATGTGTGGCCTAACGTCTGAATTTAGGGGCTGCCGAAGGCAGTCCGCTGGAATGAATCGTGTGCGCCCAGCATGGGCGCGAGCTTATGGGGCGACAGCAAAGCCCATCGGCTTGGCGCTTAGGGTACATGCGGCGTTCATGCGGCGTTTGCGCACAGAAAGTTTGCATTCTTACCTGGGGAGATCTGCACCGCGTGCGGTGCGAATGGATGACGGCGTGACCATGGAAGACTTTCCCACCCATGCACGCGCACACTGGCCAGCCGTGCGACAGCAAATTTGGGCGCTACCTGCGCGCCGGGGTGCTGGTCAAAAGCAAGGTGGCACCGATGAGCGAATGCGCCTTTTTGGGCTTCACGATCCAGGGCAAGAAAGTACGCTGGACTGATAAGGCCCTGGCGGATTTCAAGCACCGCATCAAGAAGCTGACTGGGCGAAACTGGGGCGTTTCCATGGAATACCGGCTGAAGAAACTGGGGCAATACGTGCGGGGGTGGACGGCGTACTTTGGCATCAGCCAGTATTACCGCCCGGTACCCGAACTGGACGAGTGGATCAGAATGCGCATCCGAATGTGCTACTGGAAACAGTGGCGATGGTCACGCACGAAGATCAAGAACTTGCTGGCATTGGGCATAAGCCTGAAGTCGGCAATGCAGCACGGAGTCAGCAGCCAAAGCTATTGGCAGATGTCCAGAACCCCGGTTATCAATCAGGCCCTATCCAACGTGTGGTTATGGGAGCAGGGTTTGCTGAGTGTGAAAGACCTGTGGTGCAAGGCACAGGGATACACGGTCATCAAGAGAAAGACATCGTCGAGCGAGCCGACTTGTAGCACCACCCACTGCGGACCCGCACGGTGGGTGGTGTGGGGGGTGACGGCTAGAAGTCGTTGCCTACCCGATTAGCCTTTGGTATGCTGTAACCATACTTTCGGCTTACGCCGGTGGTGGAAAACTGAGACTACTATGATTTCTGTACTGCTTGCGTGATAAATGATTGAATACGGGAATTTCCGGGTAAGGATGTGACGAAACTCACCTTCAATTCGCGGAAATGCAAGCGGCATTCGCTGCATTTTTGAAATGGCGGCATCTACCGCACGGGCAAATTCAAAACCCAAGCCTACTGCACATGCCTCGTACCAATTTTGAGCCTCCAATAGTTCCTGCTCAGCTTCTGGCCTGAAAACCACCTTCATTGCCTTTGGTTTCCAAAAAGCGTTGAACGAACCTGTTCCCATGGAATACTGCTTGACGGCTCGTTGTGGTGTTCGGACAGGCGACGATGCAACTCAGCCGACTCCTCCGACGACAGATGCAATGCACCTGCCGTGTTTTCAGCGATGCTGTCCCAGATGTCTTCGACAAGTTGGATGCGCTCTGCAATGGGTAAAGATCTAAAGTCTAATGTGGTTGTGTTCATAGATGAAGGATACGCCAATGGGGCTAACGTCAAAAGTAAGGGGCGACGCGCTTCAACGCGACATCCCGCTTGACTACGAGGTGTGCGCCCAGCATGGGCGCGAACTTATGGGGTGAAAGTCCCTTGTGGGAGAACCGGATTGGACTCAACGTGAGTAATCTTAACCACTAGCCGACGGCAAGGGCTACTTCGCGAGAAGTAGTCTGGAGGAAGCCCGAGTGCAAAAGTGCGAGACGACGAACAGGAACCGCATAGAAGGCCCAGAGTGCCGAGGCGAGCTGGCACATGACAGCAAAGCCCATCGAACTGCTTGAAGACGTGCTGGACAGCGACAACCTGGCGCGTGCATGGAAACGGGTGAAGGCCAACAAGGGAGCGCCGGGCATTGACGGCGTGACCATGGAAGACTTTCCCACCCATGCGCGCGCGCACTGGCCAGCCGTGCGAAAGCAAATCAGAGAAGGGCGATACCAGCCGCAAGCCGTGCGCAGGGTAGAAATACCCAAGCATGGTGGCGGCAAACGCCTGCTGGGCATCCCCACCATCATGGATCGGGTGATCCAGCAGGCCATCGCCCAGGTGCTCACGCCGATATTCGACCCGACCTTTTCGGAATCGAGCTACGGCTTTCGACCAGGCCGCAATGCACACCAGGCGATCAGGCAGGTGCAAGCGACCGTAAAGGAAGGCAGAAACATCGCAGTGGACATTGATTTGGCGAAGTTTTTCGACACCGTCAACCACGACGTGCTGATGAACTTGCTAGTGCGAACCATTGCGGACAAGCGACTGCTGTGCCTGATAGGGCGCTACCTGCGCGCCGGGGTGCTGGTCGGTGAGCATATAAAACCCAGCGAAGTGGGCACCCCACAGGGTGGGCCACTATCGCCACTGCTGGCAAACGTCCTGCTGCACCAACTCGACCGTGAGTTGGAAAGGCGGGGCCACCGCTTTGCACGCTACGCCGATGACCTGATCATTCTGGTCAGAAGCCCACGCGCCGCACAGCGGGTGATGCAATCCATCACGCGGTATCTGGAAACCGTTCTCCAACTCCAAGTCAATCTTGCCAAAAGCAAGGTGGCACCGATGAGCGAAAGCGCCTTTTTGGGCTTCACGATCAAGGGCAAGAAAGTACGCTGGACTGATAAAGCCCTGGCGGATTTCAAGCACCGCATCAAGAAGCTGACGGCGCGAAACTGGGGCGTTTCCATGGAATACCGGCTGAAGAAACTGGGGCAATACGTGCGGGGGTGGACGGGCTACTTTGGCATCAGCCAGTATTACCGCCCGGTACCCGAACTGGACGAGTGGATCAGAAGGCGCATCCGAATGTGCTACTGGAAACAGTGGCGCTGGCCACGCACGAAGATTAAGAACTTGCTGGCATTGGGCGTAAGCCTGAAGTCGGCAATTCAGCACGGAGTCAGCAGCAAAAGCTATTGGCAGATGTCCAGAACCCCGGTTATCAATCAAGCCATATCCAACGTGTGGTTACAGGAGCAGGGTTTGCTGAGTGTGAAAGACCTGTGGTGCAAAGCACAGGGGTACACGGGTAGGAAGCGAAAGACTTTGTCGAGCGAGCCGACTTGTTGAACCGCCCACTGCGGACCCGCACGGTGGGTGGTGTGGGGGGCGACGGTTAGAAGCCGTTGCCTACCCGATAGGTTGTCTGTAGCTGCTCATAATCCCTAAATACGTTCTCATGAAATCTGCAAAAATGAATTGATAACTTAAAAAGAAATAAGTAAAAACCTGCCTGGCTAAGAGTAAATTGCTTTTCCCTTTTGGGTTTTTTATCAAAAATCTGTACCGGCAATGTATGCAAGTCGTCCAGCACTGCAATATAATTAGATTCTAAGTATCCGCCCTTGGGGAGATAGAACAAAGAAGTAACCTTCTGCAATTTAATTGAGCTAATTTTCGATGAAACTTTGTTTGGATCAATCCCACTTTGAGCAAGCAAACTTTCATAAAGGGAAAGCGGGAAGATCGGTGCGAATACGATGCGAGCCGGAAGGTCTCTAGTATTTTCTTGGCTGATATCGCAACTGTTGCTGAGGATAATACCTTTTATTGATTTTCGTTCCGCAGTTTCTATATTAATTATGTCAAGACTGTTCCAGCCGTCTCCTTGTAGCAATCCACCCGGGTGTCTCGCTGTATAATAATTCATCTTCTCGGGGAAATCCTTGAGTGCTTTAATAAGCCCTTCCTTGGCTTCCTGAGTCAGATAATATGGAATATGCTCTTTGATGTCTTCTATCGTGATGTCCATAAAAACTTAGCCCTGATAAAAATCCCAGAGGTTTTCGAATAACACCTTCTCAAACTCACGACCTAGGGGCTCTTGATTTGAAGATAGTTCCTCAAAAAAGCTAGTGACAACAGCCTCAAATGATGTTTCTAAAATTGATAGAGAATATCCAGTCAAAAAACTCTTGCTAGGTTCGTGGGTTAGAGATGTTCCACGAAATACAAAACCATAATTACTGCCCCCGGAAAAATGCGGCGTGCTTGAGGATGGCTCATGCTTGCCATCCGGCGGCGAGAAAGTGCTAGCCAACATTCCGACCATCACTACAGTCCCGAGTGTCAGTGATGTTTGGTTAGTTTGGTATTTATTCATATTCTGGCTCCAGTCGCATGAGGGTCTGTTCAGTAAGGCAATCGAAAAATGTTTCTTTGCTTACGCGATGGATGTGCTCAAGCGCACTATCCAAATCTTGCTCAAGCTGTTCAACGGAAATACCGCCAATGTCCTTTATAGTGTCTATGTCAATTACAACGCCTTCTTGCTCGGGTTTACCAGGAATAATAACTCTCGTTCCAGAAATAATCTGGATGATATTAATGAACCCTTCAACGGAAATTTCCATCCGAACTTGGTATGACTCCTTAGTTAAGTTATGGCTACCAATTCTCAGCGATAAATTAGCCAAGTCGACTTGATCGGTAGGGTCATTAGAATGAATAAGATCAACATATTTGGTGGAATAACGTAGAACCTTGTCAACTAATCCGCTTTTCTTTAACACCCCAATCAATTTAATGATTGTTGCCTTGAAATCATTCCAACCTTTGTATGGCAAATTGCAGGCAACGGCCACACTGCGATCACCGACCAAAAAGCTATAATTCTGAAAGCGAATGCGGACGAGGGGAACATATTGTAGATTTGGATCGCTTTTCCGTATTACTTCAGGTATTTCGGACTGCGGAAGTCGTTCTAATTGTTTTTCCCCTTCGAATTCCGAAAACAAAATTCCAGGAAGTATATTCGACACGGGAAAATGCGCATCAAAACGACACTCAAAAAGTGCGTCTAATAATGGTTCTTTGCGAAGTCGCTTTGGAAGTTTATTGGCCATCTTTTTTTACTAAGTAGCTATGTTGACGGGATTTATGCTTCTGTAAAATAACATATTTTTACTTGTTCTTCCACCACGCTTAAAACCATAATATATGCATCATATCGGGGGCATCCAAGCAACCTAACGCTGAAATTAAGGGGCGCGGCGTTTAGCCGCGTCCCGCTTGAATGGAGAGTGTGCGCCCAGCATGGGCGCGAACTGAAGGTGTGGAAGTCCCCTGTGGGAGAACCGAATTGGACTCAACGTGAGCAATAGTAACCACTAGCCGACGGCAAGGGCTACTTCGCGAGAAGTAGTCTGGAGGAAGCCCGAGAGCAAAAGTGCGAGACGACGAACAGAAATCGCATAGAAGGCCCAGAGTGCCGAGGCGAGCTGGCACATGACAGCAAAGCCCATCGGTTTGGCGCTTAGGGTAAATGCGGCGTTTGCGCACAGAAAGTTTGCGTTCTTACCTGGGGAGATCTGTACCACGTGCGGTGCGAATGGATGACGACATGACCCCGGAAGGGTGTACCGGGAAACCAAGACCCAAGCGCCGTGGCGAGCTGCCCGCTGCGTGACGAAGAAACTGGCAGCATCGTCATTCCGGAACACAGCGCGACTTGCAGCAATGCAGGCCGTGATGGTGCAGAAGTCAGCAGAGGCCATAGTAGGTGCTCAGGAGTCGGAACATCGAAGGGCCAAACAACGAGAGACAAGGAGCAGACGTGAAGACCTCGCCCCCATCCATCAAGCCCGACCGGGCCAGATGCGGGCGGCGGCCAACACGCACCGGGCCTTGAAACAAGACGAAGTCAAAGTGAAGAGAGACCTGCTTGAAGACGTGCTGGACAGCGACAACCTGGCGCGTGCATGGAAACGGGTGAAGGCCAACAAGGGAGCGCCGGGCATTGACGGCGTGACCATGGAAGACTTTCCCACCCATGCGCGCGCGCACTGGCCAGCCGTGCGAAAGCAAATCAGAGAAGGGCGATACCAGCCGCAAGCCGTGCGCAGGGTAGAAATACCCAAGCATGGTGGCGGCAAACGCCTGCTGGGCATCCCCACCATCATGGATCGGGTGATCCAGCAGGCCATCGCCCAGGTGCTCACGCCGATATTCGACCCGACCTTTTCGGAATCGAGCTACGGCTTTCGACCAGGCCGCAATGCACACCAGGCGATCAGGCAGGTGCAAGCGACCGTAAAGGAAGGCAGAAACATCGCAGTGGACATTGATCTGGCGAAGTTTTTTGACACCGTCAACCACGACGTGCTGATGAACTTGCTAGGGCGAACCATTGCGGACAAGCGACTGCTGTGCCTGATAGGGCGCTACCTGCGCGCCGGGGTGCTGGTCGGTGAGCACATAAAACCCAGCGAAGTGGGCACCCCACAGGGTGGGCCACTATCGCCACTGCTGGCAAACGTCCTGCTGCACCAACTCGACCGTGAGTTGGAAAGGCGGGGCCACCGCTTTGCACGCTACGCCGATGACCTGATCATTCTGGTCAGAAGCCCACGCGCCGCACAGCGGGTGATGCAATCCATCACGCGGTATCTGGAAACCGTTCTCCAACTCCAAGTCAATCTTGCCAAAAGCAAGGTGGCACCGATGAGCGAAAGCGCCTTTCTGGGCTTCACGATCAAGGGCAAGAAAGTACGCTGGACTGATAAGGCCCTGACGGATTTCAAGCACCGCATCAAGAAGCTGACGGCGCGAAACTGGGGCGTTTCCATGGAATACCGGCTGAAGAAACTGGGGCATTATGTAACCTTTCCGAGGAAACCCATATAAATCAAGGCTTTACGGCCTATCGGCTTTCCTCGAAGGGAACAAAAACAGGAACAATGACGTGGCACTGGAAGCCTCGTTGTATCGCTCTTCCCCAAAAGTGTGATGTAGATCACGCTGTGAATCTTCCTGAACCATCGTGCTACCAGATAGGCCACGAACAGCCACGCTGAAGGGGGAAAAGTGAAGGATCGCTCCCTTTGGGATCGACCGTGCCCGGTGCAGGATCGTCGCCTCTTCGATTCCAGATATTCCCTAGGGTAGGTGCCTACAAAACCTACAAAACCCCTCTGTGGTGTGTCCTGGTCGGTCAGGCACTGTGCATCCATCGATGCTCACAACGTCGATCAGGAACGATCTTCCTCCTTCAGCGCATGGCAATGCATCCCTCGGCACGTGCTTTCCAGTGGGGGGCGCTCCCCAAATTTGGGGGATCAATCTGCCTTGGGGGGCGCGTAGCTCGAAGCTCGAAGATTCCGTAGGTTCCGGCTTCGATGGATGCCCTACCTACCTGGTCAATGTGACCGCAGGAATCGAGTACATGCAAGCCCTGGACGGCCATTGTGACCGGCCAAAGGGGATTCAAGCTGCATCCTCGAACAGTGGGCATACGACTGGCAATGTCACCGTCAAGGAACTCATTCGCTCCCCTGCACGCAATGCCGGTCTGGGGGCTAGGCATCGATAGCCTGAAGTGCAGTCAAGCTCCTTGCATGTCATGCAGGCTGGCCGCCCCCCGCTTCGATTCATGTCGGATTCGCTCAGATACCGCTTCCTCAGCAGCGCCAAAACCCGCTCCCTCCTGGTAGCCTGGCTCTCCTCGATGGTGGCATCGCTTGGGGGTGCAGCGCCGTTGTTCGCTGAAGGGGGAATGTCCTGGCCCTCGCCCCCTAGCCGGTGACTGTCTGGGGTGGGCAGTACCCATGTCCATCCTCCAAGAAAACCGGCCTTGTTGGGGGTGATTCCAAGCCTCTTGCAAGCACGGTGCAGCGCCCCCCGCTTGAACCCGGCCAGCTTTCCAGCTTCGAGCACCTCCCGCGCCGCTCTCGCGCCCCCGGCCAGTTGCTCCCGTAGGAACCGCCGCGCCCCCGCTCCGGCTTTCGTGTCGTTCTTCGTCATTCGTCCCTCCTCGATGTGTGCCCGTGATGTGGGTGCTTTCGGCTCAACAATTTCCAGATATGCCCTAGGGTATGGCCCGGCAAAACCGGCAAAAGCCAGTTTTTCCCTGAATCCGGGGTAAACCCACATCCTCCGCCGAAGGGAAAGCGCATGGCCATCCCCTCCTTCAGCGTGCTTCCCGAATCGGCTTTTCCGGTGTACGAATTTCCAAGAATGCCTAGGGGTGGGTACCGGCAAAACCGGCAAAAGCCCTCTATCCATCTTTCCGCCCCCCGGTCGCGCTTTGGAACCGGTGGCAGTTGTGGAACCGTATCGCGCTCGTATGACCGAAGGTTGGCCCGAAGTAGGGTGCCCCTGGCGCATGGCATCGCCATTCGGTCGTGCGTATTTCGCGGAACGTGACCGGTGATTTCACGCGAACGTGACCGATAGTGGGTGCGAAATGGATAGGGCTAGATGGTAGGTTCAATCGGTCACGCTTTCGTGAAATGGCGGACACGCTTTTGCGAAACGCCGGTCACGATGGCATGAAATGGGTACGGGGATAGGGTTATCCACGGTGCCGTTCGCCGCAGGTATCTTTCCTGCCGGAGGTGGACGGCGCGGTGGGTAACCCGGTTTGGATGGAACCGGTCTCACTGAAGTTCTTTCTGTTTGCGCATGGATTCGCCCGCTAGGGCAATCTTGTGCGCAGCATGGATGACTCGGTCGAGAATGGCATCGGCCAGTGTGGGATCGTTCAGGTAGGCATGCCAATGCTCGACCGGCAATTGGCTCGTTATCAGGGTCGATCGGGAGCCGACGCGATCGTCGAGAACCTCCAGCAGGTCATTGCGCTCGGACTGGTTGAGCGCAGCCAGGCCCCAATCGTCCAGGATCAGCAAGTCCGTCTTGGACAGGCTGGCTAATTTCTTGCCGAAACTGCCATCACCGTGCGCGATGCGCAGTTCCTCGAAGAACCGGGGGGTACGAACATACGCCACGGACAGTCCCTGACGGCATGCGGCGTTGCCCAGTGCGCAAGCAAGCCAGGTCTTTCCACACCCCGTGGCACCCGTCAAAATCACATTTTGATGCGCTCGTATCCACTGGCAGGAACCTAGCTGCGCCATGGACGCTTTGTCCAGTTTCCCGGTCGGTGCCGTAGCGCACATCCTCCAGGCACGCTTGACCAGACTTCATGCGGGCCTCGCGCAGCAGACGAGAAACACGGCGGTTTTCCCGCCAAGTCTGTTCACGATCGACGAGCATGGCGAATCGTTCGTCGAATGACAGGCTGGCGGCTGCGCTATTCGTCTGCTGCTCTTCGAATGCGGCAAGCATGCCAGGCAGACGCAGGGTCTTGAGAGTTTGTACGGTCTGTTCCATCAACATGATTCCTCCTTCATCAGTGGTAGTAATCAGGCCCACGCACATTGGCATGGCTGTGCAAGGGCGTGTCAGTTTTGGTGGGATCGACGGGCTGGCGATCGAGACCTTTGTCCAGGATCGATGCCACCGACCGGAAGCGATACGCGCCAATAGCCAGTGCCCGGGTACAGGCGGCTTCCATCCGTTCCGCGCCCACCTTGCGGGCCAAACGCATCAGGCCGAGGCAGGCGCGGTACCCTTGCTCTGAATGCTGCTTTTCCAGGAGCATGCGCTGAACCAATTCGCCAGTGGCAACGCCTACCAAAGTCCCCCAGGCGATCAACTTCCCAGGTGTCCACTCTGCATGGGCGCGGTGCGCCGCCGGCATGTGTTCGGCCACGGTCGTGTAGTTGCCTTTGCTGGTATTGCGCGCATGGCCTGCCACCCTGCGATTGCGAGCCAGGATTTCCACCATTCCTTGCGTAATGCGCAATTCGACTTCCTGCCGCGCCAGCACATGCGGTACGCTGTAGAAATGGCCCTCGAACTCGACGTGATAGTCGATATTGACACGTGCGCGTTTCCAGTCTGCCAGTTCGAATCGGGTGGTCGGCAGGGCTTTCAGGCACGCAACGTCCAGCCTCTCGAATGCTTCCCGCCGGGAACCAGGCAGTTTCTTGAATGGCCGGTCGTTCAGCACTGGCAATAGTTCACCTACGGCACTGTCCAGTTCCACCAGCGAGAAGAATTGGCGATGCCGTAGTCGCGCCAGAATCCAGCGCTCGACCACCTGAACACCCACTTCGACCTTCGCCTTGTCCTGCGGCTTCTTCGGTCGCGCAGGCAATATCACCGTTCCGTAGTGTTGGGCAAATTCGGCTGTTGCCCGGTTCAGTTCCGGCTCATAAGCGTTGGCGACTTTGACCAGCGCCTTGGGATTGTCCGGAACGATCAGTTCTGTCACGCCACCTATGAACTCGAGCGCCCTGGCCAGCCCGCCCAGCCAGTCTGCCTGCGTTTGCCCAGCCGTTGCACAAGCAAAGGTGTAGCTGGATGCGCCCAGCACGGCAACAAAGATGCTCGCCACTCTGCTCTCACCAGTGTCGGCATCGAAGATCGCAACGGTCGGGCCCGCAAAGTCGGCAAACAGCTTTTCACCTGCACGGTGAATCTGACGCATCGAGCGCTTGAGCGAACCAGCCCAAGCTCTGTAGCGGGTACAAAAAGCTGTGTACTGGTAAGCCGTTTCCCCGGCCTCTTGCTTGTACTCTTCCCACAGCAGGGTGAGAGTGACACCTTTCTTCTTCAGCTCCTGGTGGATCAGCGCATGGTCAGGCTCAACAAATGCCGACTCCCGGGCAGCCAATTGGCGATACAGCCGATGCTCCAGAGCGCCGTCATCCAGGTCGTCTGGCAATGGCCATTTCAGCCCGGCGTTCTCCGCCAGCTTCAGGTATTTCGATACCACCCCTTTCGATAGCCTCAGCGCCCGGGCAATCGCCTCCAGACTCAGGTCAGTGTCGTTTCGGTAACGCAGTACGTCTCGAATTTTTCTCATGGATAGTCTCTCTTGTGGCATCCCCGCTCGCTTTCAAAAAAAACAGCAAGGCTACTTCGGACTATCCATCACGCTCCCACTCAGCGGTCACGTTCACCGTGAAATCGCGGTCACGCTTTCGTGAAACGCCGGTCACACTTCTGCGAATTCGCGGTCACGTTCGCGTGAAATACGCACGGTCGCCCCCAGCCGTTGCGCATTGGCGCATTCCATGCAGGCTCGCCAGTGGCCCGCTTGGTCTCGATCCCGGAAAAGGCACTTATCCGCCAGTCGCTCGGCATCAAGATCACGAAGCCCGCGCCGTGCAAAAAGCTCCATGCGTGCCCAGAATTCCGATAGCTCCTGCTCATTCATGCATGGCCCGGTCGGCCATGTACAGCAGCGCTCGGTAGCGGGGGAACCCTCTTGTGAATTCCCAATAGCCCCGCCCCCCCTACCGGCAAAACCGGCAAAACAGGAAAAACCCCCTTTTGCCGGTTCTGCCGGGTGGTACCTAGTGGCTTCTAGGTTTTTCAGCCTGTCTGCCCACTGGCCCATGGCTCAAAAGTGAGGGGTGCAGGATGTATCGGTCGCTCGGTCGCCCGCCAGTCGATACGGTCTCTTGGTACAGCCAGCCGTAGTCGGTCAGCGTGTCCGCCGCTTTGCGCACTTCGTCCGAAGTGGTCAGCCCCGTCCATCCTTTTTTGGCAATTTCGCGGGGGGTGAACGTGCCGCCGATACCGTTTCGATCAACCTTGACCCTGGAAAGCAGCAGTCGCGCGCCCTCAACGTCTGGCCGTGTCGCCGCCGAATACAGCCGCTCGGCATGGGGTTTCAAGTACTCCATGGCGAAAACGATTGCGCGGTTTAGGGATAGTGCCGATACGTTTTCCGGCTCGTTGTCGATCAGCGCGAACAGCGTCGCCAGAACTGGCACAAGTTTTCGATACTTTGCAAGGTGCGAAACGAGTGAATCATGCATTTCACCGCGCCGCAATTCCTCCTCGAAGGTGGTCAGCCACTCTACGAACAGCGCTTGTGCTTCAGCGTCAAATTGCCGCTCCCAGGGGGTGCCGTCGGCTTGTGCTCGTAGCTTGGCCAGCCGCTCGAAAACCGCTTGGGAATCTTGCATTGCTGCCATGCCCGGTTCACGGTCGATGTACTGGAACGATGTAGACGTGTCCGGCCAAACTGCCAGCCCGAATCGCTGCAATAGCCCGTCGTCGCCCCCACTGCCGCGAACAGCATCCCGGATGTATGACTGAAGTCGGCCCGGTTGGATGCCGCCCAGCAGCGATAGGCACAGCTTCGGTATGTGGGTCTTGCCTCGGCCTATCCTATCGAATGTGTAGCTACCCATGCCGTTGAAGGATTGCAGATAAAACGTCCGCGCCCCCTCATACCCCTGGCGGTCGAACGATGCCAGTAGCCCGGCCAATTCGTCCCGTTGCAGCAGCACTCCATGGCCATCCTCGGAACCTTCGGCGAGTAGTTCGCCCAGCTTTTCCACAGTGGGATCGCAAAGAATGAAGCGCCGTTGTCGCGGTTCTGTGCCGGTGGTTTCATCACGCTGTGCCAAAAGCTCCCGTGCTTTTGCAAGGTCGGTCTGTGCAGCTTTCCGGGCGAGTTTCCGGGCGAGTCTTTCCCGCTCCTCCGCCGCCAGCTTCGATACCTTGGCATCAATCTCCCACTCATTCAACGTGGCATGGAATTCCCTCTCTTCAGCGCTTGCAATGGCCTTCAGTGGGCGCAATGCCTCATCGACGCATGGGGTCTTCATCGTGCCCGGTCGGCCTACTACCAGTCCCCAAAGGTTGCACGCCTCGCGCCACGAATCCAGCCGCTTCGGTCGAATGACTACACGCGCCCCAACAAGGCTAGATGCCGCAGTCAGTGCAGCCGCCGCAACGTAGTCCGGGGGGGATTGCATACGGTCGGCGATGTCCTCAATCCATGGTCGAATCGCTGAAGGAAGCGCCTTGAATGGCAGTGGTGGAACCGGTGGCAGTCCGCTTGGTAACGGTGTCGGCTCGTCGGGGGTGGCTTGCAGTGAGGGGATCGCGTCCTCGTCCGGCCATGGTTCCCAAATTGGGGGTGCGTCGTGGCTCATGCAGCGGCCCTCCCTTCATGCCCAGCAATGGCCCGCCGAATGGCTTCCACGGCCCCTAGTGCCCAAAGGTCGGCAAAGTCCCCGTGGGGGTGCGATTCGCCGTCGCCGAAGGAAGGAACTGCCAGCCTCGCGCCCGTTGCATGTGCAGCGTCCACAGCCGATTGGTGCGGCCTTGTGCCGGTCTTGTCAAGGTCAGCAAGGATCACGAAGCCAGCCCGTGGCCAGCGCCCACGCGCTCGATCAACGACGGCCCGTAGGTTCGTGCAGGACAGTGCCGCAAGCGCCGGGTGGCCCGTGGCAAGGCTCGCGGCCAGTGCAGTGGCCCAGCCCTCAGCAACAAGGATCGTGGCCCCCGCGCCGTCGTTGTCAGGCAGGGGGTGTGCCTTGCACAGGATGTACGAACCATGCAGCGTGCCCGCCCCTCGAAGGAAAACCTTCTGCCCGCCCTCGTCGATCAGCTCGACGTTCGTCAGCCCGCTCGAACCGTCAGGCAATGCGCCCGCGATGGCCAGAACCAAGCAACGGCCTTGGATTTCCCCTTCAGCGCCAGCCGGTCGATACCCCAGCGCGTTGTGGATTTCCACGGCCGGCAGCTCACGCGCCTCCGTGCCTGGCAGCCTTTTCCGCACAAGGTAAGGGTGGTCGTCGATGGCTTGCTGCGCCCGGCTCCAGAGCGCTTTGGCGTGCCGGTGGGCAGTCCATCGTTCCCCGGTTGTCCGCCGTTCCTGGTCGGCCCGCTCCTGCGCAATGCGGGCTTCCTGGTCGGCTCGGAGTGCCGTGAGATCGTCGGCGGTGAGGGGGCAGTCGTCGGCGAATCCATGCTGCCTGGCGAACCAAAACAGCGTAGCCCGTCCGGTGCGCCGCATGGATTTGAAGGTGTCCCGCACGGCTCGATGGTCGTGCCTGGCGCTTTGCGCGTCCCATTCCTGCACATCGTCAAGCGTCAGCCCGTTCGCCGCCGCGCTACCGATAACGCGAACCCATTCTGGGTATTCGATTCCGTCGGGGGGGATGGTGTGCAATGCCGAACGTGCCCGCTCGATCTCGCTGGGTGAGTGAGTAGCCCACAGTGCGGACATTGCCCGCGCCGTTTCGCTGAAGGGGGGGATGGACGGTTCACGCCCAAAATGTGTCGCTCTCATATCCTGCTCCTGAAAATTGAAGCAGGGGTGCCATAAAATGCACTCGCTGCTTTTCTACGTCGAATCGCACAATTTCCCTCGATGTCGCTGTCACGGCCTCGAGGGTTTTTTTTTGCCTACTTCGCATTGCGAACTCCTTTATTTGGGGTGGGGGTGGTGGTGGTGCTGGCCGTCGGTGCGGGGCCTTCGCGACGGTTCTCCAGCCATGCGTGAACCTCGCCACGCCGCCAGCCTCGAATGCCCTTGCTCAGGCGGAACGCCGATGGGAAGCCCGGCTCCTGCGCCAGCCGGTACGCGGATGCTCTGCTCAGGCGCAATTCGGCTGCAAGCTCCTTGGGTCGTAGTAATGTCATGTCCATGTCGTTGATCTCCTTGGGAAAAGTTGATACATGCCACAACGGAACCGGTTCGATAAATGCTCCGTGGGCACCGTGAATCATTCCGTCACGACATGGTTTCAGATAGGGAACATCGCCCCTTTTTGGCGCAAAAACCGCTCTAGATAGCCCCTGCACGGTGGTGATTCGTGGTGAAACTGCGTCAATGCGCCAGTGCCGTGCCCGGCCCGCGTACCGGCTCCGCGCCCCCCTCCTTCCCTCTTCTTCGTGGGGATTGCAAGGGGTGGCGTGCCGGTACATGGGTGGATTCACGCCGCCGCTTTTGCCGCCGGTGCCTGATTCGTTGCTTCTTCCAAGTGCTCCAGCATCGCCTTTAGCTGCAATGCATTGCGATAAAAAATGTCACCAAACCTGCTGGGTAACTTATCTTCATCGGATAAATGCGCCTTTGCCCGTTTGCTTGATTCTTCATCTTGCAATTCCAGTGCCAAAGTAAGCATTTCGCCAGCTTGTTCACAACACCAACAAACCTTGGAATGAATCGAAGCGTTTTTGTTCAGGATAATCGGCGGTTCGTCACCATACGAATCATAAAACCCAGAGAATCTATCATCATGCTTTTCTTTCTCAACAATTGAAGTTGAATCATTTACAGAATACTTCGATGCCTCTTCCATGATAAAAACCTTTTCGCTGAAGGGGGATATTCCCTGATTCCACTATTCCCCGTTTATAGTGGGGGGTTACTTGCCAAAATTACTAGGGGGGTGTGCTCGGTTTTGAGCATACCCATTGCCTTTGCTGGAACAGTCCGCCAAATATGCATAACAGTCGAATGAATTACTCCCGCTATGTGTGAATAGGAATGCCATGCCTTCTTCCTTCAGCGCATACGGTGCCTGTACACGTCCAGCGCCCCCATGCTGGCACCGTCCCTGCCTGGTAGGGGGTGGATAGCCCCCCTCGATCCCGTCGCCTTGGTGGGGGGGGTGGGAACCGCCCCCGCCCCCGTCCCCGATATACCCATTGGAGTACCTTTTGCCGGTTTTGCCGGGTGGCACCTAGGGGGTGTACAGAAAATCATGGGGGTGCTTTGGTACCTTTTGCCGGTTTTGCCGGGTGGCACCTAGGGGGTGTACAGAAAATCATGGGGGTGCTTTGGTACCTTTTGCCGGTTTTGCCGGGTGGCACCTAGGGGGTGTACAGAAAATCATGGGGGTGCTTTGGTACCTTTTGCCGGTTTTGCCGGGTGGCACCTAGGGGGTGTGCAGAAAATCATGGGGGGGGTGACCGAAGGGTGCGCCGTAGAGTGCATCGGGGTATGGGGGTGCTCCCTACGCACTCAACGCCCCCTACGCTCCCTACGCACTCTACGGTGTAAGCTAGGCAGGACAAGGCTTTGAGGGGGTTTCGCCCTACGAAGCGTCGAACAGCTCCAGCATGGTCGAATTGATCTTGTGCCTGGCATCCTCCAGCGCCTCGGAAAGGGTCAGCAGGGGGGTGGTCAGTCGCGGGTCGTTGGTGCTGTGCAGTGCATGGATGATGGTTTCTGCAAGCTCATGTGCAGCTTCCTCGAAGTTGGCAATTGAATCAATGCTTGTATGCGTATTCATTGAAATATCTCCTTCTTACTTGGTTGAAATAGTGGTAGCACTCTCGCTACCGTACATGGCTCTACGTATCCAAAAATCCCGTAGCCCATTCCTTGCTTGCTCAATGCTTTCGAGTAAATCAAATAATACCGTTCTGGCATCTTGCTCTTTGTCCTTCCGCAATACATCATATAACGTGGTAGTAGTAGAGTGCAATGCATCCTCAATAGCAGCAAATTGATTCGTGTCCATGATATAGCCTTTCGTTGAAGAGAATAATTGGTTTATGTGGATAAAGCAGGATGTAATGGTTAGGTGGGGGTGATGGTGTATTCCCCCTTCAGCGCTACGGGTCAATCCTCGGTAAGGCAGTCAATGAATCGTGCCATGTCCTCGACCAGTGCCCGCCGCTCGTCGATCAAGGCCATGCGTGCATAGATACCTCGAATCCCGCCTATAGCGTGGCCTAGCTGTAGCTCTATCGCGTCTGGTCGGTGCTTACGCTCGTTCGCAATGGTGGCGAATGTCCGCCGCAGGTCGTGGATAGTCCACGGTTCTCCATCGCCTTGCAATTCCTTGGAATAATTGTTTAGCCATGCATGACTTACATGCCCGCTTTTCACTTCTCCGGGAAATACATACTGTGAACCATTGGAAAGCTCATATAGCTCTTTCAACCATTCCACTACCTTGCCAGTAATGGGAATGATTCTTTCTTGATTGGTTTTTGTACGTGCAGCAGGAATTGTCCAGATAGGGTTATCGCTGGATAGGTCAAACTCATTCCACGCTGAAGAGAGTAACTCATCCTTTCGGCATCCAAAGGAAAGCAATAGGCGCAATGCCAGTGCCGCGCTTCGTGGTGGTAATTCGTCAGCCTGGCGCAATACCTCCTCGATCTCGGTAATGCTCAGATACCTATCCCGCGCAATTGCTGGCGGTAGTGGTTCCAGTGCCACAGTTGGATCACTCTTCAGCGCTTCAGTCTGCAATTGGTAACGGAAAAATTGCTTCATCAATTGATCGATTCGCCTTGCTGCGGAAATACCGCCGCGAATCTTTGCGCCCGCTATAACCTCCCGAAGGTGGATTGATCGAACGTCGATCAGCGGTAGGTCGCCGATGGCCGGGATTACGTGCCGCGCAATTGCTGCTTCTTCAGCAACGGTGCTCGCTCTTGTTTCGGACAAAACCCCGTCAATCCACGCTTGAACAGCCTCAGCAACGGAACTAGACTTCTTCCGATTGAAAAGCGCCCAAGATGCCGGGAACCACTTTTTTAGGTACTCGGTCGCTGCATCAATCGATTCCTGCGAACGATCAAGCGGTGGCCCGTCGGCCTTGATCTTGGCTGGCGAAAGGTGAAACTTCGTTACAAGCGTTTTGCTATCTGCCAGCCATCTCCGTGCCTCGGCCAGCCCGAAGGTCGGGTATTCGCCCAGGATGCACTTTTCCTGCACCGTTGCGCCACGAAGCCGATAGCGGTGGCTCCAGCTCTTTGCGCCGGTCGTCGATACCGTCAGGATCAACCCTTGTCCGTCAGACAAGCAGTAGGCACGGGTTTGCGCCTTGAGTTGCCGAATCTGAACATCACTTAGTTTCTGTGCCATGCTCCTACCGAACCTTCCTCCATGGTTGCGATGGGAACATTGTCCACTAGATGTAGTGGCTACTCCTGAAACTGCATGAATCGCTAAATCGTTGATTTACCGTGATGGTGCTTTTTTGGGTGGCACCGTATGGGTGCCCCTGATACCCCGTGAACCACTAAATTACATAATGGGGCAATACCTACGGGGATGGACGGGTTACTTTGGCATCAGCCAGTATTACCGCCCGGTACCCGAACTGGACGAGTGGATCAGAAGGCGCATCCGAATGTGCTACTGGAAACAGTGGCGATGGGCGCGCACGAAGATCAAGAACTTACTGGCTTTGGGCGTAAGCCTGAAATCGGCAATTCAGCACGGAGTCAGCAGCAAGAGCTATTGGCAGATGTCCAGAACCCCGGTAATCAATCAGGCGATATCCAATGCGTGGCTAGAGGAGCAAGGTTTGCTGAGTGTGAAAGACCTGTGGTGCAAGGCACAGGGGTACACGGGTAGGAAGCGAAAGACTTTGTCGAGCGAGCCGACTTGTTGAACCGCCCACTGCGGACCCGCACGGTGGGTGGTGTGGGGGGCGACGGTTAGAAGCCGTTGCCTACCCGATTAGAGACCAACTTCGCCCTCCTCGAAGTAGTCGGAGTCGATGCGCTTGACGATGTATGAAGCGGAGACCGAAACCCCAACGTCGAAGTCCATCATGAGGTTTGCAAGAAGCTGTCCGTCAATGAGAACGACTTTGGTGTCAATGCGGGATGCGTAGTCAATTGCCTCGGCAGTATAGGACGAGGTGGTTATGAAAACGCCCTTCTTTGCGCGCTGACCTTGCAGCGCGCCGACGAATTTCTGAATTTCTGGGCGACCGACTGAACCTTGCCATCTCTTCGCTTGAATGTAGATGGTGTCCAAACCAAGACGGTCTTCCTTGATGATTCCGTCAATGCCTCCGTCGCCACTTTGCCCGATACGCTCACCAGCATCGCGGCGAGAGCCGCCGTAGCCCATCTTGACTAGAAGCTCGACGACAAGCCGCTCGAAGAAGGTAGGAGAACACGAGAGGATGCGACTAAGAATGTCTTGAGCAAGGCTGAGCCGAAGACTCTGGTGAGCAAGTTCAAGCGCTTCCTCTGGGGTTTGTTCCGTTGCGATAGCAACGGATTCCGTTGTTGTTGTTTCTCGATTGTTCCGTGAAGCATCGCGGAATTCGATGAACTCGGGAAAGCGTTCAAGAAACTTGATGTCAATTCTTGCGGGGTTGTCGCCAAGAATCTGCTTTCCACGGGCGGTAATACGTAGCGCCCCTCTACGTGGTGACTCCAAGAGTCCCGCTTTTTTGAGATAGGAATTGGCCCAGCCAACCCGGTTGTTGAAAATCGCCTGCTGGCCGCTCGCCAGGAGTTCATTGCGTTCCGCCGGAGTAAGTTGAAACTCAGTGGCGAGAACTTCAACGGCTTCGCGCGTGGTGTGGTCGATTCCGTCGGCGGCAAACCGAAGCAACGGGAGCATCAGCGTTTGATAGTCAGGAATGGGCATAGTGTTCCCGCGTGGGTTGTTGGTCTCTAACGATAGGCTTCAAGCATAGGCGAGCGCTGATCGCGACTTCCGTCGCTTCTACAGGGGATTCCTGCAAGGGATGGATGCCTATGGCCGCCCTGTTGCCGACGATGCGGGGCGGTACAGCGGCAGCACCTTGGGCAGGCTGGCGCGGATGTCGCCGATGCGGGCATCGTTGCTGGGGTGCGTGGACAGCCACTGCGGCGGCGCCCCTTTGCTGGCCGCAGCCATTTTTTGCCATAGGGAAATGCCTGCGCGTGGGTCGAACCCGGCGCGGGCAGCCAGTTCCATCCCCACCAGGTCTGCCTCGGACTCGTCGCTGCGGCTGAATTGCAGCGTCAACAGCTTCGCGCCGAGGTTGGTCAACTCGCGCCCCAGATCTCCCAGCCCCAGCACCTGCCCGAGCAAGCTGACCCCCAGACTGGTGGCCGTGGACTTGCCTAGCCGCTCGCGGGCATGTTCGCGCAGCGCATGCGCCATTTCGTGGCCCATCACCGTTGCGGTTTCGTCGTCGCTGAGCCGCAAGGTGTCGAGGATCGCGCTGAAAAAGACGATCTTGCCCCCTGGCATACAGAAAGCGTTGATTTCCTTGCTTTGGATCAGGTGAACTTCCCACTTCCAGTCCTTGGCGCGAGGGTTCCAGCCGACGGTATGCCGCAGAAAACTCCCCGCAATGGAGCGTAAGCGGCGCACGGAGGGATGCTCCGCAGGCGCCAGCTTTTTGGCCGCAGCAGCCTGCTGGAGCATTTGCCGGTACTGCAAGGCGGCGACCTTCTCGATTTGTTCTGCGGGGATCAACCGCGCAAACATCGAGGTTTGCCCCACATCAATGCCCTCGCGACCGAGGACGATGCCTGAAGCCGACAGCAGGGGAGCCAGCGCCAGCGCACGCAGCATGGACCTGCGCGCGCAGCAGGGGCAGCCAGGGGAGGGGGCGAGGTCGATCACCCTATCGCGTTGATCTGGTGGAGAAAAATCTACTTGATGCATACCGAGCGAACCATCTTGATGTCTGTCAGCCCCATAAGAATTTTTTCCATGCCGTCCATCTTGAGGGTGCGCATCCCCCCTTCGACGGCTGCGGCAAAAATTTCGGCCACCCGGGCGCGTTCCTGGATCAGGCGCTTGATGAGGTCATCGGCAATCAACAGCTCGTGCAACCCCACCCGGCCTTTGTAGCCCGTGTTATTGCACTTGGGGCATCCCACATGCCGGTACAGCTTGAGTTCCCCGTTGTCCCCGTACACCTGCCTCCAGCTTTCGATGAGCTTGGCGAGTTCGCCCTCGTAGTCGGCTTTCCATGCGCTGGAATGGCGCAGCTCTTCGGAGTACTCGACGGCAAAGAGCCGTAGTTCGTCTGCGTCGGGCACGTAGGCTTCCTTGCAGGCGCATAGCCGTTTGGCCAGCCGCTGCGCCAGAATGCCCAGCAGGGCATCGGCGAAGTTGAAGGGATCCATGCCCATGTCGAGCAAGCGGGTGATCGATTCCGGCGCGGAATTCGTGTGCAGGGTCGAGAACACCAAGTGCCCGGTCAGCGAGGCTTCCACGCCCATCGAAACGGTTTCCTTGTCCCGCGATTCGCCGACCATGATGACGTCCGGGTCAGCCCGCAGGAAGGCGCGCATCACCAGCGCAAAGTCGATCCCAGCCTTTTTGTTGATCTGCACCTGCCGCAGGCCCCTTTGCGTGATTTCGACGGGGTCTTCGGCAGTCCAGATTTTGTTGTCCGGGGTGTTGATGTGTTTGAGGATCGAGTGCAGGGTCGTCGTCTTGCCTGAACCCGTCGGCCCGCAGACGTAAAACAGTCCATAGGGTTTCTCGATAGTCTGGACGACGCGGGCCTTGTTGTGCGGAGTCAGGCCCAGCTTGTCGAGCGGAATCGGCTCGCCGGCAGCCAAGATCCGCATCACCACGTCTTCCACCCCGCCTGCGGAAGGGATCGTCGCTACCCGCAGCTCAATGTCGAGTGGGCCGTATTTCTTGAATTTGATCTTGCCGTCCTGGGGCTTGCGCCGCTCGGAGATGTCGAGATCGCACATGATCTTCAGCCGCGTGACCATGGCTTGGCGGAAATGGGAGGGCACCTCGATATACGGTTGCAGCGAGCCGTCGATACGGAAACGGATGCCCGTCTTGAGCTTGCCGGGCATCGGTTCGATGTGGATGTCCGACACCCCCATCGAATAGGCATCAATGATGATTTTGTTGACGAACTTGACCAGCTCGTTGTCCGCAGCAGCGGATTCGAGCGCGTCCTCGCTCGTTCCGTCGTCCATGGGCGCGCCGTCCATGTCCGCGAGCAGGTCGTCGATGCTGCCGGTCGTTGCCTCGACGCCAAAAATCTTGCCCAAGGTGTCCTTGAATTCGACGTTGGTCGTGACCCGGTACGAAAACTTGGACGAACGTGGAAAAACCTGGGGAACGATGCGCGAACTGCGCACGGCCTCTGGATCGAGGCACATCACCACCAGCCCTTCGGGCGAATCTTCGAGCGGAATCCACCCCTGTGATTCGGTGAAGTCCCGTTTGAGGCTGCCGTGCAGCATTTCTGAGCGGATGATCCCCGGGCTGAACGGCTCATACGGTACGCCAAAGAACTTGGCAAGCGACTGCCCAATTTGCGCTGGCTTGACTTGGTATTGGCTCAGTAACACCTGTTCCACCGACTGCTCCGAGGTACGCGCATCTTGCAGGCAGCGTTGCAGTTCCTCTTCGGTGATGATGCCGTTCGTAACCAAGGCGTCGTACTTGGTCAGCATCCGCCGGGGGCCTTCCTCCAGCTTGCGCATCCGCTGCCGGATGGCGGTCGCCAGCGTCTTGCACAGTTGGGTGACCCCTTCGACCTCCAGGTCGCCAAAAGGTTGGTCGCCCTTGTTGTTGATGATCTGGAGCACGCCACTGAGGGTGTCGCCTTCGACGATGGGCGCGACGAGCATCTGCTTCGTGCGGTACCCGGAGCGCTTGTCGACCTCCTTGAGGAAAGTCAGCGAGGGGTGGACTTTTTTGAGCGCTTCTTCGTCGTATACGTCGGCCAGGTTGACCAAGGTGCGGCTGCACGCGACGTAGCCCGCAACGCTCTGCGGCGTCATGGGGAGCTTGAGGTCGCGGCTGCTATTCAGGCCGGTCTTGATCTTCGAGATGATCGCATTGCGTTCCTCGTTGACCACGTACAGCGTCAGCCGGTCTGCATTGAAAAGTTTGCAAATGTCCGCGCTGGATTCGAGCATGATCTGCTCGACGTTGTCCGTTTCGTGGATTCGCGCCGTGACATGCTGGAGCTGTTTGTAGAACAGCGCCTCGAAGGTCATCCCGGTGCGGTCGGACGTCGAAGGTTTGGTGGGCGTGTTCATGCTTATTTGGTGTCAAAGTTCGTGACCCCATCCCAGGAAAAGTCGAAGCCCAACGCACTGCGCTGGGCAACGCGGTCGGCGTACAGCGCGATCAGCACGGCATCCCGCTGCGTGGGTTGCATGGATGCGAGCAGCGTGGTGCAGGCTTTCCAGTCCTGACGACGGTAGCGGTCGAGAAAATTCCGCCAGGTTTCGATCCTGTCGCCGTCGGCTTGCGTCAGTAGGGATGCTTCACACACGGGGGTGAAGATGGCGATGGCCTGCGCCTTGCCCTTGACGCGCACCAAGTCGAGTTCCTGCCATGCGTAGTTGCTGCCAAGCAGGCGCGTGGATTCGCTGACGACGATGCTGACGCCGTAGATCTTCGACAACCCTTCGAGTCGTGACCCCAGGTTGACTGCGTCGCCAATCACGGTGTAGCTGCGCCGGATGTTCGACCCCATGTCTCCCACGTACATCTGCCCGGTGTTGAGTCCGATTCCCACCCCGATTTCGGTGTGGATCCCTTCTGGCGATGCCTGTCGCTGGCGTTCGTTGATCAGCCCCAGGGCCTGCACCATCTGTATCGCTGTTTTGACAGCAAGCTGTGCATGCAAGGGAGACGGCACGGGCGCGCCCCAAAACGCCATGATGCAGTCGCCCATGTACTTGTCCACCGTTCCCCGATTGGCTCCGATCAGGTTCGTCAGCTCGGTGAAGATGCCGTTGAGAAACCGTTGGAGCGCCAGGGGGTCCAACCTTTCCGCCAGGGTGGTAAAGCCACGCATGTCACAGAACATCACCGTCAGTTCCTCGTTGCGCGCACGCATGGAGTAGTTGTCGGGGTCTTGCACCATCTCGCGAACCAGTTCGCGAGGTACGTAGGTGCCAAAAAGCTCGACAAGCTCTCGCCGCGAACGGCTGGCGACCAGATAGCCATACCCCATGTTCAGGATGAAGATCGACAGCACCATGGTCAGCGGCGCAGCCGAGTCGATGATCCACCCGTGCCACAGAAACAGGGCGGTGTGCAATATGACAAGCGTGAGGGCAGTCAATACGCACACTGCGACGGCAACCGGCGCACGCATCCTCGGCAGTGCCCACGCCAACCCCAGTCCGACGAAGAGCATCAGCAGTACGTCGTAGGTTTGCATGTGCATGGGGCGACGCAAAAAGCGCTGATCGAGCAGGCCCGACAACATGCTGGCCTGCACCTCGACCCCAGGGTACACCGCAGCAACGGGCGTTGCGCGCAAGTCGACGATCCCTGGCGCGGAGGTGCCTACCAGCACGATCTTGCCCTGCAAATGCTTCGGCGACATGGCGCCAGCCAACACATCGGCTGCGGACACATACTCGAACGTGCCGCCCCGAGCGCCCCCTTTGCCACGGAACGGGATGGCCATGGTGCCGCGTTCGTCCAAGGGCAAGCGCACGGTTCCGGTCTCCCACGTCAGCGTCGCGCCGGGTTCTGCGTCGAGGTGGATCGCAGGCATGCCGGTGACGAGCCGGTACAGGGACAAGGGCAGCGATTCGTACACCCGGCCTTCGTACCACGTCAACATCGGCAGCGACCGCACCACGCCATCGCGGTCGGTGATCGAGTTGAAAAAGCCCCCCAACGGCGCAGCCTGCGCCAGCGTTGCGATGCTGGCGCCGTACCCGCGCCAGGCAGGGTTGGCCCGCAAGGCGGGTGGCTTGGTCGCGCTGTGAACCACAGGAGCAGGAAGTACTCCGCTGGGACGGGCATCTGGCTCGCCGGAGAAGTAGTAGCCCAGCACGACAGGGCAGCGATGCAGCGCCTGGGCAAAGAGTCCGTCGTAATCCAGCTCGGGCGCCAGGCGTGCCACGTGCCGGGCCAAGTCGGGATTGGCAGCCCCTTCCCGCTGTGCCAGGCGACGGAGCGGCTCGATTCCAGAACTCTGGTCAGGCTCGGCAAAGACGACATCGAAGCCGATGGCCGCCACCTGCTGAGCGCACAGCACGCCGGTGAGTTGCGCCATTTTGTTGCGCGACCACGGCCAGCGCCCGATCTGGGAAAGGCTTTTTTCGTCGATGTCCACGATGACGATTCGGGGGTCACGGGTTTGCGACATGCTCCATCCCAAGCGAACGTCATAGGCCCAGGCATCCAGAATGCGCAGCACATCCCATTCGACCCAACCCAGGACATGCAGCAAAGCCAGCACGATCGGAACCATCGACAACGCAACGCGCCGCCGGTGCCGCGCAAGGGAGCGCATCAGCTACGCAGCAGCCGTGTGGATGGTGGAGCGCACCCCACGGCACGCCGCCTACGATTGGAAGAACTGCATGTGGGTTCCCGCCAGGACGATCTGATCCCCGTGTTTGAGCACCACAGGCTCACTGCCGATGGCGACCCCATTGAGGAACGGCCGGTCGTCCCCTTCGACATGGTGTACCAGGAACTGGTGGGTTCTGCGCGTGATGGCCGCAACGGCTACGCCAGGCTTGCCAAAGGTGGTCACGACCTTGGTCAAGGGCAGTTCCCGCCCAGCGGCAGCGCCGGAGATGACCTTGATCGAGCCACGCACATCCTGGGGATGCGCTTCGGGTATCGAGGGCGCCATGGGCGCGGCAGCAGGTGGGGCAGCAGCGGCATGGGGCCGCAACACCATGGTTTTCTCGAAATCTGCAGCAGGCTGGGGGTTCTCGAACTTGAGCCGGAACTTGCCGATCTCGACGACATCGTTATGCAGCAACGCCTGTTTTTTTACGACCTTGCCATTGATGTACGTTCCGTTGGTGCTGTTGAGATCTTCGAGCACCACCTGCCCCCCCACCAAGACGAACACAGCGTGTTCGCCACTGACCGCGAGGTTCTCGATCACGATATCGTTGTAGGGGCGTCGCCCAAGGGTGGTGCGTTCTTTCGTCAGATCGACTTCCTTGAGCACGGCACCATCGAGCGACAGGATGACTTTGGGCATGAATGCCTCCTAAGGATGTGTCCGAGTCCGATGCAAGGGGTCAGGAATGGTTGGCGGCTCGTCCCAGCAAACGGGAAAGCAGCCCAGGTCTTTCGGGAACCGGGTGTGCCCGGGTTAGCACGACGGTGATGTTATCGCGTCCCCCTCCCTGGGTGGCTTGGCGGATCAGCGCCTGCGCAGTGTCCTCCAGGGGCGTACCAGCGTCGAGCAATTCGGCGATCCGATCATCGTCGACCATGTCCGTCAACCCATCGGAACACATGAGGTATAGGTCGTTGGGGCAGACGGAGTGCGTGTGCAACTCGATCTGCACGTTTTCTTCGACGCCGAGTGCGCGCGTCAATAGGTTTTTCCCCGGGGCCTTGCTGGCTTCCTGCGCGGTCAGCAGCCCGGCATCCACCTGCTCTTGCAGCATCGAATGGTCTTTGGTTATTCGCAACAGCTTGTGGTCGCGCAGGCGGTAGCAGCGGGAATCCCCCACATGACCCAGAACGAGCACAGGCCCGTGGAAAACGCCGACGACGAGCGTGGTGCCCATACCGGCATATTGCGGATTGGAACTGGCCGACTGGAAGATCGACAGATTGGTTTTGAAAACACTGATCTCGATGGCCTGCGCGATCTTTTCCGGCGTGGCGGATGACCCCGTCTGCGTCATCCACCGCGCCACTTCGGACTGGATGAACGTCGTTGCCATACCGCTGGCAATTTCTCCGGCGTTGTAGCCGCCCATGCCGTCTGCAAGCACCACGACCCCTGTCGTTTCGTCGAGGAGAAAGGCATCTTCGTTGTTGGTGCGTACCAGGCCGGGGTCGGTGAGCGCATAGTGCGAATACATCATGGTGGTGCGCCTAGAGTTCGAAATCAGGTTGTACCCCTTTTGCGGCATCGGGTGTCGATGCCTGCATCGTGGACGTGTTGGCAAAGTCGGGCTGGGTGTCGTGTTGTCCAGGCGCCGTGAAGGCAGATGTTTTTTCGTTGCTGCCAGCGGGGGTGGGGTGGGCCGACTGGGGTGGCGGTGGGGCTGGCGGCGTTGGCGGGGCAGCCGGGGTAGAGGGCGAAGACGGTGTCGTCGTCCCCGGGGCGCCCATCGCCGCCTGCAATGCCTGGGCAAAAGCGTCCCCGTCCTGGTAGCGGGTGTTGGGGTCTTTGCGCATGGAGCATGCCACGACGGCGGCCAGCTCTGCCGACAACTCGGGCCGGATCGTGCGGACGTCCGATGCTTCTTCGTTGGCGATCTTGTACATCAGCTCGGACATCGACTCGCCCCGGAAGGGGAGCACGGCAGTCAGCATCTGGTAGAGCATCACCCCCAGCGAATACAAGTCTGAGCGCCCATCGACCTTCTTGCCCGACAGTTGCTCCGGCGACATGAAGCTGGGGGTGCCGAGGACAAGCCCCGTTTTGGTCTTGCTGGAGTCCGTGATCCTTGCGATGCCGAAGTCCGTGACCTTGACGGTGTCGGAGTCCAGCTCGTACATGATGTTGGCGGGCTTGATGTCGCGATGCACCACATGGGCACGGTGCGCATAGGCCAGCGCCTGCGCAACGCGGCTGACGATGGACACGACCGTGGAAACGGGGAGCAGGTTGTCCGGCTTGCAGTAGCCGGTCAAATCCTTGCCCTTGAGGAATTCCATCGCGATGTATGCGAGATCGTGCTCTTCGCCAGCGTCGAAGATCGTGACGATGTTTTGGTGCTGTAGCCGACCGGCCGTTTCGGCTTCACGGAAGAAGCGCTCGCGTGCATCGACCAATTCGCTGCCTTCGAATTCGTCGCCGAGCGCCATGGTCTTGATCGCCACGACGCGCCCGATCTTGGGGTCGCGCCCCAGGTAGACGATTCCCATCGCGCCCTTGCCCAACTCTTTTTCCACCTGGTAGCGCCCCAGCATGGGCTTTTCCACGGCGCCGCCGTCGAGCAACAGCGCACCGCCGGGGTGCGAACCCCCTCCGCCGAGCATGACCGTCTCCGAGAGGTTTTTGGCCCGGTTCAGCTTGGTTTGCAGATCCTTGTAGCCTGCATCGAAGCCAGCCATGTGTTCGTACACGGCCTGGGCTTTGTTGAACTGGCGCTTGCGCTCGAAATCCAGCGCCAGGTTGTAGAGGTTGCCCATCAGCTCCTCGCTGACCGGAACGCGGCGAAAGCGGTCGAAGGCCATGTCGAGTTGCCCTTGCCCTTGCAGAGCCAGCCCCATCATCCGGTTGGTTTCTGCGGACTCTTCGTCAGACTTGAGCTTGCCGGCTTCGGTGACGAGGAAGCGTTTGGTCGTCAGCGCCAGGTGCCCCCACAACAGCAGCGCGGCGGGGAACACCAGATCGAGCCACAGCGCCGACGCAGACAGCAGCACGAATTCACTGCCGAGCATCCCCGCAAACAGCACGGAAGTCACACCTGCGGACATCCCTGCGGACATTTTGGGCAGCAGCGCGACAAGGTAGGCGCAGACCAGTAGCCCGATCAACCAAGTCGTCCCGACCGCCCATCCAGGTTGGACGATGAAGTGTTCCTGCAGGATGCTCGACCCCACGTGCGCGATCGTTTCCGCCGGGGACAACGCGGGGCTGCCCGGCGCGGCGAACTGCGTCCCCACACCCGCTGCGGTGGCGCCGATCACGACGATCTTGCCTGCGTACTTGGATGCAGGAATCTTGCCGTTGAGCACATCGAAAAAAGAATCGACGGGGAAAGCGCCGCGCCCTGCCTGCATCGGGTAGAACTGCGGCAGCATCATCGCTGCGCCGTCGGTCGTGATCCGCAGTTTGCCGATTTGCACGGCCTCACCGGGATGGAGCTTCACGTCCGACACTTTCAGATTCAGGCTGTGGAGCGCCGCCAGCAACGCCATTGAGGGGATGGCTTTGCCGTAGTAGTTCACGAGCAGAACTTCCCGGCGCAGTGCCCCGTCCATGTCCTGCAATTGATTGAGGTGGCCGACACCGGCAGCAGCTTCCCCCAGTGCCGCCAGCGGTTCCTGGGCACGGACGGCCGGGATCGAGAAGCCCTCGAATTCCTCGATCGCGCTGCGTTGGGCAAAGGCTGGCAACTCGGTATCGGGGTTCCCACGGGGTTCGCCCAAGTCGAACAGGCTGGGCAGGAGGACATTGCCTGCCTGTGCGAGGCTCTGCGCGAGCTGGGCGTCGGTATCGAGCGCGGTTTCGGCTTCGCGAATCAGGTCGAGCAAGGGCTGGTTGGGCAGGGTGCCATCCTCCGCCGGGGGCTGCGCCGCGAGGATGCCCTTCATCGTCTGGATGTACCGCAAACCGCGATCCACCTGCGGCTCGAAGAAAAACGTCGTCAAAACGATGGTCTTGGCCTTGGCTTGCGCGAGCGTGTCGATCATCCGTGCCAAGACATCGCGAGACCAAGGCCACCTGCCGATGTTCGCAATGCTCTGGTCATCGATGGCGATGACGGCAATCTGGCCCGAAGGCTGCCGTGCAGTGCTGGTGCTGGCGTAGTCGTAGAACCGACGTTCGATCGTCCCGATGGCGTCGGTGGACAGGTGTAGCACTAGCATGGCCACGATGGCAACGACTGCAACAAAACCATCCGTGCGCCACAGGCGCGTCGATTTGCCAAGCTTCACAGGCTACCTCCTCTGCGTGGGGTGGCGGGGAGTATGCCACCGCGCAAAAAGTATTCCAGATGGCCGACGAACCCTTTACCCACCTACCCCACCCTTGTACTGCGGCGCCGGGGTGCAAGACAGTACTTCGTCCAGCACGGTCAGCCCTTCGGCCACGCGCAGCACGCCAGCGAGCCGCAGGGGGCGCATACCGTCGGCAACGGCTTGGCGTAGCAGGGCTGGGGAGTCAGGGTCGGGGCGGATCAGCGCCTGGAACGCGGGGGTGACGACGAGCAGTTCATACAAGCCCATCCTGCCGCGAAAGCCCGTCGTCCGGCAGTCCACGCAGCCTACGGGGCGGAAGGGCCGGTAATCGCCGTCGATGCGCCAGGGGTGGACAGCCTGGGAAAGCTGTTCGCGGGGAATCACCTCCCCAGGCTGCTTGCACGAGGGGCATAGCGTGCGCACCAGCCGTTGCGCAAGCACCCCTAGCAGGGTGGCTTGGATCAGGTACGGCGCGATGCCCAGTTCCATCAGCCGCGTGATGGCCGCAGGGGCATCGTTGGTGTGCAGGGTCGAGAGCACCAGATGCCCGGTGAGCGCCGCCTGCACGGCCATTTCCGCAGTGGCCTGGTCGCGAATCTCGCCAACCATGACGATGTCGGGGTCTTGGCGCATCAGCGCACGCAACCCTTCGGGAAAACCAAAGTCGAGCTGCGTCTGCACCTGCGTCTGGTTGAAGGCAGGCTCGATCATTTCGATGGGGTCTTCGACGGTGCTGACGTTCACTTCTTCCGTCGCCAGTCGCTTGAGCGTGGCGTAGAGGGTAGTCGTCTTGCCTGACCCCGTCGGGCCTGTCACCAGCAGGATGCCGTGCGGTTTGCGGACGAGGTCTTCCCAGCGCTGGGCATCGTGTACGGAAAAACCCAGCGCGTCGAGGTTCCGCACCGTGGTGTCGGGGTCGAAGATGCGCATCACCATCTTTTCGCCGAAGGCGGTCGGCAGGGTGGAAATGCGCATTTCCACTTCGTCCCCGGCGGGGTTGCGCGTCTTGATGCGTCCGTCCTGCGGGCGCCGCCGTTCGAGCACGTCTATCCGCCCCAGCAGCTTGATGCGTGCGACCATCGCGCCGAATACCCCCATCGGCAATTGGTACACGAGATGCAACACGCCGTCGATACGGAAGCGGATCACCCCCTGTTCGCGGCGGGGTTCGAGGTGGATGTCGCTGGCACGCTGGTCAAAGGCGTATTGCCACAGCCAATCGACGACCTGCACCACACCCTGGTCGTTGGCGTCGAGCTGGCGGTTGCTCTTGCCCAGCTCGACGATCTGCTCAAAGTTCGACCCCACATGGTTCCCCGTTCGCGCAGCCGACTGCACTGACTTGGCCAGCGTGTAGAACTCGACGGTGTAGCGATGGATGTCTTGCGGGTTGGCCAGCACGCGGCGCACGCTGCGGCGCGACTGGCGTTCGACTTCCGTCACCCATCCGGTCACGAAAGGCTCGGACGTGGCGACCGTCACTTCCGCCGGACCGATTTGGATCGGCAGAATCTTGTGGTGCTGCGCGTAGGCCAGCCCCATGGTTTCGGCCACCTTGCCCACGTCCACGCGCAATGGGTCGATCCGCACATAGTCGAGGCCGGAACGGCCTGCCAGCCATTGCAACAGCATGTCGACATCCAGAGGTTTGTGGTCGCTGGTGCGTTGCACCCCTACGCTCACCAGCCGCAGCAGAGGGTGTTGCGCGCTTTCCGCGTGGGCGCACCGTGCGTGGATACGCTGGGCCTGCGCTGCGTCGATGATCCCGTCCTCGCGCAGCCATTGCACCAGACGGCGCCAATCCAGCGGGCCAGAGTCGTGGGTGGCTGTCATCGTGCTGTACTCGTTCTCTCAAATCCGCCGCAGGGCACGCAGCCAGCGCCGCGCAGGCAGCCCCCAGCGTGCCTGGATGGCGCTGGCGCGGTCTTCCCCTCCCGGATGCGTAGGGGTGTACTGCGCCAGCACGACGGTGTTGCCGTAGCGGGTGGTAGGGAATTTCCAGAGCGCCGCGTTCCCAAAACTGTGGGCGATGCGCTCGATCGTGCCTTCCACGTGCGATGACTCCCCGAACACGTTGACCGCCATGCAACCCTTGGGGGACAGCATGCGGCGGCAGTGCGCGTAAAACGGTGCGTCGTCCAGCACGGGGCGGGCGGCGTCGTGGTCATAGACATCGACGTGCAAGACATCGACCATCCCCCACCACTGGGGTTGTTGTATCTCGGTGGCGGCGTCAGCCAGGACGATGCGCAGCAGCGGGTGCTCTCCGGCCAGGCCGAACCAGCGTTGGCAAGCCTGCACGACTTCGGGGTCGATTTCGATGACGGTGGCGCGCACGCCGAGCTTTTGCGTGCAAAAGCGCGTCAGGGAACCGGCCCCCAGCCCCAATTGCATGGCGTGGAGGTCTGGAACGTCCTGCGGATCGACGAAAAGCAAAACCGCCATCATTTGTTCGGTGTACTCATGCACGAGCCGGGTGGGTTTGTCGAGGTCGATCGACCCCTGGATGCAGAGCGATCCGCTCCCCAAATGCAGATGGCGAATGCGCCCTTCTTCCGTGCAGCGCACTCCAGGGCCTTTGCCTGGGCCTTTTCCAGGGCGGTACTTACGTAGCAAGGATTGCAAAGGATGGGGAAGATGCATGGGAAGGCTTTGGCAAGTTCATCGTGGCTGGAGGCATTGCCCCAAAGCACGGGACAAATCTGCCTGCAAGTCCGCCACGTCTTCGAAACCGATGGCGAAACGCACCAGGCAGCCCGAGGCCAGGTGTGGGCTGGACTGTCTGCGCTCAGGGGGCAAGTCGTAGGGCATGACCAAGCTGACTGGCCCGCCCCAGCTATAGCCAATGCGGAAATACTGCAAGGCATTGCAAAAGGCATCGACGCTGGCTTGGGGAATGTCTGCGCGGAAGACGACGGCGAATAGGCCCGCAGCACGGCCCGCACGACTCCCGTTGCCATGGCATAGCGCCAGCCAGTGCGCATGACCCGGGGAACCCGGCAAAGCGGGATGCAGTACCTGGGCGAATTCCGGCCTGCTCTGGCACCACACGGCCAGCGTGCGTGCAGCCTCGTCCTGCGCTGCGTAGCGAACGGCCAGCGTAGGCAGGCCACGCAACACGGCCTCGACATCGTTGGCGCCCACGCCCAGCCCCAGGCGCATGTGGCATAGCGACAGGCGTTCATGCAAGTCGGCATCAACCGTAATAAGGCTGCCCATCAGTATGTCGCCGCCTCCGCTGTGGTACTTGGTGAGCGCGGACAGGGCGATATCTACCCCCAGGGCGGGCGTGGTTCCGGGTAGCAAGTCGAACGGCGCGTAGGCTTGCCCCGCGCTCCAGGTGTCGTCCAAGGCGCAGCGCACCCCGGCATCAAGGCAGATGCGAACGAGCGCGGGGAGGTCGGGGAATTCCAGCGTGACGGAGCCTGCTGCCTCGATCCACACCAGCCGTGTGCTTGCACGGATGCGCTGGGCCAAGTCTTCGGGGCGCAGGGGGTCGTAAAACTGGTGGGTGATTCCCCAGCGCAGCAGTTCCTGCTGGGCAAAAGCCACTGCGGGACTGTAGGTATTCCAGGGCAGGAGCACTTCATCACCCGTTCGCAGCATTGCGAGGAACACCAAGGTGATGGCCGACAACCCGCTGGGAGTGAGCACGCAGTAGCGCCCTCCTTCGAGGGTACACAGCCGTTCTTCGAGCGTGTAGGTCGTAGGGGTGCCGTGCAGGCCATAGGTGTAGGCGCTACGGTCTTTCCAGCGGATGGAGCGCAGGGCTTCGACGCTGGAGAAAAACACCGTCGAAGCCTTATGTACCCCCGGTTGCGGCGCGGAAAAACCCGCCGGGGGTTCATAGCGATGGTGGATCAATTGGGTGCGTGGGGTGGTCATGGGCTTGGCACACTCGTATCTTCATGGCCCTCGTTGCTGCGAGGCTGCTTGATCGTATTGCCTCGTATTGCCCAGCGCATTCCCAAGCCTTGGATTACCAAGTCTTGGGAACGAACCCTGGCTGGTTCCCCACCACTACGCCCTCTCCGCTTTGGCAGAGTACATACAAACCCTGGCTTTGCGCGTACTGCTGCGCTTCTTCCCCCATCACCATCGCAGCCACGGCGCCCAGCACGCGATGGTTCGCGTACAGCGGAAAGCATTCCTTGAGGCGGCCCAATCTGGACAGGTGTTTGTCCACGTGCTCCGTGGCCAGCTTGCTTTTGCACTCCACTGCAACGAGCACGCCATCGTCAACGACGAGCAAATCGATTTCCATCCCCCCGCCACGCTTGGTGCCGTAGTTCTGGTGGACCTCATGCACTTCGATGCCTTGTTCTTGAAACAACCGCACCACCGCTGGGGCCACCATGTGCTCGACGAATTCGCCCAGCCGGTTCCCCAAATCGCCCTCTCGCCTGGAGACATCCTGCAACATGAGTTTGGTTTCCTGGAACTGCCTATCCGTTTCTTGAAACTTCCGGTCGGTTTCGCGGGACTGTTCTGCCACTTCTTGGATGATCCGGTTCGTTTCCTCGATCAGCTTCCAGATTCTTTCGACAGTGGGGTTGGATTCTTGGGTGTGGTGCATCGTGGGTTCTCCTCTGGATACATAACGCGCCTGCCCGTGTTGGGCTGCCTATACGCATCGTAGCCAAGGCGACCCGTTTGCGCAAACCCTGCGCTCGCGCCCGCAACGCCCGCACCTGCCTAGCGGAACGGTTCAACCCATCAATAAATAGGCTATGCATCGTCAAGCGAAAGACTTCGTCGAGCAAGTCGACTGGTGGAACCGCCCACTGCGGACCCGCACGATGGCTGGTGTGGGGGCTGGGAGTAAGAAACGCCTGGCTACCCGATTAGGCTTTTTGTGGCCGACCGGATTGAACCCAGATAGTCCATGAGGGTTTGCAGGGCAGATGGATGCAGTGCCAATAAAAAACCAATACATCATTTCATGTATTTATGTATTTATGTATTTATGTATTTATGTATTTATGTATTTATGTATTTCGTAGCCCCACTCGTCATCGTGGTACAGTAATACTTATCAAGATGCTACTGCTGTACCGTCGTCAGCCATTCTATAGCTTGCAAACAGGGAGTACTACGAGTCATGACTACGAACCCCACGGATTCGTCTACACAGCGTGAAACGAATCCTATTACCTTGGTTTGGGTAGCACTGGTTTGTTTGCTACTTATGACTGGGTATTTCTTGCAAGCCAGCTACCGTCATGCAATCGTCGTTGCGGGCAACGAAACCCGGAATCTGACGGAGCTGATGGAATCGCGGCTATCCAGCGAATTGGCCCGCGTCGATGGAATGCTCACTTTCATCGCTCACGAAGTGGTTGCAGTACCGTTTCACCGTCGATCCGCATCCGTTGCAGAAGCAAAGAGGCAGCATCTCCTTCGCATGGTGAGTTCCTTCCCCAAACTGGCGGTATTGTGTGCCTTCGATGCAGAAGGAAATCTGCAAATGAGCTCCAGAGCAGATGTCAAGCCGTTTAGCGTGGCGGACCGTCGCCATTTCCAGATATTGCGTGACAACCCTCACGTCAACCTCACTTTTTCCGAACCGCTTGTATCGCGCACCACCGGAAAGTGGTCGTTGATCCAAGCCCGGTCTATCCGGGACGATACGGGACGCTTCCTGGGAGCTGTCCATGCCGTCATGCACATCGACACCTTCTCGGAGTTGTTTCGCAGTATCGATGTAGGCCCCGGTGGTGCGACGATACTGCGGCGTACAGATACCTTGCAATTGGTTGCACGCGTCCCTCGCTATAACGAAGAGGACTTCAACCAGCCATTGCCCAAAAACCATCCTATATCTCAACTCCTGGCTTCTGGCGCTCGGAATGGAACCTTGGCGTATACGGCAAGCACCGATGGGGTGGAACGCATCGCAAGTTTTTCCAGATTGGATAATCGATTTCCGTATTATGTGAAGGTGGCTTTTTCCAAAGACCATTATCTGGATGCATGGCGGCGGCAAGTACTATGCATCGGTATTCTGGTGATACCTTTGTTCGTGGCTTTTGGAGTGGCTCTTGTCCGCCTGCACCGAAGCAACCGTCTTGCCAAGGTTGCTTTGGAAATACTCGAATATCGCCAAGCTCTCTTCAGCGCATTGTTTGACCAGTCCCTGTTGCTGGCTGGTATTCTGAACAGCGATGGATATGTGCTGGAAATCAACGAAAAGGCTTTGGCTGTGATCGGTAGCCGTCGCGAAGCAGTGACGAGCAAGTATTTCCCAGATTGCCCCTGGTGGTCTGAAGCTGAAGACCGCGCCCGCCTCGAGAATGGCATCAAGGACGCAACGACGATCGGGAAGTTTTCACGATTCGAAGTCATGCATCCCACGGCTGATGGAAAAATAATCGATGTGATGCTGCATATCCAGCCTGTGCAGGTCGGTACGGAGTTTTACATTGCCGTCACGGGTATGGATATCACAGAACAGAAAAAAGCAGAAAGAAAATTGCAGAAAGAGTACGAAAACAACCAGACGCTTTTGCGCAATGCCAGCGATGGTGTCGTCATCCTCAATGAATATGCACAAGTCATTGAAGTGAGCAATTCATTTTGCGCGATGCTCGGTTATTCACGTGAAGAAATGATGGGAATGAACCCGTCCCAATGGGATTGCGGGATGGTGAACCCTGAAAAAGTCATCGCGATATTCGAACAGGAATTGGCAAATCCCATTCATCCCCTGATTCATTCACGCCATCGTCGCAAGGACGGCAGCATGTACGACGTGGAATTGCATGGCACACCGATTGATCTGCATGGCCACAAAGTGTTGTATGTCTCCCATCGCGATATCACCGATCGTATCCAAGCCCAACAATTGCTGTCGGAACAACAAAAGGCGCTGCAACGCAGTCAAAGCCTGATGGCCTCTGCACAAATCCTGGGCGGAACGGGTTCGTGGGAATATGACGTTGACAAGAATATCCTTCACGTATCAGACCATTGCCAGGCGATTTTCGGGTACCCACCAGAGGACAAAGATTACCCCCTGGATTTCTGTCTGGCGTGCATCCCGGAACGAGAGCGCGTTCGCCAAAATCTGTTGGGCGCCATCCGCCAAGGAAGACCATACGAAGACGAATACGAAATCCACCCCGCCGATGGATCGTCCCCCAGAATCATCCACGTTCTGGGAAATATTGAAAAAGACGAGCATGGAATTCCACGCAAAATTCTCGGCTTCATGCAGGATATTACGCAACGCAAGGCTGCAGAAGAAAAAGTGTCCCAATTGCTGGCGGATCAGAATGCAATTCTGCAAAGCGAGGCCGTGGGATTCGTCATCATGCACGAACGCACCATCAGGTGGATCAATAATGCAGCGGCCAATATGCTGGGTTACGAATGCCATAAATTGGCCGGAAAAGACTCCCGAATTCTTTATCCTGACGATTCCTATTATGAGGAATTCGGACGCAAGGCTTACTGTGAAATTGACGATGGCAGGGTATACCATAGTCAGCACCAGTTGCGCCACAAAGACAGCTCCTTGAAATGGTTCGATCTTTCCGGCGCACGTTTGCCCTCCAACGATACAGCAACGATCTGGGCCATGGTAGATATTTCCAAATTGAAACGCATTGAGGAAGAACTACGAGATGCCATGGTCGCCGCAGAAGCCGCAAACGTTGCAAAAAGCCGCTTTTTGGCAACAATGTCACATGAACTGCGTACCCCCATGAATGGCATTTTGGGGATGGCACAGCTTTTGTCCATGGCGGATGTGATCGAAAGTCGTCGTATCGACTATGCAAAAACGATCCAGGCATCCAGCCAATCTTTGTTGGCGCTGCTCAACGATATTCTCGACATCTCGAAAATCGAATCAGGCAAACTACATTTACATAGCGAAGTATGGGAACCTCATGCCATTCTTCGTGAAATGCAATTGCTATTTTCCTGCGCAGCGCATACCAAAAGCCTGCAATTGCACTATGAATGGAAAGGTATCCCAAGCGCCCAATATATTTCCGATGTCCATCGGATCCGCCAAATGCTCTCGAATCTTGTTGGAAATGCCATCAAATTTACCACCCATGGTGGCATTCAAATTCAAGGAGAAGAAGTGGAGCGCGATGAAACGTCCGCGTTATTGGAACTTTCCGTTCGTGATACAGGAATGGGTATACCCAAAGACAAAATCGATTCGCTATTCGAATCGTTTTCGCAGGCCGACGGTTCGATCACCAGACAGCATGATGGATCGGGGCTGGGTCTATCGATCGTGCATCATCTGGCCAAAATGATGGCCGGGGATGTGGGGGTCGAAAGCATAGTCGGCCAAGGTTCCAAATTCTGGTTTCGTGTCCGGGCCAAACTGGTGGACAAAGATGCCCATAAGAACGATTCCAACGATTCGCCGATACAGCAAACTCCAAATGCCACCGCCCAACCGATTTCGTTGTTGGGACGGCAAATTCTGGTAGCCGAAGACAACCCTGTCAATCGCATGGTCATCCAATCCTTGCTTGCGACGCTCGGTATCCATGTAGCCCATGCCCACGACGGCCAACAAGCCCTGGATGCCATCACGCAAGGCGCTCGTCCCGATGTGATTCTGATGGACTTGCACATGCCCAATATGGATGGATACCAGGCCACGAAGCAAATACGCCAATGGGAGCAGGACAACGATCTGCCCAATACGCCCATCATTGCCGTGACTGCCGATGCGTACGAGGAAACCTATCGACGTTGCATCGCGATAGGCATGGACGATTTCCTGCCCAAACCCATCATATTGAATGACCTGCAATCGACTTTGCAGAAATGGCTTTCGCAATCCGGCTAGCCGTCTGTCGAACAATCCGTAACGAAAGCACGAGCACCGCCGCCGCGTGCAATGCGATGGCGCAGCCCCCACTGAGGAATCTAGGATCATGTTTTCCACTGATTCTGTTTGGTGGCCAGTCAAAGTGGATTCTGGATTACGCATACTCACCGACCACAACAACCGGAATAACTCTATATTTTGTCCACGGAATTCTCATAAAAGCGAATCGAATTACGCCCCGCTTTTTTTGCTTGGTACATGGCCAAGTCGGCCGAATCCATGATGTTACCGTAACTATTTTCATGACCACTGAATACGACACAACCGATGCTGGCGGTGCAGTGATGTTGGATTTGATTCTGGGCCGATCCGTTTTGCAAAGCCTGTAGTACATAAGGGGTTGACAATCCAACACGTATTTTCTCTGCAATTGTTTGGGCGTGTGAGATGGTTTCCTCTTTGTTAGTACTCAGATTAGTGAGCAACACCACAAACTCATCTCCGCCAAAACGGGCGACTGTGTCAGTTTCACGTACGGAAGATGTCAAGCGATTTGCTGCCTCTATCAGCAACAAGTCACCCGCAGCATGACCATGTGCGTCATTGAGCGGCTTGAAGTTGTCGAGATCAAGAAACAGCAGTGCGCCATAAAGGCTGCTGCGCTTACTTGATGACATAGCCTGAGTGAGGCGGTTTTCCAGCAACCGGCGATTGGCCAACTTGGTCAGCGTGTCATAGAACGCCAATTCATGCACCTGCTCTTCCAAAAGTTTGCGCTCCGTAATTTCTCGGGTAATGCCGTGGTACCCGACAATGGCGCCGTACTCGTTTCTCTCTGGCTTGGACATGACTTCCCCCCAGATAAGACTGCCGTCTTTACAACGATGTTCTGCCTCAAATTTCAAAAAACCAACGGGCTTTCCCAATGCTTCACTGATCTGTCTCTGTTGCATCACCTTTTTGACAGTCTCCACACCCTTGTCGTTGAAAAATTCAAAAATGTGGCGCCCAATGACCTCATCTGCCTGGAAGCCGCGCAGGCGTTCGTCTGCCGGGCTGATGTAAGTGATGCAATAATTGGCATCGGTCCTCCAGAGGACGTCCAAGGCATCCTCTGTTAGTCGGCGATAGAGAGTTTGGCTTTCATGTAATGCCTGAGTGCGTTCTTCGACCAAAGCCTCAAGCTCGCTATTGCGTTCCTGCAGGCCCTTGAGAGGATACACCTCACCAGCCTGCGCCCGCTGCAGATAAGGGATGGAAATGCCACTATGCACAATCTTCCAGCCCTCACGTTCCAGACGAAAAATCAACACCAGTCGTGCGACCTCTTTCGAAAGCAGAGAGCTAAAGCAAGGCAAGTGAATATGAAAGAAGGCAGTCACCACGGCCACGTTATCACTGATGTCCTGCATCGCGATATCGAGCATCTCGATGCCAATACGGCCAGGCACTTGACCGAAATCTTGTCGAGTGATTTTTTCCCATTCCAACCGATCCTTGACCAGAAAATCACCGGACCCCGTGTAGCCGCTAAAGTTTTCGCTGAAATGTGTTGTCAACCGTTCATCTCGTGAAGCATACATTTCAATGTACTCGTCAAACAACTCACGAATAATGCGCTGGCGGTGTTGAACAGATGTACTGCTAATCATGATTAGTATGATAGATGTAGAATCAAATAGGCGACAGATTCAATATATCAATGAATCTGTCCTTCAACCCGTGTCTGCGCCAATGATGACTACGAAACGGTGCCAGTCGCGAAGAGGCTTCTCGAAGTTCCCCGTGCCCAGCAGGAGAGTGGATGGGGTGAGGAAAATTGCCATGACTTTCCTGATTCAACCCAGATAGTCCATGAGGGTTTGCAGGGCCAAAATGGCCGCCAATGTGCCGCTTGCACGCAAACAGCACCGAAGTGCGCCTAATGCACTATCTGGATTCATAGCCTCTGTGCAAAGTCATGGCGGTGGCGAGGTGTTTGCGCCAAATTATGGCCGTTCCCCCCGTTCCCAGGCCTTGGGAACGAACCCTGGCTGGTTCCCCACCACTACGCCCTCTCCGCTTTGGCAGAGCCATACAAACCCTGGCTTTGCGCGTACTGCTGCGCTTCTTCCCCCATCACCATCGCAGCCACTTCCTGGACGATCCGGTTCGTTTCCTCGATCAGCTTCCAGATTCTTCCGATGGTGGGAGCGGATTCCTGAATAGGGTGCATGGTGGGTACTCCTGGGGAAACATGGGGTGCCCCTGCCAAGGCTGGGCAGCCTACGCATCGTAGCCAGGCGACCCGTTTGCGCAAACCCTGGGCGTTGCAGGGGGCAGCAACCCCCGCGCAGTGCCCACCACACAGCCTGACTAGGTGCCGATGGGCACGCTCTCTTCACCCACCCCGCGTTCCACCCCTGGGGCTATGCCTGCGCGAAAGGGTGGCAGCGCGTGATCGTGTGGTCGCGGTCGGGGCTGGTCGAGACGATGTGGACCGGAACCCCCGTGCATTGCTCAATGCGTTCCAGGTAGTTACGCGCGGTCTGGGGCAGGTCTTCGTAGCGCGTGACGTGCGCGGTGCAGTCCCATCCGGGCAGTGTTTCGTACACCGGGCGGCAGCGTGCGATTTCTTCTGCGGCGCTAGGCAGGATGTCGATACGCTGGCCGTCCAGCTCATAGCCTGTGCAGAGTTGCACTTCTGGCAGGCCATCAAGCACGTCGAGCTTGGTGATGCACAGCCCAGTGATGCCGTTGACCTGCACGGATCGTTTGAGCAGCGCCGCATCGAACCACCCGCAGCGGCGGCTGCGTCCCGTGGTCACGCCTTTTTCCGCGCCGACGGTGCTCATGTGCCACCCCGGCGTTCCCTGGGTTTGCCAGTCCAGCTCGGTGGGGAAAGGCCCACCGCCCACCCGGGTGCAGTAGGCCTTGGCCAGCCCCAAAACGTAATGCAGCATCCCTGGCCCCACCCCCGCGCCCGCAGCGGCATTGCCGGCTACGCAGTTGCTCGACGTCACGAAGGGGTAACTACCGTGGTCGATGTCGAGGAAGGTGCCCTGCGCACCTTCAAAAAGCAGGTTTTCGCCGCGCTGGTGGGCATCGTTCAGCTCGCGGGAGACGTCGGCCATCATCGGAATGAGCAGGGGTGCGAAGCGCATGGCTTCTTCGTACACCGGGGCAAAGAGCACTTGCCCGTCTTGCAGATAGGGCTGAAGCATGGGGTCGAAGGACATGCTCTCGCTGTGCAGATAGTGGCGCAGCGTATGGTTGTGCAGGGCCAGCAACGCACGCAATTTGTCCGCAAACTGTTCGGGGGAACGCAGATCCTGCACGCGCAGCGCCCGCCGGGCCACCTTGTCCTCGTAGGCAGGGCCGATGCCACGCCCCGTCGTGCCGATCTTTTCGACGCCTTCATCGGCACGGGCCTGCTCGCGCGCGGCGTCGAGCACGGCGTGGATGGGGAGGATCAGCGGGCATAGCGTGCTCACGCGCAGCCGTGACCGCACATCGACTCCGGCGCTTTCCAGCGAGGCCATTTCGTCGAACAACTTCGGAACCGAGAGCACCACCCCGTTGCCGATGTAGCAGTACACCCCGGGATGCATGATCCCGCTGGGGATCAGGTGCAGCGCGGTGCGCTCCCCGTGGATGACGAGCGTATGGCCCGCGTTGTGCCCGCCTTGGAAGCGCACGACACCATGCACGCCTTCGGAGAGCCAATCGACCAGTTTGCCTTTGCCTTCGTCGCCCCATTGGGCGCCGACGACGACTACATTGCGTCCTCGTTGTGCGTTCATGCTGATCCTGCGGAATGGGGGTGGGGTGGAGTGTGGGAGGGATCGATATCTGCGAGGCACCAGGCTCCGGCCCGGCGAACCAGCGCACGGTCACAGTGAAAAACGGGCTGGACGACTGGCGTGGCATGTTCGCCGTGCATGTCCTGCATTGGCTGCGTGCGAATCACGGTCTCCCCCTTGCCGCGCAGCGTCGCGATAACCCACTCCAGATCGGGGTCAGCGTCCCATGGCGCCAGGATGGCCCGTGCGGGCAACGGGGGCGGAAGCAGGGGCAAGAGCGCCTTGAGGTCCACGCTGAACCCCGCAGCCGGGCGGTTGCGGCCAAAGGCTGCGCCGATGTCGTCGTAGCGTCCACCGCGTACCAGGGCTTCGCTCGTACGCGGGGCGTAGAGCGCAAAACACGGCCCGGTGTAGTAGTCGTAACCACGCATATCGGCCAGGTCAAAGGTCAGCCGCACACCGCGAACACGGCCTGCCAGACGTTCCAGGTCGCCCAGCGCACGCTCCACGGCGGGGCGGGGGTGCAGGCTCTGCCGTGCCTGGGCCAGCACAGATTCGTCGCCGTACAGCCCGATCAGCACCAGCAAATCGTCGAGCGTGGAGGCAGGCAGCCCGGCACCCAGTTGAAGGATCGCGCTACGGTCTTTGGCGGCCAGCGCCTCGTGCAGGCGTTGCGCGTCACGGGGGGGAACGTCTTCGAGCACGGCAGTGACGATGCGTGCGTGGGCCAAGTCGATGCCGATGTCGCCGATTCCTGCGGAGTGCAGGCAGTCGCAAGCCAGGTGCAGGATTTCGACATCGGCGTCCAGCGCTGCTTCCCCATAGATTTCCGCCCCAAGCTGCAAGGGTTCCCGGCTCGATTGGGGCGACTGCGGGCGTGTGTGGACGGTCGGTCCGCAGTAGCACAGGCGGCTCACCCCGGGTCTGCCGAGCAGGTGCGCGTCGATCCGCGCAACCTGCGGGGTGGTGTCTGCGCGCAACCCCAGCGTCCGGCCGGAGAGCTGATCGACGAGCTTGAACGTTTGCAAGTCCAGCTCGCCGTGGCTTGCTGTTTGCAGCGATTCCAGGTGTTCCAGCAAGGGCGGGATCACCAGTTCGTAGCCGTAGGTGCGTGCCACCCCCAGCATGGCCGTGCGCATCCGTTCGATGTGCCCCGCTTGCGCAGGCAGCAGGTCGGCAAAGTGGTCAGGCAACAGCCAGGCAGACATGGGCTACGTTCTTAGCAAACAGTCACGATGCAGGCAGAGCAGGCCCAAGAGCTTGCACGAGTTTGCAGAGTCGGCGGAAGCCGCGATTCCTTTTGCTCGTTGTCGATGCCCTCGCTCACTGCTGCATCCATAGCAACCCCATCGCCAGCAGCAGGCAACACAGGCCAAAGAAGCGGAGCTGCCCGTCCCGGAATTGCAGGAGCTGGAGCAGCACCTTGCGCCAGGCTGCGGGGGCGACGAAAGGCATGAACCCCTCGAACAGGAGCACCAGAGCCAGGGCAGTGAGCAGGGTGTTGTCGTCGGGCACGGTGGGCTTTCCGAAGGCAGGTCATTTCCTGGAAGCGGCGGCGGGCTGGTCGCCGCGCAACGTGCGGAAGAACTCGTGGGAAGCGGGGTCGATCACCATCACGTCAGACTTGCCCGCAAAGGCGGCCTTGTAGGCGTCGAGGCTGCGATAGAACTGCGCGAACTGCGGATCCTGACCAAAGGCTTCGGAGTAGATGCGCGCAGCCTGCGCGTCGCCCTCGCCTTTGGCGATTTGCGCATCGCGGTAGGCCTCGGCCAGGGCCACTTCGCGCTGGCGGTCTGCGTCGGCGCGGATCTTCTCGCCTTCCGCAGCGCCCAGCGAACGTAGCTCATTGGCCACGCGCTTGCGTTCGGCCTCCATGCGTCGGTATACCGACTCGGTGATGTTTTCCACATAGTCCACCCGGGTGATGCGCACGTCGGCGACATCGATGCCCCAGGGTTTGTCCCCACGCACTTGCGCGAGCACGGCGGTTTTGACATCGTTCATCAGGGTTTCGCGGTGGGTGGCAAGAAGCTGGCGCACGGTGTATTGGTTGACCGCGTCCTGAAAGGCATTGCGCACGACGCGGTTGAGTTGGCTGGCCCCGGCGGCTTCCGTCGTGCCAACGTTGCGGATGTATTGCGAAGGCTCGGAGATGCGCCAGCGCACGTACCAGTCGATCACCATCCGCTGCTTTTCTGCGGTCAGCACGGGTTCGGTGTCCGTGCTGTCGAGGGTCAGCAGCCGCTTGTCGATGTACGACACGTTTTGGAACGGTGGGGGAAGCTTGACATTCAGCCCGGGTTCGACGATCACCGCCTTGATTTGCCCGAACGCATAGACGATGCCGAACTGCCGTTGGTCGACGACGAAAAGGGTTGTGCTCGCCAGCCACGCCAGCAATAGCAATCCCGATACCCAAAAACCGAATCGATGCATACCGAGACTCCTAGCGCAATTCACGGGAACGGGAACGCAGCGCGTCGCGCAGTCGTGCGTCGGCGGCGGCATCGGGGGTTCCCTGCCCCGATGCGGAGCCGGGCGCGGGGGGCGCCTGCACTGCGGATTCGTTCGGGGATGCGTGCAGGATTTTGTCGAGCGGCAGGTACAGCAAACTCGAACCCTGGCGGGTATCGACGAGCACTTTGCTCACCCCGGAATACACCTGCTGCATCGCATCGATATACATCCGATCCCGCGTCACCTGCGGGGCATTGCGGTATTCGTCCAGGACGGAGCGGAAGCGTTGCGCATCGCCCTGCGCCTGCGCGACGATGCGGGAACGGTAGGCATGGGATTCCTCGCGCAGCCGGGACGCAGCACCGGTGGCACGCGGCACCACGTCATTGGCGTAGGCCTGCGCCTCGTTCTTGGCGCGTTCGCCCTCTTGGCCTGCCTTGAGCACGTCGTCGAAAGACGCCTGCACCTGTTCCGGCGGGCTGACACCGCCTTGTTGCAGATTGACCCCGACGACTTCGATGCCGACCTTATAGCGGTCGAGGATGCGTTGCATGAGCACCCGAACCCGAGGGGCAATCTGGTCGCGCTCGTCAGACAGCACGCTGTCCATGCGCATCTTGCCGATCACTTCGCGCACGGCGGTTTCCGCAGCCTGTACGACGGCCTCGCCGGGGTTCTTGCTCTCGAACAGGTAAGCCCTGGCGTTGTGCAACCGGTATTGCACGGCAAAGCGGACTTCGACAATGTTCTCGTCCTCGGTCAGCATCGCGCAATCGCGCAGACCGGTGGCTTTGACGATGGTGTCCCGCCCCACGTCAACGGAACGGATCTGCGTCACGAACACCTTTTCATGACGCTGGAACGGGAAAGGCAAGCGCCAATGGAACCCCGCGCCGACGGTGTCGGCATACCGTCCAAATTGGGTAATGACCGCCTGTTGGCCTTCCTCGACGATAAAAAACCCGGTTCCCGTCCAGATCAATACTGCTGCAAGCACGATGGCGCCGACGCCAAACCATGGCCCGCGCTGGCCGGGATCGTCGCCTCCGGGCCCACGCGGGGATGGAGGTTGGCCGCCAAAAAGCCCGCCGAACCGGCTGCGCAAGTCTTCCCACATCTCGTCGAGGTCCGGGGGCGCGCCCCGATTGCCGTAGGGGTCTTCGCGATGGGGGCGCTCTGGACGACCAGAGCCATTGGGATGCTCGGGGCCGCCAGGAGAACCGTCTGCGCCATTGCGGAGGAAGGCAGTGCTTCGATGGCGGGCAAGCCATGCCTGCCACGACCAGCCGTGGAACAAAGGAAACGATTTCATGGAATGTCTAAAAAAAGCGCACCGGCGCACTGCGGCGAACGCTGGGAGGTGTCAAGGTGGTCAACTAGGTCAACGTGGTCAACTCGGAACGTCCGATTCACGCGGCGGGGGGAACAACTTTTCGCACAGCACTTGTCGCAGCCCGGGGAGTCCTTCCCCCGAGTGGGCGCTGACGAAAGTACGCGGAACCCACGACCCTCCCCACTCGTAAGTATCCCGCAAAACCCCGGGACGCCGCTCCGGCCCCACGGCATCGACCTTGTTGAATACCAGCACCTGGGGGATGTCCCCGGCACCGATTTCTTCCAGCACTGTCTGCACTTGCGCGATGCGCTCAATGTGGTGGGGGTCGCTGTAATCAACGATATGCAGGAGCAAATCGGCATCGACGGCTTCCTGCAAGGTGGCCTCGAAGGCATCGACCAAACCGTGAGGCAGGTCACGGATGAACCCGACGGTATCGGACAGCAAGATGGGCTGCGGTGGCTGCGCGCACCCCAGGTACAGCTTGCGCGTGGTCGTATCGAGCGTGGCGAAGAGCTGGTCTGCGGCAAAAGCGCCAGCTTTGACGAGGGCATTGAATAGGGTGGACTTGCCCGCGTTGGTGTATCCGACGAGCGAGACGCACAGCATCCCATGCCGCTGCCGTTGCCTGCGCTGGGTGGCACGCTGGCGCTTGACCCGCGAGAGGCGGGACTGGATGCGGCGGATGCCATCGGCGATCATCCGCCGGTCGAGTTCGATTTGCGATTCACCGGGGCCGCCGCGCATCCCGATCCCGCCGCTCTGGCGCTCCAGGTGCGACCAGCGCCGCACCAGCCGCGTGCTGAGGTACTGCAAGCGCGCCAGCTCGACCTGCAACTTGCCTTCGTGGCTGCGCGCACGCTGCGCGAAGATGCCGAGGATCAGGAAGGTGCGGTCGTTGACCGGCAAACCCAGATGCCGTTCGAGGTTGCGCTGCTGCGCGGGGCTGAGGTTCTGGTCAAAAAGTACTTCGAGTGCGCCGCAGTCGCGAGCAAGGTCGCGAATCTCGTCGGCCTTGCCGCTGCCAATGAACAAGGAAGGATCGGGGGCCTTGCGCCGACATGCAACGCGGGCGACGGGTTCCATCCCCGCAGACTGGGCCAGCAAGCCCAGCTCTTCGAGCGCAGGGTCGAAGAGGAGGGAACCGGAAGAACCGGAGGAAGCCAAATCCACCCCCACCAGCACGACGGGCGTGCATGGTGGCGTAGAGGGCGCAAGCTGCGCCGGGCCGTGGTGAACGCCGACGCTCACTCGCTGGCGGCGGGCTGCCCCTCAGCCGGGGGAAAAGCCACCATGCGGCTGGGAACGATGGTCGAAATCGCGTGCTTGTAGACCATCTGCGTTACGGTATTGCGCAACAGCACGACATATTGGTCGAAAGCCTCGATCTGCCCTTGCAGCTTGATGCCGTTGACGAGGTAAATCGACACCGGAACATGCTCGCGCCGCAGCGCATTGAGAAAGGGGTCTTGCAGCGGTAAGCCTTTGTGCTCCACGATATAGCTCCGTGTTCCTAGTGTTAGCCCAGGGACGATACCACACGGGGGGGTGCGCAAAATGCCCCCAACCAACCATGCCCCCAGTGCAGCGAATCCATGCTACAGCCCTGATGCGCCTAGGAACCGGGGCGGTTCCGAAACCCCGATGCGGGAGGGCGTCGGGGCGGACGAGGCCCCGTAGCCCGTAACGGCGCATTCCTGCGCGACCCTGCCGTGGGCGAAGGCCCGCGCCGCGCCGCCACGGGAGACAGCACGCGCCGCCCTGCACTGGGTGACCCCGGCGCTGCCGGTGTTGCCGGGGCAGGGCGAGCAGCCTGTGGAACCGGCCGCTGATGCCCGCCACCATTCCTGCCTTGGTTCGGCGGGCGTTGCGGCGGGTGGGGAGATGGCTGGGGAGATGAATGAGAAGAAGGCGGATGAGAAGGCGGATGAGAAGAGGGATAAGCATGATGGGTGGGATGCAGCAAAGCCTCGATATCCACTTCATCAAGCTCGACCGAAGCCCCCCGGCGCAGCCACCGTGGCAATAGCACCGACCCGTAGCGAACGCGAATCAATCGGCTAACCGTGCGCCCCACGGCCTCGAAGATGCGGCGCACCTCGCGATTGCGCCCTTCGCGCAGCACGACGCGATACCAGCAATTGACCCCCGAAGCCCCTGCTTCTTCGACGAGGTCGAAGCGCGCCGGGCCGTCCGAGAGGGGCACTCCATCGCGCAACCTCTGTCGTTCTTCTGCAGACAACGACCCGAGTACACGCACGGCGTACTCGCGTTCCAGCGCGTACCGGGGATGCGCAAGGCGGTTGGCCAGCTCGCCGGAGTTGGTCAGCAGCAGCAGTCCTTCGGTATTGATGTCGAGCCGACCGATCGACTGCCACTTGCCCCCGGGGAGCCGTGGCAGGTTCTGAAAGACGGTGGGACGGTGCTGCGGGTCGTCGTGGCTAACGATCTCCCCCGTTGGCTTGTGGTACAGCAGCACCCTTACGGCTGACGGCACGAGTACCGCACGAACGGGTCGGCCATCGACGCGGATGCGGTCGCCCGCGCTGGTACGCTGGCCGATGTGTGCGGGCTGCCCATTGACCGTGACCCGCTGTTGCGCGATCAGCGCTTCGATATCGAGGCGGGAGCCTAGTCCCGCCTGCGCCAGCGCCTTGTGCAGCTTCGGCGTGGCAGTGGGCGCGGGGGCGTTCCGGGGCCGGGAAGATGGCGGGGAAGAAGGCCGGGCAGAGGGAGCAGGAGCCGAGCGCGTGGAAGCCGTGGCTGGCCTTGCGCCGCGTGGCACCCCGCGTGCGGCCATGGGGGGACGCTGACCGGGGTGATTCGAGTGGGGAGGCGAGGGGGGATTGGGGCCACGACGTCGATCCGGGGCGCTGCGAAAGGGTCTCATGATGTTTTCCTACAAGTCGGCGCCCGGGTATCGATGCACTGAACCCAGATCGTTCATTAGGCGCACCTTCGGTGCTGTTTGCGTGCATGCGGCGCATTGGCGGCCATTTTTGCCCTTCTTCGTTGTTCATAGCGCAAGCTATGTACGCCTCAGTCAGGCCAAAACTGCCTCGCCACTGCATCCACCTGCCCTGCAAACCCTAATGGACTATCTGGGCTGAATCATTGTAGGGAAGGCCCCAAATCTCGATGGCATGCACCATGTCTTGCGGCCAAGGGATATGGAAAGCCAGGGGCGTTGCGGTAATCGGATGGTGGAAGGCCAGCTTGTCGGCGTGTAGCGCCTGCCGGGTCATGCCTGCTGCGGGGGCACCGCCATAGAGGGAATCCGCAACGAGCGGGTGCCCGATCGACGCCATGTGTACGCGAATCTGGTGGGTTCTGCCTGTATGCAGGGTGCATCGCACCAAGCAGCCCTGCGCCACGCTACCTAGGGCCACGATGTCCGTCTGCGCGGGCTTGGCGCCTGGGCGCTTCGCGTCGAGCACGGCCATGCGCAAGCGGTGGCGCGGGTCGCGGCCTATCGCCGCATCCACCCTGCGCCGTGCGGGGCCAGTCCATGCGCCATGCGCCAGGGCGATGTACTGCCGGTGGACCCGTCGCTCGGCAATGGCAAGTACCAGGGCATCCATCGCATAACGGGTGCGGGCAACGACCATCAGCCCGCTCGTGTCTTGGTCGAGCCGGTGGACGATCCCCGCGCGGGGCAGGTCGAAAGCGCGTTCGTCGTACCCCAACAAAGCATTCATCAGCGTTCCGCCCCAGTGGCCGGGGGCGGGGTGTACCACCCAACCCGCAGGTTTGTGGACGACGAGCAGGTGTTCGTCTTCATAGACGAGGTCGAGCGCGGCGTGTTCGGCGGTGAAGGATTGGCTTTGCGGCGTGGGGCGCAGTTCCACGGCTGCTTCGTCGAGGGCGCGAACTTTGTGCGCAGGGCGGGTGACGATGGCGCCGTTGATGCGCACGGCTCCGGCTTCGATCAACTGCTGCAAATAGTTGCGGGAGCACTCCCCCATCGCAGCGTGCAGCACTTGATCCAGACGGCGCCCGTGCGCGGTATCGGGGACGTGCAGGGTGCGCACCGTGGGGCCTGCGCTGCTTATTGCGCTACCTTTTGCATAACCCTGGTCAGCACTCTGGTCAGGGCCTTGGCCTCCGTCGCTATCCCTTGACGGGCATCCTGCCAAGGGGGAACCCGACGGGGGTTGTGACAGGGCGCCAGACAAGGGGGTGGGAAAGGTTTCTGCAAAGACGCCAGAAAAGGTGCCCGATATACACTCCCGACCGTTTTTGGCCACCCTTTTTTCCTCCGTTTTCCTTCCATGCCCCTCGGCGCACGATTATCTTTGCCCAGTTTCCGCGCTGCCGTTGCCGTTACCTGTGCAGCGCTGGTGTTGGCTGCGTGTTCCACCGTTCCCAAGGATCCCACGGCCAACCTCTCCTTGCAGGAGTTGTATGCCTTGGCGCGGGAAGAAATGGATGTCGGCGCCTACGACAAAGCTGTTCCCTTGCTCGAAAAGCTCGAAGGCCGCGCCGTGGGAACCCCGCTGGCGCAGCAGGCACAGCTTGACCGTGCCTACGCCCACCACAAAGCCGGGGAACCTTTGCTTGCGGTTGCGGTGCTCGACCGCTTTATGAAGCAGCACCCCGCCAGCCCTGTGTTGGACTACGCGCTGTACCTCAAGGGGGTGGTGAATTTTCAGGATGACTTGGGGCCTTTCGCGTCGGTCACCCGGCAGGATTTGTCCGAGCGCGACCAAAAGTCGGCCAAGGACGCTTTCGACGCTTTCCAGGAACTGGTGCGGCGTTTCCCTGCATCCCGCTATGCTGCGGATGCCACGCACCGGATGCGCTATATCGTCAATCTGCTGGCGCAATCCGAAGTCCACGTTGCGCGGTACTACCTACAACGCGGGGCATACCTTGCCGCAGCAAACCGCGCCCAGACGGCGGTCACGGACTACCCCGGCGCTGCATCGACCGCCCAGGCGCTTGACATTCTGGTTCGTGCCTACGACGCGATGGGAATGACCCAACTGCGTGACGACGCCCGCCGCGTGCTGGAACATAACTACCCCCAGGGGGTTCCGGCGCACACCAAGGAGCGTCCATGGTGGAAGTTCTGGTAAAGGCCCTCGGCAGCGCCTTGGGAAGAACGCTGTCCTTCCCCAACAAGGTTCATCCATGAGCAACGGTGGGTTTCGGCTAAATGCGTCCACTGGGCTGCACAAGGGGGATCGCGATTACCAGCAGGACCAGGTGAAGTTCTTGTGCCATCAGCGCGCCAAGGGCTGCGTCATGGCCGTGCTGGCCGATGGGATGGGTGGCCGCAGCGGGGGACGCAAGGCTTCCGACCAAGTGATGATGACGGCTGGGCAGCTCTTTGAACGCTACGACCCCGCCACCGACGATCCCGTCGCAACGCTATCGCAGCTTGTGCAGGAGGCCCACACGGTGATCCGTTTGACGGCCATTTCCGCCGAAGAAGAGCCTCACAGCACCATTGCATCCTTCCTCATCAACCCTGGTGGCGATTGCTACTGGGCACATGCCGGGGATTCGCGCATCTATCACTTTCACGGCCCCCGGCTGATCAAGCGCACCCTCGACCATTCTTATGTCCAGTTGCTCGTCAGCCGAGGCGAGCTGACCGAAGAGCAAGCCAATTGCCACCCCAAGTCCAATATTCTGATGGGGTGCCTCGGCGCGGAGAAAGACCCACCTATCGATACCCATTTCATCGAGCGTCTACGCACCGGCGATACGCTCATGGCGTGCAGCGATGGGGTTTGGCACTACTTCACCAACGAGGAGCTGGGTTCCGTGCTCCACACCCTCACCCCCCGTGAAGCCAGCGAGTTTCTGATCCAGAAAGCGCGTTCCCGTGCCCGGGGCACAGGGGACAACCTCTCGCTGGCCATCGTCAAACTCGAACCCCTGGATGCCTGAGCGAGCGTTGCCGCGCTGTCACTTTTTCCTTCCTTTTCCTTCGGTTTCTGCATGAAAGTCTTGGTAGCCGTCAAGCGCGTCGTCGATTACAACGTCAACGTTCGGGTCAAGCCCGACCACTCCGGGGTGGACATTGAGCATGTCAAGATGAGCATGAACCCCTTCGACGAAATTGCTGTCGAAGAGGCTGTCCGGCTCAAGGAAAAAGGGTTGGCCGACGACATCGTTGCCGTCTCCTGCGGGGTAGCAGCGTGCCAAGAGACGTTGCGCACCGCGATGGCGTTGGGCGCAGACCGCGCGATCCTCGTGCAAAGCGAGGCATTGCTGCAACCGCTGGCCGTTGCACGTTTGCTCTGCGCCGTCTGTGAGCGCGAACGGCCTGACCTGGTGCTGCTGGGCAAACAGGCCATCGACGACGATTGCAGCCAGACCGGGCCGATGCTCGCTGCACTGCTGCGCACCCCGCAAGCGGTATGCGCGAGCCGCATCGAGCTTGTCGACGCCACCACCGCGCTCGTCACCCGCGAAATCGACGGTGGGCTGGAAACGCTGCGCATGGCCCTGCCAGCAGTCGTCACCACAGACTTGCGGCTGAACGAACCGCGCTACGTCACGCTGCCCAACCTGATGCGCGCGCGCAAAAAACCGGTGCAGACGATCGACGCTGCCGAGCTGGGCGTCGATGTGCGCCCCCGCTTGCAGACGATGGCCGTGACCGAACCCCCTGTGCGCAAAGCGGGCGTGCAGGTACACGATGTCGCCACCCTCGTCGCCAAGCTGCGTACCGAAGCGAAGGTGTTGCCATAACTGCCCTCACCCCCGCCCCTCTCCCGCTGGGCGAGGGGAGCTTGGAGAAGCCGCTTCGCAACTTTTCCGCTACACGCCCCGTGCCCTGTTTTTTGCGTTCTGACCCATGACCGCCCTTGTCCTTGCCGACCACGCCCATTCCCGCCTTCTGCCCGCCACGCTGCACGCCGTCACGGCGGCGCGCCAATGTGGGGGGGAAGTACACATCCTCGTTTGCGGGCACCAGGTCGCGCCCGTCGCTCGGGAGGCCGCGTGCGTCGAGGGCGTGACGAAGGTCTGGCACGTCGATGATGCCTCGCTCGAACACGCGGTTGCCGAAGTCGTGTGCGAGCAGGTCATCGCGCTGGCCGGAGGGTATTGCCATCTCGTTTTTGCCGCGACGGCGTCGGGCAAGAACATTGCCCCGCGCGTCGCTGCGCGGTGTGGTATTGCACAAGTGTCCGATGTCTTGCGCATCGTCGATGACCACACCTTTTGCCGCCCCATTTATGCCGGCAGCGCCATCGAAACGGTGCGCACCCTCGACGATGCCTGCGTGTTGACGATCCGCACCACGAGCTTCGACGCTGCACCGACCTTGGCGGAACCCCACGCGCCCATCGAAGTCTGCGCAGTCGTCGCAGCCCCGTGCAGTGCCATGTTCGTCGGGCAGGAATTGGTGCAGAACACCCATGCCGAGCTGGCCACCGCTCGCGTCGTCGTCAGCGGTGGGCGGGCGCTGGGGTCGGCGGAGCAATTCCAGGCGCTCGTCGGCAAACTGGCGGACAAGCTGGGCGCGGCCACTGGGGCCAGCCGCGCTGCGGTCGATGCCGGGTATGCGCCGAATGACTGGCAGGTCGGCCAGACGGGCAAGATCGTCGCCCCGGAGCTGTACATCGCGGTGGGGATCAGCGGCGCGATCCAGCACCTTACCGGGATGAAAGACAGCAAAGTGATCGTCGCGATCAACAAAGACCCTGATGCGCCAATCTTCCAGGTCGCCGACTACGGGCTGGTCGCCGACCTCTTCGACGCCGTTCCTCGGTTGATCGACGCATTGGGTTGAGCGCTGGGGCCGAACGCATGGTTTTGCTGTTTGGCTTCTCAGCTTGTTTTTGCTGCTTGTTTTTGCTTATATCGTGGACTGCCGTCGCTCCTACACCAGCACAACGCTTGCGTTCCCGCTGTAGGAGCGACGGCAGTCGCGCTGGCGCTGGCCCTTCTGCACTACGCCGCCACAGTGCGGGCAGCTTCGTCGTCAGCGATGCTGCGCAGCGTGTCGCGCACCAGTTGCGCACGCTCCTGCGGGGACGCTACTTCGCGGGCAATCCATAGTTTCGTTTGGGTTTTGTCGAGCTTCAGGTCTTTGCGGGATTGCAGCAGCCGCACCACTTTTGCGAGGTCGATGGCAGGCCGTTCGCCAAAGGTGAGCAAGGCTTGTTCCGGGCTGGCGTCGATCTTGCGTACCCCGCAGGCTTCGGCAACGATGCGCAGCCGGTGCGAGGCGACGAGCGTCTGCGCCGCTTCGGGCAGGGGGCCGAAGCGGTCAGACAGCTCGTCGACGACGGCGTCGATCTGGCGCATCGCCTTGGCAGAAGCGAGTTTTTTGTAAAACCCCAGCCGCAGGTGGATGTCGTCACAGTACTCGGTGGGGAGCAGTGTGGGCGCATGAAGGTTGATCTCCGTTGCTGGATGCAAGGGCGCGAGCAGATCGGGTTCCTTGCCTTCCCGCAAGCAGCGAACGGCCTCGGCCAGCATGTCGCTGTAGAGCTGGAAGCCGATTTCCATCATGTTGCCGCTCTGGTTTTCCCCCAGCACCTCGCCTGCGCCGCGAATTTCCAGGTCGTGCATCGCCAGGTAGAAGCCGCTGCCCAGTTCTTCCATTGCCACGATGGCATCGAGCCGCTGGCGCGCTTGCTTGCCCAGGCTGGCGGCTTCGGGAATCATCAGATAGGCGTAGGCTTGGTGGTGGCTGCGGCCTACGCGGCCACGCAATTGGTGCAACTGCGCCAGCCCAAATTTGTCAGCGCGGCTGATGACGATGGTGTTCGCGCTGGGTACGTCGATCCCCGTTTCGATGATCGTCGAGCACAGCAGCAGGTTGCTGCGCTGGGCGACGAAGTCGCGCATCACGCCTTCGAGCTGGCGTTCGGGCATCTGTCCGTGCGCAACGGCGATGCGCGCTTCGGGCACCAGTTTTTCGAGGCGGGATCGGCGGTCCTCGATCGTTGCGACCTCGTTGTGCAAAAAGTAGACCTGCCCGCCACGCAGTAGCTCGCGCAGCACGGCCTCACGGATCACGCTTTCGCTGTCGTCGCGAACGAAGGTTTTGATGGCCAGCCTGCGCTGCGGCGCCGTGGCGATGACGCTGAGGTCGCGCAGCCCTTCGAGCGCCATGCCCATCGTTCGGGGGATCGGCGTGGCGGTGAGCGTGAGCACGTCGACTTCGGCGCGCATCGCTTTCATCTTTTCCTTGTGGCGCACGCCGAAGCGGTGTTCCTCGTCGATGATGAGCAGGCCCAGGTCCTGGAACCGCACGTCTTGGCTCAACAGCTTGTGGGTGCCGACGGCGATGTCGATCGTCCCATCCGCCAATCCTTGGAGGGCCTTGGCGTTTTCCTTCGCGGATCGGAACCGGCTCAGTTCTGCCACCTTGACCGGCCAACGTGCGAAGCGGTCGACGATCGTCTGGTAGTGCTGCTCGGCCAGCAGGGTCGTGGGCGTGAGGATCGCCACCTGCTTGCCCCCCATGACGGCGATGAACGCTGCGCGCAGGGCCACTTCCGTCTTGCCGAAGCCGACATCCCCGCAGACGAGGCGATCCATCGGTCGCGGGCTGCACAGGTCGGCGACGACGGCATGGATTGCAGCGAGTTGGTCCGGTGTTTCCTCGAAACCGAAATCGGCGCAGAAGGATTCGAAATCCTGCGCGGACATGCGGAAGGCGTGCCCTTCCCTCGCGGCGCGGCGGGCGTAGATGTCGAGCAGTTCCGCCGCGCTGTCACGCACCTGTTGCGCAGCCTTGCGTTTGGCTTTTTCCCATTGCGGGCTGCCTAGGCGGTGCAGGGGGGCTTCTTCGGCGGCCACGCCCGTGTACCGTCCGATCAGGTGCAACTGCCCGACCGGGACGTACAGGCAGGCTTGGTCTGCGTACTCAATGTGCAAAAACTCTTCGGTGCGCGGTGCCTTGTCACTGCCAACGTCCATGGTGATCAGCCCCCGGTACCGCCCGATGCCATGGGCGATATGCACGACGGGGTCTCCGGGGCGCAGCTCGCTGAGGTCGCGCACCAGCGCTTCGACGTCGCTGACCTGCTCTTGCTTTTTGCGCCGACGTTGCGCGGGGGGCAGGCGGTACAGCTCGGTTTCGGTGACGAAATCGACCCCCTGCTCGACGGCAGAGAACCCGCGCGCCAGCGGACATACCGCGATGCCCAGCTTGTGCGGCCCGCGCAGAAAGTCTTGCAGGGCATCGACCCCGACCGGCTCGATGTGCGCCGAGTGCAGTATGTCAAGCAGGCTCGACCGGCGGCCTTCGCTTTCCGCCAGCAGCAGCACCTTGTGCGGCGTGGCTTGGATGTGCGCACGCAGCCGGGCCATCGGGTCTTCGGCGCCGCGTGTGACGGACACATCACCCAGGTTGTGGAAAGCGCCTTCCGCAGCAGGCGCGTCCCCACCAGGACGCAGCGCCAACTGCGCGTGGCGATTGGCGCGTTCGTAGAACTGCTCCCCGCTCAGAAATAGCGCCCCCGGCGGGAGCACAGGGCGGTGTGGGGTCATGCCAGCCATGCGGTGGCGTTCGGCAATGTCTTTCCAGAAATGCGCTATGGCTTGGGGAATGTCGCCATGCAATACCACCGTGGCCACCGTGGCGTCTGCGCCGAGGTAGTCGAAGATCGTCGCGGTGTCGTCAAAAAATAGCGGCAGGTAGTACTCGATCCCACCGACTGCGATGCCCTTGCTGATGTCTTGGTACACCTGGCTGCGAGAGGGATCGCCTTCGAAGGTCTCGCGCCAACGGCTACGGAAACCCTTGCGCGCCTCCTCATCCATCGGGAACTCGTGGCCGGGGAGCAGACGCACTTCCTGCACCGTTTCTTTGGCGCTGCGCTGCGTGTCGGGGTCGAAGATGCGGATCGAATCGACATCGTCGTCGAACAGGTCGATGCGGTAGGGAACGGGGCTGCCCATGGGGAACAGGTCGATCAACCCGCCGCGCACGGTGTATTCCCCCGGGCTGAGCACCTGCGTGACGTTGCGGTAGCCCGCCAGCGTGAGCTGTTCCTTCAGGCTTGCGGCGGCCAGCTTTTGCTTGACCGCGAAATGGAAGGTGGTTCCCGCCAGAAAGCTGGGCGGAGCAAGCCGGTGCAGCGCGGATGTCGCGCTCAGCAAGACGACATCCGCGACGTCGGCAGGGTCAAAGCGGCGGATGCGCCACAGGGTGGATAGCCGCTCGCTAATCAGATCCTGGTGCGGCGAAAAGGTATCGAAAGGCAGGGTTTCCCAGTCGGGAAACAGCACGCAGCGCAACTGGGGTGCGAAGAACGCGATTTCCTCGCACAGCCGTTGCGCGTCGACGGCATCCGCAGTAACGACGGCAACGATCCTGCCCTGGGCTGCTTCGCGGGAGGCCAACTCCGCCAACAACATCGCGTCGGCGGAACCGGGGGGAAGAGGCAAGGCAAACCGCTTGCCGTGCGCCAATTTGGGCAAATCCATGCAAATCCTGGATCGAAAAACAGAAAACACAAAAACCCCGCCGAGGGTGGTCGGCGGGGTGTAGGGCGGGGGAAGTGCGGGAAATTGTAGGAGGAGGGCGGTTGGGGTCGGCGCAATGTGCAGCGGTGGCCAGCGATCGCATAAGGCAGCGAGATGCCTATCGCTTATTGCCTATCGCTTATTCACCCAAAAACCGATACCGTTCCCAAGGGTTTTGTGGTCTTGGGTGAAATCGAGGTAACCGAGGCGGGAAATGTATTCCACGAGCGGACTATCTTGCCCCAACCCCCCTTGCGCTTCCAAAGCAGGGGAATAGAAATACCACTTGGAGGTATCGTGATTCCATACCCACAGCGTTTTGATAAGGTTGGGCACCACATCATCCGCTGGTGGAGTCGCGCTCAAAGATCGATGGAACGCGGAAGGCGTGCATTCTTCTCCCGTCGCAGCGAGATTCCAGCCACGAACCAAGTTCGTATTCTTCAGAATGAACGGTTTGTCAGCTTGTAATTCCAGCGATACGGTGCTGGCCACATTGAGCCAAAACCCTTCACCCGGTTCGATGCTTTGCAAAACGCCCAATCCACGGCGTGTTGCAAAAGATTGCATTTCCTCCGTAGTCAAAGAAGGCATAAATATCTGCCACCCTGTTCCATCACGTCCCAGTACATACTGTCACCTGTTGGCTATTTCAAAGGGGCAATTTGATCGTATCGGTGCAGCAAGTAGCCTGGATGAAGCGAAGCAGAATCCAGGGAATGGCACATACGCATTTTGTGGAGTTGGGTTCACACAACCCCGGATTCCATTTCATTCCATCTGGGCTACGTTGGCTAACCGCCCTGTGCGTCCGAACACCATCAAAACGGCCTGTAACCTTTGTAAGATAAGGATACATTGCTATACTTCTTTTGTTCTTTCACGTTCAACGGTTACATTCCATCAGCACAATTCATCATCCCCTTGCCAGATACCATCGCGCTTTATGGCTTTGTACATGGCCAGGGGTGATATATCCGCCCCATTAGGCCATGTCACTGCACCATATTCAAGGTAAGCAGATTCAAAAAAAGCGACATCACGCAACGGCTTAAATACACCCGCATTGTCTTGATGCACCAACGTACACATATCCACCATACCACTCAAACCATCATTAAAGGTGACTGCCAGTTTCCAGTCGGCCAGCACACTACATGCACACACTCGCCAGGGTGCGGCGGGGATTATTCCAGTGGTTTGATGGGGTTGGGTAATTGTTTGGCTTGACATAAATTCCAGTCTTCCATCAGTTCGGTTCGATGTTCGGCAGCCCACTCCAGCACCATGGCCAGTGCCCGTCGTGGAAGTTTGCCTTCAATGACTTCTAGTGTTTGAATGTTGAGCTGTGCTTCATACTCGGCATAGAGGGCATGAAAATGTGGTGGATTGTGTTCGCCACGGATATACATGTGGATGAGTATGCCGAAAAACTGGCTGATCGTAGGCATGATCTGTTGTTGTTGCGTGAGGTTATTGGGTACACGGACTCCGTTGCACTTTGGTCACTTCCTTTCCCATTTTTGTCTCGATCGTATCAACGCAGAGGTCCGCGCCACAGTCCCACTCCACAAAGTATCCGCCGTTATGGCACTCCATAAATCGATCAATGTCTTTCAATGGTGAAAATGCTTCATATTGCAGATAAGGACGCACATCAAAATGCCCTACTCTGCCGTCGTCGGCAGTGACGGTGATCGACCAGTCTGCATGGGGGGTAAGGTGTGTGATTTTCATTGGTCAAGTCCTTTGATGGGAAATGGCTTCTGGCCATTGACTGCAAGTTCCCAGTCAGCCAATAGGTCATCCTGATGAATTTCAATCCATGCCACAACAAGTTTATGCTTGTTTTGCGGCAAATTTCCTGCAAGCAATACCCCATCAGGAATGGAATATGTACCCACTTCCCCCTGATATTCGGCATGAATATGCGCAACGCTATGACGATCAATGTCCCGAAAAACATTCGAATCAGAACGCCGTAAAACATGGAAATAGTAGGCATAGTATCTATTTCACAATTCATCATTTTCCCACCTCGTGGGAAATTTTGCATGACCACTCCACCGTGCGGCTGTACCAATTGCTGCATCGGTCCGTAATCCGTGGGATGTTGCTAGATCGTGGCATCGGCTCATTACCTCCGCACCACCAGCCACCCAAAAGCTCCCAGCGATAAGGCCGAATAGACCATCCCCGGCAGCGCCGCAGCGAACCATGGTGCCCAGTGGCGCAAGTTGCCAACGTAGCCCATCACGTTGTTGAGCAGAAAAAAGCTGATCCCCGCCAGCACTCCGGCGAAGACGTAGGTGGCGATGCGGTTCGAGCGGAAGTGCAGGTACGCAAAAGGCAACGCCAGCACGACCATCACCAGGCAGCTCAAGGGATAGAACACCTTGCGCCAGAACTCGATTTCGTAGCGTTGCGCAGCCTGCCTATTGCTGTGCAGGTGCGCGATGTATCCGTAGAGATCGACGGTGCGCATACGCCCAGGGCGTAGCAGGGCGGCAGAAATGGTTTCCACCCCCAGGTGGTTGGCCCAGCGCAACTCTGCCTGCGACTCCCGCACCACGGCGCCGTCGGCATCGGCAGGGTGCGGAAACACCGTTCGCTGCACCGCATACAGCCGCCATGCGCCCACTTCTTCGAGTACGGCCCGGTCTGCCTGCGTCGTCGCGACCAGAATGCCTGCGTCGTCGAACTCGAATAGGCGTACCCCGCGCAAGCTGCCGTCTGCGGCCAATTCGCCCACGTTGACCATGAACTGCCGCCCAGGCTGTTTTTCCTTGAGCCAGGCCCCCGTGTGCCCCACGGTGATATGGCCCGTGTACTGCGCTTTGAGCAACTCCGCAGCCCGGCTGGCTGACGGGGCCACGTAGTCGCCGAGGACGAAAGTCAGGACGACGAAAACCAAGCCGAGCGACAGCAGCGTGCCCAATGCCCGCCACGGGCCCAGCCCGCTTGTGCGCAGAATGACGTACTCGGAACTTTGCGCCAGCCGCGCCATCACGAAGATGGTGCCGATCAGCACGGTGATGGGAAGCAGCTCGTACAGATGCGTAGGAGCGATCAGCGCAACATACCCCAGCGCCTGCGTCAGCGTGTACCCCGTGCCATCGTGCCGGGTCACTGCCTGCATCTCTTCGACGAGGTCGAAAAAAAAGAACAGGGAAAGAAAGGCCAGCGTTGCAAAAGCAACGGCGATCAGGATTTCAGCGTGCAGGAGTTTGCGGATTGTTCGCATGGTGTCTACTTGAGGGTTGTGGTCAGCGCAGATCGCGTAGCCCCCACGGGTGCTGCAAAGCCAATATCCGCGCCACAACCAGCACCAACACCACTCCATGCAGCCCTAGCAGGCAGTGCCACCAGACGAATACGGAATGCGTCACCCAGTTGTGCCCCAGGTGCAACAGGTTTTGGTAGACGACGAAGGTGCATAGCGCAAGGATCAGGTTTGCGCCGCGCCCTGCGCGGGGCTGGACGTGGGAGACGACCACGGCGATCAGCAGGAAATTCCCCGCAGCCAGTACCAGGCTCAAGCGCCAAAACAGCTCGGCAAGGTGTGCCGGGGTGGGGTCGGCAAGCAGCGTGGCGGTGTGTACGGTTTTGGGTGGTGGGCGGTCGTCGCCTGTTTCGCCCCGCGCTGTGATGCGCGTGCCGTATTGCTCGAAAGCGGTGACGCGCACCGTGGCCGACCGGGGGTCGATCTCCAGGTTTTGCCCTTGTTCCAGTAGCACATAGGTGCCGTCAGGCCGGTGTTCGACGCGGCCGGAGCGCGCCGAGGTGACGATTTCCCTGTCGGGCAGATGCGTGGAAACGAAGACGTGCGAGGCAGCCTTGGCGTTGGCAGTGTCCTTGTCGACGAAAAACACCCGTTCCCCCCGCGCAGACTCGCGGAACTGCCCTGGCTCCACGCGCTCGACGTCGCTGCGGTGCTCGAATTGCGCCTTGAGGTAGTCGATACGCTGATTCGCCCACGGCACCACCCACAGCGCCAGCCCGGCGATGACCAGCAGCACCGGCCAGGCAAAACGCAGCAGCACGGGCAATAGGGATAGCACGCCGCGCCCGCTGCATTGCCAGACGATCATTTCGTTGTCGCGGTGCATACGCGACAGGCTCACGATGATGGCGATGAACAGTCCCATCGTCAGCAGCGTGGGCGCATAGGAAAAGACGGTCAGCCCCATCGCGACCAAGATGTCCGCCGGGGCGATTCCCCCTCGGGAAGCCATGCCCAGCGTGCGGATCAGCGTCATCGTCATCACCACCGTCAATAGGACGATCAGCACTGCGCTAAAGCTGCGGGACAACTCTTGCCGAATGGACGAATGGAATAACATCGTCGAACGATTCCGGGCAAAAAGGGAAATGATTATGGACTTCGGGCTGGGTTTCACTTTGGTGGCGCTGGATGAGCTGGAAGTAGCCGAGGTGCAGGAAGGCATCGTGCTATGCAGCCGTCCGCCGGTGCAGTGGCTCCATCCTCTGGCGCGGATCACCACCCTCGCCCTGGAATCGGGCGATCTGGCTCCCATCGACAGGAACGTGCTCGACGTGTACCGTCCCGCTGACGTGCCCTGGCGGCGCGTGTTGCTGGCCCATACGGAAGACGGCACCCCCGCGCAGGTGCGCAAGGCTGCCTCGGCCGCTGCCGCGTTGCTGGCTGCGACAAAGCCCACTGCCGTTGCGTTGGCCTTTGCCCAACAGCCCGATGCGCGCCAGCTCCAGGCGGCATTGCTTGCCGTGGCGGAGACGACCTACCGTTTCGAGCTGACCAAGACCGAGCCTAAGGGGCGGTTTCCGCAGACCTTGCACGTGGCCGTCCCCGATCCTGCCGCCGTGCAGGCTGCCTTCGACGCAGCGGTAGCGACGGTGCATGGGGTCGAGTTTGCCAAGGACTGGGCCAACCGTCCTGCCAACCACGCAACGCCCCGGATGCTTGCGCGGGCTGCTGCCTCGCTGAAGTGCTATGCGCGTATTACCTGCAAGGTGCTCGACGCTGGGGATGCGCACAAGCTCGGCATGGGTGCTTTCCTTGCCGTGGCGCAGGGGTCGGAAGAGCCACCCCAATTCATCGTCTTGCGCTACAACGCCCCGGCGCGCAAAAAGAAGGCTGACCCCACACCGCAGCACCCTCCCATCGTGCTCGTGGGCAAGGGCATCACTTTTGATAGTGGGGGAATCTGCATCAAGCCCGCTGCGGACATGGACGAGATGAAGTTCGATATGTCCGGCGCGGCCAGCGTGCTCGGCGTTTTCCGCGCGCTGGGCGAGTTGCAGCCGGACATTTCCGTCGTGGGGTTGATCCCCGCTTGCGAGAACCTGCCTAGCGGGAGGGCAGTCAAGCCTGGCGATGTGGTCACCAGCCTGAGCGGCCAGACCATCGAGATACTCAATACCGATGCAGAAGGTCGGTTGATCCTCTGCGATGCACTCGCGTACGCCCAGCGCTTCGCCCCCCATGCCGTGATCGACATCGCCACGTTGACCGGGGCTTGCGTGATCGCGCTCGGCAAGGTGCGCAGCGGGCTGTTTGCGAGCGATGCCGCGCTTTCCGCAGCCTTGTCCGCTGCTGGGGATGCCGCGCTCGACCCCTGCTGGCCCTTGCCGTTGGATGAAGAGTATGCGGAAGGGCTGAAGTCGAACTTTGCCGACGTGGCCAACGTCGCTGGGCGGCCTGCGGGGGTGATCACCGCTGCGAAATTCCTCCAGCGTTTTGCGCAGGGATACCCCTGGGCGCACCTGGACATCGCCGGGACGGCCTGGAAAAGTGGCGACGCCAAAGGCGCCACGGGTCGGCCCGTGCCCTTGTTGCTGGAGTATTTGCTGGCGACTGTGCAGGCTGTCGGGGAATAGGAGTGGCTGAAGTCTCTTTCCATTTGCACGTCGGGGATCGGCTCGACTACGCCCGCCGCTTGCTGCACAAGGCGGTTCGCCAAGAAAAAACGGTATGGGTGCGCGGCGATGCGCAGACGCTCGACGAGCTTGACGCTTCGCTGTGGTCTCAAGGTGCGTTTTTGCCCCACTGCCGGGGGGGCGCGCCGTATGGCGTGCTGGCGCGAACGCCGATCGTGCTCGACCCCGCAGCGCCGCCGTGGAGCGAAGACGTCGCAGCCCAGGCCTTTTTGCTGAACCTCGGCGCCGACGTGGCGCAGGAGTTTCCCCGTTATGCCCGGGTCATCGAAATCGTAGGGCAAGACGAAGAAGACAAAAGGCAGGCGCGGCGGCGCTGGAAGCACTACGCAGCGGCAGGGGTCGTCCCCACGACGCATCAGCAAGGGGATGCATGAGCACGCCTGCGCCGCCACGTTTCGTCCCGACGCTGACCGAAGTCGTCGAACCCACCCCCGCTGTGCAGGAATCTGCCGAGACGGTTGCGGACGATGCGCTCTATGGCCGCGTGCTGGCACACTGTGCGCAGCAGATGAACCAGTACGTGGACGAGCACCTCGACCGCCTTGCGCGCGAGGTTTTCGAGCAAGGGTTGCAGCAGATTCGGACGCAGGTGCAAGAGCAGTTGCGTACACAGTTGGAGGCACTCGTCCGGCAGGCTTTGTCGGAACCCCCAAACCTTGATACCCACAAAACGGAGCACCATGGAAACCAGGAAGAACCACACCCCACGTAACGGCATCCCGCAATGCGGAAAGCTTTGGCTACTGGCTGCATGCATCGCGCTGGCAGCGTGTGGAAACCGTCAGGAAGCACCTGCGGCTGGGGAACCGCAGGACGTGACCGTGGTGCGCATTGGCCATGTGGCGCCGACGACGGGGGCCAATGCCCACCTGGGCAAGGACAACGAATACGGTGCGTTGCTTGCTGCTGCCGACCTCAACGCCGAAGGAATCACGATCGGCGGGCAGAAGGTGCGGATCGAGCTGTTGCTCGAAGACGATGCCTCTGACCCCAAGCAGGGAACGGCCGTGGCGCAAAAGCTGGTCGATGCGAAGGTCTCCGGGGTCGTCGGCCACCTCAACTCCGGCACGTCGATTCCTGCTTCCCGCATCTACCACGAAGCCGGCATTCCGCAGATCACCCCTGCGGCGACGAACCCGCGTCTGACGAGGCAAGGGTTCCGCACGACGTTTCGCGTCGTTGCCGACGATACCCGGCTGGGCAGCGCGCTGGGGCAGTATGCAGTGACGACCTTGCAGAGCAAGGCTATTGCCGTCATTGATGACCGTACTGCGTATGGGCAGGGGGTGGCCGAGGAGTTCATCAAGGCTGTGCAGCAGGCCGGGGGCAACATCGTCGCACGCGAGTTCACGACGGACAAGGCCGTCGATTTCGCGCCAATCCTGACTTCGATCAAGGGCAAGCAACCCGACCTGATCTTTCTGGGGGGGCTTGATGCCGTGGCTGGCCCAATGCTGAAACAGATGAAGGCGTTGGCTATCGATGCGAAGTTCATGGGTGGGGACGGCATTTGTTCGTCCGCCCTGTATCGCTTGAGCGGGAACACCATTGCAGACGACAAGGTGTTCTGCGCCGAAGCCGGTGGCGTCGAAGGGGTCGGCGTCGCGACGCTGGAAGCCTTCAAGGCCCGATTCCGCGCGCGCTTTGGCACCGATGTGCAGCTTTATGCACCCTATGTGTATGACGCCGTGCGTGTGATGGTCGCGGCAATGCAGCAAGCGGGGTCAGCCGACCCTGCGCACTATCTACCCGTTTTGGCTGCGACCCGGGATTACCCCGGCATCACCGGCCCCATCAGCTTCGATGAGAAAGGCGATTTGCGCAATGGAGCGCTGACCTTCAAGACGATCCGCGCAGGCAAGCTCGCGACGCTGGCGGTGGTGCGGTAGGGGAGGCACAGGAGGCGCGGCGATGGCGGAAAAAGGCTGCCATCGTGATGACACCGGGTGCGCGCCTACGCGGCAGGCGCAGGCGCGATGTCCCCGTCCTTGCTGTACTGGTAGTCCCGGAAGACGTGCTCTGCGCTGAGCAACACATATCCGCCTTCCGGCGTGCGGCGCGTGGTGTCCTTGAGCCGGTAGGTGTTGTGCCCGCAAGTCCAGCAGCGGAAGTTGCGCATCTGGGTGCATAGGCAGGTTTTGTCCTTGACGGACAGGTTCTTGCCGTCGGGGTGCAGGGCCAGTTCGCGGTTGTAGGCGCTGATGTACGCGCAGTGGCCGTTGCCGTCGAGCAGGTATCCGTACGACTCGCAGTTGGGGCGGATGCCGTCGCCGATGGCGGGCGAGTTTTTGAGCATACGCATCGGGTACCCCGTCGGGGAGATGGTGTTGACCTCGATGTCTGCCTCGCTGGCGCGGAAGTATTCCTGTTTGACATCGGCAGGCAAGCCGCATTCGTGCGTGACGGTAAACCGCGTTGCCACCTGCACTGCTGCAGATCCCGTTTCGAGAAAGGATACGGCGTCGCTCCCCGTGAAGATGCCCCCTGCGGCAATGACGGGGATCGTCAAGTGTTCTTGCAGTAGGTACTGATGCACTTCATGCACGATGGTGGCCAAGTCATGCTGCGCCCAGTCCATGCCAAACCCCAGATGCCCACCGGCCAATGGGCCTTCGACGACGATGAAGTCCGGCAGGCGATCGAGCCTGGCGTTCTTGCGCAGAAAGAGCTGCAAGGCGCGTACCGAGGAAATGATGATCCCGAGCTTGGCGTCGCGAAAACGCGGGTGGTCGGCGATCAGCGCGAAGGACCCCAGATGCAGCCCGGCGCTCAGGGTGATGCCGTCGACGCCCGCGTCGAGCGCGCTGGCCATGCGTACTTGCAGGGTCTCGCGCGGGGCGTTCATCGTCAGCTTTTCCATGCAGTTCACAAAGATCAGCCCGTCGCCCTGTTTCGCTTCCATCGTCGCGCCCACGTGGCGGCGGGTCGCTTCCGCAATGGCGCCGAGATGAAACTTGACCTCGGACTTGTCGCTGTTGTGGATGTTGTAGCGGTACAGCCGGGTTTTGTCCTTGACGAAACTGGTATCGAAACGGCGGTCGGAGACGTCAGTCACCATCGCGTCGGAGATGTGGCCGATGCCGCCCAGCCGGGCTGCTTCCAAGGCCAATTCCGCCGTCGAAATATCAACACCCATTCCGCCAACGATGATCGGAACGTATTCGCGGGTGCCGAAAGTCAGGCGGAAATCATCCACACATTTCATGAGAATCCTTGGTGCGCCTTTGCGTATACGTACGCCGGTACGTTCCGCAGTGGGTTCGCTGTGGTTCAGCGCTTGGCGAAAAGAAGAGAAAGTTCGCGATCCATCAACTCGGCATCCCCCGTGTTGAGTTCGAGCAGGCGGCGCAAGCTCGTGAGGCTGGCCACGTCGATGTCTTGGCAGGAGATGCCGACGTTCGGCCCCTCCAGATGGACGACGACGCCGTGCATCTCGATGGAGTCTTCCTCCGTAGCCAGAGGAAGCACCAGACGGCAAGGCTCCTGCAGGGCCACCGGCGCAGCGGTATCAATGCGCACCAGGGCGCCACGCAGGGCGATGTCGAGCAGCTCGACATCCAGGGTCTGATTAGTCAGGTGCAGACGCACCGGAGCGTGGAAGGGAACCCGGGAAAACAGGCGCTGGCAGCCTTGGGACGGAATGTTCATGGATGCTGTCTCCAGGAGGGCATCGGGCTGGCGGCCGGTACGCGCAATGCTCCGGACTGTGCAGCGGGACAAGACAAGGAAGGGGAAGGAAGCGGGCTGTACTTAGAACCCCAGAGAAGCAAGAAGATCGTCGACGTCGCTTTGTTTGAGCGCGTCATCGGCTGTTTGCGGGCCTTCCAAACGGTGATCGTTCACATTCATGGTTGCGGTCTGCGTAGCCGATGGATCCGGTGATTCGGCGGTGGATGCGCCGGGAGAGCTGTCGAGCAGCAATTGAACGAGCTGTACTTCGGTGCGGTTGATGATGTCGACGACTTTCTTGATCACCTGCCCGGACAAATCCTGAAAGTCCTGGGCCATCATGATGTCACTGAGTGTCTCGGCTTGATCTTGCGCAAAACGGGCCGTGCGGTCGGCGAACTTGCCACATACCATGAGCAAAGCACGGGCGCGATCAACGCTGAAATCCTCCGCAGACGCCATCCGCGCAAGCGATTGGCTTAGCTCGCTGCCGTGGGTGGCGAGGTGGTCGCAATCGGGCTTGGCTTTTTCTACGAGGCCAAGCACCTTGTTGGCGGCGTCCTCGGTCATTTTGCCGACATAGGTCAGCCGGTCGCGGGCGTTGGGAATTTCCTGGACGATCGAATTCAACTGGTTGGAGCCAAGCAGAGTCAGGGCTTCGTGCATTTCACGGACGATCGCACCAAGACGGGTGTACGCTTCTTCCTTGGACAACGTTACAGACATGAACGACTACCCTGTTTGAAAACCAGAAGAACTGCGTGGTGGGAGAGAGTCCATCCACCCGGGGAAGCAGTGCGGAAAATCGCTTCCTGCGGCCCTGCACGGCATCGTGTCAAGAATCGCCATGGGCCAGCGGCACAGTGAAGAAAAATACACTTCCTTGCCCGAGCGTAGATTCGAGCCAGATTTTGCCACCGTGATGCTCGACGATACGGCGGCAGATGGAAAGCCCCAGGCCCGTGCCCTGGGGCTTTTCGGTGAGGGTATCGCCAAGTTGTTGAAAGGACTGGAAGAGTCTCTGCTGCGCTTCTGGTGCGATACCGGGGCCGTGATCTTCGACCCGAAAGCACACGGCCGCAGGCAATGCCTGTACCCCCACGACGATGTCCCCATCATGGCCGAATTTGACGGCGTTGTCCACAAGGTTGACCAATACTTGCAAGATGCGGTTGTCGTCTGCGCGGATGTCCGGTATCGGGGGGTGGATGTCAAAGACCAGCGTGTAGGGACTTTTTGCAAAGAGCGTGGACGTGGCGTCACGGAGCCGGTCGAGGATACGCTGCACAGGCAGCGTGGCAAACCGCCAATCCACGCGCCCCGCCTGAAGTTGCGCGCTGTCGAGGACGTCGGTGATCAATCGGGTCAGGCGTTCGCCTTCCCCTGCGACGATATCCAGGTTTTGGCGAATCTGCACGATGGCGCGCTGCGCGGACGCATCGTCGGGAACGATGGGGAATACGGCGGCATCAAGCTTTTTGCGAATCAGTTTGGAGAACCCGACGATCGACGTCGTGGGGGTGCGCAGCTCGTGGGAGATGGTCGAGAGAAAGTCCGTCTTGAGGCGATCGAGCTGTTGTAGCTCTTCGTTGGCATGGGCCAGCTCGCTCGTGCGTTGGGACACTTTCTCGTCCAGATGGCGAATATTGTCTTGGAGCTGGGCCACCATGGCGTTGAAGGCCTGCGCGACGATGCCGATTTCGTCGTTGCCAAGCAGAGGGCAGCGTGCGTTGAGGTCGCCCTGCTGGATGCGGTGGGCGGTGGCGCTGAGTCGTTGTAGCGGTGTCGTCAGCGTGCGTGTGAAGAGATACACCAGCGCCATGGCAACCAGCCAGGTAGTTCCAAACACCGTCAGCATCCGGTTGCGCAGAGCAATGCCACTAGCGTTGAGGTCTGCGAGGTAAACGCTGGCGCCGATGTACCAGTCGTACCCCACATGGTGGCGAACCCAGGAAATTTTGTCGCACACGCCTTCCCCTAAGGTAAAGGGGCAATTCCATTGGTAACGCAGCCCGGATGTCGTATCGGCGGCGGCCTGAAGCATGGGCATCAGTGGCTTCCCCGTGGCTTGGTCGATGAGGCCCGATACATCCGTTTCCTCGATGTTGGCGTTGGGGTGGATGATCATCTGCATCTTGCCTGTGAAGATGTAGACATACCCGGATTGGGCGATGTGGATTGTGCGCAGGCGCCGACGCAGGTTGTCGGTCGCGACGGCAAGCCGGGTGCGCATGGCTGCGTCGATGTCGTCGAGGTACATCCCGCTGCCGATGACCAGGCCGAAGGATTCGAGATTCTTGTAATAGCTCAGTTTTTCCGAGGGCGTAGGCTCACCGAGGCGACGCCACCAGTAGATGTGGAACCCTTCGCCAGCCCGCCGTGCGCCGTCGATCATCGGCTGCAGGATCAGGTTGCCGTGGGCATCGCGCTGCGTGGAAAAGTCTTGGTCGATCAGGGCGGGGTCGATGTGCGCACGGGTCGTTCCCTGGTAGTCTGCGGCGAAGATGTACCCACCGTGGCCATACCGGATGTGCCGCAGTTCTTCGAGTAGCGCTTGCCGGGCAGCCGCACGGGTCATGGCGCCTTGGTGAACCTTGGCGTCGAGCATCTGCGCGCGGGAGTGGACGACTTCGACGATATGGCGCAGGGCTTCCTTGCGTTCCTCGATCAGGGCAGCGCGCGCCACTTGCTGGTCGGTGTGGATTTTTTCGACCAATTCGTAGACGTTGTCGAGGATGGTGTGGGCGGAGCGCTCTTCCAGGTCGGCAACGGTACGTTGGGTGAAGGGTACGGACAGCGCGTACAGCACGCCGAAGAGCACGGCCAAGCCAACCGTGATCAGGATATAGATGCGCCGGAACAGGCGGGATTGAAAGGCGGAAGGCACGTTAGCGCTGCAGGTAGGGGGCTACATCGACCTCGTCGATCTGTGCCGCAGGCAAATGCTTGCGGGCATAGGCGAGGTACACCCCGTCGCGCAGGAAGAGGTCGAACAGGTCGCTGTCGATGTGCCCTTCGATCCGCATCTTGTGCATCGTGTCGATGGCCCAGCTCAAGGTGCTGGGGCGGCGGTAGGGACGGTCGGGGGCCGTGAGGGCCTCGAAGATGTCGGCAATGGCCATGATCCGGGCCGGCACCGAAAGCTGCTGCCCGGTCAGCCCGCGTGGATACCCCTTGCCATCGATGCGCTCGTGGTGTCCGGCTGCGTATTCCGGGACATTGCGCAGCTCGTAGGGAAAGCGAATCTGCGAGAGCATCGCGATCGTGTGGGCGGCGTGATCTTCGATGGTCTTGCGTTCGTGAGTGTTGAGCGTGCCCCGGGCGATGCACAGGTTGTAGACCTCGTCGTCGGTCAGCATGGGATGGGTGTCGCCGTGGATGTCCGTCCACCGTTGTTGGGCAATACGGTGGATGCGTTCTATATGCTCTTCCCGAAGGAATTCGGTGCCAAGGTTGCAGCGCAGCAGGAAGGCGAAGTCCTCGTCGATCTCGCACAGCCGAGCCGTCAACCGGGGGCGCTGCGCATGGGGATCCTGGCCGTTGGCGATGGCGCGCAGATAGGCGTTCGTGGCAGTATGGCGCAGGATTTCGCAACGCAGAGCCAGCAGGTCGGCACGGTTGACGATGCCTTCGAGCTTGGTGGCTTTGGCGACGACCCATTCCGGGGTGATGACCTTGCCACAGTCGTGCAGCAGCGCTGCGATTTCGAGCGCCTTGCGGTCGGTTGCCTCCATCGAAAAAGCGGCAAGGGGGCCTTGTTCGCAGTGGTGTGCCCTATCGGCCAGATCGAGGGCGATTTCCGGCACGCGCCGACAGTGCCCGGCCGTGTAGGGGGATTTGGCGTCGATCGTCGTGGCGATGATGTGAACGAAGGACTCGAACATTTGCTGTTCGGCAGCGTACAACTGGGCGTTGCGCAGTGCAGTCGCTGCAACGGAAGCCAGGGTGCGTGCGCGCTTGAGGTCGGCGGCGCTGAAGGCTTCGGTCTGCCGGGAAGCGAGGACGAGCAACCCCAGGCGCCGGTCATGGGCGAACAAAGGTAGCCACAGCAGCGAACAGAATTGCGTGGATTCCCCCGTCCAGTGCGGGGAGTGCGTCCAGTCGTTGGCAATATCCCCTGTCTCTGCCTGGGCCATGATGTCGAAGACCCGGCTACCGTGCAGTTCCTCGAAGGCGGTACGGCAATCCTCGCCAAAACATTGTTCTAGCGAATGCTTGCCGGATTCGGGGGAGTACAGGAAGATCGCCCCAAATTCTGGAGCGTTGCGGGTTGCGTCGAATTCCCGCAGCAGTGCCTGGATCACGGCCGTGGGTTGGAGGCTGTGGTTAAGCTCGGTGACTGCGCGTTGCAGCAGGGAAAGCTCCCGGTAGCTTTCCAGCGTTTCCTGCGTGACGGCGCGCACGGCCACTGCGGCATCCACCTGCGACTGCGCTGTGTCGCCCACAAAGTTTGCCCAGTGTTGTGCGAGCGTGGCGGAAGATGTGGCAGGGAGGTGTACGCATACCTTGCCGATGGCTTCTTCCTCGATGCGCAGCGGGCAGGATGCGGTCACGGCGTCGGAATTGACGGCGGGAGCGCCGCACTGCGCCAGCACGGTATCACCCACCCACAGTACGCATTGCCCTCCGGCAGGAAGCAGTGCGGCAATCCGGTCGAATTGCCGCCGTACCCACGCGGGTTTGAGCAAGCGCCCCAGGGGTTTCATGCTGCGTCGAAGACGGAGCGGGCGAGTTCGAGGATCTCGTCCGGGTCGAAAGGTTTGGTCACGAAATGGTGCGCGCCGACATCAAGCCCATGAATGCGGTCTGCTTCCTGGCCTTTGGCGGTGAGCATGACGATGGTGACGTCGGCCAGCGCAGGGTTTTTGCGCACGGCGGCACAGACGTCGTAGCCATTCATCAGCGGCATCATGACGTCGAGGAACACGAGCCGAGGGTGCTCTTTCTCGATCAACGCCAACCCCATTGCGCCGTTGGGCGCGGTGAGGATGGGGGGAGAACCCTCCAGTTCTTCCAGTGTCTGCTGCAAGAGCGAGCGGATGTGGGCTTCATCGTCGACGATGACGATCTTGTTGATAGGGCTATTCATCGATGCGCGCTCCGGTTGTCTGGGGCGTGGGACAGGGAAGACTGGACTATTGGGATGTACAAAAAATAGTCCCGGCCAGACAGCCCCACGCAGACAGCACAAAGCAGTACGGCAAGGGGGCGAACGATGCTGGGGCAGTTTTGCGTAAGTCCGAACTATGCCGGGACGACCATAGTTTTGAGGGAAGAAAAGGATTGCAGCTTATGCACGTCGATCTTGTCGAGCAAATCGCTGGGAATCAGCAGCACGCCGTCGAAATCGGACTGGATGCGTTGCTCCAGCTCCTCCAGCGGGCAGTAGTCCCATTCGCACAAGGTGGGAAGGTTATTGGGCTGCACGGTCTTGTCGCGTTGCTTGTCGTACAGCACCAGAAAGCGCATTTGCTTTTGCTCGGCAATCGCCGCGCGCCCCAACAGGCATTCGATATTCTTGAGAAAGGCTTTTTCGTTGAGTGGCTTGCCCATCGAGATGGTTCCCCCGGCGCTGTCCAGATCCGGGAGGGCGGACAGCACCATCACGGGGATGCGGCGGGTGCGGGGGTCGGCGCGCAGGCGGGCAATGGCCGTGCGGCCGTCCATCCCCGGCATGGCCAAATCCATGGTGATGAGGTGGGGCAAAAAGTCTTGTGCAGCGCGCACGGATGCCTGTCCATCGGCAACGGCCAGCACTTCGTAGTCGTGCTCCTGCAGCAGTTGGCTGAGGTATTCACGCACAGCAGGATCGTCGTCGACGACGAGCACACGCGGGCGCGTGGCATCGCTGCGCTGTGGTGGAGTGCGGTTGTAATGGGCAGGAGGTAAGGGTAGTGGGCATTCCTGCGCTGCAATGTTCGCGGCGGTTGGAGGCGTTTTCACCGGGAGGGAGATGGTGAATACGCTGCCCGATCCAGGCTGGGAAGTCGCCCAGATCTTCCCGCCGTGGCGTTCGACGATCTCCCGCGCAATGGCCAGGCCCAGGCCAGTGCCTTTAGGACGATCGACGAGGGTATCGCCTTGCCGGGCTTGCTGGAATTTGTCGAAGATGGATTCGGCATCTTCCGGCGGGAACCCAATGCCGGTGTCGCGAACCTCGATGCGTATGCATTCGTCTTCGGCGAGCCGGGCCGAGATCACCACCTGGCCTTCGACGGTGAATTTGCCCGCGTTGTTGAGCAGGTTGACCAGCACCTGCAGCAGACGATCCACGTCCCCGATCAAGGTAGGCAGCCCTTCCTGCACATCGACGAGCAGTTCCACGTGCGGATTGAGGTTGAATGCGCCCTGGGCGGCCTTGGATGCGTCGCGAACCAGGCGGCCGACGTCTACGGTGACGTCTCTCCAGTCGACGCGGCCTGCCTCGATCTTGGCGAGGTCGAGCACGTCGTTGATCAGCCTGGTCAGGCGATCCGACTCTTTGAGGATCACGTCGAGGTTTTCCCGAATGCGCCCGGCTTTCTTCTCCAACGTGGGGTCATGGGCTGCGAGGGGGGCGAAGCTGCGCGAGAACTCTCTTTCCACAAGGTGGGCAAACCCCCGGATCGAGGTCAGCGGGGTGCGCAATTCGTGAGAAACCGAAGACAGGAACCCGGATTTGAGCTGATCCTGTTTGCGCAGGTGTTGGATCGCCGTGTCTTTGAGTTTGCCGATGCTTTCGGCGTGGGCAGTGATCTTGTCGATCATCTGTAGCAAGGAGATGCGCATGTGGTTAAGCGCAGCCAGCAATACACCGATCTCGTCCTTGCGGCGGCTGGCTATGGGGTCTGTGAGGTTCCCTTGGGCGATGGCCTCTGCAACGGCGACGACCTCTCGCAGCGGTGCGATGACGAGGGAACGCGCAAGCCAGATCAGCAAACCAATGAGCAGACTGCCGAAGGCCAAGCCGAACATCGCCACGGCAAACACTTCTTGGCGAACGATATGGAGTACTTCATCGTTGGGGTAGGCAGCGACCATTTGAAAACCCCACGGTGCAAAGGATTCCTTGCTGATGACCCAGCCCCGCGCGGTGCCTTCGGTCACGCTCGCCGCTACTTCTGGGGTGACGTTGCCGGAATGGAATCGCACGGCGCCTTTGCCATCGAGCAGGACGATAAACCCTCTGGTGAGGATGCGGCTGCGTGCGATGGATTCGCGCAGTGCCTGCAAATGGACGGGGTACCCCACGTACCAAATTCCTATGATTTCCCCGCTTGCGTCGCGCATGGGTTCGTAAGCAGTCAGGAACGGCGTGCCGAGGATGTCGACCTGGCCGTAAAAAGGGCGCCCTTCCCAGATCGAACGGATGGCTTGACCGTGGGGGTCGAGCAGCGTGCCGACGGCGCGCTTTCCGTCCTTGCGCACGTTGGTGCTGATGCGAACGAACTGGTCGCCATCGCGGGAAAACAAGGTCGCCGTTCCACCCTGGGATGCCGTGACGCCATCGACGAGGCCAAAGTGAAAGGCTTGCGCGTGCCCGCCCAACAGGATGTCGGGCACTTGGCGTCCGTCGACTTGCACGAGCGGGCCGCGTCGCGCTGGGCCGAGGGCTTGTCCCCGTTCGAGTAGCAGGCGCATCGAGCCTTTGACGCGCTCCATGAGGATCGCGTCCGTCACAGACAGGAGCTGACCGACGCTGGCAAGGTTTTCGCGGCTGGCGGTCTGGGCGGAAAGTTCGATGCTGCGACTATTGCGCAGCGAAATGGCAGCAACGAGGGTCAGCGTGACCACCACGACAAGCAACGAAACCGGCCAGATGAATTTGGCTTGTAGGCTATGTGTCAACATCGGTACCGATTCCTAGGTGCCTGTCGGGCCTTTGACATCGAAAGCGAGAAGTGATGACCCAGGCAAAGACGGCACATGCTTCGTCACCGATCTTGCAATGGGCTGACAGCTTGGTAGCTTGGTCATTACGTGGAGCGAACCCTGTAAACGACGGCGCATTATCAGCTTGCCGAATTCCATTTTCGGGGAGCCAGGGTATTGCATCCGCAGGAACAACCATGGGCGCCGCCCGGTGCTTTTTGTAGGCTAATAGAGTGCGCGCAAATCTCGCATTGCTTTCTCACCCAAACATCCCTGCGCTTTCGGGTTGTGGACGATTGATAATCATTTGTATTGTTTTCGGGAGTGCAGTGTGAATTTGTTTGCCGTGGTGCAAGCGGCCGGTTGGCCTGTATGGCCTCTCGTTGCCTGTTCGGTCTGGGCTGTGGCGCTGATCATCGATAGATTTTTGTGCTTGCGCCCGGCGAAAGTGGCCCCCGCGAGCCTGCTCAACGAGGTGCTGAGTTTTGCGCGGACCAGCGTTCCCAGTCCCGATGTGGTTACCCAGCTCGAACGGAATTCTGCGTTGGGGGAAGTACTGGCCAGCGGGCTGCGCACCCTGAATGCAGACCCCAAGTGCAGCGAGGACGAGTTGCGCTCCCGCGTCGAGAGCACGGGCCGGATCGTTGCCCATCGGCTGGAAAGGAACCTGACTGCGCTGGCAACCATCGCTTCCGCAGCACCTCTGATGGGGCTGTTCGGTACTGTCGTCGGGATGATCGAACTGTTTGGTTCCCAGGGGCCCGGTGCGGGCGTGGGGGGAAACCCGGCGCAGTTGGCGCATGGCATTTCCGTCGCGCTCTACAACACGGCCTTCGGGTTGTTGATTGCGATTCCCTCGCTGATTTTTTGGCGGTACTTTCGTGCCCGCGTCGATGCGTATTTGTTGACGCTGGAGGTCTCGGCGGAGCGACTGCTTCATCACCTCAACGCATTGCGGCAGTTGCCGCGCCGGTAAGAACCAATTTCAGTAGGCAGGCGAGCCGAAGCAGTGTGCGTGGCGCCGGAGCGCAGGAACCGGAATGTACTTACGGTACATGAGGATTCCGAGCACCGCCGCCGCGTGCAATGCGATGGTGCAGCCCCTACTGGAATAGGTTCAAAAGCCTATCCCGGCGGATGCATGGTGTGGGAGCGCCGGAAGTCGCGATGGTTTTCGCTGCGGCGACAGGAATGGTCGGGAGGCCAAGATGAGGCTGCGGATACTGTGGATGGTGCTGGGCAGTCTGTGCTGCGCGGCGGTGTATGCGCAGCCATTGCGGGTGTGCGTTACCGAATGGCCGCCGTACCAGTACACCCGGGATGGGGTGGTGCGCGGTGTGCATACGGGCTTGGTCGTCGAAGCCTTTCGGCGCCTCGGGATGGAACCGCAAGTGGAAAGCGTGGCGTGGGAACGCTGCTGGAACGAGCTGGCCAAGGGCAGGTACCAAGCGATTTTTTCGGCTTCGTACAACGAGGAGCGTGCGGCGCGGGTGCTGTATCCCAAGACGCCGTTGCAGCGCGTGGCGTACATGGCTGTCGTTCGCAAAGGGACAGTCTGGGATGGGGCCAGCTTGGCTGCCTTGCCTGCCCCTCTCGCCATTCCTCGCGGTTACAACGTCGGCAGGGACTTGCGTAAGCAAGGGTTGGCGGTCGACGACGGCGCGCTCCAGGATCGCCAGAATCTGGAAAAGCTGGTGGCCGGCCGGGTGGGGACTGCGGTGATCGAGGATGCCGCTGCGAAGCTGTTGATCCGGGATATGGGCCTGGGTGACAAGGTAGAGATACTGCCCAAGCCGGTCTCGGAGAAAGACTACTTTGTCGTGCTTGCACGCCAACTGGATGGTTCGTCGGCCAAGGCACAAACCTTGCTCGAACGGCTGGAAGCCGTTTTGCAAGACTTGCGCAAGGAACGGCGCCTGGAAGCGTGGACTCGCGAAGAGATGGCGCTGTGAATTTCTACCGTCGCTTTCCTCGTTCCCTGGAAGCGAGGGTATTGTTGGTAGCCCTTGTAGCGATGGCTGTTGTCGTCGTGGCTGCGGAGACCCATCGCATCTGGGCGTTGCGCATCGACAGGATGGCTGTCCTGCAGCAGAAAGCCGAGCGAATGGCTGATGTGCAGGCGGTGGCGATGTCCCGGCTTCTGTTCGATTACGACCGGGAGGGCGTTGCCATCCTTGTCAAGGCGATGGGCGGCGACCCCGACATCGTTTGGGCCACGGTGATGGGGGAAGACGGGAAAATTTTTGGACAGCTTCGTGATGCCCAGATGCCTGCTGCGATGCAGGTAGATCGCATGGTTTTTTTTCGGCAAGGACGCGAGGACATCCCGGTAGGGACTGTGCGCATCGGGTTTTCTGCGGAAGCTGCGGATCGCGACGTGCGACACAGCGTGCAATTGAGCCTGTACGGAACGGTCGCCATGGTGCTCGCGCTATCGATCGCCATCGTCTGGAGTGTGCGCAGGGTTACGACGCCCTTGCGGGAGGTCACGCATACCCTGCTGCAATTGGCGCAGGGCAGCCAAGATGTGCAGTTTTCGGGGGTGGATCGACCCGACGACATTGGCGATATCGCCAGAGCGGCGGAAGTCTTTCGCCGCCATGCCCGCGAAGCCGGGCAGCTTGGAGAGGAACGGGCCGCTGCGCAGGCGTTGCGCGAGAGCGAGGAATGGTTGCGGGTGGTTGTCGACAACATGCCCGTGCCGGTCGTGATGATTCGTCGTAGCGATAGCAGGGTGTTGTTTGCCAACCGGCAGGCGCGCGCGATGTGTGGGCAGGACTTTGATGGGTTTTTCGTCGGAGAGTTTTATGCCGACCCCCAGGATCGCATGCGTTTGCTTGCTGAGTTGTCGCAAAAAGGCTTTGTCGCCCATTTCGAGGCCTTGCTTCGGCGTGTGGACGGTACGACGCTGTGGGGGATGATTTCGGTCGTGCCGACGACTTTCCGTGGGGAGCCTGTGCTGATGGCGGGCATCGCTGACATCTCCGACCGTCGTCGTATGGAGGAAGAATTGCGGCAGGCCAATCGCAAGCTGGCTGCATTGGCCGTGACTGACGGGTTGACGGGAGTGGCAAACCGGCGCCGATTCGACGAGGTGGTGGTGTCGGAATGGGCGCGCGCCCGGCGCGAACGGCACCCTTTGTCGATCTTGATGATCGACGTGGATTTTTTCAAGAAATACAACGATGAACTTGGGCATCTGGCTGGCGACGATTGCCTAGTGCGGGTGGCGCAGGCGATGCAAAACAAGGCGCGGCGTCCCGCCGATACCGTGGCTCGTTATGGGGGAGAAGAGTTTGTGATCGTCGCAGCCAACCTGGACGGGCAGCAAGCGTATACGCTGGGTGAGGAGCTGTGTCGCGCCGTTGCTGCGCTGGCGTTGCCCCACCCCGCTACCCCGTTCGGGGTGGTTACGGTCAGCGTGGGCGTGGCTTCTCTGGTCCCCGTAGCGGCACTGTCTGCGGACGATTTGCTTCGCCATGCGGACGAAGCGCTGTATTGCGCCAAGTCGAACGGGCGTAACCGCGTGGAGACGGCACCGGCCTGAGTACCGGTTTTCTCTCCTCTACCCACGATGTCTGCTTCCCCACCGCTGCCTTCGGGCGGGGTTTTCGTGTCGTTTCCGGAATCCCCTTTCGCGCTGTACCAGCCCTACCCGCCTGCTGGAGACCAGCCTGCGGCTATCGAGCAACTGGTCGCCGGGGTGCATCACGGGGAGGCATACCAGGTATTGCTGGGGGTGACGGGGTCGGGCAAGACGTTCACCATGGCCAACGTCATCGCCAGGCTGGGGCGCCCGGCGATTGTGTTTGCGCCGAACAAAACGCTGGCGGCGCAGTTGTATGCGGAGTTCCGCGAATTTTTTCCCCGCAATGCGGTCGAGTATTTCGTGAGCTACTACGACTACTACCAGCCGGAAGCCTATGTGCCCCAACGCGATCTGTTCATCGAGAAAGACTCTGCCATCAATAGCCAGATCGAGCAGATGCGGTTGTCCTGCACCAAGAGCTTGCTGGAGCGGCGCGATGTCGTGATCGTGGCCTCGGTGTCGGCAATCTATGGGATCGGCGCGCCGGAGTCGTACCACCAGATGATCATGACGCTGCGTTGCGGGGATCGCATGCCGCAGCGGGACATCCTCGCGCAGCTCGTGCGGATGCAGTACACGCGCAACGATATGGATTTCGGGCGGGGAACGTTTCGCGTGCGTGGGGAGACGATCGACATCTTCCCTGCCGAGCACAGCGAGCTGGCCATCCGGCTTGGGCTGTGGGACGATGAAATCGAGAGCTTGCAGTTCTTCGACCCCCTGACCGGTCATTTGCGGCAGAAGACTACGCGATTCACCGTGTACCCCAGCAGCCACTACGTGACCCCGCGTGAGCAAGTGCTCGCTGCGGTCGAGACGATCAAGGTCGAGTTGGCGCAGCGCGCAAAGGAGTTCGTGGCGCTAGGCAAGCTGGTGGAGGCGCAACGCATTGAGCAACGCACGCGCTTCGACCTGGAAATGCTCGTCGAAGTCGGGCACTGCAAAGGCATCGAAAACTACAGCAGGCATTTGAGTGGCACTGCCCCCGGCGAACCGCCTGCCACGCTCATCGACTATTTGCCGAAGGATGCGCTGATGTTCCTCGACGAAAGCCACGTGCTCATCGGGCAGTTCGGCGGGATGTACAACGGCGATCGGGCACGCAAGGCAACGCTGGTCGAGTACGGATTCCGCCTCCCGAGCGCGATGGACAACAGACCCTTGAAATTCGAGGAATTCCAGTCGCGGATGCGGCAGGCCATCCTCGTCTCCGCGACGCCGGCGCAGTGGGAGCGCGACCATGCCGGGCAGATCGTCGAACAGGTTGTGCGGCCCACGGGGCTGGTCGATCCAGAGGTCGTGGTGCGGCCAGCTTCCTCGCAGGTGGACGATGTACTCGGGGAGATTCGCCGGTGCGTGGACTCTCAGGAGCGGGTGTTGATCACCACCCTGACCAAGCGTATGGCAGAGCAGCTCACCGATTACCTCACCGAAAACGGGGTGAAAGTGCGGTACCTCCATAGCGACATCGACACGGTCGAGCGCGTCGAAATCATCAGGGATTTGCGCCTGGGGGTGTTCGACGTGCTGGTGGGGATCAATCTGTTGCGCGAGGGACTGGACATTCCCGAGGTTTCCCTGGTGGCGATCTTCGATGCCGACAAGGAAGGCTTTTTGCGGTCAGAGCGTTCGCTGATCCAGACGATCGGGCGGGCGGCGCGCAATCGATCCGGGCGTGCGATCCTGTACGCAGACCGGGTGACCGATTCGATGCGGCGTGCGATGGACGAAACACAGCGCAGGCGCACCAAGCAGATGGCGTTCAACGCAGCGAACGGCATCACGCCGCGCTCCATCGTCAAGGAGGTGCGCGACCTCATCGATGGGGTGTATAGCGAAAAAGCCCAGCAGGCCGCGCAGCAGCGTGACCGTCAACAGGCGCAGCGCAAGCAGGCGAAGGAAATGAGCGCCAGCGACGTTGCACGGGAAATCAAACGGCTGGAAAAACAGATGGTCGAGCACGCGCGGAACCTGGAGTTTGAAGAGGCTGCAGCCGTGCGGGATCGGCTGTTCATCTTGCGCGAACAGGTCTTCGGCGCTGCGGTGGTCGATCGGCCGATGCAGGGGGCATGAGGGAACGATGGTGCAGGGAACGGCGGTGCAGGGAGCGATGTGGTTGCAGACGTAGGCCTGTTTTGCGTGGTGTTGGGTGCTGTCGGCGCGTTGGCGCTGGGATGTACTGCATCGTCGCGCCAAGGAGCTTTGCTGACTCTGCGCCAGTTGCGGTGGGCTGCGTGGGGGGTGTTGGCCAGCGTACTGGCGGCGTTCATCACGCTGGAGTTCGCGTTCTACACGAACGATTTTTCGATGGCGTACGTGGCGCAGCACGCGCATTCGCGGTTGCCCGTGGCGTATCGCCTGGCGGCAGCCTGGGGGGGGCATGAAGGCTCTCTGCTCCTGTGGGCGCTGCTGCTGGCGGGATGGATGGCGCTGGTTGCGTGGCGTGGCTGTGCTGGTTGCGTGGGTTCCGCTGGTTGTGATGGTGTAGACATGGCAGGCAAGGACGCTGCAATGCTGCTGGCGCGCACGGTGGGGGTGCTGGCTTGGCTGGTCTTTGCATTGGTGGCGCTGATCCTGTACGGATCGAACCCTTTCGTCCCCTTGCCAGCCCCGGTGTCGGAAGGGATGGATTTGCACCCGTTGCTGCAAGACCCTCTGCTGGCTTGGCACCCCCCGCTGCTGTATCTGGGATATGCAGGGCTTGCGGTGCCTTTCGCCGTGGCCATCGCAGTACTGCGTTCCGCGCAGCCTGGTACAGCCTGGGCCGATGGGATGCGCCCATGGGTGCTGTGGGCCTGGGCTTGGTTGACGCTGGGGATTGCGACGGGGTCGCAGTGGGCGTATGCCGAATTGGGGTGGGGAGGATGGTGGTTTTGGGATCCGGTTGAAAACGCCTCGCTGGTGCCTTGGCTGCTGGGTACCGCGTTGCTGCATTCCCTGCTGGTGACACGAAGTGCAGGAAAGGGGGCACGGTGGACAGTGTTGCTTGCGATTGCGGCGTTTGCGACGACGTTGCTAGGCACTTTTCTGGTTCGATCCGGGGTGTTGATGTCCGTCCACGCTTTTGCGATGGATCCGGGGCGCGGCATGGCCTTGCTGGTGGTGTTGACGTTGGTCGTGGGGGGCGCTCTGGGCCTGTATGGCCTGGGTGCAGGCAGGCTACCGCCTGATGGCGTACTGCCGTGGCGAAGCAGAGAAGCCGTTTTGCTGGCTTTGGTGCTGCTGCTGTGCGTGGCTGCCGGAACGGTGCTGTTGGGAACGCTATACCCCATGGTGCTCGATGCGCTAGGGGTGGGCCGAATCTCCGTCGGCCCACCGTATTTCGAGCGGGTGATGGCGCCGTTGATGGCGCTCGTCGTCGTGCTGATGGTGCCTGGTGCCGTGATGCAGCCCGGTACGCAGACCCCCACCCCATGGAATTGGCGATGGCCGGCGTTGGGCGCTGCGCTCTCATGGGGATGCTTGTGGGCGGGAGGTGCCACGCCCGTCGTGGCAGGCGTGATGACGCTGGCGGTGTGGGTCGTCGCCACGCCGATGGTCCATGCCTGGAAGTCGCGCAGGTGGACGCTGGGAACCGGCGCGCAGCTTGCCCATGCCGGGGTGGTGGTCAGCATGGTCGGCATGACGATGTCCGGGACGTATGGGGAGGAGCACGATGTACGGATGCGGGCGGGAGACGCGCTGCCTATGGGTGGAGGGGTGTTGCGGTTCGTGCAATGGGAACGGCATAGCGGCCCCAATTACCGTGGGTACGCGGCGGATTTCGTCTGGGAAGAGCCTGGCCGCGCACCGGTGGCATTGCGATCAGAACGCAGAGGGTACGGCTACGAAGGCGCTGCTTCGATCGTGACCGAAGCATCCATCGACCGGAATGGGATGCGGGATGTGGTGGTGGCGTTGCGGGAACAGGTCGATGCCGGGCAGGCGTGGGTCCTTCGCGTGGCGTATCAACCTTTTGTGGCATGGATTTGGCTGGGCTGCTGGATGATGGCTGCGGGCAGCGTGTGGGGAACGTGGCGGACCGTTCATGCAGGAGACAAGCCGTGAATCAGCCACCCTGGAGCACTCGTGGGGTGGTCAGCAGGAAATGGGTGGGGATCGCATGGCGCTGGGCGCCCTTGCTGTTTTTCGTACTGCTTGTGGGGGTGGCGTGGATAGGGTGGCAGTGGGGTGGCAAACCGGCGCCATCGGTGTGGGTAGGCCGCCAAGCTCCGCCGATGACCGCGACGGCGTGGCAGTCTGCGGGCCAGTCTGCCGCCGTATGGCGGAGCGAAGACATGCTGGGCAAGGTGTGGGTCTTGCATGCATGGGCATCGTGGTGCGCTGCGTGCAGACAGGATCATGACTGGCTGATGTGGACGTTGCACCGGGAGTCTGATCGGCCTACGGGGCTGTCGATCATCGGGCTTGATTACAAGGATCCGCAGGGAGCGCTGTGGCTCCAACGGGCGGGGAATCCCTATGACGTGGTGGTGACGGATCCGACGGGGGCGATGGGCCTGCAATGGGGGTTGACGGCTTTGCCAGAGACGTTCGTCATCGATGCATCGGGAACGATTCGTCACCACCAATCCGGGCCATTGACGCAGGAAATATGGCAGAACACCCTGCTGCCGCTCATTCATACCCTGATGCACTCCCGCACTGGGGCATTTACGCAGTGATGCAGTGATGCATCGACGTGGTGATGTATGGAACCGGTGATGCACTGACACTATGAAGCATTGGTTTTCTTGCTGCCTGTATGGTTGCGCTATGTGGTTTCTCTGCTGCGGTGGAGCGTGGGCCGCCATGGGCAGGGTGGATGAATCGGGGGGGGGACTGAATCCGGGTGCTACGAACATGAGTGCCATGAATGCAGGTGCTATGAACGCGGCGAGTGCGGTCGCGATCGAACGACAAGTGCATGAGATAGCCAAAGAGCTACGCTGCCTGGTTTGCCAGAACGAGTCTGTGGCGGATTCGCAGGCCGACCTGGCTCGCGATTTGCGCAACGAAATACGGCGGTTGCTGCGAGCGTCGAAGACGGACGAACAGATTCGCGAATACCTTGTGGACCGGTACGGGGATCGGGTGTTGTACGCCCCCCCTTGGCGACCGGCGACATGGCTGCTGTGGCTAGGCCCGGGGTTGATGGTGGCGGGGGTGATGGTGTGGTTTTTCCGAACAGTGGGGTGTGCATCGCGTGGCGCCGTCGACGGCGATAGCGATGGCAAGTACGACCATGCCCACGAGCGAGAGCGGGATAGCACTCCGCATGCTGTGCCAAAGCAGGCAACATCGGTGTCGACACGTTGGGTCGTTGTCGGCGTGTGTGCCGTGGTGGCCGGGGCACTGTGCGCCACAGCGTGGCTGCGATCGAGGTATGCAGTGGATACCCACGGTGGACCTCCGTCGACGTTGCCGAACGCATTGCCGGGAACGTCGAAGAACACCGATGCGCCACACACTAGGGAAGACGCCGCACAGTGGGCTGCCATCGCCAGGGCGCACAAGGCAGCAGGCAGATGGGCTGAAGCAAAGCACGCCTACGCGCACGCCGTCAATACGGCATATCCCGAGGCAGACTGGTTGGTCGATTACGCGGATCTGCTCGTGGTGATGGAAGGCAATGCGGTGGGGGATCAGGCGCTGGCGTTGATCCATCAGGCGCTTCGGATAGACCCACAGCATCCGATTGCGCTGATGATCGCTGGCGTTGCTGCGTATCAGCGAGCACAGTACGCAATGGCGGTGGAAAAGTGGGAGAAACTGTTACCTCGTCTTCCCAATGATTTGCCACAGAAAAAGGAGCTGCAAATCCTTATTCAGCAAGCAAGGAAAAAATCACCGATAGGAATCAAGGCCAAAAATTAGGTGCTGGATGGGACGGAAGCGATTCGCGCATGTAGTGGAGCTGCAACGGCATTGGCGAACTTCCGTGACGAAAACAGGCTGTTTGAAAAAGTGGCGCGCCGAACCATGCTACAGTGCGTAGCTCTGCTCATCGCGGCGGAGGGAATAAAGGTCATTAACAACCAACAGCCGATAGGTGTGGGTGTTTAGTGGAAGGTTAGCTGAGAGGTTAACTAGAAGGTAGATGCTCACGGAAGAAGAAGCTTGTGAAGTCAAGAAAGGACTTTGAGTGAGCGAAGGAAAGAACGGAAGAGTTTGATCCTGGCTCAGATTGAACGCTGGCGGCATGCCTTACACATGCAAGTCGAACGGTAACAGGCCGCAAGGTGCTGACGAGTGGCGAACGGGTGAGTAGAGTATCGGAACGTGCCCAGTCGTGGGGGATAACGCAGCGAAAGCTGTGCTAATACCGCATGAGATCTAAGGATGAAAGCGGGGGACCTGAGAGGGCCTCGCGCGATTGGAGCGGCTGATATCAGATTAGCTAGTTGGTGGGGTAAAGGCCTACCAAGGCGACGATCTGTAGCTGGTCTGAGAGGACGACCAGCCACACTGGAACTGAGAGACGGTCCAGACTCCTACGGGAGGCAGCAGTGGGGAATTTTGGACAATGGGCGCAAGCCTGATCCAGCGATGCCGCGTGCAGGACGAAGGCCTTCGGGTTGTAAACTGCTTTTGTACGGAGCGAAACAGCCTTGCCTAATACGTGAGGCGAATGACGGTACCGTAAGAATAAGCACCGGCTAACTACGTGCCAGCAGCCGCGGTAATACGTAGGGTGCAAGCGTTAATCGGAATTACTGGGCGTAAAGCGTGCGCAGGCGGTTCTGTAAGACGGATGTGAAATCCCCGGGCTCAACCTGGGAATTGCATTTGTGACTGCAGATGCTAGAGTACGGCAGAGGGGGATGGAATTCTGCATGTAGCAGTGAAATGCGTAGATATGCGGAGGAACACCGATGGCGAAGGCAGTCCCCTGGGCCTGTACTGACGCTCATGCACGAAAGCGTGGGGAGCAAACAGGATTAGATACCCTGGTAGTCCACGCCCTAAACGATGTCAACTGGTTGTTGGGTCTTAGCTGACTCAGTAACGAAGCTAACGCGTGAAGTTGACCGCCTGGGGAGTACGGCCGCAAGGTTGAAACTCAAAGGAATTGACGGGGACCCGCACAAGCGGTGGATGATGTGGTTTAATTCGATGCAACGCGAAAAACCTTACCCACCTTTGACATGTACAGAATCCTGCAGAGATGTGGGAGTGCTCGAAAGAGAGCTGTAACACAGGTGCTGCATGGCTGTCGTCAGCTCGTGTCGTGAGATGTTGGGTTAAGTCCCGCAACGAGCGCAACCCTTGTCATTAGTTGCTACATTAAGTTGGGCACTCTAATGAGACTGCCGGTGACAAGCCGGAGGAAGGTGAGGATGACGTCAAGTCCTCATGGCCCTTATAGGTGGGGCTACACACGTCATACAATGGCTGATACAAAGGGATGCCAACTCGCGAGAGGGAGCCAACCCCATAAAGTCAGTCGTAGTCCGGATCGCAGTCTGCAACTCGACTGCGTGAAGTCGGAATCGCTAGTAATCGTGGATCAGCATGTCACGGTGAATACGTTCCCGGGTCTTGTACACACCGCCCGTCACACCATGGGAGCGGGTTCTGCCAGAAGTAGTTAGCTTAACCGCAAGGAGGGCGATTACCACGGCAGGGTTCGTGACTGGGGTGAAGTCGTAACAAGGTAGCCGTATCGGAAGGTGCGGCTGGATCACCTCCTTTCTGGAAAGTTACCGCTAGACACCCACACTTATCGGTTGTAATCTGATCGGCAATGCTGATTGGGAGAAGAGCCGCGCTGGAGACATCGGTGCTGGATTGGTGAGAAAGCCAAGCGGGTCTGTAGCTCAGTTGGTTAGAGCACCGTCTTGATAAGGCGGGGGTCGTTGGTTCGAGACCAACCAGACCCACCAGTGTTGAACGGGCGAACAAAGGAACTTGGCGGGACACGCGGGGGTGTAGCTCAACTGGGAGAGCGGCTGCTTTGCATGCAGTAGGTAGCGGGTTCGAGTCCTGTCACCTCCACCAAGTGCAAAGAGAAGGCGATGCCGAGGCGAACATTCCAAAGCTTTTGAAGAAGGTTTTGGAATGGTTTTGCTCATGGTTATGAAGTGAAGCGGAAAGATTATGCTAGCCGAAGAGGCTAGTAGGCTGTTCATTAACAATTTATGGAGAATGAAATTGTTGCTAATTGCGGTTGTGTATGGCGCGAGCCAGGCATGACGGAGTTAGTGACGAGATCTTGATTGCGTCGAACAAACATGTTGAAGAGACATGCTCTGGTATGAAGAGTACCAGGGAGGCGAAGAAGAGTGATGTGACCTGACGGAGATGGTCGGAAAGATCGTCAAAGTTATAGGGTCAAGTAATTAAGAGCATGTGGTGGATGCCTTGGCAATGATAGGCGATGAAGGACGTGGAAGCCTGCGATAAGCTTCGGGGAGCTGGCAACGAGCTGTGATCCGGAGATTTCCGAATGGGGGAACCTACCCTTTTGGGTATTCTTGCCTGAATATATAGGGCAAGAAAGCGAACCGGGTGAACTGAAACATCTAAGTAGCCCGAGGAAAAGACATCAACCGAGATTCCGAGAGTAGTGGCGAGCGAAATTGGAGAAGCCTGCAAGAGATAGCGGTTTTTTTAGCAGAACGATTTTGAAAGGTCGGCCGTAGTGGGTGATAGCCCCGTATGCGAAAAGAAGACCGTGGTACTGAGTTTGCGACAAGTAGGGCGGGACACGTGAAATCCTGTCTGAAGATGGGGGGACCATCCTCCAAGGCTAAATACTCATCATTGACCGATAGTGAACAAGTACCGTGAGGGAAAGGTGAAAAGAACCCCGGGAGGGGAGTGAAATAGAACCTGAAACCGCATGCTTACAAAAAGTAGGAGCCCGAGAGGGTGACTGCGTACCTTTTGTATAATGGGTCAGCGACTTACATTCAGTGGCGAGGTTAACCGCATAGGGAAGCCGAAGAGAAATCGAGTCCGAATAGGGCGTAATTGGAAGGAAACTTTCAGTTGTAGTCGCTGGGTGTAGACCCGAAACCAAGTGATCTATCCATGGCCAGAATGAAAGTGCTGTAACAGGTACTGGAGGTTCGAACCGACTAGTGTTGCAAAACTAGCGGATGAGCTGTGGATAGGGGTGAAAGGCTAAACAAACTTGGAAATAGCTGGTTCTCTCCGAAAACTATTTAGGTAGTGCCTCAGGTATTACCGCTGGGGGTAGAGCGCTGTTTTGGCTAGGGGGTCATGGCGACTTACCAAACCAATGCAAACTCCGAATACCAGCGAGTAGAGCCTGGGAGACAGAGCACCGGGTGCTAACGTCCGGACTCAAGAGGGAAACAACCCAGACCGCCAGCTAAGGTCCCCAAAATTGGCTAAGTGGGAAACGAAGTGGAAAGGCTAAAACAGTCAGGATGTTGGCTTAGAAGCAGCCATCATTTAAAGAAAGCGTAATAGCTCACTGATCGAGTCGTTCTGCGCGGAAGATGTAACGGGGCTAAGCCAGTTACCGAAGCTGCGGATTCGCAAGGAATTGCGAGTGGTAGGAGAGCGTTCTGTAAGCCTGTGAAGGTGCGTCGGGAGGCGTGCTGGAGGTATCAGAAGTGCGAATGCTGACATGAGTAGCGTTAAAGGGGGTGAAAAGCCCCCTCGCCGAAAGCGCAAGGTTTTCTACGCAACGTTCATCGGCGTAGAGTGAGTCGGCCCCTAAGGCGAGGCAGAGATGCGTAGCTGATGGGAAACAGGTTAATATTCCTGTACCGACGTGTAGTGCGATGTGGGGACGGAGAAGGTTAGCTCAGCCAACAGTTGGAATTGTTGGTTCAAGCCTGTAGTCGTACTGGGTAGGTAAATCCGCCCGGAATAGATGAGGGGTGATAACGAGGCAGCATGCTGCCGAAGTGAGTGATACCCTGCTTCCAGGAAAAGCCACTAAGCTTCAGCTACACGCGACCGTACCGCAAACCGACACTGGTGCGCGAGATGAGTATTCTTAGGCGCTTGAGAGAACTCTGGAGAAGGAACTCGGCAAATTGACACCGTAACTTCGGGATAAGGTGTGCCCTGAGTAGGTGAAGTCCCTAGCGGATGGAGCTGGAAGGGGTTGCAAAGAAATGGTGGCTGCGACTGTTTAATAAAAACACAGCACTCTGCAAACACGAAAGTGGACGTATAGGGTGTGACGCCTGCCCGGTGCTGGAAGATTAAATGATGGGGTGCAAGCTCTTGATTGAAGTCCCAGTAAACGGCGGCCGTAACTATAACGGTCCTAAGGTAGCGAAATTCCTTGTCGGGTAAGTTCCGACCTGCACGAATGGCGTAACGATGGCCACACTGTCTCCTCCAGAGACTCAGCGAAATTGAAATGTTTGTGATGATGCAATCTCCCCGCGGAAAGACGGAAAGACCCCATGAACCTTTACTGTAGCTTTGTATTGGATTTTGAACAGATCTGTGTAGGATAGGTGGGAGGCTAAGATGCAAGGTTGCTAGATCTTGTGGAGCCAACGTTGAAATACCACCCTGGTGTGTTTGAGGTTCTAACCTAGGTCCATAAGCTGGACTGGGGACAGTGCATGGTAGGCAGTTTGACTGGGGCGGTCTCCTCCCAAAGCGTAACGGAGGAGTTCGAAGGTACGCTAGTTACGGTCGGAAATCGTGACGATAGTGCAATGGCAAAAGCGTGCTTGACTGCGAGACTGACAAGTCGAGCAGGTGCGAAAGCAGGACATAGTGATCCGGTGGTACTGTATGGAAAGGCCATCGCTCAACGGATAAAAGGTACTCTGGGGATAACAGGCTGATACCGCCCAAGAGTTCATATCGACGGCGGTGTTTGGCACCTCGATGTCGGCTCATCTCATCCTGGGGCTGTAGCAGGTCCCAAGGGTATGGCTGTTCGCCATTTAAAGAGGTACGTGAGCTGGGTTTAAAACGTCGTGAGACAGTTTGGTCCCTATCTTCCGTGGGCGTTGCAGATTTGAGGAAGCCTGCTCCTAGTACGAGAGGACCGGAGTGGACACACCTCTGGTGTATCGGTTGTCACGCCAGTGGCATAGCCGAGTAGCTAAGTGTGGAAGAGATAACCGCTGAAAGCATCTAAGCGGGAAACTCGTTCCAAGATGAGATCTGCCTGAAGAGCCGTTCAAGACTAGGACGTTGATAGGTCGGGTGTGTAAGGCGTGTAAGCGCTTCAGCTAACCGATACTAATGGCTCGTTCGGCTTGACCCTATAACTTTGATAGGTCTGCCATCACCCAATTTGACTAGACACAATCAAGATCATCATCTCCGTAAATTGGTTCCCCCATAAAGGGAGCAAAAGTTTTGCCTGACGACCATAGCTTGGTGGTACCACCCCTTCCCTTCCCGAACAGGACCGTGAAACACCTTCGCGCCAATGATAGTGCGGATTCCCGCGTGAAAGTAGGTCATCGTCAGGCTACATTATTGTTTCGTAATCGCTAGTAGTCCATCGTGGCAATGCAGCGTGTTTATTGATCATTAACAACCAACAGCCGATAGGTGTGGGTGTTTAGTGGAAGGTTAGCTGAGAGGTTAACTAGAAGGTAGATGCTCACGGAAGAAGAAGCTTGTGAAGTCAAGAAAGGACTTTGAGTGAGCGAAGGAAAGAACGGAAGAGTTTGATCCTGGCTCAGATTGAACGCTGGCGGCATGCCTTACACATGCAAGTCGAACGGTAACAGGCCGCAAGGTGCTGACGAGTGGCGAACGGGTGAGTAGAGTATCGGAACGTGCCCAGTCGTGGGGGATAACGCAGCGAAAGCTGTGCTAATACCGCATGAGATCTAAGGATGAAAGCGGGGGACCTGAGAGGGCCTCGCGCGATTGGAGCGGCTGATATCAGATTAGCTAGTTGGTGGGGTAAAGGCCTACCAAGGCGACGATCTGTAGCTGGTCTGAGAGGACGACCAGCCACACTGGAACTGAGAGACGGTCCAGACTCCTACGGGAGGCAGCAGTGGGGAATTTTGGACAATGGGCGCAAGCCTGATCCAGCGATGCCGCGTGCAGGACGAAGGCCTTCGGGTTGTAAACTGCTTTTGTACGGAGCGAAACAGCCTTGCCTAATACGTGAGGCGAATGACGGTACCGTAAGAATAAGCACCGGCTAACTACGTGCCAGCAGCCGCGGTAATACGTAGGGTGCAAGCGTTAATCGGAATTACTGGGCGTAAAGCGTGCGCAGGCGGTTCTGTAAGACGGATGTGAAATCCCCGGGCTCAACCTGGGAATTGCATTTGTGACTGCAGATGCTAGAGTACGGCAGAGGGGGATGGAATTCTGCATGTAGCAGTGAAATGCGTAGATATGCGGAGGAACACCGATGGCGAAGGCAGTCCCCTGGGCCTGTACTGACGCTCATGCACGAAAGCGTGGGGAGCAAACAGGATTAGATACCCTGGTAGTCCACGCCCTAAACGATGTCAACTGGTTGTTGGGTCTTAGCTGACTCAGTAACGAAGCTAACGCGTGAAGTTGACCGCCTGGGGAGTACGGCCGCAAGGTTGAAACTCAAAGGAATTGACGGGGACCCGCACAAGCGGTGGATGATGTGGTTTAATTCGATGCAACGCGAAAAACCTTACCCACCTTTGACATGTACAGAATCCTGCAGAGATGTGGGAGTGCTCGAAAGAGAGCTGTAACACAGGTGCTGCATGGCTGTCGTCAGCTCGTGTCGTGAGATGTTGGGTTAAGTCCCGCAACGAGCGCAACCCTTGTCATTAGTTGCTACATTAAGTTGGGCACTCTAATGAGACTGCCGGTGACAAGCCGGAGGAAGGTGAGGATGACGTCAAGTCCTCATGGCCCTTATAGGTGGGGCTACACACGTCATACAATGGCTGATACAAAGGGATGCCAACTCGCGAGAGGGAGCCAACCCCATAAAGTCAGTCGTAGTCCGGATCGCAGTCTGCAACTCGACTGCGTGAAGTCGGAATCGCTAGTAATCGTGGATCAGCATGTCACGGTGAATACGTTCCCGGGTCTTGTACACACCGCCCGTCACACCATGGGAGCGGGTTCTGCCAGAAGTAGTTAGCTTAACCGCAAGGAGGGCGATTACCACGGCAGGGTTCGTGACTGGGGTGAAGTCGTAACAAGGTAGCCGTATCGGAAGGTGCGGCTGGATCACCTCCTTTCTGGAAAGTTACCGCTAGACACCCACACTTATCGGTTGTAATCTGATCGGCAATGCTGATTGGGAGAAGAGCCGCGCTGGAGACATCGGTGCTGGATTGGTGAGAAAGCCAAGCGGGTCTGTAGCTCAGTTGGTTAGAGCACCGTCTTGATAAGGCGGGGGTCGTTGGTTCGAGACCAACCAGACCCACCAGTGTTGAACGGGCGAACAAAGGAACTTGGCGGGACACGCGGGGGTGTAGCTCAACTGGGAGAGCGGCTGCTTTGCATGCAGTAGGTAGCGGGTTCGAGTCCTGTCACCTCCACCAAGTGCAAAGAGAAGGCGATGCCGAGGCGAACATTCCAAAGCTTTTGAAGAAGGTTTTGGAATGGTTTTGCTCATGGTTATGAAGTGAAGCGGAAAGATTATGCTAGCCGAAGAGGCTAGTAGGCTGTTCATTAACAATTTATGGAGAATGAAATTGTTGCTAATTGCGGTTGTGTATGGCGCGAGCCAGGCATGACGGAGTTAGTGACGAGATCTTGATTGCGTCGAACAAACATGTTGAAGAGACATGCTCTGGTATGAAGAGTACCAGGGAGGCGAAGAAGAGTGATGTGACCTGACGGAGATGGTCGGAAAGATCGTCAAAGTTATAGGGTCAAGTAATTAAGAGCATGTGGTGGATGCCTTGGCAATGATAGGCGATGAAGGACGTGGAAGCCTGCGATAAGCTTCGGGGAGCTGGCAACGAGCTGTGATCCGGAGATTTCCGAATGGGGGAACCTACCCTTTTGGGTATTCTTGCCTGAATATATAGGGCAAGAAAGCGAACCGGGTGAACTGAAACATCTAAGTAGCCCGAGGAAAAGACATCAACCGAGATTCCGAGAGTAGTGGCGAGCGAAATTGGAGAAGCCTGCAAGAGATAGCGGTTTTTTTAGCAGAACGATTTTGAAAGGTCGGCCGTAGTGGGTGATAGCCCCGTATGCGAAAAGAAGACCGTGGTACTGAGTTTGCGACAAGTAGGGCGGGACACGTGAAATCCTGTCTGAAGATGGGGGGACCATCCTCCAAGGCTAAATACTCATCATTGACCGATAGTGAACAAGTACCGTGAGGGAAAGGTGAAAAGAACCCCGGGAGGGGAGTGAAATAGAACCTGAAACCGCATGCTTACAAAAAGTAGGAGCCCGAGAGGGTGACTGCGTACCTTTTGTATAATGGGTCAGCGACTTACATTCAGTGGCGAGGTTAACCGCATAGGGAAGCCGAAGAGAAATCGAGTCCGAATAGGGCGTAATTGGAAGGAAACTTTCAGTTGTAGTCGCTGGGTGTAGACCCGAAACCAAGTGATCTATCCATGGCCAGAATGAAAGTGCTGTAACAGGTACTGGAGGTTCGAACCGACTAGTGTTGCAAAACTAGCGGATGAGCTGTGGATAGGGGTGAAAGGCTAAACAAACTTGGAAATAGCTGGTTCTCTCCGAAAACTATTTAGGTAGTGCCTCAGGTATTACCGCTGGGGGTAGAGCGCTGTTTTGGCTAGGGGGTCATGGCGACTTACCAAACCAATGCAAACTCCGAATACCAGCGAGTAGAGCCTGGGAGACAGAGCACCGGGTGCTAACGTCCGGACTCAAGAGGGAAACAACCCAGACCGCCAGCTAAGGTCCCCAAAATTGGCTAAGTGGGAAACGAAGTGGAAAGGCTAAAACAGTCAGGATGTTGGCTTAGAAGCAGCCATCATTTAAAGAAAGCGTAATAGCTCACTGATCGAGTCGTTCTGCGCGGAAGATGTAACGGGGCTAAGCCAGTTACCGAAGCTGCGGATTCGCAAGGAATTGCGAGTGGTAGGAGAGCGTTCTGTAAGCCTGTGAAGGTGCGTCGGGAGGCGTGCTGGAGGTATCAGAAGTGCGAATGCTGACATGAGTAGCGTTAAAGGGGGTGAAAAGCCCCCTCGCCGAAAGCGCAAGGTTTTCTACGCAACGTTCATCGGCGTAGAGTGAGTCGGCCCCTAAGGCGAGGCAGAGATGCGTAGCTGATGGGAAACAGGTTAATATTCCTGTACCGACGTGTAGTGCGATGTGGGGACGGAGAAGGTTAGCTCAGCCAACAGTTGGAATTGTTGGTTCAAGCCTGTAGTCGTACTGGGTAGGTAAATCCGCCCGGAATAGATGAGGGGTGATAACGAGGCAGCATGCTGCCGAAGTGAGTGATACCCTGCTTCCAGGAAAAGCCACTAAGCTTCAGCTACACGCGACCGTACCGCAAACCGACACTGGTGCGCGAGATGAGTATTCTTAGGCGCTTGAGAGAACTCTGGAGAAGGAACTCGGCAAATTGACACCGTAACTTCGGGATAAGGTGTGCCCTGAGTAGGTGAAGTCCCTAGCGGATGGAGCTGGAAGGGGTTGCAAAGAAATGGTGGCTGCGACTGTTTAATAAAAACACAGCACTCTGCAAACACGAAAGTGGACGTATAGGGTGTGACGCCTGCCCGGTGCTGGAAGATTAAATGATGGGGTGCAAGCTCTTGATTGAAGTCCCAGTAAACGGCGGCCGTAACTATAACGGTCCTAAGGTAGCGAAATTCCTTGTCGGGTAAGTTCCGACCTGCACGAATGGCGTAACGATGGCCACACTGTCTCCTCCAGAGACTCAGCGAAATTGAAATGTTTGTGATGATGCAATCTCCCCGCGGAAAGACGGAAAGACCCCATGAACCTTTACTGTAGCTTTGTATTGGATTTTGAACAGATCTGTGTAGGATAGGTGGGAGGCTAAGATGCAAGGTTGCTAGATCTTGTGGAGCCAACGTTGAAATACCACCCTGGTGTGTTTGAGGTTCTAACCTAGGTCCATAAGCTGGACTGGGGACAGTGCATGGTAGGCAGTTTGACTGGGGCGGTCTCCTCCCAAAGCGTAACGGAGGAGTTCGAAGGTACGCTAGTTACGGTCGGAAATCGTGACGATAGTGCAATGGCAAAAGCGTGCTTGACTGCGAGACTGACAAGTCGAGCAGGTGCGAAAGCAGGACATAGTGATCCGGTGGTACTGTATGGAAAGGCCATCGCTCAACGGATAAAAGGTACTCTGGGGATAACAGGCTGATACCGCCCAAGAGTTCATATCGACGGCGGTGTTTGGCACCTCGATGTCGGCTCATCTCATCCTGGGGCTGTAGCAGGTCCCAAGGGTATGGCTGTTCGCCATTTAAAGAGGTACGTGAGCTGGGTTTAAAACGTCGTGAGACAGTTTGGTCCCTATCTTCCGTGGGCGTTGCAGATTTGAGGAAGCCTGCTCCTAGTACGAGAGGACCGGAGTGGACACACCTCTGGTGTATCGGTTGTCACGCCAGTGGCATAGCCGAGTAGCTAAGTGTGGAAGAGATAACCGCTGAAAGCATCTAAGCGGGAAACTCGTTCCAAGATGAGATCTGCCTGAAGAGCCGTTCAAGACTAGGACGTTGATAGGTCGGGTGTGTAAGGCGTGTAAGCGCTTCAGCTAACCGATACTAATGGCTCGTTCGGCTTGACCCTATAACTTTGATAGGTCTTCCATCACCCAATTCGACTAGACACAATCAAGATCATCATCTCCGTAAATTGGTTCCCCCATAAAGGGAGCAAAAGTTTTGCCTGACGACCATAGCTTGGTGGTACCACCCCTTCCCTTCCCGAACAGGACCGTGAAACACCTTCGCGCCAATGATAGTGCGGATTCCCGCGTGAAAGTAGGTCATCGTCAGGCTACTATTTCAACAAAAAAGCCACGGGCATTTGCTCCGTGGCTTTTTTGTTTTGGGACTTAGAACCTATTGCAGTAGGCAGGCGAGCCGAAGCAGTGTGCGTGGCGCCGGAGGAATAGGTTCTTACGCACACGCACATTGTCCAGGCTTGGCGTACAAACAAAGACAGTACAAGACGGTACAGTGAGGCGGTACAACAACGCCGTGACGATTTTGTGTAAATCTTATTTTGTGATTGATTTTGTCATTGATGAGGCCGTCGCATTTTGCACGTCGTAGGCCGTTCGGTTTCTGCAGCATGCAGGGTGCGTAATACGCGAAATCCATATCCTGAACCTTCGACGTCATAGCGCACGCCTTTTGTTCCCTGTCTATCCATCACACCGACGACCAATGGTTGTTGGAACTGGTGATCATCGGCTCGCATTGCGGCAAGTTGCCCGTCTATCTTCGTATGGACTTGTTCCAGATTACGTGCCCATGCGAGGATATCTCCCCCTTTTGTAGTCTTTCCTTTTTCCTGTTTCTCCACCACTGAGGTACTCGCTTGATCGATGGCTTGCACAAGCAAATCGACCATCGTTTGCATCCGCAAATGAAAATAATCGTCAGCCGGCTGGGGAAAGCGCTGACGAAAGGCGCGATACATGGCTGCGCTGGAGGACGTGGTATCCGCAGCGGGAGCACCCCCGGCTCTAGTAACAGGCGCCTGGGCATTGGGCATCCATTCCGCCACGGCGATCACCTTGCCCACACCGGCCTCCCCCACAGCAGTGGGCACGCCCAGGGCGTTGCCATAAAAGGTGTAGAACGTTCCCGCAAATCCCACTTCGCGGGCAGCCTTGATCAACAAAGTCAAATCATTGCCCCAATTCCCCGTGAGCACGGCCTGCGCTCCGCTGGCGAGAATTTTGGTGGCATAGGGAAGAAAGTCCTTAATGCGCCCAATCGGGTGCAGCTCGTCGCCGACGATGCGAACGTCCGGGCGAACCTGCGCAAGCTGGGCGCGGACTTCGCGTGCAAAGGCGCGTCCGAAGCTGTAGTCCTGGCCGATCACATACACGCTGTGCAGCGTGGTATCCGTGCGCAGCACCGACATCAGCGCCGCCATGCGCATCTCTGCATGCGCATCGAAACGGAAATGCCAAAAACTGCATGACTCGTTCGTCAACGCGGGGTCAACCGCCGAGTAATTCAGAAACAGCACGCGCCGCGCCGGGTCGCGGTCATTGTGCTTGTCGATGGCATCGACCAGTGCTGCGGCGACCGCCGAAGAATTTCCTTGCAGCACGATGGGCGTGCCCCGGTCGATGGCAGCGCGCAGTGCAGTCAGCGCATCGTCGCTTTGCCCCTTGCTGTCATAACGGTCGAGCTGCAAAGGCACACGCTGCCCGTCGATCTGCACCCCACCTTGGGCATTGACACGGTCAACCGCCCATTGCAGATTGCGCAACACAGCCTGCCCAGCGTTGCTAAAGGGGCCGCTAAGCCCCTCAATCAGCGCAAGCCGCAAAGGCGCCGCAGCAGCTTCGGTAATCCCCAAAAAAAATGCGCTGCACAGGGCCACAGCCACCGCACAGCGCACGCGAGATGTCAGCAGGGAAACAGTCACATCACCTTTGCCATACATGCGCAGACGTAGTCGATGTTCTTGCCATTGAGGGCGGAAACGCAAATCCGTCCAGCGTCAGTGCCATAGATGCCAAATTCGCCGCGCAGACGAACCATCTGCTCCTTGTTCAGCCCGGAATAGCTGAACATTCCCACTTGCCGGGTGATGAATTGCATATCCCGCGCCACACCACTGGCAGCCAGTCCCTCCACAAGCCTTTGCCGCATTGCGCGGATCCGCAAACGCATCTCGCCCAGTTCCCGCTCCCACATCGCGGTCAGCTCAGGCTGCCCCAGCACGCTGGTGACAATGGCCGCGCCGTGCGTGGGCGGGTTGCTGTAGTTCGTGCGGATGGCGATTTTGAGTTGGCTGAGCACGCGCGCTGCTTCATCGCGATCGGCACACACCACGCTAAGCGCGCCCACCCTCTCCCCATACAAGCTGAAGCTCTTGGAAAAAGAGGTGGACACCAGAAAAGACAACCCTGACTGCGCGAACTTCGCGACGACAGCACCGTCCTCCTGCAACCCCTGGCTAAATCCTTGGTACGCCATGTCGAGGAACGGTACCAGCCTGCGGCTGCGCAGAATGCCGATGACCTCGTCCCACTGGGCGGGGCCGAGATCACAACCAGTGGGGTTGTGGCAGCAAGCGTGCAACAACACGATGGAGCCTTCGCGAGCAGCGCGCAAGTCTTCGAGCATGTCGCCGAACCGCACATCGTGCGTGTCGGGGTCGTAGTAGCGGTACGTGCCGACAGCGAACCCAGCGCGGGTGAAGAGCGCGCGGTGGTTTTCCCAGCTTGGGTCGGAGATCAAAATTTGCGCAGCAGGGAATTGCTGGCGGAGAAAATCCGCCCCCACCTTCAACCCACCTGTTCCGCCGAGGCTTTGGATCGTCGCCACCCGCCCGCCGGTCACGGAGTCGCTGTCTTTCCCGAAAACCAGGTGTTTGACTGCGGTGCAATAGGCAGGCATGCCGTCGATGGGCAGATAGCCGTGGGGCTTGGGTTCCATCGATTTTTCGACGGCCTGCACGCACTGCAACAACGGGAGCTTGCCTTCGTCATCCAGGTACACCCCCACGCCGAGATTGACTTTCGCGGGGTTGGGGTCGGCCTGATACTGTTCGGTCAACCCCAGAATGGGGTCGCGGGGAGCCATTTCGACGGTGGAAAAAAGGGACATGGGATATTCCTGAATCTACGTGGTTGGGCACAAAAGACCCCGCGTAGCTTGTGGCCTTGCGCGGGGTGCGCCGATGTTAGCAATTGCCCCAATGTAGTGCAGTGCCTGTTGTCATCCATTGCTACCCGCCGCCACACAACACCCTTCACCGCCACCCAACGCATATTCCCAGCCACACCATTCCCACAGCACCAACTATGTCTCAAGACTTTCTCCGTATCCGTGGCGCCCGCACCCACAACCTACGCAACATCGACCTCGACATCCCGCGCAACCAGCTTGTCGTCATTACGGGATTGAGCGGATCGGGCAAATCCAGCCTCGCTTTCGACACCCTCTATGCCGAAGGCCAGCGGCGCTATGTCGAAAGCCTGTCCACCTACGCCAGGCAATTCCTGCAGTTGATGGATAAGCCCGATGTGGATTCCATCGAGGGGCTGTCCCCCGCCATTTCGATCGAGCAAAAGGCCACCAGCCACAACCCGCGTTCGACCGTGGGCACGGTCACGGAAATTCACGACTACCTGCGGGTGCTGTTTGCCAGGGCGGGCACCCCCTATTGCCCCGAACACCGCATCGCCTTGCAGGCGCAAAGCGTGGGGCAGATGGTCGATACGGTGCTGGCCCTGGCGCCGGATACCCGGGTGATGATCCTTGCGCCGATAGCCCGCGCCCGCAAAGGCGAGTTCGCCGAGCAACTGGCGCAGCTCCAGGCGCAGGGATATGTTCGTTTCCGCATCGACGGCGCAGTCTGCGAAGCAGGCGACTTGCCCCACCTCAAGAAAAACGAGAAGCACGATATCGACGTCGTCCTTGACCGCATCAAAGTGCGTGCCGACGGTGCGGATGCCCTGCGCCAGCGCCTTGCGGAAAGTTTCGAGGCCGCATTGCGCCTCGCAGACGGGCGTGCCCTGGCCGTCGAGATGGATCGCACCGTGCGGGAGAACGAAGGTCTCCATAGCGAAGGGCGCGATACCCCGATCGAACACCCCTTTAACCTCCGTTTCGGCTGTCCGCACTGCGGGTACGCCGTTGGCGAGCTGGAACCCAAGCTGTTTTCGTTCAATTCGCCCATCGGTGCATGCCCCTCCTGCGACGGGTTGGGGGTGCAGGAGTACTTTGACCCGCAGCGCGTCGTTGAACACCCCGATCGCAGCCTGGCCGACGGCGCCATCCGGGGGTGGGACAAGTCCAATTCCTTCTACTTTGCGATGCTCGATAGCCTGGCGCAACACTACGGCTGCGATATTCACCTTCCCTTCTCGCAGTTGCCGCAACGGGTGCAGCAGGCGGTGCTGTACGGGTCTGGGGACGAAGACATCCTCTTTCGCTACAGCGTCGAATCGCGGTACGGCCAGCGCGACGTCGACAAAAAACACCCTTTCGAGGGAGTCCTGCCCAATATGCAGCGGCGCTATATGGACACCGACTCCGCAGCCGTGCGTGAGGCACTCTCCCGGCTACGCAGCGTGCGTGTCTGCCCCGAATGCGATGGAACCCGGCTGCGCGAACAGGCGCGGATGGTTCGCATTGGCGATGGTTCCGCAGCGCGCACCCTGGCCGAGCTGAGCCACTGTCCTCTGTCCGAATGCCTGGAGTACTTCCGTACCCTGCATCTGCCGGGGGTACGGGGGGAGATTGCAGCGCGCATCGTCCGCGACATCGTGCTGCGCCTGCAATTCCTGCAAGACGTGGGCTTGGGCTATCTCTGCCTGGATCGCAGCGCGGACACCTTGAGCGGCGGAGAGGCCCAGCGCATCCGCCTGGCCAGCCAGATCGGTTCGGGGCTGACGGGGGTGATGTACGTGCTCGACGAACCCAGCATCGGCCTACACCAGCGCGACAACGACCGGCTCATCGGCACCCTGCGCCACCTGCGTGACCTGGGCAACAGCGTGCTCGTCGTCGAGCACGACGAAGACATGATGCGCAGCGCGGATCACCTCATCGACATTGGCCCCGGAGCGGGGATACATGGGGGGCACGTGGTCGCGCATGGCACCGTCGACGAAGTTTGCGCCGTGCCGTCTTCGTTGACGGGCCAGTACTTAGTGGGCAGCCTGCGCATCGACGTTCCACCACAACGTCGTGCTGCACAGCGCGACAAGGACGGGGTACTGCGCGCCATGCTGGTGCAAGGCGCGCGGGGCAACAACCTCCGCAATATCGACGTGGCCTTTCCCGTCGGGCTGTTCACGTGCGTCACCGGGGTGTCCGGGTCCGGCAAATCAACACTCGTCAACGACACGCTGTACCGCAGCATGGCACGCGCGCTCTACAAGGCCCGGGAAGAACCCGCTCCGCATACCCGAATCCTGGGGTTGGAACACATCGACAAAGTCATCGACGTCGATCAATCGCCCATTGGCCGGACACCGCGCTCCAACCCTGCCACCTACACCGGGCTGTTCACCCCCATCCGCGAATTGTTGGCGGAGGTTCCTCTAGCGCGGGAACGGGGCTATGCGGCAGGGCGGTTCAGCTTCAACGTGTCGCAGTCCGCCGGGGGTGGGCGCTGCGAAGCCTGCGAGGGCGACGGGGTCGTCAAGGTTGAAATGCACTTTCTGTCGGATGTCTACGTGCAGTGTGAAGTCTGCGGCGGCAAGCGCTACAACCGCGAAACGCTGGAAGTGCTTTACAAAGGCAAAAACATCGCGGACATCCTCGACCTCACCGTCGAAGCCGCGCACGAATTTTTTGGCGCGATTCCTGCCATCGCACGGCGGTTGCGCACGCTGATCGACGTGGGGCTGGGCTACATCAAGCTGGGGCAGTCTGCCACCACGCTGTCGGGCGGGGAAGCGCAGCGCGTCAAACTCGCCCTCGAACTCTCGCGACGCGATACGGGCCGCACGCTCTACATCCTCGACGAACCCACCACCGGGCTGCACTTTGCCGACGTGCGCCTGCTGCTACAGGTGCTGCATCAGCTCTGCGATGCAGGCAATACGGTGGTGGTGATCGAGCACCACCTCGACGTCATCAAAACCGCAGACTGGATCGTCGATATCGGCCCCGAAGGGGGGAACGGCGGTGGCACGGTCGTCGGCACCGGCACGCCCGAACAACTCGCCATCCTGCCCCACAGCCATACTGGCCACTACCTCGCGCCCTATTTGCGTCGGCCTGGGGAGCCATGCCGTGGGTAAGGCGTGTGGGGCTTGGGGCGGGGAGCCGGGAATGCACAAGTGCTGTGCCCAGGCACCAGCGACGTTATAGGGGAGTGATCCCCAACCGCTCCCAATCGCGCTGTTCCGCATCGTCTGCAGGAGCGCAGAGCAGGCGTTCTGGAATTTCCCACAACAGCATCTGCGCAGGCGCGGAGCGGAAGGCGTCGTCATGCACATAGTCCGCCAGGGCGCGCCATACGCCTGCACCATCCGTCGCGGTGTTCAGGACTGGGGAAGACAGCGCTTGCTGTAGATGGCCGACAAAGTTGCCACGCAGCGAATACGAGGTGCCCGCCAGCGTGTAGGGCACGGCGTAGTCGCCAAGCAGGTCGTCCTGCGCATGGTCCTGCGCGTTGTCGAACAGATCGTCGCCAGCGGGGGATTGCAAGGCTTGGGTCGTCGTGTCGTGCTCAATGTCTGGCCTGGGGCGTGCCGATGCGGGGGCGTGTTCCAAGCCCATCAAGCGGATCAGGTCGCCAGGGCGTTCGCTGGGTGTGGGCGCGGTGGTGGTGGCAAAGGGCGTCGGGTTGGGCGTCGGGGTTGTCAAGGAGTTCGGCATCGATCCAGACGAGAACGCATCGTTGCGAACGGCATCCGCCAGCGCCTGCGCTGCCACCTGCGCTCCGATCTGGTTCCAGTGCGTATCGGTGCGGTAGTACACCTCGGCATTGCGCGCAGCGGCTTGCAGGGGGGCGAGCAGGTCGATGGTGTCGACCCCCGCAGCGCGCAGGGCTTGCAGAGCTTGGGCATAGCGTGGGCGCAGGGCATCCGGGTAGCCTGCCCAATACCAGGAATCCGCGTACAGCCGCGCCTTGTCGGGAACCAGCGCAACCTTGGTGCGAAGGCCTTGCCGATGCAGCCACTGTGTTGCCGAAGCAATGCGTGCGATGCGCCGTTCCATCGGCGCAGTCGGCCACACCTGCATTTCTTGGCGCAGAAACAACCACCCATCGCGCCCCACCAGCACCTGCTTCCCGCCGCCGTGCAACAGCAGGTAGCGCACGCTATTGGCTGCGGCGATGATTCCATCGCGGCCCGGCAGGGCTTGCTCCAATTTTTTTTCGAGTGCCGACGTGGTGCGGCCCGTGCGCAGATCGTCCCAAGTCGTGGGCAGTTCCCATTGCGAAATCTGCGGAAGCAGCGAAGCCATCATCGCCGCGCCCGAGCACACGACGGCAAGCAACACCGCAGCATCGGCCCACCAGCCGCGATGGGTCGGTGGGTCGCCAAGCCAGGATGGGGAAGCGTCTGCCATGGTGCCCTCAAAACTGGAAGTACAGGAACGGGGTGAAGGTGCCCGCGCACAGCGTCCCCACGGCCCATACAAAGGCGGGCAGAACGAGGAGCCGGGCTTGCGGGGGCGCATGGCGGCGCACCCAGGGTGCAGCGTAGACCCAGACGATGGCAATACCCATTACCAAGGCTTGGTCGATACCCACAGGCTCATGCAGCCCCCACCCCACGCCATTGCCACCGAACATCCCCATGACCATACGCCAGGCGCCATGGATGTCCGCAGCGCGAAACAGCACCCAGCCCAGCATCACCAGCAGCATCGTCCATGCCACCTGCACCGCACGGGGCAAAGTGGAAGGGCCATGGTACGTTCCCCGGTAGCGCTCTGCGGCAAGGATCGCGCCATGCCACGCACCCCACAACACGAATGTCCAGTTCGCCCCGTGCCACAACCCGCCGAGCACCATCGTCAAAAACAGATTGAAGTAGGTACGCACCGTCCCCTTGCGATTCCCGCCCAGCGGGATGTAGAGGTACTCCCGCAGCCATTGCGACAGCGACATGTGCCAGCGCTTCCAAAACTCGGTGATCGATGTCGAGGTATATGGATCATGGAAGTTTTGGGGGAACGTGAACCCCATCATCAGCGCCAGGCCGATGGCCATATCGCTGTATCCGCTGAAATCGAAGAAAAGCTGGATGGTGTAGGCCACGGTGCCAAGCCATGCGTCCCACAAACCAGGTGATGCCAAAGCAAAGGCGGCATCGGCAACCGGGGCAACGCTGTCGGCAATCAGTACCTTTTTGCAGAACCCCAACAGAAACAGGTGGCACCCTTGCGAGAACTTGCGCAGCGAATGCTCCCGGTGGCGGAACTGCTCGGCAAGCAAGTGGTACCGCAGCACCGGCCCGGCGACCAGATGCGGAAAAAGCGCGATAAATGCCGAAAAGTCGATCAGATCGCGTGCAGGCGGTGCTTCGCGGCGGTAGATATCGACGAGGTAGCTGATCGCATGGAAGATGTAGAACGACAGCCCGATGGGCAGCAAGATCGGCGTCCATGACAGGGTGGACATTCCCAACCCGGCAAGCAATGCGTTGAGTGAATCGACGCCAAAGTTGGCGTACTTGAAATACCCCAGCGCAGCCAAATTCAGCCCCACCCCTACGGCAAGCCAGCGCTTGCGCCATGCGGCTTCGCTGGCGTCCATGGCCAGCGCCAGCGCGTAGCTGCCGCACGTCACGCCGACAAGCAGCGCCAGAAAGTCCAGCCGCCACCAAGCGTAAAAAAACAGGCTGCCCAGCAGAATCCACAACGACCTGCCACGCTGGGGAACGAGGTAATACACCCCCAGGAACAAGGGCAGGAAAACGAACAGGAAGAGGAGCGAGCTAAAAACCATCGATGGAAGAGAGTTGGTTCAGCAAAGGCAGCTATTGGGAGCCCCATATCGCGAAGCGTAGTGCATTGGGCCTTGGGAGTACCATGGCGAAGGTGATGTGTAGCACACATCCCGGCGCACTGGGTGCACTCGCGGCGGCCCCTGTGATGCCTTGGCGCGAAGGGTCTGCATTGCCGCGATACCTTGCTGACGAGAGGGATGTATGGCCCAGATTCCGTTGATCCAATTGATCTACCGCAGCGATTTGGTCGGTCGCAGAGAAACCGAGATGGCTTCCATTTTGCAGTCCTGCCACTACCACAACAAAATCAATGGCATTACGGGGATGCTGCTCTATTCCGATGGCAGTTTTCTCCAAGTGCTCGAAGGGCAGCCAGAAGACGTGCATGAAACCTTTGACCGCATCTGCCGAGACCCTCGACACTGCAACATCGTGTTCATGACGGAGGAAGGGGTGGAAGAACGCAGTTTTGCGCACTGGAGCATGGGCTACATGCACCTCGGGCCTGAGCAGGTCGCGCAGTTCCCCAAATATGCGCGGTTCTTCCAATTCGGCTTCTCCGCGTCAGAACTACGGGACAACCCTGGTACGTCGCAAGAGCTGTTCCAGATGTTTCGCGGTAGCGCCCAAGATTGAGCGATGCGATTCCCTCGCCCATGCGCCGCCTATCCGCCGCCCATGCGCCGCGTATGCGCGCCGTTCAAGCCACCAGCGCCAGGGCGCCGTAGTCGCCGACGCGATCCCCCAGGCCGACGCTGACGATTTCGCAGCCGTCGGTCAATGCAGGCAATTTGCCCTGCACCACGCGGCGTAGGCGGGGGAGCAGATAGTCGCGGTGGTGCCAGTACACGCTGCCGCCAATGCTGATGCGTTCGAGGTCAAGCGTTGCTATCAGGTTGTAGAGCATGCGCCCCATGATGTCGCAAAGGTCGTCGATGATCGAGACGGCGCGGGCATCTCCGGCGTAGGCAGCGTTGAAGAGCGATGCCGCATTTGCGTACCCCATCGGGCCGAAGCGGCGTGTGATTGCGCTGCCGGAGACAAGCCCCTCCACATCGCCCAGGTTCCCGCACCCGCAGCGGGCAGAGTCGTCCCGGCTGACGAAGATGTGCCCGGCGTGCCCGGCGTTGCCGTTCTTGCCACGCAGCACGCGCCCTTCGACGCACAACCCCGTGCCGATGCCCGTGCTCCATGTCACATAAGCGCAGTGGCGTAGCGCGGAACCGGCCACGTGCAGCGCTCCCCAGCGGCGCTCAGCTTCGAGCGCGCCGACAGCGTCGTTTTCCACGCGCACAAAAGGGAACAGCTCGCGCAGCGGCGCTTCGATCGGCGCAGTCAGCCAGTCGTTGGGCAGCCCACTGGCTCCGTTGGCCAAGCCGCCGCAGAGGTTGGGGGCGGCCAATTCCAGAAACCCGTCTTGCACGACGAAAGGCCCGCACGAAGCCACGCCGACACGGCTGATTTGCTTGCGATCCAGCTTTGCCTGCGCAGCAGCGCGTTCGATCAACCCGATGACTTGCTTTGCCAGGGCATCCCGGCTTCCCTGCACGACCGTCGGTTCAACGATCTTTGCGCATTCCCCGTCTGCATCAGCAATGTGTACGGCTACCTTGGTGCCGCCAATATCGACGCAAGCCACGGGAGCACTGCCGGGGGGGAGGGATGGGAAAGGGGGGCAGGGGGTGGCTTGGTTCATGCTGAAGGGGTAAGGCGCCGCAAATGCGCAAAAGGGTTGCTGGGGAAAAAAGGGATGGCGATGGCTAGGACACTTGCGCGTGGCGGGGGCATCACTGCGCAGGGAGAAGGTACCCCGCAAGGGGCGGGTGAGGGCAGCCCTTCATGAGGCATCCACCGCACCCAGGTGCGATTGCACCCAGGCGACGATGTTTGCCGCGCTCATGGCGCCAGACTGGCGGGCCACTTCCCTCCCGCCGTGAAATAGCACGAGGGTGGGGATGCTGCGGATGCTGAAGCGGGCGCCCAGCGCACGGTGGGCCTCGGTATCGACCTTGGCCAGCCGGACCTGCGGTTCCAAACCTGCGGCAGCCTCTTCGAACCAGGGGGCCATTTGCCGACATGGGCCACACCATGGCGCCCAAAAATCGACGAGAAGGGGAATCTGGTTGCGTACAAGATGCTTGTTGAAGCTGGATTCATCAAGGGCTGCAGGGTGGCCGCCAAACAAGGGTTGGTGGCAGCTTCCGCAGTCGGGGGAACGCTGTATGTCAGTCCGAGCCACGCGGTTCGTCGTGTGGCACGCAGGGCAAACGATATGCAGGGAATCGCTCATGGTGCAAAGCCCTCAGGAACGGTAGTCTGCGTTGATGGACACGTAGTCATGGCTGAGATCGGTGGTCCATACCGTCTCGGATGCACCACCACGGTGCAGATCCACCCGCACCGTAATCTCGGATTGTTTCATGACGCGCTGCCCATCCTGCTCCCGGTACGCGGGGTGGCGGCCGCCATGCTGTACGACGTGGACATCGTCCAAATACACATCCACCGTGGCGGCATCAAGGTCTTCGATGCCGCCATTGCCCACCGCGCACAGAATCCGCCCCAGGTTGGGGTCGCTGGCAAAAAACGCCGTTTTGACGAGCGGCGAGCGTGCAATGGCCTGCGCCACTTGCTTGCACTCTGCGGCATTGCGCCCCCCATCGACCTGCACGGTGATGTATTTGGTAGCGCCTTCCCCATCGCGGACGATGGCCTGTGCAAGCCTTTGGGCGACGGGCAGCAGCAATCCCCACAGCGCCTGCCCTGCCGGGCTATGCAGCGAATCGATGGGAGTGTGGTGGGCGCGGTGCGTGGCGATGAGCACGAAGGAATCGTTCGTCGAGGTATCGCCATCGACCGTGATGCGGTGGAACGAGGCATCGGCCAGTTCGCGCACCAGCGTGGGTAGTAGTGCCGGGGCGATGCAGGCGTCGGTGGCAAGAAAGCCAAGCATCGTCGCCATATTGGGGTGGATCATCCCCGCGCCTTTGCAAATACCCGTGGCATGTACGGCAGCGCCGTCGATCGTGGCGCTGGAGGAAAAAGCCTTGGGGACGGTGTCCGTTGTCATGATCGCTTGCGCGGCATCGAACCAATGGTCGGGTTGCGCGTCGGCAATTGCTGCATCCAAGCCAGCAACGACACGATCAACCGGTAGCGGTTCGAGGATGACCCCGGTTGAAAACGGGAGCACTGCCTCGGCAGCGATACCTACCCGCTGCGCCAGCGCTTCGCAGGTGCGCAGGGCGTTGGCCAGCCCTGTCTCTCCCGTTCCGGCATTGGCCGTTCCGGTATTGACGAGCAAGGCACGCACCGCTGCGCTATGCGCCAGGTGTTGACGGCAAAGCTGTACCGGGGCGGCTGCGCAACGGTTGCGGGTGAATACCCCAGCCACGCTGGCACAGGGGTCCAGCAGCATCACGGTCAGATCCTTGCGATCGGCCTTGCGGATACCCGCTGCGGTAGTTCCCAGGCGCACGCCGGGAATGGGATGCAGGGTTGCGGGGTCGGGTGGGGGCAGGTGTACGGGCATGGGGTGCGCAGGGGAGAGGCCGAACAACGTATCGAAGCGTATAGGGCGTCGATGACAGTTTGGTGGGGCGTGTTGTGGAGCTTGGTGCGGGCAGTGATCAGGCCACTGGCGCGGCTATGGCGGCTACTTCAGCTTGCCGTGGCAGCGTTTGTATTTTTTGCCGCTGCCGCAGGGGCACAGCTCGTTGCGGCCGATGCGGCGGGTGGCCGGGGCAACGGTGCTTTCGTCGAGGCTGGTTTCTACCTCGCCGGTTTCAGTAGGGGCAATGTAGGTGACGTTGCTGATCTGCTCGGCGCGGCTTTCCATTTCCGCAGCGGCTTGCGCGGCTTCTTCGTCCGAGCGGATGCGCACCGTCATCAGGATGCGTGTGACTTCGTTGCGAATCGTGTCGAGCATTTGGCCGAATAGCTCGAACGCCTCGCGCTTGTATTCCTGCTTGGGTTGCTTCTGCGCGTACCCACGCAGGTGAATGCCTTGGCGCAGGTAGTCGAGCGAGCTGAGGTGTTCGCGCCAGTTGGCGTCGATGCTTTGGAGCAGCACCATCCGCTCGAAAGACGTGAAATGCTCGCGGCCAATAGTCGTTACCTTGTCCTCGTACTGCGCGTGGGCCTTTGTGCAGACGGTGATGACGACTTCCTCGTCGGTGATCGACGCAGCCTCCTGCACATGTTGTTGCAGGGCGAGGTCCATCTGCCAGGATTCGCGCAGCACTTGTTCCAGCCCCGCCAAATCCCATTGCTCTTCGACCGACTCGGGCGGGACGAACTGGCGGACGAGGTCGCGAAAACACCCTTCGCGCAAGGCGCGTACCTGGGGGGCCAAGTCTGTGGCGTCGATGATCTCGTTGCGCTGCTGGTAGATGACCTTGCGCTGGTCGTTGGCAACGTCGTCGTATTCCAGCAGTTGTTTGCGGATGTCGAAATTCCGCGCCTCGACCTTGCGCTGTGCGCTTTCGATGCTGCGCGTCACCATCCCGGCTTCGATGGCCTCGCCCTCGGGCATCTTCAGCCGTTCCATGATTGCCTTGACACGGTCGCCGGCAAAGATGCGCAGCAGGGTGTCATCCAAGCTCAGGTAGAAGCGCGAGGAACCGGGGTCGCCCTGGCGGGCACAGCGTCCGCGCAACTGGTTGTCGATGCGGCGGGATTCGTGCCGTTCGGTCGCGATGATCCGCAGCCCGCCCAGCGCAGTCACTTGCTCGTGATCCTTAAGCCAGCGTGTACGGACGATCTCGGCACGCTGATGCTTTTGCTCGGCGTCGAGCGCCTCGTCTTCCTCAATCGCTTCGAGGATCTTGGCGACGTTGCCACCCAGCACGATGTCCGTCCCCCGCCCGGCCATGTTGGTCGCGATGGTGATCATCTTGGGGCGGCCCGCCTGCGCGATGATTTCCGCCTCCTTGGCGTGTTGCTTGGCGTTGAGCACCTGGTGGGGGAGCTTTTCCTTGGTCAGCAGCGCAGAGAGGATTTCGGAGTTCTCGATCGACGTCGTCCCCACCAGCACGGGCTGGCCGCGTTCGTAGCAACTGTGGATGTCTTCGATGGCCGCCTTGTACTTTTCCTGCGTGGTTTTGTAGACGCGGTCGAGCTGATCGACGCGGCAGCAAGGACGGTTGGGGGGGATGATGACTGTTTCCAGCCCGTAGATTTCCGAGAACTCGTAGGCCTCGGTATCCGCAGTCCCGGTCATTCCCGCAAGCTTGGAGTAGAGCCGGAAGTAGTTCTGGAAGGTGATCGAGGCCATCGTCTGGTTCTCGGGCTGGATCGAGACGCCCTCTTTCGCTTCGACGGCCTGATGCAACCCGTCGCTCCAGCGTCGGCCCGGCATCAGCCTGCCGGTGAATTCGTCGACGATGATGACTTCGCCGTTCTGCACGACGTAGTGCTGGTCGCGGTGGTACAGGTGCGCTGCACGCAGCGCCGCGTACAGGTGGTGTACCAGCGAGATGTTCGCGGGGTCATACAGGCTCGCCCCCTCGGGGAGCAGCCCGATTTCGGCGAGGACGCGCTCGGCCTTTTCGTGGCCCTGCTCGGTCAGAAAAACCTGGTGGTTCTTTTCATCGACGGTGAAATCCCCAGGCTTGGTGATGCCCTCGCCAGTAATGGGGTCGGCCTCTCCCTCCTGCCGTTCGAGCTGGGGAACGACGCGGTGGATCGTGACGTACACGCCGGTGTGGTCTTCGGCCTGCCCGCTGATGATGAGCGGGGTACGCGCTTCGTCGATCAGGATCGAATCCACCTCGTCGACGATGGCGTACTGCAACCTGCGTTGCACCCGGTCTGCGGCTTCGTAGACCATGTTGTCGCGCAGGTAATCGAAGCCGTATTCGTTGTTGGTGCCGTACGTGATGTCGCACTGGTATGCAACCTGTTTGTCCTCGCGCGGCATCTGCGGCAAATTGACCCCCACCGTCAGCCCTAAAAAGCCGTAGAGCTTGCCCATCCACTGCGCATCGCGCTGGGCCAGGTAGTCGTTGACTGTGACGACATGCACGCCCTTGCCGAGCAGGGCGTTGAGGTAGACGGCCAGCGTCGCGGTCAGCGTCTTGCCTTCGCCGGTGCCCATTTCGGCGATCTTGCCGTTGTGCAGCGCCATGGCGCCGAGCAACTGGACATCGAAGTGGCGCATCTTCATGACACGCTTGGAGGCTTCGCGAACGACGGCGAAGGCTTCCGGCAATAGTGCGTCCAGGCTTTCCCCCTGCGCCAGCCGCGCGCGAAACTCCGGCGTTTTGGCTTGCAGGGCTTCGTCCGTCAGGGCTTCCAGCCCCGGTTCGAGCGCATTGATGCGGGTGACGACGGTGCGGTATTTCTTGAGCAGGCGGTCGTTGCGACTTCCGAAAATCTTGGTCAGCAGGCGGATGGGCATGGAAGCGGAGCGCACAGAAAACCCCGCATGGGGGCGGCCTGCGACGCGAAAAAAGTGAAGGAATGGAGGAGGAAAGCGCGGAATAAGCGGCAAAGCAGGTGGCTTGCCACCGCGTACATGCGTGCGCTACAGCACGCTACAGCGCGCTACAGCCGCAAAATTTTATCTGGGGGCTTACTTTGGCGCGCCGATGGAAGCCACAGCAGTTTGCAGCGCCGCGCCGCCTTGCGCCAGAAAGCGCTCTGGGTCCTGCGCGGCACCGTCCACCAGCACCTCGAAGTGCAAATGCGGCCCGGTGGAACGGCCCGTGTTACCGACTGCGGCAATCTTCTGCCCGCGCCGCACCAAGTCGCCCTGCTGCACGAAAACTGCCGAAGCATGGGCATACCGGGTGTGGATGCCTTCGCCATGGTCAATATCGACCATGTGACCGTATTCGGGGTGGTGGGCACGCGCCACGATCACGCCGCCCGCTGCGGCGAAGATGGGGTCGCCCACGGCGCCACGAAAGTCCATCCCCTGGTGCATGGCGCTGCGCCCGGTAAAGGGGTCGATGCGCCAGCCAAACGGCGAGCTGACCACGGCCTGTTCCACCGGATGCTGCGTTGGCAGGGGGATGTGCTGCATCACATTCCACTGCCCGTCGATGTCGGCGAGCTTTTGGGTGCCGGTGTCAGCCCGTTCCCGCAGCGAATCAAGCAGGGAATGCATCGATGCAACCGACAGCGCAGGCCCGGGAACCCAGATACCGCCCACCCCCAGCCTGTCCTGCAACGCGGGCAGCCCGGCCTGGCTTTCCAAGCGCTGGCCCAGCGATTCCATCTGTAGCACCCGCACTTGCAGCGTGCCTACCTCCCGCGCAAGCACATCAACCTGTTCTTGCAACACCCGTTGCCAGTCTTCCCCCACAAGCTGATGCACCAGTGCGCCGACTGCCGTCTCCGGGTAGAGCACCCCCAGGCGCAGCACTGCGTGATACATCCCCGCTCCCAGCGTGGCGCATAGCAATGCCACAATGACCGCCCACCCCAGCACCTGCGTCGGCCCCAGGTAGCGCACGCGGCCAGCCGCGTCATTCACGATCATCCACTGCATCGTTTGTCCTTTCAACCATGCATTCTGCACGAACCGTTCTCGAAGCCGGGCAGGATCACCCCGGGCTGGCAGCACTGTTGGAACGCGCCAGAGGTTCCGCAGCAAGGCTGAACGCCGTGCGGGACGTGATTCCCGAAGCATTGCGCCCCGCAGTGGAGGCAGGCCCCCTCGATGCCACAACCTGGTGCCTGCTGCTCGATAACGGCAGCACCGCAGCCAAACTGCGCCAGCTTTTGCCCGCCATGCACGAACGGCTCGAAGCCGTGGGGATGGGGGTCGAAGCGATCCGGCTCAAGGTGCGGCGTGGTGGGCGGGGGTAGGGCCATGGGCGGGCTGGAAGCTCGCCCCTACATGGTGCGGTGCGATAGTGTGTCGGCCGACCAGACCATTACGCCCAGTTCTCTACTGTCAACCCTGGCACCCGCTCGAATTCACGAACATTGTGGGTGACCAGCACGGCGTTTTCGGCCAATGCATGGGCAGCAATGAGCATGTCCATATTGCCGATAGGTTGTCCCCGTCGTTCCAAGGTGGCGCGCAAGCGAGCGTAGTGGTCCGCAGCATGCGATGTCCAGGCCAAAACATCCAGTCGACTGGTGAAGTTGTCGATTTCCGCAAAATACAAAGTCGAGCGAGTGGGGTGGCGGGCTGCGCCGTAACGCAATTCGGCAAGCACGACGGCAGAAATGGCAAGGTACTCCGGGCCGATGCTTTCGAATCGGCGCTGTACCGTCACTGGCAGCGTACGCATCACATAGCTGCAGATATTGGTGTCAAGCATCCAAATCATGGGGCCATTGCCGATCCTGAGGCGGTTCGTCTTGCCGATCCAGCAGGAAATCCGTCGGCATTGCTGGCGTGCGTGCAAAAAAATCGTCCCAAGTCTTGGGTTTGGGTTTGGGTTTGAGGATGACGGCATTCCCCTGTTTTTCGATGTACACCTCTTGGCCCTCGAACCGGAATTCCTCGGGCAGGCGCACGGCTTGACTACGTCCGTTACGGAATAGTTTGGCGGTTTGTTGCATGGGGTACATCCAGCGGGTGCATCGGGCGGTGGCGGAAAAATGTACACCTCAACTAAAAAAGCTCTTGAGCCGATCCGTCCAGCTATCCCCGTTGGGCGAGTGCTTACCACCGCCGCGTTTGAGTGACTCGTCTAGCTCGCGTAGCAGCTTGCGCTGATGCTCGGTGAGCTTGACGGGGGTTTCGACGAGGATGTGGCAATACAAATCGCCGGGGTAGCTGGACCGCACCCCCTTGATGCCCTTGCCGCGCAGCCGGAATTGCTTGCCGGTCTGCGTACCTTCGGGGATGTCGATCACGGCTTTGCCCGCAAGCGTGGGCACGTCGATCTCGCCGCCCAAGGTGGCGGTGATGATGCTGATCGGCACCGAGCAGTGCAGATCGTCCCCATCGCGCTCAAAGATGTCGTGCTTCTTCAGGCGAATCTCGATGTACAGATCCCCCGGCGGGCCGCCATTGACGCCCGGCTCCCCATTGCCCGCGCTGCGAATGCGCATTCCGCCGTCGATCCCCGCCGGAATCTTGACTTCGAGCGTCTTCTGCTTTTTGATCCGGCCCTGGCCGTGGCAACCCACGCAAGGCTCGGCGATGAGGCGGCCCGAACCACGGCACGTGGGGCACGTCTGCTGCACGCTGAAAAAGCCCTGACGCATTTGCACCGTCCCCGCGCCGCCACAGGTTGCGCAAGGCTTGACCTGCGTTCCCGGCTTGGCCCCGGAGCCGTGGCACAGCTCGCAAGTCTCCCAACTTGGGATGCGAATCTGCGCATCCTTGCCCCGCGCGGCTTCTTCCAGCGTGATTTCCATGGCATAGCTCAAATCGCTGCCACGGTACATCTGGCGCCCCCCGGCGCGGGAACGAGACTGGCCGAACATCTCGCCAAAGATGTCGCCAAAAGCCTCGGCGAACCCACCGTAGGCATCGGCCCCGCCAGGCCCGCGCATGTTCGGATCCACCCCGGCAAAGCCATGCTGATCGTAGGCGGCGCGCTTCTGCGCGTCCGACAGCATCTCGTAGGCTTCCTTGGTTTCCTTGAACTTCTCTTCGGCGGTTTTGGCAGCTTCACCCTGGTTGCGATCCGGGTGGAACTTCATCGCCAGCTTGCGATAAGCCTTTTTGATTTCCTCGTCCGAAGCGTTCTTGGGAACCCCCAGAACCTCGTAATAGTCTCTCTTTGCCATGGTTTCACTGTGCCTGGTTATTCACCAGAATGTGTTTCGAGGTGGGCACCCGAACAAGGGAACCCGTTTGGGATTTCGTCCCACCCCACCTGTGCAGATACACCGCATCAAGGTTTTTTGACTTCCTTGACCTCCGCGTCCACGACGTTGTCATCCGCATGCGCGCCTTCCGCAGAGCCGCTCGCAGCGTCTTGCGATGCCGTGGCATCCTGCGCGGCATTTTTGGCCTGCATGTCGGCGTACATCTTTTCCCCCAGCTTTTGGCTGGCCGTCATCAGCGCGGCGGTTTTGTCGTCGATGGCTGCTTTGTCGTCGGTCTTGACCGCTGCTTCCAGCGCCTTCATGGCCTGCTCGATCTTTTCCTTTTCCGACGCATCGATCTTGTCGCCGTATTCGGCCAAGCTCTTGCGCACGCTGTGGATGCTGGCTTCGGCTTGGTTGCGAGCCTGGATCAGCTCCAGCTTGCGCTTGTCTTCGGCAGAGTTCATCTCCGCATCCTTGATCATCTGCTGAATCTCGCCTTCCGACAGGCCCGAATTTGCCTTGATCGTGATCTTGTTTTCCTTGCCCGTGCCCTTGTCTTTGGCGCCGACGTGCAAGATGCCGTTGGCATCAATGTCGAAAGACACCTCGATTTGCGGAACGCCGCGCGCAGACGGGGGAATCCCTTCCAGATTGAATTCGCCCAGCAGCTTGTTCCCCGTTGCCATATCCCGCTCGCCTTGGTAGACCTTGATCGTGACGGCGGGCTGGTTGTCTTCGGCGGTCGAAAACGTTTGCGAGAACTTGGTCGGGATCGTCGTGTTCTTGGCGATCATTTTGGTCATCACGCCGCCTAGCGTCTCGATCCCCAGGCTCAGGGGGGTGACGTCGAGCAACAACACATCGCTACGGTCGCCGGAAAGCACTTGCCCTTGGATTGCCGCGCCCACCGCCACGGCTTCGTCGGGGTTCACGTCCCGGCGGGGTTCGCGGCCAAAGAATTCCTTGACCTTCTCCTGCACCTTGGGCATACGGGTCATCCCGCCGACGAGGATGACGTCGTGAATTTCCCCAACGCTGATGCCAGCGTCCTTGATCGCGATACGGCACGGGCCCATCGTGCGGTCGAGCAGGTCTTCGACCAAGGCTTCGAGTTTGGAGCGCGACAGCTTGATGCTGAGATGCTTCGGCCCCGCCGCATCCGCAGTGATGTAGGGCAGATTGATATCGGTCTGCGCGCTGCTGGACAACTCGATCTTGGCCTTTTCCGCCGCTTCCTTCAGCCGCTGCAGGGCCAGCACATCCTTACTCAGGTCTACGCCTTGCTCTTTCTTGAACTCGGAAATGACGTAATCGATGATCCGCTGGTCAAAGTCTTCCCCGCCCAGGAACGTATCCCCGTTGGTCGACAGCACCTCGAACTGCTTTTCGCCATCGACATCGGCGATTTCGATGATGGAGATGTCAAACGTACCGCCGCCCAAGTCGTAGACGGCGATCTTGCGGTCACCCTTCTCGCTCTTGTCCATGCCAAAAGCCAGCGCAGCGGCAGTCGGCTCGTTGATGATGCGCTTGACATCCAACCCGGCGATGCGCCCGGCGTCTTTGGTCGCCTGGCGTTGCGCGTCGTTGAAGTACGCGGGGACGGTGATGACGGCTTCCGTCACCGTCTCGCCAAGGTAATCCTCGGCGGTTTTCTTCATCTTGCGCAGCACTTCTGCGCTGATCTGCTGCGGCGCCATGCGGTTACCGCGCACTTCCACCCATGCGTCTCCGTTGTCTGCGGCAGCGATCTTGAAGGGCATCAGATCGATGTCCTTCTGCACTTCCTTTTCTTGAAACTTGCGCCCGATCAGCCGCTTGACCGCATACAGCGTGTTTCTGGGGTTCGTCACAGCCTGGCGTTTGGCAGGCGCGCCGACGAGCACTTCCCCGTCTTCCTGGTACGCAACGATCGAAGGCGTAGTCCGTGCGCCTTCCGCGTTTTCGATGACTTTGGGGTTGTTCCCCTCCATGACAGACACGCAGCTATTGGTCGTGCCGAGGTCGATACCGATGATTTTTGCCATGATGTTTTTTTTCCTAGGTTGAGTGGGCAACAGGCCCAGCGAAAGAGTGAATGGTCGATAACTACCCAATTGCGGGCGCCATGCCGAAATTCAAGCCGGTGTACCACCCCTCTCCCACCGGGAGAGGGGCAGGGGGTGAGGGAAAAGGGTGAGGGAAAGGTGTGAGGGAAGACAAAACAGTCACTTGGCCGCGCTGACCGTCACCAAGGCAGGCCGCAACACCCGGTCTGCAATCAAAAACCCCTTCTGCAACACCGTCACGATCGTATTGGCCTCTTGCTCAGATGCCACCACGCTGATCGCCTGGTGCAAGTGGGGGTCGAACTTGGCTTGCGTGGGCGGATCAATGGCAACGACCTTGTTGCGCTCCAGCGCGCTCAACAACTGGCGCATCGTTGCATCCACCCCTTCGCGAATCTGCTCCAGACTGCCATCCTTCACCCCCAAGGCCGCATCCAGGCTGTCGAATACAGGCAGCAGGCTTTCTGCAAAGCTATCAATCGCAAACTTGCGCACCTTGCTGATTTCCTCCTCGGCGCGACGGCGGGCGTTGTCCGCCTCAGCTTTGGCACGCAGAAACTGGTCTGCCAGTTCGGCGCTTTTGGTGCGTAGCTCGGCAAGGTCGGCCTGTGCCTTGGCCAGTGCGTCGGCAGCGAATGCGCCGACAGCGCCAACCGGGGCGGAAGTAGCGGTAGCAGCAGTGCTGCTGGCTGGGGCTGCATCGGCCAGCCCGCCATGGGCGGCAGGGTCTTCCGCCGCAGCGGCGTACACAGCGCCAGGAGTATGGGAAAACGTGGAATCGGTCATGCCTGTTCGGGTTATGTTGAGAAAACGAACGTCATACGTGGCGCCGTGGCGCGGAAATTTCAAGTGCGCTTTCCAGTACACGCAGCCGACAGTGCCAGAATAGCCCCTTGCACACACCGCATTCGCCCATGACTGCCCCCGTGCCCGCACGCCGCAAGCTCCCCATCGGTATCCAGAACTTCCGCCAGATGCGGGAGGAAGGCTACTACTACGTAGACAAAACTGGCTATGCGCTGGATTTGATCGAGCGCGGCAAATACTTCTTCCTCAGCCGCCCCAGGCGCTTCGGCAAAAGCCTGTTTCTGGACACGATCAAGGAACTGTACGAAGGCCATCGAGAGCTGTTTGTGGGGCTGGAGGCGGAGGAGCGGTGGGATTGGGGGCGGCAGTACCCCGTGGTCCGCCTTAGCTTCGGCGCTGGGGTATTGGGTTCGCAGGCGGATCTGGCCGAACACCTGCACTTGCAACTCACCCACCTGGAACGGCGTTTTGGGCTGACATCCACCTTTACCCATCCGCGCAGCCGGTTTATCGACTTGCTCGTCCAAATCCATGCCCTGCACCAACAGCGCGTCGTGGTACTGATCGACGAATACGACAAGCCGATCCTGGACAACCTCAGCAGCCAACGCACCGATGCCGCCCGCGAACTGCGCGATGCGCTGCGCGACATCTATTCCGTCATCAAAGACTGCGACGAACACCTCCAATTCGCCATGCTGACCGGAGTCAGCAAATTCAGCAAGGTCAATTTGTTTTCCGGGTTGAACAACCTGCAAGACATCACGCTGGATGCGCGGTACAGCGCACTATGCGGGTACACCGACGACGACATCGACACAGTTTTTGCGCCCGAGCTGGAGGGCTTGGATCGGGAAGAAATCCGTCGCTGGTACAACGGCTACAACTGGCTGGGAACCAGCGTCTACAACCCGTTCGATCTGCTGTTGTTATTTGAGACGCGGGAATTCCGGGCGTATTGGTTCGAGACGGGAACACCGACGTTTTTGATCGACTTGCTGCTGCAACGCCACATATTCACTCCTAATCTGGGCCACCTCGTCGCTACGGAGACCTTGCTTTCCACCTTTGACGTAGACAACATCCCCATTGAAGCGCTGATGTTCCAGGCGGGGTATCTCACCATTGCTTCCACGTCACCGACCCCAGGCCGTTGGGAATGCACGCTGCAATACCCGAATAGGGAAGTGCGGATGGGAACCAACGAACTGCTATTGCATGCATTGCTGCACGGGCGCACCACCCCGCCAGCAGGAAACATGGTTCGCTTGCTGCAAGCCAATGATTTTGTTGGAATGCAAGCCGTGCTGACTGCGCTGTTTGAGAGCATCCCCTACGAATGGTTTACCAACAACCCCATAGCCAGATACGAAGGTTATTACGCCAGCGTTTTTTACAGCTACTTTGCCGCACTGGGGCTGGATGTACAGGCAGAACCAAGCAGCAACGCAGGCAGATTGGACATGGCGGTTCGCTGCAATGGGCTTGTGGTTCTTTTTGAATTCAAAGTCGTGGAATGGGAGCCGGAAGGGCGGGCATTGGCCCAGATCAAAGAAAAAGGATATGCAAAGCCGTATTTGGCGGAAGGGGTGGATGTGGTTTTGGTTGGGGTGGAGTTCAGCGCAGAACGAAGAAGCGTTGTGGGGTTTGAGGTGGAAAAAGTTACGTCAACGAGGAAACCATGACAATAGAAAGAATAGAAAATCCCACGTTTGACGATGTGTGGAGATTGATTCAAGAAATTGCGTTGCTGGGCAAGGAAACCGATCGGAAGCTGCAAGAAACCGACCGCCTCGTTCAAGAAAATGCCAAGCAAATCAAAGAAACGAACCGTCAACTGGGCTTGCAAGGCAATCGGCTGGGTGAATTCGTGCAGGAAATGGTTCGCCCAGCGTTGGTGAGATTGTTTCGTGATCGCAACCTACCAGTGCATCAAGTCATTCCCAATATGTGCTCGTATGACGATAACCGGCAATTTCGCGCAGAAATTGATTTGTTGGTGGTCAACACAGATGTCGCAATTGCAGTGGAATGCAAGTCGCATTTGAAGCAGGCCGACGTTGACGAACATCTGGAACGGCTTGGAAATTTCAAAGAGTATTTTCCGCAATTCAAAGGTTTCAGCATATTGGGAGCGGTGGCAGGGATGGTATTGCCGGATGAAGTGGGGCGATACGCATACCGCAAGGGGTTGTATGTACTGGCGCAGTCTGGCGAGGGTATTGACATTCGCAATGACGGGCAGTTTCAGCCGCAGCAATGGTGAGATGGTTTTTGCGATTTGTGATTCGCCCAACATGAACTCCCGCCGCATCCATGCCCGCATCGACCGTGCGGAAGATGGAAACTTCGGCGACTGTGGACCGGTTGGTGAAGGTGTATCGGAGATGCGGATTCACTATGGGCCTGGCTATCGTGTGTATTTCGCGCAGCGCGGAATGGAACTGGTGATATTGCTGGCTGGTGGGGGCAAATCTACCCAGTCGAAAGATATCAAAACTGCGCTGGAACTTGCGCGGGAACTAGGAGGCTGACATGGGAACGCTCAAACTGCGCAAATGGGATAGTGCAGAACACCTCAAGACTCAGGAAGATATAGTGTTGTACTTGGAAGCATGCATGGAAGAGGCGGGGGACGACGCAGCCTTCATTGTCAAGGCACTTGGTAACATTGCGCGCGCCAAAGGCATGACGCAACTTGCCAATGAAAGTGGTCTTGGTCACGAAAGTCTGTACACAGCACTCTCTGGCGAAGGCAACCCAAGTTTTGCCACCATCCTCAAGGTCATGCATGCGCTTGGTCTCAAGCTTCACCCTGAAATCGCACATGTCTGATTTCAAAGAGAAATAGCCCCAGCAGTGATAAGACTGTTTATCGTCTAACTGTCCAACATGACCCCCCGCCGCAAGTTGCCCATCGGTATCCAAAACTTCCGCCAGATGCGGGAGGAAGGGTACTACTACGTCGACAAAACCGGCTATGCGCTGGATTTGATCGAGCGCGGCAAATACTTCTTCCTCAGCCGTCCCAGGCGCTTCGGCAAAAGCTTGTTTCTGGACACGATCAAGGAACTGTACGAAGGCCACCGCGAACTGTTTGTGGGGTTGGCGGCGGAAGAGCGGTGGGACTGGGGGCGGCAATACCCGGTCATCCTGCTGAGTTTTGCGGAAGGCGTGGTGCATAGCCTGGAAGTGCTTCGCGCCAAGATCGCAGAGCAAATCGAAATCCAGGAAGAACGCTTCGGTGTCAGCACCAACCAGCCCACCCTGTCAGGCCGCTTCAGTGCATTGATACGCCGGGTGCAGGCAAAGGTGGGGCAGCGCGTAGTGGTGCTGATCGACGAATACGACAAGCCGATTTTGGAAAACCTGACCGACCCGCCGATTGCCCGCGACCTGCGCGAAGGGCTGAAGGACCTCTACTCCGTCATCAAAGGCCAGGATGCCAGCATCCAATTCGCCATGCTGACGGGTGTAAGCAAATTCAGCAAGGTCAATTTGTTTTCCGGGTTGAACAACCTGCAAGACATCACGCTGGATGCGCGGTACAGCGCACTATGCGGTTACACCGACGACGACATCGACTCAGTTTTTGCGCCCGAGCTGGGGGGGCTGGACCGGGAAGAAATTCGCCGCTGGTACAACGGCTACAACTGGCTGGGAACCAGCGTCTACAACCCGTTCGATCTGCTATTGCTATTCGAGACGCGGGAATTCCGGGCGTATTGGTTCGAGACGGGAACACCGACGTTTTTGATCGACTTGCTCGCCGAGCGCAAGATATGGTTGCCCACATTGGGCCAGCGGGTGAGCGATGCAGCACTGCTTTCCACCTTCGACGTAGACAACATCCTCATCGAAGCGCTGATGTTCCAGGCGGGGTACCTCACCATCGACAGTGTTTCCAGCCTGGAAGACAGCACGTACTATCAGCTTCGATACCCGAACCGGGAAGTACGCCAAAGCCTGTATTCCTGTCTATTGCAAGCATGGAGCCACGATGCAGCTAACACAGCCCAGTGCAGAATTTCGCTGTACCGCTTGCTCCAAGCCAATGATTTTGTTGGGATGCAAAAGCTGTTCACAGCCTTTTTTGACAGCATCCCCTACGAATGGTTTACCAACAACCCCATAGCCAGGTACGAAGGCTACTACGCCAGCGTGTTCTACAGCTACTTTGCCGCACTGGGGCTGGATGTACAGGCAGAACCGAGCAGCAACGCAGGCAGATTGGACATGGCGGTTCGCTGCAATGGGCTTGTGGTTCTTTTTGAATTCAAAGTCGTGGAATGGGAGCCGGAAGGGCGGGCATTGGCGCAGATCAAAGAAAAAGGATATGCAAGGGCGTATTTGGCGGAAGGGGTGGATGTGGTTTTGGTTGGGGTGGAGTTCAGTGCGGAGCGTAGGGGAGTGGTGGGGTTTGAGGTGGAAAAAATAAACCCATGATTCAGTTGAACTTGATTGTGTAATGATTTGTATGTTCATTATTATTGAAGAACTTAATAAAATACTTGCATATATTATACGTTCAAATTATCATGCAGAAGGTATTCAATTCTTCACTCCAGACGACTTTTCACAACAATTGGCTTACATGAGCCGTCCATCTGGCTACGTTATTTCGCCGCATGTACACAATCCAGTAAAAAGGGAAGTACAGTACACAAAAGAAGTTCTTTTTATCAAATCTGGCAAAATTCGTGTGGATTTCTATAATGAAGACAAAAAATATTTACAAAGTCGAATTCTCTGTACAGGGGATGTATTATTATTGGCTCATGGCGGGCATGGTTTTGAAATGCTGGAAGATAGTGAGATCATCGAAGTGAAGCAAGGGCCTTATGCTGGGGAACAAGACAAAACTCGCTTCATTCCTACTGTTGATCAAATCTACATTCCTGAATGATCATGCAAGAACCTACTCCAGTTTTTGATGTCTACAGTCAATATTACAATCTGTGCTACCAAGATAAAAATTACAAAGCCGAGGCTGCCTACGTTCGCGATAGTTTGGCGCACTGTGGTGTAAAAAATGGCAATGTGCTCGAATTCGGTTGTGGCACTGGCATACATGGACGTTTACTTGCTGAGATGGGTTACAGGGTTCATGGCGTAGATCGAAGTCCGGAAATGATTTTTCAAGCCAAGGAAGGGAGCGGATTCACCTGTGCCACGTGAGACATTTCTGTACTAGAGTTGGGAAAAAAATTTAATGCTGTCGTGTCCTTGTTTCATGTATTTGGCTACCAGATAACGAATGATGCAGTACAGGCATTTTTTGATAGTGCAGTAAGACATCTAAATTCAGGCGGGTTGTTTTTGTTCGACTTCTGGTATTCTCCATCTGTGTATTCACATCGCCCAGAGGTTCGTGTCAAAAGGATGACTGACGAGTGTGCAGATATCATCCGCATTGCAGAATCAGTATTGCATCCTAATGAAAACCGAGTAGATGTCCACTACACCATACAGGTATGCAATAGAAATTCGCAGCAATTCAAAACATGGACGGAAGTGCATAGAATGCGTCATTTTTCTATTCCAGAAGTAGATTTATGGGCGGAACGAGCGGGTTTTCATAGAATAAATGTAGAAGAAATTGTCACAAAATGTCCGCCAAGTGAAAAAACATGGGCGGTATTTGTTGTATTACAGAAATTATAAATAATTTTAATGGAAATGTCTTCTTTCATTCCTGTTAATAAACCTTTGCTTGATGGAAAAGAAAAGCAATATCTGATTGAGTGCATTGAGAGTGGGTGGATTTCTTCTGAAGGCCCTTTCGTAGAAGAATTTGAACGACGATTTGCAGCACGGGTGGGCCGCAAGCACGGGGTTGCTGTTTGTAATGGCACTGCGGCTATTGATGCAGCGGTGGAAGCAATCGGAATTGGTCCGGGGGACGAAGTGATCGTTCCTACTTTCACGATCATTTCTTGTATTGGTCAGATTCTCCGTAATGGTGCATGGCCAATATTTATCGATAGTAACCCGCAAACATGGAATATGGATGTAGGTCAAATTGAAAAGAAGATCACACCACGTACGAAAGCGATCCTACTGGTACACGTCTACGGCCTACCTGCTGATGTGGGTCCAATCTTGGAGATCGCCCAGAAGCATGGGCTGAAGGTGATTGAAGATGCTGCTGAAATGCATGGGCAAACTTATTGTGGAAAACCCTGTGGCAGTTTTGGTGACCTGAGTATTTTTAGCTTTTATCCGAATAAACACATCACGACAGGGGAAGGGGGAATGGTCGTCACGGACGATGATGAACTTGCTTCGACGTGCCGCAGCCTGCGCAATCTCTGCTTCCAACAACAGCGTCGTTTCGTTCATGATCGGCTTGGATGGAATTTGCGCATGACGAACATGCAGGCAGCGTTGGGTTTAGCGCAATTGGAACGGCTTGATGAGTTTGTGCAGCGCAAGCGTGCGATGGGGGCGCGATATAATGAATTGTTACATGGCTTGCCGGGGGTACAGCTCCCTTTACAGCAGACAGACTACGCTCAAAATATTTACTGGGTGTATGGAATAGTATTGGATGCGTCGTTAGGTTTTGATGCCCATGAGGCTATGCATCGTTTGGAAGAAAAAAGGATTGGGACGCGCCCCTTTTTTTACCCTTTACATCTTCAACCGCTACTTCAGGAGAAATACTCTTCTCATAAAGGGGCATATCCTGTGGCGGAGCGAATGGGAGAACAAGGGCTGTATTTGCCTAGTGGAATGGCTTTGACGATGGAACAGATAGATACAGTTGCCAAAACTGTTAGGGATGTATTAGCTCAATGAGCGCTGTTGATAACGAATAACTATCTATTATAAATCATTCGTGTGTGTTGCCTCCAGTACAAATGGCTGTATTTTTTGATCAACAATTGGCATCAGGGCGCGGGTATCCGCAAGCTATTATCCCAACAGGGTTGGAACGTAGGATATCACACATAGGCTCATATTAATAGAAATGGAGTTGCGTCGGCTATATATACTAAGAGCCTATTTCAGTAGGCAATATGCCCTTAAAGTGATTAGGGCGCAAGTGAGGTGCAACATGGCGATATACGTTTCAGGAAGTTTTTCCCAACGCACCAGAATTCGGCGAAAGCGATTCATCCAGCTATGTGTACGTTCTACTACCCAGCGCCGTGCCTTGAAACCAGCTTCTTGCTTTATAGATTTAGCTTCTTCGCCTCTGGAACGAATGTGAGCCGTAAAGCCAAATTCTTTGACGATCTCTCTTACTTCATCATAATCGTATCCTTTGTCCAAGCAGATGCCTTGTGGTTTTGTATCCGTCGGGTCTGGTCGTTTTGCTTTGATGTCTTCCAGCGTACTCCTGACCAGCTTCATGTCGTGCCGATTCGCACCGTCGATGGCGACGGCAAGCGGTATGCCTGCACCATCAGTGAGCACACTGCGCTTGACACCTTGCTTGCCTCGATCTGTTGGGTTGGCACCAGTTGTTTGCTGACCTGCTAGGGGCGCTTTGGTTAACGCTCCATCCATGGATGTCCATGCCCAATCAATGCCTTGGGATTTGTCGTATTCGACCAATTGTTGTATCCAAAGGGCTGAAAATACACCTGCTTTCGTCCATTCGCGAAAGCGTCGATAGGCAGAACTGCACGAGCAAATTCCCGTCATGTTTAAGGCGTTCCACTGGCAGCCAGTTCGCAATACGAAAAGAATTGCGTTCATTGCGCTGCGATCAGATACACGCGGATTATGGCAACCAAGGGGATGTTTTTTGGGTTCAGGGAGCGATAATTTTATTATTCCCCAGAGTGCATCATGCAATCTCCACCCATCATCATGAAATATCAGGCCCATAATTTTCCTCATCTGGGTTATTGCGACTGTGATGATTAATATTATATATCATTAGCCTACTGAAATAGGCTCTAAGAGCCTATTTCAGTAGGCAATATGCCCTTAAAGTGATTCGGGCACAAGTGATGTGCAACATGGTGATATACGTTTCAGGAAGTTTTTCCCAACGAACCAGAATTCGGCGAAAGCGATTCATCCAGCTATGTGTACGTTCTACTACCCAGCGCCGTGCCTTGAAACCAGCTTCTTGCTTTATAGATTTTGCTTCTTCACCTCTGGAACGAATGTGAGCCGTAAAGCCAAATTCTTTGACGATCTCTCTGGCTTCATCATCATCGTATCCTTTGTCCAAGCAGATGCCTTGTGATTTTGTATCCGTCGGGTCTGGTCATTTTGCTTTGATGTCTTCCAGCGTACTCCTGACCAGCTTCATGTCGTGCCGATTCGCACCGTCGATGGCGACGGCAAGCGGTATGCCTGCACCATCAGTAAGCACACTGCGCTTGACACCTTGCTTGCCTCGATCTGTTGGGTTGGCCCCAGTTATTTGCTGACCTGCTAAAGGTGCTTTGGTTAACGCTCCATCCATGGATGTCCATGCCTAATCGATGCCTTGGGATTTGTCGTATTCGACCAATTGTTGTATCAAAGGGCTGAAAATACACCTGCTTTCGTCCATTCGCGAAAGCGTCGATAGGCAGAACTGCACGAGCAAATTCCCGTCATGTTTAAGGCGTTCCACTGGCAGCCAGTTCGCAATACGAAAAGAATTGCGTTCATTGGGCTGCGATCAGATACAGATACACGCAGATTAGGGCAACCCAGGGAATGTTTTTTGGGTTCAGGGAGCGAATAATTTTATTATTCCCCAGAGTGCATTATGCAATCTCCACCTATCATTATAAAATACCAAACCCATAATTTTCTTTATCTATGTTATTGCGACTGTGATGATAAACATTATATGTAATTAGTCTACCGAAATAGGCCCTAAGTTTTTTGATGCTACTTGTGTATCACGATATGCGCCTTGTATAGGATGGCAAACTGTGCCCGTTGTGGCTTTTGAATTAGATAAAAATACCTGGAGAAAAACATGAGAGTCCACATTGTTTGTTATGAAGATGTTCACAGTTGGATTCTTGGGAAATTTGCCTTGCGATTGCAGGAGTGTTTGTTGCCATTTGATATTTCAGCGACAATATCTAAGGAGCCGGATTCGCAGTCAGACATCAATCACCACATTATCTACTACGATTATGATGGCCGAAAAACTACAACGGAAACTATCATGGTCACTCATATTGATACTGACTGGAAGCGTGAACGTTTGCTCCAGCAGTTGATAAATGCTGAAATGGCCGTCTGCATGTCTTCAGAGACAGTAGATCGTCTTGCTGCAGAGGGTTTACCCAGGGAGAAGTTGTGTTTTGTGAATCCAGGTCACGATGGCCAAGTGCTACCTAGGAAAAACATTGTAGGTATTACCAGTAAAGTTCAACCTAGTGGATGTAAACGTGAAAATATTCTTCTTGATCTTGTTCAATATATTTCACCAAATGACTTTGAGTTTCGAATCATGGGTGCTGGTTGGGATAATATAGTTCAGAAACTTCAAATGGCAGGTTTTTCTGTTCGATATTGGAACGCTTTTGAACGAACTGAATATCAAAAGTTGATGCCAACCTTAGACTATTACCTATATACAGGTCTCGATGAAGGTTCCATGGGATTCATGGATGCATTGACAGCAGGTGTTGAGACAATCGTTACATCGCAGGGTTATCACTTGGATGCTCCAGGTGGGATTGTTCATGGCTGGACTACGCTTCCGGAGTTGGTGAGGATATTTCAGGGGATAGTTCGAAAAAAGGAACTGCTACGTAAATCTGTAGAGGACTGGACATGGTCAGAATATGCAAGACTCCATTATTCTCTTTGGCAGTATTTGCTAGCAAGGAAGGTAGGCATTCCAGTTACTAAAACCCAATCAAAAGCACTCAGTAAGATGGCTGTTTTGATGCCATCCGAGTTTTCTTGTCCTGTTAGTACTGACAATACAGAAAATGAGCTGATCGTTACGCCAAAAGTTCCGTCAACTATACAATTTACCCAGGTAACGCGCAATGGGATATTATTCGAACTTGATCTTTCCGAAACAATAGAGCGCAGTATATACGATATAGGATGTTTTGAACCAGCCACAACGGCAGCGATAGCAAAGCTGGTTAAATCAGGTATGACAGTTATAGACATAGGTGCCAATATCGGTGCTCATGCTTTATTTATGGCTCAGCTTGTTGGACTGACTGGACGTGCGTTTGCGATCGAGCCTATGAGTGAAGCGTTTCGCAAACTTAGCCGCAATCTGGAATTAAATCCATTGTTAGCAAACCTATCACTTCATCGTGTAGCGTTAGGCTCAGAAAATGGTAGTTTGCTGGCCAATTTTAACTATAGTTGGCCATTGGATGGAAACTATCGTGACGTAATACCTGAATCGGTTCCGGTGAGATGTCTGGATGATTTTCTTGATGAACAGGGCATCACAAGGGTAGATCTGATCAAACTAGATGTTGATGGTTTTGAACACAAAATTTTACGTGGTGCTTCGCGAACACTTCGAGAAATGCGACCAATCCTGGTGATGGAACTATGCAACTACACATTAGAAAGTGTTGGGGACAGTGCGGCAACCATGCTGGAAGAGATCGTTGCATGCCGATACTGCTTTTTCTTTGAACAAGATTTTCGCCCTGCAACACCTAGTGAACTTCTGGAAGCAATTCCTGTAGGAAGCAGCATTAATGTCATTGCTATGCCTGAGAAGATTCCTGCTCAAGCGACTAGTGACTACTGTAAGAAAGCTAATGGTCAAAAACCTCGTATCATGTTAATGGCAGATATTCCTAATTGGATATTTGCACGACACTGCCAAGTTTTGATCCAGTTGCTGGGAAATGAATTCGACTTCGATCTGAAGTTTCATGGGCAGTCATATAATGAAGATGATTATGATTTGCTTTATCCTCTCGAATGGAATTTGATTCCGTCAAGTCAAATAAGAACGCCAGCCAAGTATGTTACCAGCATACGTTCACACACTTCTTGGGCTGGACAGGATTTTCTGGGGTTTGTGAACTACCTTTCATGTCAATTTCAGCGCATCCACACAGTTTCCAAACGGCTTACCAACATCTTCAGTCCTTTTGTTCCCAACACTGCTTATGTTACGCATGGCACAGATACATCTTTTTTTGTATCATCAACCCATGCCGACTTTTCAGGCGCTGGAAAGATTCGCATTGGCTGGGCTGGTAATCGAGTCAACAAGACTAAGGGTTTCGATGAACTGATTGTCCCACTAGGGCATATTCCAGGTGTTGAGCTTGTTATCTGTGGTTACATGGACAATCATCTTGATCTTGTGGAAATGCGTAATTTTTACAACACGATTGATGTTTATGTTTGCACATCACACCAAGAGGGCAATAACAACTCGCTTATGGAGGCTGCTGCCATGGAACGTGCGATCATTACAACGGATAATGGCACTGTACCGGAGTACCTACGCAGTGGCTACAGTGCAGTAATTGTTGAACGCGAACTGCCTGTACTTATAAGAGCTGTTTGTACACTTCGGGATGATCCCAACCTGAGGGTGGAGTTAGGACGACATGCACGCGCAGCAGTTGTAGCAAACTTCGACTGGAATGTGATGGCACAAAAATATGCAAATTTCTTTCATGATGCACTTCAAGCAGCAAGTACATGGAAACCAGCAATCGGTGCTGTGGAGGCGGCAGTAGCATCTAAGCATGCAGTATCGAACGTAAGTGGGATTGATGTTTTTACACTGATATCAGCAGCCGAACGTTATATCGAAGAGATGCGCACTGATGAAGCAATTGGACTTTATCAGACATGGTTAGACAATAATATTAGTTCACCGCTTGCCTACGCTGTGTTGTTTAATCTTGGGGTTTGCCAAATAAATTCAGGATACAAACAAATAGCAGTGGTAAATTTAAATCACGCATTAAAATTGAACCCTAACTTCATCCTGGCAAAAAAGGCTATTGAATCACTAGCTTAACAATCCAAAATTTCAGCTTACCGTGTATTGGTCTAATTTTTGTGAATATACTACCCCGTTGCATCCTTCAGCTCTTCTTGGACTCAATGTGTTGCCCCCCATGACACAGTAGATGTCTGGTAGATTTATTATGGATAGGGGGCGGAGGAAGACATTCGAGATGTCGCGTACTAACAGGTAATTTCAGGAACAGATAGCACGAAAAATGATGCCACCCGAAATTCAAATCATTCCACCGATCAGCCAATAGGTGTGTATTTCAACGCCTGACTTGTGCGCTTGGCGCAGTATTGATTTCGATCACAAGGCCACGTAGCACATGCACAGCCAGATGACCTGCAAGGGGTGGACTGGAAAGTGAGGGTGCCTGCGGCGCTCAAAACCGTGGCAATGAAAAAAGCCGAGAAGCCAGAATACTGATGGCAAAATTGCTTGTGCCCTGAACAATTGCAGGTTTGGGAGCAAGCGTTCGAAGAAGAAAGTATCAAAGGCCCCGTCAATGCATGCGATGAGCGAGAGCGCTTGAGTGAAATAATGGACATCTTTTTTACGCACACCGGTACGACAATAACAATCGCTGATAAATAATATACTGACAAATTATGAATATTTGTATTGTCGAAACTATTAAAGATTTCCAAACACACTTTGGCTTAGCTTTTGATGGTGTATTATTGGAAACGGATCTTGATGTAGTTGAGGTCGATACTGATGCAAACGGGCGAGCGCGGCGAGATGCTGAAGTGTTGTGTACTTTGGCTGCCAATGCTGAAGGCGATGTACTCGAACTAGGAACTTCGCATGGTAGAGGTACCTACAAGCTAGCAACAAATCTCCAGCAGGGCTACCAGTGTCATACAGTCAATATCCTGCCTGAGCAAGAAAATTCCACCTCTGGTAAATTAATCACACACCTTCTCACGAAAGATGAAATAGGGTCATACTATCGGGAGCGCGGGATTACAAATATTGTGCAGTACTATGGGAATACAGCTCAATGGCAACTTCCATCAGGGCTACAGAATTTCTCAATGGTGTTCATTGACGCTGCACATGATGAGGAAAATGTCTATTTGGATTCCAAACTTGTCTGGGATCGAATCAAGCCAGGTGGATTTATGGTTTGGCACGATTTCTCGCCTTTGAATCTACATTTTGACTGGATTGTGGCCTCTATGAAGGGGGCCGAGCGATTTATCCGAGAATTTCAATTAGAAAAAGTTGAGATTGTGAATCTCAGGCACTCTTGGTGTGGTGTCTTGCGCAAGCCAGAAGTGCCACAAGTAGCTGCCAAAGATCATAAAGAAATTTTACTTAATAGCACATATTCTACAACCAATTATCATGCGGCACAGTGTATTGTCAAATGTGCTGATATGAGGGCGTTGAATTATGCAATAGTGTATCCAGCCTACTCATTGGATCGAGTAGCAGAAGAATGTCAATTAGCAAGTAATTTAAATCAGCTAGGATACAACGTAGAAGCGATAGGTATCCCCTGCCACGGGGCTTGGTGGCCATTTCCAATGCTAGACCGTAAATGGAAAACAAAAAGTGCTGATTTGATGAGCCGCTACGGGATATTGGAGGATAAGCTTGAGGATAAAGACGTTCTGATCGCTGCAGGCGGCTCTATGTTGCACCCAGACTTTATTCGTTCACTTTCAACATTTAATGTATTTTATTGTGCAGATGACCCGGAAAGCTCAGAGTATCTTTCCAAACCGGTGGCTGCTTCATTCGATTTTTCTTTCGTAGCAAATATTGCTTGTCTGCCTGATTACTTGAAATGGGGAGTAAAACGTGTAGCATGGTTGCCTCTTCCAGTATTAACTTCGGAACTAGATAGTTCAATTAAAAAAGAATCGATATTAAACACAGGACGCTGTTTTGACATTGTTATGTGCTGTGAACAAATTTATGGTTTAAGCGACAGAGCACTTCGTCTTGAGCAACTAAATAAAATATTTCCCCATGCTATATTACGAGGGAAAGGATGGCCTGATGGTTACGTAAGCATACCTCAGTTAAACTATTTATATAGAAATGCAAGAATAGGCTGGAACTTGCATAATTCCATCGGGCCCGTTAATAGTCGTCTCATGAAATTACCAGCATTTGGTGCATTGCAAATATGCGATTGTCGCGATAATCTTGGTAAAATATTTAAACTCGATGAAGAAGTGATTGGATTTAATACCCTGAACGAGTGCATTGATGCAACGAGATACTATTTAGCTCACGAAGATGAGCGTCGAAAGATAGCATTGGCTGGATGGAAGCGGGTCATGTCTGATTACATAGATGAACAGTGGTGGATGCGTTTATTGGGGTACATTGAACCTTATTTAGTTTCTGGCCAAAAACGGTAAAAGCCTATTCCAGTAGGCAATATGCCCTTAAAGTGATCAAGATGCAAGTGAGGTGCAACATGGCAATATACGTTTCAGTAAGTTTTTCCCAACGAACCAGAATTCGACGAAAGCGATTCATCCACCTGAATCCGTGTTCCCTTGGACTAGCCCCGTCCTTGCGGGCCTGAACGCATGAATTTTGAGCGTTCTCCCTTGGGTTCTTCCCTCGTCACCGCCGATCCGGGGAACATTCGGTCGGGATATCAGGGCAAATCTGCCATATCAGTGCCTTCCATCAACGCATTTTCTGCACCTCGCGCAAACCCACCCCTTCCGCAAATCCGGAATCCGCAACCTGTGGGCCTTGGCGTTCGCGGGCCATCATCCCGAAGACGCGGCAGTTTGCAACCGCGCATGAAGAGTGACAAACACCTTGGCATGCGCCGCCACGCCGCGACCGAAGTCCAGCACCAGGCGGCGGGCATGGGCCACAAACTTCGCTGCCCGATACATGATCTCCTGCAGCACGGTCTTGATGCGTCGGCGCTTGGCCGGATGCCGGATCGGCGTGATCTTGCCGGTCAGTCCCAACTGTCCCAAGAGGCGCAGGCAGTTGTAGGCGAACGCTGCCAGATGCAGCAGGCTGTCGTTGGTATCGAACTTGCCCGAAGGCAGCCGCTCCAGGTCCAAGTCGGTCTTGAACTCGGAATGAAACTGCTCGTGCATGCCGTGATGTTTGTACAGATCAATGACCTCCGCTGCGTCAACGGCCAGCGTCGTCCACCAGCCTTCCAGTTCGATGTCGGGCACCAACAGGCGTTGCCCTCTCTTGTCGATGCTGCGTTCGATCACTCGGGCCACCAGGCGGAAACGGCGTTTCTCCTTGCCAAAGCTTCGTTCCACGTCCAAAGACAGCACGCCCACCCGCTTGCCGGGCCGCGTTTCCACAAAGCTTCCCGCCGCTTGGGCACGCTCCACCCAGGCCGCCTTGTCCTGTTTGCGCGGATTCCACTTGCAGAGAAAGTCGAAGGATCGCCCCAGGCGGGCGAGTCGGTCCCTTTCCGCCGCCTTGGCAAACAACAGGCGGGCGCTGTCAAAACCGCTGTCCTCGCGCAACAGGACGGGCTGGTCGGCTTGGACCAAACGTTCGATGCGAGGAAACAGACGCTCGTAGAAGTATTCCGTCTTGCTCGCAGAGTGCTGGGAACCAGGCCGCAACTCCAAGCCGATGTTCCAGCCTTCGTTACCGATGTAACCGGCGATCGGGGTATACCCGTCGAACCCCTGGTAGGTGCGTTTCACCTCTTCCTTCTTGGTGCCGCTGTTGTCCATGGCGAAGGTGTCGATGTCGACACAGACAAATCCTTGGTGCGGCGTGATGGGGGCTTCGGTGCGCTTCAGCAGGCGCAGCGACAACTCGTCGGTCCATTCACGGATCGCGTCGGCCTTGGCATCCAGGCGCTGACGCAGCCAAACGCTGCCGGGAACCTTGGACAGATGCAGGGCTTCCTTGAAAAAACGGTCATTGCGGAACGATTCGATGGCTTCGAAGTCGCTCTTGCCCAAGCTCAGCAGCCCAATCGCGCTCTTGACGATGTCCGAGGTGCGCATGCCATGCGACACCGGAATCTTCGGGTCGATCACCGCCTCCACCTGGGCGGCCTGACAGCATTGCCCGATCAGCGCCAGTCCAGAATACGAGGTCAGTTGCAGCTTGCTGGTTTGCTTGACTTCAAATCGCGCCATGTTCGTTTGGGTGAGCCTGAAAATACTGTAATTATCTCATGTAATCAATGCGTTATGTGTGAACGGTGGCTGGGTGAACACGGATTCAGGATCCAGCTATGTGTACGTTCTACTACCCAGCGCCGTGCCTTGAAACCAGCTTCTTGCTTTATAGATTTAGCTTCTTCGCCTCTGGAACGAATGTGAGCCGTAAAGCCAAATTCTTTGACGATCTCTCTTACTTCATCATAATCGTATCCTTTGTCCAAGCAGATGCCTTGTGGTTTTGTATCCGTCGGGTCTGGTCGTTTTGCTTTGATGTCTTCCAGCGTACTCCTGACCAACTTCATGTCGTGCCGATTCGCACCGTCGATGGCGACGGCAAGCGGTATGCCTGCACCATCAGTGAGCACACTGCGCTTGACACCTTGCTTGCCTCGATCTGTTGGGTGGGCCCCAGTTGTTTGCTGACCTGCTAGGGGCGCTTTGGTTAATGCTCCATCCATGGATGTCCATGCCCAATCGATGCCTTGGGATTTGTCGTATTCGACCAATTGTTGTACCCAAAGGGCTGAAAATACACCTGCTTTCGTCCATTCGCGAAAGCGTCGATAGGCAGAACTGCACGAACAAATTCCTGTAATGTTTAAGGCGTTCCACTGGCAGCCAGTTCGCAATACGAAAAGAATTGCGTTCATTGCGCTGCGATCAGATACACGCGGATTATGGCAACCTAGGGGATGTTTTTTGGGTTCAGGGAGCGATAATTTTATTATTTCTCATAGTGCATCATGCAATCTCCACCCATCATCATGAAATATCAAACCCATAATTTTCTTCATCCAGGTTGTTGCGATTGTGATGATGAACATTATATATCATTAGTTTGCCGAAATAGGCTCTACAACGACCAAAAATCTCGATACATACAAACGGAAGCGAAACTGATCTTCGGGATTTTGTAAAGAAACGAAAAGTGAGTGGTGGAACCCGTAGCGACCTTGGGCGACAATGTCGAGACACGTTTGCGAGTTTGAAGAAGACTTGTCGGAAACAAGGCATTTCGTTTTGGTGGTATTTGGAAGATCGCATCACGCGAACTAATGCCATTCCGCGATTGGCAATGCTCATTCGTGCCTAATACACTATTTGTAATTTCGCCATAACTTATTGAGAAGTTACAAACATCGGGTATCTTTTTTAATAAACATGGGTATTCATAAATTATCCTTGAGAAGAAAAAAATAATCGACATGCGCGAACTAATTTTATTTTTTTAGTAGTATATGAAATCAAGTATTTGCAATAAAATATCACATATAAATTTTGATATTGGTATTTCATTTTGTATTATTACAAATGGCGCAAGGCCAATAAAACTCGATAACTTAATCAACAGCATACAAGCGCTTAGAATTAAGAATTATGAAATCTTGATTGGGGGTGAGTTGCCAATAGATTTTTGCAGAAAAGATGTTAAAACTTATGAAATAGTTGATGCTGCGCGTCATGGTAGATTAGGTGAAATGCGAAATCGATTGTGTAGCGTAGCGAAATTTGATCATTTGGTAGTGGCTGATGACGATATGCTTTTTCAGCCGGATTTTTATTATGGCCTCGTAAGTTACGGGGATGATTATGATGTATTGTGTGTGAGACTGTTGAATCCTGATGGTACCCGGCATTGGGATTGGGCCACTATTGGTGGGCCAACCGGGCATCATTTGATATCGTATGAAACAAACGATCCGTATGTATATATTACAGGCGGACTTTGTATTATGAAAGCAAGTGTCTTTTCAAGCGTTCAATGGGATGAGCAGCTTGGATTTTATCAATCAGAAGATGTTGATTTTAGTAATAGATTAAAATTGCAAGGATTTAAAATAAAATTTTGTAAAGATTGTACAGTTATACATGATAATTATTCGTTTACTCAAATTGAGTCAGTTATTTATAAATGGACAAGTATTGAGCCAATAATAGTCAATTTAGATATTACATTATTAGGATTATTATATAACATTAAAGCATTTGATTATTATTTATATAAGTTTCTTGAATATTGTGTATATTCTCTTTTGGCAAGAAAAGATGTTATATTAAATTTTGTCGCACATCCGTATTTCGATAACTTTGCAAAACAATATATTGACTCCCATAGTGATTTTAAAAAAAAATATATCGTTAATTCTGTATATGCGCTACCAGATAATTCATTGATTCATTTTCCATTTATTAAACCGCCTGTTGAAATTGCGAACCTAAAAAGAGTTGTATCGTTTTTTGAAATTCCTCCATGGATATATAATTCGAATAATAAAGATATATTCAGAATCACAGCTTACGCAAAATCGGCATTACATTCTTGTGGGTATAAATTTGAATGTGGTGATGATAAAAAACCAACTTCCTTAATTAACTATACACATCAAAAACATCCACGAGATATTTCAATCAAACCATGGGTTAAGCCGTCAATAACAAATTACTCTGATATTGATGGTAAATATTTCGTGCTAAATGAATTTATTGATACTGATAACTTTTATTTTGTAATATTTTCGACATCTTTAACTGATGGTAATTTATTAAATTTAATAGATTTATTTAATAAATTATTAATAAATAATTCAATTGCAAACACTAAAGTACTTGTTTTGGTTAGTAATAAATCTTATACAAAGTATATTAAAAATAAAGAGATAGCATTTTTTGGAGAAAATATATTAATTCAATCGATGGATGATAATATTGCAGTTAAAAAAACACTTAATAATTCGTTGGCTTGTATTTTTTTAAATATATCAAAATATAATAATATTAATCCTATTTCTACACTAGGTGCCTGCTTGCCTATTATAATTAATACGGAACATAATTATGATAAATTATTGGACGATGCAAGCTGGTATATTTCTATTGACCAATTGTGTGAATTAGAAAGTATTATAAAATTATTATATAAAAATAGATTTGATAAAATTGCATTTCGTACAAATGCAATTATGAAATCACTATGTTACGGATGGGATAGATGCATTGAACAGGCAGTTAGTGTGTACAAATTATCACATGTTTTCTGGGGGGCTGGCATTCAATCATCTAGTCAAGATACAATTGCAAATTTAGATAATAAGAAAGTGCGGCTTGCAGAACTGCCAAATCCAGCCAACCCTATTCTGGTCGATGCAGTATTTTTCCAACTTTACAAAACCGGCATCGCCCGCGTGTGGCAATCTTTGTTGCGTGAGTGGGCGGGTACGGAATTCGGCAAACGGTTGATTGTTTTGGATAGGGGTAGTACTGCACCGCGCATCGAAGGTCTAACGTATTTCGATATTCCAAAATACGACTACGAAGATACCGACGATGACCGGGCCATGCTCCAGAGGGTTTGTGATAAGTTTGGTGCAAAGTTGTTGATTTCCAGCTACTACACCACGCCTATTACTACCCCTTCGGTGTTCTTGGCGCATGACATGATCCCTGAACTCTCCGGGGTAGATGTGCTCAATCATCCCATGTGGCGCGAAAAGCATCGCGGCATACGGCACGCCTGCCACTTTCTGGCAGTCTCGCAAAACACGGCCAATGATTTGCGCAGGTTTTTTCCGCAGATCAAGCCCGAACAGGTGACGGTGACACCCAATGGTGTGGACTTTCGCCCCGCAAATCCCCAAGCTGTAGCGGCGTTTCGCCAGCAGCATGGAATCAGCAGGCCATATTTTCTGCTTGTCGGTGCGCGGGATGGGTACAAGAACACAATTCTCTTTTTTCGCGCCTTTGCCTCCATGGGCGCTGCACGCAGGCGTTTTGCGATTGTTTGTACCGGCCCCGTTGCTACGCTGGAGTCGGAATACGCCGCCTACATTGGTGAGGCTGCCGTCCACATGCTGCAATTGGATGATGACGGCTTGCAATGCGCGTACTCTGGCGCATTGGCGTTGGTGTATCCCTCGCTCTACGAAGGTTTTGGCATGCCGATCGTCGAGGCGATGGCTTGCGGATGCCCAGTCATTACTACCCGCAAGGGGTCGATTCCGGAAGTCGCTGGGGACGCTGTGCTCTATGTCGATCCGGAAGACACTGCCAGTATGAAGCGTGTACTCAAATTGGTCGAAAAACCCCCCACGCGCAAGCAATACGTCGATCTGGGTTTGCAGCGTGCGGCCCGCTATTCCTGGGGCAAGATGGCCGAGGAAGTGCGTGCTGTCTTGGAAAGATTTGCGCCGCTGGAGGGAACGGTTGAGGTGCCACCTTCCATCCACGATCAGCAGCTTTCCCAAACCTTTGCGCTGCACCAGGCTGGGAAGTTGGAGCAGGCGGAGACGTTGTATCGCAGTTTGCATCAATGGATGCCGCTTGACTTCCGCGTGCTGCACATGCTGGGGGTACTGCGTTTTCAGCGTGGAGACCTGAGCGATGCGCAGTATTTTTTGCTGTATGCGTTGGCCCTGAACCAAAATGTTGCCGAAGCGCACTTCAACCTCGGCAACGTTTACGCCGCCATGCAGCTATGGGAACTGGCCCACAATGCCTACCAAAGGGCGCTGGTCGTGAACCCAGGCTTTGGCCCTGCGCGCCAACAATTGGCGGTGATGGAGCACAACCTGCGTGCGGTAGCGGCGCAGCAGGCGGAGCAAGGGCAAGAAGTGGAGGGGCAGCCATGAAACGCATCCTCGTTACCGGCGGCGCCGGCTTTTTGGGATCGCACTTGTGCGAGAGGCTGTTGGAGCGTGGGAACGAGCGGAAAAAGTTCAAAAAGGCCAACCAGCAAGAAAGTAGCGAAAGGCATTCATGCCTGTCGGTCTGATGTGTTTTGGAAGGGGTTGCATCCCTTTCCAAAACGGTCGCCGAAACCCCGGCCTTCAGGCCAGGATCGGCTCTCTCCGCCCTGCAGGGCGGGTTTCTAACCGCAGTTTGTTTTACGATGAAATCTTTTGATCTAACAATTATCGAAATCATTCACCATATCCTCAAAGAACATCCACAACTTGCCCCCACAGTGCAAGCCATGGCAAATACTGCTGTAGACAATTTGCACCTTTCCATCAAATACCATGGGTTGAGTGCGTTGGATGAAAAGTTAGAGCAATGGCTAAACTATAACAATGGCTTTTTTGTAGAAATCGGGGCCAACAATGGTATCGATCAATCCAATACGTTGTATTACGAAAAACACAGGAATTGGCGTGGAATTTTGATCGAGCCTGTTCCTCATAACTATTTGCATTGCAGAAAGGTTCGATCCAGCGAGAACACTTTTTTCTGCAATGCTTGTACTGCATTCGACTACAAAGAAAAGTTTGTCGAGATGGTATATTCCAATTTGATGTCTACAACGGTAGGGCTGGAGTCAGACATTGCAGACCCTATGGCGCACGCGCTGGAGGGGAAAAGATTTTTGTACCCCACGGACGAGAATTGCACATTCGGTGCTGTGGCCGTGCCTATGGAGACGTTGTTGCGCCAAGCGAATGCGCCAGCCTTGATGGATTTGTTGTCGCTGGATGTGGAAGGCGCGGAGATTGAAGTACTCAAAGGCATCGACCATGCTGCGCACCGGTTCAAATACTTATGCATTGAATCCCGTTCCCCAGAAAAACTACAGCAGTATTTGGGGGGGATTGGGTATCAATTTGTCAGCCAGCTCACGGGAATTGATTTTTTGTATTCCAACGCGCAGTAACATGGAGACTATAAACTGCAAACTATGCGAATCTTGAATGCACGATGAATCCCAATTTCAACCCCACTACCCACCCCATTTCTACTCTTTTTTCTACTGTCCCTGATCGCAATCAGCCAGCCTTGCAATGGGTGGAGGGCATACGATACGGGCAGCATGAAGCTTTTTTTCACCTTGGTGTCAGCAAGCAGCATCGCTTGCAGGCATTGCATACTGCTTTTGCAAAAGGTGGTATTCGCAAGGTTTGCGTGGGTTCTGCTTTCCATTCTTGTTTGCCACTCAGCAACAGGGATTTGGTCGCGCTATCCCACAACAAGGTAGGTGCAGAAGACCTGGTTGTGGAACGCTTCGATACCAACCGTCTCCGTGAGAGTGACCCTGCACGGCAAGAACAACTTATTGCTGATCTGGCAGGATGTATCGTTATTCTCAATAATAACGAAATGTCGAATCCTGAAGTGCGTGCAGGATATACCGCCCTGTATGAACGGTGTACCCATACCTGTTTTGTTGGGTGGGATTGGGATAATCACCATTGGCTAGACCTCAGCACATTTTTGGCCACACATACGGACGTGTACGTTCCTGCACATCATGAAAATCTGTATCTACTTACCCGATTCAACCCCCTGGTGGCCGGCCCGGTATATGCCCCTTGCGTGCAATGGACGCGCACTTTTCTGGCTGATCACGTTGGGCACATGGTCTCTGTCGAACGATCCAACGCTCCTTTGGGGAAACATGCGCAGTATGCTTTGTACGATTACCGTCGTCGGGTTGTGCTGACTCTTTCGCAAATATATCCTTCGATTGGATTTTCGAATGGCTATTGGGCACAGACTCCATTGGAGCGTCTGTACGAATGGTGTGGACACAAAACGCACTGGATCGTTCCCGTACTCAATGATATTCCCATTCGTTTATTCGATGCACTGATTACAGGCGGTATTCCCATCGTCCCTGACTCATTGCGATTCCTTCCTCCGATTCGGGATATTCCCCGGGAGATGATCGTTTTTTATTCCACGCATGACATCATCAACCCAGCCCCATTGGTTGCATACGCCAATCGCCTTTTTGATGAAGGAGGCAAGGATGGCATTGTCGCCAGGCATCGCTATGCACTAGACCACCACCATGCTTATGCCAGTTTGCGACAAATGCTTGGCTTTGCGCAAGAGGCGCTACATTCCCGTTGGGGCTTGCCTATTCGAGGCGAACCAGCTACGGAGCAGCCACAAGCGTAGCGTGGTCTTTGACTATTGCTGTGTATATCGCTGTCTACATTGCAAGGCATTTCGTCTAAACTGGCACAATCCGCCACTATTACTGGAGACATTCATGACCGACATACCGACCACAACCATGGTTCCTTTGGAGCCGCCTTTCATCGACGCACGCGGGGCCATCCAAAATCTGGTGCATGGTTCCCTGGGCAGCGCGGTGTTGATCCGCAGCACGGCGGGCGCGGTGCGCGCCGAGCACTGGCACCGGGAGGATTTTCATTACTGTTACCTGCTTTCTGGCGCGCTACTGTATTTGGAACGACCGGTCGGCAGCCAGGAGATGCCGGTGGTGACGCGCATCGGCGCTGGGGAGCTATTTTTTACGCCACCCTTGGTCGAGCACAGCATGGTATTTCTGGAGCCTAGCGAATTCCTGACGCTGGGCAAGCTTTCCCGCACGCATGCGGCTTATGAGGCCGATTTGGTGCGACTGGATGTGAAGTTGAGCGAACTATCCGCAGTACGGGCGGCTTATCCTGAACTGGTCGCAGTCCTGCCATGATGCCGACAGAGACGGAGTGCCACGTTCGAGCGAGTTGTCGGCTATGTGCTGGCAAGCGGCTGGGTCCGGCGCTGCGGTTGCCGGATTCTCCGCTGGCCAATGCCTTTCGCATGGAACCGGTGGAGAAGGAGCCGTTGTACCCGCTGGAGGTGTGGCTGTGCGCGGATTGTGGGCATGCGCAGTTGGGCCATGTGGTCAGCGCGGAGGCGATGTTTTCTCATTACCTGTATGTATCGGGTACCTCGCCAGTGTTTCGGCAGCATTTTTGCGAATATGCAAAGGATTTGCGCGAACGACTGAAGCTGGGAACGGAGTCGTTCGTATGCGAAATTGGTTCCAACGATGCAACCCTGCTTGGGTATTTCGAGGGGATGCGCACCCTGGGCATCGAGCCGGCGGCCAATCTGGCCGAAGCGGCCAATGCGGCGGGACAGCGCACTTGGAATGCCTATTTCACCTCAGCGTTGGCCTGCGAGATTCGCAAGCAGTATGGCCCAGCGGATGTGATCGTGGCGAACAACGTCCTGGCGCACATCGACGATTTGAGCGATGTGTTGACCGGTGTCCAATTGCTGTTGGCACCTGGCGGGCTATTGGCAATGGAAGTGCAGTATGTCGGCGATCTGCTGGAGCAGGGACTGTTTGACATGATCTACTTCGAGCATTTGGACTATCACGCGCTGACACCCTTGATCGGGTTTTTCGCACGCCATGGTTTGGCGCTGGTCGATGTGCGGCATGAGCCAACCCATGGCGGCTCGATGCGCTGTTATGTGGGGCATGCCGGTGGCCCGCATCAGGTGGCCAGCGCGACGATCGCGCAATGGCAGGCCCACGAGGCGGAGCAAGGGCTGCTTACCCGTGTACCCTGGATGGAGCTGGGGGAACGGATTGCGGCGGGCAAGGCGCGTCTGCACGAATTGCTCGGGGATCAGCAAGCGGCTGGGCGGAGGGTAGTGGGTTATGGCGCACCGGCAAAGCTCACCACATTGATGTACACCTATGAAGTACCGGCGACGGCGCTGGAGTATGTGGTGGATGACAATCCGCTGAAGGTTGGACGTTTCACGCCAGGTAAGCAGTTGGCGATCAAACCGTCTGCGGCGCTGTATGAGCTGGAGACGAAGCCGGATGTCATAGTCGTGTTTGCCTGGAATTTCTTCGCTGCGATCCGAGAGAAGCACGCCGCCTTGAGCAACCTAGTCTGGATCAACCCAATGCCTTTTCCGAGAATCTTGTCATGAAAAAAGACCTGTATGAGATAGACCGCATCCTGGCGATGCTGGGCGAAGATGCGCAACGGCTTGCGGGCAAAACGCTGCTGTGGACCGGAACCAACGGATTCTTGGGGCGTTGGGTAGTGCGGGTGATCGAGCGTTTGAATGAAGGGGTGTTGCATCGTCCCTGTAAGTTGATCGCTGTAGATATGGCGTTACCGGATCCAGCATCGCCGGAGACGGTGACACATTCGAGCATTCTTTACCATGCGCATGATTTGACCCAGAGGTTGTGGCCGGTAGTGGAACCCTTGGATTACGTGGTGCATATGGCAGGGATTGCGAGTCCCTTTCACTATCGCCAGCGGCCATTGCAGACCATTGATGTGGCGCTGGAGGGGTCGCGCAGCGCACTAGAGATAGCGCGGCACCACAATGCACGGTACTTGTTCTGTTCTTCCTCGGAGGTATATCAGACCGCAACGGTGACACCAACGCCGGAGACGTATATCGGTGCGATCGCCTCCAACAATGATCGCTCTTCTTATGATGTTTCCAAGCTGATGGGCGAGACCTTCGCGCATGTGTATCACACCCAATTTGGTGTCAATACCGGTGTAATTCGCATTTTCAACAGTTTTGGGCCTGGACTGGTGGAGAACGACCATCGGATTCTTCCGCGCATCGCCAGCGCACTGGTGCATGGGCGACCGCTGCAGGTGTACACATCCGGGCAATTGCCGTCGCGAACCTATTGCCCTGCAGTGAATACTGTGGCAGGAATGTTTTTGGCGCTGCTCAAGGGTAAGCCGGATGAAACCTACAACATCGGTATGGATAGCCCGGAGCAAACGGTGGTGGAGCTGATCGAGCGGATCAGTGGCTTGCTTGGGGAACCGATTCCCCATCAGATCGTTCCCGCGCCCGATGTCTATGTCACCGAGCCGCAACGGCGGTGCCCGGACATTTCCAAGGCACGGCGGGAGCTAGGGTATGAGCTGGGGATGACCCTTAACGAGGGCTTGTTGTCCTTCTTCCATTGGGCGTGCGTAGCGTACAAGTAGGCGGCTTGGAGGCGACTTGGCGGCATAGTGCAGCCATTGTCATGAACCTGGTTCAGGTTGGTTTGGGTGCCTGGGGCGTGCGACTGCGCGGGGCACTGCCCCCGGGGGCGAGGCTCTCGGCGGTGGTGACGAGCCGGGCTGATGCACGCTGTTGGCTGGATGCGGAGACCAGGGTATGCACGGATCTGGCTGATGCGTTGACACTTGCGCCAGATGGTGTGCTCGTGACCAATCCGGCGAGCGCCCATGTACCAACATTGAAAGCCATTTGGGCGCAGAGTCCGGGGATGCCGGTTTGGGTCGAGAAGCCGCTGGGATTGGTTCTCGCCGAGGCTCGGGATCTGGCGCGACTGCACGCCGATACAGGCGGCGGGCTGTTATTGGTCGATCACATCCTGCTGTTCAATCGCAATTTGCTGGAGCTGGTGGCTGGGCTGTCTGCGCCGGTGACGCTGGTACAGGGTTGGGATATGAACCTGGGACCGTTCCGCACCGATTGCTCTGCGCTGTGGGATTATGGGCCGCACGCCGTGGCGGTGGCATTGTGGATGGCGGGGGCCAAGCTGAATGCCGAGCAGGGCGCCAATGTGCGGGTGACTCGCGCGCAACGATTGGGGAGCGAGAAAGGGATGCTCATAGAGCTGGAGCTGGATATCGATGCGCAGTGCCGTGTAGTGCTGGTGGTAGGCAATGGTGCTGTGCTGAAACGGCGTGAGTACCAAATAGTGCTGGAGTCGGGGGAAAAAAGGTTGTTCGACGGGACACAGCTTGCCGATCCCATGCCTCTCAATGCGGTACTGGCGGCCTTTTGCGCTGCCATCGAGCAGGGACGTGCGCCGGAGGGTGATGGACGCTGGGGTTGGGCGCTGCCACTGGCGGTGATGACTGTACTGACGGAAGCAGAGCGGCTTCTCGATTCGCAGTCGTCGGTGTCGAATGAGTGGTGCAGGGTCTCGAGTACGAGAAATGACCGGTAACGTTCCGCGAAATTCACAGATTGGATACATCCTTGCGGGAGGATGATATAAATGTACTCTTATCCTTTTTGGTATCCAATCATATCCCGGATCACCCGCTGAAAAAATACTGATGGGTGATAGTGCTCGTTAGCCCACTCGCGGGTAGCGATTGCCATGTGACTGAGTAATTCCGGTGACCGAAGCAGATCTTCAAGTCTTTCAAAACAAGAGCTGACATTCAAAAGGTCTATGGGGATGTAATGAAGCCAAGGCGTGGGAAGCACCGGTAGAACAAAGCCGTATTGCTCGAAATCCAACTGTATGGGAATACACCCAAATAGCATACTTTCCCAAAATCGGAAAGAGTCCCATCGCAATACTCCTACTGTTCTGGATCGAAAGGGGAATGTTTCGAACTTTTGAGCCAGTGGACTTGTATGCTCTCGTATCCATGAATAATCTGTTTTGGGCCAATGGAATGACCCGCCAAAGGCAAGGCAGAACTGTGCGTTACGGAGTTGGCTAGAATATTCTTCACCAAAGAGATGGCGCTTGTCAAGCATTAATTTGCTGCCAATCCTTGATTCAGTTGCAATAAGAATCATCTCCCGCACTGTTTGACTATAAGTAGGATTGAAATTACAGACTATAGACCCGGGGGAACGTACTTGTGTTTTTTTTGACCACAACTTTCCTTCCTCAAACGTTTCCAAGGAAGCTCCCCATTGTACTGGAATTGCTCTCGGATTTTTTGTCATGAAACAATTCGTGTGCGGCAAGAAACAAGCGAATTCTGTTGGGAATTCAATCATGTTTGTGTCATCTTGATCATAAAATAATCCTATCGGTCGTGTCCTCGCATACTCCCTTAAGTTTTCAAAAAATCCTGCATTGAGATCAGGCATTTGAGATATGATTCTGGATTCATCTACGAATACCAGTTCCGAGTCAGTCGGCTGCAAGCGATATTTGATGCCTAGCTTCGTTAAATCTGGTTTCAAATGTCGACCATCTGTGCCGAGAGATTGGCAATTTGTTGTGACAGATACTCCGTGAATTATTGCGCCCTGAATAAATTGTGCGGTGATATAACTCAAGCCATTTGTGGTTGAAAAATGAAAATTGAATCAGAAGAAGCCATAAAAAATAGTAAATTTAGAATTGATTATAAAAGAAAAAACTAAAGCCTTTTTAAAATTTAGGATGACTATTGCAATGGGAAGCCTCCAGCATCTCGTAGCGGCACCTCAGCCAACTTTCAGGGGTCAATAATATCATCTGCAACCTACTGGTTTTGACCTATTGCGAGAGGTGTAGATACCCATGGTACAGGAGGGGGATAAGCGTTGCCTAGTGCTTGATAAAGGCTTATTCTGTGAGAGGGGGCGTAGACCGATCTACCCGGCGCCCTACTTGGGGCTTAGGCCACATTCAACCACCTCCTCCACCTCCACCCGCTCCCCATCCGTCAACATCAACCAGCAATGCAGCTTGGCCATTGCCGCAATCTCCGGCAACGCACGGTACATGGCGATTTGTTCCAGTCCTTCTTGCCTCTTGGCTCCCCATCCCGCTTCGCCGTCCTGCTTCTTGGCATATTTCAATTCGATCAAATGTTGCCCTGCCAGTTCAAAAGGGCTGCGTTCGCGTAACAAAACATCCGGGTAGCGGCGGTTTACTTCCGGTTCGCTTTGTAGGCGCCATACGGAAGTTTGAAAAAGCAGCGTAATCAGGATGACCTTGATGTGTTTTTCATCCATGCGGATGCTGTCGCGATTCGACAAATGGCGCAGCACGCGCTCCAACTGGGCGCGCAGGGGTGCGATATTGTTGGAGCCGGACAAGGCATAAAGCGCATCGGCCAATTCGTGCATCGGCAATACCAATTGATTGCGCCGCTCCAATTCCACAAGGAAATACTGAAAGTACAGCTCGCGAATCACATGGTTCGGGATGGCATACCGCATCCGATCCGACTGGGCGGAGACCAGCGATGCAAAGCCTACGTATGCCAACAAACTGATGAAGTCATCGCGGCCAAAGGCTTTGTCCAAATCAAATCGACGCTGCTGCTGGGCTATGACTTCGCCTTCTGTAACCAGTGCTTCCAGCACGCGATAGTTGTCTTCGCGGTCGCCAATCGAAAATAATGCCATGAGTTTGCCGTAGTCGGAGGCAATGTTTTCGTCGAGCATTCGATCTGGGTATGCGCAAGCCTTGTGGTCAAAGTTGTCTGCGAAGTACAGCACCATGTCTGAGTTATAGACGGTGTCGCATCTGCGGTGGAATCGATACCCGTTGTACCAAAGAGTGACGTCTTCCATCATTGCGTCAGGGTTCATTCCGCAGCATGCAGCCAAAGGGCGAATCAACGAAAACGTTTCCTCCCGAGTAAATCCCAGGATATCGTGAAAGTCTTCTTCAAAAGTCAGATTTTTGGTAATATTGAATCCACTCGTCAGGCTATCGAGCATAATGGCGGTGACGCCGGTAATAAAAAAACGGTCAATGGTTCCCGCTTGGGTGGCAGATTTGAGGGTTTCGTAAAAGCTGCGAACGAACCCGCCTTTTCCGACTGCGGATCGAAAGGTATTTATGTCTTCGGCCAGAAGACTGTTCGCAAAGTGGTCGTATTCGTCGATCAATAGCAGGAGCTTGTGGCCTTGAAGGGCAGCTTGGCGCAGCAGCACTTCGAGCTTGCCCTGGGGCATGCGCTGTTGTTGCACTGCATGTTGCAGTGCATCTGGATAGCCATAGCGCTGCAAAAAATACAATACACCGTGTTCGACCTTTCGTGCAAAACCTTGCACCAGCATATCCATGCCGAGTGAGGTATCGATCCCGCTGAAATCGAGCACCAGCACTTGGTATGCATTGGCCAGCGGAGTCGGGTTTCTGCCGATATGCAGCTTGCCGAATAGTGCATTGAATTCCGGTTTGCGAAGTTGGTCATAGTAATGCTCCAGCATCGACAAGAATAGGCTTTTGCCGAAGCGGCGCGGGCGCATCAGCACGTGGTAGCTGCCATGCTCTTCGAGTTGGGCGATGTAGTTTGTGCGGTCTACATAAAAATGGCCCTCAGAGATCAATTTGTGGAAATTGCTCAGGCCGTAAGGAAGTTTGGGCAATATGTTCATCGTAAAACTAACTTCGGTTTGAAACCCAGCCCTTCAGGGCAGGGGGAGCCGATCCCGGCCTGAATGCCTGTCACGAATTTCTTGCTCTCGGCCGGAAAGCCGGTTTTGATTCGGTGCCGATTCTGGCCGAGGATGCGCTGCTATCGCGACTTCTGTCGCTCCTACAAGGCGTCAACAAACTTGGGGCTATCTGGCTAGGCCACATTCGACCACATCCACGACCTCTACCACCTCCACCCGCTCCCCATCCGTCACCATCAACCAGCAATGCAGCTTGGCCATAGCCGCAATCTCCGGCAACGCACGGTATGCGGTGATTTGTTCCAGTCCTTCTTGCCTCTTGGCTTTCCATCCCGCATCGCCTTCCTGTTTTTTTGCGTATTTCAATTCGATCAAATGTTGCCCTGCCAGTTCAAAAGGGCTGCGTTCGCGCAACAACACATCCGGGTAGCGGCGGTTTACTTCCGGTTCGCTTTGTAGGCGCCATACGGAAGTTTGAAAAAGCAGCGTAATCAGGATGACCTTGATGTGTTTTTCATCCATGCGGATGCTGTCGCGATTCGACAAATGGCGCAGCACGCGCTCCAATTGGGCGCGCAACGGTTCGAGGTCGTTGGAACGGTATAGGGATCGCAAAGCGTTTCGCACTTGCCAGATAGGCAGATCGACGTTATTGCGTCGCTCCAATTCAACGAGAAAGTATTGGAAATACAGCTCGCGTATCACATGATTGGGGATGGCGTACCGCATATCGTTCCCATCTCCCCCGGAAAGGGAAGCGAACCCGACGTATGCCAACAAACTGATGAAGTCATCGCGGCCAAAGGTTTTGTCCAAGTCAAAACGCCGTTGCTGTTGCGCTATAACTTCGCCTTCTGTAACCAGTGCTTCCAGCACGCGATAGTTGTCTTCGCGGTCGCCAATCGAAAATAATGCCATGAGTTTGCCGTAGTCGGAGGCAATGTTTTCGTCGAGCATTCGATCTGGGTATGCGCAAGCCTTGTGGTCAAAGTTGTCTGCGAAGTACAGCACCATGTCTGAGTTATAGACGGTGTCGCATCTGCGGTGGAATCGATACCCGTTGTACCAAAGAGTGACGTCTTCCATCATTGCGTCAGGGTTCATTCCGCAGCATGCAGCCAAAGGGCGAATCAACGAAAACGTTTCCTCCCGAGTAAAGCCCAGGATATCGTGAAAGTCTTCTTCAAAAGTCAGATTTTTGGTAATATTGAACCCACTCGTCAGGCTATCGAGCATAATGGCGGTGACGCCGGTAATAAAAAACCGGTCAATGGTGCCCGCTTGGGTGGCGGATTTGATCGTTTCGTAAAAGCTGCGAACGAACCCGCCTTTGCCGACTGCGGATCGAAAAGCATTCATATCTTCGGCAAGAAGGCTATTGGCAAAGTGGTCGTATTCGTCGATCAGGAGCAGAATTTTCTGGCCACTAACCGAAATCTGCCGTAGCAATACTTCGAGCTTGCCTTGGGGCATTGGTTCTTGTTCGACGGCAAGGTGGGCTTCTTGGGGATACCCATACCGTTGCAAGAAGGAGAGCGCACCATGTTTTACTTTCCTGGCAAAACCTTGCACCAGCATATCCATGCCGAGTGAGGTATCGATCCCGCTGAAATCGAGCACCAGCACTTGGTATGCATTGGCCAGCGGAGTCGGGTTTCTGCCGACATGCAGCTTGCCGAATAGTGCATCGAATTCCGGTTTGCGAAGTTGGTCATAGTAATGCTCCAGCATCGACAAGAATAGGCTTTTGCCAAAACGGCGCGGGCGCATCAGGACGTGGTAGCTGCCATGCTCTTCGAGTTGGGCGATATAGTTTGTGCGATCTATATAAAAATGGTTCTCAGAGATCAATTTGTGAAAATTGCTTAGGCCGTAAGGAAGTTTGGGCAATATGTTCATCGAAAAATTACACTGGTTTGAAACCCCGCCATTCCGGGCAGTAAGCCGAGCCCCCGGCCTGAAGGCCGGTTCTGGATCGTTGCTCGCGCAACCGTTGCACTGCTGTTATGGGTTGTAGTTTGATGCAACCTGCTCCTGAATGATAGCCACCTGTCTCTACCAGAAAAATATCTTTACTTCAGGAAGTTTTGAAAAATAGGAGCGGATTGCACAATGCTGGATTCCTCAGTGGGGCGCGCTGCCAGTAGCGCAATCGGGTGCGTAGCGATCTCATCCACAGGGTGAACGCCATGGAAGGGACACGAAGTGACGAACCACACTGATGCCGAAACCGGGGAGAGACACACTTGCAGCACAGCCCGGTTGGAGCGGTAGTTAGCGCGGCAATATCCCGTGGTACAGTGACTTTTTTCACACATTCCGGTCTTGTGCAGTGCCGACTTGGTACATGCCATAGACCACCCGGGGGATTGGGCCAGTGGGCGTACTGTGTTGGTGACAGACAGAAAGCCTGGTATGTCGATAGCGCGGATCGCATTGCCGCGCTCCGCCTCTGTTCGACAGCCTTTTTTCCTGTTCCTGTGTAGTGCATCGTGAGGAAAGGAGCGCAGGCAGACCAGAGAGCCAATCCCCTTTCCCCATGATGTCGCCCCCAGTGGGGGCATTGCGACCGCTAGGCGCGAAGCGCTTGCGGATGATGGGGTGCGTGGCCGCTGCCGGGGGGATGTTCCGGCGCATCGCAGGCTGCTCTCCAGTACCGGCGCCATCGATAGCTACTGACAGCTTCCGACAGCTACCGATTGGTAGGCCGATGATGCAAAGGCCCAGTTACCAGTGCGGGCCATTATTCGTTGCCGTGGTAACACGGCGTAGCCCCAACCAACAAGGATTTGTGAGGGCATTTATGCGTACCTTTTTCCCTTATTCGCGCAATGCGGTAGCTTTGGCTGCTGCGTTGACTGTAGCAATCATGGCAGGTTGCGGAGGTGGTTCTTCCACGGACGACCCCTCCACGGACGACCCCGGCACCACTACGGGGTTGAGCTATACACCCCTGACGGACTGGCCTACGCTCGTCAGCGATATTCAGAAAAACGCGACGATCGAGCAAGAGGTGAAAGCGCTCGTCGATAGCATGACGCTGGCGGAAAAAGTCGGCCAGATGGTGCAGCCGGAAACCATCAGCATCACACCGGCCGAGGTAGGGCAATACTTCATCGGATCGGTATTGAGCGGAGGTGGCACTTGGCCTGATGGCAACAAGACTGCCAGCGCAGCCGATTGGGTGCAGCGTGCCGACGATTATTGGGCGGCATCGCAGACTACGCGGCTCAAGGTTCCCGTAATGTGGGGGATTGATGCCGTACACGGGCACAACAACGTCTACAAAGCGACCATCTTCCCGCACAACATCGGGTTGGGTGCTGCGAACGACCCTGCGTTGATTCAACGCATTGGCGAGGCAACGGCCATGCAGCTTGCCGCCACGGGCACTGACTGGAACTTTGGGCCGACGGTGGCTGTTGCGCGTGACGACCGATGGGGGCGTACCTACGAAAGCTATTCGGAAGACCCGAAGATCGTCAACGACTATGCAAGCAGGATGGTCAAGGGGCTGCAAGGCGATTTCACGAGAACCACCAGCCCGAACGTGATTGCTACCGCCAAGCATTTCATTGGCGACGGTGGAACCGACCTGGGTGATAACGAAGGTGTCAACAAGTCGAGCAAGATCGACATGATCAACATCCATGGCTGGGGCTACTACTCCGCGATCGATGCCGGGGTACAGACGGTCATGGCATCGTTCAGCAGTTGGGTCAGTGATGGCATCACCGTCGGGAAGATGCACGGCAGCAAGGAAATGCTGACCGATGTGCTCAAAACCAAGATGGGATTCGATGGCCTCGTCATCGGGGACTGGAACGGCCATGCGCAGGTCACAGGCTGTACCAATACGAGCTGTGCTGCGGCCATCAACGCCGGGGTTGACATCATCATGGTGCCGGCTGACTGGAAGGCATTCCTTACCGACACGATTACGAAGGTCGAGAGCAACACCATTCCGATTGCGCGTATCAATGACGCGGTGACCCGCATCTTGCGTGTCAAGAAGCGTGCTGGGCTTTTCGCTGCCCTGCGCCCGACGCAGCGTGCGAATGCTGGGGTGGAAGCCAAGCTGCTGCACCGTGACTTGGCGCGGGAGGCCGTGCGGAAATCCTTGGTGCTGTTGAAGAACAACGGTGAGGTGTTGCCACTACAGCGTGGCAAAAGAATCCTGGTCGTCGGCAAGAGTGCGGACAGCATTCCCAATCAGATGGGTGGCTGGTCGCTGACTTGGCAAGGTACCAGCAATACCAATGCGGACTTTCCGAACGCCGACAGCATCCTCGCCGGCATCCGGGAGGCCGCAGGCACCTTCAACGTGACCTACAGCAAGGATGCCACCGGGGTGGACCCGACCCAGTTCGATGCGGTCATTGCCGTGCTTGGCGAAGAGCCGTATGCAGAGTCCCAGGGTGACATCGATCCGATGGCAGACACGGGGACGTTGGAGCACGCGCTGCGCGCCCCGGACGACTTGGCGGTGCTGAACAAAGTCAGCGGCAAGGGCAAGCCTGTGGTGACGGTGTTCATTGCGGGTCGGCCTTTGGTCGTCAACAAGGAACTCAACCGCTCGAACGCCTTTGTCATGGCATGGCTCCCGGGTTCGGAAGGAAAGGGCGTGGCCGATGTGCTGTTCCGCAAGGCGGATGGTTCCGTGAACGTTGGGTTTACCGGCAAGCTATCCTTCTCGTGGCCGAAGTCCGAGTGCCAGTCTCCGCTCAATGTCGGCAGTGATCGCACGACATACGCGACGGACAACACCCCGCTGTTTGCCTATGGGTATGGTCTGCGCTATGGCGACAACAAGACCGTGGCCAACCAAACCGAACCCACGCGGAATTACGGGTGTGGCCAGTCGGCTCCAGTGGTCGTTCCGCCTGCTACCGAAGAGCTTGCGTTCTTCAAGAACGGCAGCGCGCAGACAGACTTCACGCTTGCGCTGGGGTCGTCGGTAGGTACCGACAATTGGTACAAACCTGTCGGCACGCAGTCGTCATTGACGGTTGCTCCGATCCAGATTGAAACCGGCAAGCAAATCACCGCAGCGGGGGATGCGTTCCAAATCACGGTGTCCCCGAACAACGGGGAAGGGCAGGTGTACATCCAGTACACGCAGAACGGCACGCATGGCGGATCCAACGACTTGAGCAGCTATGCAGCGGACGGAGCCAATACGGCGCTGGTGTTCGACACCATCGTACACACCGCCCCTTCCGGGGAAGTCGAGATGCGCATCGCAGATGCATGGCCCAAGATCGCAACGATGAGCGCCAAGAACCTGTTCAAGAGTATGCAGGTGGGCACCAAGTACACCGCGAAAGTGCCGTTGACGTGCTTTACCAAGAAGGACGCTTTTTCGTTCAAGAAAGTGGCTACGCCGTTCTTGTTGGGGGTGGCCAATGCGTCGTTCTCTGCATCGTTTGCCAACATCCGTTGGGTTCCCGGCGCTGCGGATGATGCCGATGCAAGTTGCGAGTCGGTAACCCCCAGCGGTAGCACGACGACCGCCGAACTGGCGTTGTTGAACCAGACCGTGCCATCGCCATACGGGATGTACCTGGGGTCTGCTACTGCGCCAACGAGTGGAGCGTCTGGAGCCAACACTTGGAGGCAGCCGATCAGCGCCGTATTGCCAGCAATGAGCGTGGTGACGGATCCGACAAACGTGAGCGCGAAGAAAGTCACGTGGACGGGTACAGAGCTTGGACAGGTGTATATCCAGCGCAGCGATGAGAAACCCACCGGCGATGTGACGCAATACCAGAACAAGGACACTGCGCTGGTATTTGATGCCCAGGTGTACCAGGCTCCGCAGGGGGTGGTGACGATGCAGTTGGATTCGCAATGGCCCAATCGTGCTTTGTGGACCGCTACGCAGATGTTCAAGAACATCGGTACGACGAAGAAGACGGTGAAGGTTCCGTTGTCGTGCTTCGTGAATACGACTGCTGACCAGAGCACAGGCTTCCATTACGACAAAGCGTTGACGCTGTTCTTTGTAGGCACCGACAAGGCTTTCCAAGCCTCGTTCTCCAACATCCGTTGGGTTGTAGGCGCAGCGAAAGATGTCGACGCGGTGCAATGCGATGGGACCTTCCCGAGCGTTAGCCCGACGACTCCCGAACTGGCGTTGTTGAACCAAACCGTTCCATCGCCATACGGGATGTACCTGGGGTCTGCTACTGCGCCAACGAGTGGAGCGTCTGGAGAAAACTGGTGGAGGCAGCCGATCAGCGCCGTATTGCCGGCAATGAGTGTGGTGACGGATCCGACAGACGCGAGCGCGAAGAAAGTCACGTGGACGGGTACAGAGCTTGGACAGGTGTACATCCAGCGCAGCGATGAGAAACCCACCGGTGATGTGACGCAATACCAGAACAAGGACACTGCGCTGGTATTTGATGCCCAGGTGTACCAGGCTCCGCAGGGGGTGGTGACGATGCAGTTGGACTCGCAATGGCCCAATCGTGCTTTGTGGACCGCTACGCAGATGTTCCAGAACCTAGGTACGACGAAGAAGACAGTGAAGGTGCCGTTGTCGTGCTTCGTCAACACGACTGATGACCACAGCACAGGCTTCCATTACGACAAAGCGTTGACGCTGTTCTTCGTAGGCACCAACAAGCAGTTCCAAGCCTCGTTCTCCAACATCCGTTGGGTTGTAGGCGCAGCGAAGGATGCCGACGCGGTGCTATGCAACTAGCCATGGCGCAACCATAGTCGGCTAGGGGTCGGGCGAGGTCGTTCGAAGCGGCCTTGCCCATGGCACGGGCCTGCCATCGGCGGGTTCGTTGCCAACCCCACGGGGCGCGTTGCCGGGGAGACTTGGCGGCGCGCCGTTTTTTTTGGCATCTGCATTGGCAGATTTTTTTCGACGATATGAAAAACCCCTTCCCAGAACCCCTGCGTACCAGGGTCGTTGCCGTGGTATTCGAGGCTGCTGTGTTGCTGGCCATCGCCGCGCCGGAGTGATGTGCTGGAATTACTTCACGCACGGATCGAACCCGCACCACTATTTCAATTTTTCCATGCCGACGCACTCACGGTGTATGAGTTTTTTCGAGATGGATACAGCAATCGCTAGAACAGCAATGAATCTGGAAGTTTCCTATTTGTGGTGGATGTGATGATATCAAGGGGTCCAATATTCCTACTGCTCATCCTGGTTTCAGCGATGGTGATGTTTAGAGGGTTTTTTCTACCAGGTTGGCCGACTGGCCTCGATTTGGGAACGCACTACTATTTATCAGTAGAGAAGTATTCGCTCCTGCAAGAAACCGGTTTCCGGGACGGGCTGTTGCACCAGTGGTATCTGGGATTTTCGCCATACGCATATTATCCAGATTTGTTTTACCTTGTCTTTTCAGCAAGCAAGGCACTTTTCACACCATTGATCGCTGACATTGATATTTACAAACTGCTACTGGTGGGCGTTTTCTATTTGCCTATCTGTGGTGCCTACGCGCTGTCATTCACCCTTTCGGGGTCCGTCCTGTTTTCGCTCGTAGCTGCGGTATTGGTTGTATCGGTCTCCGTGTTTTCTGGAGCAGGCATCCAGGGGCATTTTCAGATCGGGTTGATCAACCAGACTCTTGGGATGGGGCTTTATCTGTATTTTTTGACGTTCTTCCTACAGTGGCGCGACAAGGGGGGGTGGCGATTAGGTATGAAAGTACTGTGCATCTTTTTGTTGATAGTTCAGGCACACATCATCACTTTGGCTGTTACATTCTTGACATTGGCGATACTCCTGCCGTGGTTTTACTTCACTTCGGTAAGACCATATCGCTGCCAGTATGCACGAGAAGATTGGGTCAAAATGGCCGCAGTGGGATTTCCAGCGGTGGTTTGTCTTGGAAGCCTCGCTTTTCGAATTGTGCGTTATTGGGGCGAGCAAGGCGCACGCACCGGTTGGGGAGATATTGATCTCCTACAGCAGTCAATGTCGGGCAGCATATTCTCGACTGGTTTTGTCAACGCATCTGTAGTGGTGATTATTATTGCCGCATTGCTGCTGGAACGCTTTCGACACCGTACTCTCGCACTGGTAGTGGTTTGTGCCTTGCTCTTGTTCCTGGGCACAGGTTTCGTGCGGTTCGGAGGAATGTTGGATATATTCAATTCCGTATTCAGACACCGTGCTTTTGGCTTTGCAGGTGTTGTGGCGATGGTTTTGGCAAGTGTTGCTCTATTCCAATTGTGGCAGAGCAGTGGAACGATGCCTTCTACTTCACGGAAAGTCTCTCGATGGGGTCTGGTGGGGTTGGTATCCGCTCTGGTCATCAGTGCAATGTCCAAGTCTTACGAGGAGAGCGACACAATCCGTGTTTCTTCTTCTTTGCAAGCCCCTCAGGGGGATTCTTATCTACGAATTGCGGATCGGATACGGTTGGAAACACCGCAAGAAAGTGTGATTCTTTACCAACTGAACGGGGACAATGGGCATGATGCGCCGTTCGTTTACCTGGCATCCAGTCTTGCCGTTTTCAGCCAGCGCACGCTCGTTCAGGGCCATCAAGTGGAATCATCGCGATTGAACTTTGATGATGACATTGCACGCCTGAACCATGCTTCAGAATCTGAAATATGTACCCTATTTGAACGCACTGGTGCAACGCATATTCTTGCATGGAGTCCACCCGCGCTCAGTCGTTTTGCGCAGGCTTCTTGCCTGATGGAAGTGATGTCTGAAGGACATTTTCATCTTTTTTCGTATCGTAATGCCACGTTCAGTCGAATGATCGGAAATGTTCGGGTTTCCAGTTTCTTCCATTCTCGCCATCGCTATGCTTGGGTCGTTCATAGTGAGTTAGAAAAAAATCTGCTATTCTTGGGTCTGTCGTATCACCCACGTTTCTCGGCCGAGATCAATGGCAAATCTACGCAGATTGAGCGTTCGGAAAGAAATTTGATCGGAATAACTGTTGGGCGCGGGGAAAGTTTGATCGTGCTCGAATACCGTCTTCCATATTCCGAATTTGCATTGGGAATGCTAGAGATGTTTATCACAGCACTGGCTTTAGTATTTCTTTTTGTCGAGCACTTCGTTGTTCATAAATCGGACGACCTGTGAAAGATCAAGAAATTATCGAATCGTCACTGAAAAGATGGTTATGGGCCATACTTTTCCGTGCTGCAGGGCAGCGCGCCATGGTGGAAGGGCAGATCGACATCGACAACGCCATTGCCCGGGGCCAGTTGGAGATACGTCTTTCGACCCACCTTCACCGCAGCAGGAACCCGGCTACGAACCTAACCACTGGCGTAACTTGGCCGCGAGTATTTCCAAGGAAACGGGTTTCGTTAGGAAATCGTCCATGCCGACAGTCATGCATTGTTCACGGTCTTCGTCGAATACATTGGCAGTTAGCGCAATCACAGGCATTCTCTCCCGACCTGTCGATTGTTCCCATTGACGCAGATGTACCGTGGCTTCATAGCCGCTCATTACCGGCATCTGGATATCCATAAGAACCAGGTCAAAATGGTTTTGCATGATGGAATTCATGGCTTCTTGGCCATCATGAGTTGTTGTGCGCTGTAAGCCCAATCTGTCCAGCATGTCTTCGATCACCAGGCAATTGACTATATTGTCTTCCACGACCAGCACATGTCCGGCCAAGACTATAGGTTGTTCTGTGTGGTGGGGCTTGGTCGTTGTGGGCAATGCAGTGTCCTCGCTGCCGAGGCCGACGCTGACTTGAAACCAGAACCTTGACCCTTCGCCGACTTTGCTGGATACAAACGCGCTACCCTGCATCATTTCGGCCAGACGACGAACGATCGACAAACCAAGCCCCGTGCCAGTAAATCTGCGCGTGGTAGAGCTGTCAATTTGAGAAAATGGTTTGAACAGCAGATGCAAGGAATCTGGTGCGATACCGATTCCGGTGTCAGTGACGGAAAACTCCAACGTTGCTTCCATGCCGTGTATGGCAACGATTTTGGCTTCAATGCAGATATTCCCTTTTTCGGTGAATTTGATTGCATTGCTGACTAGGTTGGAAAGCATCTGCCTTAACCGATATGCATCGCCCACGAAGATTTGTGGATTGCCAGTTTTTATACACTTTAGTAAGATTCCTTTGGAGTCTGCCAAATCTTGAAAGATCGATTGCGTATTGTCAAGTATAGAGTCGACAACAAAAGGTTTGGCTGCAATTTTCAACTCACCGGCTTCGACTTTGGAAAGATCCAAAATGTCATTGAGCAAAATCAACAAGGTGTTGCCGGAGTCCAAAATCGTACGTGTATACCGGGTGTATTGCTCGGGTTGAATATCTGGTTTCAATAATAATTGGGCAATGCCCAGCATCCCATTCAACGGTGTACGAATCTCGTGGCTCATGGTGGCCAGAAATTCCGATTTGGCCCTGTTGGCAGCTTGCGCGGAGGCAACTGCCTTGATGAGTTCATCATGAATCTTGATGCGATGGAACAAATTCACCAGCATCAGAGCGAAAAGCTGAAGGAGTGCCTGCTCTTTTTCGGAAAATTGGTGCAGATTCTGCACGGCATCGAAGCCGATGAAGCCGATGCACTGGCAGCCGTCCATCAATGGCAAGGCCATGACGCTCTGAATACCCTGCGATTCCAGGATTTTCCGTAATCCGCTGTCGGGCGCCAGGGCCGCAACTTCGGGGATATACATCACTTCCCCGTTGCGGTGGTGCGCGACCCAGTCTGGAATCGCATCCAGAGGTACTGCCTGAAGCTCCCCGATTTGCGGCGCAATGCCCTCCCGGCACCATTCATGGGTGTTTTTGCAGATTTGCGCTGCAAAATCGTAGGAAAACACATAGGTACGATCTGTGTTGGCAAACCGACCTAGACGGGCAAGCGATTCATTGATGGCGGACTCTGTCTGTTCCAGCGGAACATTGATGAATGCATTGGAAATATCCATCAGTGTTTGTTGCAATGCAGACTGCGACAGAATCAGCGTTTCCGCTCGCTTGCGTTCGGTAATGTCCATGTGCGTACCAAGCATCCACATTGGTTTTCCGTCGGCAGTTCGGGTAGCTACCTGGCCACGATCCAGCACCCATACCCATTCTCCGTTCTTGTGCAACATCCGGGATTCGAATTCATAGTAATCCAGTTCCCCATGGAAATGCTTTTCTAGCATTTCGCAGCTTTGCCTCAGATCGTCGGGATGGGAGAATTTCATCCAGGTACCGATGGAAACTGGAGATATCTCTTCCAGCGTATAGCCGATGATTTCGGCCCAGCGTTCGTTGAATATGGTTTCGCCGGTCTGGACATTCCATTCCCAGGTTCCCACATGGGTTCCCTCAATGATGCCGGCCAGACGCGTGCGTTCCTCAGCGAGCTGTAGCTCTGCCGTTTTTTGGATGCTTTGGTCGTATAGATAACCGCGTATGCTGTGCAGAATGCCCTGTTCATTGCGAACCAGCATGGTGAAATCGTAGAACCAGCGGTACTCGCCACCTTTTGTTTTCAGGCGGTATGACTGTTCAAAGGTGTCGAGATGGTTCTCGATATGCTGTGCAACCTCCCGTGCGATGCGTTCGCAGTCTTCTGGATAAATCAGGTCTACGTATCGAAACTCGACAGAGACCATTTCCGCAGGACTGTAGCCAAGAATCTGCTCGACATTGGACGAGACGGTTCGCACTGGCCAATGCTCGGAATATCCCCACTCGATGGTAAAAACCGGCCCTGCACTGAAAAGCTCTTTTTCGTGCTTCAGTGCTTCTTCTGCCCTCCTGCGGTCAGTGATATCGACCATCACGGTGAGGAAATATTTTTGTCCCTGGGTTTCCAGAATTTCACCTGAAAATAAGCCATGCCGAACCGAACCGTCTTTGCAACGAACGGACAATTCGAAATCCTTGATGCGGCCTTGACGTGCCAGCAGCTCTGCGATGGCCTTTTTTTGATTTACATCATGGAATAAACCCAGTTCATCGCCGCTTTTGCCGATCAATTCGCTTCTTTCGTATCCGATAGTCCTGATGTAGGCATCATTCACATCGATCAGTTGCCGATCAGGCATGTTGGACAATGCCATCAGCGCAGGATTATTGCGGAAAAGCCGTTCGAATCGCTGCAAAGCATCCTGTTCTTTGGAAAGATCTTTGCATATACCAAAAATGCAATCTTCTCCATTCCATTTTCCAAACGAGACGCGGGTTTCTACAGGAACCAGCGAGCCTTCTTTGCGCTGAAGTGGCAAAGGACAAGCATTTCGTTCCCCCCGGAACATGGCTGCAAATATTTCCTTCGCTTCCTCTATTTTTTCTTGAGGATGCATTCCGAGTATGCCGCGATGATGGAGTTCTTCCAAGCTGTAGCCGAGTTTTTGGATCGTGGCCTCGTTGGCGTACAGCACTTGGCCATCCGGCGTTCCCACCACGAGCATATCTTGCATGGATTCGAAGAAGGCGCGGAAATTGGCCTCGCTTGCCTTGAGTTGACCTTCTGCGAGTTTGCGCTCGGTAATATCTGTGGCGATTCCAGTGTAATGAATAATGCGTCCAGATGCATTGCGCACGGGAAAAGACTTACCATGAATCCAGCAGATTTTGCCGTCAGGGCGCAAAATCCGATAGTCCATATTGAAAAAATCGGCATCCAGAAATTTTTCGTATGCTCTGGCAACAGGAGCTTGGTCTTCTTTATAAATTGCTTCCATGAAGGATGCGGGATTTTTGTAGAGGCTTTCACAGCTTCGCCCCCACACTTTTTCGTATGCAGGGTTGATGTATAGCATTTTGGTATTGTCCGCACTGCGGAGCCAAAATACCTCGCTCATATTGTGGGTTATCAAGCGCAGTTTCTCGTCCCTGTCTTCCAGTTCTTCCTCTGCTTGCAAGCGATGAATGGAATTGCCGATGATTCCACCAATCACCTTCAGCATAGAAATATCTTCTTCCAACCAGCAACACGTTTTCTGCATCAAATCAAAACCAAAAAACCCTACAAGCTTGTTGTCAGCGCCTGCAAGGGGGATGGAAAGATGAGATTGTATGCCTTGTGCGATAAATTCTGTTTTTTCAGCATGGGCCTCAGGTGGCAGATCAGTAACGCTAGGGATATGAACAAATGGTTCCGATGTAATGCGCTGTGCCCACCATGGCAGTAACTCTACCGGTTGATTTGGGAATGTAATCTTCTGTGGATCAGTATCTGAAGAATACCATTCATGGGTATTTCTCATGATGGTCAGGTCGTCAGAAAACTGGAATAGATAACTCCGATCCGCTTTGAAGTAGGTGCCAAGCAGATGCAAGGCTGTATGGATGGCATGATCCAAAGCTGTATGGTCTTTGACTGCCGTAAATAATACGGATGCCTCGGCTGTCAAACGCTCCAAACGCAGTTGATGTTGAATTTTTTCTTGCGCCAAGATGTGTGCAGTGATGTCCCGTGCGGAGGCATACATGAGTGTCCTATTGGGACGGGCATGCCATTCAATGTACCGGTATGTCCTATCCTTGCATTGCAAGCGATTGGTGAAATGCAGAATTTCTTCACCGGATTCCAGTCTCCCCATCGCATGCAGCGTTGCATCCTTGTCGTCAGGATGCACAAAATCCAGAAATGTATTGCGGTGTAATTCTGCTGTGGAGTAACCAAGGGTATGCGTCCAGGCTTCATTGGTTTTGATGAAGTGCCCTTGCAAGTCGGCTATGCACAACAGGTCAAGATTGACAGAAAAAAACTCTTCCAATTCTTCGGATTGCCGTTTGCTTTCGGTGATATCGATGAAAACTGTTGTGAAGTAACCGTACTCGTGGGAATACGCATGCACTTTGTACCATGACCCTAATGCTTCGGAATATTGCTCGAATGTTTCATTGCCATTATTCAAAGCGATATTGCCGTAAAACCGGATCCAGTCAAATGTGGATTTCTCTATTCCAGGAATCGCGTCGCGTACCGTTTTGTGAAGAATCTTCTGCGCCACCAGCCCGGTCAGTTGCTCAAAGGCTCGATTCACTTCGAGGAAGCGGTAGTCAACTGGATTATTCTGTTCATCCAGAATGATGGCATGGTGCGCAAACCCAAAGGGGGAAGCAGTGATCAGGTTTTGTAAGAACTCATGCTGCATAATGATTGTCCTATTTGCTTCCCCTTGGTATGTGGAAACCCTGCTCGATGCGTGATCAGCGTAGCGCCAATGATCCCAAAAAAACCATGCGCTTTCGGGTTCGGCTCACGGTGATGCGTAGCACCCCAAGGCCCTGCGTTGGTTACGTGTTATAGGAGCGATGGAAGTCGCGATGGTTGCCATGCACCATTCCATATCGCCCTACCGGGTACCCAGATCAGCAGCGGCGCACGTACCGATGGGGGACGAAAGGCAGTTTGCAGACTTCCATTGCAACGGGCTTGCCTCGCACCATGGCGTGTAGGCGCGTCCCCACAGCGGCGAGGGCATGGGGCACGTAGCCCATGGCGATGGGCTGGCCTAGCGTGGGGGAAAACAGCCCGCTGCACACGTGGCCTATTTGCTGGGTACTGGGTTGGCCACGTTGTTGCAAAAAGTGATCCTCTCCCTTGTGGCCCACTGGAGGCTCCATCTGATACGCAACCGTGTTCCCAGTCGATGGCTGCCCAGCCACTCCATCTGGCTGATACAGCGGGGCTGGTTCCCGCACCGGGGTGCGTTCCATCGCAATAAGCCCGATCCGCTGGCGTATCGTGGTGGTGGCAGTGGCAGTGGCAGTGGCAGTGCGGCGTTCCTCGATGGCTTCCGCTCCGGGAAAGCCCCCGGCGCGCGCGCCGCCTGGGCGACGAACCGGGGAGATGGCCCAGTACAGGTTGGCTTCGACGGGTGTCGTCGTCGCGTCGATATCGTTGCCGTGCAGCACTAGCCCTGCTTCCAGCCGCAGCGAATTGCGCGCACCCAACCCCACGGGCCGCACTGAAGGATCCTCTAGCAGCGCTTGTGCCAGCGCAGTAGCGTCGTCGGCGGGGACGGACAGCTCGAATCCATCCTCGCCGGTATAGCCGCTTCGTGTCAGAAACACTTTCATCGTTCGCCCCGCAGCGTGGATGGTGCAGCACCCGCCGGTCAGAAACACCAGTTTCTCGACCCCCGGGGCCAGCTTGGATAGCACCCCCACGGCTTGCGGCCCTTGCAGCGCCAGCAGGGCGTGGTCGGGCAAGGGGCACAGCGCGCAGTCGTTGCCGATAAGGTGTTGGAGACGCGCAAGATCGTCGTGCTTGTGCGCGGCGTTGACGATCAGCAGAAAGTCGTACGTACGGCGGATGAGCATCAGGTCGTCGAGGATTCCGCCTTGTTCGTTCAGCAGCAGGCTGTAGCGTTGTTGCCCTATCCGAAGGTCGAGGGCATCGCAGGGGAGGGCGCGCTCCAGCGCCGCAGCAGCGTGCGGCCCGGTAACCCGAATCTGCCCCATGTGTGAGACATCGAACCACCCCGCAGCGTTGCGGGTGTGCAGGTGTTCCTGCAACAACCCTTGCGGATACTGCACGGGCATCTCGTACCCGGCGAAGGGAACCATCCGTGCGCCCAGGGATTGGTGCAGGTCGTACAGGGGGGTGCGTAGTAGCGATGGGGAGGTATGCATGGGGGCTTGGTAGTGGTTAGGGCTACGGTGGCGCGGCGATGGAGGAAGAAGAATCCGGCATACCGGGCCGGTACACGAAGTGCCAGTCGCGGTACGTGAGCGGGGGGGCGTCGTCACTGCGCGGCATGCGTGCGGTGATGGCGATGTCGGCATCCTCGGGGTCGAACCCGGCGGTTTTGCGGGGGGGGCGCTCGCTCAGGCTGTAGATGCCCATGATTCCGCCTTCTGGGGCGGGGATCGTCCCCCACTCGGCCACGCCGCGCAGGGGGTCCACATAGATGCGCCGCAGGTGCCTGCGTACGGTGGGAAAGCGGCGGTCGAGGAGCAGGTCTTCAAGCGTCGCGGGGTACCCGCCGGAGCCACTGGCCACATAACTGCGCAGGGCAGCGCGGAACTGGTGGCCGATGAACAGCAAATCGGCCTCCTGTTGCGCGCGCTCGCTCGCAGCCATCATCCGCGCTGCACCGACCGAGGCCAGCCCAAAAAACGCGACGGCCAGCAACAGGCCGACATACCCAAAGCCACGTTGGCCACTGCCTTGTTGGGCGCCCCAGCCCTGCCGAGCACAACGCGCCCAGCTTTTACCAATTGGCATACGGTTCGCCCAAGCGGGACAGCCCCACAGCGCCGCTATGCACGTCATAGACGCTGGCAGCTTCTGCATCGTCAGCAGGGGGCACGGTCTGCCAGGTCTGGTCGCTTTCGGTGAGGGGGTCGACGGGTACCGAACGCAGGTAGTTTTTGTCTACGAGGTCGGTCAGCGCTTGCGGGTATTTGCCGTGGTCGGCGTGGTACTGGTCGATGGCCTCGCGCAGGGTCGAGAGGTTGGCTTTGAGCGCAGACTCGCGTGCGTCGTCCACGCCACGCAGATACCGGGGCGCGGCGATCGATAGCAGCGTGGCGATGATCACCATCACCACCAGCAGCTCAATCAGGGTGAACCCGCGTGCCATGGCGCCCCAGCGGCTACCAGTCACGGTACGGCACGCCATTGCTGCCCACGCCGGGATGCAGCGAATAGACGTCGTACACGTCGTCGCCGGGCTGGGGGTCGTCGGGGGGGGATGCATAGCTGCGCAGGCCCCACATGTCTTCCATGGGGGTGTCCGGGTCGGCAAAGGGGTCACGCGGCAGGCGCCGCAAAAAGTAGAGCTTGCGTTCCTCGGGGCTTTTGGCGCCGGGAACGCCATCGGTCAGCGCGGCCAAATCGGGGGGGTAGCCGGTGGCATCGACACGGCGGGCGATGCGGCCATCGTCATAGGCTTTGCGGTAGGTATCAATGGCCGAGCGGATATCGCGCAGCGCCTGGCGCAATGCGCGTTCCTTGACGCGATGCTCCCCCCACTGCACGAAAGGCATCGCAGCACTGGCCAGCACGCCGACGATCACGACGACAACGAGCATTTCCACCAGGGTGAAGCCGGTGCGTCGGTGGGGAAGGCATCGCATGGGTGGAAGGGGCGGGTGCCGCATGACTCGTAGTCCAGGGAACGCCAAGGGAATGCAGTTTGTCAGGATGGGGGTGGGGGAGGGGGCCGGTGCCATGCATGGGGGGCCTACGCACCGTCTGCACGCAAACAGCACCGAAGGTGCGCCTCATGGACTATCTAGGTTCAAGATACTACAAGGTTCTTAGTAGGATGCATGTCCCCGCAGTGCATTGGGGGCAATAGGGAGACTGGTATGGAAATCAAAGGAGTGTGAACGATGCCCAATCTACGGAAAACCTTGGCCCTGGCCGCGCTATGCGGGGTGTTTTGCACTGTGTCGATCGCTGTGGCGCGGGAGGCCGCTGCAATCTCCCCGGCGGCGTCTGCTGCTACCGCTGCATCGGCCACTGCTGCCATTTCGGCCACATCCGCTACATCCGCCGTAGCGGCTAGTTCCTCTGCATCCGCTCCAGCCGCCCCCCACGCCGCAGACCCTTTTGCCCCCCCGCCCGTCCCCCACTTTCTGCTCGTCCCCAGCTCCGCGCCGTTGAGTATGGAAGAAATGCTCCGCCAGGTTCGGGAAGCCGAAGAGCGAGCGGGAATTCGTCGGGCGCCTGCGTCGGCGGCGCAGTAGAACGGGGTGGGAGCGATCATGACCTTTCTCGAACGACTGCAACGCGCCCAGCGCGACCATGATTCCCTGCTGTGCGTGGGGCTGGATCCAGACCCGGAGCGCTTTCCGCATCGGTGGCGTGGGGATGTCCAGCAGATCTTTGCGTTCTGCGCGGCCATCGTCGATGCCACCGCAGACCTGGTGCTGGCCTTCAAGCCGCAGATTGCGTATTTCTCGGCCTACCGCGCAGAGCAGCAATTGGAGCGATTGATTGCCCATATTCGCGACGTTGCGCCAGACATTCCAGTCATCCTTGATGCCAAGCGGGGGGATATCGGCAGCACTGCGGAGCGTTATGCCGTCGAGGCTTTTGAACGCTATGGCGCCGATGCGGTGACGTTGTCGCCATTTATGGGTTTCGATTCGGTGGAACCCTATCTCCGTCGGCACGACAAGGGAGCCTTTTTGCTGTGCCGCACCTCCAACCCGGGGGGGGAGGACTTTCAAACGCAGCGGCTTGCTGGGGTGGCGGGGGAACCCACGCTGTACGAGCGCATCGCCCAGTTGGCGCAAGGCGCGTGGAACCGCAACGGGCAGCTTGGGCTGGTCGTCGGCGCAACCTACCCGGCGGAAATCGCAAGGGTGCGTGCATTGGCCCCCACGCTGCCGTTGCTGATCCCCGGTATCGGCGCGCAGGGGGGCGACGTGCGCGCCACAGTGCTGGCGGGGTGGCGGGGAGCGAAGGATGGTTCGGCCGGATCCGCCGGATCCGTGAAACCCGCGCCAATCATCGTGAACTCGTCCCGCGCCATCCTCTACGCCAGCGCGGAAGAGGACTTTGCCGCAGCAGCCCGGCGGGAGGCCACCCATACCCGTGACCAATTGCGCGCCGCGTGCCGACAAGCCGAGGAATAGGCAGGGGGAGCGACGGCAGTCGCGATGCAGCTTTGCTGGAAGAAAGAAGAAACGCGGCCTTTGTGCTACATGCTGCGCAGCAGCACGACCAGCTTGCCGGATAGGTTGGACAGCTCCGACCCCAAAGCAATGGCCCGGCAAGCCGTGCTGTTATCGCCGCGCAGCGCGATGTCGAGCGCGGCGGATGCACGCAAGTGGAATTCGTGGTGTACGCGCTCAATGGCTGCCATGACGGCGGGGTCAGGACAGTAGGAGCGAAAGCTCTCCTGCAACCAGTGCCCCAGGTCGCATGTTTCGGTCACTGCGACTTCGGCAGGCGTGAACTCGCTGGTCCCACTGGTAATCGTTTGTTTGATGCGATCAAACCAGGCAAAGTGCGACTCGATGGCTGCTTGCACTCGCTGTGCTTTGTCGATGGGATGGGTAAAGTCGTTGGCGGACATGACGAGAAAGCGATAGGAAAGCAAAGCGATAGGAAAGCAATTACGCACGTGGGGAATTCCTGTACAGATTAGCCCCAAGAACGCTCGGGGCCTGCTACGCCGTGCCACCCACAGTCAGCCCTTCGATGCGCAGCGTGGGCTGCCCCACGCCGACGGGAACGCTTTGCCCTTCCTTGCCGCAGGTGCCAACGCCGGTGTCGAACTGCATGTCCGAAGCGATCATCGTGACGCGCTGCAAACATTCCGGCCCGCTGCCAATCAGCGTGGCCCCTTTGACCGGATATTGCACCTTGCCGTTCTCGACCCAGTACGCACGGCTGGTGGAAAACACGAACTTGCCCGAGGTGATATCGACCTGCCCGCCGCTGAAGTGGGTGGCGTACAACCCCTGGCGCACGCTGGCCAGCACTTCTTCCGGGGGCAGCGTTCCTGCACGCAGAAAGGTGTTGGTCATCCGGGGAATCGGTGCGCAGGCGTAGCTTTCGCGTCGTCCGTTGCCCGTCGTGCGCAGGCGCATCAGCCGGGCATTCATCGCGTCATGCAGGTAGCCGCGCAGAATGCCGTCTTCGATGAGCACGGTGCTTTGCGTGGCATTGCCTTCGTCGTCGATATTGAGAGAACCCCGCCGCAGGGGCAAGGTGCCGTCGTCGACGACGGTGACGCCTGGGGCAGCGACACGCTGGCCCACCAGACCGCTGAAGGCGCTGGAGCCTTTGCGGTTGAAGTCGGCCTCCAAGCCATGCCCCACGGCCTCGTGCAACAGGATGCCGGGCCAGCCCGCCCCCAGTACCACCGTCATTTCCCCGGCAGGGGCGGGGCGGGCTTCCAGGTTGGTGAGCGCTTCGGACACGGCGTCATCGACGCAACGCTCTACCCATTCCGCGTCGAACACGGACAAGCCCGTGCGCCCGCCGCCGCCCGAGGAACCGGTTTCCCGGCGTCCGTTTTGTTCGGCGATGACTTTGACATGCAAGCGCACCAGGGGCCGCACATCGGCCACCATGCGCCCGTCTGCGCGGACGATGAGCACGGTGTCATGCTGGGCGGCGACGCTGGCCATGACGAGCACGACGCGAGGGTCTTTGGCGCGCGCCATGCGGTCGATGTCGTGGAGCAAGGCGACCCTTGTGGCGCTGTCGGGGCTGGAGGTGGGGTCGATATCCGCGTACAGCGATGGTTTGCGCAGCCGTGGCGTTTTGCGTGCCCCCACCCGCGCCCGCCGGGATTGCGCGACCGTGGCGATCGAACGCACGGCATGTGCTGCGTCGAAGAGGGAAGGGGCGGAGATGTCGTCAGAGTAGGCGTAGGCAGTCTTTTCGCCACTCACTGCGCGCACGCCCAGCCCTTGTTCGATCGAAAAAGCCCCGGTTTTGACGATGCCTTCTTCCAGCCCCCAGCTTTGGGAGCGGGAGCACTGCAAGTACAGCTCGGCCTCCTGGACACGGTGTGCGCGGATCAGCTCCAGCGCCCGGAAAAGTTGTGGTTCATCCAGCCCCGCCGGGGCCAGAAGCTGCGCCGAGGCGCTATCAAGGAACTGTGCGGCTAGGCTAGACATGCCAAAGATTGTAGGAGCGCCCCTGTGCGAGGAAGGAAGCCCCACTACACTGCCCATCGCTGGGGGTGCTGAACCTTGTGGGCTGGCTGTCATAGAGCAGCGAGCCGGGGTTGGGCTGAGATAGTCCCTTTGAACCTGTTGAGGTAATCCTCGCGCAGGGAAGCCGTTTTTCGGGGGCATTGCGTGCCTTCGTCCCCCCAGCGGGAAATGGCGGAACTGCTCCATCTGCCATGGCATCCACTTCTGCTCCCGCTTCTACTCCTACTCCCGCTTCTGCCCTCGCGCCCGCGCTCCATTCCAGTCCTGCGCCTGCGCCCGCTTCTTCCTCGAACGCTTCGTTGTCTGCCCCCGCCCCCGAACGTGTCTTCGGCTGGTGGGATCACACCGCCCTGTGGTTCAGCCTCGGGGTGGGGTTGCTGGTCGTCCAGGTCGGCGCGTACCTCGTCCCGGCAATGGGAACCCAGGGGGCTGCGCTGGCCATCGTGGTCGGGTCTATCGTCGGCGCGGGGCTGTTGGGGTGGACGGCTCGCATCGCCTGTCAGCACGGTCTATCCAGCGCGGGGTTGATGCAGGCAACCTTTGGCAGTGGATTCGCCCGCTTGCCGATCCTCCTCAATATGGTGCAACTCGTGGGGTGGACGACCTTCGAGCTGGTTGTGATGCGCGATGGGACACAAGCCGTCGTTGCGCAGGTACTGGGGTTTCGGCTTGAAGGGGTCTGGGGCCATGCAGCCGCCTTGCTGCCGTGGGGATTGGTGTTGGTGGCATTGCTGGCGGGGTCGATGACGAAGCTGGTTCGTCGCGTCGTCTCCCACGTGGCATTGCCGTTGGTCGTGCTTTCTCTGCTATGGTTGAGCGCACAGTTCGCGGCGCGCATCGACAACCCCGTCGCCTTCTGGCACCGTGCGGGAACGCAAGAAATGGGATGGCTTTCCGCGATGGATCTGGTCGTAGCCATGCCCGCATCGTGGCTGCCTTTGGTGGCCGACTACGCCCGCCACGGCATCCATGCTCGCGGCGCGCAGGGGGGAACGTGGCTGGGCTACGCCATTGCCAATGTCTGGTGTTACGCGCTGGGCTTTCTCGTTGCCAGCGTTGCAGCGACGGACGCGGGAATCGTCCATACCCTGCTGCTTGCGCAAGGCGGCTTGCTGGCGCTGAGCCTGATCCTCATCGACGAACTCGACAACGCTTATGGCGATGTGTATTCGTGTGCCGTCAGCGGTAGCAGCCTTGTTTCACGTTGGCCGCTGTCCCGTTGGGCGGTGGGGCTGGGCGCGGTGTGTGTGGCACTGGCTTTTGTGTTGCCGATGCACGCGCTGGAGCCTTTTTTGCTACTACTCAGCTCGGTATTCGTTCCCCTGTACGGGGTGATTTTGGGCAGTTTGGGCTGGCAACGCACGACGCTGGCCTTGGACACAGTGGGCAAACTGGCCGTGGATTTGGTGGGCAAGGTCGGCAAAGTGGACTGGGGCGCTGCGGGGGTATGGCTGGGTGGCGTGGCCTGCTACCACGCCATTGCGAACGCGGCCCCGCAGTACGGAGCGACCTTGCCCACGCTGGCGCTGACGATCGGCGCGACGTGGGCTGTACGGGCCATGCGGGCTACGCAGGCGCGTCGTCCGGCAGGATGCGCATAGGCGCCGGGCCAAAACCGTGGTTGAGCGGGCCGTTGCCATGGCCCGTGCGCACGGCAGCCCCGCTGCGCAGTGCCTGCGCGACGAAGTCGTGCGCACGCTGCACCGCATCGACGAGCGAAGCCCCCAATGCCAGATGCGCCGCAATGGCGCTGGACAGCGTACACCCTGTACCGTGGGTGTTGGGGGTATCGATGCGCGGCGTTGCCATCCAGATGGGTTCCTGCCCATGCACGAGCAGCAAATCCGTCACAGTCGGCCCCGGTAGATGTCCCCCTTTGAGCAAGACAGCATGGGCGCCCCGGCCCAACAACGCTTGCGCAGCCTCGGCCATGTCCTGGGGGCTGGTGAGTGGCTTGCCAACGAGCAGCGCGGCCTCATCGAGATTCGGCGTGACGATGGCGCTGCGTGGAAAAAGTTGTTGGACGAGCGTTTCGACTGCACGCTGGTCGATCAGCACCGCCCCGCTGGTGGCGACCATGACGGGGTCGAGCACGACATGGGGGAGCACATACCGGTCGATGGCATGGGCCACGGTGTGGACGATCTCGGCACAGTGCAACATGCCCACCTTGACCGCGCAGACGCCAATGTCTTGCACAACGGCGTCGATTTGTTCGCGCAGCATTTCCGGCGGAACGCTATGAATCGACCGCACCTCGCAGGTGTTCTGCGCAGTCAGCGCGGTGATGGCGGACATGCCATAGCAACCCAGCGCAGCGAAAGTTTTCAAGTCGGCCTGAATGCCAGCGCCGCCTCCGCTATCAGAGCCGGCAATGGTCAATACGCGGGGATATTGCATGGGTATAGCGTGGGAAGAATGATCATCTTCAGCGCGAAAGCCGATACACCGATGTGCTGGCAAGCAGATTGGGGAACCGGCGCACCACCTGACCATCCTGAATACCGCAACTATCGAGGATGTGCAGCCCGCACCGGCGTGCGAGGATGCTGAGGTCGGCGTGCGTGCCGAAGCGGATGTTCGGCGTGTCGTACCACGAATAAGGTAAGCGGGGGGTGACTGGCATGCGCCCGCGCAGCACGCTCCAGCGGTTCGGCCAGTGGCCGAAGTTGGGGTGCGCGACGATGCCCACCTTGCCGACGCGCACGGTCTCGCGCAGCATGACTTCCGCATTGCGCAGGTGTTGCAGGGTATCGATCTGCAAGACGACGTCGAAAGAGGCATCCTCGAACATCGATAGCCCTTCATCAAGGTTCGCCTGGATGACCTGCACGCCACGGCGCACGCATTCCAGCACGTTGTCGTCGGCGATTTCGACGCCATAGCCGCTGCATCCCCGCGCTTCTTGCAGGTGCGCAAGCATCGCGCCGTCGCCGCAGCCGAGGTCGAGCACGCGGGACCCTGGCGGAATCCACTCGGCAATGGCTTGTTGGGTGGGGTCGATAAAGCTGGTCATGGGTTCAAGGTCTATGGCATCAAGCCCCCCTCGCCCAGTGGGAGAGGGGCTGGGGGGTGAGGGACACTGTCATCGCCCCAGCGTAGCGGCGACCCTGCTGAAGTAGGCGCGAACGACGCCGTGGTACCGGGCATCGTCGAGCAGGAAGGCATCGTGCCCGTGGGGCGTGTCGATTTCCGCATAGGTGACATCACGCTTGTTGTCGAGCAGCGCCTTGACGATCTCGCGGCTGCGCTTTGGCGAAAAACGCCAGTCCGTGGTAAAGCTCACGACGAGAAAACGCGCAGTGGCGCGGCGCAGTGCCTCCGTCAAATGGCCACCGAAGCGCGAAGCCGGGTCAAAGTAGTCGAGCACTCGGGTAATCAGCAGGTAGGTATTGGCGTCGAAGTACTCGGCAAATTTGTCGCCCTGGTAGCGCAAATAGCTTTCGATCTGGAACTCAATGTCCTGCGTGCTGTAGCGGTACGGGCGCTGTTGGGGCGGTTCTGCGGCGTTGGCGACGATGGCGTCGCGAAGCTGGCGGCCGAAGCGCTCATTCATCACGTCGTCGCTCAGGTACGTGATGTGCCCGATCATCCGCGCGATGCGCAGGCCGCGTTTGGGAACGGTGCCGTGTGCGTAGTAGTTGCCGCCATGGAAGTCGGGGTCGGTGACGATGGCGCGGCGTGCGACTTCATTGAAAGCGATGTTTTCCGCAGTCAGGTTCGGCGCGCTGGCAATGACGACAGCGTGGCGAACGCGCTGGGGATATTGGAGCGTCCAGCTTAGCGCCTGCATCCCGCCCAGACTGCCCCCGACGACGGCAGAGAGGGTGTCGATGCCCAGCGAGTCGAGCAGTCGCGCTTGCGCATCGACCCAGTCTTCGACGGTGACGACGGGGAAATCTGGCCCGTACACCTTGCCGGTATCGGGGTTGGGGTGCATCGGGCCTGTCGAACCGAAGCAGGAACCTGGGTTGTTGACGCCGATGACGAAAAAGACATTCGTATCGATGGGCTTACCGGGGCCGACCATGTTGTCCCACCAACCCTGGCTTTTGCTCTGGCCCTCGTACTCGCCCGCAACGTGGTGCGAGGCATTGAGCGCATGGCATACCAGCACGGCGTTGGAACGGTCGGCGTTGAGAGTTCCGTAGGTTTCAAAGCACAGGTCGTACTCGCGCAGCACCGCACCGGATTGCAGGGGGAGTGCGTCGGCAAAGTGCAGATACTGGGGATTGACGTAGGGCATGAGGAAGGAAAGCGCGAGGAAGGAATGGGTGCGTGATGGGATAGGGTGACGAAGCTGGCGCAAGAGGCAGGAGCAATGACAGTCGCGATCAGCGCCTGGGCCATAGACTATTTTCGCGCCAAACCGCCGCTACAACGCCGCGAATCGGCCGCCAATCCGGCGCTTTCCCCTTCCGACCATTGCGCTGCAAAGCCCGGTTTTGCTGCCATGCCTCTACCTACAATCGATGGTTATGCCCCTGCCAAAACACGCAACCATCCCCTATGCAGACGATGCCACGCAGCGCATCTTTGCCTTGATTCCTTGTGCGGGCGCGGGGTTGCGTTGTGGCCCTTGCGGGGCGGGGCAGCCCAAGCAATTCCACCCATTGGCCGGACAACCCATGGTGTTCCATACCCTCGCTGCCTTTGCAGGGGTGGAGCGCGTGGCATCCACCCTCGTCGTGCTGGCCCCCAATGATGCGGTTGGCGCTGGTTTATTGGAGGCCTGGTGCGCTGATCATCCGCGCTTTGCCTTCTCCGCCTGTGGGGGAGCCACCAGAGCGCGTACCGTGACGCAAGGCCTGGAGCATTTGCTGCGCACGGAAGCGCACGCAGAAGACTGGGTGATGGTGCATGATGCCGCTCGTTGCCTGATTCAGCCGGAATCGATCAATACGTTGATTGACGCCTGCCTGTCGGACCCCGTCGGTGGGCTTCTTGCCCTGCCGTTGCCAGATACCCTCAAGCACGGCCGTGCAGACAGGGTTGCCGCAACGCTGCGCCGTCAGGACAAATGGCTGGCGCAGACCCCGCAAATGTTCCGCATCGGCAAGCTGCTTGACGCTTTGCACCATTCCCCCGACGAAGTGACCGACGACGCCATGGCGATCGAAGCCATGGGGGAATCGCCTTTGCTCGTTCGAGGCAGCACCCAGAATTTCAAGGTCACGTATCCGGAAGACTTGGCATTTGCCGAGACGATTCTTCGCGGGCGCACCTGCTCCGTCCCTCCTCCAGCCTCCCCTAGCCCTTTGACCTCTCCATGAACCCTGCTTCCTTTCGTATCGGCCAAGGCTGGGATGTGCATCCACTGGCGCCTGACCGCAAATTGATCCTCGGCGGGGTGGATATTCCCCATCCCATGGGTTTGGACGGTCATTCTGACGCCGATGTCCTGCTGCACGCGATTACCGACGCCTTGCTGGGCGCCGCCGCGCTGCGCGACATTGGCACGCATTTCCCCGATACCGATTCCCGGTACCACAACGCGGATTCCGCCGTATTGTTGTCGCGTGCCTGGCAGTGGGTGCGATCTTTTGGGTACGAGCTGCTCAATCTTGATAGCACGGTCATTGCCCAGGCCCCCCGCATGGCTCCGTACATCCCGTCGATGCGCTCGTCTGTTGCGCTCATCCTGGGCGTAGAAGAGGAGCAGATCAACATCAAAGCCAAGACTGCCGAAAAACTAGGCCCCGTCGGCCAGGGGCAGTCGATTGAGGCCATGGCCGTCGTGCTGTTGGCGCAAACTGCCCAGCCACGCAAGCGTTCTATGGGTATGGATAGCGACGAGTAATTGCCATTGCGATGGTTTTCCAAGGCGGTATCGATGTGTGCAACCCGTAGCCCAGTACCCTCGATCACCATCGCGCAACCCGACGACTGGCATGTCCATCTGCGCGATGGCGCCATGCTTTCGGCGGTGGTTCCCTATACGGCACGCCAGTTTGCGCGGGCCATCGTCATGCCCAATCTGCTCCCGCCCATCACTACGGCGGAACAGGCGTTGGCGTATCGCCAGCGGATCCTCTCCGCAGTGCCTGCTGGGGTGGCGTTCACCCCCTTAATGACGATCTACCTGACCGACCGCACCACGGCGGCAGACATTGCCCGCGCGCGGGATGCCGGGGTGGTAGCCGTCAAGTTGTACCCCGCTGGGGCGACGACGAATAGCGATGCCGGGGTGACTGCGCTGCACCGCGTCGCCCCTGCGCTGGAGGCGATGCAACGCCTGGGCGTTCCCCTGCTCGTGCATGGTGAAGTGACTGACCCCGCTGTCGACATCTTTGACCGCGAATCGGTGTTTCTGGATACGGTGCTCGACCCCCTGCGCAAAGACTTTCCCGCGCTGCGCGTTGTGATGGAACACGTCACCACGCGGGAGGCAGTGCAATACGTGCAGTCCGTTGCGCAGGGCCTGGCTGCAACGATCACCGCGCACCATCTGCTTTTTCACCGCAATGCGCTGTTGGCGGGGGGGCTGCGTCCCCACTACTACTGTCTGCCGATCCTCAAGCGGGCCGAGCATCGCGATGCATTGCTGGCTGCGGCGACGGGAGGGGATCGGCGGTTCTTTCTGGGCACCGACAGCGCCCCGCACCCCATTCACCGCAAGGAATGCGCCCAAGGCTGCGCGGGGTGCTTTACCGCGCCCGTGGCCATCGAGTTGTATGTAACGGCTTTCGAGGCTGCGGGTGCGCTGGATCGGCTCGAAGCCTTTGCCAGCCACCACGGCGCGGATTTCTATGGACTCCCCCGCAACCTGGGCGCCTTGACCTTGCACCGTGTAGCCTGGGAACCCCCGAAGCGCATCGACACAGCGGACGAAGGGCTGCACCCCTTGATTCCCGAAGGCGGGCTGGGGTGGCGCGTGGCGAATGGGTGATGCCTTTCACCATACCCGCCGTACCCCCACACCAAAGGTTGCGTGGCCGGATCCGAAGCGTTTGGCGGTGCTGCTGTTGTAGGTGACGGGGATGTCATCGAGCAGCAGGTGGCTGGTGGTTTGTGCCCTGCCATAGACCGTCCACCCTGGCCGCACTGGGTAGCTGGCTTGGAATAGCAGATGTTCATTGCGCTGGTAACTGCGTGCGCCGCGCCCGGCCAGGATGCCATCGACCCCATTGCGACGCATGTAGTGATAGAGATAGCCGACGTTGAACGTCCATGCGCCGCGTTGCCATTGCACGTTGCCCCCCACCTGCGCGAAATTTCCACGCCACGCGATTTCGGTCGGGATATCGACACCGTACAGCCCGCTTCGGTCATAGAGCTGCTCCATCACGATCCCGCCCACGTTGCAGGGGGGGATCAGGTTGGCCAGCATCGTATTGCCCCAGAACGTGACGTGGTAGAGGCATCCGTTGCGTTTTGTCGTGGCTTCCATGCCCTGGTACGACAGCTTGGTTTTGCCGATGCCGACGTGTGCGCTCAGGGTGGCGCCCGCCCATACCTTCCAGCTTCCCACCACATCTGCCTGAATCTGGCGATCTTCGGGTTTGTCGATATGCACCGTGCGCAGCCGCGCACCGGGAACCACTATGGCCGTTGTCGATTCGGTAGCGCTGGCGTGGTTGCCCCATGCGGACAGGCGCGCCGCCCATGTTCCGTTCCCGCCGATCCACTCCAGCGGATGCATCGCCGAAACCTGCCACGACGTGTAGTGGTACGCATCCGAAGCACTGCGCAACGACTTTCTGCCTAGCGAAGCCGACAGCCAATTCCCCCCGGCCACCTTGGCCCCGCCGCTGATAGCGACCGAATGAAAGTCCCCGGCGGGGGTGCCTGCGTTGGCGGGGTCGTCTTCGCGAACGCGGAACACATCCAATGCACCGTTCAGATGGTCGGTGGAGAGTTCCAAGTAGGCTTTGTCCGCAGGGGGGGTGGCCTGGAGCAGCGCATCCCAGGGGGCGGAATGCGCTGCGGTGGCGTAGCCCAGCGCTGTGATCGCCGCTGTGATTGTTATACGCAGCGCGACCACGGGAAAGCCGTAACCCAGTCGCATGGGACGTTTTTCTCCGTAGATCGCTGCGTTGCGCACTACGTCGCTTTTTCCGTAGTGTCAGGAACGGCGGTCAATTTTTGGGGCCGAGGATGATGGTTCCCTCTATTGCAGGACCCGTGACGATAAAGCTCGAAGTCAGCGAGGCAGTGCCACCCTGGATCAGGGTAGGTACTTCGATGCTCTTGGTTGGCAGAGTGCCCCCCCCTGCCTTGCGCAAAGGCAGCCCTTGCAGAACGATGGTGACTTTGTATTTTCCGTACAGGTCGGACATGGCAAAGTCGCTGCCCACCCCGTTGATGCCCCAATTCACCACGTCTCCAAACACCACGTTGCTCAACGTGCTGGCGGCTGTAGTCAGCGTGTTCGTGATCCCTTTGACGGAATTCGTAAAGTTGACGATGGCCTGGTTTTCCCCATCCCAGGAAGTGCCGAACACCTTGGCTTCGGCAGTGGTGGGAACGGTGATAGTGACGTTGGTACCCGTCTTGGTCACTTGCACGTTCTTGATGTAGGCCTTCATCAACCCATGACCCACTGGATCGACCTGCTCAATGCTGACTGCGGCATGAACAGTCAGGTTGGCGGGGAGAACCACCGTGCCTTGTTCTCCCAACGCAAAGCGGATCGCAGCGTCGTCGGACACAGGCCACGGAACGTTGATCCCCGTGGATTCAAACTGTGCCAGGGTGTAGCTTCTGGTGGTCGCAGCATCGCGCACATTGATGTTGTCGGCCCCGATGTACAGGTAGGCTGTTGGATTGGGCACGACAGTACCAGCGGGTGCAAGACGGATGTCGTCGATGTAGTAGACCTTGCCGTCCGGCGTGCGGTTGGGGTCAGGGGTGATCGACAGCGTCGTAAACGCCTTGCTCACATCAATCCCTGTGAAGTCCCAATACACAGTTTGCCATGCGTTGGCTGTAGCCAAAGGAAGGCTTTCCACTTCCACGTGCGTCGGATCTCGTTCTGCCGCAGTAACCTTGAGCTTGATCGTCGAACCGGCGATGGGGGAATACACCTTGGCCGCGATCACGGTACGGCCGGTGGCAAAAGGCACCTTGCCATTGTTGATGTTTGACGGCACTAGATACCATGCGCCCCCCCAGATGTCGGCGCTTGCAGGCTTGGTGATTTGGAGGGCGTTGCCCGTTCCGCCAGTGGGCGCAACTTGGGAACTTGCCTGGGCACCGCTATATCCGCCAGAGCCGCCCTGTATGCTTTCGAAATTGGCCAATACCGTTCCTTCATCGACGACGATGCGGGTATCAAAGGCTTGGGGGGCGACCTGTGTGGTGGCATTTGATTTGCCGGCTGCATTGGTCGCGGCGCCTTCCCGCACGCTGACGTTGATCGTCCCGCTGGTATTGGCTGGCGGGGTGACCACCAGGGTGTACACGCTGCCGGAGCCAGACAAGGCACCCACGTTCGCTTCGGGCACCCCGGTGACGGTGATGTCGTCCCTCGCAAAACCCGTAACGCTTTCGCTGAACGTGAAGGTAAACGTCACGGCACCCGTTGCCGTGGTGGTGGATACGCTGTCCGTGATGTTCAAGGTGGGAGCCAGGGTCGTATCGAAGTTCTGGCTGGTCGTTTTGGTGGGACTGGTCTTCCCAGCGCCGTTGGTCGCGGCGCCTTCCCGCACGCCGATGTTGATCGTCCCGCTGGTATTGGCTGGCGGGGTGACCACCAGGGTGTACACGCTGCCGGAGCCAGACAATGCGCCCACGTTCGCTTCGGGCACCCCGGTGACGGTAATGTCGTCCCTCGCAAAACCCGTGACGCTTTCGTTGAAGGTGAAGGTAAACGTCACTGCGCCCGTTGCCGTGGTGGTGGAAACACTGTCGCCAATCTCCAGGGTGGGCGCAGGCGCATTGACCGTTCTGTCGAAAGTCTGACTATCCGACTGGGCAGGGCAGGGCTTGCCCGCTGCATTGTTCGCAGCGCCTGCCGCCACCCTGACGGTAATCGTCCCACTGGTATTTTCAGCCGGGGACACAGTCAGGGTATATACCTTGCCTGATCCAGACAAGGTACCCACGCTCGAAGCGAGCACGCCATCCACGGTAATGTCGCCCAATGCAAAGTCCGAAACATCTTCGCTGAAGGTGAACGTGAAGATCACGGGGCCGGTTGCAGTGCCAGCGACGTTGTCGGTGATCGACAGCGTGAGGGGGGTGTTGGCGGGCACACCTGCGATTTCGTCGCCCAAGGTGGCTGCGGCTGCTTCGGTGGTGGTAGCGCCAAGGTGGCCCTGGTTCTTGGCTGCCTGCACCTTGCTGGCAAGCTGCGTATCGGTCTGTTGTGCCATCGTGACTTGCGTCAACCCTGCTGTCTGATTGCTTGCGTCGATGTAGGCGTCGGCCTGTTTTGCCAATGTCGGGGCGAGCACAGCCGCCAAGGGCGCTGCACCGCCAACGCCTGCAACGGCATTCTTGGCTGTAGTGGGCAAGGTGCTGATCCCGAACATGTTCGCCAGTGCTGTGCGCAGTGCAGCCTGGTTCACATCTTGCCCGTTGAATAGCTTGGTGGTTGTGGGTGATGCCTGGATTGCCTGCGCAAGCCCAGCCGCCAGTGCGTCATAGATGGCGTTTTTGCTGTCTACATCGTTGATTCCTGCCAAAGTAGCGAGCACTTCGGTCGCCTTCTGCAAGATTTGTTGTACGGCAAGGGTCTTGCGCGCCAAATTAGGATGGCTGAGCACACCCTCTGTCGCTTCCACCATGGGGTCGGTGTCCGTCAGCGCTGTGCTGGCATCCAACTCTAGGGCAGTGAGCAAATTCTGCGCCGAAGCGCCATGCACTAGCAGGGTCGTCAATGGGGAAATTACCTTGGATAGTGCAGGGGCTTTGATCATGCCCACAAAGTCCAATTGGGTATCTGTGCTTTTCCCGCCCGTCAGCATCAGAGGATGTTGGCACCCTTCGGAAAAGACGAATTGGCCTTGGGCATTTGTCGGAACCGTGGTTTCGTTTTGATCGCTATCGAGCTGCCAATTTCCAGTTGCATCGCACAGCACAGTCGAATTTTGCAAATAGCCATCGACCGCTACCCCACCCGTCGAGGGATCGGACCCTGAACCACTGCCACCGCACGCAACCAACATCATGGCAGCCGACGCCACTGGAAGGAGACGATATTTCATGGGAACTCCTGCTAACAAAGTGTGAAACAACACGTCGCTACGGAACCACGCAATTTAGCGTGGTAGGCACAACGACATCCAAAAGAAAACATAAAAATCAAAAAACCCGGTTCACAAATAGCCTGCCAGGGCAATCAATGTCTGGCGGGCCGAATTGTGAAACCGGGTCAAAGACCTCGACCGGTCAAAGAAGGTCTATCGATTATTCTACGCTTCTCAGGTCATCAAAATAGTAGGTATGGTCTATGTCAAAGTTGTAAGTCTTCATTGAATCTAGTAAAGAATCCTTGCCAATATTGAAATATACAGACACTTTGTTGTAAACATAACTTGCATTGAATGCAGGAGAACCCGATACCAGCCCACTATCGAAGTCGAAGGTCAATGTCTGCCAGCCATCTGCAGTAGTAACCTGCTGTGCGATAGCCTGGGCTTCTAGGCGACGGTTATCCGCGTATGTGTAACCAGCCTGTTCCACCCTCAAGTTCACTGGGAAACCAGCGGGAAGGCTACCATTTTCTCCACGTACTCGCAATACCAATTTCTTGCTACCACTGCTGCCAAACACAGATTGGCTATTGTTGACGGTATAACTAATGTCTTTGGATGTGCCAAACAGTACACCTGCCCAACTGATAGACTTCCCAAAGATCTTGACCTTGGCAACCTTGTTGGTTGTAGACCCTGCGGGATCCAAAACGGGGATCGTGACTTCAGGCTTCGTTTCACCCTCTTTGGCATACGAGGTGAATTCCACATCCCCCTGAAAGTCCACCAACGCTTTGGTGCTGCTGGCCATCAACGTTACGGTATCAAAATATATCGTCCGTGCCGTAGGTGTCGTGCCAAAGTCTGGGAAGATAGCGATCTTGTTGAACGCCGTTTCCCCGTTCAGGCTACCGCTTTCCACTTCACCTGTAGTGCTCTTTGTATAAAGCTTGTCGAACGTGAAAATCAATTCCTGCCAGCCATCATTGTTGGCTTTCGTGGTTGCCTCTGCCTTCGCTACAACGGTAGAGCCGGTATTCTCGAATTTCAATTGAATCTTCGTTGCTGCACCAGGTGCTTTGACTAGCAATTTCGCATATTTCTGCACAGAGGACAACACAAACGTCGGCACTGTCTTGGTCGTGTCATTGGTATATACCAGCACACCGGCACCGGATTCGGCACCCGTTCCAATGTCCACCTTGATAACCTTGTTGCCTGTGGTCGTTCCATCGGAAACAACCTCGGCTTTTCCGTTAGTCCCTAAACCCCATGCGTCAACAAGCAAACCAGCATCGGGCAATACCTCACCTTCGCCTGGATTCGTAGGCTCCTCAGCAGGCAGGAGGATCACATCGTCGACGGAGATCGTTCTGGCCACGCGGGTGTAGTTGACATCGGGGAACAAAACGATCTTGTCGAATTGCACTGCAGCCGTCAGCGCACCTTCTACGCCTCCAGTCATGATCTTGTCGAAAGTGAAGGTCAGCGTTTGCCAATCGTTGTTGTTTGCTACAGTCTCTGCATCTGCTTCGGCGGTAACGGTGGGGGTTGCACCCGATTTTTCAAACTTTAGCTTCACCTTTGTGGCTGCGCCCGGCGCCTTGATCCGCAATTGCACGGTCTTTTGCGTTGGCGACAAAGAGAACGGCGCTACCGTACCGCCAGTCTGGGTAGACATCTGCACACCGGCCAAGGCATTGGCCCCCGTTGCATCTTTGCCGGAATCTGCTGCGAGAACGACCGTGACGACGCCATTGGCCGCAGTAGCAGAACCACCCGTGCCCAATTGCCAACCCAAAGCAGCCAACCCAGCATCGGGCAACACGCTGTTTGGATCTTGCGTCGACGTACTGGCAGGCATAAGGATCACATCATCGACATTGATGGTCCTGGCCACGCGGGTGAAGTCGGCGTCGGGGAACAGAACGATCTTGTCAAATGGCACCGTAGACGTCAGCGCACTTCCTGCGTCTGTAGCCGTAGTCTTGATCTTGTCGAAAGTAAAGGTCAGCGTTTGCCAATCGTTATTGTTGGCTTGCGTTACCGCATCTGCTTCGGCGGTAACGGTGGTACCGGTTTTCTCGAACTTCAGCTTCACCTTCGTGGCTGCACCCGGCGCCTTGATCCGCAATTGCACGGTCTTTTGCTGCGGAGACAAGGAGAACGTGGGCACTGTGCCGCCAGTCTGGGTAGACATGAGGACACCAGCCAAGGCATTGGCCCCCGAACTATCTTTGCCCGAATCTGTACCGAGAACGACCGTGACGACACCGCTGGCCGCAGTAGCAGAACCACCCGTACCCAATTGCCAACCCGAAGCAGTCAACCCGTCATTGGGCAACAAACTGGTGCCAGTTGGCGTCGGATCGGAGATCGTGGCAGTCTGCGAGAACGCTGTGCCTAGCGCATTGCCCTGGACATCCTGGAAGCTTCCGGCACCCACATTCACCGTGACTGTCGCGGCACCTGTACTGGGCGTTACAGCCAGCGTGAACGTGCTGGCCGACCCAGTGCTCGGTGTCAGGGCACCCTTGGTGCCATTGGTCACCGTGATCAGGTTGGCGTCTTTCAGGCTGACCGGTTCGTCGAATTTGAGCGTAAACGTCGCAACGCCGTTGGCATACACAGGCTGCACCGGATTCGTCGTATCGGCTACCGGCGCTTTTTTGTCAATAGTGAATGTTCCCTCTGCCAAGGCGAGGTTGGCATTGCCTACCAAATCCTCGAATTTGTCGGCGGCTACGGAAACCTTGATGTCCGCAGTTTGACCCGATGCCACTGTTGGTGCTGGGACAGACAACTCGTACACAAGCCCATCCGATTCCGCCTTGGGTGTCAAGGTAGCAGCACCAGTGCCGCTGCCGGTAACCGTCACGTCTTCCAATACAAACGAATCCCCCACGTCTTCACTAAACGTGAGAGTGAACACTGCTTTCCCATTTACCAACCCCGTAGGCGCAGCAATCGCCACCGTCGGCAGCACATCATCCACCACGCCACCACCACCACCGCAAGCGCTGAGGAGCGCGGAGACAGCCAGGGCGCATGCCGTGAGCGAGTAGTTCTTCGTTTGTTGTTTCATTGCCAATTGCTCCTGAAAGAGTGAAAAAAACCATCGTGGGCAAGGCGCCCGCAACGTTGCAGTACCGCAGTCGGCATTGCCTTGTCGCCATCGCCTTACCGGTTGCGCGCAGGAGTGTAATCCTCGCGTACTTGCCACCCTATGTGGCCCCTCTGATGGTACCTGGGGTTTTCCCTAGTAGCGTGGCGGCTCGGCGTAGCGCGGCTTGCAGGGGGAATGGGCGCAGGTCTTGCGGCATTGGGGCTGTGTAGAATTTCCAGCAATGGGGGCATAGCTCAGATGGGAGAGCGATTGGTTCGCAATCAATAGGTCGGCGGTTCGATCCCGCCTGTCTCCACCATCTTCGATTCGGCTCGGGCGCGCCCCGGGCCTTTTTTTTGTGTTGGTGAAGCCTCTTGCAAAATCGATCGTCTGGCGCGTTCCCCACGCCAACGCACCGCCCCCTCGCCCCCAGCGCCCCATGGCCGCAAACCCTGACGCCGCATCCATCCACCAAGGCCACCGGCAGCGGTTGCGTGCGCGGTTTTTGGAAGATGGACTCGACAGCTTTGACGACCACCAGGTGTTGGAGCTGCTGTTGTTCCACGCCATTCCCCGCGCAGATACCAACCCGATTGCGCATACCTTGCTGCATCGGTTCGGCTCGTTGTCCGCCGTGTTGGAGGCCGACCCGAAAGATTTGGCGAGCGTGGATGGCGTAGGCCAGCGTGCGGCGGCCTTGCTGGCGTTGATCCCCGCGCTGACCCGGCGCTATTTGCAGGATCGGATCGAGCGGGAATCCCCGGCGCTGAGCGATTCCCATGCCGTGGAGCGGTACCTCGTCCCGCTGATGGCAGGGCGGCCGGAGGAAGTCTTCTATGTGCTATGTCTGGATAGCCGCTGCCGGGTGCTGTACCCCGCATTGGTGGGGGAAGGTACGGTGCGGGAGGCGCACGTCCACCCCCGGCATGTGGTGGAAGCCGCGATTCGCCACCGCGCCGCCAGTGTGATCCTGGCGCACAACCATCCTGGAGCCAGCGCAGAGCCTTCCCCCGCAGACCATCGTCTGACCGCGTTGCTGGTGCAGACGCTCGGCGCTCTGGGCATCCCCGTGCTGGACCACGCCATCGTCGCGGGCAGCGTGGTGTACAGCTTTGCCGACGCGGGGGTGTTGCCGAAATACTGTGTACCGTAGAAGCGCGGTAGCCGCTATCAAACTCCAGCCCCGGATGGGAACGCCCGTGCTACCCCCCGCGCACTTCCCCTTCGCCAAGGACGACGTACTTCATCGACGTCAGCCCTTCGACGCCCACGGGGCCACGGGCGTGGAATTTGTCCGTACTGATGCCGATTTCCGCGCCTAGGCCGTATTCGAAGCCATCGGCAAAGCGGGTGCTGGTGTTGACCATTACGCTGCTCGAATCGACCTCTCGCAGAAATTGCTGCGCGTGGGCAAAGTCGCGGGTCAGGATCGCATCGGTGTGGTGGCTGGAGTAGTAATTGATATGCGAGATGGCTTCCTCGACGCCGGTGACGATCTTGATACTGATGATCGGCGCCAGGTATTCCATGAACCAGTCTGTCTCCGTGGCAGTGGTCAGCGGCAGCGGTTGGGGGTGCGCGGGGGGGGCGTCTCCCCCGGCAACGGCTGCGGTGGCGTCGGTAGCCAATTGCGCGAATCGGGCCTCCTGGCACTTGTGCAGCAGTGCCATGGCCTCTGCATCGCAGCGCATTTCCACGCCTTGGGCCGCAAAGATGTCCGCCATCCGTGGCAGGAATTCCCCCGCGATACCACGCGCCACCAGCAGGCTTTCCGTGGCGTTGCACGCGCTGAGTTTGTTCATCTTGGCGTTGTTCGTCACCTTCAGCGCCAGTTCGATGTTGCAGGGGTCGTCGATATACGTATGGCAATTCCCGTCGACGTGTTTGAGCACGGGGATGCGGGATTCGTGGCTGACCCGTTCGATCAGCCCCTTGCCACCTCGCGGAACGACGAGATCGACGAACTGTGGCATCGTCACGATCTGGCTGACGACGGCGCGGTCGGTGGTCTGCACCAATTGCACCGCCACAGGGGGCAGCCCGCACTGCTGTAGCGCTTGTTGCACCAGTTTGGTCAACGCGATGTTGGATTCGATCGATTCGGAACCGCCGCGCAGAATGCAGGCATTGGCGCTTTTGATGCTTAGGCTCGCGGCCTCGATCGTGACATTGGGGCGGCTTTCAAAGATCATCGCGAACACCCCGATGGGAACGCGCATCTTGCCGACGCGAATTCCGCTGGGCTGCACGCGCACCCCATGCATCTCGCCGATGATGTCGGCCATCTCGGCCAGTTGCTCACAGCCCCGTGCGCAAGTTTCGAGGATAGGGGGCGTCAGCCGCAGCCGATCCATCATCGGCGCGGACAGCCCGGCGGATGCAGCGCGCTCCAGATCTTTGGCGTTTTCTGTCTGCAACATCTCCACGTTGCTGCGCAGTAGTGCAGCAAGCTGCCGCAGCGCAGCGTTGCGGGTCGCCGTAGAGGAACGGGCCATGAGGTGCGCGGCCTGCCTGGCCTGCAACCCCAGCGAATGCGTGTAATCCCGGATATACGTCGTATGCATGGGCGTGCTCTCCTTCTTGCTCAGCGTAGCTTACCGTGAAAGTCGCGAAGCGGCTTCACGAAATTCCCCCGCCCAGCGGGAGAGGGGCCGGGGGGTGAGGGCAACTGCCCAGAAGCTCCACAGCTACACTTTTCACATTTTGGAAATGTCAATGCCATTTCTATAGCACCAGCTTTAGCGTATTCCTGCACGGTGACTGTCCAAACTATCGGGACCACCGCAACCAATCAAAAATAACCGTTTCGCCTCATTTTCGAGTCAATCATGAACCCATTGAACAAAGAGGAGTTTGAACAGGCGCTGCGTGAATGTGCAGAGGAGCGCATCCACCTGATCGGCAACATTCAACCGCATGGCGCTGCTTTGGTGCTGGGGGCTGCCCCTTTGCATTGTGTACAGCAAGCCAGTGAGAACCTGGCAGATTTTGTAGATTTGCCTTCAGGCAATGCACTGGGCAGCCCCCTCGTCGAGGTTCTGGGTGAAGAGGCCGCATCACAAGTGCAGACATTGATAGCACTTGCAAGCAAGAGGAATACGGCTACCGCAGTGCTGGCCGTCACCAGCGGGGGTGCTGAAACCAGGCTGCAAGCGCACCTGTATAGCGGAAATGGTCCGTGGGTGCTGGAACTCGAACGCGATGAAGGCACGCATCTGGAAGCCCAATTGGCGCAACTACAACTGGAGTTTCAGCAAACCTTGCTGAATTTTGATTCGGACGCCGATCTGATTCAGTACCTCAACGAGCTTGCCAAACTGGTGCGCAAGCTTACGGGGTATGACAGCGTCATGGTGTATCAATTCAATTCCCGATGGGATGGTGAGATCATTGCGCAGGATAAAGCCGAATTTGCGCACTCCTACCTGGGGCAGCACTTTCCGGCCAGTGATATTCCGTCGCAGGCCAGGCGCCTATATTCCACCAATTTGGTTCGCATTGTGGTGGATATTGATGCGCAGCCGGTTCCTTTATTACCCTCACTCCATCCCGTAACGGGTGAGCCGCTGGATATGACCTATTCGGCCTTGCGCAGTTTGTCACCGATTCATTTGGCTTATCTGCGCAACATTGGTGTTGCAGCCTCCATGGTGATTTCTTTGATGCAAGACGGTCAATTGTGGGGCTTGGTGGCTTGCCATCATTTGACGCCCAAGCGGGTCTCCATTGCCATGCGCGAATCGGCGATTTTTATTAGTCGCATGGTGTCGGCCAAGTTATCCAGTTTCGCAGCTATCGAGCAACGCGCCAAATTGGATCAGGCCAATACGATGGTGAGCGATTTGGTCAAATCTATCGCGATGGAAGAAGAGTCGGTCGTATTGCAGAACCTGCTGCCGCGTTTGATGGATTTGCTGCATGCGACGGGAATGATTGTGATAGTGGAAGGCCAATCTCATGTGTATGGTGTGGTGCCAGACCCGGCATCGACGCACGCACTGCTCCAATGGCTGGGGTTGCAACCCACCGGTCAGGTTTTTTCTTGTGACGAACTCGGGCAGGTGTACACGGCAGCGTTGGCTTACCCTAATGTGGCATCAGGTGTATTGACGACCGCATTGACCCAAAAAATGCGCAATGCCATCGTTTGGTTGCGTCCAGAAAAGCCGAGTACCGTGAAATGGGCGGGAAACTACCAAACCGGACTGATACAGAATGCGGCGGGCAATTTCCGGCTCACGCCCCGCAAATCTTTTGAAATATGGACAGAAACCTGGCGCGGACGCAGCGACCCTTGGTCGCGGGCCGATACCGGCATCGCCGCCATGCTGACGCACTCGGTGTCTGAAGCGCTGGCGCAAAAACACAAATTGGCGGTAGAACTCAACAAAATCCGGCAAGCACATCTGGCCTCGGACACCACGGTACAGCAATTCAACAAACTCACCAGTTCCGTGCCTGGTGTGGTATATCAGCTTTTGGTCACGCCCCATGGCAGTTGGACATTTTTGTATTTGAGCGCCCGGCTTTGTGAGCTGTATGAAGTATCGCCAGAGGATGTCTACCGCGACCACAAGGTGATGACGAACTGTATTGTTGCCGAGGATCGGGAATCGCACCGGGCCTCTGTGCTGTATGCCTGTGAAATGTTATCGCCATGGACGCATGAACACCAGATTCAAACCACGAGTGGTGTACGAAAGTGGGTGCGTGGCCATGCATTGCCTGAAAAGCAGGAGGACGGCAGCATATTGTGGCATGGCATTCTTACCGACATTACCGAGCGAAAGCGCCTGGATGCCGAACGCGAGTGCTTGCTCTTGCGTGATATTTCTCGGCAAAAAGCGTATGAATTGGAAATCACCCGTGCCAAAGAAGCTGCCGAAGCCGCCAACCTGTCAAAAAGCCGATTTTTGGCCACGATGTCGCATGAGATACGCACCCCCATGAACGGCATTTTGGGTATGGCGCAACTGCTGTTAATGCCCAACCTGAAAGAAGACGAGTATCGCGAGTATGCAAGAACTATTTTCTTATCTGGACAAACATTGTTGACACTGCTCAACGACATTCTTGACTTGTCCAAAATCGAGGCAGGGAAATTTCAGCTTGATAGCGTTATTTTCCAACCCGACTTGCTTCTACGCGAAATACAAATGTTGTTTGCTAGCACAGCAAATTCCAAGGGGTTGCAACTCGAATACCAATGGAAAGGCTCGCCCGTTAGTCACTACTTGGCTGACGCGAACCGTGTTCGTCAGATGCTTTCCAACATCGTTGGAAATGCCATCAAATTCACCCGGGAGGGGTATGTTCGCATCGAAGGCGTCGAGATGGAACATGATGAGGAGTCTGCCCGGCTGGAGTTTTCGGTGAGCGATACAGGCATAGGCATACCACCAGAAAAAATGGATTTGCTTTTTCAGCCGTTTTCGCAGACCGATAACTCGATCACGCGAGAGTTTGGCGGCTCGGGGCTGGGCTTGTCTATCGTGCGCCATCTGGCCAAAATGATGGGCGGTGACGTGGGGGTGGAAAGCCTTGCTGGCAGGGGATCCAGATTTTGGTTTCGTGTACGGGTCAAACAGGCCGCAAAGAATGGAATACGTAGCGGTGCAGAACCTGGTGCGGAACTTCTGGCGCCAGCCAACACCGTCACCGAACCTGCGCTGTTTGCCGGATGCGTGTTGGTGGTGGAGGACAACACCGTCAACCGCATGGTGATCGAGTCCTTGCTGACAAAACTGGGCCTCAGTGTGATGCCAGCCTACGACGGCCAGCAAGCCCTGGACACCATCACCCAAGGCGCTTGTCCTGACCTTGTTCTGATGGATTTGCACATGCCGGTCATGGATGGCTACGATGCCACAAAACGAATACGCCAATGGGAGCGTGATAACACCCGGCCACGCATTCCCATCATTGCCTTGACAGCCGATGCGTATGAAGAAGACCGCCAGCATTGCCTAGCTGTGGGAATGGACGATTTTCTGACGAAGCCCATTGCATTGGATATCCTGAAGTCCGCTTTATACAAGTGGCTAACCCAAAAAATGCAGTAGGCCTATTGGGATCGGCCAATGGTTTGGCGCCGACCCTCTTCCCGCGCTGCCTGAAACTGTACTTCGGTGACGTTGGGTGCATGAGCGCGGCGGGCCAGGATTCGGTCAATGGCGCTGATGTGCTGCTGGCGGGCGTGGGCGCGCTGCACGGCCTCGCGCATCAAGTCGGCAATGACGGCACTCTTGTTCGGCTCGGCAAAGGTGGCGTTGCATGCTTCTTTGACATCGTCTGGCACGCTGAAATGGACGGTTGACATGGCAATTCCCTGGGTTGTGGAAACATTCAACAATGTTGTGTATGGCAATCTACATCCAGGTTCTATCCAGGTCAACCGCTGGTTGATGGAGTCTGGGGCGGGCGGTGCGGTGGTCTCGTTTTTTTCGGACATCTACTGTGACACAGGGGGCTGTCAACATCTTCTTCTCCTACTACTCACTCCACTCTGCCGCCGCTGCATCGTTCGATTCCCGCCAAATCCCGGCGGGTGGACACCATCGCCATGCCCTGTGCTTGCAAGAGGTTGCGCACGGCCATGGCTTGGTCGTAGCCGTGTTCGAGGAGTAGCCAGCCACCGGGGCGCAGGTGTGTCGGGGCATTGCCAATGATGGTGCGTAGGGCGTCGAGGCCGTCTGCGCCGCTGCGTAGCGCTAGGGCGGGTTCCTGGTGCAGGGCGCTGAGGTGTGCATCGCCCTCGGCAATGTACGGGGGGTTGGAGACGATGGCGTCAAAGCCTTGCTGTGCCGCACCGGGTGGTAGGGCCGCAAACCAGTCGCCCGCAAACCAGTCGATGGTCAGCCCTAAGCGATGGGCGTTGGATCGTGCCACGTCGAGCGCATCTTCACTGGCATCGGTGGCACAAACCTGCCATTGCGGGCGGCGGGCTTGCAAGGCCAAGGCGATGGCGCCGCTGCCGGTTCCAAGGTCGAGCACGCGCAGGGGTTGCTCGGGCGCAGGCGGCAGCACTTTCAGCGCCCAATCGACCAGCGTTTCCGTATCGGGCCGGGGGACGAGCACGCGCGCATCGACGTGCAGCAGCAGGCCATGGAACTCCTGCGCGCCAAGCAGGTATCCCATTGGCTCCCCAGCTTGGTAGCGGGTGAGCAAGGTCTGCAACTGTCGGGCGGATTGGGCCGATACAACAGCTTCACCATGGGCCAGCAGCCAGCCACGGTCTTCACAGCCCAGCACAGAACCCAGCAGCCGTTGCGCGTCCAGCCTGTCCACGCCTTGCAAGGCGAGATGGCGTAAAGCCTGGGCAACAGTGACGGTATTGGTATTGGTGCCGGGCAGCATCGCGCCCTTTACGCTGCGCCAGCCAGTTCCAGCTCGGCCAGAGCGTTGTTTGCCTCGAAGGCATGCAGTGCCGAGACCACGTCGTCAAGGTCGCCGTCGAGGATGTCGCCGAGTTTGTAGAGCGTCAGGTTGATGCGGTGGTCGGTCAGTCGGCCCTGGGGGAAGTTGTAGGTGCGGATGCGGTCGCTGCGATCCCCGCTGCCGATGAGGCTTTTGCGGTGCGCGGATTCCTTGGCCGCACGCTGCGCACGTTCTTTGTCCTGGATGCGCGCCACCAGCACGCGCAATGCCTGCGCCTTGTTGCTGTGCTGGCTGCGCCCGTCCTGGCATTCGGCGACGATGCCTGTCGGCAGGTGGGTGATGCGCACTGCGGAATCGGTCTTGTTGATGTGCTGCCCGCCAGCGCCGCTGGAGCGGTAGGTGTCGATGCGCAAGTCCGAAGGGAGCAGCGCAATGGCCTGTTCCTCGTCCGGCTCGGCCATCACGGCGACGGTACATGCGCTGGTGTGGATGCGCCCTTGCGCTTCGGTGACGGGAACCCGCTGCACGCGGTGCCCGCCGGATTCGAACTTGAGCGTACCGAATACACCCGTGGCCCCCGGAACCCCTGGGGTGGCAGCGTCCCGGCTTTCGATGCGGACGACGACTTCCTTGTACCCGCCAAGCTCGCTGGCCGATTCGCTCACGACGGTGGGTTTCCACCCCCGGCGGTCACAGTAGCGCAGGTACATGCGCAGCAAATCTGCCGCGAACAGTGCCGATTCATCCCCACCCGTTCCGGCGCGAATTTCCAGCAAGGCCGGGCGGGCATCGTCGGGGTCGCGGGGCAGGAGCATGCGCAGCAGCTCCCCTTCCAATTCGTCCAGCTCCGCCTGCGCAGCCGCCATTTCTTCACGGGCCAGCGTGGCCATGTCTTCGTCGCTGCCTGCATCAGCGCACAGGGTTTGCGCATCGTCGCGGTCTTTTTCGCGCTGTAGATAGCGTTGGTACCGCTGCGCCACCGCTGCGACGTCGTTGTGCTCCCGCGAGAGCGCAAGGAACTGCCCCATGTCGGCCATGATGTCGGGGCGGGAAAGCAGGAATTCGAGTTCGCCGAGTCGATCGACGTAGCGGGCAAGCCGGTGGCGCAAAAAAAGTTTCATCGTTGGGGGCGCGGCGCGTGCAGCGCACGCTTAGCGCGTCTTGCGCAGAAAGAATTGCAAGGCAGCGGCTGCGGCGCGCTCGCGCGAGGCAGCGTCGCCGCTACGAAGCTCGGAACGCACGCCGTGGAGCATCTTGCGGCTGAGCCGGTGGGTCAGCGTGGCAAGTGCATCCTCTACGGGAACGCCACGCGCAAGCAGCTTGCGTGCATGGGCCAATTCCTGGTCGCGCCAGGCGTCAGACTGCGCATTGACCTGCTGGATGAAGGGAACCGCGCCACGCTGGTCGACCCAATGCAGGAACCCTTGCACTGCGGCATCGACGATCGCTTCTGCCTGCTCCAACGCTGCCTGGCGGTGGGAACAAGCGCTGCGCACCACCGCGCCGAGGTCGTCGACCGAACAGAGCGTGACACCGGGCAAGGCAGCCACTTCAGGTTCAATGTCGCGGGGAACGGCTAGGTCGAGCAGAAACATCGGTGCCGTGCGCCGGTGTAGACATCGCTGCATGGCGCCTAGTCCGATGATGGGCAGGGTGCTGGCGGTGCAGCTCACCACGATGTCGAATTCGTGCAGGCGCTCGGGCAAGTCAGCCAGGCGCATCACGTCTGCGTCATGGCGGCGGGCCAGCTCTTCCCCGCGAGAGACGGTGCGGTTCGCCACAGCCATGCTGTTGGGGCGGCGTGCGGCAAAGTGGGTGGCGCACAGCTCGATCATGTCCCCGGCGCCGATGAACAGGATGCGCGTGCGCTGCAAGTCGCCCAGGCAGGTTTCGGCCATGCGCACCGCCGCAGCGGCCATGCTGATCGAACGTTCACCGATGCCGGTGGAACTGCGCACCTGCTTGGCTACAGCGAAGGAGCGCTCGAAAAGGTGGCCTAGCGTCGAGCCGATCGTCCCTACGCTGCGGGCGGCGCGAACGGCTTTTTTGAGCTGGCCGAGGATCTGCGGCTCCCCCAGCACCATCGAATCCAGCCCGCTGGCCACGCGAAAGGCATGGCGCACCGCCAACCGATCGCGCAAGGTGTAGGCGTGGGTGCGGAGCGTGTCCGGGGCCATGCCACCGTGGTCGGCCAGCCATGCCAGGGCTGGCTCGGCGTAGGCACCGTCGTCGGCGCCGTAGATTTCCACCCTGTTGCAGGTCGAAACCAGCGCGGCTTCACACTGGCCGGGCAGGGCAGTACGCAAGTCCTGCAAGGCGAGGGGCACTTGCTCCAGCGCCCACGCAAAGCGGCTGCGCACCGCTAGCGGCGCCGTTGTGTGATTGATGCCTACTGCCCATACCGCCGTGGTCGCCATAGTCAGATTCTAAAATTTTGGGTTTTTGGCGAAACAGAGCAATGTAGGCGATTGCATGGGGCTGTATTCCACTATCTTGCATCTGGCGAACTTCCTGGCACCTGCCTTGTGGATGGCGCTGGCGTTCCCCACTATCGCTGCCCTGCTGGGAGGGGCCGCACGTGCTGCTTGGAACGGGCAGGCATGGAAGCGGCAAGTAGGGACGCACCTGCTGCTGGGCAGCGCTGTACTTGTTATGGGCCTGCTGGTGTTGGGGCGCGATGGAAAAATGGCGACGTATCTGGCTCTGGTGATCGTCGGCGCGACGGTGCAGACCGTATTCGGATGTCGGGGGCGGGCATAACGGGGTAGGGATAGGGATCAATCCCCGCCACCACCGTCTCCTCCACCGCCGTCTCCACCATCCCCGCCATCGCCAATGTCCCAATCACCGCAGTCGCCCCAGTCACCTGTATCACAGCCACGGTGGATATAACCACCGATCACCCACCCCGCCCACGTAGCGATGGCAACGATCCCTACGGCATTCCACGTGCCGGCATGTTCTGTTTTGGTGGCAATCGCTGCCATAGTGCAGCAAAACAGCGCGCCAAGAATCTTCCCCAACGTGTAGGGATGCTGGTAAGGATCGGGGTCGGCATTCATACTCGGCGTTTATACCGATAGAGAGCGCTCCACGTCAGCACACACGGCCAGCAACGTCTCCCGCTGCAGCCGGGTTCCGTATTGCGCCACCACCCGGGTTGCGCAGGCGTTGGCCAGGGCTGCGGCTTGCGTGGTGTTGCGGCCGTGGGTCACTGCATACAGAAAAACCCCCGCAAACATGTCCCCCGCCCCGTTGGTGTCGATGGCGCGTACCTTCGGCGCAGGCACTTCGGTGCGCCGGTCGCCTTCGACGACGATGCACCCTTGCGCGGCGCGGGTAATGCACACGGTCTGCGCACACCGGGCAAGCCGGGTGCAGGCTGCGGACAAGTCTTCGCCATCGCACCAGGCGCGGGCTTCGGCTTCGTTGCAGAACAGGTAGCGCAGCGCTCCCGTATCTGCATTGCCCACCATGGCATCCAGCCCTTCGCGGCAGTAGCGGATCATGCTGACGTCGCTGAGCGTCAAGGCCAAATCCACGCCATGTTCCCGTGCCAGTGCACGCCCAGCCAGCACGGCGTCGAGCGCGCTGGGGGAAGATGCCAGGTACCCTTCCATGTAGTAGATGCCAGAACGGGCCAAGGCTTCGGGGTGCAGCGCGTTGCGGTCGATCTGCGCGGACACGCCGAGAAAGGTGCTCATGCTGCGCTCGGCATCGGGGGTGATGAGTACCAGGCAATTGCCGGTCTGCCCCTGGGGCGCACGGGCCAGGTTGCCATCCACGCCATGGGCACGCAAGTCGTTGAGGTAAAAGTCGCCCAAGTCGTCGTCGGCCACGCAACAGGAATAGAACGACCGCCCGCCAAGCTGGGTGAAGGCCACGACGGTATTGGCCGCCGAACCGCCCCCCGCGCAATGCCCGGCTACGCCTTGCAGCAATGCCTGCAATTGCGCCAAGCGGTTTGCATCAATGAGCGCCATCTGCCCTTTGCCGACGCCAGCATCGCGCAATTGCTCTTCGGATACCTCGTACTCGGCATCGACGAGCGCATTGCCGATGGCGTAGAGGTCGTAGCGATTGCCGTGATTGGTGTGATTAGCGTGATCAACGTGATCAACGTGGCTGTCATGGGCTGCGCAGTCTCGATGCATGGTCATTGCTCCACAAAAGCGCGTTCGATGACGAAGTCGCCGGGGCGGGTGGTGTTGCCTTCCAGGAACCCGCGCTTTTCCAATAGCTTTTTGAGGTCTTGCAGAAAGTCCGGGCTGCCGCAGATCATGGCGCGGTCGGTGGCGGGGTCGATGGGCGGCAGGTGCAGATCACTGGCGAGCTTGCCGTTGTCGATGAGCGTGGTGATGCGCCCCTGGTTGCGGAAGGATTCCCGCGTCACCGTGGGGTAGTAGCGCATCTGCTGGGAAACCATCTCTCCGAGGAATTCATGGTCGGGCAGCTCCAGCGTCAGGTAGTCGTGGTACGCCAGTTCCGCCACCTGCCGCACCCCGTGGACGAGCACGACTGTCTCGAATTTCTCGTAGGTTGCGGGGTCGCGGACGATGCTGAGGAAAGGCGCCAGCCCCGTTCCCGTGCCGAATAGGTACAGGTTCTTGCCGGGCAATAGGTAGTCGATCAGCAAGGTTCCCGTGGGTTTCTTGCCCACGACGATGTGATCACCCACCTGAATATGCTGCAAGCGCGAGGTCAAGGGACCGTCGGGCACCTTGATGCTGAGGAATTCGAGGTGATCCTCATAGTTCGCGCTGACGATGCTGTAGGCGCGCAGCAGGGGTTTGCTCCCATCCATGCGCAGCCCGATCATCGTGAAGTGGCCGTTGGAAAAACGCAGCGCGACGTCCCGGGTCGTGGTGAAGCTGAAAAGACGATCCGTCCAGTGGTGGACGCTCAACACGGTTTCATTCAGGTATGCGCTCATGCGGGGCCTTGCAGGGGTCGAAAAAAAAGGGGGGAAGTCTAGAACAGCCCCCCTTGGCCCTTGTCGGGCAGCACCTGCGGTCAATGCAGATACCGTGGTGGCGGCGATTCGGCTGGCTCGGCCTCATTGATCCACGGTTCGGCCAGATAACGAATCTGCGCGTCGTTGGAAAGGATGCGCTGCATGATCCGCGTCTTTTCCGCGCGCTGGTCAGGCAGCAGCGTCTCGTTCTGCGCACGTTCGCGCAGTTGTTCGATCAGGATCGCACACACCCCCTCGTGGCGTGTGACGGTCTCCCAATCCCGCGCTCTGGCGGCTTCGAGCATTTGCCGACTGCTGTCTTCAATGGCCCGGTAATAGTCGATCAATTGCTGTGACATGTCATACCCCTGTGAAACAAGTTTGGCATACACACCCGCGCCGGAGACGTGGGCACCACAAAACTCCCGGAATGCCTGCTTGGCAATCTCGTCTTCGTCCATTCCCACTACGGCGGAGCGGGCCAGTTTGTCTGGGCGGACGGCTTTCCACGCCGTTACCAGCGGCTCAATGAGATCGTGTACCTCTTGCAGGATGGCGGGGTCATTTTTGAGATTCGCCTGGATCAGCCGGAAAATGCAATGGGCATAGACGATGTCCAGGTTCTTGGCCAGATCGCCACCCACGGTTGCATCGACATTGGTTTGCAGGCCCTCGCTAAGGATTTGGATGCACATGTCGATGTGTCGAATCTTCGCGGCGGTATCCCCGCGTTCGATGGCCACCCGTGCTTGGTCGAGCCGATCCAGGAACCCGTCGTACAGCAGGCCCACGACATCGTCGTCGTCTCTGGTGGGGCTGCCCCCACTGGGGCTACCGGGATGGGCCGCCCTGTCTGTGTCGGTTGTCTTGTACATAAAGCACCTTTGGAAATTGGAGAAAGGATGAAGGTCTTATCGGCGTCCCATTCCCCCCTCTTGATTCGATCCATCGTTGCATCACATCCATTTTTCCCTGCTATTTCTGGGCTTTGGGATCATGTGGGGTTGGCATCTCCCCCCGGAAATCAGCACGTGGCACTGTACTACCCCTGCCGTGGCTCGAACTCTGGAAAAAGAGGCGTATTGGGATATCGGTTGGGTATTGCGGTTGGGTATGCGATTGGGTATTGCGGCGTGTGGAATGGGAAAGTCGCGATGGCGGGCTGCAAAAAATTGCTCCCTCCCCCTTGAAAGGCGTGCGCAGGCCCTCAACTTTGGCACTCGCGATAGATGAGTGCTAACACGGCGCGTCGTATTTCGTACAGCGTCGCTCTCTTCGTGTCCACGACGGCACCAAATGTCCCACCTGGGTCTTGCCGCGTGATCGTAAGTACCCCTTTCAACCATAGGAGATTCCATGAAACTTCGTCCCTTGCACGACCGCGTGATCGTCAAACGTGTCGAAAACGAAACCAAAACGGCCTCGGGCATCGTCATTCCCGACAGCGCCGCTGAAAAGCCCGATCAAGGCGAAGTCCTTGCCGTAGGCCCGGGCAAGAAGAACGACAAAGGCGAGCTTGGCGCGATGAGCGTGAAGGTCGGTGACCGCGTGCTCTTCGGCAAATACAGCGGCCAGACCGTCAAGGTCGACGGTGACGAGCTTCTCGTCATGAAAGAAGACGATCTGTTCGCAGTCGTCGAGAAGTAAGCACTCTTGGTATTGTTTTCGCCGTAGCGGCTTCGGTTTGGTACAGCACGGCGTTTTTTTCTCTCCATTTCAGGAAACATCATGGCAGCAAAAGAAGTAATTTTTGGCGGGGAAGCCCGCGCACGCATGGTCGAAGGCGTCAACATTCTGGCCAATGCGGTCAAAGTGACGCTTGGCCCCAAAGGGCGCAACGTCGTGCTCGAACGGTCCTTTGGCGCCCCCACGGTGACCAAAGACGGCGTATCCGTCGCCAAGGAAGTTGAGCTTAAAGACAAGCTCCAGAACATGGGCGCGCAGATGGTCAAGGAAGTGGCTTCCAAGACCTCCGACGTCGCTGGTGACGGCACGACGACGGCGACCGTGCTTGCGCAAGCCATCGTCCGCGAAGGCATGAAGTACGTGGCCGCCGGGATGAACCCGATGGATCTGAAGCGCGGGATCGACAAGGCTGTCGCAGCCTTGGTGGTTGAGCTGAAGAAGGCATCGAAAGCCATCACCACCTCGAAGGAAATCGCGCAAGTCGGCGCTATCTCCGCCAATGCTGACGAAGACATCGGCAAGATCATTGCCGATGCGATGGATAAGGTTGGCAAGGAAGGCGTCATCACTGTCGAAGACGGCAAGTCGCTGGAAAGCGAGTTGGACGTGGTCGAAGGGATGCAGTTCGATCGTGGCTACCTCTCGCCCTACTTCATCAACAACGCCGAAAAGCAATCGGCCATCCTCGAAAACCCCTTTGTTCTGCTTTTCGACAAGAAGATCAGCAACATCCGCGACCTGCTGCCCACGCTGGAACAAGTCGCCAAGGCTGGGCGTCCGTTGCTCATCATTGCCGAAGATGTCGAAGGCGAAGCGCTGGCCACCCTCGTGGTCAACACGATCCGTGGCATCCTGAAGGTCTGCGCCGTCAAGGCCCCCGGCTTTGGTGATCGCCGCAAGGCCATGCTCGAAGACATCGCCATCCTCACCGGCGGCAAGGTCATCGCGGAAGAAGTGGGCCTCACGCTCGAAAAAGTGACCTTGGCTGACCTCGGCTCCGCCAAGCGCATCGAAGTGGGCAAGGAAAACACCATCATCATCGACGGCGCAGGAACCCAAGCCGACATCGAAGCGCGTGTCAAGCAGGTTCGCGTCCAAATCGAGGAAGCAACGAGCGACTACGACCGCGAGAAGCTGCAAGAGCGCGTGGCCAAGCTCGCTGGTGGCGTGGCGGTGATCAAGGTCGGCGCTGCCACCGAAACCGAGATGAAGGAAAAGAAAGCCCGCGTCGAAGACGCCCTGCACGCCACCCGCGCTGCGGTGGAAGAAGGCATCGTCGCCGGTGGTGGCGTTGCCCTGCTGCGCGCCATGCAAGCCGCTGGGCAAATCAAAGGCTGCAATGCCGACCAGGACGCCGGCATCAAGCTCGTGCTCAAAGCCATCGAAGCGCCCCTGCGCGAGATCGTCCACAACGCCGGTGGCGAGGCTTCTGTCGTCGTCAACGCGGTGTTGGCCGGCAAGGGCGACTATGGTTTCAACGCTGCCAGCGATACCTATGGCGACATGATCGAAATGGGGATCCTCGACCCCACCAAGGTCACGCGCACCGCGCTGCAAAACGCTGCATCCGTGGCGTCTCTCATGCTGACGACCGAGTGCATGGTTGCCGAAGCCCCCAAGGATGAATCTGCTGCTGGCGCTGGTGCTGGTGGCGCCGGGGGCATGGGTGGCATGGGCGGTATGGATATGTAATTCCATAGGGCGCAGCCTGCCCCCAACCCCGCAAGAGCTGATGGTTCTTGCGGGGTTTTTTTGTGCCCGGCGTTCCGAAAACCTGGGTTCAGAGTACGCCAAAGTGCCCAAAAGTACCCAACAATGTGCGATGGCATAATGATTTTTCTCTACACGGCGCCGGTTAGAAGTTGGCCCGGAATGGTTCGGAAATGCTTGGAAGCATTGCCCGGACAAGGCCAAATATTGGGCTTTCCATATCAGGATTTCTGGTTTGGAATTCCCATATCGGCAGTGCGCCGTGTTGTGTACCGCTGGCGGGGGTGGCGCGCAAGCTCGCAGGCGGTTCGTGCAAGCCGGTACCAGGGTGCCGGTGGCCATACTGCCAAGGTGGTTGGGCCTGCATCTCGCGTTGTGTCTTCCTCTGGAAATGGCGTCGTGGCTCGGGTCAACCTTGGCAGGTGGATGAGGAAACAGGCGGTCATTCCGCTTATCGCCCGGCTGGCTGAAGAGTTGGGTGTCGGCATTCGTGTCGAAGACGCCCAGGGTGCCTTGCTTTTGGCCACAGGGCCGCAAGCGCAGGCTGCCCCGTGCGTAGTGCAGGCTGTGCAACGATTCCCGGTACGGGTTCGGGACGAAGCCGTTGCGTGGGTCGTCGGCGTTCCCCGTGTAGCCACCATCGCGGCGTTCCTGGAAAAGCTGTTGGAACCAGAATCCGACAAACGCGACCTTGTCGAGGAAACCCTGAGCCGCTACAAGGAAGTCACCCTGCTGTACGACGTGGTTGATCGTGTTACAGCCTGCCTCGACACCCGGGAAGTCGCCCGGATCGTCATCGAGGAAGCGCGGCGGGTCATCCCTTTGAGCAGCATGGCCGTGTTGTTGTGCGCGCCGGAACCCATACCTAACCCCATACCCAGCCTTGCACCCAGCCTTGCACCTACCCCCGCGCATTTGTTGCGGTGCATTGGCCAGTTTGGCCCGGCAATGGTCGATATGTCCACCGGCACCGTCGTGGGCATCCTGCGGGAAGTCTGGCGTACTGGGCGTGCCCAGATCGTTAACGACATCCATTCCAACCTACGGTGGATTGAGGGGGTGGAGGCCGTTGCCTCCCTGATGTGCGCCCCCCTCAAGGCCAAGGATCGCATTGCCGGTGTCGTCTTGATCGGCCACGCCACGCCGATCGCTTACACCTCGGAAGACCTCAAACTCTTCACGACGTTGGCTACCCTTGCAGGCGGCGCCATCGAAAACGCCAGCCTGTACGAACAGCTCCACCACGCCTTCGATTCCACGGTGTATACCCTGGCCGAAACGATCGAAAAGCGCGACCCCTACACCGGCAACCACACCAAGCGCGTCGTCGAATACAGCCTGGCCATTGGCAAAACCTTGGGGCTTTCTGCAGGGGACATGCGCCGCCTGCAAATGGGCGCCGCGCTGCATGACGTGGGCAAGATCGGCGTGCGCGATAGCGTGCTGCTCAAAAATGCCCCGCTGACCGCAGAAGAATTCGAGCAGATCAAACGGCATCCCATCTACGGGGAAGAGATCGTCGCCAACCTTCCCCACCTCCAGCCTGCGATGGCGGGGGTCGTGCAGCATCATGAAAGATACAACGGCACGGGGTACCCGCGTGGGCTGCGAGGAACAGACATCGACATCACCGCCCGGATCATCGCGGTTGCGGACGCCTTCGACGCGATGACCAGCAATCGCCCTTACCGCGATGGGCTGAGCCTCGACGCTGCCTTTGAGGAACTGCGCAAGTATTCGGGGGCGCAGTTCGACCCAGCGGTGGTGGACGCTTTTTTTGCTTCCGACGTCATGGATGCCTTTTTCACCGCGAATGCCCGACGCAAAATTCTTACACCCAGCCGCGCCGCCGCATCCGATTCCGCTTCATCCGGTGGCGTGGTGCCTCCTACCGTAATCCAACCTCTGTTCTAACCCATCTAGGACGTACGCAAAATTGTTCCGGCTAGGCATCCCACGCAGACAGTACCCAGTAGTACGGCAAGTGGGTATCACGATGTCGGGGTGGTTTTGCATACGTCTCACCATAGCAACCCAACCGTTTTAGTGGAACGCATGTCCAAAATCCTGATCGTCGACGACGAACCCTATATCCGTCTGCTGCTGGAACAAGTGCTCGAAACGCTGGAGGACGGAGGGGTGGAAATCATCACCGCGAACAACGGCGAATCCGCCCTGGAAATCATCGCTGCGGAAACGCCGCAGCTCGTCTTCCTCGACGTGATGATGCCGAAGATCAACGGCTTTGACGTGTGTGACCAAGTCAAGCACGCGATGGGGCTCCAGGAGGTCTACATCATCCTGTTGACGGCCAAGGGCCAGGAATTCGACCGGCAAAGGGGAATCGAGGTGGGGGCCGACCAGTACATGACCAAACCTTTCAATCCCGACGAAGTGCTGGCCAAGGCACGCAGCGTCCTGGGGATCGAAGGGCCATGAACGGACTACGCACCAAGATTCTGATCGTCGAGGACGATCCCTTCGTGCAAGGGATGTTGTCGTCCATCCTCGAATCCGCCGGGTACGACACCACGTTGGCCGACAACGGCCAAGCCGCTCTGGAACGATGCATGTGCGACTCCACGATCGATTTGGTCGTGTCCGATGTCAACATGCCCATCATGGACGGCATCCAGTTGATCAAGGAGATTCGCAAGCACGGAATGGAAGTGCCGATCATCATGGTGACGGGGGTCAGCAGCATTTCCGTCGCCGTCGATGCTTTGAGTAGCGGCGCCATCGACTACGTCCTCAAGGATGAAGGCGTCGAGGAAACGATCGTCATCACGGTCAAGCGTGCGCTGGCCAAGCACCAGCTCAAGCTACAGAACATGCAACTCTTGGCTGATTTGGCCAAGAAAACGACTGAGCAGGAAAACACACTTTCCTCGTTGACAGCCATCATCCAAAACATGCCCGACGGTCTGCTCGTCACGGATACCCACGCTCACATCACGCTCGTCAATCCCGCTTTGGGGAAGATGTGTGGCATCAACGCGACCAGCCTGATCGGCCATCACTGTTTGGAAGTGTTGCAGGGGAACCTGGCGCCACTGGCCGAGATGGCGGCCTCCGCAGCAGATCACCCCGCCGCAGTGCAACTGGAGCTGCCGAACGGCAATACCGGTTCTGCGGTGGCTGCGCCGATTCGCAAACGATACAGCGCTTGCGGCAACCCCGATGCCTTGTTGGGAAGCCTGGTCATCATTCGCGATGTGACGACGGAAAAGGAAGTCGAGCGGATGAAGAACGACTTCCTCTCGACCGTTTCGCACGAATTGCGCACCCCATTGACCTCGGTGCTCGGTTTTACAAAAGTCATTCGCAAAAAGCTCACTGAGGTCATCTTCCCTCAGCTTTCCCAGGATGATGCCAAAACGACGCGAGCCGTGCAGCAGATCGTGGGCAATATGGAAATCATCATTGCCGAAGGGGAAAGGCTGACCGTGCTGATCAACGACGTGCTCGACCTGTCCAAGATGGAGGCAGGCAAGATCGAGTGGAAGTTCCAGCAGGTATGCATTGTTGACGTGCTCGAACACGCTATCGCAGCGACGGCAGCGATTTTTGAGAACAAAGGTATCCCCATCGTTCGGGATTTCACCGCCGGATTGCCTACCGTCGAGTGTGACCGCGACCGCATCGTCCAGGTTCTCATCAACCTGCTTTCGAACGCAATCAAGTTCACGGACAAAGGGGCAGTCACCGTCCACGTCCGCCAGGGCACTGCTGCGGACCTCCTCCCTGCCGACCTCGCCGATCCTGCCAACCCTGCCGAACCCCATCCGGATTTGGGGGCAGATTTGGGTGATTTCCTGCTGGTGTCTGTCAGCGATACCGGCGTGGGCATCGCCGAAAAAGATTTCCGCAATGTCTTTGAAAAGTTCAAGCAAGTGGGCGATACCTTGACCGATCGCCCCAAAGGCAGTGGCCTGGGGTTGCCCATTTGCAGGCAAATCGTTGAATACCACGGGGGCAGGATCTGGGTCGAGAGCTGCATGGGCCAAGGCAGCACTTTCGCTTTCGCCTTGCCGCTGCATATCCAACATTCCCCCCCCCTCACCGCGTGACCCTCCCGCACATGGAGCAGCCTATGTCCCTGGAATCCGCCCCCCTCGACAAAAACCTCGACGACCCCCTCGGCGCGCCCCTCAAAAGCCAGCGCGTGCTCGATGAAGTCAAGCAACGGCAACGGCGCCGCAGCATCGTCGATGTCGAAGAGGAGCGCGTCAAGGTCGTGATCGTGTCGTGTGGAACGGGCCGGTATGCCTTTGGCGGGGCAGACATTCGGGAAGTGCTTCCTCCCAGCCCCATCTCTTGGGTTCCGGGGCTGCCTGCGTACCTGCCTGGGCTGATCAACGTTCGAGGCGACGTCGAATCCGTCGTGGACCTCGGGCACTTCGTCGAGGAACGCCAAGGCGCTCCCGATGACGCCATGGTGCTCATGGCCGAACGGGGAGATTTCCGCACGGGGGTGCTCATCGACGCCATCGACGATGTGGTCGATGTTCCCGTCGGAACGATCGGCCCGCCGCTGGGGACCTTGCAGGGCGCCACGCGGGAATTGGTCAGCGGTACCTTGTCTTACGCCGGGGCAAGCATCCCGGTGCTCGATGTGGGCAAATTGGCTGCATTGATCGTGGTGTGAATGTGCCTTTGTTTGGTCTGCCTTGTCTCCATCTGCTTTGTCCTACCGTGATCGATAGCGCTGTATGTCCCCTCCCGCCACCCTTCATCTGCTGCTGTGTACGGTGAACGGCGTTGCGTTCGGCTTCGATGTCGAGCACGTCACTGCCATAGCCGTGCCGGAAGCTGGTGTTGCGCCATGCCGGTTGCTGGGCATGTTGGGCGTGCAGGATGGGGCCGCAGGGCGCCCTGCGTTATCCACAACGTCCTTCGTGCTGTCTACCCGCACCCGCGATGGGATTCGTCCTATTGCAGTCGATGACCTCGAAGACATTGGGGAAGTCGATATGGCCCAGCTTCGCCCCTTGCCGGCTACCGTCGAACCCCTGGCATTGCGTACGGGAATCTGGGCCGTCTGGCTCCGTGGCCCCCGTATGGTGTTCCTGCTCGACCCCCTGCGCTGGGCAGCGACGCCGCCTGCCGCGCCTACTTCGCCAGCCCCATCCTCCGCCGAACCATCTTCCCCATCCTCGCCATCCTCCCCATCCCTTTTGTGACCCCTCCCCTGGAAAGAGAGCACGCCGTGAAACTGTCCGCTTTGTCCCTGTTTACCGCCGCCATCGTTGCCGTACTGGTCCTGACTGCCTACCTGGCCGTGACCGACCGGATTTGTGACACGACGACTTGGGCGCTCGTCGCCGCTGCGGTGTCTTCGTTTGTCACCTTGCTCGTCGTGCGGGGGGTGCTAGCCCCCACGGTACACCTCGTTGACGGCATGTCCGACAAGATCCATACCCACGCGGATGCCATCGCCAAAAGCATGGATCAACAATCCGGCGTATCTGCGCAGTTGTCGAGTTCCGTCGTCGAAATCTCTTCGACGATGGAGGAGTTTTCTTCCACCGCAGCGCATATCGCCCAGCACAGCCACAGCGTCGTCGAGCGCGCTGACAAAACGCTCGAAGACACGAAAGTCGGCGCTGCCGAGGTGGAAAACCTGACCTTCAAGATCAACGACATCAGCCAGACGATCCAGGCCAACCTGACCGAAATCGTCGAGCTGGGGCAAAAGTCCAAGGAGATCAACAAGGTCAAGGAGATCATCAACAACATCGCCAATCAGACCAAGCTGATTGCCTTCAACGCCGCCCTGGAAGCAGCCAGCGCCGGGGAAGCAGGCAAGCGCTTCGGCGTCGTCGCCGTCGAAATCCGCAGGCTGGCCGATAGCGTCGTCGAATCGACTGCGGAGATCGAAGGCAAGATCACAGAAATTCTGGACTCGGTCAATCGGCTCGTGATGTCTTCGGAGAAGAGCTTTCAATTGATCCAGGAAGGGCAGGAGTACGCCTCCCGCACGGTGGCCCTGCTGATCGAGAGCCTTGATGGCGTCGACGAAACCGCTAGCGCTGCCCGGCAGATTTCCCTGTCCACCCAGCAGCAGCAAATCGCCAGCAGCCAGGTCTTTTTGGCGCTCAAGCACATCGAACAGGGGGTGCGGCAGTCCAGCGACTCCTTGCAAGAAACGACCGGCGCCACCGAGGAAATGCTGGCCCTCTCGCAGCAATTGCGTGACCTGGTATCCAAGCTCCGCTTCAAGGTAGGCAAGCCTTCCGGGGCGTCTACAGCGTCGGTGGAGACGGTGCCTACCGCGCCTGCGGCCTGATTCCGGCGCGTTGCCCCATGCATGTTCTCGCCCCTTCCTCCGATCCGTTCTGCCAGTTATGACCAAGTCCAAGAACCCTCTGCGCGTCCTTCTGGTCGACGACAGTCCGCTGATTCGCGACATCCTGCGCGACATCCTAGAGTCCGAACCCGATATCCAAGTCATTGGTGAAGCCGGAGATGGCAAGGAGGCCATCGCCAAGGTGGGCGAACTGCAACCCGACCTGGTGACGATGGACATCGAAATGCCCGTCATGGGCGGGTTGGAGGCCATTGAGCAGATCATGGCCAAGCACCCCGTTCCGATTCTGGTTGTCACGGCGCTGACCGGGGTGCGCATGGCATTCACTGCGGTATCGAAGGGGGCGCTCGACGTCATCGAAAAGCCCGACATCTCGATCGTCAATACGCAGAACCTGATCCGCAAAATTCGGCGGCTGGCCATCGTCGATGTCCATGCGCACTTGCGTGCGATGAAACCCCAGCCCAAGCCTGCTGTGGCCACGCCCGTAGCCACGCCGCAGGCTGGTGGTCGCCCCGGCATTGTGGCCATCGCTGCATCGACGGGCGGGCCTCATGCCATCCACAACATCCTGGCGCAATTGCCGGGCACGTTCCCCGTTCCCATCGTCATCGCACAGCACATTGCCGACGGCTTTACCGAAGGGATGGTCGAGTGGCTCGATGCCGTCACTCCTTTGCATGTGCGTGTCGCTCGCCACGGTGAGGTGCTGATGCCGGGCAACGTGTACGTCAACCCCGCCGAGCATTCGATGATCGTGACCCGCCAGAGCACGATCATCCTGGGAGATCGGGATCAGCGCAAGCCCTACAACCCTTCTTGCGATGCGTTGTTGTCTTCCGTGGCGGCCTCGTTTCGCGAACGCAGCCTGGGGTTGATCATGAGCGGGATGGGTGACGACGGTGTCGCAGGCATGCAGAGCATCCGCGCCCACCATGGCATCACCCTCGCGCAGGACGGCAAAAGCTCGGTGGTTTTTGGCATGAATGCCGTGGCAATCCAGAAGGGATGCATCGACAACGTCGTCGTGCTGGCGAATCTCCCAGCCGAACTATTGCGCCTGGTTGTCGGCAGTCGGCAATGAGCCGTGCATCGTCCGATTGCCGGGATCGCGCAATCGATCTGCGGTCGTTCAAGGAACTGCTGTTGCAGTCCATCGGCCATACCTTCGACAACGAGCGCGAACATGCCCTGGGCAGCGCCATTTGCCGACGCATTGATGCGTTGGGCCTGCCCCACCACGAAGGCTACTACGCACGCTTGCAGCGCGACCCCGCCGAGTTGCGCAGGCTTTGCGAACTGTTGACCGTCAACGAAACGTACTTTTTCCGCGAGCATGCGCACCTGGAGCTGGTGATCGATTTGCTTGCGCACATGGTGTCCCGGCGCCACAAGACCAGGCTGCGCATCCTGAGCGCGGGGTGCTCGACCGGGGAAGAACCCTACTCGGTGGCGATGCTTCTGCGCGAGCGCTTTGGCATCGACAGCACCGTGCTTTTCGATGTCGTCGGCGTCGATGTCGATTCGGGCGCCATCGCGACGGCACAGCACGGCGTGTATGGGGAGGTATCTTTTCGGGGATCGCACGAAGCCTTTTTGCATCGCTATTTCCGCCCCAGTGGCGAACGGCAGTACCGCATCGATGAATCCTTGCGCAAGCAGGTGCGGTTCGAGGTCGTCAACCTGCTCGATGCGCTGTACCCGGAGTCGATTGCATCCCCCGACGTGATCCTCTATCGCAACGTGTCGATTTACTTCCCCACTCCGTTGCAACAGCAAATTTTTCGGCAGCTTGCCGATGCACTTTGTGATGGGGGGTATCTGGTCGTCGGCGCTGCGGAGACGATGCACCACGACGCAGGCGTGCTCTCGCTCATTCAGCATGGTTCGCTGTTTGTCTATGGCAAAGGCAGCCACGCTTGGCCGACCTCACGACGCCCTACAACCATGGCGCATCGCGTGGCGCATCCCCCGCTGCCGATTCCTGTGGTCGATACCCCCCTATCTGTCCCAGCGGCTCCTGCCGTGGTCGTCGATGCAGGCAAAGACTCTTGCAGAGACCTTGGCAAAGATCCGTGCATAGACTTGTATGCACGCGCCGAGGAACTGGCCGCGCAACGGCGCACGGATGCCGCGCTTGATGTGCTGGGTAGCCTGCTGGGAGAGAACCCCTCCCACGCCCCGGCCCAAGTGCTGCGTGCGGGCTTGCTCGTCGATGCCGCCCGCTTCGACGAAGCCTGCGCAGCCTGCCTGCACGCGCTGGACGCACAGCTCGTCGATGCCCGGATCTACCTGATGCTGGGGCTGGCCTTGCGCCACCAAGACGCAGAAGCTGCCCTGGATCGTTTTCGCCAGGCGCTGTATCTGGATTCCGGGTGCTGGCCGGCGCAGTTTTTCGCGGCAGAGATCCACCACACCCAGGGGGATCGCCAGCGTGCCCGCAGCGCCTACACCACCGTATTGCGTGTCCTGGAAACCGGCTCGCCAAGCCCTGCGCAAGCGCTGGTCGTTCCTGCGTTCTCCACAGCGCATTTCGCCACGATTTGCCGCCACAAACTGTCCCTTCTCCTCTGAAATCCCGCCATGGCTTTTGACCATTCGAAATTCATCGCACGCTTCGTCGAGGAGGCCGGTACCCACTGCGCCCGGATCAGCGAGGGGTTGCTCAACCTCGACAAGACGCCGCAAGACCCGGAAGTGCTGCACGGCCTGTTCCGCTCCGCGCACACGATCAAAGGCTCGTCCCGGATGATCAAGATCACCGGAGTCAGCGAACTGGCGCACAAGATGGAAGACGTGCTCGACGCCGCACGCAGCGGCAAGATCGCGCTGACTTCCGCGCTCACCGACGTGTTGTTCCGTGCGGTGGACGCACTCACGGCCATGCTGGCCAAAGTCAAGGGTGGGGATATCGCCACCCCAGCGCCAGCGGAAGTCTGCCAGGCGCTGGCCGACGCCGCCACAGCCTCGGCAATAGACCCCGCGACGCAGGGCGCGCCTGCCGCTCCACCCGCCACGGCAGCGCCCGAAGCCCCTGTAGCGCCAACCGTTGCGGCACCCGCGCCTGCCGCTGCTGCCGTACCCCCGCCTGCATCCGCTGCCAGCGCCGCGCCGCCAGCCCCCACTGCGCATGTTCCGAAAGCACCGACGGCAGAGTACCTGCGGGTCCACGCCGCCAAGCTCGACGACCTGGTTCGGCTCATGGGTGAGATCGTCTCCGAGCACGGGCGCCACCGTAGGCAGTTGCGCAAGCTGTGCGACCTGGAGCGCCAGCTTGCGCGCCATATCGTGGATATATCAAAAGCGCTGGAGTCTTCGGGCGGCGGTGTCGACAAAAGTCCGAACCCGGGCAACGCCGAGCTGGCCACCACGATGCAAGGGCTGCACGCCCGCCTACACCAGATGGTGCGCGGCCTGAGCGACGCAAGCCTGGTGCGTGACCACCTCGTCACCGGCTTGCAAGACACCTCGCTGCGCTTGCGAATGCAGCCTTTATCGACCGTGTTCGACCCCCTGCGGCGCACCGTGCGCGACTTGGCACACGAATGCGGTAAGGATGTGGAATTCCTCGTCGATGGCGGGGAAACCGAGTTGGACCGCAAGATCATCGACCGCATCGGCGATTCGCTCGTGCATCTGATCCGCAACGCGCTCGACCACGGCGTGGAAAGCGTCGAAGAACGGCAGGCAGCCAACAAGACCCCCAAAGGCCGCATCACGCTCTCCGCCTGCTATGACAGTGGTTGCGTCGTCATCGCCATGGCCGACGACGGACGGGGGATCGATATCGAGCGGATTCGCGACAAGGCTGCCTCCAAACGCTTGTTTGCGCCCGAAGAACTGGCAACGATGCCCCGTGCAGCAATCATCGACCTCATCTTTCTGCCTGGATTCAGCACCAGTCCGATCATCACGGACATCTCTGGGCGTGGGGTGGGGATGGACGTGGTGCGCAAAAACATTGCCGAAGAGCTGCGGGGGACGATCACCGTGGAGAGCGCCCCAGGGCAGGGAACGACGTTCCTGTTGCGCCTGCCGCTGCATTTGGCGGTGTTTTCGCTGTTCTTTTTCAGCGCCGCCGGGCGCGTTTGCGCACTGCCCAAAATTTCGCTGGTCGAGATGTACTCCACCGACCGCAGCGAAATCATCGACATCGTCCACCGCCGTGCGATTCGGTTGCGCGAGCAGATCATCCCGGTCGAAAACGTCGACGCACTCATCGGGCTGGAGCAGGATGCACCGCAGGCGCCGGGCAGTGGCGAGGTGCTGATTGCCATGGTGCGCAATGGCGAAGAAAAACTCGGGTTGATCGTCGACGACATCATTGGCTGCGAAGACATGGTCGTCAAACCTCTGCCCCCGCATTTGCGCAAGCACCGCCTTGTCGCTGGCGTCACGGTCGGGGAACAGGATCAGCTCATCAATGTGTTGCACGTGCCGGAACTCTTTCGGCTTGCGCGCGAAATCCGGCAACCCGCCCCCCGCGCCCAAGCTCCCGAGGTAGCAACGCCGCAGCGCGTGCTCGTCGTCGACGACTCGATCAACACCCGAGAAATCGAAAAAAGCATCCTCGAAGCCTACGGCTACGACGTCACCCTGGCCGAAGACGGCGAAGATGGCTGGGACAAAACCCGCAGTACCCTGTTCGACTTGGTCATCACCGACGTCGAAATGCCCCGGCTCGATGGCTTCTCCTTTACCGAACGCCTACGCGCCGACGAACAATACCGCCGGATTCCGGTCATCATCGTTACCTCCCGCGAGAAAGAGGAAGACAAGCGCCGGGGCATCCAGGTCGGCGCGAATGCCTATATCGTCAAAGGGAGTTTTGATCAGTCCAATCTGATCGAGACGGTGCGGAATTTGCTGGGGTAAGTGATGCGTGTGCGTGAGGCTCCACCACCTCCACGCGCTCCCCGTCCGTCAACATCAGCCAGCAATGCAGCTTGGCCATTGCCGCAATCTCCGGCAAGGCACGGTACGTGGCGATTTGTTCCAGCCCTTCTTGCCGCTTGGCCTCCCACCCCGCTTCGCCATCTTGTTTCTTGGCGTACTTGAGTTCGATCAAATGCTGCCCGGCCAGTTCAAATGGGCTGCGTTCGCGTAACAACACATCGGGGTAGCGCCGGTTCACCTCGGGTTCGCTCTGCAAAAACCAGACGGAAGTCTGAAACAGTAGCGTGATCAGGATGACTTTGAGGTGCTTTTCATCCATGCGAATGCTGTCACGGTTCGATAGATGGCGCAATACGCGCTCCAACTGGGCACGCAGGGGTTCGATATTGTTGGAGCCGGACAAGGCATAGAGCGCATCGGCCAATTCGTGCATCGGCAATACCAATTGATTGCGCCGCTCCAATTCCACAAGGAAATACTGAAAGTACAGCTCGCGAATCACATGATTCGGGATTGCATACCGCATCCGATCCGACTGGGCGGAGACCAGCGAAGCAAAACCGACGTATGCGAGCAAGCTGATGAAGTCATCGCGGCCAAAGGCTTTATCCAAGTCAAAACGCCGCTGTTGCTGGGCTATGACTTCGCCTTCGGTGACTAATGCTTCGAGCACGCGGTAGTTGTCTTCGGGGTTGCCAATAGCAAACAGCGCCAGCAGCTTGCCGTAGTCGGAGGCAATGTTTTCGTCAAGCATCCGATCCGGGTAGGCACAGGCTTTGCGGTCGAACTTCTTCGCAAAGTAGAGCACCATATCGGAGTTGTAGATGGTGTGGCACCTGCGGTGAAAGCGATACCCGTTGTACCAATGGGTTACGTCTTCCATCACCGCATCGGCATGTAGTTTGCAACCCTCTACCAAGGGCCGAATCAACGCCAACGTTTCCTCACGAGTAAAGCCCAGGATGTCGTGAAAGTCTTCCTCAAAAGTCAGGTTCTCCGCGATGTTGAACCCGCTGGTCAGACTATCGAGCATGATGGCGGTGACACCGGTAATAAAAAACCGGTCAATGGTTCCCGCCTGCGTTGCGGATTTGATCGTTTCATAAAAACTGCGAACGAATCCGCCTTTGCCGACGGCAGAGCGAAAGGCATCAAGGTCTTCGGCAAGCAGGCTATTGGCAAAGTGGTCGTATTCGTCGATCAGCAGTAAGAGCTTGTGGCCAGAACGCGAGATGTACTGGCACAGCAGCGTGATCTGTTCTTGTGGAGAAGGCAGCCGACGCAATACGTCCTGGGCAGATTCCGGATAACCATAGCGTTCCAGGAAGTTGATCGCGGGCAAAGTTACTTTGGACGTGAACCCCCGCCGCAAGGTATCGATGCCATTGCCGGTTTCGATCCCGCTGAAATCGAGCACCAGAACTTGGTAGGCATTGGCCAGCGGAGTGGGGTGCCTGCCAATGTGCAGCTTGCCAAATAGCGCATCGAATTCCGGCTTGCGAAGCTGGTCGTAGTAGTGCTCCAGCATCGACAAAAACAGGCTTTTGCCAAAGCGGCGCGGGCGCATCAAGACGTGGTAGCTGCCATGCGCTTCGAGCTGGGCAATGTAGTTCGTGCGATCTACGTAAAAATGGCCTTCAGTAATCAATTTGTGGAAATTGCTCAGGCCGTAGGGGAGTTTGGGTAGCGTGGTCATGATTCTTGGCTCATGGGGACTGCCATCACCTCGACCCTTTCCCCGTCCGTCAACATCAGCCAGCAATGCAGCTTGGCCATTGCCGCAATCTCCGGCAATGCATGGTACGCGGCGATTTGTTCCAGACCTTCTTGCCGCTTGGCCTCCCACCCCGATTCGCCATCTTGTTTCTTGGCGTATTTCAATTCGATCAAATGCTGCCCGGCAAGCTCAAAAGGGCTGCGTTCGCGCAATAGCACATCGGGGTAGCGGCGGTTGACTTCAGGTTCGCTCTGCAAAAACCAGACGGAAGTCTGAAACAACAGCGTGATCAGGATGACTTTGAGGTGTTTTTCATCCATGCGAATGCTGTCGCGGTTCGAGAGGTGGCGAAGCACGCGCTCCAACTGGGCACGCAGGGGTTCGAGGTTGTTGGCGCGGTACAAGGCTCGCAAAGCGTCCCGCACTTCCCAGATCGGCAGATCGACGTTATTGCGCCGCTCCAATTCCACAAGGAAATACTGAAAGTACAACTCGCGAATCACATGGTTCGGGATTGCATAGCGCATATCGTTCCCATCTCCCCCGGCAAGAGAAGCAAAGCCCACATACGCCAGCAAGCTAATGAAGTCATCGCGCCCAAAAGTTTTGTCGAGATCAAACCGGCGCTGTTGCTGGGCGATGACTTCGCCTTCCGTCACCAGCGCTTCGAGCACGCGGTAGTTGTCTTCGCGGTCGCCAATAGCAAACAGCGCCATCAGCTTGCCGTAGTCGGAGGCAATGTTCTCGTCCAGCATCCGGTCTGGGTAGGCACAGGCTTTGCAATCAAAGTTATCCGCAAAGTACAACACCATGTCGGAGTTGTAGATGGTGTGGCACCTGCGATGAAAGCGATATCCGTTGTACCAATGGGTTACGTCTTCCATCATCGCTTCGGCATCCAGCTTGCAGCACTCCGCCAAGGGGCGAATCAGCGACAACGTTTCCTCGCGGGTAAAGCCCAGAATATCGTGAAAATCTTCCTCGAAAGTCAGGTTCTTGGTGATATTGAATCCACTCGTCAGGCTATCGAGCATGATGGCGGTGACACCGGTAATAAAAAACCGGTCAATGGTTCCCGCCTGCGTTGCGGATTTGATCGTTTCATAAAAACTGCGTACAAACCCACCTTTGCCAACGGCAGAGCGAAAAGAATCCAAGTCTTCGGCAAGCAGGCTATTGGCAAAGTGGTCGTATTCGTCGATCAGCAGTAGGAGCTTGTGGCCGGAGTCGGCAACGCACGCGAACAGCTCGGACAGTTTGCCCTGCGGCAGAGGATGTTGGCGGACGGCTGTCATCACAGCCTGCGGGTATCCATAGCGTTGGAGGCAACGCAGCACTCCGTATTCGACCTTGTGCGCAAAACCCTGCAACAGAATGTCCTGTCCCCGCGAGGTATCGATCCCACTGAAATCGAGCACCAGCACCTGGTAGGTATTGGCCAGCGGAGTAGGGTGCCTGCCCACATGCAGCTTGCCAAATAGCGCATCGAATTCCGGCTTGCGAAGCTGGTCGTAGTAATGCTCCAGCATCGACAAAAACAGGCTTTTGCCAAAGCGGCGCGGGCGCATCAGGACGTGATAGCGGCCATGCGCTTCAAGTAGGGCGATGTAGCCGGTGCGGTCTACGTAGAAATAGTCTTCCAGAGCGACTTGCCGGAAATTACTCAGGCCGTAGGGGAGTTTGGGTAGCGTGCTCATCGAAAACTCGTACTGGTTGGAAACCCCGCTCTTCAGTGCGGTAAGAACCTCTATTTCAGTAGGCAGGCGAGCCGAAGCAGTGTGCGTGGCGCCGGAGCGCAGGAACCGGAATGTACGGACAGTACATGAGGATTTCGAGCACCGCCGCCGTGTGCAATGCGATGGCGCAGCCCCTACTGGAATCGGTTCTAAGCCGTGACCTCGGCCTGCAGGCTGGTTCTGGATCACCCCCCAACAAACAAGGGCGCAGCGGAATGGTTCCCTGCGCCCTGCTACCTAGGGCCAAAACCGCTAGAGGTGTATCCAATAAACCCAGATAGTCCATTAGGGTTTGCAGGGCAGGTGGATGCAGTGGCGAGGCAGTTTTGGCCTGACTGAGGCGTACATAGCTTGCGCTATGAACAACGAAGAAGGGCAAAAATGGCCGCCAATGTGCCGCCTGCACGCACATAGCACCGAAGGTGCCTCATGGACTACCTGGGGGACTACCTGGGTTCAATACATGGTAGCCGAATCGACGGGATATCCGCTGTCCCCGTGGCTGATGGGTGCTGCCAACCGCTGTGCTACATTGCCACGCGCCCCGTATTCAGCAGCACATCCTGCCCTGTTTCCCACCCCTCTGACCCATCCGGTATGGCTGATTCCCCGGCAGTTTTGGTGGTCGATGACGACGATTTCACGGCCCAGATGACCGCGATGGTGCTTGATGCTGCGGGTTTTGCAGCAGTCACTGCGGAAGGGGGCATCGACGCTCTCGACGTCGTCGCGCAGTACCCCTCGATTGGCGTGGTCGTCTCCGATTTCGAGATGCCCTTCCTTGATGGCCCTGGGCTGTATGCCGAGTTGCGCGAGCAGGGGTACCAGCAACCCTTCGTCTTGCTGACGGGAAAAGACCCCGCCGCGTTGTCTGTACTTCCCCCCGGTATTTCCGCCGTTCTGACCAAGGATGAGCGTCTGTCCGAAGACCTGCCTGCACTGGTGGGGGAGCTTTTGCGCGGCGCGCTTGGCCATTCGTAGCTCACCCATATCTTTTTTGCGAGGAGGAGTCCATGCCGTCCACCAAACCCAAGCTCGCCATGTACTGGGCGGCTTCCTGCGGCGGGTGCGAGATCGCGCTGGCCAATGTCCACGAGCTGATCCTCGAAGTCGATGCGCACTTCGATTTCATGTTCTGCCCCTGCCTGCTTGATACCAAAAAGAAGGACATTGAGGCGCTTGATGACGGGGCCATTTTTCTGACTTTCTTCAACGGTGCCTTGCGCACCGAAGAGAACGTCGAAATGGCCGAGCTGCTGCGTGCCAAATCGCAGGTGCTGGTGGCGTTCGGCGCGTGTGCTGCAAACGGGGGCATTCCGGCGCTGGCCAACCACCATGGGTTGGCCCATCTGCTTGATACGGTGTATTGCAGCGTTCCGAGCGTGGACAACCCGCAGCGCATCTACCCGCAGACTTCGAGCCAGGTCGCCGAAGGGGAGTTGACGCTGCCGGGAATGCTGCCGCGCGTGCTGGCCCTGCATGACATGGTCAAAGTGGACTACACCATGCCCGGCTGCCCGCCGGAGCCGGAGCAAATCGCTGCGGTCATTCAGCACGTGATCAGTGGAAAGCCGCTGCCACACGTTGGCGCGATGCTCGGCTGCCATGCCAAGTCCGTGTGCGACGAATGCCCCCGCGAAAAACGCGGGGTGCTGGCCCCCCGCCTGGTGCGCACCTACGAGGCCATCCCTGAAGACGGATGGTGCCTGGTGGAACAGGGTTTTGCATGCATGGGCCGTTCGACCCGTGGCGGTTGCGAGGCCCTGTGCCCCACGCGGAACATGCCCTGCACTGGCTGTTACGGCCCCATCGACCGCCACGCCGACCCCGGAGCGGCTGCCCTGACTGCGCTGGCTGCCGTCGTCGACCCCGGCAAGGGGCACCTCAAGGACGAAGAAGCGCTACACCAGCGGTTGGATGCAGCGCTGGCCGGGGTGGCCGACCCACTCGGAACGTTCTACCGCTACACCATGTCCGAATGTGTCGTGGCTGACCGTAGCGCGCACGCCCACGCTGACAAGGGGCAATAAGGGGACATCATGACGCAACGCATCACCATCGACCCGATCACCCGCCTCGAAGGCCACGGCAAGATCGAAATCTTTCTCGACGATGCCAAGGAAGTTTCCGCAGCGTATTTCCAGATTCCCGAATTGCGCGGGTTCGAGTCCTTCTGCGTGGGGCGCCACGCGGAGGAAATGCCGAACATTACCAACCGCATCTGCGGTGTCTGCCCGGAAGCGCACCACATGGCCGCCGCCAAGGCCATCGACGCAGCCTTTGGCGTGGAATGTCTGCCGGCGGCGCGGCGCATTCGTGAGCTGATCTACATGGCGTTTTTCGTCACCGACCACACCACGCACTTCTACTGCCTCGGCGGGCCGGACTTCGTCGTTGGCCCCGACGCCCCGGCTGCGGAGCGCAACATCCTCGGCGTCATCAAAAAGGTGGGACTGGATGTAGGCAAACAGGTCATCGACACCCGCAAGCGCAACCACGAGCTGATCAAAAGGCTCGGCGGGCGCGGCGTTCACCTTTGCGGAGCGGTGCCCGGCGGCTGGGCCGTGCATTTGGACGAGGCCGCACGGCAGGAATTCCTGGGCTATGCCCGCGACAACATTGCTTTCGCGCAGTTTTCGTTGAAGGTGTTTGAGGACATCGTCCTCAAAAATCCGGCCTACGCGGAGCTGGTGATGTCCGACCTGTATGTGCATCGCACGCACAGCATGGGGATGGTCGGCCCCGGCAACGCGCCGGACTTTTACGACGGCAAGATTCGCGTCGTCGATACCGTGGGGCAGGAAGTCGTTCTCTATGACCCCAAGGACTACCTCGACCATATCGCCGAGCGCGTCGAACCCTGGAGCTACCTCAAGTTCACCTACCTCAAACGCTTTGGGTGGAAGGGCTTTGTCGATGGGCAGGACAGCGGCATTTACCACGCGACGCCGCTATCCCGGCTCAACGTGGCCGACCGGATGGCTACCCCACTTGCGCAGGCCGAATTCGAGCGCTTCTACGACACTTTTCAGGCGAAGGGCAAGGCGGCAGGGGGCAGGAATTTGCCGATACACCACCGGCTGGCTACGCACTGGGCGCGGTTGATCGAGATTCTCTACGCGGCGGAGCGGATGCAAGAACTGCTGCTCCACCCCGAAATCTGCGACCCCCACGTTCGCTGCGTCACCGAGGCACGTGCCGGGGTGGGCATCGGCTCGGTCGAAGCACCCCGGGGAACGCTGACGCACCACTACGTCACCAACGCGCAAGGGTTGATCGAGCGCGCCAACCTCATCGTCGGGACGACGAACAACAACGCGCCGATTTCGTTGTCGATCATGAAAGCCGCCAAGGGGCTGATCCATGGGGGAGTGTTCAACGACGGCATCCTCAACAAAGTGGAAATGGCGTTCCGCCTCTACGACCCCTGCTGTTCCTGCGCTACGCACGCCTTGGGCAAAGCACCGCTCGAAGTGGTGCTGCGCGGCGCGGATGGCGCCGTGCTTGATGTGTGTACGCGCAACCCCGCCTGAAACCGCGATGCGCGTTTTCGTTCCAGCGCCCCCTGTTTCCCCGTACAAGGCGGAGGATGCGCCGTGCGTCGTCATCGGCCTGGGGTGCCCTTTTCTGGGCGACGATAGCGTCGGCATCCAGGTCGTTCGCGCCCTGCAGGGGTGTTGGGAGGACGATGCCGTGCGTTTGGTCGAATCGCACGCCGGGGGGCTGCTGCTGCTAGAAGAACTCGCGGGGACGCAGTGCGCCATCGTCATTGATGCTTTGCTCGACGAGCGGCGGCCTGTCGGGGAAGTCGTCGTCGCCGGCATCGACGGCAGCAGCGAGCATTCCACCTGTGGGCACGATTGCGACCTGCCTGGCGCTATCGCGCTGGGGAAGGCGATGGGTTTGGCGTTGCCCCAGGCCATTCACCTTGTCGCCATCGTCGCGCAAGATGTGGGCACGTTCACCGAAACACTCAGCCCCGCCGTGCAAGCGGCGATTCCGCAGGCATGTCATGTGGTGCAGCGTATCGTTGCGGGGGAAGCGGTTGCGCAGCAGACGGAATCGTTCCAAGAATCGTTCCCAGCATCTCGGCAGGCGTCTTTGCAGGGGTGCCTGACAGGACGGCGGCCCATCGGCGCTCGGTGCTGCACTCCCCGGGCCGTCGTCTCGTCCACCGTGGTACGCGCTCCCTGAATGCAGCGTTCCTTGCTCGCTGCTGCCCTTGCTTCCTGCTTTCTTTGCTGCATCGACCGCTCCATCCGCAAGCCCCCGCATTCCCGCTTACGTTCCCGCCCACGTTCCCGAATACCAGGTCGAACCTTTCGGAGGAATTCTCATGAACCAGCCATCCAGAACCGCCGTGATCCTGTGTACGTGCAGCGGGATCATCACGGAGCGCATCGACTGGGATCGGGTGCAGCAATTGCTGGCCTGCCACCCGACGCGCCCGCTCTTTCGCATCGACGACCTGGCCTGCGCGGCAGACCACCTCGAAGCCACTGCGCAATGGCTGCGCGAAGAACAGCCCGACCGCCTCGTCGTCGCGGCGTGCTCGCCCCGAGAGCATGAGTCCACGTTCCGCAAACTCATGGCCGATGCAGGGTTGAACCCCTATTTCATGCAGCTTGTCAACGTGCGCGAGCAGATTGCTTGGGTCACGGCAGACCCCGTGCAGGCCACGGCCAAGGCTGCGCGGATGCTTTCTGCGGCGCTGTACCGCGTGCAGCGCCATGTCCCCTTGCAGGAGCGCAGCTTTCCCGTGCGCAGCGACGTGGCCGTGATCGGCGCCGGGCCTGCCGGTATCCAGGCTGCCCTGACGCTGGCCCGCGCAGGGCGCAAAGTCACGCTGATCGAAAAAGAACCCTTCATCGGCGGGCTGCCCGTGCGGTTCGAGGAGCTGTTCCCCAACCTCGATTGCGGGCCTTGCCTGCTTGAACCTGTCATGGGCGAGGTGCTCCATGGCCCGGAAAGCGAATCGATCCAGGTGCTTACGCTCTCCGAAGTCACCGCAGTCAAAGGCGGCTTCGGCAACTGGAACCTGACCGTGCGCCAGTCGCCCCGCTACATCGACCCGGAACTCTGTATTGGGTGCATGGAGTGCGTCGCAGTCTGCCCTGCACGGCGGCCCAATGTCTGGAATGGCTTGTCGGATATGGCCGCAGTGGGTGCTCCCTTCGCGGGGGCGCTACCCAACCTGCCGCACATCGACCCCGCAGCCTGCTTGCGTCTGAACGACAGTGGTGGACAAGACTGCGATGCCTGCGTGGGGCAATGCCCGGTCGAAGGCGCGCTGCGCTTCGACGATGCCCCGACGACGCACAGCATCGACGTTGGCGCGATCATCCTGGCAACGGGATGCGTCGAAGAAGACTCCCTGCCTGGGGTGTTTGCGGGCTTGGCCGACATCCACACCGCCTATGCCTTCGAACGCCTGCTGGCGATGAATGGCCCCACCGAAGGCGAGTTGCGCACCGCTAGGGGAGGGCCGCCCAAGTCGCTGGCGATCGTCCATTGCGCCGGTTCGCTCGATGAAGACGGCGTGCCCTACTGCTCCGGCACTTGTTGCCGCGATGCGCTCAAGTTCGCGCACCTGGCTGCGCACAAGGTCGAGGGGCTGTCCGTCACCCGCTTGGTGCGCGAGCAGATGGCGCCTGGCGTGGATGCCGCCCACCTCTTCCACCACGACCAGAGCCGCGTGGTGCGCTACGGAGGGATGGATCGGCTGCATGTTGCGGGCAAAGGGGCGGATCGTGTGATCGTCTGTACTGACACGAACGAGCGTGTCGCCGCAGAGATGATCGTCCTGATGCGCCCACTCGTTCCCGGCCAGGGGACGGCCTCGGTCTGCGAGGTACTCGAACTCGACCGCGACGGGGCAGGGTTCATCGCCACAGCGCACTCCTTGGCGGGGTCGTGCTCCACGGCGCTCAAGGGAGTCTATTTGGCGGGGTCGTGCCGGGGGCCGGGGGACATCCGCGAAGCCTTTGCGACGGGCACCGCCGCTGCCGGTCTGGTGCTCTCCGATTTGGTGGCCCAGCGCGACATCGTCGTCGACCCGCAAGTGGCCGTGGTCGATGTTGATCGCTGCTCCGGTTGCGTAACCTGCCTGCCGTTGTGCCCTTACAAAGCCATTTCGTGGAACGACGCTGACCGGGTCGCACACATCGAAGACACCCTCTGCCAGGGATGCGGCACTTGCGTGGCAGCGTGTCCCGCCGGGGCCATCGAGGGACGCGGTTTTTCTCGCGACATGCTGCGCGCCGAACTCGAAGGAATCTTGTCATGAACCAGACCACTACCCTTTCTGCCGTTACCGCCAGCGAAGCACCGCAGCCGCTGCGCGTCGTTGCCTTCCTCTGCAACTGGTGCTCCTACGCCGGTGCGGACAAGGCTGGCGCCAACCAGCTTCCCGTTCCCCCCGACATCTCGGTGGTTCGGGTGATGTGCTCGGGGCGCGTCGAACCCACCGTCGTGCTCGAAGCCTTCCAAAAAGGAGCGGATGGCGTGATGGTGCTGGCCTGCCACCCCGGAGACTGCCATTACAAAGAGGGCAATCTGCGTGCCTATCCACGTATGGAATTGCTGCGCAGACTCGTGGAACAACTGGGCATTGCCCCGGAACGCCTGGTGCTAGACTATGTTTCGGCTGCCGAGGCGGACAAGTTTTCTCGAATCACCACTGAATTCGTCCAGCGTTTGCGAGCGCTGGGCCTTGGCAATAAGGTTTGATTGTTTGATTTTGTTTTTCTGAGGTTTTTATGGCGACACAAATTCTTGACTGCATTGGCCTCAAGTGCCCGCAGCCTTCCCTCAAAGTAACAATTCTGGCGGCCAAGATGAAGCCAGGCGACGTGCTTGAAGTCGTCGCCGACTGTGCAACATTCGAGAAAGATATTCGCGAATGGTGTGGGCGTGCAAAAAAGACATTGTTGTGGGTACGGGAAGAAGGCGCTAAAACCAAAAGGATTCAAATTAAGTTTTAGGTTTATTCCGTTGTAGGTACATTCCGGATAGATGTTTATTCTGGTTGTATCCTTTTTGTATTAGAAAATCTTCTTTCGTAGCGATGCCCTGGTGGATACCGGGGCATTTTTTTTCTTCTTTTTTCAGTATGTCTGTGTTGCGTCCGTTCGATCTGGTGATGTTCGATCTCGACGGCACGCTCGTGGACAGCGCACCAGAAATCGCTGACGCCGTTTGCGACACCCTGCATCGTCTGGCGTTGCCCACCGTGACCCTGGAACAAGTCATCGGCTGGGTGGGCCGGGGAACGCGGGAGTTGCTCGTTGAGGTGCTTGCGTACCTGACCCACTTCCCCCCAGAACGGGTACGCACGAGCGCCTTGCTCGCCGTCGTCGTGACGGAATTCCGCTGGTATTACCGCAACCGTTGTGGTACGCATTGCGTCCTATTTCCCCACGTCCGCGAAACCCTGGACGCATTGCGGCAGCAGGGTACGCGATTGGCTCTCGTCACCAACAAAGACGCGCATTTCACCCACGTCGTGCTCGAACGCCTGGGGCTGATGCCGTCTTTCGACCTCGTTATCAGCGGCGATACCCTGCCCCAGCGCAAGCCTGACCCCAGCGGGGTACAACTGTGCCTCGATCGCTTCGGGGTGCAGCGGGAGCGTGCGCTTTTCGTCGGCGATTCTGCTGTCGACGTGGCAACGGCGCGCAATGCCGGCGTGCCGATCTGGGCAGTACCCTATGGCTACAATGCCGGGCGCCCTGTGGTAGAAGACAAGCCGGATCGCTTGATTTTCAACTGTTCCGCGCTGTTGGATCTGTAGCAAATGCCGCCAAGCAAATGCTACGAAGCATGTGCTGTAGAGCCTATGTTGTGACCTGCATAGGGTGCGCCTGGTTCCATCCGTCCGTGCGCTGTCTGTCGCCGTAGGTTTTTTTCTGTGAGTTCCTCTGAGGAGTCGTCAATGAGTATCAAACTGGGTATCAATGGCTTTGGCCGCATCGGCCGCATGGTGTTCCGCGCAGCGCTGCGCAATTTCGACGACGTGGAAATCGTCGGCATCAATGATCTGCTTGAGCCAGCGTACCTGGCCTACATGCTGCAATATGACAGCGTGCATGGCCGTTTTCATGGTGAAGTCGGTGTGGACGGCAATACGCTCGTCGTTAACGGCAAACGCATCCGCCTGACGCAAGAGCGCGATCCCGCGAATCTCAAGTGGACGGAAGTCGGCGCAGACGTCGTCATCGAATCCACAGGCCTGTTCCTCGACAAAGTCACCGCGCAGAAGCACATCGACGCCGGAGCGCGCAAGGTCGTGCTTTCCGCACCCAGCAAGGACGATACCCCGATGTTTGTCTATGGCGTCAACCACGCCAGCTACGCCGGGGAAGCCATCCTGAGCAACGCCTCGTGTACGACCAACTGCCTTGCCCCCGTCGCCAAAGTGCTGAACGACAAATGGGGCATCAAGCGCGGGTTGATGACGACCGTACACGCCGCCACGGCTACCCAAAAGACCGTCGATGGCCCCAGCAACAAGGATTGGCGCGGTGGGCGCGGCATCCTGGAAAACATCATCCCCAGCTCGACCGGGGCTGCCAAGGCGGTGGGCAAGGTCATCCCCGCGCTCAATAAGAAGCTGACCGGCATGGCCTTCCGCGTTCCGACGAGCGATGTTTCCGTCGTCGATTTGACCGTCGAACTCAACAGCCCGGCAGCCTACGCTGACATTTGCGCAGAAATGAAGGCGCAAAGTCAGGGTGCCCTCAAAGGCGTGTTGGGGTACACCGAAGACAAGGTCGTCTCGACCGACTTCCGTGGTGAAACCTGTACCAGCGTGTTCGATGCCGAAGCGGGCATTGCCTTGGACGATACCTTCGTCAAGGTCGTCGCTTGGTACGACAACGAATGGGGCTACTCCAACAAGTGCCTCGACATGGTGCGCGTCGCCGCCCTGTACAAAGGGGCCTGAGCATGAATGTGCTGCGTTTTGCCGACCTGATCGCCCAAGGTGCCGTTGCGGGCAAGCGGGTGTTCATCCGCGCCGACCTCAACGTCCCGCAGGACGACGTAGGGAACGTCACCGAAGACACCCGCATCCGTGCGAGTATTCCGTGCATCAAGATGGCCCTGGATGCCGGAGCCGCCGTGATGGTGACCAGCCATCTGGGCCGTCCCACCGAAGGGACGCTCAACCCGGAGGACTCCCTTGCTCCCATAGCCAAGCGCATGGCGGAGTTGCTGGGCCGGGATGTGCCGTTGCGCGCCAACTGGGTCGACGGGGTTGATGTGCAGCCAGGGCAAGTCGTCCTGCTCGAAAACTGCCGTGTCAACGTCGGGGAGAAGAAGAACAAGGAAGAGCTATCTCGCAAGCTCGCTGCCTTGTGCGACATCTTCGTGCATGATGCCTTTGGCACTGCGCACCGCGCCGAAGCCACCACCTACGGCATCGCGCAGTTCGCGCCGATCGCCTGCGCTGGCCCGTTGCTCGCCGCAGAAATCGACGCCATCCAGAAAGCGCTGGCGAACCCGAAGCGGCCTTTGGTGGCGATCGTCGGTGGTTCCAAGGTATCGACCAAGCTCAGCATCCTGCAAGCGCTGGCCCGCAATGTCGATCAGCTCATCGTCGGTGGCGGCATCGCCAACACCTTCATGTTGGCGGCAGGGTTGAAGATCGGCAAGAGCCTTGCCGAGCCAACGCTGCTGGCGGAAGCCACCGCCGTGATCGAAGCGATGAAGGCACGTGGCGCGGAAGTGCCGATCCCCGTCGATGTGGTCACTGCCAAGCAGTTTGCCGCAGACGCTGCGGGGACGGTCAAGGCTGCTACCGACGTTGCCGACGACGACATGATCCTCGACATTGGCCCGCAGACGGCGCAAATGCTTGCCCAAAAGCTCAAGGCAGCCGGAACCATCGTCTGGAACGGCCCCGTCGGCGTATTCGAATTCGCGGCTTTCGAAAATGGTACGCGCACCATCGCGCAGGCCATCGCGGAATCGTCTGCCTTCAGCATTGCCGGGGGTGGGGATACGCTCGCTGCCATTGCCAAGTACGGCATCGACAAAGACATGGGCTATATCTCGACCGGCGGCGGCGCTTTCCTCGAAGTGCTGGAGGGCAAAACCCTGCCCGCTTTCGAGATCCTGCAAAAGCGCGCGCAAGGCTGATTCCGCAAGAGCAACACACCAGGACTACCGAATGACCGGGGGGTTCCCCGGTACCTTTCCGCCCCACCTTGCGTGGGGATTTTTTTGCCCTTTGTTGCCCGGCGGAGCACAACGATACGGTGCATGCGACCGCAGCAAAGCGCAAAAAGCGCAAACCGGGAGAAAAACGAAGAGAGAAAACGAGAGGGGGGTGGTAGGCGGTATAGGGATCGAACCTACGACCTTTGCCATGTCAAGGCAACGCTCTAACCATCTGAGCTAACCGCCTGTACGGAGGGTTCCGGAAACCGGTTCCTTCGTCACAAAAAGGATGCACATTGTATCTGGATGACCGCAATGGCTACTTGGCTTGTTCTTCGGCAGATGCCGTCGATGCAAATACCTCCACCCGATTCCGGCCCGCTTTTTTGGCCGCATAGAGCGCATCGTCCGCACGTTTGAGCCATTCTGCTGACGTATCGAAATGCGTTGGCGACCCCATGGCCAGCCCGATGCTGATCGTGAAACGAATTGCGGTCTCCTCGGATTCGACAACCAGTGCTTCCACAGCCAGCCGCAAGGCTTCGAACCGATCCAACAGGTCTGCGCGTTCATCCATGGGCATGAACGCGACGAATTCTTCCCCGCCCATGCGTGCGCAGCGATCCGTCTCGCGGCGCAGATGCTCTTGCAGGCAACGCGCCAAGGCTCGCAGGCATTCGTCACCAGCGGCATGGCCGTACTGGTCGTTGACTTGCTTGAAGTGGTCGATGTCGATCATGGCCACGGCCAAACCCAAGCCTTGGCGTTGGCACAAGCGGAAATCCCGCGCATATTCCTGGTCGAAAAACTTGCGGTTCCCGATGTCGGTCAGCGAGTCCGTCAGGGTCAGTTGGGCAAGTTGGCGGTTGGCTTGTTCCAACTGGCGGTTGAGGCTGCCCAATTTGCGATTCCAGACAAACAGCATGACCAGCAACAGCGCTGCGGCTCCGCCCCATTGCCAAACCAGGGTCAGGTCGAGTTTTTGTTCGAGCCGCACGCTGTGCCAGCGTTGGTCGATCGCCCGCCTGTCCGCATCGGTCAAGCTGTCGACCATTTTTTGCGCGATGGAGAGCAGCTCCGGCTCGTCGTTCCGCGTCCCCAGGGACAACGCCCAATCACCCGGAACGCGACCGATCACCTTGATGTCCGCATAGCCCAGCTCTCGCAAGGAATAGTTGATCGTCGTGAGCGAACCGATGTACCCGTCCAGCTCGCGACGTTGGAGCAGATGCAATCCTTCGCGCTCATTGGTCACTTCGATGAGGTTCAGCCGGGGATGCCGGGCGCGCAATAGTTCGGCAAAGGCATAGCCCCGCACGATGCCGACGCGCTTGTCGGCAAATTCGTCCAGCCCCTCGACAAAAGGCGCCTCGATGCGTGCGATCAACACATTCGGCGTCGTGTAGTACGGTGTCGTGAAGTTCATGTACATGCGCCGCAGCGGCGTTTGCATGGCCATGGAATACATATCGCAGCGCCGGGACTGCGCGGCCTCCGTCGATTCCTGCCAGGTGCGGGTACGCAGGGGTTCGAGCGGTATCGCCAAAGATCGCGTCATCGCAGCCAGATAGTCGGCTGCAATGCCGACATGCCGTCCATACGTATCCAGTCCTTCGAGGGGCATCCAGTCCGGATCCAGGCACAGCACCAACTTGCCCCGTTTGGCCAACCAGGCTTTTTCGGTATCGCTGAACTGGATGCTGGTTGGCGCTTGGGCGAACGTCGTTGCGCCGAGCCAGCGGTTTTCGATGCTGCGGCGTTCGGTGGGGCTGAGGGCCGCAAGCGCCTTGTTCATGATGTCCGCCAACGGATCAAGCGCAGGGCGCACGCCGAAACGCAAATCCTCGCCGGGATACCCGGGGAGCTGCAATTCGCCCGCAATGCGTATGCCGTTGAGGTGCAGCGTACGCACCCAATGGTTGCCGTTGTGCAAAGATGCCAGAACGACATCGACATCCCCGGCAGCTAGCGCATGAAACAAGGCTTCCTGGGAGGCAAAGGCCTTGATCGAATCTCCAAAACGCTGCCGTAGCGTGGCTTCGTAAAAAATACCTGCGCTCAGGGCAATGCGCAACCCGGATAAATCGTCGAGATCATTGATACGAAAGTTGGGGTCGCGCGTGAACACGACATTGGGAATGACATGGTAGGCATCGGTGAACCGGGCCAGCGACTGCCGTTCCGGGGTGCGCGAGATATTGGCCAGCACGTCGATATCGCCGCGCTGGAGCATCTCCAGCAGCACCGACCAACGATCCACCACGGGCACGACGCTCAGCCCCGTCAAATCCTGGATGCGTGCGAGGACGTCGACCGACAAGCCTTGGGGCTTTCCGCCATCGACGAAGCTGAAGGGCGCGTAGTCGCGCATGATGCCCACCCGTACCGGGCCGATCCGGCGCAGATAGTTGGATTGCTGCGCAGTCAGCCGGAACCCGGTGGGGGTTGCGACGGTTTTGCCCCCAAAGTCTTGCCATACCTCAAGCAGCTTGACCAAGCGTTCGCGGGGAATCGATGCAAGTCCGGCGGCAAGGATGCGGTGGAGTTGGGGCAATTCCTTGCGAACGCCGATACGGAAATCTTCCAGTTCGAAGCCGTCCATCGCCACGCGACTGGCCACCACCAAGTGGTTGATCCCGGCATTGCGGGCCAGGTAGGCGAGGGTGACTTCCGGCCCCACGATCGCGTCAACCCACCCAAACGCCAAGGCCCGGATCAGGTTGGGTAGGCCGTCGTATTCCGTGACGGCGATTCCTCTGCGCGTGAAAGAATTTTTGTAAAAAATGTCTTTGACCAAGCCCACGCGAAACGGTTGGAGGTCTTCGAGCCTGTCGATGGTGGGAAGCGGACGGTTGCCGTCGTGCATGATCACCGAGCGGCGGTGGTGGTAAGGCTCGGTAAACAAGGTGAATGCCGTGCGTTCCTGGCTCCAGGACATTTCATCGATAGCGTCGATATCGCCACGCTGAAACGCTGCATAGACTTCCGGCCAACTGCCGACCTTGTAGTCGAAGCGCAGGCCGGTGCGCTGGGCCAGCTCTTCGAGCACGTCGATGGAAAACCCTTCGACCCCTCCATTGCGAACCATCGAATACGGCTCGTTGTCAGCCATCACGCCGATCTTGACAACGGGGTGCTTCGCCACGAATGCCTTGGTATCGGCATCCACTGCATAGGCAGGCATTGCTCCGATGAGGAACAGGGCAAGTAGCCAGAGGTACCGGGTGAGCATGGCAGGGGGTGGTGAATGGAAGGGGAGCGCCAACAACGAAAAGACGGCAAAAACTATAGGACTCACGAAGAATTGTTCCATCTAGGCTGGCCCACGCAGACAGTACAAGGTTCTAAGTCCTACACCATAGTGCAGCCGCTCAAGAACCGATGGCTCTCACAAAGGAATACTGCCAATGTTCTTCTTGAGCAAAGCCTGCGTGCGTGGCCGCCCCGTCATCGAAGTCTCGAAGCCTAGCCCGCATCGATAAATTTCGGGCAGGAAAAGCCGTTTCTCGCCCAAGTTGCCGTCCATATCCTCATAGATCACGCCCAGTTCTTGGAGCGCACTCAACAAGTTGGCGTCGAGCCGAGCTTCTGCAGGGCTGAACGGAATGCGGATGTTGCGAATGCCATGTTCTTCCATCAAGGCCGTCCACCTTCGCAGTGACGCGATTTCCTGTTTGGCCTCGCTGATTTTTTCTTGACTGCACAGTGGAATGGCCTTGCGCATGGATTCTGGAGACAGGATGCGGTCAGGCCAGGCCGAACTGGTTTGTGTAGATTCGAGTTCCGCAGCAAACCGTAGGAATCGAACCAAGTCACGTGCCTGTACGAGGCCTTTCAGATCGGATAAGGCAGCATATACCCATCGGGCTGAATGCGCCTCTTTGGATTTTTCACGTCCCAGCTTTTTTCCCCACAACCGTTCTAGTTGGTCTTTCAACTGTTCTATGCGCAGGGACTCCGCCGATTTCGGGTCGTCGGGAAAAATTTGTGCCTGGCAGCACAGCATGAAAGCAAGTTGCAAGAAGTTCTCGGGGTTCCATTGCAGTCGGAAGGGCTGGAAGCGTTGCAGCAATTGGCCCAGGTTCTGGCGTACCGTGGCATAGACATAGTCTGCCCGTATGAAGATCATGACCCCAATGTGTCGGTTTTCCAGTTCGCCGATGCGATTGGGCAAGCGCAGCAGCGCCTGGATTGCGTCGATGGAGCATTCTTTGGTGGCATCTTCGAATACATCTTCGATCCCATCGACAACAAAGACGATACGATGACCGCGAGTAATCAGCAGGTCGTTGAGATCGTGCAAGCCACTCGTGGCCACGCCCAATTGTTGGGCTATGAGCCCATCCCAGAACTCTTCCCAGGTTGCTGGCGGTGTGTGGATCGCCTGCTGGATTCGTCGGTACACCTCTGTACCGCGTAGCAAGCAGTGCTTGTCACCAGCAATGACATCCAAAGCTCGCCTCTGTGCTGTTTTGATTTCGCCATCGGGCTTGTCTTCCATGTTGCCAGACCAGAGAACGGGAAAAATCGCAGCATTGATGATGGTATGGGCTTCGAACCCCAGCTTTTCCAAAAAGCCAGGCCAAGTCCCCGTTCTGACCATCTGTCTAAACGTGAATGTCTTGCCCGCACCTTTGGCGCCAATCACCAGCACATTGGGCAGTTCCTTCGCATAGTGTTTGCCCAGATTGCGTAACGGTTCGATAGCCAGCATGGCAGATGCGGTATGACCATCAGCAAACCCGGCTGCATCGCATACCTCGTGCAAACGATGCGCTTGCTGTAGTCGCGTCGATGATGGGAGTCTGGCCATATCCGGCCTGGGTACTTGCTGTGCGCGGGTGGGCGAGGCGTACAACGCTGTGGCCCATTCGCAGGCACTGGCGAACAACCTGCCCGATTGCGGAAGGACCTCCAGTGCTTCACGCACTGTACTGACAGCCATCAGGGTGCTGAGAAATTCAGCTTCCAGCCATTGCACACCTGGCGTCAGTGCATCGTCACCGGGGTATGCCTCGCCCAATGCTTTCAATGCCTGCTCGTAGTGTCCGCCTTCCCGCAGTGTCTTGGTAAGCATGCTCAACACCACAGTGGGACGAGCATCCCCCTGTTGGTCTGCGGGGAGACGCCGGTTGAAGAAGTGCAAGCGTTGCAGTACTTCTTTCATGCCTTCCACCGACTGGGGGGCCACTGTGCTTACGAAAAAGTGGTCTACCCGAGGATCGAACAAGATGGGACTAGCCAACTCGCTCAAGCCTGCTCGAAGGTCGATGAAAACTGCGTCGACTCCAAGGCGTTGCCCTAGCGCATGCAATCGATCCGACAACTGCCATGGATTGGCAGGATTTCGCGCCAAATGCTCCGGTGTGACAGGCATGTCTTGGATTGCGCCCAATTCCAGCGTGGCCGGCAACACAAACAACTCTCGCTGTCTACCCGCCACATTCAACGAGGTTTTGCGCAATTCTTCAGCAAAGAAATCCAGCGTGGCATCAATGCCCAATGGTGGATAGTGCAGTGCTTCGAGCAGATGCACGAAAGATACCGTAGGCCGATTCATCGTATCCAGCCAAAAGCTGATGCCCGGCGCTTCCAGGTCTGCGTCTACCACCAAGATTTTTTTGGGGGTGGAACTAGGCACCATCATGCATGCTGTCACATAGGTCATGAGTGTGGTGGTACGCCCTACGCCACCCTTGAACGAGTGAAACGATACCAAGTCAGGGCCGACATTCCATGATGGAGGACATGCATCGCACCCTATCGACTGAGGATGTATAGACTCTTCCGTGGGCTGCATCGCTTCCACCGAGGGCAGGTAGGTCATATCCCGCCAGAGCGGATAGGTTTGCATGGCAGGAATCATGGGCGCAGCCGCTGCTTCCTGTACCAGTTCCACCGGGTATAGAGCGGCACCGATACGTAGGCGGATGGCACGTTCAGCACGGTGGTACGCTGGACCAAACATGCTGGCTAACCAATCATCTACCTGTACGGCCTCAGTGCAGTGGCGAATCTCTATGCCATCGGCAAAGCAGTCCACACCATGCACGCCCGCAGGCAATTGAGTCCATAGCGCCGTGCGCTGTTTGAGCAGGCGATCTACGTCCAGCCACGTCAAAAGTCGCTCTGCTACGGAGGACTGTAGGCTCATCGGAGTTCTCCTTGAATCCATCGCAGCACTTGTCGTAGTTGGTGCTCGCATTGCGCGTCGGTAGGCACGATGCACTCCCCTCCATAGCGCCAAACTTGGTGCAGGATGCTGATGTCGCCATGGCGAGATAGCCGAGCTTGGTTATGGGTGACTGGCCGGAGCTCCAAGTGCGCAGGCAACGAGAACCCTGAGCCTGCTTGCAGTGCTTTGAGAAGCTGACGCAGGTCATGACCGGTGTTGTCTATATCCATACGGTCAAACAAGCTGCGGCCCTGCCGTTTGAGCCACACGGCCTTCAGACCGCATTCCACAGCGTACAAGAGCAGAAGACGGTGCGGGTTTTTGCAGGCATCGTCGGCCATAGAGGATGCTATGGATGACAGCTCTCGCCATGCTCGGCGCAATTCGCGGTCGGTAAAGGGAATAGCGCCCATACAGAGATTGTTCGCAGCCGGTTTTCCTACATTGCCAACGCTGGCTGATGGATAAGGTCAGTGCAATGCATCGCTGCGCTTTCTATCAATGCCTCTCGTTATAGCAGCACCCTGCGGAAGTCTTCCAGAATCCCCTGCAAGTGCGCAAGAAAACGCGCTGCGCCAGCCCCGTCGACGACGCGGTGATCCCAGCTTAGCGATAGGGGGAGCATCAGGCGCGGGACGAATGCCGTGCCGTTCCATGCCGGGGCTTGCTGGGCGCGGCAGACGCCAAGAATGGCCACTTCCGGCGCGTTGATGATGGGGGTGAAGTACCGCCCGCCGATCCCGCCCAGGCTGCTGATCGTGAAGGTCGCGCCGCTCATTTCCGCAGGCGATAGCTTGCCTTCGCGCGCCTTGGCTGCGAGCGCAGCGGTTTCTTGGGCAATCTGGACGATGCCTTTTTGGTCGGCGTCGCGCAGAACGGGGACGACCAGCCCTTGCGGGGTGTCCGCAGCAAAGCCGATGTGGTAATACTTTTTGAGCACCAGGGCATCGCCATCGAGCGAGCTGTTGAACGACGGGAATTTTTGTAGTGTTGCGGCGCAGGCGCGGATCAAAAAGGCCAGCATCGTCAGCTTGGTTCCCGCCGATGCCAGCTCCGCATTGATCGTGACGCGGAAGGCTTCGAGTTCGGTGATGTCGGCATCGTCGTGGTTGGTGACGGTGGGAATCCCCATCGCATTGCGGGTGAGATGCGCAGCGCTGATTTTTTGGATTCGGCCCAGCGGCTTGCGTTCGATGGGGCCGAATTTGGCGTGATCGACCTGCGGCCATGGGGGCAGATCAAGGGATGGGGATGCTGCCGCAGTGCCAGTCACCGGGTCAGGAACCGTTGCAGGCACCGCAGCGACGGGGGCGGAGGCCATAGAACGGACATCGTCTGCAGTGATGCGGCCATTCGGGCCGGTGGGCGGGACGGTGTCGAGCGGAACGCCCTGTGTACGCGCTTCCTGGCGTGCCAGCGGGGAGGCATGGATAGGCCCCTGCGCTATTGCAGCGGGTGGTGCAGCGGGTGGTGCGCTGGGCAAGGCTGATGCAGGGGAAGGTGTTGCAGGGGCAGTGCTCGGGGCAGAGGCTTGCGCCACGTCCGTGTCGAGCACCAGCAGCGCAGAGCCTTCGCGCACTTGGTCGCCGACCGCGACAAGCAGCGATTGCACGATACCGGCGTGGGTGGAGGGAATCTCCATCGACGCTTTGTCGGATTCGACGGTGACCAAACTTTGGCCTACGGAAATTCGATCACCGGGGGCGACGAGCAATTCGATGATGCCGACATCCGCAAAATCGCCGATATCGGGCACCTGGACGGTAAGGGAAGGCACGGTTTTTCTCCTGTTGGATACGGTAAGGAATACGGTGGGGGATACGGTGGGAATGCGGTACGGCTTATGCGTACAAGGGGTTCGGTTTGCCGGGGTCGATGTCGTACCGAGCCAGTGCCCGGGCCACTGTGTCGGGCGGCACTGCCCCTGCATCGGCCAGCGCACGCAACGCTGCAAGGACGATGAAATGGCGGTCTACCTCGAAATGCTTGCGCAGGCGGTAGCGGAAGTCGCTGCGGCCAAACCCGTCGGTGCCCAGCACCGTATAGCCACGGCCTGCGGGCAGATAGGGCCGGATCTGTTCGGCGAACGCACGCACATAGTCGGTCGATGCCACGACCGGCCCCGGGTGGTCGGCCAGTTGGCGGGCGACGAACGGGGTACGAACCGGCGCATCCGGGTGCAACAAACGGTGGCGCGCGCAATCCTGCCCTTCGCGTGCAAGCTCGGTGAAGCTGGGGCAGCTCCAAACATCCGCCTGCACCTGCCAGTCTTCGGCCAGCAGTTGCTGGGCGGCCAAGGCTTCGCGCAAGATCGAACCGCTGCCCAGCAGTTGCACGCGGGGGGCTGCATCCGGGGCGGCCTCAATGGCAGCGGGTTTGCAAAGGTACATCCCCTGCAGGATTTGTGCTTCCGTCCCTTCGGCCAAGCCGGGCATCGGGTAGTTTTCGTTGAGCAGGGTGACGTAATAGAAAACGTTCTCCTGCCGCCCGACCATGCGCTCCATGCCATGGTGCAGGATCACCGCGACTTCGTGTGCAAAGGTCGGGTCGTAGCTCACGCAGTTGGGGATGGCACTGGCCAGCAGGTGGCTGTGGCCATCCTCGTGTTGCAGGCCCTCGCCATTGAGGGTCGTCCGCCCCGAAGTGCCGCCGAGCAAGAAACCCCGCGCCTGCATGTCCCCGGCAGCCCAAGCCAGATCGCCGATGCGCTGGAATCCAAACATCGAATAGAAGACGTAGAACGGCAGCATGATGCGGTTGCTGGTGCTGTAGCTCGTCGCTGCGGCGATCCAACTGCTCATGCCTCCGGCTTCGTTGATCCCCTCTTGCAGGATCTGCCCGCGCTCGTCCTCGCGGTAGTACATCACCTGGTCTTTATCGACGGGCGTGTAGCGTTGCCCTGCGGGGTTGTAGATGCCGATCTGCCGGAACATCCCCTCCATGCCAAAGGTGCGTGCCTCGTCGACGAGGATGGGAACGATGCGCGGCCCCAGAGCAGGGTCGCGCAGCAGTTGCGTTAGAAAGCGGACGAAGGCCTGCGTCGTCGAAATCTCGCGCCCGCTGGCCGTCGGCGCCGTGACGGCGGAGAAAGCGGACAACGGGGGGACGGTGAACGTCTCGTCGCTGCGCGTGCGCCGGTTCGGCAGGTAGCCGCCCAAGGCTTTGCGGCGCTCGTGCAGGTAGCGCATTTCCGGCGAATCTTCCGGCGGCTTGCAGAACGGCACCTGCGCGATGTCTTCGTCGCGCACTGGAATTTGGAAACGATCCCGAAAGGCGCGGATGTCTTCGTCCTGGAGCTTTTTGATCTGGTGGACGTTGTTTTTGCCTTCGCCACTCTTGCCCATGCCAAAGCCTTTGACCGTCTTGATCAGCATGACGGTGGGCTGCCCCTGGTGCAACACGGCGGTGTGGTACGCGGCGTAGACCTTCTGGGGGTCATGCCCGCCCCGGCGCAGGTTCCAGATTTCCTCGTCGCTCATCCCCGCCACCAACTCCTTGGTGCGTGGGTCACGGCCAAAGAAGTGCTCGCGCACATAGGCGCCGTCGTTGGCGCGGAATGCCTGGTAGTCGCCGTCGAGGGTTTCCATCATTCGCCTGCGCAGCGCGCCATCCTGGTCCTGGCGCAGCAGGGGGTCGAGGTTGCTGCCCCACAGGAGTTTGATGACGTTCCATCCCGCTCCCCGGAATGTGCCTTCGAGTTCCTGGACGATCTTGCCATTGCCACGCACGGGGCCGTCGAGGCGCTGGAGGTTGCAGTTGACGACGAAGATCAGGTTGTCGAGCCGTTCGCGTGCGGCCAGCCCAATCGCGCCGAGGCTTTCGACCTCGTCCATTTCGCCGTCGCCGCAGAAGGCCCAGACCTTGCGGTGGGCGGTGTCGGCGATGCCCCGTGCGTGCAGGTATTTCAGGAACCGCGCCTGGTAAATGGCCATCAACGGCCCCAGCCCCATCGATACCGTGGGGAATTGCCAGAACTCCGGCATCAGCTTGGGGTGCGGGTAGCTCGACAGCCCACGTCCCTGCGTCTCCTGGCGAAAATGGTCGAGCTGTTCCTCCGTCAGCCTGCCTTCCAAATAGGCGCGTGCATAGATGCCTGGAGCCACATGCCCTTGCAGAAACAGCAAGTCCCCCCCATGGTTGGCGCTTTCCGCATGCCAGAAATGGTTGAACCCCGCACCGAGCAAATGCGCCACCGACGCAAAGGAACCGATATGCCCACCCAGGTCGCCCCCGTCTGTGGGGTGGTGCCGGTTGGCGCGGACAACCATCGCCATCGCATTCCACCGCATGTAGGCGCGCAGCCGTTCTTCGATGGTGATATCACCGGGGCATTGCGCCTCGTCTTCCGGGGTGATGGTGTTGACGTATGCAGTCTGCGCCGAAAAGGGCAGCGTCACCCCCTGTTGCCGTGCTTCGGAAATGACCGTTTCCAGCAGCGTGTACGCACGGTGGGGGCCTTCGCGTGCGATGACACCGCGCAAGGCATCGAGCCACTCACGGTCTTCCTGGGGGTCGTCGGCGGGATGCTTGTCGGTTGGCAAAGCGGGGGACATGGACTTTCTCCTCGAAGTACGAAAACGCCGTCGGCAATGGTAGACGACGCGGGGAGAGCGCAAGGCAATCAGGTAGGCAACGGCTTCTAACCGTCGCCTACCACACCACCCACCGTCGTGTGGGTACGCAGTGGGCGGTGCTACAAGTCGGCTCACCTGACGAAGTTTTGCCTTCCTTCTTTGCCATGTTTCAAGGCTCGGTGCATGTAGGCCGCCGCCTGCATCTAGCCCGTTCGGGCTTGATTGATGGGGTCGAGGTCTTCGCTGCTGACTTTTGCACCATCACGGCCTGCATTGCTGCAAGTCACGCTGTGCTCCGGGATGACGATGCTGCCAGTTTCTTCGACACGTAGCGGGCCGCTCGGGCGCACCAAGCCCAGCTTGTGCATGGCACGCTGCGGGCCGGACCGTGGGGTGGTGGTCTGGGATTTGGTGCTTCTGGTGCTTCCGGGCAGTGGATTGTTTGCGATTTGTTCTTTCCACATTTGCGCATCCGCTTCCGGATTCAATCTTATGCCTCGGTCAGAGTTGGTCCAAAGGGCCGGACACTCCACAACCTCCTTTGTTGAGCACATGGGTGTAAATCATGGTGGTGGCGACGCTTTTCCCCGCTGCGCGGATCGACCGAATGACTACCGGAAGGGAAGATGTATTGCCAACCCCATTCATTTTTTGCATTGGGGTACTGGCGTTCCAAGGCATCCGGCAAGTAAACACTAGCCAGTCCTTTTGCGGTATCGTCTTCCAACAAACGTTTGCGCCATAGCAGATGCTCTTGCAATGGTGCAGCCAATTTGCGTGGAAGCATCGTTACTCGGTCTTTACCACCTTTTCCATCACGCACCAAAATTTCGGTGCGAGCAAAGTCCACATCTTTCACGCGCAGACGAACCACTTCCATCAAACGCATTCCGGTGCCATACAACAGCCGTGCCATCAGGCCATGCACACCATGCATTCGTTCCAGCACCGAAGCAACCTCGGCTTGCGTCAGCACCACCGGCAAATGTGCTGGTCGCTTGGCGCGCACCACATCTTGCATCCAGGGCAAATCCTGATCCAACACTTCTCGGTACAGAAACAACAATGCAGACAAGGCTTGGTTCTGCGTGGAAGACGAAACATGACCATCCACTGCCCAATGCGTCAAAAACGCTTCGACCTCCAACGCGCCCATATTGGCAGGGTGCTGCTTGCCGTGGAACAAAACGAAGCGCTTAATCCAATGGGTATATCCAATGGGTATATTGGCGCTCGGTTGCGATGCTAAGATGCTTCAAACGCAGCTTGTCGCGCAACTGGTCAAGCAGTTTGGGCGGTCGTGGGGTGCGTGGGGTGTTTTCAGGCATAAAACTGGGCAGAAAAGGGGTGCTACTGGCACATTTTCTTGGAAGGATGCTGTGTTATACACCGATTTTTTGTATGGGTATACACCGCTTGGGGTGTATACTGTACGTTGGGCGGAAAAAACGAACTAAAGGATAAATATGACCGAAAAAGACCCTGATATTTTATCATTGGATGAGATAGAGCGAATTGAAAAACTGACTCTGCGCTGGATATTTCAAGCTGTCATTGATTTCGGAATGGAGGCTCACGAAATATTTCTTAAATCACCAGATAGTGTTAAAGATATTGCGGAAGATATTACACGAGAACTGCTTGATAGGCTTTCAGGATTTAATGTTCAACAAAGAGTGTATGGCACAGTAGATTACAAGAAGGCAAGGTATGTTATACTTCCTGATGAAACTGTCAGACAAGCCTTGTTTATTGATTCAAAAGCCGAAAAAGAAAACCGATCCGCTACAATTCAAATGTCTCAGACATCATTGTGGGTAAGACAAAGGCGTGCAGGTGCAGAGGTAAATGAAAAAGGATTTCTTCCAGAAATATCCAAATATGGAGGAAAGAATTATTTAACAACAACCTGCCTTATACATTTTAAGTACAACGATGACGACAACGCTACTCATCATTTGCGTGAAGTCATTATAGCGGCAATCCCTAATGGAAAGTTACAGGACAGATATAATCCAAGTGCAGATGATGGAATTTGGCTGGCTGGTAGAAATGCTCCAACATTGGGCGAAGACTTCAGAGTAAGGGTTGGTTTTAGCAAGTTAAAAGATAAAGCAAGCTGGCGTATCCAAACATTAACCTATGATCAAGATAGAAAGGAGTGTATAGGCGTATGGCAATCATAAATATGTTTAATCCGCTTACTCCGAACGAAATTTACCACGGAGACTCCAGAAATCTATTAAATAGAATTGAGAAAGATTCAATTGCGTTAAGTGTATGGTCTCCGCCTTATTTCGTTGGAAAAGAATATGAAAAAGATTTGTCATTTGATGATTGGAAAAACTTATTAAGAGATGTTATTGCTTTGCACTTTCCAATTATCAAGCCTGGTGGATTTTTGGCGATCAATATTGCTGATATTTTATGCTTTAGAGATGAATGTATGCCAAAAATTATGGCCGAAAACATCTCCCGAAGAAAAATTACGCTTTCCAAAGAAGATATATTAGCAGTCAGGAAAAAACATCCTGACTGGAACAGATACAAACTCGCAGAGCACTTCGGATGTAGTGAACAAACTATAGACAGAAGGCTTAATGGGAATAACATCAGAGGTGGAAAATACCAATCGCAAACCAGAGTTTTCTTAGTTGGAGGATTAATAGAAGAGGCAGCTTTATCCGCTGGATTCTACTTATATGATCGTAGGATATGGGTAAAAGATGCAGCATGGGAAAATTCGCGGTGGCACACTATATCCTATCGTTCTGTAGACGAATCTGAATATTTTTACATTTTTTGGAAACCGGGAATTACTAAAGTCGACCGTTCAAGGCTAACAAAGGAAGAGTGGGTAAATTGGGGTTCAAGAGGTGTATGGAAAATATCATCTGTTCGTAGCAACGCAGATCACGATTCTAAGTTTCCTGTTGAACTTCCAAGAAGAGCGATAAAGCTTTTTACTGAACCGGGTGAAATTGTTCTTGATTGTTTTATGGGGAGTGGAACAACTGCGGTGGCAGCCATTAGTGAAGGAAGACAATACATTGGAATTGAGAAAGAGGAAAAATCAGTAGCTATCGCAAAAAAGGCTACAGATTCAATCAATAAATATACGAAGGAACCTGTGCAGATGGATTTAATGATCAGGGAGTTAGAAGCATCATACGGCACAGAGTAACCGCCCAACAAGGCGCTGCACACGGACGGGGATTCCGCTGCGCTCCATCCCCGCCGGTGAGCTTGGTCGTTAGGCTTTTCTCAACACGGGCCCTTATCCAGTCGCTAGACCACATGAACACAAGCACAGAAGAAGCGACAGTTGTCTGCTCAAGCTGCTTCAATGATGTTGGCTTGAAACTTGACGCCGTGCGCATTGGGCAAGACATACCGGGGTCATGCCCAAACTGTGGCTCAACTGATGGGAAGAAGCTACCCATAGCTGGCCTCGGTGCGTTGGCACATCGCTACTTTGTCTGGGGCTCAATGTGGCGAGCCAAGTATGGTGCGGCGCCACTAATTCAATTCAATGAGCATCAGTCAACATCAATTGACATTAAGCCGTGGCTAGAGCCAGATGTACGATTGATAGAGCGCTTGCTTGGGGTTGGATTTTTTCACTACGGCCCACGGCTGTGGATGTTCGGCGAAATCGAGCCACTGAAGGCGCTCCAAAAGCAAAAATCACGGCAAGCGATTATTGATCGAATCGTCAGCGAGTACCCGGACAGAAAGCTATCCCCAAGGGAACTCTTTTATCGTGTCCGCATAAACCCAAAGGAGCCTGGCGATGGTTCCCAATACGATAGCCCGCCACCGGAGCACGCTGGGCGAGGACGGCTCGATAGCAAGGGGCACCCCGTTCTCTATGGCTCACCAGACCTTGAGGTCTGCATTCACGAGTGCCGGGTTTCAACCGAGGACGACGTCTTCGTTGCCACACTGAACACAACCCAAGATCTGCGCTTGCTTGATCTGTCAGTTCTCTTGAAAGAGCCAGAGCACATAACTGAGTTTGAGAGTCTCGATCTAACTGTTCACATGCTGTTTCTCGCAGCCAAACACTCATACAAATTAACACGCTCAATTGCTGAAGCAGCACGACGCGCGGGCTTTGATGGCCTGGTCTACCCCTCCTACTTCAGTTTGCTGAGGCTAGGCCAAATGCCATTCCAGACCGTCTATGGCATTTCACATAGAAGGATTGAACAATTCCATGAGCATGAGCAAGCCAAAACCATTCCAAACCTTGCGCTGTTTGGTCGCCCGATCGCCTCTGGCAAGGTTGCGGTCAAGTGCATTGATAGGCTCATCATTAATCGAGTAGGCTATGAATACCATTTTGGCCCAACCGGAGCTTAAGTGAACTTCAAAATTGAATCATTTGCCACCAGCCCAGTTTCACACTGCAAGCGCAACACTATGAGTAGCTCAACCGCCTCAGAATATGGCGCCAGCCTAACCGTAAGTTCGAGTGGGGCCGCAATGCTTCGCATCGCGGCCCCTCAACTTTAGCGTTCGGCGTCTTAGAGCCTATTTCAGTAGGCAATATGCCCTTAAAGTGATTATGGCGCAAGTGAGGTGCAACATAGCGATATACGTTTCAGGAAGTTTTTCCCAACGAACCAGAATTCGGCGAAAGCGATTCATCCAGCTATGTGTACGTTCTACTACCCAGCGCCGTGCCTTGAAACCAGCTTCTTGCTTTATAGATTTAGCTTCTTCGCCTCTGGAACGAATGTGAGCCGTAAAGCCAAATTCTTTGACGATCTCTCTTACTTCATCATAATCGTATCCTTTTTCCAAGCAGATGCCTTGTGGTTTTGTATCCGTCGGGTCTGGTCGTTTTGCTTTGATGTCTTCCAGCGTACTCCTGACCAACTTCATGTCGTGCCGATTGGCACCGTCGAGGGCGACGGCAAGCGGTATGCCTGCACCATCAGTAAGCACACTGCGCTTGACACCTTGCTTGCCTCGATCTGTTGGGTTGGCCCCAGTTGTTTGCTGACCTGCTAGGGGTGCTTTGGTTAACGCTCCATCCATGGATGTCCATGCCCAATCGATGCCTTGGGATTTGTCGTATTCGACCAATTGTTGTATCCAAAGGGCTGAAAATACACCTGCTTTCGTCCATTCGCGAAAGCGTCGATAGGCAGAACTGCACGAGCAAATTCCCGTCATGTTTAAGGCGTTCCACTGGCAGCCAGTTCGCAATACGAAAAGAATTGCGTTCATTGCGCTGCGATCAGATACATGCGGATTATGGCAACCAAGGGGATGTTTTTTGGGTTCAGGGAGCGATGATTTTATTATTCCCCAGAGTGCATCATGCAATCTCCACCCATCATCATGAAATATCAGGCCCATAATTTTCCTCATCTGGATTATTACGACTGTGATGTTTGATATTATATATCATTAGCCTGCTGAAATAGGCTCTTAGTGCCATGCCAAAGAGTAAAAACAGTAAAAAGAAATCACGTAGCGGCAAGAACCGGACACCAATCTCCGGTCATACGCGTGTCGGAAAACAACTACTGCCGCCATTTGCAAAGATGGAGGGGAAAGTTGCGTTTTCCTCATGGACAAACGAGCGAATGCCGGAAATGCTCTGGGCCGTCATTGTTCGAGCCATAGATGGCCAAGACTTTGCTATTTCACAGTTCCGGCGGATCATTAATTTCATTGGGAACCATGAGCGAAGAGAGGAGCTCTCCGACCTAACCCACACTGGCATCTCGAAGATCGACCCGGCACTTCGAGCCGAGCTCATTGCGTGTATAACCAAGCATCCGGCCATAGCAGAGGCCCTGATAATTCTCAGGATTTTCAATGACCTGCCAGCCGCCGCTGATTGGATGGTCTGCATTCCGGAACATGCTCCGGACATTGAATTGCTTATGACAGCCGTAGGCCAAAACTTGTGGCACCAGTCGCAAGAAGCAACAGATTGCCGGTGGCTCAGATTGATGGCACAGCTTGCGGCCGGAAAGCTTCATGTACCTCGCGAAATGGCTGAAGAATGGATTGGATATCCAGACGTCGGTGATCAGAAATCGGTAAGGCCCAGCATTAGAGCATCAGAGATTGCCCCAACCTCAATGGACCCTCGGGATACGGCTTGGGCTGATTCGTTCTGGCTCGAAGCTTGGCATAACACCCCATGCCTCGTTCTTAACAACGAGATGGTTGCAAAGCCTGCGGTCGTACCAGTCACACGAACTGCCATCTCCGATCTAATTGGGAAATTGGAGGAGCATTGGCAGGGCACTCATTCAACGACATCGGTAGATGCACGTCACGATTCCGTATTTGGCATAGCGTTTTACGCACTTCGGCTAATTGATGAGCTTCTTGGAATCGGGGTCGGTACCGGAATCTTAGGTCGTTTGGGGCTACGCACTTTGCTTGAGGCTTACGTAAGCATTCATTACCTCCTACACAAAGACGACGAGGCCTTGTGGAAGAAGTGGCGAGCTTATGGAGCTGGCCAGGCAAAGCTAAATGCACTCCGCTTTGATACGGACATGGAGCCGCCCAAGTTCATCAATATCGAGTGGATAGAACAGATCGCGGGTGAGGATATTTGGGAGGAGTTTCTGAATATCGAGCTTGGAAACTGGAGCGGTTTAGATTTACGAAAGCTCAGCGAGCAATCTGGATGCAAGGATCAATACGACACTCACTATTCATGGACTTCGGGATACGTTCACGGAACTTGGGGGCCAGTCAGGGAGGCATCATTCACGACGTGTGGCAATCCGCTACATAGGATGCACAGATATCCCGACCAGAAGTCTTTGCCGGACACTGTTAGCGACGCCGTCGATCTGGCCAACCGAATTCTGGATGACCTAAATGCAGCATATCCGGAGTTTCTACATAGAATTCCGGTGCAGTAATTGAGCGGATGCCGAACAAACGCTTCGAGAGGGACGCTCCAACAGCCGGCTTCGCCGCCTGTTTCCGCGCCCCTCAAGGTTAACGTTAGGCATCGGAAGGTGCAGCCAGAAATGGCCTTAACGATCGTGCCAGTATCCTGGTTTGCGGCGCTGGTGGGCTACAGCGAGCACTGTCACCGTATTGCCCTGAATCTCGTAAAAAACCGTTATGGAAAGTGGCGGAGAATATGTCGCCTGATCCCACCCTCGTCTTCGGGCCACATCAGGGCATCGGTAGTGAGTCCATCGATTGCCTGAAACGTCTCGGCTCGAAAAGCATCGGCTGCGATAGGGCTGCGCTCGAAGTACCAGAAAAATGCCTCGCGGATTTCTGCCTCCGCCTCGGGCAGAATATCGACTACAAAGCGAATCACAGAGCGCTCAATCTTGTTTTGGCTTCTGCCCAAGAAACGGCCTTGACTGTCCCCGCTCGTAGGGCCGCTTGCCGTGCCTTAATCTCCTGCCGCCACGCTTCGGCAATTGAAGAATCATCACTGCCTTCAAGGCTATCGAGCAACGCTACGGTCAAGGCCGAACGCTCGTCGGGAGGTAATCCGAGAGCTTCGTCGAGAATGTGGTCTACGTGGGCATTCATGGCAAGAAGTCTAGCACTGAAACGGGACTCGGCCGCAGCCAGTTTCGAGCCGATGCCCAACCCTGCGGTCAACTGGACCTTGCGCATAAAGCCGCGCAAGGCCGGTTACCTTGAACGTTAGGCAGCAAATGGACATCACCGTGGCACTTTTGGCAAAACTAAATGAAAAGTGACTAGGCTCAAATAAATAAACCAAGGCCAACACTATGAAGCGTAAGATTTACATAGAAACCTCTATCATTAGTTATCTCACCGCACGCCCCAGCAAAACTATTATTGGGGCTGCGCATCAACAAATTACGCAAGCGTGGTGGGAAACACGAAATAATTACGATCTATTCGTTTCTGGTTCTGTGTTGGCAGAGTGTGCTGCTGGCAACACAGAAGCGGCAGAAAAACGGCTGAATGCAGTAAATGGCTTAACCCTGCTTTCCTCAACCGATAGCGCAATTGACTTGGCACGGCATTTAATTTTGAAGTCGATCGTTCCTCGAAAAGCAGCGGAAGATGCCCTACACATTGCACTTGCAACAATACACGGCATGGATTATTTGCTCACTTGGAATTGTCGGCATATTGCCAATATGGAAATACAGAGAAACATATCGCACCATCTTGAATCTATTGGCTTGCTTATGCCAATCATGTGTACCCCAGAGGAATTACTAGGAGAAAACGATGACGACATTACTGGATGATGAGATCATCACTGAAGTCAGGGCAAATCGAAACGCCCATGCTGCGAAATTTAATTATGATATTGATGCAATAGCAGCAGATCTGAAATTAATTGAAGCTCAATATATTGCAAAAGGAGTTCCTTGCGTTCAACCACCACCACGCGAACTCATGCCTAACACTGCATTGCAGCGGACTCGCTTCGCTCACCGTTGAATTCAGACGTTAGGCGTTTTCGTTGGCAGGGCGTAGAATTTGCCGCATGAAAGTTCCGGAATTGATACGGATTACTGAGGAGGATAGATGGTTCTTGGTACGCCAAAGTGGCAGACATCGCCAATTTCACCATCCAAGTAAATCAGGAATCGTTACTATTGCAGGAAAACTCAGCATTGACGTGCCACCCGGAACCTTGAATAGTGTACTCAAGCAAGCTGGCTTAAAGGAGTGATCATGCGATATATGGTAGTAGTTGAAAAAGGTGAGACAAGTTATGGTTGTTTTGTTCCAGACATTCCAGGCTGTGTCGCCGTTGGCGAAACTGAAAATGAAGTTGTCAGCCTTATTCAAGAGGCTATTCGATTTCACTTGGAAGACTTGCGATTCGAAGGACAACCAATTCCGATGCCTGCATCCAAAAGCAAATTCATTGAAGTTGCTTTGAATGCCTAATCAGGTAGGCAACGGCTTCTAACCGTCGCCCCCCACACCACCCACCGTGCGGGTTCGCAGTGGGCGGTGCTACAAGTCGGCTCGCTCGACGAAGTCTTTCGCTTCCTACCCGTGTATCCCTGTGCCTTGCACTACAGGTCTTTCACACTCTGCAAACCCTGCTCCTGTAACCACACGTTGGATATGGCCTGATTGATAACCGGAGTTCTGGACATCTTCCAATAGCTGTTGCTGCTGACTCCGTGCTGAATCGCCGACTTCAGGCTTACGCCCTTACGCCCAAAGCCAGTAAATTCTTGATCTTCGTGCGCGCCCATCGCCACTGTTTCCCCATGCCGACATCGATTGCGGTGATCGACCCCGATGAATCGGCGCGGCTGCCTTTGCGCCCGGTGTTTGTGAAGGTGGGGCTGTCCGTGTGGGAATTCGAGGATGGCGAGTCGTACTTGCGTCATACGGAACCGCACCTGGGCCTGTTCACGGAACTGCGGCTACCGGGCAAGGCGGGGATCGACGTGTTGGCGGCCTTGCAGCAGAGGCGCCACCCTTTGCCCGTTGCGGTATTGACTGCTCACGCCGACGTACCCACTGCCGTCGAAGCCATGAAACGAGGCGCTATCGACGTGCTGGAACACCCCTGCGACCCTGGCAAGCTGCTGGCCGTCGTTGAGCGCATGCACGCCTTGTATGCCCTGCACAGACATGGTCTGCCGCTGCATCGGCACATCATGCAAAGTCTGAGCGCTCGGGAAATCGAAGTCCTGGAGCGCGTTTTTGCCGGGCGCATGAACAAGCAGATCGCCGACGATCTGGGCGTCACCAGCAAAACCGTCGAATTCCATCGCGCCAACCTGATGCGCAAATGCAGCGCCACCACGATGGCGGAGCTGCTGCGTATTGCCGTGCTGGGGAAGGCGTGCCGCTGACGGAGGCCCTCGCCATTTCCTGTGCAAGTCGCGATGGCGTGGCGGAGATCACCCCACCCGCTGCGCCACCCATTGCGCCGCGCTGTGTAGTGCCGGGTCGATGCGGGTGATGTCGGTACCGCCTGCCATGGCCAGATCAGGCTTGCCGCCGCCCTTGCCGCCGAGTTGCGCCGCCAGAAAGGCAACAAGTTGCCCCGCATGGACCTTGGGCAACAAATCGGGGGTGACGCACGCGGCAAGCTGCACCTTGTTCTGCAGAACGGTGGCGAGCACGACGACCCCGGTGCGAAGTTGCTCGGCCAGTTGGCGCGCGGTGTCACGCAAGGCCTTGGCGTCTGCCTCGTGTACCTGTACCGCAAGCAGGCGCACGCCGGGCGCCACGTCCCGCGCCTGCGCCAGCAGCCCTTGCGCAGCGCTGGCTTGGAGTCGTCCTTGTAGGGCGCTGATCTCTTTGTCCAGGGATTTGATGCGGTCGAGCAAGGTGGTGACCCGCTCTTCCAAACCCGAAACGGGCACTTTGAGCACCGCAGCCGCCGCGTGCAACGTGTCTTCCTGCTGCTGCACGTGTTCGAGCGCGTTCGTCCCGGTCACGGCCTCGATGCGCCGCACGCCGGAAGCCACACTGCTTTGTGCAACGACCTTGCATAGGCCGATGTCCCCGGTACGGCGGACATGCGTGCCCCCGCACAGCTCGCAGCTTGCGCCGATGTCGAGCACACGCACGGTGTCTCCGTATTTCTCGCCAAACAGCATCATCGCGCCGGTCTGGCGGGCGCTGGCCAGATCCATCATGCGGATGGACGTAGAGGTATTAGCCAGGATGTCCGCATTGACGCGCGCTTCGATCTCGCGCACCTCGTCTTCGCTGACCGGGGCATGGTGGGCAAAGTCGAAGCGGGTTCGTTGCGCATCGACGAGGCTGCCCTTTTGCTGCACGTGTACGCCCAGCACTTCACGCAGCGCTTTGTGCAGCAGATGCGTGGCGGAATGGTTGCGTTCGGTGGCTGCGCGGCGCAATGCATCGACATGCGCAGTCACGGCATCCCCCACGCGCAGGGTTCCTACAGCCAGCTTGCCCCGGTGTACCCAGACTTCGGCACGCAGCTTTTGGGTGTCGGCCACGTCGAACATCGCCCCCGTCGCGCCCAGAATGGTTCCCGCGTCGCCAACCTGTCCGCCGCTTTCGCCGTAGAACGGGGTTTGGGCAAGGATCACCGCGCCTTGCACGCCTGCTTCCAGCACGTCCACGGGGGCATCGTCGGCGTACAGGGCCAGGATGGTCGTATCGGTGGTGAGCCGTTCATACCCCACGAATGCGTTGGGCGCTCCGTCGTAGTCCAGCCCTTTGTCCATGCGGAACTTGCCTGCGGCGCGTGCCTGCGACTTCTGCTTGTCCATCGCCACGGCAAAACCCGCTTCGTCGACCCGCCAGCCGCGTTCGCGGCAGACGTCTGCCGTCAGATCAAGCGGAAAGCCGAAGGTGTCATGCAGACGGAAGGCCACCTCCCCACGGAGCACCTTATCGGTACTGTCCGTATTGGTACCGTCCTTATTGACTTTGTCGCTGCCCTTGCCCTTGTCCTTGTCAATGACCTCGCTGCCCGCATCGTTTTCGACCAGTGCTTCATCAAGGATGCGCAGGCCCACCTCCAGCGTTTCGAGAAAGCGTTCCTCTTCCGATCGCAGAACGTCCGTGATGCTGTCGACCTGCGAGGACAAGGGAGGGTAGGCATCGCCCATCAGCGCGGCAACATCGGCGACGAGCCGGTGGAAGAAGGGTTCCCGGCATCCGAGCTTGTAGCCATGGCGAATCGCCCTGCGGATGATGCGCCGCTGCACGTAGCCACGCCCTTCGTTGCCGGGCAGTACGCCATCTTTGACGAGGAACACCGCAGCGCGGATGTGGTCGGCGATGACTTTGAGCGAATCGTTGTGGGCGTCGGGGCACTGCGTCACGCGCTGCGCGGCGTCGATCAGGGTGCGGAACAGGTCGATTTCGTAGTTGCTGTGTACCTGCTGCAAGATGGCGGCAAGCCGTTCCAACCCCATTCCGGTATCGACGCACGGGGCTGGCAACGGCAGCAGCGAACCATCGGGCTGCATGTCGAACTGCATGAAGACGTTGTTCCAGATTTCGATGAAACGGTCGCCGTCCTGCTCCGCGCTGCCGGGGGGACCACCGGGAATGCCCGGCCCGTGGTCATAAAAGATCTCGCTGCACGGGCCGCAGGGGCCGGTGTCGGCCATCATCCAAAAGTTGTCCGATGCGTACTTCGCCCCTTTGTTATCGCCGATCCGCACCACGCGATTCGCAGGCAAGCCGATGGTTGTCGTCCAGATGTCGTAGGCATCATCGTCGTCGATGTACACCGTTGCCCAGAGCCGATCCGCAGGCAAGCCATAGACCTTGGTCAGCAGTTCCCACGCCCACTGCAAGGCTTCGCGTTTGAAGTAATCGCCAAAGCTCCAGTTGCCCAGCATCTCGAAAAACGTGTGGTGGCGTGCGGTGTAGCCCACGTTTTCCAGGTCGTTGTGCTTGCCCCCGGCGCGCAGGCAGGCCTGTACGGAAGCAGCGCGAACGTACCCACGCCGATCCGTCCCCAGAAATACGTCCTTGAACTGCACCATGCCGGAGTTGGTGAACATCAGCGTGGGATCGTTGCCGGGAACGAGTGGGCTGCTTTCGACCACGGTATGCCCGCGCTCGGCAAAAAAGTCCAGAAAAGTCTTGCGGATCTGCGCCACGCTGGCGAAGCCGCTGGGGGGAATCGGAGAAGTCATGGTGCGCACACAGTGGTGGGGAGGCAATGGAACTGCGTAATGGCTCAGGCCACTTCCGCCATCATCTCGATCTCAACGCAGGCGCCCAGCGGAATCTGCGCAACCCCGAAGGCGCTGCGCACGTGCGAGCCGATATCCGGGCCGAATACCTGCACAAGTAGCTCGCTTGCGCCATTGGCAACGAGGTGATGTTGGATGAAATCGCCAGTCGAGTTGACCAGCACCATCAGCTTGAGGATGCGTCGAACGCGGTCGAGGTCTCCCGCCGCAGCGTGCAGGGTGCCCAGCAAATCGATGGCGACGGAACGGGCTGCTTGCATGCCTTCCTCAACGCCCATCTCCTTGCCCAATTGCCCCACCCATGGTTTGCCGTCCTTTTTGGCGATATGGCCGCTAAGCAAAACCATATTGCCTGTCTTGGTGTAAGGCTTGTACGCGGCTACGGGGATCGTGACCGGAGGGAGGGTGATACCCAATTCGCTCAACCGGGTGTATACGCTCATTGCATACGCTCCACTGGGGGAAGGGGAAGAGTCGGAACGGAAAAAGGCCCGCATTGCCTTGCTCACAGCGCTTGCTCCAGCACGCCGCGCACGGCAGTTACGACGTTGTCGGCAGTCATGCCGAAATGCTGGAACAGCACAGGCGCAGGCGCGGATTCGCCAAAAGTGGCGATGCCGACCACCGCGCCGGTACGCCCGGTGTACTTTCGCCAGAGATCCGGGTGCGCGGCTTCGACGGCAATGACAGGCAGCGCCATCGGCAACACGCTGTCGCGGTATGCGGCATCTTGTCTATCGAAAACGTTGGTGCAAGGCATCGACACGACGTTCGTGGGAATGCCCTGCCGGGCCAGCGATGCCTGCGCGGTCAGCGCGATGTCCAGTTCTGACCCGGTGGCGATGAGCACCGCGCGGGCACCGGGCTGCTGCGACAGCACATAGCCCCCTTTGCGGATCAAGGCGGGAGCAACGGCACCAGTGTGGGCAGGCAGGTTTTGGCGGGAGAAGCACAGCGCGCTCGGCCCGTTGCGCCGTTCCAGCGCGCAAGCCCATGCCACGGCGGTTTCCATCGCGTCGGCAGGGCGCCAGACATCCAGCCCCGGGATGAGGCGCAGGCTGGGAAGGTGCTCGATGCTCTGGTGCGTGGGGCCGTCTTCCCCCAGCCCAATGCTGTCGTGGGTGAATACATGCACCACGCGGATCTTCATTAGCGCTGCCATGCGAATGGCGTTGCGGCTGTAGTCGCTGAAGGTCAGGAAGGTGCCCCCATAGGGCAGAAAACCGCCGTGCAGCGCCATGCCGTTCATCATTGCCGCCATGGCGAATTCGCGCACGCCGTAGCTCAAATGGTTGCCCCAGACATCGCGGCCCGCCATTGCAGAGCCACGGAAGCAGGTCAGGTTCGACCCTGTCAGATCCGCGCTGCCCCCGAACAGTTCCGGCATACAGGGCGCGAGCGCGTCGAGCGTGTTCTGGCTGGCCTTGCGGGTGGCGATGCTGCCTTGTTGCGTCGCCACAGTGGTCATCCATTGGGCCAGCGTTTGCGCATAGGTGGCAGGCAAGTCGCCCCGCATGCGGCGCTCGAATTCGGCGGCGACATCGGGGTACTGCGCGCGGTAGGCTGCAAAACGCTGCGTCCACTCCTGCTGCGCTTGTTGGCCGCGAGCGCGGGCGTCCCAGGCTGCGCGCAGGTCGTCGGGTATCTCGAAGGGCGGCAAGGTCCAGCCCAGCGTTGCGCGTGCGGCTGCGGCTTCCTGGGGCCCCAGCGCCGCGCCATGCACCTCGTTCGTACCGGCTTTGTGGGGAGCGCCCTTGCCAATGATCGTCTTGCAGCAGATCAGCGTGGGCTTGCCATCGGGCAGCAGGGCTTGGGCGCGTGCGGCGCGCAAGGCGGCATCGACGGCATCGGTGTCATGCCCATCGACATTGGGGATGACGTTCCAGTGGTAGGCAGCGAAACGCTGGGGTGTGTCGTCGAGCATCCATCCACGCACGTCTCCGTCGATCGAGATACCGTTGTCGTCGTAGATCGCGATCAGCTTCGATAGACGCAGCGTGCCCGCAAGCGAACAGGCTTCGTGGCTGACACCTTCCATCAGGCAACCATCGCCGAACACCACGTAGGTGTGGTGGTCCACGATGGCGTGGCCTTCGCGGTTGTATTCCGCAGCCAGCAGCTTTTCTGCGAGAGCCATTCCCACGGCATTGGCTAAACCTTGCCCCAGTGGGCCGGTCGTTGTCTCGACCCCCGGAGTGACGCCGACTTCGGGGTGCCCCGGCGTCTTGCTGTGGAGTTGGCGAAAGCGACGAAGCTCGTCCATCGGCAGGTCGTATCCCGTCAGATGCAACAAGCCGTACAGCAACATCGACGCATGGCCGTTGCTGAGCACGAAGCGGTCGCGGTTGGCCCAGGTGGGATCGGCAGGGTTGTGCCGAAGGTGGCGGTTCCAGAGCACTTCAGCCAGATCAGCCATACCCATGGGTGCTCCGGGGTGGCCAGAGTTGGCGGCTTCGATGGCATCGATGGCGAGGACGCGCAAGGCATCCGCCATGCGACGGGCGAGTTCTGGGTTCGGAAAGCTCATGGTGCGTGCGAGGAAGGGGAGGGGGCGTGGCGCCGTCTACCACCGACCGTGCAGTCCGTGGGGAGTCTCACCGGCATCGCGGTGTCATCGGCGAACCGCCGAATGTACAACGGCGCGGGCCGGAAGCTGTGGATAAGCGCTCTACCATCGCCCCACGCCACATCGAACCATCCTTCCCTGTTCTCCCCCATGCACAAAGTTTTCATCGACGGCGAAGCCGGCACCACCGGGCTGGGCATTCGCGAATTGCTCCAGCGCCGCAGCGACATCGAGCTGCTCACGATTCCCCCCGCACTGCGCAAGGACCCCGATGCCAAGCGCGAGCGGATGGCGCAGGCGGAGATCGTCATCCTGTGCCTGCATGATGCCGCTGCCGTCGAGGCCGTGGCGATGATCGACGCGATGGATGCTTCCGGGCGTCGGCCGCGCATCATCGATGCCTCCACTGCGCATCGCACTGCGCCGGGGTGGGTGTATGGTTTCCCGGAGCTGGCCGCTGGGCAGGAGCAGGCGATCCGCACTGCGCCCAAGGTCAGCAATCCCGGTTGTTATGCGACGGGGGCGATTGCGATGCTGCGCCCCTTGGTCGATGCCGGGATCGTCCCGGCAGACTATCCCCTGTGCCTGCCGTCCGTCAGCGGCTATTCGGGCGGAGGGCGGTCGATGATCGAGGCCTACGAGGCAGGCACTGCACCCGCTTTCGAGCTGTACGCACTGTCGCTGCAACACAAGCACCTGCCGGAGATCATGCAATACGCCGGGTTGACGCGCGCGCCGCTGTTTCTGCCGGGTGTCGCCAACTTCCGCCAGGGGATGCTCGTCCAACTGCCGTTGCATCTGGATACGCTGCCCCAACGGCCCTCGCTGCGCGATGTGCAGGAAGCCTTGGCCCAGCGCTATGCGCAGAGCACATGGGTACACGTACTGCCCCCCACCGACGATGCGCGGCTTGACGCGACGGCGCTATCTGGAACGAATCGCCTGGAGCTGCGCGTGTATGGCAAGGAGTCGGAGGCAGGCTCGCAAGCCATCGTCATTGCCCGGCTCGACAACCTGGGCAAGGGCGCCAGCGGGGCAGCAGTCCAAAATCTGGGGCTGATGCTCGGTGCCTGAAACTCTGGTCGCTCCCACTCCACTCTGACACTCTCCATGGCAACCAAACCCCCCAAAGGACTGGGCCGGGGCCTCGAAGCCCTGTTAGGCCCCAGCGTGGATGCACCCACGTTCGGTGCCGAGAGCGCCCCGTCCCAGCTCCCCTTGTCCGACATCGTCGCAGGCGCGTATCAGCCCCGAACCCGCATGGACGAAGGCGCGCTCTACGAGCTGGCGGAGTCGATCAAGGCGCAAGGCGTGATGCAACCGATTCTGGTGCGGCCACTGCGCCGTTCGGGCGACGCAGCAACGTCGGCGACGCGGTACGAAATCATCGCGGGGGAACGCCGCTTCCGTGCTGCGGGGTTGGCAGGGCTGGACCGCGTTCCCGTTCTGGTTCGCGACGTTGATGACCGCACCGCTGCGGCGATGGCGCTGATCGAAAACATCCAGCGTGAAGACCTCAATCCGCTCGAAGAAGCGCAAGGGCTGCAACGCTTGGTTCAAGAATTCGGCATGACGCACGAGGCCGCCGCTGGCGCGGTAGGCCGTTCCCGCAGCGCGGCCAGCAACTTGCTGCGCCTATTGCAGCTTGCGGAACCCGTGCAGACGATGCTGCTGGCCGGCGATCTGGACATGGGCCATGCACGCGCCCTGCTTGCGCTTGACCTTGCAACCCAGCTCAGCGCGGCGCAGCAGATCAGTGCCAAAAAGCTCTCGGTGCGGGAGGCCGAAGCCCTCGTCAAAAAACTGCTGGCTGAATTTGCCCTGGAACCCACCCGCCACCGCGCCGAGAAGCCCGCACACGTGCAGCGCATCGAAAAGGATTTGTCCGACTGGCTGTCGACCCCGGTGGAAGTGCGACTACGCAAGCGCGGCAAGGACAAGCAAGGCGCCGGGGAAATCGGCATCCGCTTTGCGTCGATGGAAGCGCTCGACGCAGTACTGGCGCGGCTGCGCGCCCCATAAGGCACAACGCATCCATCCACGTTGTGGGAGCGACTTCTGTCGCTCCTTATCGGCGATACACCTATCCATGCGCTACCTCGCCCAAACCTGGCCGCTGCCTGCCGTGTTGGCATGGGGGCTGGCGTGGGGGGTGTTTGGGGCATTGGGGCATTGGGGCATTGCTACCGGGCTGGCTGCCTTGGTGGCGTGTACCGTGGGGGTAGGCGCCAGCGTGCTGGGGGGGAGCTGGTGGCGGCGGGTGCTGATTGCGCTGGGGTTCCCGCTTTCGCTGGGGTTGTCTGGGGCGGCGCCGTTTGCCGGGGGGTATTGGTTGCTTCCCTTGGCCGTATTGCTGCTGGTGTATCCCTACCGCGCATGGAAAGATGCACCGCTCTTTCCCACCCCGCCCGGCGCGCTTGATGATTTGCCCGGTCACGCTCCCCTGCAAGCCGGGGCCGCGATTCTTGACGCGGGCTGTGGCGTGGGGGACGGCCTGCGCGCCCTGCGCCGCGCTTACCCCCAAGCCCGCTTGCACGGGATCGAATACTCCTGGCCACTACGCCTGGCCTGTGCGTTGCGCTGCCCTGGGGCCACCGTGCGCCATGGCGATTTCTGGGCTGCGGACTGGTCCCCCTACGCGATGGTGTACCTGTTTCAGCGCCCGGAAACGATGCACCGCGCCCTGGAAAAAGCCCAGAAGGACTTGCTGCCCGGTGCGTACTTGGTCAGCCTGGAATTCGAGGCCACTGGATGGATGCCCCACGCCACGCTGCGTTTGCCCGATGGAAGGCCGGTGTGGGTGTACAGGGCGCCGGTGCGGCTGGCCTGATTGGACTGGTGACCAACCCGATGGTCTATGGCGGGATACCCGCGCCGCCAGGCCGGTGGTGCCAGTAGCGACGATTCGTTTCGCGCTGGCATTGCTCGGCGTCGGGGTCGGCGCTACGCCATGTCAGCGCGCCGCAGAGCGCAGTGTTGCGCACGGTGGCCCCTGCCTGCGCATACCGTGCGACGACTGCGGGGACGGGGTGCCCAAAGCGGTTGCGGTATCCCGCCTGCACCAGGGCGATGCGTGGCTGCACCGCCTGCACAAAACCCATGCTGCTGGAAGACGCCCCACCATGGTGGGGCACGAGCAGCACGGTGCTGCGCAGGGGCGGTATCCGCTGCGCCAGCAGGGCTTCCTGCCGTGCTTCGATGTCCCCCGTGAGCAACGCGCTGTGTTGCCCGGTAGCAATCCGTAGCACACAACTGCGTGCGTTGGGCTTGGCGGTGGTTGCGTACTCCGATGCCGTCGGCGCCAGCATCTCGAAATCGACCCCATCCCAGTGCCACCGTTGCCCTGCCTGACATCGCAACATCGTTGCAGCGACGCCAGGTAGCGCATCGGCGGAAGACAGCACCACGGCCTGTGGCTGCATCTGCGTGATGGCTACGGCGCCCCCGGTGTGGTCGCTGTCTGCGTGGCTGAGAACGATCCGATCCAGCCGCTCCCCGAGTGCATGCAGCAAGGGGACGAGAACGCGCTGCCCGGCGTCGAAATCCGTCCCGTAGCGGGGGCCTGCGTCGTACAGCAGTGCGTGGTGTGCGGTGCGCACCAGCACGGCGCTACCCTGGCCCACGTCTGCGGCCAGCAGTTCGAATTCGCCCATCGGCGGGCGTGGGGCCTGCCACAGCAACACCGGCAGCAGCGGTGCCACGCCCAGCGCACGCCAATGCCACGGCAGGCGCATCGCCATCCATCCCCCTGCGCAGACGGCAACGGCCCCCACCCAGGTAGGCGCACGGGCCACGGTCAGGCTCGCCATCGGCCATTGCGCCATGGCGTGTAAGGTACCGGTCAACAGGTCGAGGGCCATGGCGCACACATTCCAGGCAGGTTCCACGACAACGCCGACCATGGCGAGCGGAGTGACCAGCAGCGTGACCCAAGGAATCGCCAGCAGATTCGCCAGCAGCCCGACGAGCGAACACTGTCCGAACCACACCAGGGTCAACGGCGACAGCGTCAGCGTCACGACCCCCTGCTCCCGCACCAATGCCCGCGTGCGTTGCAGCAGTGTGGCGGCGGGGTCGCCGTGCTGCCGGGTAGCAAAAAGCATCGCCACGGCAACGAAGCTCAGCCAAAAACCCGCTTGCCGAAGCACCCAGGGGTCCGCTGCGACGACGACCGTCAGCGTCCCCAGCCACACCATCGGCCAGGGCCAACTCCGTCCCAGCAGGCGCAGTAGCACCACGGTGCAAAGCATCAGCACGGTGCGTTGCGCGGGCACAGCCCATCCGCTGAACAGCGCGTAGGCAGCGGCCAGTACCAGCCCGCCAATCTGTGCCGCCACCGGTGCGCTCCAACGCAGGCACAGCCATGGAGAACGGCGCCACAGACTGCCGACGAGCAAGGCGGCCATCCACGCAAACATCGTGACATGCACGCCGGAGATGCTCATCAAGTGGGATACCCCCGTCGCACGGAAAGCGTCCCAGTCCTCTCTGTCGATCAGCGATTGGTCGCCGACGACCAACGCTGCGGCAATCCGCGCAGATGGCATGTCGCCCAGCCGATGCAGGATGCGTTGGCGCACCATGCCGCGCAGGCGTTCCACCGGGTGACGCCAGCTTTCCCCCAGGTACTGCGGCGGGGGGTCGTTGCGGCCTTGGCGTACATATCCCCTGGCACGTACCCCCGCTTGCCACCAGCGCAATTCCTCATCCTCCCCAAGAGGGTTGACCGCGCCGTGCGGGGCTTTGAGGCGCACGCACCATGTCCATGTGGTGGATGGGCGCACGGCGGTAGGGTGCTGGCCCTGCCCGGTGGCGTACCACGCAAGGTCGATCATCGTGGGCAGGGTGACAGGTCGGCCATCAAGGTGCGCGGTATCGACTTGGAAGCGAAACCGCACCCCACGGTCGAATTGCGTGGGCAGGCTGGCCACGGTGCCGGTAACGACGACATCTTTCCCCTCGAATTCCGCAGGCAGGACATCGCGGAGGCTGGCGCGCCACCCGACTATCGCGAAGCCGACGAGGCACAGCGCGAGCATCGCCCCGGCATACCGCGCCACCACGATACCGCCAGCCCAGCGGACGACTCCCGCCTGGATGGCCACCCCAACCAGCATCAGAGCGAGGTAGCCATGGGCAGGCCACAACACGGCTTGCGAGAGCTGCGCCGCGCTGCCGACGACGAACCCCAGCATGGCCCACGGCGCCAGCGTGGTGCCGCTGCCGGGTTCTTGGCTTTCGGCGACGGGGGTTGCGGCAATGGGGGATGCTGCGGTATGCATCGAAAAACCAATACCGGTGGGAAACCCTGCCCTTCAGGGCGGTACGCCGTGACCCCGGTCTGCAGGCCAGTCCTGGATCGTTGCTCGTGCAGCAACGTAGGCGGCCAACGTAGCAGGCGCACCGCTGGCGATGATCTCGCCGCGATCCAGTACATAGCCGCGTTGCGCGCTATCGAGGCAGAGAGCGAGTTTTTGCTCGATCAGCAGCACGGCGGTGCGACGTTCGCGCAGCGTCGTCAGCAGGGCGCGGACGGCATCGACCATCGGGGGGGACAGTCCCTCGGTCGGTTCGTCGAGCAGCAGCAAGGCGGGATCTCGCAGCAGCGCACGGCCTAGTGCAAGCATTTGCTGCTCTCCGCCAGATAGCAACCCCCCGCGCACATGCCGACGTTCGCGCAGGGCAGGAAAGCGGCGGTAGATGTCCTCCAATGCCCAAGTGGCGCCGTGCCGTGCCCCAAGGAGCAGGTTTTCCTCGACGGTGAGCGCGGGGAAGACGTCACGACTTTCGCTGACGTAGCCCACCCCCGCTCGGGCAATCTCGAAGGGGGCCAGACCGACAAGATTGCGCCCTTGCCAAGCGATGCATCCTCTGGCAGCCACGAGTCCCATGATCGCTTTCGCGAGGGTCGAACGGCCCGACCCATTGCGCCCCAGCAGCGCCACAGTTTCGCCCGGCGCGATGTCCAAACACACGCCGCGCAGCACCGGAAGGTCGGGGTAGCCGGCGTGGAGGTTGGTAATCCGTAGGGAGGGGGGCATAAGGGGAAAAAAGGCAGTTTTGGGGCAAGGCAGTACACTGTTTTTTCACTCGTCTCGTGCCGTCGAACGAGCGCAGCGGCCCGCACCCTCGCAAGAGGCCGTGTCTTGCACGACGGATAGCGTAACTACCCAGGCGGGGTTGGGCATCTACGGCGCTTGCGCTGGTGGGTGTCTGCCCTGCGCAAGAAGGAGATGCTATGACTGCTTGTCATCGCTTGGCGCACGGTTTGCAGTGCGCCGTTTCGGTCGCCGCACAGGGGTGCTTCGACCTGGCGCGCAACGGCGTGGTGCTTTTGGGAATCGCCGTGCTTTTCGTTGCGCTGGTATTTGTGGCGCGTCCGGAATTGCGCCATGTCGGGGAACTCCAGTTGTTCGATTTGCTGCATCGGCGGCAAATTGCTGCATGGGAAGAGGCGCAAGCCACCACGCAAGCGACCACGCAAGTTACCAATATCCCCCGCCGCCCCCCCGTGACGCTTCCCAAGCAATTGCCCAAGCCGCAAGCGGCTGTGGCGGCTTGGCTGAGCAAGAAATACCGTGTGGCGCCCGAGCCTATGGTCGCCGTGGTTGCCGAAGCCTACGAGCTGGGCAGGCGTACCCGCATTGAGCCGACGCTGATCCTTGCTGTAATGGCGGTCGAATCGGGATTCAACCCCTTTGCGCAAAGCTCGATGGGAGCGCAAGGGTTGATGCAGGTCATGACCCGGGTGCATTCGGACAAATACCGCGTGTTTGGCGGCCGGTTTGCTGCCTTCGACCCTCTGGCCAATCTGCATGTGGGCGTGCGGGTGCTGCAAGACTGCATCCGTGCGGCAGGGTCCATCGAAGGAGGGCTGCGCAGCTATGTCGGCGCTACAGCGGGGGATGGCGGATACACCGCCAAAGTGCTTGCCGAGCACGCTCGCCTTCGTCAGGTAGCGCAAGGCCACCGTGTGCCCACCATCGCCCCGACGACGGCTTCTCGCCCGCAGCCCACCGTGGTGCCACCCACCTTGGCATGGCGTGCCGAACCCACGGCGGGCGTGGCGATGGAATAAGGATGAGAGCCGCCTTCCGCACTTCTAGAATGCCCACAGCCCCTGCGGGGTGTCCGGCGCCCGACCCCTTAGGGCGTAGTCTTCCCACGCCGTTCCTAGTTTTGCGGGCGCTGCCCGTTGTCGAGTCTGTCCATGTTTGAGCGTACTTCCCCTCCCGAATCCGTCGATCCGGAGCTTTTTGCTGCGATCGCCCAGGAAAACCTCCGCCAGCAAGAGCACATTGAGCTTATCGCCAGCGAAAACTATGCATCCCCCGCCGTCATGGCGGCGCAGGGTTCGCAATTGACCAACAAGTATGCCGAGGGCTACCCCGGCAAGCGGTACTACGGTGGTTGCGAACATGTGGACGAGGTCGAGCGCCTTGCGCTGGATCGGGTCAAAAAGCTCTTTGGCGCGGCGGCGGCCAATGTGCAACCCCACTGCGGGGCTTCGGCCAACGAGGCTGTGTTCCTGGCATTCCTCCAGCCCGGCGACACCATCATGGGGATGGGCTTGGCGCACGGCGGGCATCTGACGCATGGCATGAGCCTGAACATGAGCGGCAAGTGGTTCCGTGTCGTCGACTATGGGCTGGACGCCACCGAGGCCATCGACTACGACGCGATGGAACGCAAGGCGCACGAGTACAAGCCCAAGCTGCTCATCGCCGGTGCCAGCGCCTACGCCCTCGCCATCGACTTTGCGCGCTTTGCCAAAGTGGCAAAAGAGGTGGGTGCCGTCTTCATGGTCGATATGGCGCACTATGCCGGGTTGATCGCTGCGGGGCTGTACCCCAATCCCGTTCCCTTTGCGGATGTGGTCACCAGCACGACGCACAAGAGCCTGCGCGGGCCACGCGGCGGGTTCATCCTGATGAAGGAGGAATACGACAAGGTGATCAATAGCGCCGTGTTCCCCGGCCTGCAAGGGGGGCCGTTGATGCACGTCATCGCCGCAAAGGCAGTGGCGTTTCAGGAAGCCTTGCAGCCTTCGTTCCGGGCGTACCAGCAGCAGGTGCTGCGCAATGCACGGATCATGGCGGAAACGCTCACCGAGCGCGGGCTGCGCATCGTCAGCGGTCGCACCGAAAGCCACCTGATGCTCGTCGACCTGCGTGCCAAGGGCATCACCGGCCGCGCTGCAGAAGCGGCCTTGGGCCGCGCGCGGATCACGCTCAACAAAAACGCCATCCCCAACGACCCCGAAAAACCCATGGTCACCAGCGGAGTGCGAATCGGCACCCCGGCCATCACGACGCGCGGCTTTGGTGACGAAGAAGCCCGCGCCACGGCAAACCTTGTCGCCGATGTGCTCGACCACCCCGAAGATGCTGCGGTGCTGGACACGGTGCGAAGCAAGGTCGCCGCACTGACCGAGCGCTTCCCCGTATACGGCCCTGCCCCTCGGTGAAGTGCCCGTTTTGCGGTCATGCCGAAACCTTGGTGACAGAGACCAGGGTGTCTGAAGATGGCACCGTCGTCCGACGCCGACGCCGTTGCGTGGCCTGCGACAAGCGGTGTACGACCTACGAGCGTGCGGATGTATCGTTTCCCATGGTCATCAAGAAAGACGGCAGGCGCGTGGAACACGAGCGCTGCAAGCTGCTGGCTTCGATGACGCTGGCCTTGCGCAAGCGGCCCATCGGCACCGAGCAGATCGAAGCGGCAGTCGAACGTATCCAAGAGAGGCTGCTGCATTCCGGGCTGCGCGAAATCCATACCGCACGCATCGGCGAAATGGTGATGGCAGAACTCAAAGGGCTCGACAAAGTGGCCTATGTGCGCTTTGCCAGCGTATACCGCAGCTTCGAAGACGTCGACGAGTTTCGACTGCTGGTTGACGAAGTGCGCTGATATTGCTTGTCCCCACCCTTACGCATGCACTGGGCATAGCGGTATGGGCTGAAAACCGGCATACTGTCGTTCCACCCCACACCGGCCAGGCATGGGGACATTCGGCGTGCTGTGGCGTGGAGCCAAGAGGGGAACGACGATGCGATTTCTCGATGTGCGTACGGACTGTGCCTTCCAGATGGTCTTTGGCTCGCAGCGATCCCGGCAGGTACTGCGCCATTTTCTGAACGCGATGCTGGAGTACGAGGACGAGCACGAGATTCGGGACGTGGAGATCGTCGATCCTGGCCAGGTTCCCCTGGTACGGGGCATGAAAGACTGCTACGTCAACGTGAGGGCGGTGCTGGCCAATGACAGCCATGTCCTCATCGAAATGCAGGTGCTCGATGTCGAAAGCATTGAGCAGCCGGTGCTCTACAACGCGGCCCGGCTGTATTCCAGTCAGCTTCGGTACCGGGAGCACTACCGGCTGATCAACCCGGTGATTGCGCTGACATTCACGGACTTTGTCTTCTTTGCCGACACGCCGGAACAAATGATGAGCCGCTACCGGCTTGCCAAAAAGCAGCGGCTGATGGACTACGACATCGAGCTGGTATTCGTCGAGCTGCCCAAATTCCGCAAAGAGGGGTCGGAATTGGCGGGGGCGCAGGATCAGTGGATCTATTTCATCAAAAACGCCAGAACGCTGGATCGGGTTCCCGATTGCCTGACGGAACCCATGATCCGGCAGGCGCTGGAGTGGATCGACGAATCGACGCTCAGCGCACGGGAATTGGAGACGATGCACCAGCGTCGGGAAGTCCTCCAGATGCAGCGCGATGCCTTGGGCAAGGCACGAATCAATGGGGTGCGGGAAGGTTTCGAGCAGGGCCGCCAAGCCGAGCGCCAAGCCGTGGCGCGTGTTGCGCACGGCCAAGGCTTGGCCGCAGTCCATATTGCACAGTTGCTGGGATGTACGCTAGAGGAAGTGCAGCGACTGCTCGCTGTGCCATCCGCCTGAACTGCGCTACGACCCAATGGTGAACCGGGGGCAGGGAGGAGCTACGCGCCGGAGTTGCCTGGCGCTGTATCTGGGTGTGAACCGCCATGCTGGTGCGCATGCATAGCTGCGAGCACTTCGTCGACATGCCCCGGCACTTTCAGGCAGCGCCATTCCTGCACCAGGCAGCCTTGCTTGTCGATCAGGAAGGTGCTGCGTTCGATGCCCTTGACCTTCTTGCCATACATGATCTTGTTCTTGACGACACCGAACATGTGGCAAAGCTTTTCCTCGGTATCTGCGATCAGCGGAAAGGGCAGCTCAAGCTGGCGATGAAAGTCCTCGTGTGAGCGCATGTTGTCGCGCGAGACACCGAATACTTCCGCCCCCGCAGCGACGAAATCGGCGTAGCGATCACGAAACTGCGTGGCCTCCGTCGTACACCCGGGGGTGTGATCCTTGGGGTAGAAGTACAGAACCAAGTAACGTCCGAGATGCGAGGTATTGGTGATCCGCACACCACCGGTGGCGAAGGACTCAAACTCGGGCAGGGGCTTATACAGAACGACCGCCATGGTGGAAACTTCGGTGGATAGAACAAACCACCCCACCCTGATACAGACGTGACCCACACGACGCAATCTCGTCGGATCAGGGTGCCCAGGATCGGGAAAGCCGACAATTTTACAACCCGCTCCCAGAAGCCAAGGTTATCGGTTATCAATAAGAACCTATTTCAGTAGGCAGGCGAGCCGAAGCAGTGTGCGTGGCGCCGGAGCGCAGGAACCGGAATGACCTGACAGTACATGAGGATTCCGTGTACCGCCGCCGCGTGCAATGCGATGGTGTAGCCCCTCTCGCGTTCGGCGAGGGGAGCGTGGAGAAGCCGCTGCACGACTTTCACCGTCACCCACGCAGACGATACAAAGCAAAGCAGTACGCCAAGTGGATATCACGCGCAGGGGCGGTTTTGCGTACGTCCTGATCAGCTTGGAATCCGCTTCGTGGCAGAGCTGTAGTCGTACTGCGCATACCGATAGCGGCCATATTTGTAGCCGTACCCATAACCGTACCCGTAGCGGCGTTTGCGCAAATCGATGTCGTTGAAGATGACGCCACGCACTGTCGTGCCAACGTTGGCCAGCCGCTTGGTCGATTCCTGCAGCTCGGCCAGCGTGGTGATCGACGCCCGTGCGAGCAGGAACACGGTGCCAGCTTGCGATGCGAGCACCTGCGCATCCGCCACCGCCAGCACCGGTGGGGTGTCGACGACGACGGCATCGTAGCGCTTCGAAAACCGTTCCAACCAGCCCTGCGCTGCTGCGGACATCAGCAACTCCGCCGGGTTGGGGGGGATGATCCCCGTCGAAAGGAAGTCCAGCCCCGGCGCCGCGCCGACGTGGAGCACATCCTCCAACGATTGCGAACCCGCGATCAACTCGCTCCATCCGGGGCTGCGGTCGAAGCCGAAAGATTCGTGTACATGCCCCTTGCGCAGGTCTGCATCGACGAGCAGCACGCGTTTGCCCGCCGCAGCAAGTACGAGCGCAAAGTTGGCACTGACGAAGGACTTGCCCAGGCCCGGCGTTGGCCCGGTCACCAGGACGATCTTGTTGGTGGCGTCGAGCATCGCGAATTGCAATGCCGTGCGCAGGCTGCGCAGGCTTTCGACGCAGATGTCGTTGGGATGGGAGCTTGCCAGCAGACGGTGCCCCAGGTTGCGGGAGGAAGGATGCTCGGCGGCCAATTCCTCCTGTATGTGGGAGTGGGGCACCGTTGCGAAGACTCGCAGCCCCAGGTGCTGCTCAATCTCGTCAGCGTGCTCAATCCCAGCTCGCAAGCCATTGCGCACGAAAGCCAGCCCAACGCCGGCCAGCGCGCCCAACAGCCCGGCCAGCGCCAGAATCAGCGCACGCCGTGGCTTGACTGGTGCTTCCGGGATGGCTGCGGGGTCGACGATGCGCACGTTGCCGACTTTGCCTTCCTTGATCAGCCGCAGTTGCTGGAAGCTGTTGAGCAAGGTGGTGTACAGCTCGTTGTTGACTTTGACGTCGCGCGTCAGCCGGAGCATGTCTTGCTCTACATCGGGAAAGTTCTTCGATTGGCCTTCGAGGGCGCCGAGCTGCGATTGAATCTGCTGGATTTGCGCATCAAGCACCTGCATGGCCGGGTGTTGCGCCGTGAACCGCGCTTGCATTTCGGTGCGACGCTGCCGCAATTCGAGCAACCGTACCCGTAACGACACCGATTGATCGAGCAGCCCCTTGGCCTCTTCGCTCAGATTGAAAGTGCCGCGCAGGCGGCGGAATTCGCTGAAACGGTTTTCGGAATGTTCGAGCTGCTTACGCAGTTCAGGCAATTGGCTGTTGAGGAAGACAATCGATTTTTCTGCCTCCGCAGCCTTGCGCTGCACGTTCTGCCGGACGTACAGATTGCTGATTTCGTTGAGGATCGTCGCGGTTTTCCAGGCGTCGCTGCCCTGCAAGGTCGTGTTGATGATCCCCGACTGCTTGCCTTTTTCTGCAATGTTCAGGCTTCTTTGCAGCGATTCGGTAACGGCCAAAGCAGACCGCTTGCTGACCAGGAATTCCGCGCCCGGCTTGGCGTGGATGCGTGCGACGACCAGTTCCCCTTGGTGTCCATCGATCATGAACGACAGCGGCGCATTGGGTTTGCCCTCTCCCAACACGCGCCCGCGCTCATCCTGCAAGCGGTAGCCGTCAGCCAGCGCCACTACCGTTAGCGTTTGCCCTTCGAGGGGCTGCGCAACGCGCAAGTCCGCGATAACCAATTCTTCGGTGCCGTACACATAGCCTTCCATGCCGAACACGCCGGGTTCGGACAGATCCTGGGCATGCCGAGCCAGCCATTCGCCGACGATGGGCAGGTATTTGGGTTCAATGACCACATCAAGCCGCAGGTTCTGTACTGCCTGCCCGACGACGGTGCGAGAGCGAAGAATTTCGATTTCCGCCGTGGCCGGAGACTTGATCTCGAACAAGTTGCCCGCGTTGCCCAGCAACCCGCCCAAGCCTCCACCTTGGCCGTCTTCCACTTGGATCAAAGTGTTGGCCTCGTAGATCGGGGTGGCGAGGAAGGCATACAGCCCGCCGCCGACGAGACAGCACGCCGTTACGGCTGCGATGAGCCAGCGGTGGTCGAGAACGACGTCAAGCAGGTCCAGCAGGTGGATGCCGTCTTCGTCCTCCGCAGCCCATGTGACAGCCGCAGGTACCGGAGAGGCAGGGGAGACAGTGGGGAGTGGGGTGCGATCCATGGGACGGAGAAAAGGGAAAAACCAAGGAGACCTGGGCGCCGAGATGCCCTGGACGCTTGTAGCTCGATGCCTATGCCACAGCTACTGCAAAAGTCACTGCAAAAGCCAATCTGGAGCCTGTCAGAGTTTGTGAATCCGTTCGACCCAATCCGCAGCGCCTTGGACGATCGCCGCGTAGGCGCGCTCGAATTCTTCGAAAGACTTGCCATAGGGGTCTTCGACATCGAACCCGCCGTAGTGTCCGATGCGAAACACCTTGCCGCGCACGATGGGGAAACGCTGTTCGAGCCAGGGTCGCTGCGTTTCTTCCATAACCAGAATGAGATCGGCCTGCTGGCATAGCGGCAGCGTCACCTGCTGCGCGCGGTGTCCCCGCAAATCCAGCCCATGGGCTTGGGCGACCTCAATCGACAACGGATCGGCACCATACCCCACCATCGCGGACAACCCAGCCGAGGAGACGGAATGCCCGAGAAGTTGCCGTGCCAGCACCACTTGCGCCAGCGGACTGCGGCAGATGTTGCCGAGACAGAGGGTGAGAATCGACGTCATTGGCGCAGCGCGTCGGTGGCGTCGCGCGTCGTCGTGATCGCTTGCGCGCTAGGCAGCATCAGGCTGATGACGCGGTTCCAGCGTACCAGGGGAACGGGATCGACATACACCACATCCCGCGCGCGCAACTCGAAACCCTCGGCCAGCGCAAAAGCCGCCGCCCTACTCACGTCGAGGTGATAAATCTCCGGTTGCGCGGTGTTTGCGCTGCGGATGACGAAAACCTGACGCGGGTTCCCGGAAACCGGGCTGACCCCGCCCGATTCCGAAAGGGCCTCATTGAGCGTCAACCGGCCATTGCGCAAGGTCAGGGTGTTGGGGCGTAGCACTTCGCCAAGCACGTAGACCCTGGCTTCCGAACGGGGAGGAACGCGAACCAGGTCGCCAGGCGCCAGCAACACTTTTGCCGGGTTGACCCCGCTTTCCGTGAGCAGGGGAAGGCTGACCGTGGTCGTCTTGCCTTCGCGGGTGATTTCGATCGCAGATAGATCGGCCGATGCGGTAAATCCCCCGGCGCGCCCTACAGCCTCCGGCAGGGACATGGGCAGATCGTTGATCGCCAGCAGGCCGGGGGTGCGCACCTCACCATCGATGTAGACGCGACGACTGCGGTACGACAGCACACGCACAGTAACTTGGGGGTTCTTGACGAACTTGGTCAGCTTGCTTGCGAGCAGGTCGCGTACTTCGTATTCGGTGCGTCCCAGTAGGTCGATGGGGCCGATGTACGGGAATTGGATCTTCCCCTGCGGGCTAACGGTGTACCCCCCAGTGGTCGTGTTGGCTTCGGCAGACGTGCCTTGCGAGAGGGAGAGTTCCGGGTGATCCCAGACGGTGATGCCGAGGATGTCCCCGGCGCCGATGCGATAGGGCTGTGATTCTGCGAACAACTGCTCGACATCCGGCGCAACGGCCACCGGGCGCTGCGAGCGCTGTTGCCGAATCAGCTCGGGCGTGATCGGAATGAGTGCAAGCTGCGGGGCTTGCGCCGACGATACCCCTGGGGACGGGCCATCCACGACGTTGCCCGCAGACTGCTGGGCGACGGATTGCCGGGACGCAAACCAGCCGCCGGGAGGCTCCGTCCGATCGACCCGAGCACCAACGAACATTCCCGGAGCGTATGCACACCCCCCACACAGTCCCAGCAACCCCAGGATGGCGACACCGCGCCGGAACCACCACATCGACATGCCTGCATCCAATAAAACAGGACTTACGCAACATTGCCCCAACTAGGCATCCCCACGCAGACAGTACCAAGCAGTACGGCAAATGGGTAGAACGATGCTGGGGCGGTTTTGCGTAAGTCCGAGGAAAAAGGAACGTACCGCCACAACCCTCACCACTACCCACACCACAACCTACTGCGGCCAACACGCTCTACAAACACAGAACCCGCGCAAAGGCGGGCCCAGAAATCACGGGGCATTCTACGCGGGGCACCTGTGGCGGCCAGCCGCCCCGCTGTGCTTGTGTCCCAGGCTGCTAGGAGGCACCCACAGGCTCTGCAGCTTGCCCGGCGGCAATTTCGCGCTCGCGTCGGCGAGCTTGTCGCGCCACCCACACGCTGTAGGTCACTGTCACCAGCGTCACCGAAACGATCAGAATCGTCGCAGCGGCGTAGATCGTCGGGTTGATGCCACGGCGGGCGTAACCAAAGATCACCTGCGGCAAGGTGCTGACACCCGGCCCGGAGAGAAATTCCGAGATCACCACATCGTCAAAAGAAAGGGTGAAGCTCAACAACGCGGCAGCAAGAATGGCCTGCAAGATGTTGGGCATGGTCACCAGAAAAAACACTTGGTAGGGCTTGGCGCCCAGATCCATCGCCGCTTCTTCGATGGTGCGATCCATGTCTTGCAGCCGGGATTGGATGACAACCGTCGCATAGGCCATGCCGAGCAGCGTATGCCCCAACACGATGGTCAACATTCCCCGTTGCGGCCAGCCCAGCACGTTCTGTACCCCGACCATCAGCAATAGCAGCGATAGGCCGATCACGACTTCGGGCATCACCAAGGGGGCATGCACCATCCCGGAAAAGACGGTCCTTCCCCAAAATCTGCGGTACCGAACGAGCACGAAGGCTGCCAGCGTGGCCATCGATGCCGATGCCACGGCAGACAAGGCAGCCACCTCGACGGACAGCCAGAAGCCGTCGACGATCCTGGAGTCTTCCAACAGCGCCTGGTACCAGCGCCAGGAAAAACCGGTGAATTCCGCATCCTGGCGCGTGCTGTTGAACGAGAAAACGATCATGAAACACAGCGGCAAATACAGAAAGAGGTAGGTCAGGAGCATCCAAACCTTGCCCAGGTGCCGCAACCATCCTCGGTACATGGCGTAGTCCCTGTTAGTGGCGCGTCGCAGGCGTGTCACCATTGACGTGGTAATACCACCCCAGCGGAATGACGATCAGGACGATCATTACGACCGCCAAGGCCGAGGCGCGCGGCCAGTTGTTGGCGGTGAACATTTCATCCCAGACGACCCGCCCGATCATGAGGTTTTCCGACCCGCCAAGCAGCGAGGGGATGACGAATTCCCCCACACTGGGGATAAACACGAGCATCGACCCCGCGACGATCCCCGCACGGGATAGTGGAACCGTCACCAGCCAAAACGCTTGGAATGGGGAAGCGCCCAAATCGTTGGCGGCTTCGAGCAGCCGAAAGTCGAGCTTGACGAGGTTGGCGTAGAGGGGGAGCACCATGAAGGGCAGGTAGACGTAGGTCATTCCGACGAGCATCGACACATCGGTATAGAGCATTTGCCATGGTTCCGCAATCAGCCCCATCCAGAGCAGCAATTGGTTGAGCATGCCCTGGTCGGCAAGGATGCCCTTCCATGCATAGACGCGCAGCAGAAACGAGGTCCAGAACGGCAGCATCACCATAAGCAGCAATGCGGGGCGCACACCCGGAGCACAGCGTGCGATGAAGTAGGCAAAGGGGTATCCGATGACCAGGCACAGCAAAGCGGTGCAGAACGCGTACCAGATCGATCGCAGATAGGCTTCGATGTAGATCGTCTGGAACAGTCCGTCGCCATCGGGAGCGCGAAAGATCGATCCGTAGTTCTGATATTTCAGGTGGAGTAGCCCCGTTTCGGTGTTCCATATCGCTTTGAACGGGGAAATGTCGTTGCCCATGTCCACGAAGCTGATGTACAGCAGGATCAGGAACGGCAACAGAAAGAACAGCAACAGCCAGGCAAAAGGCACCCCGATGACGAAGCGCCTGCCCGGCACAGGAATCCGCAGCGCAGTCCAACCCACGGGGCAACCCTGCTAGTCGCGCAGCACCACGCCGGCGCTGTCGCTCCACCAGAAGAAGACCTCGTCTTCCCAGGTGATGTGGCTTAGTTCGTGGCGGGACGTGGTGGCCTCGGTGATCTTGACGCGAGACCCATCCGGTACGACGACGATGTACGTGATGTACGAGCCGAAATACGCGATTTCCTTGACCTGACCGTGGAACAGATTGCAGCCGACATCGGGCCGAACTTTGGCGATTTCGATTTTTTCGGGGCGGATGGCGATCGAGACCGGCAGGTTGACCGCGCCACCCACTCCATGCCCGACGTGGATATCCCCCAGGCTGGTCGCAATGGCGCACCGATCAGGCAGATCGACGCTGAGCTTGCCGTCGAACAGATTGACGCTGCCGATGAAATCGGCGACGAAACGGTTGGCGGGGTGGTCGTAGACCTCCCCCGGTGGGCCGACTTGCAACACCCGGCCCTTGCTCATCACCGCGATGCGGTTCGCCATCGTCATGGCTTCGGATTGGTCGTGCGTCACCATCACGCACGTCACGCCGACCTGTTCGATGATATTGACCAGCTCGAACTGCGTTTGCTCACGCAATTTCTTGTCCAGCGCACCCAGCGGTTCGTCGAGCAGCAACACCTTGGGTTTTTTGGCCAGGCTGCGGGCCAAGGCCACGCGCTGCTGCTGTCCGCCGGAAAGCTGATGTGGCTTGCGCCGCGCATAGGGCGCGAGCTGCACGAGGTCGAGCATCTCGCCCACCCTTGTCGCGATGTCTGTCTTGGGCAGGCCCTCGCGCTTAAGGCCGAAGGCGATGTTTTCCCAAACGTCCAGGTGCGGAAACAGCGCATAGGACTGGAACATCATGTTGAAGGGCCGCTCGTGCGGCGCCATCGGCGCGACATCCTGCCCACCGAGCAGGATGCGCCCGGAAGACGGCTCCTCGAATCCTGCGAGCATCCGCAACAACGTCGATTTGCCGCACCCGGAACTGCCCAGGAGGGCAAAAATTTCCCCCTTGGCGATCGACAGACCTACGTCATCGACTGCAAGCACTTCGTCGAAATGCTTGCAGAGCTGCTCGGTCACCAAATAGTTTGCGCCGCTAGCCGCCATGGCGTACCTCGGGCGCAGGCATCCCTGCGGGCCGCGCAGGCCCGTCTTCCCTAGACCGGGGAACCATCGAGCCTACTTGCCCTTCTTGAAGGCGTTGTAGGTGCTGGCCAGGGCTTCCCGCGCTTCGTTGCTGAAGCTGCTGGGATGCACCATCTTCGGGAAGTATTCCGAAGGAACGAAGATGGTTTTGTTCTGCGCGATGTCGGGGTTGACTTTCGACACGGCAGCGCGATTGGCTGTCGGATAGTTCATCGCGTTGGTGACCCACGCGGAGTTTTCCGGGCGCAGATAGAAATCGATGAATGCATGGGCATTCTTGGGATGCTTGGCATCCTTGGTGATGGCCATGGTGTCGAAGAAGATCAACGCGCCACCGCTGGGCAACAAGGCCTCCATGTCGTCCTTGGATTGGTTTTCCTTGGCACGACGGGCCGCGATATTGATGTCGCCAGCCCAGCCAATAACCACGCAAGCCTTGCCGCCAGCGAGGTCGTCAATCATCGTCGAGCTGAATATCCGCACGTCGGGGCGCACTTTCGCGAGCATCTCGGCAGCCAGCTTGTAGTCGGCGGGGTCGTTCGAATACGCATCCTTGCCGATGTAATGCAGTGCGGCAGGCAGGATTTCCGTCGGCGAATCGAGGTACGCGATGCCGCAGGACTTCAACTTTTTCGTGTATTCGGGTTGGAAGACGAGATCCCATGCGTTGTCGGGCATGGGCATATTCCCCAGCGCCTTGAGGGCTTTGGTCTTGTTCCATCCGACCGTGGTGAAGCTCCATGCCCAGGGGACGAGGTGCTTGTTGTCGGGGTCGGCCTTGAGCAAGGTGGCCATCAGGCCTGGGTCGAGGTTGTTGAGGTTTTTGATCCGGCCTTTCTGCAAGGGCTGCAGCAGACCGCCCTCGATTTGGGGCTTGGCGAACACAGAGCCGGGAACGACGATGTCATACCCGGTGTTGCCGGCGACGAGCTTGGCGTGCAGGGCTTCGTTCGTCTCGAAGGTGTCGTAGTTGACCTTGATCCCGGTTTCTTTCTCGAAGGCGGCGATCATTCCTTCGGGAACGTAGTCAGGCCAGTTGTAAATATTGAGTACTTTTTCTTCCGTATTCGGTTCCATGTTCGCCTCGGCATCCGCAGCGGGAGCGCTGGCTGAATCCGATGCAGCACTTGCCACTACAGCAGGGGGGGTAGTGACGACTGGCGCAGTCTGCGCAGGGACAGCAGACTCCTGGTTGCCGCAAGCAGCCAGCACGGCAACGAGCAGCACCATCGACCATAGTTTTTGCAGCATGGGGAACCTCTACAAAGCAGAAATAGGAAACGGGGGAAAGCAGGAAAAAGGAAAGAAAGTGTACTGTTCGATCCCGCGCCCATGCTGGATTGGACGGGGGGGTGGGGCCTACACAACATGAGGACAAATGCCCCACCGCCCCAGCGTCTGTGACGTGATCAGGCTATGGCATTTTTGGGGTTGCACATCAAGGTTGCCGTGTGCGTATTTCCCCGTGTATTTCCCCGTTTTTGTCGTTCCGCAGTGTGTACAAATATGCGTCGAGCGCAGCCCAAAAAGCCGGTTCCGGGGCTTGCAGCAACCGCACTGCCCAGGCGTTGGGGCGCAGCGTCCACAGCTTGACGGCGTCTTTTTCGGTACAGACCACCGGCGCTGCCGGATCGAGCCGTTGTACTACCCCGCGCAAGTCGTCGTGATCCGGCAGGCGCCATACCGTGGCTGGGCGGATTCCCCGGGCTTGGAGCATGTCCAGAAACCGCTGTGGCTGCGCAATCGCCACGACCACCTGCACGGCTTCGTCTTGTGCAAGCAGCGAGAGCGACCGGGTACGCCCTTGCGCATCGACGGCTTCGTCGGCAAGGCTGCGCACGGCCCGAAAACCGGCAAAAGCGGGCCGCATCCCCGTATGTACGACGAGGTCGACGGCACGCGGCCAGGGTTCCCGCAGCGGGCCTGCGGGGAGCAGCCACCCATTCCCCACGCCACCGTCGTCGAATACGGCAATCTCCACATCGCGGCACAGAGCCAGATGCTGTAAGCCGTCGTCGCAGACCAGGATGTCGATCTCCGGCACTGCATGCAGCAGCATCCGCGCAGCGTGTACACGCCGGGCGCCGACGACCACGGCAGCGCCAGTACGACGGTGAATCAACAGGGGTTCGTCGCCCACCTCGGCCGGATCGGCATCGGCAGTGACACGCACAAAATCATCGCCGCGCCGACCATAGCCCCTGGATACCACGCCGACTACCCGGCCCTGCGCTTGCAGATGCTCGACGATGGCGAGCACCAACGGGGTTTTTCCACAACCGCCGACGACGACGTTGCCGACGACGATCACAGGTACGGGAAGCCGATCACAGTGCATCCAGCCCTGCCGATACGCCCATCGGCGGACGGCGCCTAGCAGACCGAAGCACCAGGCAACAGGCCACAGCAGACGGCACCACCACCCACGCCCTTGCCACGCCGCACGCATGCGATGCTCAATGGCCGCCCGGAACCGACTCGTTCGCACGTCTCTATGGCTTTGCCCGTCTGCCCACAACCCCTAGCGACCTGCCGATTGCGTGGCAAAGGTGATGTGCGACAGCCCAGCCCCGCGCGCCGCCTCCATCACGTGGACGACGGACTGGTGCTTGGCCGCAGCATCCGCAGCGATCACCAGCACGGTGCTGGAATCTCCTCCCGCTGCACGCAGCGCCTCGACCAATTCCGGCACGGTGCGGCTCCCCACGGGAACCTGGTTGACGCTGTATTGCCCTTCGCTGCCCACGCCGACGACGATCTCCCGTGGCTGGTTGCGCTGCGCATCCGCATCCGCCACGGGCAACTCGATACGCAGCTCGGTGAATTTGCTGTACGTCGTCGACAGCATCAAAAAGATAAGAATCACCAACAGCACGTCGATGAAAGGAATCAGGTTGATTTCCGGCTCTTCCAGGGGGCGGGGGCGAAAGTGCATGGGCGTGCTGGAGGAAAGGCTAAGAACCAATTTCAGTAGGCAGGCGAGCCGAAGCAGTGTGCGTGGCGCCGGAGCGCAGGAACCGGAATGTACTTACGGTACATGAGGATTCCGAGCACCGCCGCCGCGTGCAATGCGATGGCGCAGCCCCTACTGGAATAGGTTCTAGAGGGGGAAGCAATGCGATGGACACCAGGAATGTACTGCGCCAGGAGTCACTCGCTGTTCAGCAGTTTCGCTGCACCTTCGCATACGGTGGCAGACCAGCCAGGATGCGCCGGCCATACGCGGTGTGGGTCAGGCGCTTGTCGTAACAGACGAGGCGGGCGCGGTCGGTTTCCGTGCGAATGGCACGGCCGGTCCATTGCAAAAGGCGAATGCCGGTTTCCGGGACAACCAGCTCGTGGAAGGGATCACCGCCCCGGCTGCGCAGCCATTCGGCCCGCGCTTCCTGGACGGGATCCGTCGGCGGTGCGAATGGCAGTTTGGCGATATACAGCACCTCGCACAGCGGGCCAGGCAGGTCAAGCCCTTCCCCGAACGATTGCAGGCCAAAAAGGATCGACGGCTGCCCTGCGGCTATCCGCTCTGCGTGTCGTTCCAGCAGGCGGGGGCGGGCCATGTCACCCTGGACGAGCACGCGCTCGCGCAACGCTTCGTCGAGCGCATTGACCGCCGCCTGCATTTGCGTGCGGGACGTGAACAAAGCCAGCGCTCCGCGTTCGACCTCGCGCAGATCCGCCAACAGGGCTTGCACCACCTCCTGCGTGTAGGCCTCGACATTGCGTGGGTCTGCCGCAGTGGCGACGACGACCAGCTCCCCTTGCCGGGCGTAATCGAAAGGACTGTCCACAGCGAGGGCCGACACCTGCGGTAGCCCCTGCAATCCTGTTTCGCGCAGAAAGTAGTCGAAGCTATTGCACGTCGTCAGCGTGGCCGAGGTGATGACGACCGCCTGCGCAACGTTCCATAGCCGCTCTTGCAGCAGCCCTCCGGCAAAGAGGGGGCCTGCATGTATGCGCAGGGTCACGATGCCCGACGGCGCGCTGGCTTCGACCCACTTGGCCACGGAGCGTTCTTCCGGCGCCAGCAACATGCTTGCTGCCTGCGCCACGCCGGACAGCCGGGACGCCATTTGCCCGAGATTGGCGTAGCGTGCGGCGCAGTCGGCAGATTGCGTCGGGTTGTCGCGTGCCTGGCGCTTGAGCGCGGCGCCCAGCTCTGTCAGCTCGTGCAGCAAGGTGCATGCATGTTCCTGCGTCAGCGCCATGGGTTCGACCAACTCCTGGGGCCACACCCCGTTGGGGAAGCGATGGGTCGCAGAGTCCGCAGTCGTTGCGATGGGGACGAGACCCTGCAAGGCACGCGCGATGTCTTGCATCGCACGCCGCAGTTGCAGTGCCGTAGCCGAAACGTCGATGGACGGGGTGTGTTCCATCTCTCGCGCCGCACTGTGCAGCACCCCTGGCAAGCGATCAAGCCAACGCAGATTCGTCACGTCCATCGCGCTGGCAAAGCGTTCCAGCGCTACCGAAGGCAGGTGATGGCCTTCGTCAAAAACGAGGATGCATTTGTCCGGATCGGGCAGCGCACGCATTCCCAGCGAAGCCAGGATCAAGTCATGGTTGGCGACGATCACCTGTGCCTGCACCAACGCCAGCTTGGCGCTGTAGTAGCAGCAATCCCGGTATCGGGGGCAGTGGCGTGCGGTGCAGGTGTGGCGCTCGGCTGCGATAGGCGCCCAGTCTGCGGGGTCCATCGGTTGCGACAAGGTGTCGCGGTCTCCTGCCCACTCCCCCTCGGCCAACGCCTGCGCCAAGCTACGGTACAGCCGCATCCGGCGCTCGAATTGGGCGGTCTGACTGCGGGAACGCGGCTCCCCCTCGGACTGCGGGGTGCCGTCTTCGGCCCAGTCGAGCAAGCTGCCGCCCTCCGCGTCGGCGTAGCGTTCGAGCTGGAGTTTGCACACGTACCGTCCACGGCCTTTGGCCAAGGCGAACGTCAAAGGCACGTCGAGTGCTGCGGCCAGGGCGGGCAAATCCTTGTGCAAGAGCTGCTCTTGCAATGCCACGGTGGCGGTCGACACCACGACGCGCGTATTGCAAGACAAAGCCAGCCCCACTGCGGTGGCAAGGTACGCGGCAGACTTGCCTACCCCCGTCCCGGCCTGAATCACGGCGATGGCCCGGCGGGCATTGCCCGGGGTGGCGTCGTGCAGGGAGTCTGCGATGCGCTGCGCCATGGCGCGCTGCCCAGGACGTTGACAAAACGCCGGGTTCGAGGCCATCAACCGGTCGAAAGCCTCCATGGCTCGCGCCGCAGCGTTGGCGTCCATCGGTTGGGCAGCGGCTGCGTCGGGTTCGTCGCCACCAAGTAGGCCGCTGGAACCGTCGGGATCGGGGTCGAGAGCGTCGGGGTCGTCGAGGGCGTCCATATCTTGCACTGGGAGCCTTGTACACACAGCAGATTGCATCCCGCAGGTCCCTCTACTCCCTCTGCTGGGACGGGCAGTGTATTCGCGGGATGTCCTGCACTGTTGTTGGCGAGGGGTCTCGTACACTCTCGCCATGCCTCATTACGAATCCCCCCTCGAAATCCATGTCCATGGCCAAGTGGCCCTGCGCCGGGACGTAGGCCCTGCCCACCTTGAGGAAGCCTTGCAGCCCCTATGGCGCTACACGGGATCGCCCTCCCTGTGGGCTGCCGCGCAGAGCTGCTACGAGGATGAACCCGGTATCGCTTTCATCGCAGACCAGCATCTGCTGCAGATGTGCTGGACCGTCGTCGGCGCGGAAAACTTCCGCCAAGCCCTCGACGAGATGTGCATGAACCTCAACGATCTTTCCATCGACGGCGCTGTGCTGGAAGTCACGTTTTATGACACCCGCTACGACGAGGAAGACGACGAGGAAGACGAGGAAGAACCCCCCACGCGGGACGATTTTTTCCTGCTCTTCATCGGCCCGGATCCGGGGTCGATCATGCAAGTGCAACGCGACCTGCTCGTGCAAGACGTCGTCGAGCTGATGGAACGCCATTTCGACCGCACTGAGCTGGAGGGCATCGTCCAGCAAATCGACTTGCTTTTCCAGCAACGGCTCAGCAGCCTGGTCAATTCCCTGCAACTGGGGAAGCCTCCCCGTGGCGGAGGCGCCCCGCCGCATGCGGGCGGACGCAAACCCCGCAAAGCACGCTGAGTTTGTCTCGTCGGGTGAGGCTGCCATGCTCAAACGCATCGGTGTCCAGCAACTCGTACTGGGGATGCACGTCAAGGAATTCTGCGGTTCCTGGATGGAGCATCCGTTTTGGCGCACCGGGTTCGTCCTGACCGATCCCAAGGATCTCGAAGCGATTCGTTCCAGCAGCATCCGCGAAGTCTGGATTGACGCTGCCTTGGGGCTTGACGTCGCGCAGGGAGAAAGCGCCGTCACGGAAGAAGAGGCCAATGCGGAGGTCACTCAGGCGCTCGATAGCGCCAGTTCTCCCCTCGAACCCGTCTCCATTCCACGCCGCAACCAAACGCCTACGCCCAGGGCCAAGGAGGTAGAACGCGCGGCGCGCATCTGCATCGAATCCAAGACTGCCGTGCAGTCGATGTTCGAGGAAGTGCGGCTCGGCAATGCCGTCGATTCGGAAAGCGCCAACGCACTCGTTGAGGAAATCTCGGATTCCATCACGCGCAATCCTGGCGCAATCATCAGCCTTGCGCGCCTCAAAACGGCGGATGACTACACCTACATGCACTCGGTCGCCGTGTGCGCAATGATGGTTGCGCTGGCCCGGCAATTGGATCTCGGTGCAGAAACGACGCGCTCCTGCGGGTTGGCCGGCTTGTTGCACGACATGGGAAAAGTCGCTGTTCCCAAATCGATCCTCAATAAGCCCGGCAAGCTCACCGAGGAAGAGTTCGAGAAGATGAAGGCCCATCCCGGGGAGGGTCACGACATCCTGCTTCGCAGTGAAGGCATGGATCCCATCGCGCTCGACGTCGTCTGGCACCACCACGAAAAGGTCGATGGATCGGGCTACCCCAAGCGCCTGCGCGACGAAGAAATCACGCTCTTCTCCAAGATGGGCGCCGTCTGCGACGTCTACGACGCCATCACGTCGAACCGCCCCTACAAAAACGGCTGGGATCCCGCTGAGTCGATGCGAAAAATGGCCGAATGGACGCGCACCCACTTCGATCAGCGTATCTTTCAGTACTTCGTCAAAAGCATGGGGATCTACCCGGTGGGGTCCCTCGTGCGGCTTGCGTCGGGGCGGATCGGCGTGGTCGTCGAACAATCCAGCGGAACGCTCACCGCGCCGATCGTCAAGGTGTTCTATTCGACCAAGTCCGGGCTGCGTTTTGAACCCGCCCTGATCGACCTGTCGCACCCCAAGACCACGGACAAGATCGTTCAGCGCGAGGATCCCACCCAGTGGAACTTCCATGACCTCGACGTACTCTGGTCCGGGCTGCCGAATTACCGGCCTTGACGCCCTGGCTGGAGCCTTGTTGAGTCCTTGCTCCCTTGGCTCCTGACCGGACTGGACTGCGCCTACTTGCGCACTGCGGGCCGGATCAACCCCACGACGATGCCTTCGATCGCGAAGGGCTGCTCTGCTGTCACAGTCAGCACCGGGTATTGCGGGTTTTCCGGGTGAAGCTCGATCATGCGGTCGGTGCGAACCAGTCGTTTGACCGTGACCTCTTCACCAATGCGCGCCACAACGATCTGCCCTGTCTGCGCCTCGGGGCAAGCATGGATGGCCAGCAGATCCCCATCCAGAATTCCTGCCCCCAGCATCGACGTACCCTGCACGCGCAGCAAATAGTCGGGCCGCTGCGCGAACAGCCCTGCCGCGACGGGATAGCTCCCCTCCAAGTGTTCTTGTGCAAGGATCGGCAGCCCCGCCGCCACGCGGCCCACCAGTGGCAACGTCCAGACTGCCCCCATCGGCTCGTCTGCGGGGAAGTGACCGGGGCAGTGACCAGGGATGCGGATGCCCCGCGCAGACCCCTGCCCCAATTCGATCACCCCTTTGCGCGCAAGGGCCTGCAAGTGTTCCTGCGCAGCATTGGCCGACCGAAAACCCAGCGCAGTGGCTACCTCCGCCCGCGTGGGCGGTACCCCCGTGCGAACGATGGTGTCTTGCAGAAAATCCAGCACCCTGCGTTGGCAGGGCGTCAGCGTTGGGGAAGAAGACATGCGCGCTGGCCGTACATTGACCGATCTACACCGGCCCTACATCAATACAAAACGCGGGATTGTGCCGCGCACCCAGAATCAACGGCCATGACTTTGCGCAGATGCCCCGAATCAGGCAAGTCATGGCCGTTTTCCTTACCCCCAACCCCTCTCCCGTCTGCGGGCAAGGGAGTTTCGAGAAACCATGCAGAAAGCCATGCAGAACCATGTACGAAACCTCGTAGTACTCGGAACGGGGGGAACGATTGCTGGCTCCCAGCCCGACCCCCGTCTCGCCGCCGAATACGACAGCGCACGCCATGGCATCGATACGCTCGTTGCTGCCTTACCCGCACTGCCTGCCGGGTTTGCGTTGCGTACCGAACAGGTGGCGAACATCGACAGCAAAGACTTGGACTTTTGCCTTTGGGCCAAGCTGTACGAGCGCATCGTCGACCACCTGCGCCGCGCTGAGGTTGCCGGGGTCGTCGTGACACATGGCACGGACACGCTCGAAGAAACAGCCTACTTTCTGCACGCGGCCTTGCCTGGTTCGCTGACCTCGCAGAAGCCTGTCGTGCTCACGGGCGCGATGCGTGCGCTCGACGCCTTGGGCAGCGATGGCCCAGCCAATCTGTACGATGCCTTCACCCTCGCTGCTACCGCAGGGGCGCACGGGGTGATGGTGGCGTGTGCCGGGGCAGTACACGCGGCTGTGGAAGTGCGCAAGACGCACACGTACCGGCTCGACGCTTTTTCTAGCGGCGATGCAGGCCCACTCGGGTATCTGGAAAACGGCAGACTGCGTGCGTTGCGCCCCTGGCCCGCAGCGCCTGCCACCCAGCCACGAGAAGCACTGGATCGTGCAATCCGTGCGAACGCATGGCCTCGGGTCGAGATCGTGATGGGCTATGCAGGGGGAAGCGCCGCCGTGATCGATGCCTTGCTACGCAATAGTGGTGGCGACACGCCCCCATTGCGTGGCATCGTCGTCGCTGCGACGGGCAACGGCACGCTGCACCATGCGATGGAAGCCGCATTGCGCCGCGCCTGCGATGCTGGAGTGCGGGTGGTGCTTACCAGCCGCTGCGGCCCCATCGTTCCCCATGCCGGAATGGCCTTTTCCCATGCAGACAGCCTGACTGCCGTGCAAGCCCGCGTGGCAATGATGCTGGATTGCATGGCGCACGATGCACGGTGACAAGGCGGAAACGGCCAGCACACCATCCAGAACCGGCCTTCAGGCCCGGGCTACGGCGCACCGCCCTTGCAGGGCGGGGTCTTCAACCGGTATTTGTGTGTCGATGACTGGGTGCCGAAGCCCTGAATCCGGGAAGTCATGGCCGTTTCCCGTGCCACCAACCCCTTTCCCGTCTGCGGAGGTTCAGGATTCGAGCGCTGCCAGCGCTCGCGCGGTGATCTCCGCCACAGTGCCTAGTCCGCTGATTGCGCGGTACTTCGGCGCACGCCCTGGTTCGGACTGCGCCCAGGCGGTGTAGTACTCGACCAGGGGGCGCGTTTGTGCGCTGTACACCTCCAGGCGTTTGCGCACTGTTTCTTCCTTGTCATCGTCGCGCTGTACGAGTGGTTCCCCCGTCACATCGTCGATCCCCGGCACCTTGGGCGGGTTGAACTCCACATGGTAGGTGCGCCCGGAAGGCAGGTGCGCTCGCCGTCCGCTCATCCGCTGCACGATGGCATCGAAAGGCACGTCGATTTCGAGCACGATGTCGATATGCACGTCGGCATCCCGCAGCGCCTGCGCTTGCGCGATCGTCCGGGGGAAACCGTCAAACAGGAAACCACTCTCGCAGTCGCTTTGTGCGATGCGTTCGCGAACCAGTGCGAGGATCAGGTCGTCACTGACCAAGTTCCCCGCGTCCATGACCTGCTTGGCCTGCAGCCCTAGCGGAGTCCCCGCTTTCACTGCGGCACGCAACATGTCCCCGGTGGAAATCTGTGGAATGCCGTATTTCTGGCACAAAAAAGTGGCCTGCGTTCCCTTGCCTGCCCCCGGTGCGCCCAACAAAATCAATCGCATCGTTGTCCTTTCGTACGATAAATCGAGGATGAAAAACCTAGGATGGTAGCCAGTGCGGCACCATGCAGCACTGGCTGTATTTCCCTGTATTCCTGTATTCCCGCACGAAGGCAGGCGAACCGTAGAATGCCGCCTCTTCGTTCCCGGCGCGCCAGTACATCGGCGCTATCGCGGAACGGCAGCGCGGTTGTAGCTCAGTGGATAGAGTATCGGCCTCCGAAGCCGAGGGTCGTGGGTTCGATCCCCTCCAACCGCGCCAGATTTCCCCCAGCACGTTGCCCCCGTTCGCACCCCAGTTGGCTCCATCTGGTTGCTGTGCTCTCCGCAACGTTTGAGGTGTGTTCACCCCCGCTGCTTCGTGAACCCCAGCACCGGGTGGAAGCGCCATCCTTGGGCGTTTTGGGGCAGCGTCACGGTGCCGAAGCGGCGTGCGCAGTCGGCCAGGGTCATGTCCATGTCGGCGGCCAGTTCGGTCAGCGCGGCCATGTAGTCGGTCTGGCCCCAGGGGGCGATACGCGGGCCTTGCACCTGTTCGTCGGGAATTCGTTTGTTGAGTGAACGGTCCAGGTAGAGGATGTGGTATTCGCCTGGATGCCCGCCAGTTTTGGCCAGCAGCATTTGCAGTGCGTAATCGTCGCCCTCGTCGTTGGGCATCAACACCAAGTCCACCCTGGGGATGGTGTCCTGCCGAAACGGCTGCTGTTGGGGCAACGCGGCTGTCAGCAAGGCATCTGCCGCTGGCAAGTGCCACCAACTCGCGGCGTTCAGTGGTGGCGCAGAAGCGCGCCCCCTTTGCGCCACGCCGTTTGGGGCGGTCGGTGGTAAAGGCAACATGGTGGCTTGCATCCGGGCATGTTCCAAATCCACCCAGTGGGTAGCGGCTTGCAGCGCGTCGCGGGCCTGGATGCGGGGGCGGGAATCCACCGCCGCGTACTCTTCGGGCCGAAGCAGGTCGATCAGGTTGTGGCTGTGCAGCGGGTGGCTGGCGCTTTCGAAACCGGGGTGACAAAACGCAGGCTCGCCGGGGTGTTGAAAGTGCCGCAAATTGGTGACGAACACGCGCAGGTTCGGCTGGGTGCATTCGTCAGGCCGATGGCGGCGCACCCGGCCTGCCAATTGGATAAGCGAGCGCATCGACGAAGGCTCGACCACTGCCCAGTCGTAGTCGTGGTCGCGGCCCACCTCGGTCACGGGTGAACCCAAGACGATGAACAAGTGGTCTGCCTCGTCGGGGTATGCGTCAATACGCTGGCGAATGTCTGGCAGGCTGAACACGGCATCGGGCGAGCGGCGGTTGAGCGCGTGGTCCAACTGCTGTTCGATGTCCGAGCGGATCAGCAGCGGAAACTGCGAGTGGTACACGCACAGATGGATGCGCTGCCCCTCGGGAACACCAACGCTGTACAGGGCGAGGGCCACATCCACCAGCGGTTCGATGTTGGCCATGCGCACCAGCCCAAAGCTAATGCGCTTGCCGCTGTGCGGGTCGAGGCTGTGGTGGGCTGCATGCAGTTTTTGCGCCCATTGCAGGGCCTCGCGGGCGAAATACGCGGGGTGGTCGCTGCACTTGCGTTGTCCCAACTCCAACAGCGCGAACTTGGCCCGGCGGCACACCACGGCCTCGGCCAAACGTTGCACCCGTTCCCTGGCAAAAGTCTGGTGGGCCTGGGTGTATGCGGGCAAATCGGTGCAATCGGCATGTTGCTGCCGGTATTCGTCCACCCACAGGCAGCACACCTCGGGGCTGGGCGTGGCATCGCCCGGCCGCTCGCCCCGGTTGCGGGCGAATTGCACGCGGCCTTGGCGGTAGGCCTCGAACAGGCCCTGTACCAGTGCGGGGGGCAAGGTGGCGGAAGACAGCAGCACCCGGGCACCCAGCAACCCGGCCCAATGCACCAGCCGGGTCAATGCAGGCAAGTCGGCAATGTCAAAGTCGTCCGGCTCATCCAGCACAAGGTCCCCGCTCATCAGCCGCAGCATGGGCGCAATCTGCCGGCCCCCGCGCTGGCTTTCGGTGGCGGGGGTGAGGTGGTCGATGGTGCAGACCAGCAGCGGTGCCACCAATAGTTTGGCGGTGTGCGGGTCGTGCAGCACCCGCTGCAACACGGGGTGGGCTTCGTGATTGCCCTCAAACACCACATGGCCATCTTCTTCTACCAGCGCCTGGGTGGAGGCGGAACCGGTCTGCTCGGCCATGCGCTCATGATGCTCGAACAGCGCCCGGCTGGCACTGCCACCCACGCGAATGGCCAGCTCGTCATCGGCCAGGCCCAACAGGTCGCGAAAAGCCCGCCCGGTTTGCAGCGTGAGGGTGCGCAGCCCCATGGCAAACGCGCAGCGCATACCTTGTGCGGGGTCGGCCAGCGCGTACATGACGCGGGCATTGGCCAGGGTTTTGCCGCAACCGGTGGAGGCCATGTTGACGATGAACGCGCCGTGTTGCGCACTGCGTCCGCGCACGCTGGCGGCCAAATCGGCGGCTTTGTCTTGCCAACGGAAGCGTTCGTCCTTGGCACGTTTTTTGAGTGGCTTGCACTCGCCCAGGTGCGGCAAATGGGTGTCGAACCGGGGTAGGGCATGGGTAACGATGGCACTGTGCCGCGCCACGCCAACCAGGTGTTCATCCAGCGTCTGGTTGAGGTGATGGGGATTGCTGTGCCCGTTGTGATGTTCGGGAACGCTGGCGTGCGTGTTGGCAAACAGTGGGTAGTCTGTCTGCCCGGACACCCGGCTGGCCACGGGCTGGCCTGTGCGTTGATCCACACCCAGGCTGGAGTAGTGATGGTCGGCCAGCATCAGGCTCAGGCGGGCGATATGCATCACATACGGGTTGCCCAACCACTGGCCTTTGCCCGGTTGGGCATGCAAGCCCAGCAGGCGCTGGGCGAGCTTGGATGCCTGTTTGCGCCATGCATCGGTAGTGACGGGCAGGCCGTGTGCAGCAAAGTCCCAGTACAGCGGCAGGCGATGGTCGGGGTCGCCGCCGTCGGTGCGCTCGTTCCAGCCTGCGTCGATTTGGCGCAATACCTGGTGCAAGCTGGCAGTGGTGATGGGTTTGCCTGTCGGCACCGTCGGCAGGCGGTGGTGCGTCAACACCAACCAGCCAATGGCCTCGGCCAGTGGTGCATGGGCTAGGCGCACAAAGGGCGGCTGTACGTTCGCATCCATACCGTCACGCTGCAACCGTGCCTGCCAACTGGCATCGTCGGCGGGCGTGGGGTTGGCCAGCCGGGCCAGCCAGGTGGCGTCGTCGTCGGTACCCACAAAAGCCTCGAACAGCCGCAGTGACACCCATTCGTGCCGGTACTGATTGCGCTCGGTCAAGGTACCGCGCAACCGCATCTGGAAAGCGCGGCTGGCTTTGCCCAGGTCATGCAGCAAAGCGGCCAACCCGGCCAGCAGATGGATGTCCTCGCCGGTGTGCCAGTCGTTTTCGTCGTTGGCGTGCAGGATGTTGCGTTCCGTGGTGTTGGTGGGCACAGCGCCCAGTGGGTTGAAACGGCTGCGGTCACCCACCACCCACAGCAGTTCGCTGTGGTCCAGCCCGCGTATCCAGTGGCAGGCTACGGCGGTGTTTTTGCGGGCGCTTTGGCGCAGCAGGCGGCGCAGGGTATCCAGGCCGTCGCGGGTGATGGGGGTTTGCCAGGTGCGTTCGCCCCGGCGCTCGGCAAACTGGTCCAGGATGCGCCGGGTTTGGGTCAGTGCTTTGTGGTCACACTCTGAAATCAAAAGCACATTCATTGCACTACTCCTGCGGCCGTGGACGATCAAGCTGGTTTTTCGCCCTGATTGGTGGCCGGAAAGGCTGCTTCACCTCGTCTGCTTTCCGGGGCCAGTTCCATTTCCGAAACTGGAATCGAATCCGCGTCCGTCAGATCGCTACCTTCCACTCCCGCAACTGGCCGACAGTCTGTGTCAGCCCCTGCTTGAGCAGCGTGTCCAGGTATTCATCAACCGTCTTGGGCGGGTTCTTCAGCGACCGGCGATGGTTGGCAGCCGCCTCGCAGACTCGGGCTGCATGCAGATCTAGTAGATCGAAGATGAAGTCGTCGGGATGCTGGGCGGCCAGGTTGTAGCGCTTGAGCTGGTCCGGCGGGAAATCCTTCAGGTTGAAGGTCACGATCAGGCTGGCGCCGCCGTGAATGGCGGCGGCAACCACATGTCGGTCATCGGTGTCCGGCAACTCGACGGACGGGATCAGATGCTCGAAGCCGGTGACCAGACTGTCGCGGACGTGGGCATTCATCAGCGACCGCGTCCGCTCCAGGTCTTCGGCCTGCAGATCTGGCCGCTGCTTCAGAACGTTACGCATCCACTCGTCGTGGATCATGTCCGTCCAACGCGCCCGGTACAGATCGGTCAGTGCCAGACGCATCAGCAGGTCGCGTAACGGTGCCGGATAGAGCACGCACGCGTCGTAGATGACGGTGAAGTTCGAACTCATTCATTCGTACCCCATCTTGAGCGCCTGGGCTTGCTCGGTCAGTGCATGGAGGGCCTTGCTGCGCTCAGCGTCGATCCGCTCCTTGTACGCGATCACGTCTTGGTAGCGGACGCGACGGTGCGTTCCGATTTTGTGAAACGGAATCTCGCCGTGCTCCAGCAACTGCACAAGGAACGGTCGCGAGACGTTGAGCACGTCTGCTGCGTCCTGGGTCGTCAGTTCGGCGTGGATCGGGATGATGCTGACCGCGTTGCCCTCACCGATTTCGGTCAGGACGTCCACGAGCAGCCGCAGCGCCGACACCGGGACGCGGACCGGATGGGACGCTCCCCTGTCGTCGAAGATCTCGATCTGCTGGGTTTCCGCACGGGTCTGCAGGAATGCGGACAGCGCCCGGCCGCTCTCGCGGGCGATGGCAACTTCTTCGGCCGTCGGCAACGAATGGGTGGGAGAGAGTGTGGTCATGGCAGCCTCCTGGAAGCTTCAAACAGCATCATGGGGGGAGTATATAAACGAAACAAACGAATATTCGCAATATCCGAAACAGGTGAGTATTCCGGTCCAACGTGACCGGCGCTCGGCTGCGTATTTCACGCGAACGTGACCGCGATTTCACGGTGAATGCGGCCGTAGTCGGGCTGGGCGTAGCTGTCGTTGGGGCGCGGGTAGGCCAACAGCCGCCGTTCCAACGTGGTTTCGTCCGTCAGGGAGATGGGGAGACGGCATTCCAGTCCAGAGCGGCGGCCATTGCCAACCCCACGTATTGGGTGACTGCCCCTTGGGAAATGCCCAAAGCATGGGCAATTTGTTGGTGGGACTTTCCATCTTCGAATTTGAGACGCAAGGCATCTTTGAGTTTGCGCACAGTGATCCGTAAATGATCCGTAAAGCAGGCATCGGTAACTCCTTGCAAAACGCTCGAAGCTACCTAGCCCGTAGGTTTCGTTATGCGCAACACCGCTCCGATGGCGTATACCGCCGTGCCGACTTCTATGACCGCTTGTATCGGTCACGTTCGCCAGAATCACCGGTCACGTTGGACCGGAATACTCAACTTGGAAGCATTCATGTTTTCTAAGCTGCCTATTCGGCAGTGAAAGTGGCTTGGCTGGCCAGTTTGTACAACTGCTTTTTCTAAGCTGCCTATTCGGCAGTGCAGGCCGCGTTGCAATGGAGCGCGAACCGGTATGATTTCTAAGAGCCTATTTCGGTAGGCAATATGCCCTTAAAGTGATTAGGGCGCAAGTGATGTGCAACATGGCGATATACGTTTCAGGAAGTTTTTCCCAACGAACCAGAATTCGGCGAAAGCGATTCATCCAGCTATGTGTACGTTCTACTACCCAGCGCCGTGCCTTGAAACCAGCTTCTTGCTTTATAGATTTAGCTTCTTCGCCTCTGGAGCGAATGTGAGCCGTAAAGCCAAATTCTTTGACGATCTCTCTTACTTCATCATAATCGTATCCTTTGTCCAAGCAGATGCCTTGTGGTTTTGTATCCGTCGGGTCTGGTCGTTTTGCTTTGATGTCTTCCAGCGTACTCCTGACCAACTTCATGTCGTGCCGATTCGCACCGTCGATGGCGACGGCAAGCGGTATGCCTGCACCATCGGTAAGCACACTGCGCTTGACACCTTGCTTGCCTCGATCTGTTGGGTTGGCCCCAGTTGTTTGCTGACCTGCTAGGGGCGCTTTGGTTAACGCTCCATCCATGGATGTCCATGCCCAATCAATGCCTTGGGATTTGTCGTATTCGACCAATTGTTGTATCCAAAGGGCTGAAAATACACCTGCTTTCGTCCATTCGCGAAAGCGTCGATAGGCAGAACTGCACGAGCAAATTCCCGTCATGTTTAAGGCGTTCCACTGGCAGCCAGTTCGCAATACGAAAAGAATTGCGTTCATTGCGCTGCGATCAGATACACGCGGATTATGGCAACCAAGGGGATGTTTTTTGGGTTCAGGGAGCGATGATTTTATTATTCCCCAGAGTGCATCATGCAATCTCCACCCATCATCATGAAATATCAGGCCCATAATTTTCCTCATCTGGGTTATTGCGACTGTGATGATTAATATTATATATCATTAGCCTACTGAAATAGGCTCTAAGCTGCCTATTCGGCAGTGAAGTCGATCACGCCCTCGGCGGATTGCTCTGGTGTTTTCTAAGCTGCCTATTCGGCAGTGAAGTTTTTGGAAGCCGCATAGTCGCGGCACTTTTTTTTCTAAGCTGCCTATTCGGCAGTGAAGTTGTTTGAGCCTGCCATCACGCCATGCGGACATTTCTAAGCTGCCTATTCGGCAGTGAAGGACTTCCCCGCGTGCGCGACGGAGGATCCAACAGTTTCTAAGCTGCCTATTCGGCAGTGAAGTCTGCTACGTGCAGTGCGTCATCCCCTCTAGCTTTCTAAGCTGCCTATTCGGCAGTGAAGTTCTCATCGCGTGCGCAGGGCTGCTGCTATGGTTTCTAAGCTGCCTATTCGGCAGTGAAGCCGGAATGGACGGTTCGCGGCCTCACTTCAGCTTTCTAAGCTGCCTATTCGGCAGTGAAGCGGTAGTGTTCGAGATTGACGTTTGGGCGGTTTTTCTAAGCTGCCTATTCGGCAGTGAAGCGCATGGTAGTCCCAGACGAGCTAGAGATCGATTTCTAAGCTGCCTATTCGGCAGTGAAGGATGACTCCGACCTCCCAATCACGATCGTTCATTTCTAAGCTGCCTATTCGGCAGTGAAGGTCTGCAATGCCGATTCGGTATCCTGGGAATATTTCTAAGCTGCCTATTCGGCAGTGAAGGCATCCTCGGCGTTAGCCGCACGTTCCCGGCTTTTCTAAGCTGCCTATTCGGCAGTGAAGCAGTACGAGCGTGCTTTGTTGTGCGCCTGGGCTTTCTAAGCTACCTATTCGGCAGTGAAGGAAGTAGATAGATATCCATGGGAGGTTGGCCATTTCTAAGCTGCCTATTCGGCAGTGAAGGCGCGCTTCAAACAGGAACCGGTTACGCTCTTTTTCTAAGCTGCCTATTCGGCAGTGAAGTGGCGCGGGTAGGGGCGCTGCGTAGTTTGCTGTTTCTAAGCTGCCTATTCGGCAGTGAAGTTTATGGCGCGGACTCCGCATCTCGGCTTGTTTTTCTAAGCTGCCTATTCGGCAGTGAAGTCGATGCCAATTCAGTATGTGATTTGTGATGATTTCTAAGCTGCCTATTCGGCAGTGAAGAATTCTGGCCATTGTGTGTTGTTTTTGCAAATTTTCTAAGCTGCCTATTCGGCAGTGAAGTGACTCGTCGCGCCTATCTTTTTGCTTTTTCATTTCTAAGCTGCCTATTCGGCAGTGAAGATTGACATGCCAGCCGTAACGCTTGCTGAATTTTTCTAAGCTGCCTATTCGGCAGTGAAGGGATGTTGTTACCTTCCACGGCCTTGCCCGTTTTTCTAAGCTGCCTATTCGGCAGTGAAGTAGACCCATTCAGCACCAAGTGATTGTCAGCAAAAGAGATACCGGCAAAAAACCGGTGATCACCCTTTTTGTTGCCTGCTCTGCAGAACTTTGATTTTCAAAGAACTTTTTGCGCCATCCCAAAAAGGGTCAAAACCAGGGTACGGCTCCACCCAGGCTTAGGCCGTAGGTGCTGAAGCCCCCTTCCTTGGGTTCAGGCGTCAGCGGGCCGTGGCACACAAACAGGCGGAACGACTGGCCTGTGCTGCTGCTGCGCACAAATACCGACGGCAAAGCGACCAGTTGGGCCACGGTATCGGGAATGCGTTCGGCTGCTTCTTCAGCGGTCAGTTTGTGCCGCAGCATCAGGCGTCGGCGCAAGCGCTCGGGGCTGCTTTGGGGTTGCACGCGCTTGACCTGCCGGTACCCCATTTGGTCGGGCACAGGGCTGACGGGTGTCAGGTCCAGGTGGTCACGCATGCCTTGCAGCCAGTCCACCCCCATCAGCTTGCCCAACGCTTCGGCGCTGCCGTGGAGCCGCATACGGTTGCCCAGCCAGTGTTCGTTGTGCGCCGGAAAGCACACGCCGATGTCGCCAGCGCCGTGTGCTACCAGTGCCCGGTGCAGACGCACGTACAAGGCCCCCATGAGCTGGCTGGACGGAAAGTCCCCGTCGGGCCTTACATCCATATTCACGTAATGGCTCAAGGTGGTCATGGTTTCAGCCCTTGTCCGTATCGCCAAACACGCCACCCCGAATCAGCGTGGCCACCACAAAGTGCTGCTGTTCCAAAGCTGGGGCCTGACCCTTGGTGACCCAGTTGTCCAGCAGGGTGTAGAAGTCCTCCTTCTGTTTGGGCTGGCGGTAGGCCTTGCCCTGGGTGGTGACGGAGCCATAAGGCTCGACGGCAATGGGGCCGTTGTCGGCCGCGCCGGTGTACCAGGTGTCGATGGTGCGGATGGCATTGCCCAGCTTTTGCGAGTGCATGCCCGCTATGCCGTTGACGGTGTACAGGGTTTTGCTTTTGTTTGCCTTGTCTTTGTCCAGAATCAGTTCTTGCGACGGGTACACCTCCTGGCCCGACCCCATGCGCACAAAGGCTGTTACTTGCAGCAGCACATGGCTTTTGCCAGCCAGCCCCTGCGCCAGCAGGGTGGATACAGCACCCAAATCGGGATGCATGGTTTCAGGTGCGTCGAAGCCCCGCAGCGAATGGGCCAACGCATCGAAAGTCCATGTGTTGGCTGCCCGGCCATCGACCAGGCGGGCCACCTGTACTTCGATCTGTTCAGCCCCCAACCGGTTTCGCCACAGAAAGCGGCCGTTGGCCAGATTGGCGGCGTAGCGGCGTGCCAGCTCGGCAAAGCCATGGGTGGCGACGTAGCCGTTGACGGTATCGACCAGTACACGTTGGTAGTCCGCGTTGTTGCAGGCCGATGGGGTGCCCGTTCCACCCAACACCCGCAGCGTGAAGCTGACTTGGAGGGTGTCGGCCTCGGCGGGCAGCGTAGCCACGTCCACGGTTTGGAGGTTGGGGTTTTCGATGGCGGCATCGAGCTTGGCCGGGTCCTGGTCTTTGGTTTTGAGCCGGTTGGAAATGGTGCCGCGCACCGACTTTGCGCGCACGGCCACGGGCGGCCAAGCGGCACTGTTGGCGCGGTGAGCCCAGGTTCCTGCGGCAAAAAGGGCATCAGACGGGTCCAGCTTGCGATCGAAGGCGAGGACGGAGGCAGTTTTGAGGGGATTGGTGGTTGCCATGGTGGTTGCTTCTCTGGAGTGGATGTTCAATCTTGATGAACGGGAGGGGTGACAGAAAGGGGGGCTTGGGATTGGGGTGGGACTTGGTAGCCATTGGTGCAGCGGTACAGGCCGCTTTCGGCATCGTGCTCGGCGTACCACATCATTTGCTGGGTGTCGCGCAGGCGGTGCGGGCTGATCCATTGCCCCATCGAATACACGCATTCCACAAACCGGAAAGGGGTGGCTGCATCCCTGGCACCGGCAACAGCACCGGGTGGGTGCAGCGCAGACAAGGCGGCAAAGCCCACCGGAATGGGCACCAGCCAGCCAGGGCGTTTGTCGGTTTCCCAGGTGACGGTGTTCTGGTAGTCGCCAATGGCTTCGTCCCACACCGTTTTTTTGACGGGACGGTGGTTGATCCGGGACAGGTCCAACCATGTATCGAACAGCGTGGGCGGCGGGGTGCCGTTGGGGGCCTGTGCCTGCAAGGCATCCTGATGGGTGCGCTGCAGCACCTCGTCTGCAGACACCAGCGCAAACCCGGGCAACCAGCGTCGGCTGAGGTGTCGAAATTCCTGGGCGCGGCGGGCATCCGTTTCGTCATGCAACAGCTTCAGTTGGGCGCGTGGTGCGCGGCGCAAGGTGCCGGGCAGTGGAGGCATGATGCTGCCTCCGGCCAGGCGCATGCCCGCGACCACCTCGCCCACATGGGCGGCCAACGACGTGCGGGTGGTGTCGTCTTGCAGGTGGTGGGCCAGGCTCACATCGAACACCAGGGTGATGTCGAGGTGGATATGCCCTTCTTCCACGATGGCCGCTGTGCTGCCATCGGCCAACACCGGGTTGCGCGTAAGGTGGAAGTTGCGAACGTACCCGCCCTGCGTCACCTGGGCTTCAAAGTGGTGGCACACCACGCCCACGCCATGGAACTGGATGCCCGCATCGGGCACCAAGCGGCGGGCCAGGGCGGCCATGAAACCGCTGAATGCGGTAATGGCCGGAAACCCCCAGGTCATGGGGCTGGAAATGGCGTTGGCGTTTTGCACGCGCAACCGGGGAAGCACGAGCAGGGCTGCGTGCTGGGGTGCGTCAGTCGGCATGGAGGCCCTCCCGTTCTTCGGCCAAGATGTGCTCTTGCATCGCCTTGCGCCAAGCCTCAAACTCTGGGTCACCCATGGGCAAGGGATCGCGCAGTTGGGCGTTGAGCCAATTGGCATACGCCTCGCAAATACGCTCGTGGGTGTCGGTGGGGGGCGGTCGGCCCAGCTCGGCATCGGCTTGTGCGGCACCTTCCGGGTCCAGCCAATAAGCTTGTTCAGCGGGCAGACGGCACTTGTTGTTGCAAGACCAGCCGGGTTCCAGCGTGCGAACCTCGGCAGTGAACTGCAAAAAGTCGTCGATCAGGTTGTCCACATAGGCCGCTCGGCGGTCGCGGGTGTCCACGTTGCGCTTGGGGTCGGTTTTGAGGAAAGCCAGCAGCGCACCCAGGTTCTCTTTGACCGCCGGGCGTGATTTGTAGCGCGGGAACATGGATTCCGTTCCCCACAACGGTTTCAGCTCCACCGAACGCCACATGGGCGGCAGCGAGGCCAGCAAGCTGTTCTGGCCCCGGCGTTCGCTGTTGAGCTGGCTGATGTTTTGTGGCTTGGTCCCGCCAAGTTGCTGCACCGCGAGATTGGGATAGTCCCGCACCGGGCGTTCACTGACAAGATCGGCTTTGCGTGCCTCGCGGGCCGCCTTGGCTTCGTCGCTGAAGCGGTCGTCTTGCAAGGTTTGGTACAGCCGGTGCGCCAACGAACTGGCGTACAGCGGGGCCAGCAGGTGGTAGCCGGCATCGTCGTGCAAGTCGTCGCCCACCGGCCAGTAGAGTTGTTTGGCTAGGGTGTGTGAGGTGGGATTGCCGTGCGGGGTGGCCAGGCTGGCAAAGGCGCTCATCCATGCCTGGGCTTGGGCGGGGTCGTCGCTCAAAGCCTGTGCCCAATCCACGTCGCCAGATACCGCCAGAGCAAGAAGAGTCTGCCCTTCGTGCTCTTGTTTCAGGAATTTGTACACATCCAAAGCCGCTGCGTTGCCCACCACATCGCCCGCAAAGTCATCCGTCAGGCAATGGCTGCCCACCACGGGCACAGGGGCCAAGGCATCAGGCGGGCAATACAGGTTGGTGCCCTTGGCCTCCGGATGGATCGGCTTGAGCGAGTGGGTGACCACCTGGATTTGCGCAGCACGCCGGGCGGCGTCTTCCAGCCATGCGGCGGGGGCGAAATCGCGCTGCAGGTCAGCGCGTTTGGGGTCATCAGGGGGAAGTTTTTCGAGTTTGCTTTCCAGACGCTGTGACAGAAAGTCTGTGATGAGCAACCGAAGCGCCGCCTGACGAGGGGTCAACATCGAAGTCATAAAAGGATCATTCCAAACTGCGCGACAACAATGCCGCAAAGAGAACGCCCCTGGTCATGTCCGGGGGATGCGAATTGGGCCAACACGACTTGCCGTGTATCGATCTTCTGATCATGGTTTGCTTTGCCACATTCGTACCCTCCTTCAAGAAAAAAACCGTTCTCGTCGGTTGCCTCAGCCTGCTACAACTTTTGGCGTTGCCATGAATTCCGGTGAGGGGCCAGGCTCACCGGGATTGATCTTATATCAAATTTTTACCTGTCAACTTGTACTTCCAACGGAGTTATTGCGCTTCGTGGCCATGATACTCCCCTTTCCATGCGTGCCGAAATTCAGTCACCCCCGTAAACTCCATCGCCTGCCGAACAGGCAGTTTAGAAATGTCAACTCGTGCTTGCAACGGGGAACTTTTACTGCCGAACAGGCAGCCTACAAGGGCCGACTTCATGTCGGCTCTGCATTGCCAGATCGAAACCGCCAAGAAAGAAGCTGCCACGCTACCCCACGGGGCCTGCGGTGCGCATAGGCCCCGTCTGGCTGTTGACCAAGCTTTTCCAGGGCAAGGCCTCGGTGGCGCACTGCTGGCAGATGCATTGGCCTTGCCCCCACCATGCGGCCGGAAATTGCCGCCTGCGCCTCAATGGTGGATGCCCAAGACGCTGTGGCAGCAGCCTTCTACTGGCACCATGGCTTTCTGGCATGGCCTGCTGCGCCGCAGGTGCATTTTTCCCCGCAACTGATCCAGCAGTTTTGGCTGCGGTGGATTGTGTGGGGTGGGGGGATTCGACAGTCATGCAGGTGAGTGAAATGGGTGCATATTCACTGGATTGATGGGGAATCGATGTGCTATACACCTTCTTGTCAATTTGAATATACACAGCTTTCTGTGTATATTGGACGTTAGGCGGTCTTTGACGAATTTTCTTACAATAATCAGATGTTATAACAATGGAAGCTCCGACTATCAGTAACATAATTAAATCACCAGAAAAAAATATCACTTATAATATCTTGGCGTACAAGACACTATCGAGGCAAGAAATTGTATCCGCTGTACAAAACTTCAATTCTCAAAACAAAAGAAAAAGAATAGAGCCGGGGACAATAATTACAATTTTGACAACTATTGGCGCTGCTCCGTAAGTAGATCCGCAATCTGTTTCGCCATACTCGGTGAAAGATCAATGCTGCAAGATAATCCTTCCTCGAACACGACTAATGTCTTAGTTCTATCAGGATTATTTGTAACCGCGACCAATAAATTAGAGGCATCATCATCATTCACTTTTAGCCAGATTTAACCAGTCTGGCCTAACTGGGGCTTGCACCTGACCCGCCTACGGCGGGCAGGTGAAGCAGGTCGTTAGGAGTCTTCCACATATGCGCTATTGGATTGGTGTTGCTTCAAAAGAGCATGTAAACCGTGGGGTTTCGGGCGGGTTCTGTCAGCTTTGCCATGGCAAAGCGCAGCCCCTCAAACGTATGTCCGTGGGTGACTGGATCATTTACTATTCACCCAAAGAACTGTTTGAGGAAGCCACTCCCTGCCAAAAGTTCACCGCAATTGGCGAAGTAGTCGGTTCCGAGGTTTATCCGTTTGAAATGTTCCCTGGTTTTGTCCCTCACAGGCGAGATATTCATTTTCTCAAAGCCTCGGATGTCCCAATTCGCCCTTTGCTTGAGCAACTTTCTTTCATTCAGGACAAAAGAAAATGGGGCTACGCTTTCCGGTACGGGCATCTAGAAATACCAATATCAGACTTTGAGCTTATCGCAACCAAAATGCTGGGGCACGTCCCAGCTAACATTCACGAGGAAAAATAATAATGTGGTAAGGTCAGTACGAAACAATAACCGATATCCCGGCTGAAGCATTGTTCCGCGCCATCGCGGACATTAATAGCTGGAGCAAGTGGGATAAGGGGCTTGAATTCACCAAGATTGAAGGTGTCGCCAGGCCCGGCGTACTCTTCGTACTAAAACCTAAGGGTGGTCCGAACGTTCAAATTACCATTGATGAAATCAAGCCCTACCGCTTGGTTAATACGGCTCATTTATTCTTGGCAAAAATGCGCACATCCCATGATGTATGTCCAATCTGGCGACCAAACAACTATCCGATTTTCTGTTGAGGTCTGAGGGTCATTGGGGTTTTTCTGGCGCAAAATTGTTGCTGAAAACCAAATCAAGGAGGCTGCAACGCAGACAGCAGCACTTATAAATTAAGTCCGAAAAAACTCCTAACCCTGCGCCCCTGAGCTATACGTTAGGCATGAGAAATTATGAAACGTAAGGTTTATATCGAAACGTCCGTCATCAGCTACCTGACGGCTCGGCCCAGCAAGTCCATTCTCGGAACGGCTCACCAGCAAATTACATTAGCTTGGTGGGAAACCCGCAGCCAGTACGACTTGGTCGTTTCTGAGCTGGTTTTGCGTGAGTGCGGTGCCGGTGACCCCGATGCCGCAAAAAAGCGGCTGACTATGTTGAATGATGTGCCATTGATCTTAATAACCGAGCAAGCACTCGATATTGCTAACTCGCTGATAGCGAAGGGGATTGTTCCAGCCAAGGCGGCTGAAGATGCGCTCCACATTGCAATTTCCACAAGCAATAGAATTGATTATCTTCTTACGTGGAACTGTTGGCACATTGCAAACCCGGAGATGCAAAGAGGTATTTCTGCTCACCTCGACGATATTGGCTTATCGCTGCCATTCATTTGCACCCCCGAAGAACTACTTGGAGAAGAAGATGTGGAATGACGAAATCTTAGATGAAGTAAGAGCTATTCGTGATGCCCACGCAGCCAAATTTGGCTATGACTTGCAGGCTATCTATGCTGATCTGAAAAAGTCAGAAGCTGAACATATTGCCGCTGGTCATCCATTTATTCCTGCGCCTGAGCGTCCGGTGCCTAATCGGGTAGGCAACGGCTTCTAACCGTCGCCCCCCACACCACCCACCGTGCGGGTCCGCAGTGGGCGGTGCTACAAGCCGGCTCGCTCGACAAAGTCTTTCGTTTCATAACCATGTATCCCTGTGCTTTGCACCACAGGTCTTTCACACTCAGCAAACCCTGCTCCTGTAACCACACGTTGGATATGGCCTGATTGATAACCGGGGTTCTGGACATCTGCCAATAGCTGTTGCTGCTGACTCCGTGCTGAATCGCCGATTTCAGGCTTATGCCCAATGCCAGTAAGTTCTTGATCTTCGTGCGCGGCCAGCGCCACTGTTTCCAGTAGCACATTCGGATGCGCCTTCTGATCCACTCGTCCTGTTCGGGCATGGGCCAGTAGTACCTTGCTGCAAGTCACGCTGTGTTCTGGGATGACGATTCCACCAGTTTCTTCGGCACGCAGCGGGCAGTTCGCCTCGGCACTCTGGGCCTTCTATGCGGTTCCTGTTCGTCGTCTCGCACTTTTGCACTCGGGCTTCCTCCAGACTACTTCTCGCGAAGCAGCCCTCGCCGTCGGCTAGTGGTTACTATTGCTCACGATGAGTCCCATCCGGTTCTCCCACAGGGAGGGGACTTTCACACTATACGTTTGCGCCCATGCTGGGCGCACACCTCGCAGTCAAGTGGGGCATCGCGCTGGTGCGCGCCGCCCCTTACTTTTGACGTTGGGCGCCTTGAAATAAGGAGTTATATTTTGCCTACCATCTCAATGTTTTATGGCATTCTGATTTTAATGTACTTCTACGACAACAAAAAGCATAATTGCCCTCACATTCATGCAGAATACGCTGAATTTGAGCATCTATTTCAATAGCGGACGGCACGGTTCTCAGTGGCGACCTGCCAAACCAAAAACTAAAGTTAGTTCAGGCTTGGGTTGAAATTCACCGTGAGGACTTGCTTGCCAATTGGAAATTAGCAGTAAATGGCGAATCTGTTTTTAAGATTGCCCCTCTGCGATAGGAATAAAATCATGGATACTATTGTAAAGGCGGTTCCACTTGAAAATTATTGCATTGAAGTTGTCACAAGTAGCGGCATTTCTGGTGTATTCGATGTCAAACCATATTTGAGTGGCGGTGCCTTTCAAGAGTTGCGCACTCAAAGCTATTTCTCATTAGTACGCCCAGCACATCATGGTATTGCTTGGCCGAATGAGCAGGATTTTAGCTCAGACACTATTATTCATGACATTCAAAATGCCCAACATGCCGCTCAAGCGGGACACCCGGAATGCGGGCTTTGACAGGTCATCGGTGAATCCAACCGCCGTGCCTTCGGCGACCATCCGTGGGGCCTGGCACCCCTTGGCTATGAGCTTTCTTGGACTTGTAACCCTGCATTGCAGCGGCTTCGCTTCGTGCGCCGCTAAATGTAGACGTTAGATCACACACAAACAATACGGAAACTCTGAGTGAAACAACGTATCAATGCTTTGACGCTCTCATTTATCCTGCTCGCTTCCGCTTGTACAGACACCACGCAGGATCAGGACACAACCACGGGGCATGCAAATGAATCGCCTCTCGCTTTATCGTTTAACTACCATTGTGAAAGTGGCGAAGTGATCACTGCATCCTATCCGTCTACTGATACAGCCACGATTCGATACAAAGGTGGCATCTATCACATGCAACGTGCAGTCTCTGCCAGTGGTGGCCGTTACGTTGGTGATGAATGGGAGTGGTGGACCAAGGGGCCTGGTGGCATGCTTTCCCGCCTCAATGCTGATGGTAATTCTGGGGATAGCATCGAGATCTGCACGGAATCCTGAGCGTCGTTTAATAACGGCGTTTCGGTATTTCATGGGTGCCATTTCTCCGCGCAATCGTCTCACTTTGCCGTTCCACTGGACATCAACATCAACTCGCTGTGCGAGTTGATGCCTGTGAACGCGAACGTCAGCGGCAACCAGCATTCCATGAGCACAGAGCAAATAGGAGTGTGAATTTGGCATCAAGGCAGCGTAATTTTGATTTATTTGGCGAGTCGGTTTGTCCTCATTCGCCTATGGTCGCTGCTGCGATGGAAAAATTGTCTATATCAACGGGAATAGAATCTCGCGGGGCAATCTTTACACGCGTCGAGGTAGTAGATTTTGGCAACGGGCCCGCTTGTCGTAAGGTAAACTTCTATTACATTCCACCGCATTAAGGCTTATTCCATGACCACATTGACCGTCACCGCCAGAGGCCAAATCACTTTGCGCCGCGAGTTGCTGCAATTTCTTGGCATTGCGCCCGGGCAGCAGCTTGATGTACACAAGCTGGGCAATGGGGTTCTGGCCTTGCAGGCGCTTGGGCCCCGGGGGCTGGAAGCTTTTGTCGGCTGCTTGCCCCCACCCGACAAGGCACTGAGCGTGGAGGAAATGAACGCCGTCATTGCCAACGGGTGGGCCGGGCAAGCATGAAAGTCACGCTGGACACCAATGTGCTGGTACGCCTTGCCACGCAGGACGACCCAGCGCAGGCAGCAGTGGCGATGCATTTTTTGCAAAAGGCCAGCCTGATTGCCGTGCCCACCCCGGCGTTGTGCGAACTGGTCTGGGTACTGCTGCGTGCGTACCGCTACACCCCGGCGCAAGTGGCGCACGCCCTGCGCTCGCTGCTGCAAGTGCGCCAGGTGGTATGCCACACACCAGCGGTGCTGGCAGGGTTGGCGCAACTGGAGGGCGGCGGCGATTTTGCCGATGCGGCGATAGCCTTTGAGGGCGATGTACTCGGTGGCACTGAATTTGTGTCGTTTGACCAGCAAGCCGTTTTGCTGCTCAAGGCACAAAAGCGCAAGGCTCGGTTGCTCGACAAGGCCTTGCGCTAGAACCAGCAAGCCAACCTTGTAGTGCATGCCGAACAGTGCTGCAGAATCGGCAGCGCCGTCATGAACAAAATCGGTTGATGTTCTGCAAGTCTGGCCAGGTTGATCGTAAAACAAACTTCGGTTTGACACCCCGACCTTCAGGGCGGCGGGAGCCGACCCCGGCCTGAAGGCCTGTCGCTAATTTCTTGCTGCCTGGTGGATTTTTTGGGGGGCACGGCTTCGATCCTGTCCCACCGCATAAGGACTGCGATGCGCACTACCGACCGCACCATAGACCGCACCATCCATCGCACCATAGACATGCCCGGCCTGACAGCACTGGCACAGGCGCAGTCGTCCCCCTCGCTAGTGCTATGCAGCACTGCCCGGCTGGCCCGGTCCTTGCAGGATCGGTATGCCCAGCAGATGCAGCAGGGTGGCGATACCCAGTGGCCGACCTTGCAGGTGCGCACGGTCGATGGTTGGCTGGGGCAGCAGCAGGAGTGGGCCGATTTGATGGGCTGGCTCCAAGATTCGGCATTGCAGTGCCCGGCGCTCACTGCGGAGCAGGAATTGCTGCTGTGGGAGCAAGTCATTGCCGATGACTTGGGCGAGGGCGCGCGGCATGTGTTCGACCTCCCCGCGCTGGCTGCCACGGCTGCCCAAGCGAACGAGCTGGCCCATACCTGGAACGTGCCGGTGCCGGGGTCGTCCGACAGTGCGGAGTCCCAACGCTTTGCCCGGTGGCGCGGCCTGTTTCAGCGTCGATGCGAGGAGCTGGGCGTCATCGACGCAGCCTGGCAAAAGACTGCGCTCGTATCCACGCTGTTGGCGCTGCCCCCCTGGCGTGACCAGCTCCCGCGCTGCATCGTCTGGGCGGGGTTTGACCGCTACACCCCGCAGCATCTTTTGTTGCAGCAAAGGCTGGCGGAGGACGTCTCCCAATACGAACTCGCGCCCCAGGAGCGGGCCGGAGACTGTCGCGTCGTGTCGTACCCCGACGTGGCCAGCGAATGCCTGGCCGCCGCGCTGTGGGCGCAGGAAGAGCTGAAGCGCCAACCCGATGCCCGGCTGGCGATCGTCGTCCCCAACCTGGCTGCGGTGCGCAACCCCTTGCAGGATGCGCTGGAAGACGTGCTCCAACCCTGGGCTGTTCGGGCTGGGTATGCCGAAGACGCCCGCCTGTTCAACTTCAGCCTGGGCCTGCCGTTGTCGCAGTACCCCCTGGTTCGCGCTGCGTTGCAGATGCTGGAGCTGGCAAGCCAGACGGGCTTGGGCCAGCGCGTGGACTACGCCACTGTCAGCCAGCTTGTGCTTGATCCCTTGGCGTGGGGAGGGGACGCAGCCTTGCTGGGCGCCATCGATGCCGCCTTGCGCAAAAGTCTGCCGAAACGATGCACCCTGGCCGCCGTGTTGGCACAAGCCCAAAAGCTGGCCGACAAATGGAAGGAGCCGCGTGTGTTGCAAGCCCTGCAGCCTGTGCAGGCGTTGACAGGGCTGGCCCCCTTTGCTGCTGAAAGGCATGCGCCTTCGCAGTGGGCCGCGCATTGGTACACGTTGCTGGGGCAGGCGGGGTGGATGCGGGGCCGTGCGTGTTCGAGCCACGAATTCCAGACCAAGGAAGCGTTGGAACGGGAATTGCAGCAACTGGCTGACCTGGATGCGGTATTGCAGGCGGGGGAAGCCGGTGCCCTGCCCGTGGCAGAGGCGCTGCGGCTTTTGCGCAGACGCTGCGGCAAGCGCATCTTTCAACCGAAGACGGAAGGCGCGCCCCCGGTGCAGGTGCTAGGGGTGCTCGAAGCGAGTGGGTTGCGCTTCGATGCAGCGTGGATTTTGGGCATGGTCGATACCGTCTGGCCCCCGCCAGCACGGCCCAATGCCCTGCTGGGCATGGCAGACCAACGTAAGGCGTGCGCTCCCAGTGCCAGCGCGGACATCGAACTGGAATTTGCCCGCAAGGTGCAGGCCCAACTGCTGCGCTGCGCGCCCCGCGTCACCTTGTCTTGGCCGCAGACTGCCGACGGCGCTGACCTAATGCCCAGCCCCTTGCTCGGCGCCGAGGGCGAACGGCTACCCACCCCGGCTGGCGTGGCGGGCGTGCATTGCCCGTTGCCGGAAGACGAGGCCGGGCAAACCGGGGCCACCGCAATGCATGGCGCCGAACCTGGGAGCCAGCTTCCCCCACAGCAACAGGGCGCATACACGCCAACGCGCTGGGCCGACCCCGTGCAAGACGACCAAGCCCCCCCGGTGGCCGAAGGCGAGCGCGTGCAAGGCGGAACGTGGCTGCTGCGTGCGCAAGCCGTATGCCCGGCGTGGGCCTTTTACCAATACCGCCTGCACACCAGCCGTTTGGAAGAACCGGCAGACGGGCTAGATGCTCGCCAGCGCGGCACCCTGCTCCACGCCGTGCTGGCGCATTTTTGGAAGGCTGTGCGGTCTAGCGCGCAGTTGGCGGAACTGGCCAAGCAGGCGGAAAAGGGAGAAGACGGCATCGTGCGGCAAGTGCGTGCATCTATCGAAGCCGCCTTGCAAGCGCACGCCGCCGCGCCCCACAACCCGCCGCTGCCGCCGCGTTTTCGTGCGCTGGAGGCCAAACGGCTGGAACGACTGGTGCTGCGGTGGGTAGAGCTGGAACGGGCGAGAAAGCTGCCCTTCACGGTGGCATCGTGCGAAGAGCAACGCGAACTAACCATCGAAGGCTTGCAGATTCGTGTCTCTGCCGATCGCATGGATTGCATTCATCGCAGTCATTGCATTGATCAGGTTGATCAGGTTGATCCCAGCGGCTCCAACGACCCCAGCGACCCCATGCACGGCAACGATCCCGGGCAACAAGTCTTCGTCGTGATCGACTACAAGACGGGAACGGCCATCGATTTCCGCAACTGGGCTACGCAGCGGTTGACGGAACCGCAATTGCCGCTGTACGCCACGTGGGGGGTGCAGGCGGGGGGCGCTCAGGGGGGGGGCGTCCCCACAACGCAGGCGGGGGCTGCCGGTGTGGCACGGGTGGGTGCGGCGCGTGCGGTGCTGTTTGCCAAGGTACTGGCGCGACAACCCGGTTGGGCCGGGTTGAGCGAATGGCCGGACGTAGCGCCCCAAGTCAAAGTGCTGGACGACCCCAAAGGGGGCCGCAAGCTATTCCCGGCGGAGCAGTTCCCACACTGGGATGCGGTGCTCCAGCACTGGCGCGCCGCTCTGATCGCCGTGGCCCGCGAGGTGCGCGAAGGGGTGGCTGCGGTGCGATTCGAGGACGCAAAGGCGATGGAGTATTGCGACGTGCTGCCGCTGTTGCGCCTACCGGAGCGAAAGGCACAGCTCGAACAGGCGCGGCGCATTCCACCCGTGCTGACCCACAAGGGCTTGCCCTCGGCCTGACGCGATTTGCTTGCCAGCAGCCATGGGAAATAGAAGAAAGGGGGATCAAAAACCTGCTTCAGGCATTTCGGCGGCAAGGCCTTATCCACCCGGAGGGCCCTCGGTCGGCGGCAGTGTGGAAGCTCGGGCCTGGATTTGTCTTGGATAGAGATGGCTAAACCTTGGATAAAGCTCTTGGTTTAGACAAGAATTATTTGTAAATTGTTGATTTATATGTTGTCTAGACTCGACTTGGAAAGTGGAAGTTAGACATGGATGCTTCAAGTGGTCCACTGGGGAAAGTAGGATGAAATTTGTCAGTAACGCTGGAACCGACCGTGTCTTGGACCTGATCCGTCCGTGGCTCAAGCCCGACCATCGGTTGGACATGGTGTCCCAATCCTTCTCGTTATTCGCCTTCGCCGAAGTCCTGGCGGAACTTCCCCGGCTGTCGAATGCCCGATTGGTGGTGCCCCCAAGCTCCACCTTGCCAACCCCAAACATGGAGCAAGAGCAACTCGGCTTGCTAGGCACGGTGGCTGACCGGGCCGCTCGAAACAAGTTGCTGGCCCCTTGGCTCGCGAAAAAGCTGGCCGCCTGGTTGGAGAGCAAGGCCGACGTTCGCCATTCCAGCGGCCCCATTCCCCAGGGTACCCTGGTACTGCGTGATGGTCAGGGCACTGCCCAACAAGCTGTGCTGGGTTCGTTTTCTTTCAGCAGCGAAGGCTTGGGGGTCACGCCGGGCAACCCACTCAGCCTGATTCAGGCTTCTGAAACCCCTGCTGAAGCGCAGATGCTCAGCCAGTGGTTCGACATGCAGTGGGCCACCTTGAAAGAGCACCCACAGGCCAAGGCCGACCTCATCGCAGCCGTCCAAAGCCTTTCCACTCATCGGGATGCCACCAGCGTGTACGCGCTGATACTGCAACACCTTTTTGCATCCAACGGGGAGGGCCTGGACGAAGAACGCATCGTCAAGTCGGCCACTGGTATCCGCAACACCGTGGTTTGGAAAAAGCTCTACAAGTTCCAGCGTGACGGAGTGGTGGGGGCCATTGACAAACTGGAACGGTTCGGCGGCTGCATCATTGCCGACAGTGTGGGCCTGGGCAAAACCTTTGAGGCCTTGGCAATCATCAAGTACCACGAGCTGCGTAACGACCGTGTGTTGGTGCTGTGCCCCAAGCGCCTGCGCGACAACTGGACGCTGTACAAGTCCAACGACCGGCGCAATGTGTTGGCACCGGACCGGCTCAACTACGACGTGCTGAACCACACGGATTTGTCACGTGACGGCGGCCACTCCGGCGACATGGACCTATCTCACGTGAATTGGGGCAACTACGACTTGGTGGTGATCGACGAATCGCACAACTTTCGCAACAAGAAGTCGCCCCGCCAAGGCAACGAAACCCGGTATGACCGGCTCATGCGGAAGATCATCCGCGAGGGCGTCAAGACCCGTGTGCTGATGTTGTCGGCCACCCCGGTCAACAACCGTTTGGCCGACTTGCGTAACCAGATCGCCTTTGTCACTGAGGGTGACGACACCGCCTTGTTCGACCACGGCATTGCCAGCATCGACAGCACCACACGCCGGGCACAGAAAGCTTTTCACCGCTGGCTGGAACTGCCTAACGAGAAGAAAACGCCTTCACTGCTGGTCGAAATGCTGGGCTTTGACTACTTTGCCCTGCTGGACCACCTGACCATTGCCCGTTCCCGCCGTCACATCGAAAAGTATTACGGCACCGCCGAAACAGGCCGATTCCCGGATCGTTTGCCCCCCATCAACATCAAGGCAGATGTGGACAGGGCGGGTGCATTCCGTTCCATCCGTGACATCAATCTGGAAATCCGGCGGCTCAACCTTGCGGCCTATGCACCCCTGCGGTACGTGCTTCCCCACAAACAGGCTGCCTACGATGCCAAGTACAGCACCCAAGTCCGGGGTGGCGAAAGCTTCTTCCGCCAAGTGGACCGGGAAGAAAGCCTGATTCACCTGCTTCGCATCAACGTGCTCAAACGCATGGAAAGTGCGGTGTCGTCGTTTGCGCTGACCGTACAACGTCAACGGCAGGACGTAGAGGCAACGCTGGCCCGGATTGAAGCGCACAGCGAAGAGATGGAAGAGCCGGACATTGCGGACGTGGACATTGACGATCCCACCTTCGAGACCCTGCTGGTGGGGCGCAAGGTCAAGGTGTTGTTGGGGGATGTGGACTTGCTGCGCTGGAAGCAAGACCTGATTGAAGACCGCAACCGCCTTGCGACGCTGCATGCAGAGGCAGAGCAAGTCAGCATTGCCAGGGACGACAAGTTGCTCAAGTTGCGCGAACAAATCGCCAGCAAGTGCAAGAACCCCATCAACCCCGGCAACCGCAAAGTCATGGTGTTCACCGCGTTTGCGGACACGGCCACCTACTTGTATGAACAGCTTGCGGGCTGGGCCAAGGCTGAGTTGGGGCTGGAAACTGCCTTGGTCACAGGCTCTGGCCGCAACCAGTCCACGCTACCCAACCTGCGGCGTGACTTGACCAGCATCCTGACCGCGTTTTCGCCACGGTCCAAGGAGCGCCCGGAAGAGTTGGCCGGTGACGGTGAACTCGATTTGCTGATCGCTACCGACTGCATCAGCGAAGGCCAGAACCTGCAGGATTGCGACTGGCTCATCAACTACGACATCCACTGGAACCCGGTTCGCATCATCCAGCGGTTTGGGCGTATCGACCGCATCGGCTCCACCAACAGCCGCATTCAACTGGTCAACTTCTGGCCCAACATCGAGCTGGAGGAGTACATCAACCTGGAGCAGCGCGTCAGTGGCCGCATGGTGTTGCTGGACATTTCCGCCACAGGGGAGGAAAACATCATTGAGCAACAGTCCGGCAACCAGATGAACGACCTGGAATACCGGCGCAAACAGTTGCTGAAGCTGCAAGAAACCGTCATCGACCTGGAAGACCTGTCCAGCGGTGTTGCCATTACCGACTTGACGCTGACCGACTTTCGCATCGACCTGGCCGAATTCGCCAAAGCGCACCCTGGCAAGCTCGATTCTTTGCCAATGGGCAGCTTTGCCGTCACCACCAGCATGGATGCCGACATTCCACCGGGCGTGATTTTTTGTCTGCGGGCCGAGGATGCAGCCGCTGAAAAAGCCATAGACCCCAGCTACCCTTTGGCCCCGCATTACCTGGTTCACGTCGGCGACGATGGCACCGTGCTGTTGCCTTGCACGCAAGCCAAACGCATTCTGGACCGATTGAAACGCCTGAGCCTGGGCCGTGACTTGCCCGATGCCACCGCCTGTGCCCGGTTCGACCGCGCCACCAAGCAGGGCGAAGACATGCGCCACGCGCAGAAACTGCTGTCAGCCGCCGTGGCATCCATCGTGGGCAAGTCGGAAGAGCGGGCGGTTGCCAGCTTGTTTTCACCGGGCGGCACCCATGCCATGAAAGGTGAATTTGCTGGCTCTAACGACTTTGAAGTGCTGGCCTACCTGGTGGTGATGCCCAACCATGCAGAAGGGGCAGCGACATGAGCCAGACCTCGGTGGGTTTGACTGCCGATCAAGTGGTGTCTGCCTTGGGCTTGCCTGCCGCAGCCATGGTGAACCAGCGTGTGCCCAAAAAACTGTTGCTTGAAAACGGTGCACCGACGGCAGCAGACCGCAAATTGATTCAAGACCACATTGAAGCAGTCACGTGGGTGGCCGCGCTGAAGCCAGCCAATGTCGGGGTGCCTGACTACCAAGATGCACAGCGCACCTACCTGGAACTGGCCGTGCTGAGCGTTGTCTTGCAGGACTTGGGTGCCACGGACCCCCAATCAACCAAGGTCCATCGCATCGGCGAACTGTTGCATCGAGCCATTCCTTACCCCGTGCTGTTGGTGCTGCAGGATGGTGACCGCCTTTTTATGTCGCTGTGCCACATCCGCTGGGCGCAGAAGGAAACAGACAAAACCGTGCTGGATGGCGAGCACTTGTTTGCCATGCTTGCGCCGGATGCGTTTCGCTCTGCTTTTCTGGCGGCGCTGGCTTTGAATCAACAGCCACGCGCAGACTTGTTTGCCCTGTACCAGGGCTGGATGGACACAGTTTCAGCCTGGCAAGCAGCCGCAGTGTCCGGCCGGTTTGCATTGAGCGAGTCACCTGCCCAAGCCACGGAGCGCCGAGCCGCACTGCATCGCTGTCGGGAGCTGGATGCGCAGATTGCCAGCTTGCGGTCAGCCGCCAGCAAAGAAAAGCAAGTGGCCCGCCAAGTGGCGGTGAACCTGGAAATCAAGGCATTGCTGGCTGACCGCCAGCGAATCGCTGCCAATGTTTGACAGTACGCACACCCCCAACACCCCTGGGCATCAAGCCCCCGGCAACCACAATACACACCAGGTCGCATCGAATCCGCACCAGGTAGCGCCAAATACACACCAGCTTCCAGCAAATAGTCACCAGGTAACGCCCAATAGTCACCAGTCCCCCGCGAATAGTCACCAGGTCGTGCCAAATGGGCACCAGTCCCGCCGGTATCAACGCGACACATTAGTTGTCAAAGAATAAGCCGTCAACGTCATGCAAAAAATTGAACCCAACAGCCCCGAAGCGCAATCTGCCGACCTCGTGGCCAACAACATCGCTAAGCTGAGGGCCATGTTTCCCGAACTCTTGACGGAAACCGGCAATGGGGCCGCCATCAATGTGGACGTGTTGAAGTCACTGGTGGGGGATGCCACCGCCTTTGATGGGGATGAAAAGTATGGCTTGAATTGGCATGGCAAACGCAAGGCGCGGCAAATTGCCCTGACACCGAGCACTGGCACTCTGCGGCCCTGCCTGGAGGAAAGCGTTGACTGGGACACAACGCAAAACCTGATGATCGAGGGCGACAACCTCGAAGTGCTGAAACTGCTGCAAAAGAGTTACGGCAGAGACGGTGGACAAGTCCGCGTGATCTACATCGACCCGCCTTACAACACGGGCAAAGATTTCGTTTATTCCGATGACTTTAAGAACAACATTGAAAATTACCAGCAGTTGATGGGGTGGCGTGATAAGGACGGTGAGCGGATCAGTTCATTGGCATCCCTCAAGAACACCGAGGCCAGTGGACGGTTTCACACCGACTGGTTGAATATGATTTATCCGCGCCTGAAATTGGCACGGACGCTACTCACTGCTGATGGCGTAATACTGGTCAGCATAGACGAACATGAGATCACCAATCTCCGCTCAGTGATGGATGAAGTTTTTGGTGAAGAGAACTTTCTGTCCTGTCTTACATGGGAGAAAGGTCGCAAAAATGATGCGAAATTCTTTTCCAATGGACACGAGTACATTCTCGTCTATGCAAAATCCCAAATTTTTTTGCGAGAGAAGGGCACCATGTGGCGTGAGGAAAAGCCTGGTGCACGTGAAATCTGGGACTATTACTTGGAGCTTCGTGCCACACATGGAAAAGACGACAAAAAAATTGAAAACGAACTACAGGTATGGTTTTCAGCGCTACCGAAAAAGCATCCTTCAAAAAAATGGAGCAGGTACAAACGAGTGGATTCATATGGTCCATGGCGAGATGACAACATTTCTTGGCCTGGAGGTGGTGGACCAACCTATGACGTTCTTCATCCTATAACTGCTCAACCATGCAAGGTTCCTGAACGAGGTTGGGTTTTTTCAACTTGGGAGGAAATGAAGCGTCGAATTGATGCAGGCATTATTGAATTTCGTGCGGATCACACTCAGCCCCCACTCAGAAAATCTCACATCAGGCCAATTCCTTTGGAAGTTGAATTTAATGAGCAAGAGGATGATCTTGACGAAGAAATTCCTAATGACGAGGATGAGGAGGAACTGGCAACACAAGTGCGTGGAAGCTATTTCTACAAACAGTCGCAAGTTTCTGTGAAATATCTCCGTACCCTGTTCGGAAAGAAGGTCTTCAACAACCCGAAGGACTTGGACGAAATTGCCAAACTGGTTCGATACACAACTTCTGACGACCCCAATGCAGTCGTGCTGGATTTCTTTGCCGGTAGTGGAACGACTGGCGAGGCAGTAATGCGTTTGAATAGTCAGGACGATGGCAACCGACGTTACATCCTTGTCCAACTCCCAGAACCGCTTGACCCCAAAGACAAACAACAGAAGGTCGCAGCTAAATACTGTGAAGACATTGGCAAGCCATTGAATATTGCTGAGCTAACCAAGGAAAGGCTTCGTAAGGCGGGAAATGCGATTAAAGCGGAAAAACCTGACTGGAATGGTGACGCAGGAGTCCGGGTATTCAAACTCGACACCTCCAATATCCGCCCCTGGAACCCCAAAACCAACGATCTGAAATCCTCCCTGTTTGAACACCTCGAACACCTGGAACCAAGCCGTACCAGCGACGACGTTCTTTACGAAATCCTGCTCAAGCTGGGCCTGGACCTCTGCGTTCCCATCGAGAAGCGCGAAATCGCGGGCAAACAGGTCAACAGCGTCGGTGCGGGTGTGCTGCTGGCTTGCCTAGATGAAACCATCAAGGCATCAGAAGTGGAAGCCCTCGCGCTGGGCATGGTCGCCTGGCGAGAGGAACAGGGAACGGTGGGTGACACCACGGCAGTGTTCCGCGACAGCGCCTTTGAGAACGACGTTGCCAAAAGCAACCTGGCCGCGATCCTCGAACAGCACGGCATCAAGCAGGTGCGGAGCCTGTGAGCATGGCGAGTCGGAAAAAAATTGCCCCGGTGGCTGATGCCATCATCACGCCCCCCAATACGGGTGAGTTGATGGACCGTGTGATGGGCATTCTGGACGCGGCACGTGGCAATGTGGTCCGTGCGGTCAACAGCAATATGGTGGTGGCTTACTGGCTGATTGGGCGTGAGATTGTTCAGGCACTGCAAGGTGGGGAGGATCGGGCCGAGTACGGTCGGCAACTGCTCGATGCGCTGTCGCAATCCCTGTCAGCCCGGTATGGGCGGGGGTTTTCTGTGACCAATCTGAAGTATTTCAGGTTGTTCTATCAGAACTATGCGCATCGCCAGCCCGTGATTCGTCACGAGCCTCGTGACGAATTTCCCTGGCCGGACAGCGCATCCGCGTTGCTTGAACTGCCACAGGCCTTGGACGCACAGGAGCACCTGAGGGGGGTTTGCGTTTGTTGCCAGGCAGCAGCGCATCGGCACCGAACACCAGCATTTCTACATTGACCTGGTTTTCTACAACTACCTGCTCAAGTGTTTTGTGCTGATCGACCTGAAGATGGGCAAGCTGACGCATCAGGACGTTGGGCAGATGGATATGTACGTGCGTATGTTTGACGACCTCAAACGTAGTGACGGCGACAACCCCACAGTGGGCCTGATTCTTTGTACCGAGCGCGACGAAGTCGTGGCGCGTTATTCAGTGCTGCATGACAGCCAGCAATTGTTTGCTTCCAAGTACGTGCTCCACTTGCCCAGCGAGGCTGAGCTGCAGGCCGAACTGGCACGCGAACGGCGCCTCATTGAGGCCATGATGGCAGCACGGCCTGCGAAAGACGGCAAGGAGCGGATGTGATGCCAGTGCGGAGCCTGTGAGCATGGATGAGCCACAAATCAACCCCGTGCCACTGACGGGCCTGCTGGATGCCTTGCGTGGCTTGATCCGACAAGGCCGTCACCAAGCATTGCGCGCTGTGGACATGGTGCAGGTGCAAACCTGCTGGGATATTGGTCGTCACATTGTCGAGTTTGAGCAGGGTGGGGAGGCACGTGCCGCTTACGGCAAGAAGCTGCTGCCACGTCTGTCGGATGCTTTGGCGCGTGAGTTTGGCAAGGGCTTTGATGAGCGCAATTTGCGCCACATGCGGGCGTTTTACCAAGCCTTTCCAATTTGGGACGCAGTGCGTACCGAATTGAGTTGGACCCACTATCGAACCCTGTTGCGCGTCGGTGATGGCAAGGCGAGGAACTGGTATGCCAAAGAGGCCGCCGAACAGAACTGGAGTGCCCGCGCCTTGGACAGGCAGATTGGCACGATGTATTTCGAGCGTCTGCTGCTCAGCGGTGACCAGGTGGGGGTCAAGGAAGAGGCCGACAGCAACGTTGCTGCCTTGCCGCAGACACCCCGTGAATTTGTGCGTGATCCGGTCATGCTGGAGTTCCTTGGCTTACCCGGTACAGGCAAATTGCTGGAGTCCCGGTTAGAGCAAGCCTTAATGGACAAATTGCAAGGGTTCCTTCTGGAGTTGGGCAAAGGGTTCGCCTTTGTTGCACGGCAGCAGCGCATCAGCACCGAATCTCAAGACTTTTATGTTGACTTGGTTTTCTACAACTACCTGCTCAAGTGCTTTGTTCTGATCGACCTGAAAACCGACAAACTCACGCACCAGGACATCGGGCAAATGGACATGTATGTGCGGATGTATGACGACCTGAAGCGTGGGCCGGACGATAACCCGACCGTGGGCATTCTGCTGTGCGAGCACAAAGACAAATCGGTTGTCCGCTACTCCGTACTGCATGAAAGCGAGCAGCTTTTCGCTACCAAATACCGCTTGGTCTTGCCATCGGAAGAGGAATTGCGCCAGGAAATCGAACGTGAACGAGATGCCTTGGAAGATGCCCAACGGCGAAACGCTCAGCAACTGGACACCGACGAATGAAACTGCACTTTGAATCCGACCTGCCGTACCAGCTCGAAGCCATCGAATCGGTGTGTGCCCTGTTTCGGGGCCAGGAGGTCTGCCGCTCGGTGTTCATCGTCACGGCGCAAGCACTGGGCGATGGTAGCCAGCAGAGCTTGGAAGGCAAGCACTTTACAGAAAGCGGCGGTATGGGCATTGCTTTGCTGGCTTCAGGTGTGAAACAGCACGACATCAAGCAGGTGCGGAGCCTGTAACCATGCCTACGCCTGCTCAACCAAAGATTTACCACATCTGCCATGTGAACAAGCTGCCGTCGATACTGCAAAGCGATGGACTTTTTTCTGACGCAAAGGTGGTGGAATTGGGGTTACCTGGGACTGTGGTCGGCATGAGCAACATCAAGCAACGACGTTTGACGGAGTTGAGGTTGGACAGTCACCCAAATTTGTTTGTAGGGCAGTGCGTTCCGTTTTACTTCTGCCCGCGCTCGGTCATGCTGTATCTGATGCATGTCCAAAGTGCCGAATTGGCCTACAAGGGTGGGCAAGACCCGATCATTCACTTGCAGGCTGACTTGTACGAGACGGTGGCGTGGGCCAAGACCAATGACCGCCGCTGGGCATTTACTTTGTCCAACGGCGGGTCAAGGTATTTTGAAGACAGAGCGGACTTGGCCAAACTTCACGAAGTGAATTGGGATGCCGTACATGCCACAAATTGGAAGCTATGCAAGGAAGAGAAACAAAGTGAGTTTTTGGTGGAGGAATTTTTCCCATGGTGCCTGGTCCAACGCATTGGTGTAGCCAACCAAGCCATATATGGGAAAGTGCAGCATACCTTGCACAAGCAGGAACACAAACCAACCGTCGAAATCAAGACGGATTGGTACTACTAAAGAGGGTATCGCCATGATCGAAATCACGAGCGGTGACATATTGAAAGATGAAGCCGAGGCCCTTGTCAACACAGTGAATTGCGTGGGGGTGATGGGGCGCGGTATTGCATTGCAATTCAAGAATGCCTGGCCTGACAATTTCAAGGCATATACAGCCGCTTGCATTCGCAATGCAGTGCAGCCTGGCTGCATGTTCGTTTTTGAAACGGGGCAACTGACCAACCCTCGCTTCATCGTCAACTTTCCTACCAAGCGCCATTGGCGCGGTAATAGCCGGATGGAAGACATTGAGTCCGGTTTGGCCGCGCTGGTTGCGGAGATTCAGGCCCGTGGCATCCGTTCGATTGCTATTCCACCCCTGGGCAGTGGTTTGGGAGGCTTGAACTGGAACGAAGTGCGTTCGGTGATTGAAAAGCACTTGACCCCGTTGGCAGACTTGTCCGTTCGCATTTATGAACCGAAAGGCGCACCGCAGGCCGACAAAATGCACCACAGCCGCAAAGCGCCCACCATGACACCGGGGCGTGCCGCTTTGGTAAAGCTGGTCAGCCGGTACATCCAGGGGCTGCTGGACCCCACGATCTCCCTGCTGGAAGTACACAAGCTGATGTATTTCATACAAGTGGCCGGTGAGCCATTGCGTCTGCAATACATCAAAGGCCCCTATGGCCCCTATGCTGAAAACTTGCGGCATGTGCTTCGCACCGTGGAAGGACACTTGCTTTCCGGTTACGCCGACGGCGGCGACGCGCCTGACAAGCCCCTGACCTTGGTGCCGGGTGCCGTGGAAGATGCCAACGCCTTTTTGGAGTCGCACCCCGACACACGTGGTCGTTTTGAACGGGTAGATGCACTGGTTGAAGGCTTCGAGACCGCCTTTGGTTTGGAACTGCTGGCAACTGTGCATTGGATTGCCCAACATGATTCGGAAGTGCATACCCATGAAGATGTGGTTGCCAAGACCTACGCCTGGAACGACCACAAGCGTCAGTTCTCTCCGCGACAAATTGGCATTGCACTGCAAGTGCTGGCTGAGAAGGGATGGATTCATGAAACTGCACTTTGAATCCGACCTGCCGTACCAGCTCGAAGCTATTGAATCGGTGTGTGCCTTGTTTCGGGGCCAGGAGGTCTGCCGCTCGGTGTTCACCGTCATAGCCCAAGTCCCCGGTGGCACCCAGCAGAGCTTTGAAGGCAAGCAGTTCACCGAAAGCGGCGGTATTGGCAACGCCTTGCAACTCCTCGTTGACGAAGAGCTGCATGCCAACCTACAGCAGGTGCAGCTTCGCAATGGCCTGCCGCCTTCCGCCCCCTTGAACGCCACGCAGCCACTGGACTTCACGGTGGAAATGGAAACCGGAACCGGCAAAACCTACGTCTACCTGCGAACCGTTTTCGAGTTGTACCAGCGGTACGGCTTCACCAAGTTCGTCGTGGTGGTGCCGTCGGTTGCCATCAAAGAGGGGGTGAACAAGACCCTGCAGATCACCCGTGAGCATTTTGAGGGGCTGTACCCGGGTGCCAAGGGGTATGAGTTTTTCCAGTACGACTCGGACAAGCTTGGCCAAGTGCGCAACTTTGCCACCAGCCCGAACATCCAGATCATGGTCATCACGGTCGGTGCCATCAACAAGTTTGGCGACGAAGCCGCCGCCCAGGCGGAAGAGGCTGACGAGACCAAACGCCGGGAAAAGTCCCAAAACAAGATGTACCGTGCCAGCGAAAAAACGGGTGGTGAGCGCCCGATTGACTTGATTCGCGGTACCCGGCCCATCTTGATCGTGGACGAACCACAGAGTGTGGACGGTGGTATCGACGGAAAAGGCAAGAAAGCATTGGCGCACATGTCGCCGCTTTGCACCCTGCGTTACTCGGCGACGCACGTGGACAAGCACAACATGGTGTATCGGCTGGATGCCGTGGATGCCTACGAACAGCGGCTGGTCAAGCAGATCGAGGTGGCGGCGGCCACGGTGCAAGGGGGCCACAACAAGCCTTTTGTGAAGCTGCTGGCTGTGTACAGCAAGCGTGGCGTGATTACCGCCAACATTGAGGTGGACCGTGAAAACGCAGCCGGTGCGGTGCGTCGGGATGCCATCACGGTGCAAGACGGTTTTGACCTGGAACAGGAGACAGGCCGTCCGCTGTACGCCAACATTCGTGTGGGGGAAATACGCACCGCCAAAGGCAACCAGTTCCTGGAACTGAAAGTGCCTGGTTCCGAGGTGTATTTGCGCGTAGGCGAAGCTTGGGGCGACGTGGATGCCAAAGCCGTGCAGCGCGAAATGATCCGCCGCACGATCAAGGAGCACCTGGACAAGGAAAAACGCCTGCGCCCGTTGGGGGTGAAGGTGCTGAGCCTGTTCTTCATCGACGAAGTGGCGAAGTACCGGCAGTACGACGATCAGGGCAACCCGATCAAAGGGGAATACGCCCTGATGTTCGAGGACGAATACCAACGCTGGGCGCGTCACCCCGACTACCAAAGCCTGTTTGCTGAGGTGGACCTGCGCATGGCCGCCCATGAGGTACACAACGGCTACTTCTCTATCGACAAAAAGAAGATCGGTGGCAAGACGGTGGAGATGGTCAAGGACACCAGCGGTAGCACGGCGGCAGACGATGACACCTACCACCTCATCATGCGCGACAAGGAAAAGCTGCTGAGCTTGGAATCGCCCCTGAAGTTCATCTTCTCGCATTCGGCACTGAAGGAGGGCTGGGACAACCCCAACGTCTTCCAGATTTGCAACTTTTCCACCCGCGAATCGGAGCGGTGGCGGCGGCAGACGATTGGCCGGGGCTTGCGTTTGTGTGTGAACCAGAAGGGGGAGCGGCTGCGCGGCTTTGAAGTCAACACGCTGACGGTGATTGCCACGGAAAGCTATGAGCAGTTTGCTGACAACCTGCAAAAAGACTTGGAAAAGGACACCGGCATTCAGTTTGGCGTGGTGCAAGCACACGAATTTGCTGGCATCGGTGTGGTGCAAAGTGGCGGTGACGTAGTGCCCCTGGGCTTCGATGCGTCCAAGGCCCTTTGGAACCATCTGCAAAAGCAGGGCTACATCAACGACAAGGGCAAAGTGCAAGACACGCTGAAAGCGGCGCTGAAGGATGGAACCTTGGCGCTGCCAGCGGAATTCGAGGCCCAGCGGTTGCAGATCATGGGCGTGCTCAAGAAACTGTCGGGCAAGCTGGAAGTCAAGAATGCCGATGACCGCGAGCACATCGCCGTGCGGAAGTCGGTGTTGCTCAGCCCGGACTTCCAAGCATTGTGGGACCGCATCAAGCACAAAACTACGTACCGGGTGCAGTTTGACAATGCGCAGTTGATCGGGCGCTGCATTCAGGCCCTGAACGATGCACCGCCCGTGTCCAAAACACGGTTGCAGTGGCAGAAGGCGGGCATGACGATTGGCAAGGCCGGGGTGGATGCCTCGCTAGTGGCCGTGTCAGAGCCGATTGCTTTGTACGAGGGCGACATGGAACTGCCCGACGTGCTGACGGAGTTGCAAGACCGCACCCAACTCACCCGCAAGACGATTGCCCACATCCTGACCGAAAGCCACCGGCTGAACGATTTCCAGCGCAACCCCCAGCAGTTCATCGAGTTGGCTGCCGATGCCATCAACCGGTGCAAACGGCTGGCGTTGGTGGATGGAATCAAGTACCAGCGGCTGGGTGACGCGCACTTCTATGCACAGGAACTGTTCGAGACGGAAGAGCTGACCGGCTACCTGAAAAACCTGGTGCAGGACACGCAAAAGTCGGTGTACGAGCACGTGGTGGTTGACTCAACCATCGAACGTGACTTTGCCGAGGCGCTGGAGCGCAACGAAGCGATCAAGGTCTATGCCAAGCTGCCTGGCTGGTTCAAGGTGCCAACGCCCTTGGGCAGCTACAACCCTGACTGGGCCGTGCTGGTGGAGCGTGATGGGCAAGAACGCCTGTACTTTGTGGTGGAAACCAAAAGCAGCTTGTTCGAGGACGATTTGCGTGACCGGGAAGGCGGCAAGATCCAATGTGGCACCGCCCACTTCAAGGCTTTGGCGGTGGGTGACAGCCCGGCGATGTACGGCAAGTTCAAGGATGTGGATGGGCTGGTGGCGCAAAGATGATCAAGATCAATTGCGATAACTTCGTAACTTCTCAAAAAGTTATGGCAATATCATCGCACCTAGCACAGTGCGCCCGGAAAACCAGATTCAGCCAATGCTAAAGTAAAATTGCAGGGGTGGGCCAAGCCTGGTTCCATGCATGTTTGTTCTTTTTATAGAGGTAATTACCATGTTGACAAAATTTTTTGGGTTGTGTGTAGCGGCAATTTTGATACTGACTTCGCCAGTGCGTGCTCAGGACAGCGAGGCCGGGATGCTGCTGTATTGCGGAATTACGATGGTCAAGCCTATGACTGAAATTACCAAGCTGTTTACCAAGCGTGAGGGTGTTCGGATTTTGGTATCGCAAGGTGGCTCTGAAGATTTATATCAATCTGCAAAAAAGAGTGGTCAGGGCGACTGGTATTTGCCTGGTGAACCCTCTTTTCGCGACAAGCACATCAAAGAAGGATTGCTCGACGAGTTTGTCAATGTGGGCTACAACCAGTTGGCTTTGGTGGTGCAAAAGGGAAACCCAAAAAATGTCAAGGCAGACCCCAGAGAAATGCTACGCAAGGATTTGAAGGTGATTTTGGGGAATGCTGAATCAGGCAGCGTGGGGAAAGAATCCCAGGAAGTGCTTGATAGCTTGGGCATTTATGCCGAGGTGGTCAAATCCAGTTCTTTTTTGGCATCGGATTCGCGCAGCTTGATGAATGCCATGAAGAAAGGGGAAGGTGATGTGACCCTATCTTGGCGCGCCAGCGTGTTTTTTGGCGATCTCGCGACCAAGCTAGATGTGGTGGACCTAAGCCCCAAAGTTGCCAAGCCACAGGCTTTGTTGCTGAACTTGCTGAAAAGCAGCAAAAACCCCGAACTTGCCCGCAAGTTCATGCAGCTTGCTGCCAGTGAAGAAGGCCAGGCCATTTTTCGTAAACATGGATTCCTGGACAACAAGACAGCAGTGGCTCGCTGATGGAGTGCAATGCCCCTGTTACTGTGCAAGCCGCGACGCGGCTTCTCCACGCTCCCCTTGCCCAGCGGGATAGGGGCTGGGGGGGCGGGAAACTGCCATGACTTTCCTAGTCAAGGCAGTGAGTAGGGGCTGAAATTCGTGTGTTTGGAGGGGGTAGCCAGCGCGTGCAAGCTGCGCATGGGAAGGGGATGCGGAAGTTTTTTGTTCTGTGTGTGGGCTGGTATGTGGGTTGGGTCGTGGGCATCAAAAAACGCAATGGCGCGTTGCAGTTGAGCGGCCTGATCCGATAACCCGTCAGCCGTGGCTGCCAATTCTTCAGAGGTAGCAGCATTTTGCTGCGTAGTCTTGTTGAGCTGACCCATGGATTCACTAATCCGAACCGCAGACTCGCTTTGCTCTGCGCTGGCTGCCGCAATCTCTTGCACCAGTTGGCTGGTTTTGCGGATGGATGGGACGATTTCATCAAGCAGTTTGCCTGCGCGTTCTGCTGTAGAAACGCTATTGGCAGCCAATTCACCAATTTCGCGTGCAGCATCCTGGCTGCGTTCGGCCAGTTTGCGAACTTCAGTGGCCACCACGGCAAAGCCGCGCCCATGTTCTCCAGCGCGTGCGGCTTCAATGGCAGCGTTGAGTGCGAGCAGGTTGGTTTGGTAGGCAATATCATCCACGATGCCAATTTTTGTGGCAATTTGTTTCATGGCCTGCACAGTTTGCGTCACTGCTACGCCACCGTCACCAGCTTCGCGTGCGGCCTTGGTGGCTTCGCTGTCCGTAACGCAGGCACTGTCGGTGTTTTGCGTGATGGACGCACTGATCTGCTCAATCAAGGAGCTGGTTTGCTCCACATTGGATGCCTGTTCACTGGCTGCATGGGACAAGGATTGCGCAGTGGCGCTGACTTGGTTAGCCGCATTGCTTAGCGCGTCTGCGGCGACATGCACTTCACCAATAACACGCCCCAACTGTTCGGCGGTTTGATTGCCGGCATCCTTGAGTTTGCCAAACAGCCCCTGGTAGTCGCGTTCAAGACGGAAGTGGAGGTCGCCACGGGCAAAGGCTTCAAGCATGGTGGCCACGTCGCTCAAACCCACTTCACTGGTTTGCATTAGCTCATTCATGCTGCTGGCGAGGGTGGCATAAATGCCCGTCTTTCCTTCCAGGCCAATGCGCTGCGAAAAATTGCCTTCTGCCGAGGCTTGGACGGCAGCAGCGAGTTCGCTCTCCACAGCTACATCCTGGGTGCGGTCGTACCATTCCACCACAGTGCCAATACGTTGCCTGCATTCATCCAGAATCGGGCTGACGGCCAGTGCAAAGTACAGTGGACCAATTTGAATCTGGGTTCGGTGGGTACCTTGCAGGTTCTCCAGCAACGTGTGTTGGTGCTCCAGGTTTTTGTGAAATAGGTCAATGCTTTGACCAATCAGTTTGTTCGAATCAAACTGCGGAAAGATTTTTTGCAATGTGGTTTCGTTGCGCTGCATCATGTTTTTCATGGCATCGTTCATGAACAAAATAACGTGATGGGCATCGGCAATCATGACGTTGGTACTGGCCTTGTTCAGCGCATTGACCACGCGAAGATTGGCAATCGCAGCCCCAGCGGCGGCCTGTAGTTTTTCACGCGCAGCGTTTGCCACTTCAGTGATACGGTGTTTCTGGCCCGGCAGCATGGGCATTGCACAAGAGAAATTGCCCTCTGCGTATTGTTGAATCAGATCAACCAATTGAAATGTGACCTTGTTCTGCGCACCGGTCAAGTCGTTGATGGCCTGAGCCATGGCAGCGTATTCACCGGGCAACTCTGCCACCGGTATGATGTGTTCCACGATACCGGCATCCTGCCGCTTGGCCATTTCAAGCTGCTCAGACTGAAAGCGCGACAGTACTGTATGCATGTCGCTGAGAGACTGCAAGACTTGATCGGTCTCGTCTTCGCTACTGTCTGGCGCTGTGGGTGCATGACGCAGGTCGCCTCGGGCAATATCCTGTAGATGTCGGCGCACAAGATGCAGCCCGCTGTGGGTGACCAGGAAAAAGCTGTAAAAAAGGTAGGCGGACAGTAGCAAGCTCAGACCCAATGCCACAGTGGACCACAGCAACGCTCGCTCAATACGCTGCAAACGCTTTTGTAGCAAAGAATCAATAGTTCCAAGAGTGCGGTCAACCAGACCATATAACTCTTCTAGTCGTGCATTGGCATCCTGGTAGTACATCGTGGCATCAAGGACATCTTTTTCCAAAATCACATTGTCATGGGTGGTATTGATGAATTCTTTAAGACTTTTGAGAGTAGCTTCGGAGTTCACCGCTGCTTGAAGTGATGCATCGTAGTCATACGCTTCTGCAAAAGCTGAAGCAATTCGGTCTGAGCCAACTTTGAGTCTTGCCAGACGGTCTGCCAGCAACAAAAGGCGACTTTCTTCGCGTAGCGAGATGAGTTCTGTGGCCAACCGACGGGTTTGTGAGGTAGCAATGATCAATTCCACGGCTTCCAGAACCCCGGCTCGCGCCAGGTGAAACGAGGCCACTTCGGGATCTAGGATGAGGTTGGAACTGTTGCCAACAAAACTGGCCAGTTTTAGTGCGGCAACCACGGCAGGCGCAGAACCTGAAGTTTCTGTTTGATTTTGGGTATCCAATTGAGTCTGCACGCCTTGTTGCAAGGATTGAAAAAACTTACCAGTGTTCAGTCTGGCCCCAAGAGTTGCATCGACCAGGGTCATGACTTCCATGCTGGATTTCAGTTTGGCAGACGCTTCCTCCATCGTGCTTTTGTCAATCTTTATACCCGCTTGAACCCGATCCAGGATGGCGCGCAGGTCCTGGGCTGCACGGATAACCGGCATCAAGGTACGCAGATAGCTCACCCCTTGGGTTTCACTGACCGTGAAATTGCGCTCTGCAATGGAGACGCTGAAAAACAAAAATGCCAGTAAGCCGATGGGTAGCAAAAAGCAGGCAGTGATCAGCAAGGCCTTTTTGGCGAAATTCATTCGCGCCATCAACCGTATACCGATCGACCAAATACTACTGGAAGTGGGAGTGTCTTCTTGCGTCGTGGGTAAAGATGCAGGGGTGTGTATTGGTTTCATCATGGACTCTCCGTCAGGCAAATGTCATCAGACTTGGAGGGAAGGTCTGCAAAACTCTACAATTCAGTGATTGGAGGGTTGTAACCTGTTGATTTTTTTGAGGTTAAAAAAATCAAAAATGACTATTGCAGACATTCCTTGACAACAAACCCATTTTGTACCACATGAAAGATTACGACATGGCATGTCAGATTAGAGATGTGTTGAACCTAGATTCCTCAGTGGGCCACGACCAAGCCCCCACGATAGCCGAAGGCGAGCGCGTGCAAGCATGAAACCCACTCCCCAGGATTGGCTGGCCGAAGACACAGCCCACCGTGCGCGGGCCATCGACCCCACCGGCTCTTTTCTTGTCGAAGCCCCTGCCGGAGCGGGCAAGACCGAGCTGTTGACGCAACGGTTCCTGGCCCTGCTGGCGCGGGTCGAAGAACCCGAAGAAGTCGTCGCGCTGACCTTCACCCGCAAGGCGGCCGGGGAGATGCGCAACCGGGTCGTGCAAAGCCTGCGGATGGCGCAGCAGGGCGAGCGCCCCAGCCAGCCCCACAAACAAACGACCTTCGACCTCTCGACCGCTGTGCTGCGCCGCGACGCAGAACGCCACTGGGGCCTGATGGAACATGGTGGGCGGCTGCAAATCACGACGCTGGACGCGCTCTGCGGGCAACTGGTGCGGCAAATGCCGTTGCTTTCCGAACTCGGCAGCCAGCCCGGCATTGCCGAAGACCCCGACCTGCTCTACGAACAAGCCGTGCAGGACACGCTGGAGGAATTGGAGTCGGACACCCCCCTGGCCCATGCCCTGGATCGCATCCTGGATCGGCACGACAACCAAAAAGACAAGCTATCCGCCTTACTCATCGCGATGCTGCAACGCCGCGACCAATGGATGCACCACGCCTTGGTTGAGCAGGATAGGGAAGCATCGCTGGCCGTTTTCAGGGCGCTGATCGAGCAGGATTTGCGGGACATCCACAAGGCCATGCCCAACGGCTGGTTCGACAGTCTGCAAGCGCTGATGCCGGCGGTGGCCGGGCATTTGTTAGCCACGCAGGCCGCCCCCGCGCAGACAGGGCACCAACCCCCCTCTCCCACCGGGAGAGGGGCAGGGGGTGAGTGCGCAACCGCCGAACCCTACCAATATCTGCTCTGGAAAAACCTGGCAGCGTGGCACAAACCATTGCAACCGACGTTGGACGACTGGCCCATCTGGCGCGCCCTGGCCGACTTATTGCTCACGGTAAAAAACGAACTGCGCAAGCAGATTCCCGCAGCATGGGGCTTGAACAAAGAGGATAGACAAGCACTGCAACAAACATTGGCGCAAGGCAGGGCGTGCGAATGCGATGCACACCTTGCCCGCATTCGCACACTACCCCACCCCGCGTACACCGACGACGACCGCCAATGCATCGAAGACGTGACGCTGATCCTGCGTGAGGCGGCGGCGCGGCTGTGGTTGGTCTTTCAGGCGCGTTCCGAGGTCGATTTCATCGAGATGGCGGGCAAGGCCCTGGTAGCACTGGGGGGGGAGGACGCGCCGAGCGACTTGCAACTGCGGCTGGACTACCGCATCAGCCACCTGCTGGTCGATGAATTCCAAGACACCGGGCCGACCCAGGTGCAATTGCTGCAAAAGCTCACCGCCGGATGGCAGCCGTGCGATGGGCGCACGCTGTTTCTGGTGGGGGACCCGATGCAGTCGATCTACCGCTTCCGCAAGGCCGATGTTGGGCTGTTTCTGCGTGTGCGGGAGCTTGGGTTGGGGTCGATCCGACCCACGGTGCTGCGGCTGTACCGCAACAACCGTTCGCACGACGAAGTGGTGGACTGGGTGAACCACACTTTCCCCAAGGTCATGCCACCCAGTAGCGATGCCTTTCGCGGCGCGGTGGCTTTTGAACCTGCCGTGGCGACCATCGGGCCTAGCCCGCAGGCGCAGGTGGTGATCCACCCGATCATTGAAACGGGTGCTGCGGGCCTTGGCGTTGACGATGCTGCTGGCGCGGAGGAAGCCGACGCTGCGGACGGCGCTGTCGATGCATTCCCGCCTGCCCTGAGCGAACGCGAAGCGAACACCGTGGTCGGGCTGATCCGCGCTGCACGGCAGGCCGACCCCGAGGTCACGGTGGCCGTGCTGGTGCGCGCACGCTCCCATCTTCTCGCTGTGGCTCAGGCTTTGCGCAACGACAACCTGCCGTACCAGGCGGTGGAAATCGACACCCTCCAAAACGTCCAGGTTGTGCAAGACTTGCTGAGCTTGACACGTGCGCTGCTGCACCCTGGGGATCGGGTGCATTGGCTTGCCGTGCTGCGCGCCCCGTGGTGCGGGCTGACGCTGGCCGATTTGCACGCCCTGGCGGGGGGGGAACCCTATCGCACAGTCTGGCAATGCATGCAAGACGACGGCGCGGCTGTGGGTACGGAGGGACATGCAGAGCTACAGGCCAGCGTAATCCACCGCTTGTCCCCGGACGGAAGGCAGCGCTTGCACCACGTCCGCACCGTGGTGGGGGAAGCCTTGCAACACCGGGGCCACCAACGTCTGCGCCGGTGGGTGGAAGGAGTTTGGCGCGGCCTGAACGGCCCGGCCTGCCTGACGACTCCCGCAGAATTTGCCTATGCCCGTGCGTATTTCGATCTGCTCGACCGGCTCGATCAAGAAGGCGCAATCGACCTGCCAGTGCTGCAAACTGCCGTAGCGGAGCTATACACCCCCCCAGACCCCGCAGCGCCCACCACCTTGCAGTTGATGACGATCCACAAAGCCAAGGGGCTGGAATTTGATTGCGTGATCGTCCCCGGCATTCACCACGGCGCCAAGCTCAATGAACGCGCGCTGGTAGCCTGGGAGGAATGGCAGGGCGAGGGCGCGGAACCAAACCTTGCCGTGGCGGCGATGGAGCGGGCCGACGAAGCACCGGACAAGAACGCCCCGCCTTCGCTGCACCAATACCTGTGCAAGCTGGAAACCGACCGCACGGAACAGGAAACACGCCGTCTGCTGTACGTCGCCGCCACCCGTGCGCGGCGGGCGCTGCACTGGGTGGGCGTGGCGAAAGTCAAGCAAGATGGAAACTTGGCCGCGCCGCGTGCAGGCAGTTTTCTGAAGCTGCTATGGCCGGTGGCAGAGGCGCGGTTTGATGAAAGATTGGCGCAAGCGAAGGAACAAGTGGGGCAGGCCGAGCAGTGCGAGGGCAACGCCCATGCAGCGGGGGCGGCTGTGCCTGCACGGTTTGCTCTGCCGTGCGATGCCACATTCGTCCCCACGCTGATACGGCTGCGGAACCCCGTCCCCCCGCCGACGTGGGAGCGCCCCGGCGCCCAGCACGCTGGCGACTTTGGCATTGACAGCGATATCTACCGGGATACCTACAGCGAATGCACTCCCGCCGAGATCAACCCCAAGATCAACCCCGTTAGCGACCGGAATATCGGCGGGAATATCAACGGTGATAGCGATCCCGAACCAACGAGCACCGCGCCCTCCGGCCAGTCGGCAGACCCCTTGCCCGCCGACATCGGCACGCTGGTACACCGCTACCTCGAAGCCATGGCACGCGATGGCCTGCAAGGCTGGACGGGAGCACGCCTGCAACGCCTGGAACCCGCGATGCGCCGGTGGTTGCTGGCACGCGGACACCCCCAAGCCCAGGCCGACGATGCAGCCCGCCAAACCCTGGCCCACCTGCGCACCACGCTGCAAAGCGAAATGGGCCGATGGATCTTGCAGCGCCACGAAGAAGACGCCTGCGAACTGCCGATTTCCACGCTCGCAGGCCCGGATGACACGGCGCAACGAGGCTATGACGCGCATGTGGTGGACCGCACCTTCGTCGACAACGGCGTGCGCTGGATCGTGGACTACAAAACCACCCGTGCGATGGGTGAGGGGGGTGCCACCCAACCCGAAGCCACCCTACCCCCCGAAGCCCTGGAGCAATACCGGGAACAACTGCTGCGTTACCGGAGCTTGTTCGATGCGGAACAGCCCGTGCGGATGGGGGTGTTTTGGACGACGGTGGGGAGATGGGTGGAGGTGTGAGGGGGTGACGGCAAAATGCAGTTGTAGAGACGGAGCATCCTATGGAAAGAATTCTTGAATCGCAGACCATCGAAGGCGAAATTGGCCTAGTCATCGAATACAAGCCCGGCAAGAGCGAAGCCATCCAGGTATTGGCAGGGGCTATGCAATTGATCGATGCGATGGACAAACTAGACCACTGCTTGCTATCCAGCATCGACAGCAGTTTGGAGCCAGTTTCGATCCTCAACGACGTTGCGCATTCCAGCCTGAAAATCATACTTGCCAGGGCTTTGCGCGGCGTGCCGGACGAGCATCTTTCCTCGCTGGAATGGAAAAAATGGCTGGGGAGCCTGTTGGTTCACGGCAAGCATCTCTTGCTGCAAAAGCTGGATGCAGACGCGCCAGAGATCAGCAGAACGTTAGACCAACTTGAACCGCAGTACCGTGACGCACCCGTTGGCCTGGTTGGATACCAACCGCCACGGGTTTCAGAGGTCCAGACGGCTTTGGATGGCGTTCGACAAGCCAGGGTGGCATTGCCACAAGTCGGCGTAACCGTGCAGACGGAGCTTGGCGACATCGTGATGGAAGAACAAGCGCAGGAATCGCCTGTAGCCGACCCTACCCCACATAGCGTTCGCACCAACACGGGGGTGGAGTTTTTCAAAATCAAATCCACAGACATGCTTGGGCAGTCCCAATGGCAGGTGATGCGAAACGGCAAAACCATCAAGGTAAGCATGTTGCATCGAACATGGCTGGAGCAATATCAGAAGCGCCAGCATCAGATTCTTCCCGGCGACAGTCTGGAATGCAGGTACGAAGAAACCGTTACCTATGACACCGATCAGAACGAAATGGAGCGGTCACTCGCCATTGTGGAAGTGCTCAGAATCCTGTCCCCTCCAGCCCAAACATCGCTCCCGATGTAGCAAATCGACCGATACCACGGAGCCATGCGCTTTCCTTTGTCGCTCGTTCCCACGCTCCAGCGTGGGAATGCAACTTGCACTGCTGTCGGTACAGCCTGGGCATCGCGGCAAGGTGGTTGTGTACTCTTCCCATCGCTAGGACTTTGGCAGCCCCGTACCAGAACATGGCATGACTCCACCGCCCTTAGCCCCTTGCGTTGCACGATGCCCAAGCTGCACCGCTGGAGCGTGGGAACGAGTGGAATAACTGCTGCGTTACCGGAGCTTGTTCGATGCGGAACAACCCGTGCGGATGGGGGTGTTCTGGACGACGGTCGGGAGATGGGTGGAGGTGTGAGGGATCAATGCATGCAGGGCTTGGGGATGTTTCTGCGCAATCTGTAGCAAGGATCGGGCGGCGCCGGCCTTGTTCCCCAATGGGCCATTATTGCCATCGTGCAACAACATCAAATTCCACCAATTCCTTTTTTGAGTTGCGCTTGCGGATTGGGCGACATTCCACTCCACTGAATCCTAGTGCTGTCAGCATTTCGGCATACAGCAGTTCCGTTGAAACAAGCGTTCCGTAGAAGGTTGAATTACCGACTATGTAGTGCAACTCTGCTCCACGGCAGAGCACAGGAATTAAGCGCCGGAAATGAGTCCAAATATCATCAAAATACTTGGCAACATAATTGGCGAGCACGGCACCATTCTTGTTATCCGAGTGTGAAATTTGATCTAGCACTTGGGAAAGATAGGTGCTCCTGAAACAATCTGTGGAACGTTTCCAATCTGTCAAACGGCTTGTAGCGATCCCCCAAGTGCCGCCTATGGCTGTCCAGTCCAACTCCCCGGCATCTCTGCCGTTGATCAAGAACCCGATCCAGTACATGTACGGGCGAAGTTCTCGAATATAAGACATTCGGTTAGCGTAAGGTGGGGAGGTGACAACAAGATCAAACAAACCTTCCACCACTGCTGCTGGGTTTCTTGCATCACCAAAAACTACATAACCCTCGCCTACAGGGTTTTCGCTGGCACCGCTCAACACAAAACGTACATCCTCGGAATAGACATATTCCATGTCTACATCAAAACCAATGTCGAATTGGCAGTCATCTTTGAATGACATGGATTGATGATTGAATGCGGCATTGGATAACTGAATCAATGACCGGCAAAAAGCAATCAGTAGCAGTGTACGTTCCGCAGAGTTTTCCTTTGTCACTGCTGGAATGGCTGCACGAAGAAGCCGCAGAAAATCGAGTGCTCTGGGACTCCACCACCGTTCTATATTGTGGATGGGTGGGGCAGGTGCAGGTTCAATGTTTTGGCACCGGACCAAGGCTAGCGCGGACGCAAAGGCATCCCGCGTTGCGCAAATTTGCTTAGGAGAGTAATGCGCGGTTTTTGCCCGAGCGAACCATACGAGAAACGGATTGATATCCGTAGTTACACCCACATGTCCATGGTATGCAGAACTCAATACGGTTGTCCCGGTGCCGCAAAAAGGATCAAAAATACGCTTTGCTTTGCCGTGTCCAGTAATCAGTTCTTCAACGACCTTCAGGGAGTAAGCAGGAGTCAGGCGTAGCCAACCGTGCCGCCCTGTCTGTGCATTGAATTTGTAAGTGTAATCTGACCGCTGGCGTAATGGCGTACGCTCTAGCTCTAGTACCGCAGACATCATTGAGTCCCCGGCGCTAGCAATGCTTGCAGTACGGCATCTATCTCTGATCGAAGCGTCTTGCTATTTCTTTGAAAAAATGCGGCGAGATCGTAACCGACTACATCGCGCATAAAGTCGTAGGTTGAGATCAGTGGGTTGTTGGCGCCTTCGATGCCAGTAACGACCGCCCACTTTTCTGCACGGTAGCGGAACAAGATTTGACTGTCGATTTGCGCCGATAGGATAACCGCACATGGGAAATAAGCCTTGGTGTATGCGGTGGCTGCGTTTGCAATGTCAGCGTTCTGCCGCTTCGAGTCTTTGCTTTTGTATCCCTGTCGAACTTCGAATATGGTACCGGTCAAGGTTGAGAATACATTCTTGTCAACGCCGATCGATTCTGCTGAATCTTTCATCCATGCGTGGAAGCGAGCACGCTTTGCTCTGTCGCCAATTTTGTCGAACGGTACACGTCCATCAAGATGCAACGTCCGCGCTTTCCCATTCGGTAGCGGAATGGTATAAGACCACGTGACATCGGTTTCCGACAATCCGAGAGCATCTTTGATAGCGGTTCGGAAAAGTTTTTCGCATCCAATACCAATTTGCCGATATACACTGGTCATTCCACCTGCCGCTTTGTGGGCTGCATACATCATCGGGTTGTCTAGGCCAAACCAGCTATAGAACGGGTCACTTTGATAAAGTTTTTGAAATTGAGCCAATGTCAATCCGTCACCTTTTGTACCTTGACCAAATTTTGGCTTGTACTTGGAACACGCCCTGATCGGTTCTAGAACAAGATTAAGGTACGCCGCATCGTTTTGATTCAATTCAAATACTCCGGAGCGTTGTTATTTTATTAAAAATGGGATTATGCGCGATTGGGACGGGTAACGTTCGACCTTTGGTTACAGCCCGTCGATTCGTTGCACCTGCTGGGAATAGTTGGATGCGTACGAACCTTGCTTGTGTATTGGCTTGCATAACAGAATAGAGCCATTTCAACATCGGCGCAAGTCCACATGCCGTCTTTCCTAAGTTATTTAAGCTTTTTTGGATGCGGACATTCGGCTTTGAGTTTGTTTGAAATGTACCTAAAAATATTTATCCAACGAGCATAGTCGCTGGGCCAATTTTGTTGGGCGGCAGAAATATACCAGCCTGTTGGCCTGCCCTTGTATGTACCGAGAGTCGCTTGGAGTTCTAGCCAATCGAGTTGGTGCGTATCGGGATCTCCTCGTCCGAATACTCTGACTATTCGAGTGTCTATAGCTCCGTATTCTTCAGGGAGAGCCAATCTTAAGACCTTGCTTTGATAGGTCGGCCCAAAGCCATGAATCAGTTGCAGCGTATCAAGAGGTCTTTGTGGCTGATTCTTCAATAACGACTATGAACCTCCGCAGGGGGAAATCAGCGTATTATTTGGTAAAACTACCGCATTACCTGATATTTGTTTTTGGTTTCTCAGCCCTCCCCATTGAGCAACATCTTTTGCATCGTTTAGTGTAATTCCTGTACTTTTCTCGCTATTCTGTAGCTGACGTTCAAGTCTTACAATATCCGGGAATCCATTTTGATGAGTGTCGTTCCCCCACGAGTACGACTTGTAGAGTGACGGCATGTTGTCGCTCTGGATAAACGCATCCAATTTGTTGCATAGTTCTTGTGATAACCCTTGCGATTCGAATGGCATAAATCGAACTCCTATATGGCACCCAACTTCCAGTTTATACCGCAGCCGGTTTTCCTGAAGATCTTAACGACAAAAATAACGGGTAACAGAATAGCTGGTAAAGCGAATTGCTTAAAACATTCTGCAAAAGTCTTCGGTTTTTTGGACTCAGAAAAGTCAATGAGTTACAACAAATGCACCGCTGAAATCATGGGTTTTGCAGACTATCCTTAGTGCGACGAATAAATCTAACTGACGCATTAGCACCATTTTGATTTACCATGTCGACCCTAAAGCCAGCGGATAGCCAAGCATGGGCTTGAGGCCGGTTTCTTGTATCTCTTTGGTTGCCCCACCAAGCCTGATGGGCCATTGCAGAAGCTGGTAGCTTTGCACCTATGATACGCTCGACATCTGTGAACGAAAGAGTAATTTCGTTCTTTTTGTCTGAGACTGCACGAAGGTAAAGCTCAAGTGGTTCATATTTTCCAGGCATGTCGTAGTTATTATTGTGCGCTAATGGTTGAGCTCAGGCTGCGGTCCGCCAGTGCCGTCGCGTCTGCATCAAATTGTTATAGATCATCACTCTCGGCCCAGCAAAATATTGCCATTTCAATATCTGCGGCACGCCATTTGCTGTCACCCGATCCAAGTGGTAAATTGCACTTAGGGCGCGTGATTATTTCTTTATCCAATTTCTGCTTTAGATGATCTAGGTACTCGGTAAATGCAACGTATCCGGTCACCATGCTCTGGTCATATGCGTCGTATATTTTCGGTAGTACTTCTGGTAGCCTTTCGCTAAAGGCCTTACGGATTCTACGGTCCAAGGCACCGTAGCGTTCCGGATCAAGGAAACGAAGCATTTTTGATGCGTAGGTAAGTCCCATTCCAGGAAATTTGAGTGCTGCTTCGATAGCTTTCTCGGGAGATGAGAGGTTGGACACTGTATCCAGCACCAACTGCTGGATGTTGTGCTGTTCTATTCCGTCCTCGAATTTCTGCAATGTCCCGTTTTGGCTACCACCCCACTGGATCATTTCTTTCAGCAAGTAGATCGATGCGGTCTTCCCCTTCTCGCAGTTTTTTCTCAACCAATTAAATCTCCTTTCAAGAGAGGCAATCCATTCGAATTGGTCATATTTGTCAGCAGGATAGCCGTACAGCGCATGCTTGGCATCCCAGCTATATTTACGGAAGTACTGTGGAAAATTGTTCAAGTCTGGCATGATGCCTCCATGAGCTATAACGTCCAGTATACACCGCAAGCAGTGTAAACACAGATTGACTGTTATTTGTATAACAATCGATTTTTCTGTAAATTCAGTGTATACGCACTCATTATTTTTACATCGAGATGACAATCGAAGTCCCTGATCCACACACTCCATCGTCGCACAAACTGCTGGATCAGCCCTGGTGCAATACTGGTTTCCCACCGCATGAATGCCCCTGGCTGGAGAAGGCGCATGTTGCCAAGGTGGATTTATCGATTACCCCACTGAGTTGCTGATCTCTCGCTGCCGTCACAGCGGTAAATGTAGACGGCCAGCAATCAGATCCATGGCGCATTGGTAATGCCAATTGGTTCTTGTTCTCGTCTCGTATCGACATAACATGCAACCATCGACCTGTGGTGGTTTCCCAGAGTTATAGCAAACGATACGTGTACCCCTGTAGCCTGCCGTCAGCCGTAAAAAGAACTGCTGATAACTGGCCCCCCCAAGGAAGACCAGCGGTTCATCTGAATCGGGCAATTGATTAAAGTCCTGATACTTCTTATCTTGATTACCACGACGTATATATGGATCAGCGTTGGCAGAAAAAGTAATGTCGTAGTCGGGAGTCAGATAGTTTGCAGAAATCAATCCCCATCCTGCGGAGAGGATGAACACTCTGTCAGCTCCATACTCTGTAACCAGATCTCGGTATGCATGGTGCCAATACAATTTGTAGGCTGGTAGTAGATGGAGTGGATTGTTCACATGCCCCTGGTTGTACTCTTCCAGTCTGGCACGCCACGTTCTTCCATCGTCCGACTGATCGTCTGGCCTGGCATAGTACTGTCCATCTTGGGGCGCAAGTTCTGGGTGGGCAACGAATACCACCTCTCGCCCATCCTTGCAGTGCAAAGATCCAGCGTCAGGGTCTTTGTTACCTGCACACTGGATTACTACTTTGAAGCTTTTTGCTGGAATCGGTATTGCTGGGGGTGGTGTCATCATGTGCTCCTTACATTTGTTCGACAGCATTATGCATAACTTCCAAAAATCTAGGATCGTAGCCATCCTGGACATGGTTTGAGTTCCACAACCCCGACAGACGCACCGTCTCCCTGTCGCAATCCTTCCCAAGCCAGTTTTCCGACGGTGGATCGATCGCATCCTTATGGAAATTGCTCAGCATCGCAATTGCGTTGCGTTCGATACAGCCCCGGAGACTTTGCGGCCCAGGAGCATCTTCGACAGCCAGCCATAGGAAAGGCATGGCACCGATGGCTTGACTGACTTCCCGTTCCAAGGGGCGTTCTGACTCCCGTATTTCGGATGGTGCATTGTTCCCCATCCCCCAGTGTGGATAGTCTTGATAACCGTTGCGTTGTATGAGCGATTGACCAACAAGCAAACGAAAAATTGACCCCCGATGATTCCCGCCGAGAGGATGGACCGTACCACGGTGCTGCATCAATCGATTCCACAAAGTTGTTCTCGAATTGGGATTCAAAGCATGCGTTCCCACCCGCACGATGCGATCGCCATCACCACTATGACTGCGGTATTCTCCAGGTTCAAAGAAAAAGTAGACACCCCGTTGTGGCCAATGCATGCGTCCGTTGCAATTCGCAAGAACCCGCCTACCACCCACTTTCTGTTGAAGTTCCTCCAAGATGTGATAGAAGTCACGCATATTTTGCAATCGCTGTTCATGAGGTGCCATTTTTGAAAATCCTTCATTCGTCAAACAAAAAACTGAGCTTTTTGCAAGGCCCCGCGATACGTGGCTGACTTTCCGCCCCTGTGGCAAGCGCGGGGCACCACAAACAAAGGGGCCGTCCAGGCCCCTTTGTTCGCCAACCCGATGCCTTGTATCGTACTGCCAAAGTGCATCGCCAAATTTCTATGGGTTGGGGAATGGGTTGGGGCGTTGGTAACAAGGAAGAAAACTTACTGGATCAAACCCTTGTTTTCTTCTTGCATGGCAGTACGAAACTCTGAAACGGCTTTGTCGAGCGCGCCCAAACATCGTATGAAGATAGGAATAAATGTTTCTGGGTTTGGCAGAAATAATTCTATCGTTGCATAAACATTGTTGTATGGAGTTACATAAACTTTGGCTACTTTTATGTTTCGGGTAACCTCGTTGGTATTTTGATAGGCTTTGATACTTTCTTCTTCATTTTCGATGGGCCAGATATTGGCCGCTAGAAGTATTATGTATTCTTCATCTTCATCGATTGTTTGAATATAATATGTTTTTCCTTCAAATTTGAATCTGATGTCGCTATCTTCATCATATTTTGGGCGGAATCCTTCTTCTTCGAGGTATGATTTAATTGGTTCCAGGTTCATGATAGAAATCTAATTAGTTAATTGAAAATTGTGATAAGTAATGCAGATCACTTCTCGTGGCTTCTTGAAGGGCTGAATGAGCAAGTCCCGCCAATGCCTGTAAGGCCACACCAGATGCATTTGTTATCGCCATGGCCGTGACGATGTGCCCCGTGGGGACTGTGTGCGCATGAATTTCCATAAGACCCTAATCCACAAAACTCGCAACGACTTTCATCCTCAATATGTTCGTGTGTCCGATAGGGGCTGTATGGACAACCTTTGCCATACGTACCTAATCCGCAGTAACGGCATTTACTCATGATGCACCTCAATCAAAATTGGTAATTTGATATATTTTCGTAAAATGGATGAGTAATACTTCACATAATTTTTATTATTGCATTTGCCAAATCATCGTAGGACAGTATTTTTCTCCAGCATAACCAACACATGCAAAGTGTCTACCTTTGCGGTCGGAAAATGGCCTGGCATTCTGTATGAATTCTTCGGGGGTGTAACACGGGGGGTGTCGATAGTATTTCCACCACTCCTGATATGTACCCTGTTTTCTATAAAAGGGCGATCCATCTGAGCCGTCCAGGGCAAGCAGTCCATGGGGGATGAGACGATTGCAAATTTCATCGATATGTTCATCGTTCAGCCACAAGTTTCCACTGCCACCTTCACCCTGACTATCTCCACGGTAGAAGAAAACACCAAGTTGAAAGTGTTCGGTTCGAAAACCTGAAAAGCCGTATCCTCGTCGCTTGTGAATCCTGATCGTTCTTCCTGATTCTTGATGCATGTAGGTTTCGGTTAGTATGCATGGTTCGATGTCTTTAGAGTGACGGTAGTGCCAGCTTGGTTGGCCCTGGATGGAGGTATTTTGTAGGGTGTATCGTTCATCATCGAGGAGTAGGGGTTGATGTTGATCGGCTGGTAAATCCAATTTGTCATGCTTGGTATCCTGGTGCCCAGGGGTGAAGTACCCTTTGTCTACGAACCAATAGTCTGTAATATACGGAGAGAATAGTTCGATGGGAATGAGGAGATCATTTCCACTGCATGGATAGAACAGCGCTGTGTTTTGGATTGGTTCGAGGTATTTTTTGTCCAGTATCCATTGTTCAGACATTTTCATAGAAACTAATGATCATGAAAGTAACCTGCATGGATCGATTTTTTCATAATCCACGTTCGTGATTGGCTGGTACGATACGAAAAATTCTTTTGATGTATCGCTGATTATCTGGATATTCTTGTAGCTGTAGAGGAGTATCCCATCTGGTGTCGTAGACCGTACTTTTGTATAGCACGACAAAATGTGACCCACAAATCCATCCGTTTTCGTCTGGTTCAGCGCCAATTTCTCCCGGTGACAAAGAAGAGTAAGTGCTGATTGTGAAAAGGTCATCAATTCTTAAAAGCTCTTTGACGTAATGTTGCAGCCGACGGAAGTCGGTGGAGCAGTATGCCAATTTCATCCCGTGTGTTTGTAGATAGCGGGACCAACTAATGGGATCTTGGGTGTTGATTTGGTTGCGTACATTCGATGGTTCCTCCTTGGTTAGCAGGCTGAGGCCCGTTGAGACACAGGATGTACCAATTTGTTGGCGATGTTGAATCAAAAGATTCGGAAAGAATTGTTCATTTTTATCAGGCCAGAGATTGGTGTATAGGTCATGCGTATTCATAGAATGAATTGAAATGGATGCAAAGTCAATTGAGAAAATAACTATCTATCAGTGGAAGGCTTAGAAAATTTCATATAGGTGGCATAAGAAGCATTTTGATTTTCTTGCGGGTCGTGTGCAAATCCGCAATGTTTCGCCTGGCCTGCAATTTCCTTCGTGGACCAATACCGTATATGGAAACTGTCATCGTAATGTTGCCATTGATTATCGTTGAATATTTCTATATGATCATTGTATGCATATAGATTTTTTTGAAATGGTTCAATTTTTTCAACTTGGACTATTCTTCGTATGTGCTCGTTGGTAAACTCTGTGTTCTGAAATAACGCCCTGTTAGGAACATCCAATAGCATTGCCCCACCAGGTTTCAAGGCTGTGTATGCGGATTGAAGTGCCAGTTGCAAAGCATTTTCGTCCAGTAAGTAAGATACGATAGTAAAAATGCACAAAGCCAAATCGAACTGTGTATCGGATTGATACGAGCCAATATCACTATGCACACACTGGATAGATTGGTTTTGATCTTTGGCGCGCAGACGGTTCAGCATCGGCAAGCTGCGTTCTACTGCCGTGACAGCATAACCGGCTTGGGCCAATGGAATCGCCAAACGGCCAGTGCCAGCGCCAAAATCTACGATTGCTGACCCTGCCGGCATGAGACTCTGAATATAGCTGATCGTGTTTTCTGTCAATGTACTGTATACATCGCGAAATTGTTCTTCGTATACGCAGTCGTATATTTCAGCCCATGCATCGTGAGGTTGTGGCTGCATGGTTTTCATCCAAAAATAAGAACATTGCGCCGCGAAAAATACCCCAAAATTCTGTTTCCCATCGTTTCATTACCGATGATTCCGGAAGCCCCAGCCATACTCAGTGCCATCGCTAAGGGTTGGGGCAGGGTACCGCATCGCAATTCAAAATGTTCAGACTCCAGTTCTATAGGAAGCCGATTTGTTGCTGTAGTGAATCGGCGGTAGCCGGGATAGAAATCCTGGAATTCTCCCAAAGACGGGTAGTTTGCAAGACTCTGCTCCTGAAAATAGGATATTGGCGAAGCAGTATCAAAAAACATTTGATGTTCAGCATTTTCGATGATTGCAATGACGATCGGGACACCCAAGACGCTCGTCAGTGGCACTGTGGTGCCATGTACGCTTAGGGTATCGTGAGAAAGTTCCAGGATATTGTTCCGGGTGTCCAGGATCACATCCAGATCATTCAGAATATCCGAGCCGATAATTCCGGAAGTGGGATGATTGACGTATTGGGATAACTCTTTGCCATCGAGTCCCATGTATTCTGCGACGATCTCATATTTTTGATCGGCCAGTTGTAGAGATATCGAGGTCCCGAAACTGGTTGGGGACCCAGTATCGATAATCCAATCCGCACCGTCGATGGTTGTGAAATAGTGTCCATTTTGGAAAGACAAGGGCAATTGCATTTTCATGATGGGTTACAAGTAAGGTATACAGGCGAAGGAGTTCCATTCTTGTCAATGCGAATCCGAAAGTTATCCAGTGAGTGCTGTGATTCCCCTATCAACTAGGGTGGTGGTGGACTCATGGTGAGGAATCTCGTTGCATTGACTATGGCGGCACTGTACGCCCAGAGCGCGAGAATCGCTTTCGTCCTGTATGCAAGTTTCCGCCTTGCGCCGACGTGGTATGCCATGGGCACAGACGTACCCAGCAATCCCGTGCTGGGTGCCGGGTGCTGTGTCGCAACCCGGCTAGGAGATGCCCTGGTACTGTTCAGCCAGGCTGCGTGCTTGGGATGCCATCGTCGTCCGCAGTTCGTTCGGTTCCAGCACTTCCACCTTGTCTCCGAAACCCAGCAGCCATCGGTACAACGTCCCCGACAGCGTTGTGGTGAAAGTCACCACGGCGGTATGGCCTTGCGCGTCCACATTGACGGTTTGATTTGGGCTGATCCTGTTTTCTTGCAGCAGGGTGCATACGTACCCACGGGCCAGGAGCTTGACGGTGACAGGGGTCGTGTTTTGCACGAAGTTCGCCAACCCTTGCGTTTTGGCAAGCTGTTCCACGGTCTGCGAAGGGTCCGGCAAGGCACAGACCGTATCGGTCAAAGCCACCACGTCTTCCAGGCGTTGGATCGCATACACCCTCGCCATTTGCTGTGACTGCTTGAGGTCGGCCTGGTCGTAGGCAACGAGGTAGTGCTGGGGGCCCCGCAGCATGACACCGACGGGATGCAGCCACCGTTCCCGTGCAGTCGTCTCGCCACGTGTCCGATAACAAGCTTTGAGCACGCATCGTTGGCGAATCGCCAGAATGATTTCGGACTGGATCGTGGGGTCGGGTCTGGCATTGGGCGTGAGCAGTACCGTATCAGGCACCGTCAAAAAACACCCAGGCTGCAAACGGAAATAGGAATCGGCGTTTTGTAAGCGATGCAAAAATTCACGAACCAAGTCTTGCGGAACCCCTTGCTGCAACAGCCCGTGTTGCAGATCATCGAGATGCACCGGCAAAGCTACCTGCGGAGAACGCCGGTAACGCAGTGCTGTTCCTTCATTGGTGCCATGGCAGCACACGATTTCCTTGCGAGATCGCATGAGCTGGAGGTCGCCTTGTAGCGTGCGCACTTGGGCTTCCTCGTTCTTGCAATCGTCGTAATGCTTGCGCAGTGCCTGCAAAAGCTCCCGCATGGTTTTGCCAGGCGCAGTGCTGTCGTAATCGGGCAATGCGACCCAAATGGCATGGCAGCGGCGTTGGCGGTGGGTGCTGAACATGTGGGGGCTCCATGGCGCGAGGGAGGAAGACGGGAGGGATGCACTCGGTTCGTGACGCCAGAGGAACGACACCAGCACACAGCCAATGCATTGCACCCAAAACACAGCAAAGTGTAGGAACACGTACCTGGGCGAACTGGAAACCGACCGCACGGAATAAGAAATGCGCCGCCTGCTGTACGTCGCTGCTACCTGAAGATGCAAAGGTTTTGCAGTCAGACATAAAACTCGTCGATGCAGGGTTGTCGGCTTTCAGTCATCACCGACTTCTTCTTCTTCTTCTTCTAGTAGCACCCCTTTCATGCGGCGAGCCACCGTGGATTCGATGTCGTCCAGTACCACCGGCAACACCCTTTCCGCAAAGCGCTTGCGCCGGTTCTTCGAAAGTCGGCCACCGTTCTGATAAATGGACACGATCAGTGTCGCCAGATCGCTGCCGCGCAAGTCGTGCCTTGCGTTGATATGGCGGGCCACATCGTCAAACAACCCCAAGAATTCCACCTCCTGTTTCAGATGGAGGTCCAGCGCAGTCTGTGCCATGTCCACCATGCACTGCACGCCCTCAGTCAGGTCCATGGTGCGGAACCAGATGTCGGCGTTTGCCCGCCACTGGTAGCTGTAGTGTTCGTCGCCCGCCCAGGTCACGTCGCACAGTGCGCGCGCCGGTTTGCTGAAGGCTATCAGCGCATCCAAGTAACGCTGCTCGTGCTTTTTCATGGCTACCGAAATCGGCAGCAAAAACCCCGCAGGCAAAGCGCCGGATTGCCCCAGGCAGTGATGCACCAGAAAGCGGGAGAGACGGCCATTGCCATCCATGAACGGGTGGATGAGCACGAACCCGAACGAGACCACCGCAGCGTGTACCAGAGCGTCCACATTCGGTGGTCGGCGGTTGGCTAGGTGCATCAAGTGCTGCATGAGTTCCGCACTCAGATCGGGTTCCGGCGGCACATACGTTACCCCGGCAGCACCCAGCGCATGGCTCTGTAGGCGGTTCTGCTCGGTGCGGAACTGCACGGCCTTGTCGAATGGGTTGGTGGTGATCGCATTCTGCAATTCCACCAGGTACTCCTCATTCAACTCGCGCTGGTCGTGCGCACGCTGCAGCAGGCGGGCAAAGAGCTTGGTTTTGTCCAGACTGGGGGTTTCGCCTTCGATCGCATAGGAGCCTTCTGTTTCGCTCAGGTACGCCCATGACAGGGCGCGATCCAGCATCTGCGGCCCGATCGACGACGCAAAATCCGAGGCCTCCCGCAGTACCCCCCGTTTCAGCGCGGCTTGTAGTGCTGGCGTTCGGCGCACCATAGGGCAGAACGCAAGGTGGCCCAGGCCGTTGAAATCCACGCGCCAGCGCGGATGTCGGCGCGACGCACCTACCAGGTACTCTCCCTCATCGAACATCGACACATACGCAGCCTTGATGGATGGGTCCGGTAGACCGGCAATCGTCCGCCCGTTCATGGCTTCCCAAAGAAAACACAGCTTGCGCAGGTAGGTGCCGTTGGGAGTGAGCACGAACGCTTGGATTACGCTGGCATCGTCTATCCGGCGCACGGCCTCTGCCAGATAGCCAAGATGTACACCTTCGTGCTTGATTGCGAACAGCGCTTGGTCCAACCATTGCTGCGGTGGCGCAAGCTTGGCAGGAACCAGCAGCGCACCATCTGGCAAGCGTTGCAGGCTCTGCACGGCTGCCACCCGCGCCCGTCGCGACCCCAAAAAGTCTGGTGCGTCGAGCTGTTCCTGCATCCATGCGTATCCGATGGGGGTGGCACTCATGTCCAACTTGGCTGTTGCAGTGGAAAAAAATTCAGTGAGCCGACATTTTCTTCAATGCACTTGAATTTTTGGACATTTTTTTCAGAATGCAGAAGGAAGTGACTACAGGGACTGAAAAATTGTCTAGGCATGGCGGGGCACGATAGTCCTCGCGCTGCGGACGACCATTTCTGCGAGCATTGCATGGCAGAGGACTAGGCTTGCCGCAGATCACCCAAAAAAAACGGGTTCGACCTGGCAAGGACGAACCCGTTTCATGGTGATGGTTTTCTGGTAACAGTCTGGCGCGGCTGGCAGGAATCGAACCCACGACCCCTTGGTTCGTAGCCAAGTACTCTATCCAGCTGAGCTACAGCCGCGCAGGCTTGGAAGTGTAGCGGAAACCCGCAAAAGGGTCATTTTGGCGCCGTCGGCACAATCATTGGCTTTCTTGCACGTTGGAACCTGGATGGAAGCCTTTCTGGTGCTGTTGTTCCACGCAGTGGGTTCCGGGCTGATCCTGTTCCTGCTGGGGGCGGGGTTGACGTTGGTGTATGGGCTGATGGGGGTGATGAACTTCGCCCATGCGTCGATGTCGATGCTCGGTGCGTACCTGGGGTATAGCTTGTCGGGGCACATCGGGTTTGTCGGGGCGCTGTGCGTGGCGCCTGTGGCGACGGGGCTTGTGGGGGCGGCGTTCGAGCGCTTCGTGCTGCGCAGGGCGCATGGGCAAGGGCCGTTGGCGGAGCTGCTGGTCACGTTCGGCGCCAGTTATCTCATCCTGGAACTGGTGCAGTGGGTGTGGGGGCGCGGGCCTGTGGACTACCGCGTTCCGGCAGCGTTGGCCGGCGTCTGGCGCGTGCATGGCGTGGGCGTTCCCGTGTATCGGTTGGTTGCGATGGGGGTCTCCGTGTTCGTGCTGGCCGGGCTGTGGTGGGTGTGGAGCTGTACCCGCATCGGGCCGTTGCTGCGGGCGGCTGCCACGCATCCGCAGGCTTTGCAGACGCTGGGCTATGACGTGCCCAGCCTGCTGATGTGGACTTTTGGCGCGGGGTCGGCGCTGGCGGGGCTGGCAGGGGTGTTGGCCGGGAATCTGTATGTCACCGAACCGGAGATGGCGGCATCGGTGGCGGGGTGGCTGTTCGTCGTGGTCGTGGTCGGGGGGCTGGGGTCGTTGCGCGGGGCTTTCGTGGCCTCGATGGCGCTGGGAATGGTGCAGACCTTGGCCGCCGCCGCTCCCGCCACCTTGGGCGATTTGCTGCAAGTGCCGGGCTGGAGCGGTGGGGCGGCACACTGCGCCGTGTGTGCCGTTCCCTTGGGTGCCATCGCGCCGATGTTGCCGTACCTGTGGCTGGTGGTGGCCTTGGCATTGCGGCCCGTGGAGGACACCCGGCAATGACTGGCGATGCAGGCGATGCGTCCGATGTATGCCATACAGGCCATATAGGCGATCCATGCAGCCCGTTGCGCGCTACGGCGCAGCCCGCCAAGGTAGGTTGCGTGGGTGGGGCCGATGAGGTGGATGGTGTGGATGGCGCCGATGGGTCACATAGGACAGCTTGGTCAGGTCGGGCAGCGTGGGTAGGTTGGGCAGGCTGGGCGGGGTGCGCGCTGCTGTTCGCGCTGGCGCCATGGCTGCTGGGGGAAGGGTTGGCGATCCAGCTTGGTATCGCCCTCATCGCCATGCTGGGGATGCATCTGCTGCTGGGGGAAGGGGGGATCGTCCACTTCGGGTACGCGGTGTACACGGGGGCGGGGGCTTTCGTCGCGATCCATGCTTTGCGGGCCATCGAACCCGGCGCGGCGTGGCCGGTGTCGCTCGTTCCCCTTTTTTCGGGGCTGGTCGTCGCGGTGCTGGCGTGGCCGTTGGGGTGGCTCAGCACGCGCGGAACGCCGTTGACCGGCGCCATGATGACTTTTGGGATGGGCGAACTGCTCTGGGCCTTTGCCCCTGCCTTTCCGGGCTTTTTTGGCGGGGAAGGCGGAGTGGGCGCGAACCGGGTGACGGGCCTGGCGCCGTGGGGTGTCACGCTGGGGCCGCAAGTGGAGCTGTACGGTGTCGTTGCCATCTACGCCTTCGTGGCGACCTGGGTGGTCTGGGCGCTGGCGCGTACTCCATGGGGCTATACCCTGCGCGCCGTGCGGGACAACCCGCGCCGTGCGGATTTTCTGGGCTGCAACCCGCACGCGGTGCGTTGGCGTGCTTTTGTCGGTGCGTCGTTGTTGGCCGGGGTGTCGGGGGGGCTGGCCGCGCTGCATTTCGAGCGGGTGACGACCGACAGCCTGGGCACCCCGCGTTCTGCGGCGTTTCTGCTCTTCGCAGTGCTGGGCGGGAGCCGCACGATTGCCGGGCCGGTATGGGCTGCCGTGCTGATGGTTCTCGCCTTTGTGGTGCTGTCTGCGTGGACGCCAGCCTGGCTTTTGTACGTCGGCCTGCTGTTTGTCGCGACGGTGCTCTATGCCCCAGGTGGTATCGATGCCTGGGTTGCGCAGTGCAGCAAGGTGGCCGGCTTGCCTGGGGCTGTGCCATGGCTGCTGGCTTGCGCGGCAGGCGCGTTGCTGTGTGCGATGGGGTTCGTCGCCATGGTGGAGATGGCGTACCACTTGCAGTCCGTTGCGCTGTACGGCCCTGTCGTGCAGGTCATGGGTATGGCCCTGGATGTGCGTGATGCCGATTGCTGGGTGGGCGCCGTGTGGGTGGGTGCCGTGGGCGCTGGGACGTTGGCCTTGTGCGCCCGGCGCGGTGGGGCGCGGTGATGGGCAAGCGGCTGCGTTCTGTATCGGCGTGTGCATCTGCATGTACATCGGCATCTACATCTGCCGCCGCGCTGGAATTGGTGGGCGTACACAAGCATTTCGGCGCGGTGCAGGTATTGCGTGGTATCGACCTGTGCGTGCAGCCGGGGGAATGTCTGGCCATCGTCGGCGCCAATGGCGCGGGCAAAACCACCTTGCTCGACGTACTCAGTGGGGGCTGTACCCCCAGCGCAGGACGGGTCTTGTTGGACGGAGTGCGTATCGACGGCTTGGCCCCGCACGCAATCCACCAGTTGGGGCTGGCGCGCAGCTTTCAGCGCAGCATGGGGTTCGGGCGGCTCAGCGTATGGGACAACCTGCGCTGCGCCGTGATGTGGGGGCTGGGGTACCGCTACGCTTGCTGGTTGCCCTTGTCCGCGTTGCGTACCGTGAGCCACAGGGCCAACGAATGGTTGGCGCGGCTGGAATTGGAAGCGTTGCGCAACGACCCGGTGGCGACATTGCCCTATGCGCAGCGCAGAGCGCTGGAAGTAGGCATGGCGCTGGCAGGCGAAGCGCGGGTGCTGCTGCTCGACGAACCTACCTCCGGGATGGGGCGCGCGCAAACCTTGCACTTCCTTGCCTTATTGCGCACCTTGACCCAGGGCCGCACCACGATCGTTGTCGAGCACGACATGGATGTCGTTGCCGCATTGGCCGACAGGGTGGCCGTGTTGGCGGATGGGGTGTTGGCGGGGTGATCCGCGCTGCTCTCAAATGATGTTCATCGTCTCCGTGCCGGCGCTCAGATCCTGCGAGCGGCCGCGCTGGCTGTTGAGCTTGATCTGCAAGCGCAGATCATTGACCGAATCGGCGTTGCGCAAGGCATCTTCATAGGTGATGAGGTTGCTCTCGTAGGCGTCGAACAGCGCTTGGTCAAAGGTCTGCATGCCGATGTTGCGGCTCTTTTTCATCACTTCCTTGATTTCGGCGACCTGGCCTTTGAAGATGAGGTCGGAGACGAGTGGGGAATTGAGCATGATTTCGATGATCGCCACCCGGCCCTTGCCGTCTTGCCGGGGAACGAGCCGCTGCGACACCATGGCACGCAGGTTCAGCGACAGATCCATCAGCAATTGCGTCCGGCGCTCTTCAGGGAAGAAGTTGATGACGCGGTCGAGTGCCTGGTTGGCGCTGTTGGCGTGGAGCGTGGCTAGGCACATGTGGCCGGTTTCCGCAAAGGTGACAGCGTGTTCCATGGTTTCCCGGTCGCGAATTTCCCCCATCAGAATCACGTCCGGGGCCTGCCGCAGCGTGTTTTTGAGCGCTGCGCCCCAGCTTTCGGTATCGATGCCGACTTCACGCTGGGTGATGACGCAGTTTTTGTGCGGGTGGACGAATTCGACCGGATCCTCGATCGTGATGATGTGTCCATAGGTCGTTTCGTTGCGCCAGTCGACCATCGCGGCCAGCGTCGTCGATTTGCCCGACCCCGTTGCGCCGACCATGATGCACAAGCCACGCTTGGTGTTGACGATGTCTTTGAGAATGGGCGGAAGCTTCAACGTGTCGATCGAAGGCAGCGTCGTCGGGATCGTCCGCAGCACCATGCCAACCTTGTTTTGCTGCATGAAGGCGTTGACGCGAAAGCGTCCCAGCCCGGGCGGGGCGATGGCGAAGTTGCATTCCTTGGTGCGCTCGAACTCCGCAACCTGCTTGTCGTTCATGATCGACCGCGCGAGCGCGACGGTATGCCCGCCGTTGAGCGGCTGTGGTGATACCTTGGTGACTTTGCCATCGACTTTGATGGCAGGCGGAAAGTCTGCGGTGAGGAACAGGTCACTGCCCCCGCGCCCCAGCATCAGCTTGAGCAGATCGGTGATAAACGTACTGGCCTGGTCGCGTTCCATGGTGCTCCTTTTGGGAAATGCTTGGTGGCGGGTGCAGCGTGATTGCAGTGCTTAGCCCGGGAAATTCTCGGGAATTTTGGCCTTCGAGCGTGCCTCGGCCGGGGCGATGACATTGCGCCGGACGAGGTCGGTCAGGTTTTGGTCGAGCGTCTGCATGCCTACGCTATTGCCGGTCTGGATACTGGAGTACATCTGCGCAACCTTGGCCTCGCGGATCAGGTTGCGGATCGCGCTCGTTCCCAGCATGATTTCGTGCGCCGCGACGCGCCCTTGGCCATCCTTGGTCTTGCACAGGGTTTGGGAGATGACCGCTTGCAGGGATTCGGACAACATGGCACGAACCATTTCCTTTTCTTCGGCGGGGAAGACGTCGATGATCCGGTCGATGGTCTTGGCGGCGCTGGAGGTATGCAGCGTGCCGAACACCAGATGCCCTGTCTCGGCGGCGGTCATGGCCAAGCGGATCGTTTCGAGGTCGCGCATTTCGCCAACGAGGATGGCGTCGGGGTCTTCGCGCAGGGCGGATTTGAGCGCAGCGGCAAAGCTCATCGTGTGCGGGCCGACTTCGCGCTGGTTGATCAGGCACTTTTTGGAATCGTGTACGAATTCGATGGGGTCTTCGACCGTGAGGATGTGGCCGTATTCGTTTTCATTGAGGTAGTTCACCATCGCCGCCAAGGTGGTGGACTTGCCCGACCCCGTCGGGCCTGTAACCAGGACCAACCCGCGCGGGCGCAGCGCCAGCTCGGAAAAGATCTTGGGGCAGTTGAGCTGTTCGAGCGTGAGGATCTTGCTGGGAATCGTCCGAAACACCGCGCCTGCCCCCCGGTTCTGGTTGAAGGCGTTGACCCGGAACCGCGCCAGCCCTTCGATTTCGAACGAGAAGTCGATTTCCATGTATTCCTCGTAGGTCTTGCGCTGCGAGTCGTTCATGATGTCGTAGACCATCGCGTGGACTTGCTTATGGTCCAGCAAGTCGACATTGATTCGGCGCACGTCGCCATGTACGCGGATCATGGGCGGCAGCCCGGCGGACAGGTGCAAGTCCGAAGCCTTGTTCTTGACGCTGAATGCCAGCAACTGCGTAATGTCCATGCCTTCTCCCATCGTGGTTGGTTGCGCCGGGGCATTATCTGGCGGGACTATGATTCTTGGATGGAAACCCGACTACTTGATTTGCTGGTGTGCCCGGTCACCAAAGGCCCCTTGGAATATCGGCGCGAGACGCAGGAATTGGTCTCTCGCAGCGCAAAGCTGGCGTATCCCGTGCGGGACGGCATCCCGATCCTGCTCGAATCCAGCGCGCGTGCGTTGCGGGAGGAGGAATCCGCGCCATCCAAACGCCCTGAATCACTGCCATGACTTTGCACAGATGCCCTGCATCAGGAAAGGCCTGGCAGTTTCCCTCACCCCCCATCCCCTCTCCCGCTGGGTGAGGGGAGCTACCCCGGCACAACCCTGGCACTACCCTGTGTATCTGGAGATATGGAGTAACTCATGGCATTGACCATCGTCATCCCCGCACGGCTGGCTGCTGTGCGCCTTCCTGAAAAACCCCTGGCGGACATTGGCGGAGCGCCGATGGTTGTTCGCGTAGCGCAGCGCGTGGCGAGTGTGTGGGCCGGGCGGGCGCGGATCGTCGTGGCTGCGGACCACGACCGCATCCTCGATGTATGTCGGGACTTTGGCGTCGAAGCCTTGCGTACCGATACGAACCTGACCACTGGAACCGACCGTGTCGCCCAGGCTGCTGCCATGTTGGGGCTGGCGGACGATGACTTTGTCGTCAACGTGCAGGGGGACGAACCCTTGATCGACCCCACCCTCATCGACGGGGCACTGCAATCGATGAACGACGCCACCCAAGCGTGTGGCGAGCCGGTCTTGATGGGCACCGCAGCGCACCCCATTGGCACGCTGGCGGACTTTCGCAGCCCAGGCGTCGTCAAGGTCGTCGTCGATGCGCGTTCGCTGGCGCTCTACTTCAGCAGAGCGCAAATTGCCTTTGCCCGCGATACCCCGGATGCACTCCCCAACCCAGCGCCGCTACGGCATATCGGCATCTATGCATTCCGCGCAGGGTTCCTGCGGACGTTTTCCCAGCTCCCCCCCGCACCCATCGAACGCACCGAGTCGTTGGAACAGTTGCGCGTGCTGTGGCACGGCTATCGCATCGCTGTCCACCGCACTGAACTGACCCCGGAACCGGGGGTAGACACGCCCGAAGACTTGGAGCGCGTGCGCCGCAAGTGGGCGGCGACCTCAACACCCCCGTGCCTTCCATCTACGTAGGCCGCTTCCCTCCTTCCCCCACGGGGCCGTTGCACGCAGGTTCCCTTGGCGCCTACTACCCATTCACTACCCAGTACTCCCTATTCCCCACTCTTTTCCTCACCCTGCGTGGGGTTGGTAACGGCAGGCCCTAGCACCTCTCGGGTGCGGTCGAGCACGCGGATGTGCAGTCCGTCTCGGCGGACGATCGAGGTTTCTTGCACGGTGCCGGATTCGGTACGCAATTGGCCGGTGATGCCGAAGTAGCGGGAAGACACTGCAAAGTTCGCGCTGTCCAGCGGCGTTGTGCTGCGGAGCTGGGTTTGCGCATCCGCCAGAGTGCGAAAGTGCTGTGCAGACCGTGCGCGCCCCGCTGCTGCGGCCTGTGCGGGGTCAAGGTCTGTCAATGCCGCGCCCAGCACGATTTCGGATGCCGTGTTCAGGTTGAGCGGCGTGCGCACGGGCAGGATGGTGATGAAGGGCCGCAGCATCGCCAGCGTTGCGGGGGACAGCCCCAGCGCACGCAGGTCTTCGACGCGCCGGGGCTGCAAGGGGGCCACTGCGTTCCCATCAGCACCCTCGCCACTCTCGGCGCTACTGCCGCCACCGCTACTACTGCTACCACCACCTGCCGTGGCATACGCTGCCTGCAAGCCCAAAAGCATGGCATCCAGCTCTTCGGCGGGCAGCCCCAGTTGGCCAAACAGGCGTTCCCACATTTGCACTTGCAATGGATCGGGCTGGCCGTTGTGGATCAGATTGCGCACATTCAGCCGCCCTTGCAAATCTTGGATGTACCCGGCCAGGTAGGTGTCTTCCAGGTCGGCTGCGTCGATCCCTTCGTCGCTGCCGGATTGCGCGGCCAGAAACGTCCCCAGCCGCGCCGAAGCCAGCGGAATGGCCCATGGCTCGGCCAGATGGTCGGCCCCGCCTTGGCGCGCATCCTCGCGCAGGATCAGTCGCGCCCAATCGAGAGCGCCGGTCAGAATCCATGCCGCCTGCACCCGGTGCCGCCGCGCGGTTTCGACCTCGACGAGCTGCCACTGCCGCCAAAGCATTGCCGCAGCCATCGTGGCCACCAGCGTCATGACAAGCATTGCCGTCAGAATGGCAGCGCCGCGTTGGGTGGCGAATCGGGATCTGGCTTGGGCTGGCATCACTGCGCCCCTACGGCAGACATCCTTGCCCAGTCCCGCACCAGGGTGCCTGCAAAGGCTTCTCCTTCGGCCAGCGTCAGCACCAGGCGCACGCCTTCCGGGGTGGCGCTGTGGGGGGTAGTGGGGGAGGATGCTGCGGCTTCCGGCGCCTGGGCGCCTTCGCTGGAGAGGGGGTTGGTCCAGGCGTTGCCCCGGTAAAAGTAGATTTGCCACGATTCCAGGGCGAGGGTGCGCACCTCGCGCTGGCGGTCTTCCTCCCCGGCGGCGATACCCCAGGCTTGCGCTTTATCCCAGGCGAGGGCGAGGTCGGAGCGCGTGGCCAGCGGCGGGGACTGCCATCGCATCCAAGCACCGGTGTTGCCCAGGCGGCGCAACGTCCATGCGACGACGTATACCCCGCCTTCGGGGGGAGGGCCTGCACGCAAGATGCGGAACACCCTGCCATCCCAATCCAGGCTGGGGATGCCCGGCTGCTCGGTCAGCGCATCAAGGTCTGTGCCCCATTGCGCCAGCGCGGAACCAGCGGCCTGCACGTCTGTGGTGCGCGCACGAAGCTGGGTATCGGCGCGGACGAGCGCATCCAGCCCGCGCCAGCTCAACAGCGCGATCAGCGAAAGGATGGTCAGCGCGACGAGCAGTTCGACCAGCGTAAACCCCCGATGGGGCCTTGCGCATGGGCATTCCATCAGCCTAGATTCCTCAGTGGGACACGTCGCCAAGAGCGCAATCGGCTGCATGGGATCAAGGGTAGCGGCCGACGATCGTCGTCAATCGCCATATCGGGGTGTCGCCGTCGAGCACCGTGGCATCGACCCGGTGGAAATTGGGGTTGGGCGTGGGGTGGACGCCGAGCGAAACGGCCCACTCGCGCCCGCCCTGTTCGCAGGCTACGGTGCTATCCCCCACGCTGGGCATCTGTTTGGCAAGCCGGATCGCGACGAGTGCGTTGTCCGCGCAGAGTTGCGCGAGTACCAGGTCGCCTTGCCGTTGCGCCATGCGTGTCAGTGCGCCGGCGGCCTGCGAACCGGCAACGAGTGCAATGGCGACGATGCCGAGCGCAACCAGCACTTCGACGAGGGTGAACCCTCGGGATGGGGCGTGGGGAGCGGTATTCATCGCACGTCGAAAGGGCGTAAGCCGTCGCTGTCCACGTCGATCTGCACGGCTGGCTCGCTGCGGGAATAGAGCGTGATGCGCTGGGGCGGGAGGATAGGCTCAGGCCCCAGGATCACGGCAGGGAGCGGGGTGTGTGGCGCGGTAGAGGGGCTGGTGATGGCATTGTTGAGGGCACTGGTGGGGGCAGCGATGCGTGCGGCGGTGTCGGGGTGCAGCCAATGCCGAGGCAATTCTTGGTCGGCGCGCTCTGCGGGGGGGAGCCCTTCCCAATGAAAACCCTGCGCGGAAGGTTGCCAGCGTGCTGCTACGCCGCTGAGTTGCGAACGTGCGCGTGCGGATTCGAGCAAGGCTGCGAGGCGAACGGCCTCTCGCTCGATGCGGTCAGCAGTGCCGTCCCGAACGAGGAACCCCACCGACGCCACGGCAATCGCCATGATCGCGATGACAACAAGCAGTTCGATCAGCGTAAAGCCTGCAAACGCCAACAGTGGCAGTGGCTGCAAGCCAGATCGGCGCGGCTGGGTGCGGTAGGCACACATCTTGGGGCCTGGCATGGGCAACGGCCGAATCGCGACTGCCGTCGCTCCTACAACGGAGGGCTGCGATGCAACGGAGAGCTGCGATGCGCTAGAAATGAAAGCGAATGGAGGCGCTACGGCTGCCAGCTTCCCAGATCGGCGTCTTTGCCTTCCCCGCCGCTTTGGCCATCCGCGCCGTAAGACATCACATCGACCTCGCCGCGAATGCCGGGGTTGAGGTACACGTAGGGGTTGCCCCAGGGGTCTTTGGGCAATTGGTCGATGTAGCCCTTCCACCGGCTGGGGATCGGCGCGATAGTCGGCTTGGTCACAAGCGCCTGCAAACCCTGCTCTGCGGTGGGATAGCGCTGGTTGTCCAGACGGTAGAGCTTGAGCGCCTGCACCAGGTTGGCGATGTCCGTCTGGGCTGCGGTAATGCGTGCGTCGTCGGCGCGGTCGAGCACATTGGGGACGATCAGTGCGCCCAACACGCCGATGATGAGCAACACGACCATCAGCTCGATCAGGGTGAAGCCCCGGTGGGCCAAGCGGTGGGGGAGCAGTCTGCGCATGGGGAGAAGTCAGTCGTGGCGGGCGTTGGAGTGTATCGACGGGGTACCTGCCGACGGGCACGGCGCAGCGCCGTCGAACGTGACGATCTCCCATGCTGCCGGGGTGGCCAGCAGCTTGCGTAGCAGGAGGTTGTTGAGCGCATGGCCGCCGCGAAAGGCGCTGTAGCTTGCGAGCAGAGGCTTGCCCAGGAGGTACAGATCGCCCATGGCGTCGAGGATTTTGTGCTTGACGAACTCGTCGTCGTACCGTAAGCCGCCGGTGTTGAGCACCTTGTCGTCATCGAGCACGATCGCGTTGTCCATCCCGCCGCCCAAAGCCATGCCATTGGCGCGGAGTTTTTCGACATCGCTCGTGAATCCGAAGGTGCGTGCGCGGGCGATGTCCCGGGCATACGTTCCCGTCGCGGTGTCGAAGGAGACGTGCTGGCCTGTAGCGTCAACGGCGGGGTGGTCGAAATCGATCTCGAAGCACAGCCGGTACCCGTCGTAGGGGGTGAGCCGCGCCCATTTTTCCTGTGCGCCTTCGCCCATCCGCACGTCGATCGGTTCGAGAACGCGAACGAAGCGCCGGGGGGCGTCTTGCTGCTGTAACCCGGCGGTCTGGAGCAGAAAGACGAAGGCCGAGGCAGAGCCGTCGAGGATCGGAATCTCTTGCGCGGTGACGTCGACGTAAAGGTTGTCGATGCACAGCCCCGCGCAGGCGGACATCAGGTGTTCGACCGTGTGTACCTTGACGTTGCCTTGAGACAGCGTCGAAGCCAGGCGCGTGTCGGTAACCGCCAGCGGGGATACGGGAATCTCCACCGGGGTGGGGAGATCGACGCGCCGAAAGACGATGCCGGTATCGGCTGGCGCAGGGCGCATCACCAGTTCCACGCGCTGCCCGCTATGCAACCCAACGCCAACGGCGCGGGACAAGGATCGCAAGGTTTGCTGGAGCAGCACGGAGGAAGGGGGGAGAACAGGCCGCACGGGGTATCCAAGGCGTGGCGCGTGCGGTGGTGGGCAGTGGGAAGAGAAGTGGTGCCCGGAACCGGAATCACACACCGATATAAATCAATGTTTTGCAGAGTTTTCGTGTAAATGGCATTGTCATTCAGCGCAATGTAGCGCAGTTACACAGTTTGCGCCTTCGGAACTATCGATCTATGAACGTTACAGAGGGCGCGGTCGCATGATCCTGCTGGAAGATCGCCATATATCGTGGTCCTCATTCAAGAAGCCCTGGCTGCAGGAACCGACTTGTGAAGCTGCGGGCACTGATATCCGCACGATGCAGTGTTGGCAGCATGACGCAGAGGTTTTGAGCGCAACGCCCCATCCCATCGCATGCTCTGGCTGCTAGCGAACATGCAACGCCAAAGCCCCGCGTGCGGTGCCAAAACTGCTGACGACCCACGTGGCCACTGGTACAGGTCAAGTCTGGTGTTAGGACATGACTTACCTGCCCGCTGAAGTTACCGGGCGGAGTTGCTACCCTTACCTATTTCTCGATCACTACAGCCGGAAGATCGTCGGCTACACGGTGCAGGATACTCACAACTCTGAGCATGCGACGCACCTGCTCAAGTCCATCGGGATCAAATAAGGAGATGCATAGCATGGAGAATAAGGCTGTACTCCATGGCGACAACGGTTTCACGCTCCAATTTCTTTGGGCGACAACTATCTTGAAAAATCCTGATACCCCCACCGGTTTGTCATCAAGCTTTTGGATCGTTGGCATGAGGTCGGCTACCGACCGCGCCAGACGATCAAGCTTGGTCACGACTAACGCATCTCCCTCTCGGATAAGGATTCAATGGCAGCCTCAAGCTGCTCTCGGTTCCCAACTGATGACACTTGTTCATGGAAAAACTTCTCACAGGTGGCATCCTTCAATGTATGAATCGGAGCATCAAAACTGGCAACGTGGCCAACTCTCGATGATTTTTCGTAGCAAAAAATCTCTTTTTATCTTTTTTGCGATCACTACTCATTTATGGAAATCTACCCGTTTTGGATGGGGTAGCTAAATTTTCCCAATTAGGCTCATACCACATTTGATAAAGATAATTGTTGTTTAGTTTTGAATTCAATGCTAAATTACTTTATTATTATACCCTTCGGCCTGCATTTTTTTACTAATTAATTATACCAAATTAGTAAGCCGAAAGCCATGATCTATTCTATGCAACAAATGACAACTTTAGTCGCTATCGTAATTTCCCACTTCCATCAGTTTATAAGTCATACATCAATGTATTTTTATTTCTGGTTTTCGCAACTTTTGGTCGTTTGTGCAATTGTGATGTCGGGTTGTGTTCACATTCCAACCTCGGGGCCAAGTGCTTTGAAAGTTACAAATACTCGAACGCATCTGGGAACTAATGCAGTTCAGGTCGTTAACGTCGATGACCAAGTTACCCGTCAACTACTGGCACTGAGAAAGCAAAGATTGTTTTCAGAGACATTGGGGAATGATGTGACAGAACCTTTGAATGTAGGATCAGGTGATGTACTTGAAGTGAGCATTTGGGAGGCCGTGCCGGCCACCTTATTTGGCAACGGTATGCCTGACCTGAGGGGTATGGTCGGTGCGTCGCATGCAACTGTCTTCTCGGAGCAAGTTGTGAGCCATTCAGGAACAATCAATATTCCATTTGCTGGATCAATCATCGCTAGTAACCGCAGTCTGGAACAAATAGAACAAGAGATTACGCAACGTCTTCAGGATAAGGCTAACCAACCACAAGTGTTGGTCAAGATGATTCGCAATGCATCAACCAACGTTACAGTAATAGGTGAAGTGGGTAGCAGCGGACGTGTTCCTCTTACTCCTCATGGGGAAAGATTATTGGACGCTTTGGCTGCTGTAGGCGGCGTTAGACAGACAGTAAATAAAATAACTATCCAGGTCACACGCGGTGGCAATGTTTATTCGATGCCACTGGACCGCGTTATTCGTGATCCAAATCAAAACATTCCGCTGTTAGCTGGTGATGTCATTACAGCGCTGTTTCAACCATTGAGCTTCACAGCATTGGGCGCAACTGGTAAAAATGAAGAAGTAAACTTCGAAGCGCAAGGAATCACATTAGCTCAGGCACTGGCTCGAGCGGGTGGCCTTGTCGATTTTCGTGCCAATGCGCAGGGTGTTTTTATTTTTCGCTTAGAACAGAAGTCAGCTTTAGCTTGGCCAAACCAACCCATTCTAGTTACGCCTGAAGGTCAAGTACCTGTGGTGTATCGCGTTGATCTCAATAATCCCAGTAGTTTCTTTATCATGCAAAGTTTTCCAATTCAGAACCGAGATGTTGTGTACGTTGCAAACTCGCCGATGGCAGAACTGCAAAAGTTTTTAAACGTCGTATTTTCTGTTGCCTATCCTGTATTAAATACAATTCAGGTTACAAAATAAAATCACAGATTTAAATTGATACATAAAATTGGCAGGAATCATTCATAAAACTAGTGATTCAGTATCTGCGAATCTATTTAAAAAATTTATCGTCTAATTATGACAATCAAAGGAGATTGACTTATATGCAGATTAACTCGATGACTAATGCCAGCGTTGTAATCAACACTTTTAATCGTGCCGATTATTTACCCAATGCAATCTACTCCATTGCATCGCAATCTTATCCTAATGTTGAACTGATTGTTGTCAATGGCCCTTCGACAGATGCGACAGAAACTGAGCTTGACCGGATGGAGGCACAAGGCATCCACTTTCAACGTTTCAGTTGTCCATCCCGTAATTTATCTGAGTCTCGCAATATTGGCATCGCCAATGCTTCGGGGGATGTCGTTTTATTTATTGACGATGATGCGGTGGCACACCGCGATTGGGTCACTCGAATCATGCGGCATTATGCTGACCCTGATGTGGGTGCTGTGGGTGGATTTACGTTCGACCATACAGGCATAAATTATCAGTGCAGATATACCGTTTGCGACAAATTCGGCAATGTGCGCTATTTTGACACGATCAATCCTGAACAATTATTAATTTGCACTAATGACTTTTACTTCCCGTCTTTGCTGGGAACAAACTGCTCTTTTTCTATGAGCGAGCTGCGGCGCATTGGAGGTTTTGATGAGGTTTTCGCCTATATGCTTGATGAAACCGATGTTTGCCTGCGTATTGTTGAGGGAGGCAAAAGGGTGGTGACCGTTCCCAATGCGTATGTATTTCACCAATATGCGCCAAGTTACACACGTTCACCAGATCGCATTCCAACTTCGTTGTTGGCGCCTGCAAGAAGCAAGGCTTACTTTTGCTTGAAACATTCTGTAAAAGGAATGGATACATCTTTGCAAGTTTTTGCTGAAGTCGATCGTTACAAAAAGGATATCGAATTTTCAAATAGATGGTATTTGGATCACAAAAAAATTACACCTTCACACTATGCAAAAATTTCCAAGGAACTGTCAGAGGGAGTATCAGAAGGTTTAAAACTTGGACTGGACATGGCAGTCAAGACGGCAGTATCTCAACACCTTCAATTGAAAACAGAAATCTCCTCAAAGTTTCACCCAATTTTATCAAAAACGGATGATAACGTATTAAAAAGAGCATTAAAAATATATTTTGTTTCACAAGGCTATCCGCCAGAAGATACCTCAGGGATTGCGCGTTGGACTTTTGAGTGCGCAAGATCATTGACTGAGTTAGGTCATGAGGTTCATATCGTTACAAGGACGACTGGCAGTGCCAACCATGTTGATTTTGTCAGAGGTGTTTGGATTCATGCCATTTTGGATATGTGCGATGATGAAATCACCTCTCTTGCGCCAACCCCATTGCCTGCATCAATTGTGCGACGAGCCGGTGCAGTGCTTAGAGAGATTCGGCGCTCAGAGCCGATCTGGGGCGTTGATATTGTCTCAGCACCTATTTGGGATGTTGAAGGTATATTTTGTGCAGCCTATCTGAATAAGCCCATTGTCACATCTTTGCATACAACCTACAAACTTGCACAGCCGTACAAACCTGAATGGACGGAGAATTTTCACTATCGTATAAATCATGTTGATAAAGTCATTGCCGCTGAAAATTGGCTGCTGTCTAATTCACCTTATATCCTGGCAAATTCGAAGGAAATTGTTACAGAAATAAATCATCACTACAATGTTATGCTTATTGATCACTCAAATAGATTAACCATAATTCCGCATGGCATTGGTTCACTTCATGAATTTCAATCTAGTGAAAATATAACCGAAAAACATCATAATGCGCAGCAACGAATTAAAGTGCTATTTGTTGGAAGAATTGAGGCAAGAAAAGGTTTAGATCAGCTTTTGTTGGCTCTTTTTCATATTGAGAGACTTCTTGATCACATAGAGGTTGTTATAGTAGGAAAATTTCCTGATACTGAAGATGCTTATACAAGGCAAGTGACAGGACTAGTTGAAAAATTGCGAACGAAATGGCCTAAAACACAAGTAACTATGCTAGGCTATCTCAGTGACACAGAGTTAGATGCACACTACGCGACTGCGGATATATTTGTGGCACCCAGTCGATTTGAAAGTTTTGGCCTTATCCTGATTGAAGCGATGAGACACGGCGTTCCTGTCGTTGCTTGTAATATTGGTGGTATGCGCGAAATTATTACGCATGGAGTTGATGGGTATTTGTTTGATGTTGGCAATACACAGCAACTTGCAGACCAAATGAAATCGCTAATTGAAAATTCTGATTTGCGTGCTCAACTTGGATCAGCCAGCTACAAAACTTATCAGACTAAATTTACATCTAAAGTAATGGGGGGTGCTTTAGAAAAGTATTTCCTTAGCATTATTGAAGGGTTTTCTAATGATTGATAATCATAAAAAATTATGTCGCGAATTCTCCCAATTAATTTTTGGGAAACTGAAAGATAAAGATGAAGTTGAAAAGTTAATGGATTGCTACGAGACCTTTGGTGAATTTCGAGTTGCTTTTATTTTAAAGTATGAAGATTCAGTTATTGCCTTTAGAAAAATTGCGTCAAAATGGCGTGACTCAATCCGGTGTCATCAAGTTGCCATTGATGCGAATGACTTGACGCGTACAATGGAATTATTGTCCCTCAGGCAATCTGATATTGAGCAGAGTTTGCGTGAAAGCACAGCACTCATGCTTGATAAATTTAAGGAAATCGACACATTGACAACATTGCAGATCAACATGCGTGACAGGTTGATCGAGATGCAAAATTGGATAACGCAGTTTCAGATAAAAATAACACAGGAAGGGATCGATGCAACAGTAAGAGGGAATGATGTAAACGAACTAATGCATGCATCAGAGTTACTGGCATCTAAACAATCTGAAATGCAGCACAATTTACGCGAAAGTATTTCAGAAGCATTACACCAACTCAAAGCCGTAGATTCAATGGCCACGTTACAAGTGAATATGCGTAACAGGCTTACCGAAGTCAATGAGATGGTCAACCAATTTCGCAGGCAAATCGCAGGCAATGAAATAATTTCTACAATCGATAAGGGGAACTCAAAATGATTTCAGTGGCTGATGTTTTATCACTTTATCGGCTGGTTTTGGACCGTGAACCTGAGTCAGATGCTGTGATTAATGAGAAAAGAAAGTCAGCTAATTTGTTTGATGTTGCAATAGAAATGCTTATGTCTGATGAATTCATGCAAAATAATGAAGCGGTGGTGCAGCGATTGATTGATTAGGGCCTGCGTTGCAACAAGATATTGTTGTAAGCAACATGCTGAAGCTGTTCAAAAGAAATTTCAAGTTTAGCCCACTGGTCCTCTGTGATAAATCGGGTTGATGGCAAATGAAATGCATGTAATTTATACTGTTTTAGTAGTTCTATCATATTGCAGGCTGTGAAACCTGCTTCTCGCATTTGCTGAAGTGACCATTCAATAATAATAATAATATTAGGTGAACGCATGATGGTTTCGCTTGATCCACGTAATACGGCAGTTTCAAAACCTTCAACGTCAATCTTGATCAGATCGACTTTTCGACCTGCGGCCAACTGATCAAGTGTCACCGATCTGACAATCAGACGCTCATCTGAGTTTTGCGTAGTTGAAGACACCAAACTTGCGTTGGCGGCGCGGTCATGTGGAATAGCAAACTCAGCGAACCCTTCTTGTTCCGTTACAGCACAATTGTGCAGTTCAATAGGTGCCATGGACCAGTTAATCTTGGTGTTTTTCTGGAGCAGTCGCTGCATGAGCGGATTAGGTTCGGCAGCGATGACACATCCATTACCCTGGGAGCCAATGCGTGATCCGACTAAGCAGGTAAAGTAGCCAAAATTAGCTCCTACATCAAGAAAAATTGTATCTGGTGTGGTCGAATTCACCATAAAAGTTGACAAATCGGGTTCCCATTGCCGGTAAACCACCAACTGTGGTGCCATGATTTCGTCAGTCGGATCAATAAAATATTTAGTGCCGTGAATAGTTTGTACCAACATGGTCCCGTCTGGAAACATAGTTCCAAATGGACCAACTAAATTGCGAATCTCTCGTACTGTAGTTTCGAGATGAGATACCCGTTCAATTAGCTCAGCTAGGTAGTGTTCGATGTTTTCTTGCATATAAACCTTCTGGTAAGTGCATAAAAGTAAGAAAGAATATTTTTATGGTGTGTGCGGTCTCTGAAAATACAAAAACACACCTAACTCACCACCATGATCCGTAAATTCGGTGTAGCATCGCTTGATGCCAATCTCTTGCATTATGAACATCAATTGATTTAGGTTGTAAACGTTCATTTGCATTTCAGGGTCTTTCCTTGAGTAAGAAAAACCAGATAATAAATCGTTGATTATAAATCGTTTTAAGGTGGAAGACAAATTACTCCAAACATTACTGACAGTCAAAGATGCAGTTGACGGCGCTGCACCCAAGTTTGGAGCGTACATAGCTTTCGCGTAGGTAATTTGTATCGTACCAATGCCACTCGGGGCAAGATAACCAAGCAGTCGTGCAAACAGTCGAAGCCCGCGTTGTGGTTGAATGTGTTGGAAGACAATGGTTGAATGAATCATGTCAAACGTACCTTCAAGTAATGTAAGATCATCGTCAGATTTTATCAAAACAACATTTCTTACACCGATCTCTTCACAATTGCGGCGTGCTTCGCTTAACATACTGTCAGAAACGTCAAGACCCACAACTTGAACTGCTTGAGCGGAAAACGCAATCAAAAGCCTTCCAACGCCGCAGCCAAAATCGAGAATACGAGATGGTTTAAACGTTGAGTCGATCTGTTGCCGACATGTAGCCAAGATGTGCTGAACATGACACTGCCCAGATTCAAAAAATTCACTCCGTGCCGTCTCATCAAAATTGTCTCTGCGAAACTTTGGGTGTGTGATGACTCCGTAATAAGGGTCTCGTTGTCCCCATTGTTCCCACTCTGAGTCCGTTCCCATTGCTTATCCTATATTTTTATTTTAAAAATGCCTGATTGTACTGAGAAGTTCCAAGCTGCATACATCGCATCAGCAAATTGACAACTCCATATTGCCAGAGAGGAAGACACCATGTTCAAAATCAGTACTGCCCACAGCCTAACCGCGAAGCCTACTACAGCCGCAGTGGCCCTGGCCGATCAAGCGCTGCGTGATTTGGGCGGCCAGATACCGCGTGCTGCACTGTTGTTTTCGACTTTTGGCCGCAACCATACCGAATTGCTATGCGAGCTCAAACGCATTTTGCCCGATTGCCCGATCGTCGGCGGCAGCTCCAACGGCGAAGTTTCGCGAACTCAGGGCTACAGAGTCAGCTCAAGCCTACTCATCCTGTTTGCCAGCGACAGCATCAGCATTCGCGCTGGCGTTCTACGTAATTTGGCGTTTGAGGACGAAGCGTACAACATGGAGAGCGCCACCCAGCAATTACAGCAGCAGGGTTTTATTACCGCAAGTAGCAATCTGGCAGAGTCGAAAGCCCGCCCAGTGTTGGGATTGCTTTTTCCTGACGGCATCGGACTGGATGGCGAGTCGGTAGTCAGGCTGTTTGTCAGCCAATTTCCAGGTACGCGATTTTTCGGCGGTGCCACTGCTGAAAACTTCACGATGGCATCCACAGAGCAGTTCTTTAACGAGGAGGTGCTGCACAACGCCGTGCCTTTTTTGCTGCTGAGTGGCCCGTTACGCTACCAGTGGGCGGTCACCCAGGGTTTGAGTTCGGGCTGGCACGCAGTAGGTGAGCGGTTGAACGCAGAGTGCGATGGCAAGTGGATCAAGACTATTGCCAGTCGTCCCGCCATAGATTATTTGGCATCACGCTACCGCCTGCAAGGTGGACAGTTATCAGTCTGTCACCCGTTTGTGATTTATCCTGAGCGCGAGAAAAACGACCACTACTTTCGCGATGTTGTTCGATATTCCGAAGATACCGGTGCATTGGAGTCGATTCAGTTATTGCCTAGTGAGTGTCAAATTCAACTCACTGAACCCGACCCGGCTGCCATACTGGCCGTGTCACGTCAAAATATCTTATCAGCCCTGGCGCATTTTCCGGGAGCGTATACGCCAGCCGGGGTATTGTGGTTTTCGTGTATCAGCCGCGCATTGGTGCTGGATAGCGATGCAGCAAGCGAATTCAGTACCGCGACAGACATGATCGAATCAACCCTGCCAATTGCGGGCTTTTACACCTATGGCGAAATTGCACCGGGTGGGCCACAAAATATATCCACCTATCACAGCTCTACTTTGGTCACCCTGCTGTTGGGTGAAGAACCCAAAACCGACCTTGGCATCTTTGGGCAGACCAAACAATTCTTGATCGACAACCTGAAGAAGGATAACTTGGCACTAACGCAGGCATTGGCTGAGTCACAGGCAAAAGTCAATAATCTGCAAAATGAACTTGGCCTCTTACAGGCACTGGAACGTATCGGCGGGCACAGCAAAACCGAGTTGAACGCACTTCTGCGCACACTGGCGCTGAAACTGGTATGCGACGTGCTGAACACCCGGTTTGCTGACTTCAAGCGTTTGGCCCTCAAAGGCGATCCACCCGTGCTCAACCGCACCGGCTTGGCGCGACTGGTCAATGACATGCACCAAAAACAGCTCGGCAAACCTTTTCCACTGACGTTGAAACAACTGACGCACATCCTGACAGATTTTGGCGATGCTAACAAGTTGTATTGATTGAACTTTTTCTGAAATTTTTCCTTGCGTAAAGCGAAAAAATAAAATTCGGTCATTTGCGCGATGCGCGCACTGCTCGTATATATTTTGCGATCCGAAGCGATATTTCGGAGTCCAGACCCACTCATCAAAAGTGTAGCTTATCAATAATTTGGAGGATCGCATTACACGAAATACCGCCATTCCGCGATTGGCGGCTCTAATTTGTGATCTATACACTTCTGCAATCTTGCCCTAATTTATTGATAAGTTACCTTTTCAGGAGGATGATTTGAGAGTATTACATTTTTATAAGACATCTTTTCCAGATTCGATGGGAGGGGTCGAACAAGTCATTCATCAACTTGCGCGCGGAATAAGTACACTTGGAATTAACACGCATGTGTTGTCTCTGACGTCAGGTCGTGAATTAAAAACTATTAAAATTGAAGGATATTTTGTACATCGCGCACAATGCCACTTTTATGTCGCTTCAACGGGTTTCTCGGCCACTGTATTCCATCACTTTACCCAGTTGTCCAAGGATGTTGATATTATTCACTATCACTATCCTTGGCCATTGATGGATTTGGTTCACTTTGTAACCAGAGTCAAAAAGCCAACAGTGGTGACATACCACGCGGACATTGTACGACAAAAGCATCTTTTCAATATTTATCGTCCGTTGCAAGAGCGATTTTTAAACAGCGTTGACAAAATTATTGCCACTTCATCCAACTATTATGCAAGCAGTCCTGTACTACAAAAATTCGCACAGAAGGTTAGTGTGATTCCTATAGGTCTGGATAAAGCCACCTACCCAGAGCCATCGGTTGAAAAAGTGAAGTATTGGCATCAAAGGTTTGGATCGAAATTCTTTCTTTTTGTAGGTGTGTTGCGGCACTATAAAGGCCTTCATACATTGCTCAAAGCATCGGAAAATGTGGAATTTCCAGTGGTCATTGTTGGTAATGGACCACTAGAAAAATCCTTAAAGCATCATGCCATGAAGCTAGGCTTGAGTCAAGTTCATTTTTTGGGCTACTTATCCAACGAAGACAAGGTCGCCTTGTTAACACTGTGCTATGGGATTGTTTTTCCGTCACATTTACGTTCTGAGGCCTTTGGTATTACGCTACTTGAAGGTGCGATGTTTGGCAAACCCATGATTTCCAGCGAGATTGGCACGGGAACGACTTCTATCAATATTGCTGGTGAAACGGGCCTTGTTGTTCCTCCTGCCGATCACCATGCCTTGAAGCAAGCGATGCTTTACTTATGGCAGCATCCTGATGAAGCTATAGCAATGGGAAAGCGGTCTAAAACTAAATACCAAACTCATTTTACTGCTGATCGAATGGTGAAGTCCTACATTGATATTTATAATCAATTATTAACTGCATAAAATATATGTAATTTTCATAAAAGGCTTTGCATGCCCTGACAGCTTCCAGCGCATTCTTTCCATGATCAAGCAGCATAAATTTCGCTTATGTATCGTCCATTGGATTTTTGTCTTTACGGTACTTGCGCCAACCTGTTGGGCTATTATTTATTACACGCTGATTGCATCGGATGTTTATATTTCAGAAGCTCGGTTCGTGGTGCGCAATCCGCAGCGTCAATTGCAGAGCGGCCTGGGGGCATTTCTACAAAACACGGGGTTTACCCGTTCACAAGACGACACTTATTCAGTACATGATTACATTATGTCTCGTGATGCACTCACTGAACTTGATCGCCAGTTGGCAGTGCGCAAAGCATATTCAAGTACAGCGGTTGACGTGATGAATCGCTTTCCAGGGCTGGATTGGGATGATAGCTTTGAGGCTTTTCATCGCTACTACCAGCGTCATATCAGTATCGAGTACAACACCGTTTCCTCCATCTCGGTGCTGCAAGTTCGGTCTTTTACTGCTGCCGATTCATTCGCAATTAACGAGTTATTGCTAAAAATGGGGGAGCGATTGGTGAATAATCTCAACGATCGCAGTCGTCAAGACTTGATTGCTGTGGCACAGCAGGAAGTTCTTGTTGCAGAAAACAGATCCAAGGCTGCTGCCTTAGCGCTGTCATCATTTCGTTCACGACAATCGGTTTTTGACCCTGATCGGCAGTCTGCCATGCAACTGCAAGGCGTGGCTAAATTACAGGAAGAGTTATTTGCCAGTGAGGCTCAACTTGCACAACTCCGGCAAATATCACCCAACAATCCAAACATCAAGGCACTGGAAGGTTATGTCTCCAACATTCGAAAAACAATAGACAAAGAAAAAACGCGAGTTACGGGCAGCGCCGGTTCGCTAACTACAAAGTCTGCCAGTTATGACCGTTTTGTGCTGGAAAAGAGCTTTGCTGATCGGCAACTTGCCACGGCGTTGGCTTCGCTGGAAACTGCAAAAAGTGAGGCTGTCAGAAAGCAACTTTATCTTGAGCGGCTTGTGCAACCCAATCTGCCTGATCATGCCATGGAGCCTCGCCGCCTTCGTTCTGTTGTGACTGTGTTTTTGCTGGGGCTATTGTCTTGGGGTGTCATCAGTCTTCTTGTTGCCAGCATCAAAGAACACCAGGAATAGTTTTCTACGCATAGTCTTCCATGGCATCGCCAACTTCTCTATTGCATGCACTGACCATCCAGCGGCGTGTGCTGTACGCTCTGTTGATGCGCGAAATCATTACCCGCTTTGGGCGTAAAAATCTGGGTGTATTGTGGGTTTTTGTAGAACCGATGATTTTTACTTTGGGTGTCGCAGCACTTTGGATGGGGGCAGGGTTTCATCATGGTTCAAGCATTCCTATCGTCGCATTTGCCATCACGGGTTACTCATCGGTCTTGCTTTGGCGAAATTGTGCCAACCAAAGCATGGGCGCTATTGCGTCTAATCTGGGTTTGCTCTACCACCGCAATGTGCGTGTGATTGATGTTTTTTTTATTCGTAGCGTCATTGAAATGACTGGGGCAACCACTTCATTCGCAGTGTTGTCATTACTGCTGATAGGAATGGGTTGGATGCAGCCCCCTGTTGATACGCTGACAGTCATTTTCGGTTGGTTCATGTTGGCTTGGTTCGGCACTGTCCTTGCCATGTTGATCGGGGCCGGTACAGCCTACAGTCATCTTGTCGAAAAACTTTGGCCACCGGCTTCGTACCTGCTGTTCCCGCTGTCTGGTGCAGCCTATATGGTTGAGTGGTTGCCAACGCAAGTGCAACAATATGTCCTATTATTGCCAATGGTACATGGTATAGAAATTCTTCGGGAGGGCTATTTTGGCAATGCAGTGAGAACTCACTACAACATGGGTTACATGGCGACCTGCTGTCTGGTATTGACCTTGGCTGCCTTGTACATGGTGCGCGAAGCCGGACTACACGTTGAAACACGATGATTTCCATCGAGAATATTTGCAAGTCGTACAAAACACGGTTGGGTTTGCGCACCGTACTGGATCGGATTAACTTGCGGTTGGAGCGGGGCAGGAACATCGGCATCCTGGGACGCAACGGCGCAGGCAAATCAACTTTGATTCGCTTGATGAGTGGCGCTGAACATCCAACCTCCGGCACTATTCGACGAGAAATGAGCGTGTCTTGGCCGTTGGCATTTGGTGGGGCGTTTCAGTCGCACCTCACGGGTCTGGATAATCTTAAATTTGTATGTCGTGTCTATGGCGTTGACCACAAACCACTGATACCCTTTGTTGAGGAATTTACCGAGTTGGGGGTCTATTTTCGTGAGCCTGTGTTGCACTATTCGCAAGGCATGTTGACTCGACTGGCATTTGCGCTGTCAATGGCCATTGAGTTTGATTGTTTTTTGATAGACGAGGCTATGGTTGTTGGCGACGCACGATTTCACGAACGGTGTCATTGGGAGTTATTTCACAAACGCAAGGATCGTGCGTTTATATTGGTGACGCACGACGCAGACGTGATCAAGTTGTATTGCGAAAAGGCCGTAGTTCTTCATCAGGGTCAGTTATTTGAGTTTGAGACTGTCGATCATGCGTATAACTTTTACAAAACCCACACTCTGTAATTGCTTGTAACAATGTTGCGAATTCTTCTCGAATTGCGCCCGGCTTTGAATGGATACGCCGGAATCCCACAAGAAACGCGGCTCTTGTTTTGTGCTTTGAATTCGCTCGATGACATTAATGTCGATGGGTTGATTCAAAGCAGCAATCGAGTGTTGGCCAAGGCACTGCCTGCTGGCATAGACTTGCAGCAGCATCCACTCAGTATTGATCAACAAATTAATTGCTTGTCCCGTGTTGTCATCTCGCTTCAGCCTGATCCCAAACCAAAACTGTTGGACAGAATCAGTGCGCAAATCGCATTGGTTCTATCGCTGCCAGCGCTCTTGGTACGCCATCTGGTGGGGCAAGATCAGCAACTGGGCAAGTTTGACGCAACACATTTTCAAGATTTTATCTGGCGCAGCATGTTTGAAAGAACATTGCCCGTTGAACACTTCAAACTGGTAACTCGTGCCGGTTTTCGCGTCTGTCGTGTGCCTTGGTCAGTGATGCATGTGTGTGCCTTGCTGACGAATCAGCTTGGCCATGCCTTGTACGCCAGGCTGGACACCAGTGACTTTGATGTGATGATCTCAGAAACTCCTTATCCGGCAACAGTTTCCAAGCGCACCACATTGGTGGTGCGCTACCACGATGCCATCCCTGTATTGATGCCTCACACCATCAACAACAGATCGATGCATCAGGCATCTCATTACCAGGCTTTGCGCAAAAACGTAGCGAGTGGTGCCTACTTTGCATGCGTCTCAGACACAACACGCAAAGATTTGATTTCGATCTTTCCTCAGGCCCAAGAGCGATCAGTCACCATTCACAACATGCTGTCGCCGCATTATTTTGACGACGCTTCACAACCGACTCGTATACCAGGCATTATTCAGTTACGCATGCACACTTGGCTGTCAGAGATGATTAGCCGACAACAACACTTTGGTTTGACCGCTGACGACGTGTCTCAGCCGTTGGAGTATTTGCTGATGGTGTCTACCATGGAACCGCGAAAAAACCACGCCACATTGCTGTCAGCCTGGGAACAACTCCGAGCGGATCGATTCCCTGATCTCAAACTCATCATTGTTGGCATGTTGGGATGGGACTATCTGGCAATAGTAAACAAGTGCATACCATGGCTGGAGCGTGGCCAATTGTTCATGCTGGAAGACGTGCTGCCAGAAGAGCTACGACTTTTGTACAAACATGCGCGTGCCACCGTGTGCCCCAGTTTTGGTGAGGGTTTTGATTTTTCAGGCGTAGAGGCAATGCGCTGTGGCGGAGTGGTTGCTGCGTCCAGTATTGCGGCTCATCTTGAGGTGTATGCGGAGGCCGCACAGTACTTTAGTCCCTATTCTGCCACTGAAGCCGCCACCGCCATAGCGCAGGTGATAGACCCCGCTGCACCAACCCGCAGACAAGAGCTTGTACAAGCAGGAGCGGATAGATCCAAAAAATACTTGCCGGAGGTCATACTTCCAAAATGGCATGACTTTTTTAGCAAGTTGTCAGGGAAGGCATGTCGGCTGTGCTGACGAGTGAGGAACAAAGGGCAAAAATGTTGCTGAGTGAGTAGTTGCGGCCAAATCTTGCCTATGTGCTGAATGTACTAGACGACCTGCCAACCAAATTTTGTTTTGATGAATGACCTGTAACCACTAAAGGAGATAAACACTATGAGTACCAGCATTGTTTTTGTGGACACACGCGTTGCCGATTACCAAACCCTGATAGATGGCTTGGAGCCAGGGTCTGAGGTTTATTTGATTGATGAGCAGTCCGATGGGCTGGAGCAGATGGTGGCCAGCTTGAATGGGCGCTCTGGCATTGATGCGCTGCATGTTATTTCGCACGGGAGTCAGGGATCGCTGTATTTGGGTAATACTGTACTGAACAATGGTAATTTGTCTGGTTACCTGAGCCAGTTGGCGAGTATTGGCGGTGCGCTGACGGATACGGGAGATATTTTGCTTTATGGTTGTAATGTGGCGCAAGGGGATGTGGGGGTGCAGTTTATAACGTCGTTGGCGCAGGCGACGGGGGCGGATGTGGCGGGGTCGGATGACCTTACCGGATCACAAGCATCTGCGGGTGATTGGTATCTGGAGACCAAGATAGGAAATGTAGAAGCCAGTCAAATTGACGTTCATCCAAATTTAGTACCAACACTCCCAGCTTTTGTTGAGACGCATATTGTATGGAATGGCAATACTTACATTGTGCCAGTCATTCCAGAACTAACCCCAACTAATGCTGGTAGCTTGTTCTATGTAAAAGATGCAGCAGGAAGTCACCTTACCAACATGGAACCTTATGATGTCAGCGTGCTCGCCGCGACGAGCATGGCCCTAGATTTTCTACAGGACATACGTGTTAATAGGCTTGATACCAAACTAGTTCCTCTCTTGGAAGACGTGAGGGGCGCGATTGATACTGAAATCAATCTGCGCTATGTTCAGGGGGTAGCCGGAGCTGCTCTTGACGTTACGGGAACGCTTGGGAGTTTAGCTGTAGGGTTTCTCAAAGAGGCAGGTAAGATTATTGTTAAAAAAGTGTTCCCAAAGGTGGTAGAAAAATCTGCTGATATTTCTGATTTAGGTACAACCCTTGGTTCAATGACAAACACCGCAAGAGTTAAGTATGCAGAGATAGCAATGCTGAAGGAAGCAAGTGCCTTCCTAATGAATGCAAAACAAAGTCTGGAAAGCATCGTCTCAGCGCTTGATTCCAAGCAGCCGTTGTCAGCTCAAACATTTGATGCCCAGTGGATAGCAGATAACTACTACAAAGGATTTTTGGCAATAAAGAGTAGTCTTGGTGGTATTGAAGGTGTCAAGAATTTTCTTAAAGAGACTGCAGGAGATAGTCCGATACTTGACATTCTTGGAGATGGATCATTAGCCCTAACGAACGCATTCGCGGGTTTAATTCCTTACGTTGGCACTTTAGTTGGCGCCGGGGTGAACGGATATAGTACTTACTTAAATATAGAGGAATATAATACTACTGCGAAAGCAATACGCAATATTGACTTGGCGCTAGCGAATGCAATTGACGCTAGTGGTTCTATTTATAATGAAGAGATTCGTTCTCAAATTGAAAACTCTATTTTAGCCAGTCGACTTGAAAATCAAATTATCACAAAGAGTCCGCAGAGTCAGTTTATTCAATTAAGCGAAAGCGCTAGCGCGTCGGATATTCACACTGAGGGGACTTACAAGGTTCAAGAGTTCGGTGTCACCATCACGGATTCTGTCAAAATGAATTTGAAGTTTGGAGGTTTTTCGCAACCTGTTCAAGGTGTTGTTCAAATATTTAAGAATGATTCTCTTGTTGAAAACTTTAATGTAATCTCGAAAGACGGTCTGATTGAAATAAAGGAATTTAGTGGAACAGGGGACTACGTGGTTCGCTTTACGCAGGTCGGGGCAACGGCCTTGGACTATCAGGTTAAATTGGTCCTGGAGCCACGAGTAACAGAAATTAAGATTATCGATAATTCAGACCAGGATACAATTCCTGGATCGATAGCATCGACAGCAACTATCGACCCCGATAGCGGATCGGTTCGGAGTGCTATTGAAGACGCAACTGATCAAGATTGGTATAAAGTTATCCTAAGCTCTTCAAAAGTATATACGATAGACATAGATGGGAGAACCTATGGCACCGACAAGCCTTTAGAAAAACAGGTAATTTATATCAGAGATGAATCAGGAAATATAATTCAAGGTGCAACCGGGTCACCCAATGGCTGGCCCGCCAAATTTGAATTTCAACCCAATTCGAATGGAACATATTTTATATCAGTAGAAGGTCAAACAAGCGGTTATCAATCAGTCAATAACAAAGTGATATGGCTCAATGGTTTTGGTGGCTACCAAGTTACAGTCAATTCAAAGGTAGCGCCTGTTGAAGCAATTGATGATTTTGGCAATGACCCAGCAAATGCAAATGTACTCAATACCGCTAGTAACCCGATTGCGGGCACAATACAAATCACCGGGGGTATTCAAAAAATATCGGACGACGATTTTTTTAGAGTATATCTAGAGGCTAACAAAACCTATCTGGCTGCGGTGTATGGCAAGGATTCTGCCTTGGGTACCTTGGAAAATCCAGATATAGACTGTGATGTCTCGGTCTCCACTAAATATCTTTATTTCAACGCTCACGATGAGGGGCAGTTATTTACACCATCTCAGAGCGGCGACTACTACTTCAAAGTGGATTCCGAAGATGCTGGGAGTCGCACAGGTACATATACGTTGAAAGTCACTGCCTATGATTTGACTGTCGACTTGCTAGACAACATTTTGACAAGCGGAACAGTACCGACTAATGGCGTACCCTCAGCACCTTCAGCCATAAACCAGGTTGGCGATAAAGACTGGTTCAAAGCTACGCTGAATCCACAAGCTGACGTAGCGGGCTGGTCATATGGGCAATACGTCACTTATGACGCACGTGTCAACGAAGTGGATGATGGCATTCATTTGCAGGGCCGATATTTTTTTGATGCCGATGGCACTGCACTAACTGTGGACGGCGCATGTAGAGGGTCGTTTACAACATCTGTGCCGACCAGCGTATACCTACAGGTCAATGAATATGGTGATGGAATTGGAAGTTATACCGTTGAATTGAATCCTTACCTTGACGATGCCGGGACAGACTTAAATACGTCACGAATGCTCAATGTCTCATCAAGTGCGAGCATGCAGTACTTGACAGGGGTCCATGAAACGGTTGGCGATGAAGACTGGTTTAAGGTTTGGCTCAACAGCGGTACGAATTACAAAATCGACATTATCAGTGTACCAAGCGGGACTTCACCAGATATTCATTTTTCTGTGTTAGATATTGAATCTTATGATGGTGCATTGTCTTTGGATGCCGGTGCCATCTATGTACCATCGCACAGTGGTTACTACATATTGGAGGTGGGTGCTGGCATGGTGACAGGTGCCGCTTATAAGATTGCTGCTATTGATACCACAGGTATCGACGATGTGGTAGATATTTCTCACGCACGTGTCTTAATTCCGGGCACGCAGCTAACCGGAATTTTTGAGCGTACAGGTGATCAAGACTGGGTGAAAGCAACGTTGACAGCGGGAAAGAAATACACCTTTTCTGCCAGTGTGGTAGAGGATGAGTACTTGGATGATGCCATCATGCAAATGGTTGATACTGTCGGCAATCCCGTGACAGGAATTTATAACAACGTTTTTGGCTATGATCAGCTAAATATAATTCCATCTGCAACTGGCACTTATTACATTAAACTGTTTGCTGCACTTGATAATGTAACAGAAGCACAGCCTGGCATTGGTAGCTACGAAGTGAATTTGATCGAAACAAATTTGACGAGTTGGACGCAGGGCCAAGCTAAGACAGCGGCGTACACCAAAAACACACCCAACCAAAATTATGGAATGACTCTGGTCGCAGACCATGTATATGAGGTTCAGGTAACATCGAACGCTGGTGCTAAATTCGATGTTCGCGATATTCGAATCGACAATGCACTCGGCGAATCCCTGACAAATTCCGGAGACAACTCCAGCTCGTATTATGGATCGGGTACTGCGTACAGTACACAGCAAATTATTGCTCGCACATCGGGATTGCATTGGGTAGAAATTGATCCCGATGCGTTGACGAGTTCATCGACGACCAATGTCACGATGAATGTCGTTGATCTTGGTCTTCAAGACGACTTCACTGATTCCAGGACGAGCTCTGTTGAGTTCTTCCAGAGCCAGGCGGTTCGTTCCATTTCCGGAATCATTGGGTACAACAGTTCCGATCTTAGCGATAGTGACAATTGGTACTTTGATGCCGAAGCTGGGTGTACCTACCAGTTTTCACTGCGCGACTCGTCTAGCAGTTTGCCGATCGATGCCAGTCAAGCAGACTTTCGTGTCAAGAATGCTACCCGTTCAGTATCATTGATGCCAGATGCAAATGGTCAAGTCACGTTTACTGCATCGTCGGATGGACGCTGGTATGTGAACGTGTACGACGTTGACAATCTCGCGGAGACAAACTACACCCTCATTGGGCAGCAATTAGTTACTACTGCAGTTGAAGATGATTATTCGTCTGATGCGTTAACGACAGGAAGACTAACGCCGATGTTGGGCAGTCAATCTTCAGTTGCTGCCACGTTTGAAACTGCCAGTGATGCCGACTGGTATCGTGTGGATTTAGAACCTAGTCAGAAGTACTTTTTTTCGACATCTGCGGGAACACTCACACTTCTGAATAGTACCTATTACTTCCATGATCAGTATGCACACGATCCAATCATTTGGAATAATTTTGATGCTGTGAAAATGACACCAAAGGACGATGGTGTGCAATTAATTGCTTATGCACCAGTGACCATTTATGCTGAAGTTAAAAATTCTGGGGTTGCAGCCGATGTCGGCAGGGATTATGAAATAACCGTTCGTACAAAGGGGGGGCAAGATCAGGTGCCCATTGTCAGGATGCCATCATTGGCCGTAGCTGTAGAAGATGCTACTGATATTTCGTTGAGTTTGATCGATGTGGTTGATACTGACGGGGATTCCGTTGAAGTGACGATCCAGTCATTGCCTGGATACGCTACCATCAAGCTCGGCAACGCTGTCCTTACTGAGGGTTCTGTTGTTAGCGGTACCGATTTGAGCGAGCTGACCTTTACACCAGAAGCAAAGTTCGCTGGCAATGCAGGTGCGCTGGTACTCAACACGAACGATGGTTGGGGTAACTGTGCCGTGCATACCGTCAATATCAGTGTTTTTCCTAACCAAATAATTGGAGCACCAGCGGTTACGCAACTCGACTATTCCGCCAGTACCACGTCGATAAGCGTAGATTTGACTCAACATTCCCTTGCTGAAGGCCGTAACGGTACTCGACAGCTTGCGGAAAATATCGAGGAATTTGTTGGATCGGCTTACGCAGATGAAATTCTTGGTTCTGCGCAAGGTGATGTATTGTCCGGTGGGGATGGTGGAGACTACCTGGATGGCAGGGATGGATATGACGAATTATCGGGTGGAACAGGAAATGATACTTTGACAGGAGGCGCTGATGGTGATTACCTAAGTGGAGGAGATGGTGACGACCTCGTTTTTGGTGGTAACGGTGTAGATGTCATTATCGGAGGTACAGGAAAGGGCGATGACTATTATGACGGGGGTATGGATTTTGACATAGTTAGTTATGAATCAGCCGTGAATGAAATAACTGTGGATCTTGCTACTGGAATAGCGACTGGTATTGATATCAATAGTGACAGTCTAGTAGGTATCGAAGGTGTTATGGGTGGCAGTGGTAGCGATAGTATTTTTGGTTCTGATGGTGCAGAATACCTATATGGGGATGCTGGAGACGATACCTTATCAGGTCGTGGTGGCGACGACTCGATGAACGGTGGCGCTGGCGTGGATACGGTAGTTTTTGGTGGTGTGCGTTCCCTTTATGTGTTGACTGCGACACCCACTGGTTGGACGATAGTCGGCCCAGATGGCAATGATGTATTGACGAAAATTGAGTATGCAGAATTTTCTGATCAAACCATACCTCTGGGTGATCATAAATTATTGGTGCCATCCACCGACTTCAACACCGACAACGTTAGTGACATCCTCTGGCGCAACATCACCACAGGCCAGAACGTCCTCTGGCACAGTGCAAGTGCCGGCCAAAGCCTGGGCATCACTGCAGTAGGCGACCCCGCCCATTGGAAAATACTTTCCACAGCCGATTTCAATGGCGACAAAACCGCTGATATCCTTTGGAGAAACACATCCACAGGTGCCAACGCCATCTGGAGCGGCGGTACCAGCGCCCAAACGCAACCCGTGGTCAGCGTAGGCGACACCAATTACAAAATTGTGGGCGTGGGCGACTTTAATGGCGACAAAAGTGCCGACATTCTCTGGAGGAACTCAAGCACTGGAGCCAACATCATCTGGTGCAGTGCAAATGCCTTGACCCCCCAACCCATCGTCGGTGTCAATGACACCCGCTGGATTGTTGCCGGCATTGGAGACTTCAATGGTGATACCGTATCAGATGTCTTGTGGAGAAACACCAGCACAGGTGCCAACGTCATCTGGCAATCCGGAGACACCATGCATGCCCAAGCTGTCTCGACCGTCGGCGACACCCACTGGCAAGTTGCGGGCATCGGTGACTTCAATGGAGACACCACGTCAGACATCCTTTGGAGGAACACCAGCACAGGTGCCAACGCCATTTGGAAAGGCGGCAAAAGCGATCAAGGCCAGCCCATAGACAGCATCAGCGACCTGAGCTGGACAGTCGCAGGCACTGCCGATTACAACGGCGATGGCACCAGCGACATCCTCTGGAGAAATACCAATACGGGTGACAACGTCATCTGGAAAAGCGCCAACAGCCGCACGACCCAGCCTGTCAGTGCAGTGGGTGACACCGCCTGGCAAATCCAAAGCCAGACGAACACCTGGACACAGACCGAGACCAGCGCACCTACTCTAGCCGTTTCCGCTTTTGACCTTAATGGTGACCACAAGAGCGACTTGATCTGGAGGAACACCAGCACCGGCAAAAACGCTATTTGGAGCAGTGCCGATGCCAGCGTCGGCCTAAGCATCTTCGACGTCAGCGACACCACCTGGAAAATAGCTGCCATCGCTGACTTTGATGCTGACAAAAATGCTGACATCTTGTGGAGAAACGCCAGCAGCGGAGCCAACATCATCTGGAAAAGTGGCAATGGCATGACCCCGCAGGCGGTGAGTTCCGTAGGAGACACCCAATGGAAAATCGCTGGCGTCGGTGACTTTGATGGAGATACCAAAGCCGACATCCTGTGGCGCAACACCAATACAGGTGCCAATGCCATCTGGAAAAGCGCCGTCGCCGACACAGGTCAGCCGGTAGACAGCGTAGGAGACCAAAACTGGAAAGTTGCCGGCATAGGAGACTTTGATGGCGACAACAAAGACGACATTCTGTGGAGAAACACTGCAACAGGCACCAACGCCATCTGGAAGAATGCCAACGGCATGGCGGGCCAAGCCGTAGAGACAGTTGCCACCGCGTGGCTGGTAGCGGGCATAGGTGACTTCAATGGAGACAACAAAGACGACATTCTGTGGAGAAACACCACCACAGGCGCCAACGCCATCTGGAACGCAGGCAACGCAGCCAATGGCCTGGCTATCGACCCCGTGGGTGACCTCAACTACCGGGTGGCAGGCACAGGAGACTACAACGCAGACGGCAAAGATGACGTGATGTGGAGAAACGCCACCACAGGTTCCAGCGTCATCTGGAACGCAGGCCATAGCGCCGAGCCTATTCCTTTGGTCGGCGTGGCCGATGCCAACTGGACAAACCCCGTGCAGACGAACACCTGGGTGGATTCGGCGGGGGTGTATGGGGTGTAAGAGTCTCCCTACTATTGTCGGGTTACGCTTCGCTAACCGATAAATAAAAATAGCAACCTGAAAACACCCAATGCCTCCAACTTCCAAATCACTCCAAGATGAATTGCGGTCTGCACTGCGCACGCTATACCCTGCTTTTATGACAGTTGCCGTCTTCAGCGGTTTTTTGAACCTGTTGATGCTGACACCCTCGCTGTACATGTTGCAGGTGTATGACCGCGTGCTGGGCAGCCGCAATGAAACAACTCTCTGGGTGCTAACGTTGCTGGCGTTGGGTATTTATGTGTTCTCGAACACGCTTGAAGCCATTCGAACCTGGGTGCTGGTGCGTGTGGGGGCGCGCTTTGATGCCACGTTGAATGCCCGCGTGTTCAACGCCACCTTTGAGCGCAGCCTGATGCAGCCCGGCAGTAACTCGGTGCAACCCATGCATGACTTGAACACCTTGCGCCAAACACTGACCGGCACGGCCATTTTGACGCTCTTTGATGCCCCCTGGTTGCCCATTTACTTGATCGTCATTTCATTGCTCTCGATTGAGCTGGGGGTTTTTGCGCTGGTGGGTGCCCTGATACTGGCAGTACTCGCTTTTTTGAATGAAAAAATATCCAAGCCAAAACTGGATGATGCACAAAAGTACAGCGCCCAATCGCAACTGGCGCTGAATAACCATTTGCGCAATGCAGAAGTGATTGAAGCCATGGGCATGTTGCCCAGCATTCGCCAACACTGGCACGGTTTGCATCAAAAACAAATTCAGCTCCAGGCCACTGCCAGCGATCAGGCAGCCGTTATGAGTGGCGTGACCAAATTTGTGCGTATCACCATGCAGTCTTTGTCTTTGGGTATTGGCGCCATGCTAGTTTTGAAAGGCGCCATGACGGCCGGTGGCATGATTGCAGCCTCTATTCTGGTCAGTCGTGCGCTGGCTCCGGCTGAAATGTTGGTGGGCAACTGGAAGCAAATCATTACGGGCCGAGCTGCTTATGCACGCCTGCAGAATTTGTTGAGTGCGCACCCTGAACGGCACTACGGTATGCCACTGCCTGTTCCAAAAGGCACAGTGCGTTTGGAAGGTGTTTCCACCACAGCACCAGGCAGCAAGCAGGTGATTCTAAAAAACATTAGTTTTGCCATTGCCGCAGGGGAAAGCATCGCCATCATTGGCCCCAGTGGTTCGGGCAAGTCAACTTTGGCACGTTTGCTGGTCGGCGTGTGGCCGGCTTCTCTGGCTGGCACAGTGCGACTGGACGGCGCAGACCTGTACCAATGGAGCAAGGACCAACTGGGGCAGTACTTGGGCTATCTGCCACAAGACATTGAATTGTTTGACGGCACGGTCGCCCAAAATATAGCCAGATTTGGCGATGTGGATGCAGACAAGGTCGCAGTCGCAGCCCAGCGGGCGGGCATGCACGAACTGATTTTGCGCCTGCCTCAAGGGTATGACACCCCGCTGGGCTTGGGTGGCTGCGCATTGTCGGGTGGGCAAAAGCAACGCATAGGGCTGGCAAGGGCACTGTACGGTGATCCCTCTTTGGTGGTGCTGGACGAACCCAATTCCAACCTTGACGAGCAAGGTGAACGCGCCTTGACCGATACCATCCGCGAACTGCACGCCCGAGGCAAAACCACTGTGTTAATTACGCACCGCATGTCGTCATTGAGTGTGGTGCAAAAAATCATGGTTTTGAGTGATGGCACATTGAAAGCCTTTGGCTTGCGTGACGACGTACTGGCTGCCTTGCATGCCAATGCATAGCCTAACGAGCTGGTCAACCCGGCCAGAACATGGGCACTGGTCTCAGGTGCAGAGGCCACATCCGCGTCTTTATCAATGCCATCATCGCGCACCTGATTTCTATTTTTAGTGAGCGGCTTGACTATGGCTGATGATGTACGTGTGACAGATATGAACGATGCCCGTCCGCGTCGTTGGGGCTGGCTGTTATTGTGTATTGGTTTGGGTGGCTTTTTGGCCTGGGCATTGCTGGCACCCCTGGATGCTGGGGTTTCTGCAGCGGGCACCGTCATTGTTTCGGGTAACCGCAAGGCCGTTCAACCCCTGGTGGGTGGCAAGATTGTGGCCATTCTGGCCAAAGATGGTGATGAAGTTACCGCAGGCCAAGTACTGGTGCGGTTGGACGATACACAAAGCCGCTCGCAACTCGATATTTCTAAAGGGCAGTGGTTGACCAGTCTGGCCACACAGGCACGCCTCGTAGCTGAAAGATCGGGGCACCATGCACCTGAATTTCCGGCGGCGTTAAAAGATGAAAAAGCGGACCCGCGTGCCGTGGCAGCCATGACATTGCAGCAACAACTGTTTGCCACCCGCCGACAGGCCTTGTCGAGTGAACTGTCGGCCATGTCAGAAAACATACGCGGGCTTGCATTGCAAACCAGTGGCATGGAAGCCTCTAGAAAGGCCAAAGAAGACCAACTGCGCGTGTTGCAAGAGCAGCTCAAAAACCAGCGTTTACTAGCTGATGAAGGTTTTTTGCCACGCAATCGTGTTCTGGAGCAAGAAAGCAATGTTGCCAGTATGGTGGGGGCCATTGCCCAGGATACGGGCAACATTGGGCGCAATCGTCAATCTATCGCTGAGGTGCGGTTGCGAATGCTGACGCGTGAACAGGAAGTTCGCCGAGACGTTGAAGCCCTGCTGACCGATACCCAGCGCGAGGTATCCGCATTAAGCAGTCGGCTCGAAGCCTTGCAATTTGACTTGGTCAATACCGAGATCAAGTCGCCCGCCAACGGGTTGGTCATGGGGCTTGCAGTGCATACGATAGGTGGCGTGGTGGCCGCAGGCAACCCCATGATGGAAGTGGTTCCCAAAAATGAGGTTCTGAAAATTGATGCGCAAATCCCGCCCCACCTGATTGACAAAGTCAAGTTTGGGTTGCCGGTGGACATTTTGTTTACTGCATTTAACCAGGCCACAACGCCCCATATTGCTGGCACTGTGGTGTGGGTCTCTGCAGATGTGTTGATAGAACCCAAGCAGAATATCCCTTACTTCAGGGCGTTGATTGAAGTCACGCCACAAGGCTTGGTCAATTTGAAGAAGCATGAAATTCGGGCGGGCATGCCCGCTGAAATTTTCATCCGAACGGGTGAGCGCACCGCGATGAACTACTTGTTCAAACCTATGCTCGATCGCATCCATCGTGCATTGACCGAGCCATGAAGCCATTCACCTTCTTGCTCATCAGTCTACTCAGCCATGGTTTGGCGTGGTCAGGCAAGTTTCAGCATGCGTATGAAGCAGCGCTTGTTTCTGATTCCACCTTTCGTGCAGCGCGATCCGAACTGGCTTCTGTTCTTCAAAACGTGCCATTGGCGCGTGCAGCTTTGCTCCCCAATGTGGCGCTGAGCGTGTCGGATTCTCGGGTGAAAGGCAATCGAACCATAGATAACCCACCCGGCAAGCCTGTCACTAGCCCCTTGGACTATCGATCACCCGTTCAAAGTTTGAGCCTGCGCACCCCCATTTTTCATCGTGAAGCATCCAAAAAGTACGAACTGGCCCAAGCTCAGGTCAGCTACGCTGAGGCTGTTCTGGCCACTCACCATGTTGACTTGGTGGATCGTCTGGCAGATGCCTACTTGCAACGCTGGTCTGCGGAATATGCCCTGCGGGCTGCTCGCACACAGGTAGAAGCCAGTCAGGCCCAAAGCGATCTGGCGCGAAGACGCTTTCAACTTGGCGAAGGAACGCTCACCAATGTCTCGGAGGCTGATACTGCACTGGAAATGGCCCGGGTACTGCTGACCGAAGCACAGAACAAATTGGAGGTGGCAACACTGGTCTTGCGGCACATCACCGGGGGTGGTTATGTGCCCTTGGATTTTGTGGTGGATGCACTGCCAGCCAATGTACTCAATGCACAAATTGCACAAGTTCCAACAGAAACACTGTCCGAATACATCAGCAAAGCTCAGACGAGCAGCCCCACCATTGCAGCACGCAAACAGGCCGTGGTGCTGGCTCAACTTGCGGTGGTTCGCAATGGTGCAGGGCATTACCCCAGGTTGGACGTTGTTGCCAGTGTGCAGTCTTCGCGTAATGATTCACTGAGTACCTTGAATCAGTCCGTCAGTCAAAGGTCTGTGGGCTTGCAGCTCAATGTGCCCATCTACAGTGGTGGTTATGTGAGTGCATCCGTCACCCAGGCTTTGGCCGATCAGGACAAGGCAGAAGCCGAACTGGCTGCCGAAATACAACGGGTGACCAAGGACGTAACCGAACTTTATTTCATGGTTGCAAATACCCCAGCCAAAATTCAAGCCATGCAACAGGCAGTGACGTTTGCCAAATTGGCACTGGAGGGCGCTGGCAAAGGGGTACCGACAGGGTTTACTACTCAGGCTGATGTGTTTGCCAGCCAGCGCAAGTTGACGCAATCCCAGTACAACCTGGCCCAAGCAATCCATGAACACATGCTGGCTCGCGTGAAACTGTTTGGGCGAACCGGTGCAGCGCCTGAGAAAGTGACCACTTATATGGATGCTGTATTGATGAATTACTAAGGAGTAAAACCCCCCCGTTCACGGCATATTGCCAAGTTATAGATGTAATTGTGAGCACCTTCGCATTCTGGGTGTCGGAAAAATCCATAATAGTCAGTGGCGTTTATTGGTAGGCACGGTAGAGATGGCGTTGGGGGTTGACACTCAACTGGTGCATGGTTTTGCTGAGAGTGGGCTTGGTGAGAAGTTACTGGAGAAGTTATAAAAAAACCCCTGAGTCTTCAACAGAGTCAGGGGTTTATGCGGGATTACACCGAAAAAACGCACGAATACTACGAAATATGCGATGGTGCCCGGAACCGGAATCGAACCGGTACGCCCGTTTCGGGGCGGCAGATTTTAAGTCTGCTGTGTCTACCTGTTCCACCACCCGGGCTATGGTTGCTGTAGCTGCGATGCCGCATGGAACGGCAATCTTGATGGCCTCGCCGACAGGAATCGAACCTGTATTTCACGCTTAGGAGGCATGCGCACTATCCATTGTGCTACGGCGAGGTGGAGTGGTTTTTTGTAGTGTCGTCGTGGTCATCCTTCCAGAACCAGCCGCGTGCCAGCCTGGGCTTCCCGCGCTTCCCCAACGACTACGGCATGGGCAAAACCGCATGCGTGAAAAACGCCAAGCACGGCAGGAACGGCTTCCGGGGCGCAGCCCACGAGCAGGCCACCGCTGGTTTGGGGGTCGCACAGCAGCGTCTGGGCCAGGGGGTCGATAGCAGGCGGCAGGGCGATTTCGTGCCCATACGCCGCCCAATTGCGGCCCCCAGCGCCCGTGCGGCAACCTTGCTCGACCAAGGCCCGCACTCCGTCGAGCAAAGGAATGCTGCCCCAGCGCAGGTGCAGCGTGCAGTCGGAGGCCCGCGCCATTTCCAGTGCATGCCCTGCCAGGCCAAAGCCTGTCACGTCCGTCATCGCACGCACGCCATCGATGGCCGCCAGGCGTGGGCCGGGGGTGTTGAGCAGGGTGGTTGTCGCGATCATCTGCGCATACCCTGCATCGTCGAGCAGCCCTTTTTTGAGTGCGGCGGAAAAGATGCCGACCCCGAGGGGCTTGCCCAGGATGAGCTGGTCGCCGGGGCGCACCCCCCCGTTGCGCAACACCCGCTGCGGGTGGACGGTACCGATGGCAACAAGGCCGTAGATCGGTTCGACAGAATCGATGGTGTGCCCCCCCGCGATGGGGATACCCGCCTGGCGACAGACGCTGGCGCCGCCTTCGAGAATTTTTCCGATCGTCTGCATCGACAAGGTAGAGATCGGCATGCCGACAAGGGCCAACGCCAAGATGGGAGTGCCCCCCATTGCGTAGACGTCGGAGAGTGCGTTGGTCGCTGCGATACGGCCAAAGTCGGTGGGATCGTCGACGATCGGCATGAAAAAGTCCGTCGTCGCGACCAGGGCCAAGTCATCGCGCAGGCGGTAGACGGCGGCGTCGTCGGCGGTCTCGATCCCGACGAGCAATTCCGGGGGAATCGGCGCGGCGATGCTTCCTCGCAGCAGCTCGGACAGCACGCCGGGAGCGATTTTGCAGCCGCAGCCCCCACCGTGGGAAAGGCTGGTCAGCTTGGGTTCCGTGGCAGGGGTGGGGCAGGCGGCAGAGGCGGAAGACATGGCGTGAAAGGGCGCAAAGGGCGGCAATTATCATGCCGTGCCCCAACCGTGTTTTGCACCTTTGCACCATGACCGACGAACTTCATTTTGAAAAAACGCAGCCGATGCACCGGTACCTGACAGCGCCGCTGGCGCATATCGGGGAATGGACGCGGTACTTCACGAACGCGGAAATTCCCGTTTTTGCCAGCACGGTGCGGGAACTCGCTGCCTTGAACGAGATCGAGGACGATGTCGATGCCAACATGCTCACGCCAGTGATTCAGGCAGACCCGCTGATGTCCCTCAAGCTGATGCGGTGGGTGGCGTCATTGCGCAAGTCTGGAGATCGCACCGATACCGAATCGATCACCAGTTCGCTGGTGTTCGTGGGGATTGGGCCGTTCTTTCGGGCCTTTCGGGCGCAGTACTCGGTGGAAGACTGGCTCAGCGACCAACCCCGCGCCTTGCAGGGCTTGCAATTCCTCTTGCACCGCAGCGAGCGCGCCGGGCAATTCGCGCTGGCTTTTGCCCTGCACCGGGGGGACATGGACGCGACGATCATCCACCACGCAGCGTTTCTGCACGATTTCGTCGAGATGCTGCTGTGGATTCACGCGCCCACGCTGGCCGTGGCGATACATGACGCCCAGGCCGCAGACCCCACCTTGCGCACGAGCGCGATCCAGCGCGAGGTACTGGGCATTGAGGCCATCGATCTGCGCCAGGCGTTGATGCAGTTGTGGCACCTGCCACAGTTGCTGGTGCAAATGAGCGATGACCGCCACGCTGATCGTCCCAACGTGCAGTGCGTGGTACTGGCGGAGCGTGTGGCCCGCCATTCCTCCCATGGGTGGGACAACCCCGCGCTGCCTGACGACTACGACGAGGTCGCCGCGCTGCTTAATGCCTCCCCCCGCGTGGTGCCGTCCTTTCTACGCAAGATTGACCACCCGATTCTGGAAGCGACGAAAGTGCGTGGGCTGATGACGTTGGACGAGGAAGACGGCTGCAGGATGTAGGAGCGACGGCAGTCGCGATACAGCCCCTCTCCCCCTCTCCCCCTATCCGCGCTACCCCACCGCAAAAATTTCCAGCGCCCGCATCAACAGGTTGTGAAAAGGCTGGTCGAACATCGGCAACGTCGAAGCGATGCCGACCATCCCCACCGTGAGGGTGACGGGAAAACCGATGGCGTAGATATTCATCTGCGGCGCCACGCGGGAGACAAACCCCAGCGCCAAATTGGTGAATAGCATCACCCCGATCATCGGCAGCGCGATCCACAACGCGCTGGAAAACAGCAGAGCGCCCAAGCGGTAGATTCGCATCTGGTCGGCAGCCTGCAAGAAATGCTGATCGACGGGAAAGACCGCAAAGCTCTGGATCACCGTCAACAACAGCAACAAATGACCATTGGTCACGATAAACATAAAGGTGGCCATTTGCCCGAAAAAGCGCGCCACCGCGCTGGTTTGCGAATTCATCGAGGGGTCGAAGAACGAGGCGAAGTTCAGCCCCATTTGGAACCCCACAAGCTCCCCCGCAACCTCGAATACCGTGAAGACGAGGCGGATGCAAAAGCCGATCGCCAGCCCCACGCCCACTTGTTGCACCACGGCGCCGGCGGCTTCGGGGCCATTGATGTCAATGATCGGCATGCCCTCCAGGCTGGGCTGCGCGGCCACCGCTATCAAAAAAGAGATCGCGACACGCGCACGCACCGGAAATGCGCGGGAGGACAGGATCGGCGTTGCAGTGAAGATCGCCAGCGTGCGCAAAAACGGCCACAGCAGCGGTGACAGCCACGCAATGATCTGCTCTTGCGAGAAGGTGATCACGGCTGTGCCTTGGTGTTACAACACCATGCTGGGCAGAGACTCGAAGGTTCTGCGGATGTAATCGACGAGCATGTTCAGCATCCACGGGCCTGCCAGCGCAAACACGGCAACGGCGACGAGCAGCTTGGGAACGAAGGCTAACGTGGCCTCGTTGATCTGTGTCACCGCCTGGAACAGACTGACGATCAGGCCGACGACGAGCACCGCGCCGAGTACGGGGGTGGAGATCAACACCAGCATCCACAGGGCTTCCTGCCCTATCGTCAACACCATCTGGGCATCCATGTGCGTTCCTTGTTAGGGTACGAAGCTGGCAGCAAGCGAGCCGATCAGCAGGTTCCATCCGTCGGCGAGTACGAAGATCATCAGCTTGAACGGCAGCGCGACGAGCACAGGCGACAGCATCATCATCCCCAGCGACATCAGGATGCTGGCGACGACGATGTCGATCACCAGAAAGGGGATGAACACCATGAACCCGATCTGGAATGCGGATTTGAGTTCGCTGATCGCGAAAGCGGGAACGAGCGTGCGCATGGGGACGTCGTCCACCTTGGTTGCCGGGTCAATCTTGCCGAGCTTCATGAACAGCGCCAGGTCGGATTGGCGGGTTTGCTTGCCCATGAAATCGCGCATCGGTTTGGCAGCGCGGGGAAGGGCTTCCTCGAAGGACAGCTCGCCCAGGCTGTAGGGGCGATAGGCGTCGTTGTAGACCTTGTCCAGGGTGGGGCCCATGACGAAGAGGGTCAAAAACAGTGACAGGCCGACGATCACCTGGTTGGGGGGGACGGCCTGTGTTCCCAGCGCCTGGCGCATCAGCGAGAGCACGATGACGATGCGCGTGAAACTCGTCATCATCAGCAGGATGGCTGGCAGGAACGACAGCGCCGTGAAAAACAGCAGCGTCTGGATGGGGACGGAATAGCTGCCCGTACCACCGCTCGCCGCTCCACCGCTGCCGACGAGCAGGGGCAAGCTGGCCTGGGGGGTGAGTTGGGTGGTGATGGGGGTAGCGCCTTGGGTAAGGGCCTGGGCATCTGCCGGGCCGTACCACGCCAACGCCACCACAGCAAAGAGCAGGGCCAGCGTTGCGCCGCCCACAACGCCCACACCGCTCGTTCCGCCCATGCCGCCAGTGCCACCCGCCCGGCGCGGGGCGGCGTGCTCAGGGCTTGTCCGCACCGGCTGGCCCATGCTGTACCTCCTGCATCTGCCGTATTTGCTGCGCGAAGGAGATGGGAGCGCTATGCAGGCAGGTGATGGACTGGGGCGTGACCCCCAACGTCAGCCACGTGCGTTGCCCTTCGGGGCCGATTTCGACGGTGACGACCCGCTGCTGCGGGCCTACGCCGACTGCGGAGACGATGCGCATCGACCCCACCTGGTGGTTGCCCCCCAGCCCCACCACCCGTCGTTGCAGCCATTTCAATGCCCATGGCAGCAGCCCCAGGCAGACGAGCAGCAGCAGTGCGGGAAACCAAGCATTCATCGCGGATCGAGCCGTAGATCGGGCTGGGTTTCAGCCGTTTTTGCTGACGCGGCGCAGGCGCTCGGAAGGCGTCACCACGTCGGTCAGGCGGATGCCGAATTTGTCGTTGACGACGACGACTTCGCCCTGCGCGATGAGATAACCGTTGACCAGCACGTCCATCGGTTCCCCGGCCAGCGCGTCGAGTTCGACGACGGAACCCTGCCCCAATTGCAGGATGTGCTTGATGGGCACCTTGGTGCGCCCGAGTTCGACGGAGAGCTGCACCGGGATATCCAACACCCGGTTGATGTCTTGGATCGGCGCGTCGGCAGCGTTGCTGCCAGTGGAGAAAGGGCGGACGGGTTCGTCGGACAGCACGCCGCCGGGGGGGCCGCCACCCGGGGTTTCGTCGGCCGAGCGCTGTTCCATTAGCGCTTCGGCCCAGTCGTCCATCGTCTCGTCGTCGTCAGCCATTTCGATCCCCCTTCCAGTTGTAGTCGTTGATGCGTAGGCACTTCTCGACCTTGAGTGCGTATTTCGAATTGTGCGTGCCGTACTGGCAGTCGAACACGGGCACGCCCTCGATGGCCGCCTGGATACGCTGCGGCCGGTCTAGCTCGATGAAGTCGCCCGGCTTCATCGCCAGCAATTGCTCGACGGTGGCATCGGCATGAGCAAGCACTGCGATCAGAACCACAGGGGCTGCCTGAATTTCCTGCGTGAGCACGTTCACCCAGCGTTTGTCGACTTCGATCGAATCGCCTTGCGTCGATGAGTACAGCACGTCGCGAATCGGTTCGAGCGTCGCGTACGGGACGCAGATATGGATCGACCCTGTAATTTCGCCGATTTCGAGCTGGAACGACGTGGAAATGACGATTTCGCTGGGCGTGGCGATGTTGGCGAACTGCGGCTGCATTTCCGAGCGCTGGTATTCCAGTTCGAGTGGATAGATGCCTACCCATGCCTTTTTGAACTCCGTGCTGATGACTTCGACGAGACGATTGATCACCCGCTGCTCGGTTGCGGAAAAGTCCCGCCCCTCAATGCGCGTCTGGTACTTCCCCGTTCCCCCATACAGCGATTCGATCACCCCGAAGACCAGAGCGGGTTCGCACACCACCATCCCGTTCCCGCGCAGCGGGCGTATGGCGACGATGTTGAAGTTCGTCGGCACGGCCAGCTCTCGCAGAAAAGCGCTGTAGCGCTGCACGGTGACTGGCCCGACCGAAATTTCCGGGCTTCTGCGGATGAAGTTGAATAGCCCTACGCGCAGGTTGCGCGCAAAGCGCTCGTTGGCAATCTCCATCGTGGGCATGCGCCCACGAACGATGCGCTCCTGGCTGGAGATGTTGTACGGGCGAACCGAGCCGTTGTCGGCCACCTCTTCGGTGAGCCGCTGGCTTTCGCCCGTGACACCTTCGAGCAAGGCATCGACTTCTTCCTGGGAAAGGAACGATTCGCTCATGGATGCGTGCGGGGGAGGAACGCCGTCACTGCACGATCAGGCTGGAAAAATGCACGCCCGTGACCGGATAGATCACGATGGGCTTTCTCTTCTTGCGCTTCTTGGGCTTGGTTTCGTCTTCCTCGTCGTCGTAGCTCCCGCCGAAGGGGATCGATGCCTCGCGCAGGATGTCGTCCATCAGCTTTTGTTTGCCATCGGGGCTGAGCAGTTGCTCAGCGGTTCGCTGCGAAAGCAAGAGCAGGATTCCGCTGCGGATGGCAGGAAGGTAAGCCTTGACCGTATCGACGGCTTTGGCATCAAGCACTTCGAAGATGATCCCGATTTGCGCCACCCGCTCCCCGCCGGGGTCGGCAAGGTTGACGACCATGTTGTCCAGCGGCAGGTATACCGGTGGTGTTTTGGGCGTGGCAGCGTGCGCTGCTTCCGGCTCGGGTTCTGGTTCCGGCTCGGGTTCCTCGTGCGCTGGGGCGTGATCGGTGGCAGCGGGAGCAGCAGCGTGCTCCCCTTCCTTGCCTTCCGTCTTTTTGCCTTTGCCCTTCATCATCATGACCGCCGCGCCTGCTCCGATGGCGATGACCAACACGGCGATACCGACGATGAGGAACAGCTTTTTCTTGTTCTTGGCTTGGGGGGGAGCCGCTGCGTCCGCCTCTGCGTGTTTGGTAGCCATGTTTTCCTCCTGTGTAAGCAATAACCCCGGCCTACATACTCGGGTTAGGTTCGCCAAGTGTAGCGCCCCGTTTTCGTCCCAATTTGCGAAATAAGGGGATTACATATTGCAAATCAATGGGTTACAGAATTCATCACGGAGGCTACTGCAGCCGCGAAGGGGTCGCTACGCGAATACGTCGAGCGAGCGGCCTTCGCGGGCGCGGTGCAGGGTGGGCGCTTCTACAGGGGTTTCGGTGGGGCGAATGCCGAACGTCTTGCGTGGCGTAGGGCGCTGGTCGCCACCCTGATTGGGGGCGGAGCCGTCGCGCAAGTGGGCGCCCACGCTGACGTCGGCCAGGTGTAGCCCTTGGTTGGAGAGCATCTCGCGCAGTTGCTGCGTGGCGTTTTCGATCGCGGCGCGCACTTCAGGGGCATCGCTGTGGAAGGCGATTTGCGCTTCGTTGCCTTCGACGGTGATGTGTACCGACACAGGGCTGTCGCCAAAACCGTCGAGCTGGAGTTCGGCGTTTTGCACGCCGCGCGTGGCCCAGTACGTCACCGTGTCTGCCAGCGCTGTTTCGGGCGCGGCGCCTTGCGTGGCCGTGACCTGCTCGGTGGGGCTGGGCGCGTCGGAAGCTGTGTGTTCCAAGTGCCACGCGCCTTCCCATCCTGTTTCCCCTGGGCCTGCCTTGGCTGTTTTTTGTAGGGTGCGATCTCCCAGCATCGCTGCGATGGCGGTATCGGTGGGGGTCAGCGTGGAAGTGGGATCGGGCTGGGGAATGTCGGCAAGGGTCTGGTGCAACGGCGCATTGCGTGCATCGGCGGCAGCGTCCTGGGCTGCCTGAAATCCGCTTTGCGCTGTCCAGGAAGGCGCTTTTTTGGTGAACGGGGTGGCGGGCGCTTCGGAATCGGCGTCTGTCGTAGTGGTCATGCCAGCCAGGGATGCGGAATCGGCAGCCATCATCGATGGGAGCGTTGTCGCACCGCCCCCGGCGGACTGCATCGAGGATGGCGCAGCCGTCCCGGTAGGGGCTGGAGCAAGCGGGACGAGCGGGATCCCCAGCACCAGCCCTAGCGCGGCGGAGGGGTCTGTCTCGCCTGCCTCGCCGTCTTCGTGGGTATCGTTCCCGCCAGTGGCCATGGTTTCCCCCAAGTCGGCGGTTGCCAGGCATTCGGGGTCGCTCGCGCCCAGCATTCCCAGCAGCGCGGCAAAGCCCCCGGCGGAGTCCTGTTTGCCCGCTGTCTGGGCGGAACGGCGATCCCCCGCCTGCGCAGCGCGGGCGGTGTGGTGGGTGGGGCTGCTGGCCTCGACGCTCATGGGTTGTCTCCGTCCTCTTCTTGTTGGGCACGCAGGGCGCGTAGTGCCCGTTGTGCGGCAAATTCGTCTGTTTCTTTCTGCAGGGCGCGATCCATCTGCTGGCTCCATTCGCGCTCCCGGCGGGCAAGCAGGGTTTTGATGCCGGCCAGACGCACTTCGGCGTCGATGACGACCTTTTTGGCGCTGGCCACCCGCTGCTCCAGGGTTTGCAAAGTGCCTTCCTGAATCTGTATCGCATGATGCAACCGATCCAGAAACTGGTAATGGTGGAAAAGCAGGGGAGCAGAGGTGCTTTCTTGCGCGGTGTGTACCCAGCGTTGCTCGGTTTCGCCGGCGTATTGGCGCAGTTGTGCCATTTGTTCGTGCCCGTGTTCCAGGGCGCGTACTGCCGTTTGCCATTGCGCCAGCGCCTTGTCGCGCTGCACGGTGGCATGTTCGATGGCCAGCGTTAGCCCTTGGAATCGGGGCATGGTCGAACGACGCCGTTGGCCATGGAACGCACGAATCAAAGGCTGCCGCCGAGCACGGCGGCCATGCCGACAAGGCTGTCTTCGAGCGTCGAGGCTTCAAACATATCCTGCTGCAAAAAGGCGCGCATCGAGTCTTGCAGGGCGATGGCTTCGTCGAGCTGGGGATCCGAACCGGGTACGTAGGCGCCGATTTGGATGAGGTCTCTGCCCTTTTCGTAGCGCGAGTAAATCGCCCGAAAGCGCCGCGCCATCTCGAAATGCTCGCGGGTCACGACGTTGTGCATCACCCGCGAGGCCGAACGCTCAATGTCGATGGCGGGGAAGTGCCCGGATTCGGCCAGCGTGCGTGAGAGCACGAAGTGCCCGTCGAGGATGGCACGCGCTGCGTCGGCAACGGGGTCTTGCTGGTCGTCGCCTTCGGCTAGCACGGTGTAGAACGCCGTGATCGACCCCACGCCGTGCAAGCCGTTGCCGCTGCGTTCCACCAGTTGCGGCAACCTGGTGAAGCAGGAAGGCGGATAGCCCTTGGTAGCAGGGGGTTCGCCGATGGCCAGCGCGATTTCGCGTTGCGCCATGGCGTAGCGGGTGAGCGAATCCATCAGCAACAGCACGTGCTGGCCTTCGTCCCGAAAGTGTTCCGCAATGGCGGTGGCGTAGGCGGCTCCTTGCAGGCGTAGTAGCGGGGAGGCATCGGCGGGCGCGGCGACGACGGCGGCGCGCGCGCGGCCTTCCACGCCGAGGATGTCTTCGATGAATTCCTTGACCTCGCGCCCGCGTTCGCCGATGAGGCCGACGACGATGACATCCGCCTTGGTGTAGCGCGCCATCATCCCCAGCAGCACGCTTTTGCCCACACCAGAACCTGCGAACAGCCCCAAACGCTGGCCCCTGCCAACGGTGAGCATCGCGTTGATGGCGCGAATCCCGGTATCGAGAATCTCGCGCACCGGGGCGCGATCCATTGCGTTGATCGGCACCCGATCCAACGGCAGCGCGGTCACGTGTTCCAACGGGCCTCGGTAATCCATGGGATTGCCTTGGGCGTCGACCACTCTGCCCAGCAGACCGTTGCCCAGGGGAAGGCGCAGCGTGCCATGCATCGTCAGGATGGGGCGCGCGGCGCTGTTGTCGGAGGGAACCCCAAACCGGGGAACGGAAATGAAAGGCGGCGCTGCACGCACCGATGCCCCGCTGGATAGGCCGTGTACGTCGCCAGCAGGCATCAGAAAGGCGCGTTCTCCGCTGAACCCGACTACCTCTGCCAGCACGGGAGGCTGGTTGTGCTGCCGCACCAGGCATTGCGCGCCGACCGGGACACGAATGCCCACGGCTTCCAGCACCAGCCCGGTGAGCTTGGTGAGCGTTCCCCGCACTTCGAGGGTGTGAACGTCTTCAACGCTACGCTGGCAGCGCGTCAGAAATTCGTCCCAGGGAGCGGATAGCTCAGCGTGCGGCTCCATCGGTGGCTGCTGCGCTGTCTGTTCCATCGGTTTCCTCCGCTCCCTCATGGTGTTGCCAGGCCTCGTCCAGCCCCAGGCGAGAGACGACGGTCTTCCAGCGGTTTTCGATGCTGGCGTCGATCACGGTGCCTGCGGATTCGAGCAGGCATCCGCCGGGGGTGATCGTTTCATCGGGGCGCAGCCCGATGCGCAAGTCCGCAAAGGCGCCAGCGATGTAAGGCTCTAGCACGGCCATATCGGCTGGGTGCAGGCGCAGCAGGGCAGTGCGGTGCTGCGTGCCCAGCAGGTCTACGGCCTCGTGTACCACGGGAACCAATACCTGCGGGTCGATGGAAATTTCGCGCCGCAACACCTGCCGCGCCAATGCGCAGGAGAGTTCGAGCACGCCGCGCGCAATGCGCTGGCGCGATACCTCCATCTGTTGCGTTGCCTGGGTGACGAGGGAGGCCAGGCGCTCGCCTTCTTCACGCGCCTGGTTGGCCAGAAAGTCGTCCATCTTCTTTTGCCACTCGGCCTTGGCCTGCGCGTAGCCTTGCTCCTTGCCTTGCGCCAGCCCTTTTTCCATGCCCTGTGATCGGCCCTGCGTCAGCCCGGCCTGCAAGCCATCCTCATAGTGCTTCTTGCGGTCCAGCTCAGCCTGCGTTACGCGCTGCATGGCCTCGCGCTTCGCTTCTTCCTCCGCCTGGGCCTGCGCAGCCTGGATCTGCGCGTTGGTGGCGACGGTGCCGAAATCCCACTGCTGAACGGAAGCGATTTCCTCGACGGGGATGAAGCGGGAATAGGGGTCGCGGGCAATGGCCATGGGGTGGGAACCCTTGCATCAAGCAAATCGACGGTTAGACCATCTGGTCGTCGCCGCCACCGCCGATGACGATCGTCCCTTCGTCGGCCAGACGGCGCACCGTTTTGAGGATTTCCTTCTGCTGCGCTTCCACTTCGGAAAGCCGCATCGGCCCGCGCGATTCGAGGTCTTCCCGCAACGATTCCGCAGCCCGGGAGGACATGTTGGCGAGGAATTTTTCCTTGAGATCGGGCTGGGCGCCTTTGAGCGCGACGACGAGCACGTCCGAAGAGACTTCTTTGAGCACTGTCTGGATGGCTTTGTTGTCGAGCTTGATGACGTCGTCGAAGACGAACATCTTGTCCATGATCTTTTGGGCGAGGTCGGGGTCGTGGTTGCGAATCGACTCCAGCACGGTACCTTCGATCGCCGTTCCCATGAGGTTGATGATTTCCGCAGAGGCCTTGACGCCACCCAGCGAAGATTTGCGCATCTTGTCGCCCCCGGAAAGCACGTTGAACAGCACTTCGTTGAGATCCTTGAGCGCAGTGGGCTGGATGCCTTCCATCGTTGCCACCCGCAGCATGACTTCGTTGCGCTGGCGTTCGGTGAAGAATTTCATGATGTCGGCGGCTTGGTCAAAATCCAGATGCACGAGGATGGCCGCGACGATCTGCGGGTGCTCATTGCGTAGCAGCTCCGCGACGGAGGAGGGATCCATCCACTTCAAGCTTTCGATGCCGGAGACATCCCCCCCTTGGAGGATGCGGTCGATCAGCAACGCGGCTTTGTCGTCGCCCAGCGCGCGCTTGAGCACGGAACGAACGTAGTCGCCGGAATTCGACACCAGCAGGCTTTGCGCGGTGGCAATCCCGGTGAATTTCTCGACCACCTCGTTGACGCGGTCGCGTGTCAACGTTTTGGTCTTGGCGATGGCTTCGCCTAGCTTTTGCACTTCCTTCGGGGACAGGTGCTTGAATACCTCGGAGGCCTCTTCTTCCCCGAGGGACATCATCAGGATGGCGGCGTCTTCCAGTCCGTCGGACATGGTGCTGTTCCTCCTTGGTGGTGGATGGTGGCGAGGGTGACTGTGTGGTCAGAGGGCAGTGAGTATGACTGCCTTTACGCCGGCGCCTCGCCGTTGATCCACGTCTTGATGATGTTGGCCACGGCGGCGGGGTTTTCGCGGGTGAGCTTGCGGGCTTCTTCCAGCGCCAGCTCTTCCGGGGATGGCGGCGCAGGTAAGCCGGGGACTTGCCCGGAGGAGGGGCCTTCGAGCATCGGGCGTTCTGGCTCCTCGCCCTCGATAGCATCGACATGGACGGCAGTCGCTTCCGAAGGTTCGACCACCGGGGCGGGCGCCATGGCCTTGAGGGCCGGGCGGATGGCGCCGAAGAGCACCAGGGCTGCCAGCAGGAAGGTGCCGAGAGGCCAGGCCATCGACTTGATCATGTCGATGATTTCCGGGCGCTTCCACCAAGGCAGTTCCTCTTCGTCGGCAGCGATTTCCGTGAACGGGGCGTTCATGATGTTGACGGAGTCGCCTCGCTCTTGGCTGTAGCCGACAGTTTCCCGCACAAGGGCAGTCATCTTCTCCAATTGGGCATCGCTGATCGGCGCCTGGCTGACCTTGCCTTTGGCATCCGTCACCGTCTGGTGGTTGACGACGACAGCGGCGGTGATCCGCTTGATCACTCCGGCGCCGCTGCGCACCACGCGCACGGTCTTGTCCACCTCGAAGTTGGTGATCGACTCACGTCGACCACCGTGCCCCAGCGCACCGGATGCCGTCCCCGCCGCAGCCATGGCTTGCGCGGGGCCATTGATGTCCGTGGTCATCTGGCCGGGAGGCTGGTTGGTGGCCGCGCCGGGGATGCCCGTCGGCGGGGTGGGCGGGTTGACGTTGCTTTCCAGCGTTTGCTGGCTGCGCACGGCGGACGACTCCGGGGTTTGGTTGGGACGATAGGCCTCGGACGTGGACTCGGAGAGCGAGAAGTCCATCTCTGCCGTCACCTGGGCGCGGACATTCTTGCGGCCCACCACGGGTTCGAGGATGTCCATGATGCGGCGCGTGTACTCCTGCTCGATCTTGCGGATGTGTTGCAGGCGCTGGGCGTCTTGCGGGGCGCCGAATTCGTCTTCCGGCGAGGCGGAGAGCAATTTGCCCGTGTCGTCGAGCACGCTGACGGCTTTGGGATCCATCTCCGGCACGCTGGATGCGACGAGATGGATGATCCCAGCCAACTGCGAGCGGTCGAGGTTGCGGCCAGGGTGCAGGGTCACGAGCACCGAAGCAGACGGCTTCTGCTGTTCGCGAAAGAACCCATTCTGGTTGGGCAATGCGAGGTGTACGCGAGCGCTTTCGACCGAAGACAGCGCCTGGATCGACCGTATCAGCTCGCCTTCCAGCCCGCGCTGAAAGGCCAGCCGCTCCTGAAACTGCGTCATGCCAAAGCGGTTGGCGTTGTCCATCAGCTCGAAGCCCGTGACCGTGCCTCTGGGTAGCCCCATCGAAGCGAGCTTGAGGCGGGTGTCGTAGACCTTGTCTTCGGGAACGAGCACCGATCCGCCCCCAACCCCATATTGATAGGGAACGTTCATCTGCGCGAGCTGCGCGACGATGGCGCCGCCGTCCTTGTCCGAGACGTTGGAATACAGCACGCGCCATTCCGTCTGGCGGCCCATGATCATGCCGATGACGACGATGACGGCGAACAGCACGATACCGACCGCAAGGCGAATGCGCTGCGGCCGATCCAGATTCGCCAAGCGTTGAACGAAGTTGGCGGTGGCGGTGGTGGTGGCGGTAGTGGGAAGGGCGACTGCGTCGTTCATCGAAAAACTAACACCGGTTGGAAACCCCGCCCCTCAGGGCGGTAAGCCGTAACTCTGGCCTGAAAGCCTCGTTCTGGATCGTTGCTGTGAACGGAAAAAACGTATCCCAGAGCGTTGGGCCAGCCCCGGGCTTTTTGGGATTGTTGGGGTGCCGCAGCGACGCTACAGCCCAAAAAACGGCACGAAAACCCGTCTATTCGGGCTCAAGTTTTGGTGCGTGCGTCGGTAGCATCCAAGCCATACGGATACGAACCACGCTGACGGCAAGTCAGCAAGCAACGGCCCAGGCGAATAATATGATGAACCTCAAACTCGGAAACTCCCCCGCCATGGTGCGCCCGAATTTGGCGGGGAATATGGCTGGCGCTGCGCAGGTCGCACGCGGTGGCGCCGCAACGCAGGGCGCTCCAGGCACAGGCTTTGGCGTGGCGTTCAAGGACGCCTTGCAGTCCGTCAGCGCAGCGCAAAACCAATCCGCCAAGCTACAGCGGGAAGTGCAATTTGAAAACCCCAATGTCAGTTTGGAAGAAACGATGGTGTCCATGCAAAAAGCGCAAATCGGCTTTCAGGCCACGCTGCACGTGCGCAATCGCATGGTGCAGGCATACACCGACATCATGAACATGCAGGTGTAGCGGGCGGTGCAGCAGGGTCCAGCTTGTGCTGCGTCGCGGACCTGTTCCGGGTGCATAGGCAGATGCGGAACTCGTTGCCCTGGATCGCTGCATCGTGTACTACGCGGGTGGTGCGTTCGTAGGCGATGGTTGCACCGTGGCGTGTACACAGCTCCCTGCAAATGAACAGGCCCAGCCCGCTGGACCGGCTTTCGGAAGAAAAGAACGGCTCGAACAGGTGCTGTTCGACGGAAGGGTCAAGCGGGCCGCTGTCGCTCCATACCCGCACGGTCAGCCTATCGTCGATTCCCTTGCTGACTTCATTACAGGTTTTATTCCCGACTCCATCGTCACCCTTGTCGCCGGTGCCGGGCGTGGTTAAGACATCGACCTGAATGGCGCCTTCCCGCTCGCTGGCATAGCGCTTGGCGTTATCAAGCAGATTGACGAGGATGCGGCGCAGGTGCTCTGGGTCGAATCCGACGAAAGCGCCCGGCGTGCCGAGGCTGACGCGCAGCCGTTGCCCCAGCCCGTGCTGCGTTTGCCAGTCGTTGCCGATGCGGTCGATGGCGGTGTATAGCTCCACGGTTTGGGTGCAACTGCCTTCCTCTCCCGCAGGGGTCTGCGCGAGGTGGAGGATGTCATGGACGATGCGTTCCAGCCGCTGGGCGTTTTGCTCGATCATCTGTGTCAGACGCCGGTGCATTCCCTGGTGCAGGTCTTCGGCTAGCAGGGCGTTGGCCTGCACGATGGCCGCCAGCGGATTGCGAATCTCGTGCGCGACGGCGGCGGACATTCGCCCCATGCTGGCAAGTTTTTCGGTGCGTAGCCGCGCCTGGATTTCGCGCTGATCCTGCATGAACACCACGCACAGCCCGCGCGAGCCGGGGTCAAGCGGGGCGGTAATCTGCGAACGAACGCGCAGCCTGCGCACGCCTTGCCCTGCATGGTCGATGTCGAGGTCTTCCCCTCCCGCGCAATGGCCTTGGAAGCTGGCGACGACGAGCTTGCGCAACGCGCTCCAGCCCGGGCGCTGCGCAAGATCGATAGGAACGCGGCGTTGTGGTTCCGGTATCCCCAGCAAGACGTAGGCGGCGGGGTTGGCAGAACGGACGAAGTGCTGCACGTCGACGACGATCACCCCTTCGGTGAGCGCCTCAATTACCAGTTCGTTGACCCTGCGCTGCGCTGCGGCGGCGAGCTGACTGCGTTCGGCGCTGCGTTCGACGATGGCGAGTTGCGAAGCCATTTCGCTGGCGATGAACGAGACGACGAAGCTGCCCGTTCCCGCCAGCGCGGTTTGCAGCAGGAGGGAAGTGACGGGCTGCGGCCCTTGCCAACACAGCCATCCCGCGTAGGCAAATAGCAGAATGGTGACGCTGGCGGCGGTGGCCATGGCCGTGCGCAGCGGGCCAAGTACGGCGGCCATCAATACCGGTAGCGCAAAGAGCGGCGTGTAGTTGACGCTGGTGACGGTGGAGCCGTGGATGACTTGCAGCGCAGAAAACGCCAACAGGTCGATGCCCACGGTACGTAGCCAATAGAAATCGAAGCGCTTGCGCAGACGCTTTGCGCTGGAGAGCACGCGCACGGCCAGCGCTGCAGCGAAATAGGCAGCGCAAATGCCCATTAGCCAAGGGTTGCGTGTGTCCCGCATCACGTATAGCCCTACATGCGAGAACAGCAATACCCCCCCCAGCGTCGCGCGTGCGGTCATGAACCCGCGCCAGAGCCGGTCGAACTCGGCCAGCTTGTCCAGCGCGGTGCGTTCGGTGGGGGGGTGGTCGAGGGCGGCGGCGGTTGCGGTAGTCAGCGCCATGCTCCTGTGGGGGGGGGCTACGAGCCTTCCGCCTCGTTGCGGTGTGCCTCGCAGCAGTACACGCCCTTGCGCCCAGAAATGGCGCTGGCAGTGGGAATATGCAGATGGCAAAAGGCGCAGGCGACGACATCCGTGGTCGGCTGTGGTGTGGTCGGCGTTGGTGGGGGGGGCGCCGTTTTTTCCGAGCGGCGCAAGGCTTTATGAAACAGGCCGGGCGCGACGATCCAGAGCACCAGGAACACGATCAAAGCAAACCAAAGAATGCGCATGGCGGCAAGGGTAGTGGGTTGGAGGCCAGGATGCTAGCAAGGTGGCCGTTTGTCCATTCCGCCCCTCCTACAATGGTTCTAGGCCCCGTTCTTTGTTGTCGAGGGCTTTTTTTTCGTCGATCCCATGGCATCCACACTCACCGATAAGCTCTCCCGGCTCGTCAAGGAACTGCGCGGGCAAACGCGCATCACCGAGGAGAATGTTTCCGACATGCTGCGCGAGGTGCGCATGGCGCTGCTGGAGGCAGACGTGGCGTTGCCCGTCGTGCGCGAATTTCTGGCCCGCGTCAAAGACAAGGCATTGGGGCAGGAGGTGCTGGGTTCGCTCACTCCCGGTCAGGCGCTGGTGGGGGTGGTACACAAGGAACTGGCCGCTGTGATGGGCGAGGGCGTAGCCGATCTCAACCTGGCCACCCAGCCCCCGGCGGTGATTCTGATGGCAGGGTTGCAAGGCTCGGGCAAGACGACGACCGTGGCCAAGCTCGCACGGCATTTGCTCGAAAAACGGCGCAAGAAGGTGTTGACCGTCTCTGCCGACGTGTACCGCCCCGCCGCCATCGAACAGTTGCGCACCGTCACCGCCCAGGCCCAGGCTGAATGGTTCCCCAGCACGCCGGAGCAACAGCCGATCGACATCGCCCGCGCCGCGCTGGAATACGCTCGCCGCAGCCTTGCCGACGTACTGATCGTCGATACCGCCGGGCGCTTGGCCATCGACGAAGCGCTGATGCGCGAAATCGCTGCCCTGCACGCCGTATTGCAACCGGTGGAAACCCTGTTCGTCGTCGATGCGATGCAAGGGCAGGACGCCATCCACACTGCCAAGGCGTTCAGGGAAGCCCTGCCCTTGACGGGCATCGTGCTGACCAAGACCGACGGCGATTCGCGCGGGGGTGCGGCGCTTTCTGTACGCCACGTCACCGGCGCGCCGATCAAGTTCGCGGGAACCAGCGAGAAGATCGACGGGTTGGAAGTCTTCGACGCAGAGCGCCACGCCGGGCGCGTTCTGGGAATGGGCGACATCGTTGCGCTCGTCGAGCAGGTGTCTTCGGGCATCGACGTCGCAGCCGCGCAGAAATTGGTCACCAAGGTCAAGGGGGGCGGGCAGTTCGACCTCAACGACTTTCTGGAACAACTCTTGCAGATGCAAAAGATGGGCGGCCTATCCAGCCTGATGGACAAGCTGCCCACTGCATTGGCGCAGAAAGTGGAAGGCGCCAACATGGCGCACGTGGAGAAGGGCGTGCGCCGCAAGATCGGCATCATCCATAGCATGACGCCGAAGGAGCGCAGCCAGCCCGAGCTGATCAAGGCCCACCGCAAGCGGCGCATCGCCGCAGGGGCTGGCGTGCAGGTGCATGAGGTCAACCGCATGCTCAAGGAATTTGAGCAAGTGCAGACCATGATGAAGAAGATGAAGGGCGTGGGAATGGCCCAGTGGATGCGCAGCCTGGGGAATATGCGACGGTGAGCGCAACGAAACCCTAGGGGCGCAGGGAGCGGCGAAGGCAACATCCCGATGTCCTGGTGTTCCGGTGCGCCTACACAAGCTCCACAACACTCGCCAGCATGGAGGCAGGTCATGGCCAACAAGCAGGGTGGCAAGAAAAAACGCCCCCCACATTCGCAGCAACCCCGCAAATCTTCCCCCGCAGTAGGAGCAGGGCAAGGGCTGCTTTCCACCGTGTCGGCTGCCGACCTGGCTGCTTCCAACCTGTTGCTGCAACACGGTATCGCGGCACAGGAGCGCGGTGACATCGCCGCAGCGATCCGCCACTTTCAGGAAAGCCTGGCGCGCAATCCCCGCAACCCCTGGACGTTGTATTCGCTGGGAACGCTCGAAGTCTCCCGCGACCCCCAGGCTGCTTTCACTTGGTACGACCGCGCCGTGCGGGCCGCCCCGCAAGTCGCCAAGCTCTGGTATGCCCGCGCCAAGGCTCTTGTCAGGCTCCTGCGCCGGGAAGAAGCGAATGCCGACTTCGACCGCGCTCTGGCTCTCGATCCCCAGTACTTCGAGGCGCTCAACGACAGCGCCGCGCTACTGCTGGAATTGCACCGCCCCAAAGATGCGCTGGGGCGCTTTGCGCGCATCCTGGCGATGCGCGAAGACCCGGTGGCGCTCTCCAACGTCGCGGTGATCCACTCCGAATCGATCAACGACGACGACCTCGTCAAGGCCGTGCAATATCTGGAGCGGCTGGTCGCGATAGACCCTGACTACCGCAACGCCATCGGCAGGATGGCATACCAACGGCTGCACATCTGCGACTGGCGGGACTATGGCCCCCTCACCCGCCGCGTGCGTGAGGCGGTGCTGGCTGGCAAGCCCGCGTGCAGCCCATTCCCGATCATGGTGATGTCCGGCGAAGCGCGCGAGCACCAGATGTGCGCCCGCACGTATGCGGATTTCCTCTTTCCTCCGACCCCCGCGCCAATCTGGCGTGGGGAGCGCTACCAGCACGACCGCATCCGCATTGCCTACGTGTCGCCGGACTTTGGCAATCACCCGGTAGGGCAGCTTATGGCCGGGGTGGTCGAACGGCATGATCGGTCCCGCTTCGAGGTCATCGCCATCTCGATGTTCGACAACGACAAAAGCGAACGTCGCGCCCGGCTCGTCAAGGCTTTCGACCAATTCCACAACGTACAAAAGCTGGAAATGCGCGACATCGCGATGAAGATGCGCGAGCTGGAAGTGGACATCGCCGTAGACCTGGCGGGGTACACGCGGGGAACGGGGTCGCCCGCCTTGGCGCACCGGCCAGCGCCGGTGCAGGTGAACTTTCTGGGCTACCCGGGGACGATCGGCGTGCGGTTCCTCGACTACCTCATCGCCGACCGCCATGTCATTCCCCCGGAGCACCGCCAGTTTTACGACGAAGAGGTGGTGTACCTGCCCGACGCCTACTTGCCCACCGATGGAAGCCTGGTCGTTGCCGACCGCACGCCCACCCGTGCGGAATGCGGCCTGCCGGAAGAAGGGTTCGTGTTTTGCTCGTTCAGCCACGACCACAAGATCGCCCCGCCGGTATTCGACGTATGGATGCGCTTGCTCCACCAAGTGCCCGGCAGCGTGCTATGGCTGATGACGAGGCTGGAAACCTGCGTCACCCACTTGCGCCGGGAAGCACAAGAACGCGGCATCGACCCCGACAGGCTGATTTTTGCCACGCGGGTTCCCGCGCTGGAAGACCATCTGGCGCGGTACCGGCAAGCGGGCATCTTTCTGGACACATCCCCCTATAACGCCCACACCACGACGGCTGACGCGCTGTACGTCGGCGTGCCAGTGCTGACTGTGATGGGCAATGCCTTCCCCTCGCGGGTGGCGGCCAGTTTGCTGCATGCCATCGGGCTGCCGCAGGCCGTTACCTACTCGCTGGAAGAGTACGAGGCCCTGGCGCTGCAATTGGCGCGTGACCCCGTACTGCTTGCCCAGTGGAAGGCAACGCTGGAGGCCAACCGGCGCACGCACCCCCTCTTCGACACTACGCGCTACTGCCGCAATCTCGAAGCCTTGTTCGAGGACCTGCATGACCGCCGTCGCGCCCAGCCTGTATCTGCAGCCAGCGAGGAACATCTGCTGCTACAGCAATCGGTAACGTTGCGGGACACAGGCCGCATTGAAGAAGCGCGTGCCCTCATCGCCCAATGCCTGCAACGCAACTCCGGCAGCCCACTGGCGCTGTACGCCATGGCTACCTTGCTGCTGCAATACGGGAACCAGGACGCCGCGCTGGAATTTCTGACCCAGGCCGTCGCTCGCAGCAAGCCCCCTTACGCCCCCTTGTGGTTTGCCCACGGCTTTGCCTTGGCGCAACGCGGCCGCAAAGAAGAAGCCTTGCAAAGCTACGAGCAGGTGCTTGCCCTCGAACCCCGCAATACGTCGGCCCTCAAAAACAGTTGCATCCTGCTGCGCGACCTGGGCCGCACTGCCGAAGCGCAAGAGCGGTATCGCATCTGGGCTGCGCTGGAGGAGGTGCGGCAGGGACGGGGGTAGGCAACCTGTGAGAACAATTGCCATGACTTTGCGCAGACGCCCTGCATCGTGAAAGTCAGGGCAGTTCCCCTCACTCCCAGCCTCTCTTCCTTCCCATTCCTCTTCCTATACCTCTTCTTCCCAAGAACCATGAACATTTTGTTTCTGTGTACCGGCAATTCCTGCCGTTCGATCCTGGCCGAAGCCACCTTCAATCATCTCGCCCCCGCAGGCTGGAAGGCGATGAGCGCGGGCAGTCGCCCCACGGGCGCAGTGCATCCACGTTCCCTGGCATTGCTGGAGCGCGAAGGCATCGCCACTGCTGGATACGCCAGCAAGTCCTGGGACAACCTGCCCACCACGCCGGACTTGGTCATCACCGTCTGCGCCAACGCTGCGGGGGAAACCTGCCCCGCCTACCTGGGACCTGTGCTGCGTGCGCATTGGGGCGTGGACGACCCAGCCCATGCGACAGGCACCGACGCGGAGATCGATGCCGCGTTCTACCAGGCTTACCGCACGCTGCGCTCGCGCATCGAAGCCTTTCTTGCGTTGCCCTTGGCCGACTTGGCCGGTGATCGCCCCCGCTTTCAGGCGGAGCTGGATCGGATCGGGACCCTGGGCGGTTGAGTGGGCGCACGGCCTCACAGGGATTCGATGCACGGCAATGTTCCATTCGTCCATGTTCAGTGCGAGGAAAAACCATGTCTGTCCTATGTGAAGGGGGCCATTCGCCCCAGCAAGGCGCGCCCATGGGGGTGTTTGAGCGGTATCTCACCCTGTGGGTATTGGGATGCATCGTTGTGGGGATTGCCTTCGGCCAGGCTTTCCCGGAAGTGTTTCAGGCGATTGGGCGGGCCGAGGTGGCACGGGTCAACCTGCCCGTGGGGGTGCTGATTTGGGTGATGATCATCCCGATGTTGGCGAAGGTGGACTTCGGTGCGCTGCACCAGGTGCGTCAGCATCTGCGGGGGATGGGCGTCACGCTCTTCGTCAATTGGCTGGTCAAGCCGTTTTCGATGGCGTTTTTGGCCTGGTTGTTCTTGCGCCAGTGGTTCGCGCCATGGCTGCCTGCGCAGGAGGTAGACAGCTACATCGCCGGGCTGATCCTGCTTGCCGCAGCGCCGTGTACGGCGATGGTGTTTGTCTGGAGTCGGCTGACGAACGGAGATCCGCTCTTCACGCTGACCCAGGTTGCTCTCAACGACAGCATCATGGTCATCGCTTTTGCGCCGCTCGTTGCGGGGCTGCTAGGCGTGGCTGCAATCACCGTCCCGTGGGACACGCTGCTTGTTTCCGTGCTGCTGTACATCGTCGTTCCCGTCGTGCTGGCCCAAATTTGGCGCAAGGGGTTGCTGGCGCGGGGGGATGCCGTTTTCGATGCCGTCATGAATCAGGTGGGGACGTTGTCGATGGTCGCGTTGCTGGCGACGCTGGTGCTGCTCTTCGCCTTTCAGGGGGATGCCATCGTTCGCCAGCCTCTGATCATCGCTTTGTTGGCTGCGCCGATCCTCGTGCAGGTGTTGAGCAACGCGGCGCTGGCGTATGGCCTGAACTACCTGGTGGGGGAGCGCCACTGCATCGCCGGGCCTTCTGCGCTGATCGGCGCATCGAACTTTTTCGAGCTGGCCGTCGCCACGGCCATCAGCCTCTTTGGCTTTGCTTCCGGCGCGGCGCTGGCCACGGTCGTCGGCGTGCTCATTGAGGTACCGGTCATGCTCCTCGTCGTGCGCGTGGTCAATGGCACCAAGGGATGGTATGAGCGCGGCGTGGCGGAATAGCACTCCAGCACACGAATAGGACCCGTAGTCGTTCCTACAACGCGAAGGGAAGCTTGGAGCCTTGGTCGATGTTTGCGCCAAGCACGCTGACACCCTGCCTATGAACGGAAGATGACGGTCTTGTGCCCGTTGCGTAGCACGCGGTGTTCGCAGTGCCAGCGCACGGCGCGGGCCAGGACGTGGCTTTCGGTGTCGCGGCCCAGGCTGGTGAGGTCGGCTACGGTGTGGCTGTGGTCGACGCGGACGACATCCTGCTCGATGATGGGGCCTTCATCCAGATCCGCAGTGACGTAGTGCGCGGTCGCGCCGATGAGCTTGACTCCCCGGTCGTGCGCCTGGTGGTAGGGCTTGGCGCCCTTGAAGCTCGGTAAAAACGAGTGGTGGATGTTGATGGCCCTGCCACAGAGTTGCTGGCAGAAGTCATTGCTGAGGATCTGCATGTAGCGCGCCAGCACCACCAGTTCCGCACGCTGGGCGCGTAGCACGTCGAGTTGCCGGGCTTCGGCTTCGGGCTTGTTCCCCGCCAAGACGGGGATGTGGTGAAAGGGCACTCCGTAGCTGGCTGCCAGCGCCTCGAATTCCCGGTGGTTCGAGACGATTGCGCGCACATCGATGGGGAGCTGCGCGGTCTTCCAGCGAAAGAGCAGGTCATTGAGGCAGTGCCCTTCCTTGCTGACGAAGAGCACCGTGCGCGTGGGTTGCGCGGGGTCATGCAATGCCCATTGCATCTGGAAGGGAAGGGCGAAAGCATCAAGCTGTGCTTGCAGTGCCTCGAACCCGATTCCTTCGCACGAGAACTGCACGCGCATGAAAAACAACCCGGTGTTGGGGTCGTTGTACTGCGCGGCTTCTTCGATATTTCCGCCGCGTTCCAGCAGAAAACCGGACACTGCATGGACCAATCCCCGCCGATCGTGGCAAGAAAGGGTCAATACGTACAGCATGGGTACCGTGCGCAAGGCAGCTAGGTTCGGTTCAACCCAACCACGCACGGGCATTGCGCCAGAGCTGCATCCAGGGGGTGAAGCCGGAGAGATCGAGATCCGTCCAGCTCAGTTGCAGGGCGCGGAAAGCACGCTCGGGGTGCGGCATCATGACTGTGAAGCGCCCGTCGGGGGTGGTCACGCCCGTCAGCCCGCCGGGACTGCCGTTGGGGTTGAAGGGGTAGGCTTCGGTGGGCGCGCCGTAGTGGTCCGTGTAGCGCAGTGCACCAAGCACCTTCTCAGGGTTGCCCGCACGGCCAAAGTCGGCGTAGCCTTCGCCGTGCGCGACTGGGATCGGCATGCGCGTGCCTGCCATTCCCGTGAAGAAGATCGAGGGGGAGGGCAACACTTCGACCATGCACAGGCGCGACTCGAAGCGCTCGCTGATGTTTGTCGTGAAGCGGGGCCAATCTTGGGCGCCGGGGATGATCGTGCTCAGCTCGGCGAACATCTGGCAGCCGTTGCACACCCCAAGCCCGAAGGTATCGCTGCGCGCAAAAAACGCGGAAAAGAGGTCGAACAGGTTTTTGTGGAATGTGATCGACCTGGCCCAACCGACTCCGGCGCCGAGGGTGTCACCGTAGCTGAACCCGCCGCAGGCAACGAGGCCTTGGAAGTCGGAGAGCTTGCAGCGTGCGGCGAGCAAGTCGCTCATGTGGACGTCGAACGCATCGAACCCGGCTTCGGTGAAAGCGTAGGCCATCTCGATGTGCGAGTTGACGCCCTGCTCGCGCAGCACAGCCACTTTGGGGCGCGCCAGCGCTACGGTGGGAGCCGCGATGTGGGTTGTTGCGGGAGCGGTGGTGGGAGCTGTACTAGAAGCTGCAATCGGAGCTGCTGTTTCCGCCAAGACGATATGCGTGTGCAGACCGGGGTCGGCCATCTTGCCCACGCTGGCGTGTTCGGCATCGGCGCAGGCGGGGTTGTCGCGCAGGCGGCATATCTTCCAGCTCGTCGTATCCCAAAGCTGCTGGAGTTCCTGGAGCTTGGCGCTGAACAGGAGCTTGGCGTCCCGCCAGACTTGAATTTCGCCGACCCCCGTGGGCACCCCCGTGTTGGCGGGTCGGGTCTTGCCGATGTGGTGGCTGTGCAATCCAAAGCCATACAGGCGCAAGGTTTGCATCACCGCGCTGCGATCCGAGGTGCGCACTTGCAGCACCACGCCCAATTCCTCGTTGAACAGGGCGCGCAGAATGGCTTCGTCTCGCCCGCAATCCATCGGCACGATGGGGATGGGGTCGGTGCGAGGCTCGGAACCCGCGTCAGGGACGAGGGTATCGATGTGGATGGCCACGCCCACGTGACCAGCGAAGGCCATTTCGCAACAGCAGGCGAAGAGGCCGCCGTCGCTGCGATCGTGGTAGGCCAGGATTTGCCCTTTGGCGCGCAGGGCGTTGATGCACTTGACGAGGTTGACGAGGTCGCGAGGGTGATCGACATTCGGCGTGGCGTTGCCGAGCTGCCCGAGGGTTTGTGCCAGCACGCTCCCGCCCATGCGGTTTTGGCCTCGTCCCAGATCGACGAGGATCAGCGAGGTGTCGTCCGTGGCCTTGAGCTGCGGGGTGAGGGTGCCGCGCACGTCGCTGAGCGTGGCGAATGCCGTCACGACCAGCGAGACGGGGGAAACAACCTTTTTGGGAATGCCCGGGCCACCTAGCGTGACATCCGGCTCGACCCATTGGGTGCGCATCGACAGGGAATCCTTGCCGACGGGGATCGAGATGCCCAGCACGGGGCACAACTCCAGCGCCACGGCTTTGACGGTTTCGAAGAGGGCGGCGTCTTCGCCAAGCTCGCCGCAGGCGGCCATCCAGTTGGCGGAGAGTTTGACCCTGTCGAGGTGGATCGGAGCGGCCAGCAGGTTCGTGATGGCCTCGCCCAGCGCCATGCGCCCGGAAGCGGGGGCATCGACTGTGGCCAGCGGGGACCGTTCGCCCAGCGCCATGGCCTCGCCGGAAAACCCGGCAAAGTCCGCCAAGGTCACGGCACAGTCTGCTACCGGCACTTGCCAAGGGCCGACCATGGGGTCGCGGTGGCTCAACCCGCCAACGGTACGGTCGGTAATCGTCACCAAAAAGCGTTTGCAACCTACCGTGGGGTGGGCCAATACATCGTGAACCGCCTGCTGCAAGCTCACCCCGGCAAGACTGACCGGAGGAAAGATGCGGACGATGGTATTGATATCGCGATGCATCTTGGGCGGCTTGCCCAGCAGCACGCTCAAAGGCAGGTGTACGTAGTCGATGCCTGCGTTGTGATCCCCTTCGGTCGAGACGATCAGGTTTTTTTCATCGCTGGCTACCCCGACGACTGCAAAAGGGCAGCGCTCGCGCTCGCACAGCGCTCGGAAGAAATGCAGCGATTTGGGCGCAATGGCCAGCACGTAGCGCTCCTGGCTTTCGTTGCACCAGATCTCCATCGGGGACATCCCCGTTTCTTCGAGCGGTATGGCGCCGAGGTCGAAGCGTGCGCCGCGCCCGGCTTCGTTACACAGCTCGGGCAAGGCATTACTCAGCCCTCCGGCGCCTACGTCGTGGATCGACAAGATTGGGCTGCCATCCTTGCCGAGTTGCCAGCACTGATTGATGACTTCCTGCGCACGCCGCTGCATTTCGGGGTTGCCGCGTTGGACGGAATCGAAATCCAGGTGCGCGGCGTTGCTGCCCGCAGTCAGCGAACTGGCGGCGCCGCCGCCGAGGCCAATACGCATCGCAGGCCCGCCGAGTACGACGAGCAGACTGCCTGACGGGAAAGGCACCTTGTGCTTCTGGCTGGCATCAATCGAACCGATCCCCCCGGCGAGCATGATCGGCTTGTGGTAGCCGCGCTGCTCGAAGTACATCCCCCCATCGCCCAAGGCATCGGACAAGCGGAAGTGGATGCCCTGTTCGTATTCCCGAAAGTACCCCAGTAGGTTGGGACGGCCGAATTCGTTGCCGAAGGCGGCAGCGCCGAGTGGCCCGTCGAGCATGATCTGCAAGGGGCTGGCCAAGTGCGCGGGCTTGCCGAATTCGCCGTCGGAACCATCCCATTGGATTTTGGAGACGGTGAACCCGCACAGCCCTGCCTTGGATTTGGCGCCGCGCCCCGTGGCGCCTTCGTCGCGAATCTCGCCGCCTACCCCGGTTGCCGCGCCCGCGAAGGGGGAGACGGCAGTAGGGTGGTTGTGCGTCTCCACTTTCATCAGGACGTGCTGGATTTCCCTGCGCTTTTGGTAGCTCGCCACCCCAACCTTGTTGACGTTGCTCTGCGCCGTGCGTGCGACGAGGCGTTCCACCTGGCTGCCGACCATGACGGCGGCGTTGTCCGAGTACGCCACCAGCATGTGTTGCGGGTTGATCTGGTGCGTGTGGCGGATCATGTCGAAGAGGCTGTGCGGCTGCGTAGCCCCGTCGATCGTGAACAGTGCATTGAAGATCTTGTGACGGCAGTGTTCGCTATTGGCCTGCGCGAACATCATCAGCTCGACGTCCGTGGGGTTGCGCTGCATGTGGGTGAACGCCATCAGCAGGTATTCGATCTCGTCGGCAGACAGGGCCAAGCCAAGCCGGGTGTTGGCCGCAACCAGTGCGGCCCGGCCCTCCTTGAGGATGTCGATGTGTTCGACGGCGCGTGGTGGTAGCTCCTGGAACAGGGCATGGAGCTCGTCTTGCGCGAGCAGGACGCTTTCGGTCATCCGGTCGTGCAACAGTTCTGCGATTTGCAGCAGCACTGCGCGGATCGGTACGTTGGCGCCCTGGCGCAGCAGCAGGCGGTATTGCACCACCCGTTCGATGCGATGGACGTTCAATCCGCAGTTGCGCGCAATGTCGGTCGCTTTGGAAGACCAGGGGGAAATGGTGCCGATTCTGGGCGCGATGGTGACCATGCACGCATCGGCTGGGCCGCCGGAAGGCCCGGCATAGGGAGTGCCGGAATCCAGCAAGGCAGAAAGGCGCTCCTGCAAGGCTGCGGGCAGGTCCCCGTGCGTGGCGACGAGGTGAACGTAGCGCCCGGCGATTTTCTCGACGTCTGCACAAATGGCGCGAATTCCGGGCAAAAGCCGCTGCACCCGAAAGGCGCTGAGGGCGCTGCCCCCCTCGAAAAAAGTAATGTGCACAGTCACAGTTCAGCCTGCCGGTTAGCGTGGGTAGCGAGGGGTGGAGCAAATAGCCCCAAACCAGCGTTGCAGGATGGGAACGAACCATTCTAGCAACGCCATTTTTCAGGAAATACGGCGCTTTTGCACCCTCCTTCGCACCCTTCTGCGCTCCCTACATCGCAGGCGTACCGCGTGCTGTGGTTGGCCATCCCAGGTCAATGCGTCGTTCGTCAGGGTCGATGCGCGCCACCTGTACCGTCACGCGCTGGCCTGCGGTATAGCGCTTGCCACTGCGGGTGCCGCGCAGTTCTCTGCGCTCTTCGTCGAAGGCATAGTATTCGCCAGACAGGGCAGAGATGTGCAGCAAGCCGTCGATGTACAGGGGTTCCAGGGTGACAAACAGCCCGAAAGCCGTCACGGCGCTGATGGTGCCGTGGAATACGTCCCCCACGTGGCGTTGCAGGTAGCTGCATTTCATCCAGGAGTCGACTTCGCGGGCGGCTTCGTCGGCGCGGCGTTCCCTCGCGCTGCAATGCACCCCTGCTGCCTGCCAGCGTTCCAACTCCTTCGAGGATTTTTTGCGCAAGAGCGCAAAGAGCGCTGACAAGGCAGGGGAACCCGTAGGCGATGCATCCGGCATCGGCAGCGGGCGCAGCGGGTAGCGCTTGCGTTGCAGGATGGCGCGGATCACCCGGTGTACCAGCAAGTCGGGGTAACGGCGAATCGGGCTGGTGAAGTGCGCGTAGGCCTCGTAGGCCAGCCCGAAGTGCCCGGCGTTGCTGGGGGTGTACATGGCTTGCTGCATCGACCGGAGCAACATCGTGTGGATTTGCAAGACATCGGGACGATCCCGCGTGGCCAGGGCGATGCGCTGAAAGTCGGCAGGCTTCGGCTGTGGCCCGAGCGATGCCTCCACGCCGAGCGCGCCGAGGTAGAGGCGCAGCGTCTCGAGTTTTTCTTCGGTGGGGGCGGCGTGTACGCGGTAGAGCGCGTGGTGGCCGTTGCGGCGCAGCAGGTCGGCGCTGCATACGTTGGCTGCGAGCATGGCTTCTTCGATCATGCGGTGCGCATCGTTGCGTTGGCGTGGAACGATGCGTTCGACCCGGCCTTCGGCATCGCAGAGCACGTAGGTTTCGACGGTGTCGAGATCCATCGCCCCGCGCTGCTGCCGTGCGCGCAGCAAGGCTTGGTAGACATCGTGCAGATGGCGCAAGTCCTGTATGCGATCAGTATGAGCCGGTGTGTGGGCCGGTGTATGCGTCGGCGCATGGGCCGATGCGTTGGCGCTTGCGATGGATGGATCGTGCAGCAGGGCGTTGGCCTCGTCGTACGTCAACCGGGCATGGCTGCGCAGCACGCCGGGATCGAAGCGGTACGACACGATGTCGCCTTCGGGGCCAATGTGCATATCGCACGCCAGGCACAGCCGCAGCACATCCGGGTTGAGCGAACACAGCCCTTGCGACAGGGATTCGGGCAGCATGGGCAACACTCTGCCGGGGAAGTAGACGCTCGTCGCACGCTCGTAGGCGTCGAGGTCGATGTCGGAACCGCAGGGCACGTAGTGGCCGACGTCTGCGATGGCCACGATCAGCCGCCATCCCCCCGGGATATCGCCTTGCTGGGCGATGGGGGCGCAGTAGACGGCGTCGTCGAAGTCGCGGGCATCTTCCCCGTCGATCGTCACCAACGGCAGCCCGGTCAGGTCGACCCGCCCACGGCGGTCGATGGCGCGGACATGATTCGGCAGCGAGCGCGCCATGGCCAGGCACGGGGCGGAGAAGGAGCGGGGTAGGGCGTATTTGCGGGCGGTGACTTCGATCACCGTCGCAGCGGAGTCGGCAGGGCCCAGGAATTCGCGGATCGCTCCACAGGGCAAGCCGCCAATCTGTGCTGCCGGGATGGGTTCGACGACGACGATCTGGTTGATGTGCGAGGCATTCAAGCCCTTGCCATCGACCGCAATCGTGGTGCCATGGCGTCCGTTTTGGGGTAACACCCGCCACTGTTTTTCTTCGCAAACCAGGCGCCCCAGGATGTTGCCCGAAGCCCGCTCCAGCAATTGCAACACGCGGCCTTGGATGCGGTGATTACGCTGGCCACGGTGTCCACGGTGGGCGTTTTGCTCCTGAACGATGGAAACGCGCACCCGGTCGAGATGCAGTACGGCGCGCATTTCCAGGGGGGAAAGGTAAATATCCGCGCCACCGTCGTCGCGTACCACGAAGCCGTGGCCGCTGCGGTGCCCGTGGACAACGCCATCTGCCGTGTTATCTGCCATGTTTGTGGATGAAGCTATCTTGGAAAAAGCGGTTTTGGTTTTGGATGAAACAATTTTGGGCAAGGCAGTCGGGGCGGAATGGAGAGAAGAATGGGGTGGAATAAAGCCTTTGATAGAATTTCCTTTGTTGCTCGGGGCCCAGGTGGCGGAATTGGTAGACGCACTAGTTTCAGGTACTAGCGAGTAACATCGTGGGGGTTCGAGTCCCTTCCTGGGCACCATAAAAATCAGCCAATTATTGAGCCGTGAGGGTTTTTGCTCTCACGGCTTATTTTTTTGTTGGCTGCGAATTCCTGCCTACTGGTGCAGGCCCCGCCCCGCCAGTTGGCACAGGCTTTTTTTCACGGGGAAAAACAACCGGGGGAAACAGCCTGGGTTTTTTGTGATAGGGCTGGTTTTGTATAGGAATCGCCACATGGCATTCGTGGTGATGATGCCTATTGCAATGCAGGCGTTGCATTGACCAAGCGGGTGGGCTGGTGGGTTCTGAGAGGCTCGAACTCTCGACCTACGGATTAAGAGTCCGCTGCTCTACCAACTGAGCTAAGAACCCCACGCTACCTCGCAATGCGAGACTAGCCAGAAATTCTAGCAAAGCGCTCCGAAACGGCCCCTTGGGGCATCCATGGCGGGAAAGACTTGTAACCCACCCATGCCCGCAGGGGGAACGGCCAACATCCTCTTACATCAGCAAATGCCGGCTGGCGTTTTGGCCGCCGAGGATGACGTAGTTGGCCTTGCGGATGTCCAGCAAGGTGCGGCCGCCGGCATAGCTGATGGCGCTTTGCAGGTCTTCTTCCATCTCCGACAGTGTGTCGGCCAGGTGCCCCTTGATCGGTTCGAGGATGCGTCGGCCTTCGACGTGGCGGCGTTCGCCTTTGTTGAAGTCGCTGGCGGAGCCGTAGTACTCCTTGTGCGCTACCCCGTCGACGTCTACTGTGCGCCCCGGCGATTCGTGGTGCCCAGCCAGTAACGAGCCGACCATCACCATGGATGCCCCGAAGCGGATCGACTTGGCGATGTCCCCGTGCCCACGGATGCCGCCGTCGGCAACGATGGGCTTGGTGGCCACCCGTGCGCACCATTTCACCGCGCTGAGCTGCCATCCACCTGTGCCAAAGCCTGTTTTGAGCCGGGTGATGCATACCTTGCCTGGCCCCACGCCGACCTTCGTGGCGTCCGCGCCCCAGGTTTCGAGGTCGATGACGGCTTCGGGCGTGGCGACGTTGCCAGCGATCAGAAATGTTCCCGGCAGGTGTTTGCGCAGGTGGTCGATCATCGACCGCACGCTGTCTGCATGGCCATGGGCGATGTCGATCGTCGTGTACTGCGGGATCAGCCCTTCTGCGGCGAGTTGCTCGACCGTCTGGCAGTCCGCAGGCTTGACCCCCAGCGAAATCGAGGCGTACAGCCCCAAGGAGTGCATGGTGCGAACGAAGGCGACGGTGTCGCAGTCGAAGCGATGCATCACGTAGAAATATCCCTGGTTGGCGAGCCAGATTGACAACCGTTCGTCGATTACCGTCTTCATGTTCGATGGGACGACGGGGATGCGAAAGCGCCGGGGGCCGAAGGCGATGCTTGCATCGCACTCGCTGCGGCTGTCCACACAGCATTTGCGTGGTAGCAGCAGGATGTTGTCGTAGTCAAAGATATCCATGTGCGCGGGGTGCAGGGCGGCCCCGGATGGGGTGCGCGGGCATTCTATCGGTGCGTTTTTCGGCGTTTTCCGGGGGCGTTTTCGGGGAAATGGGGGGCGATTTCTACAATCCTGTGATGCATACATCCCCTTTCGATCCCTCCGCTTTTCCCACTGCCACAGAGGGGGGGGAGCACCAGAGCAATCTGTCGGATTCCCCTCTGTTGGCCAATCTGAACGTCGAGCAGCTTGCTGCCGTGACGCTGCCCGCAGAGCATGCTTTGGTGCTGGCGGGAGCGGGGTCCGGCAAGACGCGAGTGCTGACGACGCGGATCGCCTGGCTGCTGCAAACGGGGCAAATTAGCTCCAGCGGCGTGCTTGCCGTTACCTTCACCAACAAGGCTGCGCGGGAAATGGTTGCGCGCCTATCGGCCATGCTCTCCTTGCGGGTGCAGGGGATGTGGATCGGCACGTTCCATGGGTTGTGCAACCGTTTTCTGCGTGCGCACCACACGTTGGCCCATTTGCCGGCGGGGTTCCAGGTGCTGGATGTGCAAGATCAGCTTTCCGCCATCAAACGGTTGTGCAAGCAGTTCGGTGTCGATACCGAGCGCTACGCTCCCAAGGTGCTGCAAGGCTTCATTTCCGCCAACAAGGAAGACGGGCTGCGCCCCGAGGCCGTCCCTGCGAAGGATCTGGATACCCGCAAGAAGCTGGAGGTCTACCGGCTCTATGAAGAGCAATGCCAACGCGAGGGAGTGGTCGACTTTGGCGAGCTGATTCTGCGCAGCTATGAGCTGTTGCGTGACCATGCGTCCGTGCGGGAACACTACCGCAGGCGCTTTGCCCACGTGCTCATCGACGAATTTCAGGATACGAACCGCTTGCAGTACGAGTGGATCAAGATGCTCGTCGGCGCGCCGGGAGGAGAGTCCAGTGGCGGATGCATCCTCGCCGTGGGGGACGACGACCAGAGCATCTATGCCTTTCGTGGCGCACGGGTGGGCAATATGTTCGACTTCGTTCGCGAATTTGGCGTGCAACACCATATCAAGCTCGAAGAAAACTACCGCAGCGGCAGCCATATCCTGGATTGCGCCAACGCGCTCATCGGCCACAACCGGGAGCGGCTAGGCAAGAACCTGCGCACGTCGCAGGGCACTGGCGAAATGGTGCGTGTTTTCGAGGCCACCCCTAATGGACAGCATTCCGGCGACTTCATCGAAGCTGCGTGGATCGTCGAGGAGATTCGCCATCTGGCCGACGGAGGCTGGCCCTTGCGGGAAATCGCTGTGCTCTACCGATCCAACGCGCAGAGCCGGGTGATCGAATCCGCGCTGGTGCAAGTGGGGATTTCCTATCGGGTGTATGGGGGGCTGCGCTTCTTCGACCGGGCCGAAATCAAGAACGCGCTGGCCTACCTGCGGCTGATCGAAAACCCGCACGACGACACGAGTTTTTTGCGCGTGGTGAACTTCCCCCCGCGCGGTATCGGGTTGCGTACCCTCGAACAATTGCAGGACGTGGCGCAGTCGCGTGGTTGCGCGCTCAGCGACGCTGCGTCGGCCCTTGATGGACGGCCCGGGCGCATCGTCCAGACCTTTGTCGATAGCCTGCACGAGATGCGTTCCACAGTCCAGGGGCTGCGTCTGGGGCAGGTGGTGGAACGGGTGCTCGACCGCAGCGGGGTGCTGGAGCACTACCGCAATGACCGCGAAGGCGCAGACCGCGTGGCGAATCTGGAGGAATTGGTACACGCTGCGGAAGGCTTTGCGGCGGCGGAAGGGCTGGATCCCATCGTGCATACCGACCTAAGCAGCGAGGAACCGTCGGTGCTTGCGCTTTTTCTGACGCAAGCTGCGTTGGAAGCCGGGGACAACACCGCGCAGTCCGCGCAGGAAGGGGTGCAGTTGATGACGGTGCATTCCAGCAAGGGGCTGGAATTTGATGCCGTATTCCTGACTGGGCTGGAGGAAGGGCTGTTCCCCCACGACAACGCGCTGTCCGACCGCGCTGGGCTGGAAGAAGAACGGCGCCTGATGTACGTGGCGATCACCCGCGCCCGTTCCCGCCTGGTGCTGAGCCACGCGCAAACGCGGATGCTCCATGGGCAGACGCGCTACAACCTGCGCAGCCGTTTTCTGGATGAGCTACCCGAACACGCGGTGCGCTGGATCACTGCGCGCAAGGCTGCCTCGCCGTCGGCGCCCATGGCTTCATCGCGCCAGCCTGTGGCACCCACGGCGCAACGGCCTGCGCAGGACGAGGCAGGGCTGCGCGTCGGGCAAAAGGTGTTCCATAACCACTTTGGCGAAGGCGAGGTACTGCGCCTCGACCCCCAAGCCGGGCACGCCCAGGTCTCGTTTACGCGCCACGGCGTCAAATGGCTGGCGCTTGCCATTGCCAAGCTCACGCCGGTGGATTGAGTCTTTCGCGCTTCGTGTTACGCGCTTTGCATTCCGAGCTATCGCAGGGCAGGGCGGCATCGCAACTTCCGTCGCTCCCCTCGCCCAGCGGGAGAGGGGCTGGGGGGTGAGGAAAACTGCCATGACTTTCCTGATGTAGGGCATCTGTGCAAAGTCATGGCATTGATGCAAAAACCTGGGTTATACAAAAAGGGCCATAGGATTTTTCCGGAACCCTTTAGTTGGATCGGGATATAGGAATCCACTTGTGCAAAGTCGATTGCAGTGCATCGACAGTGACGGGTTTGGTCAAAAAATCATCCATACCCACTGCTATGCAATGCTGACGATTTTCTTCGTACGCATCGGCTGTCACGGCAATGATAGATAGGCGTGGCAGGTTGTTGTCTCGTTCCCATTTGCGTATCAGTCGTGTGGCTTGGTATCCGTCCATATTGGGCATGTGCAAGTCCATCAAAATCGCATCGGGACGAACGCCTAGGGTGATGGTGTCCAGTGCTTGTTTGCCGTCGTGGGCATTCGTTACTTGGATACCTAGCGTCGTGAGCAAAGACTGGATGACCATGCGGTTGACCGGGTTGTCTTCGGCCACCAGGATTTGCCGTCCTGCCAACGATTCCGTTTTGGTGGCGGTGTCGGGGGCGCTGGTGGTTTGCCGCATCGCAGAACTGCTGTCGTTATTATTCCTGGCGAATAGTTTGGCTCGCAGACGAAACCAAAATCTGGAGCCTTGACCGACAACGCTTTCGACCCCTACATCCCCATCCATCATTTTTGCCAGACGATGAACGATCGACAGGCCCAGACCTGATCCGCCAAATTTTCTTGTGCTGGAATTGTCGGTTTGAGAAAACGGTTGAAATAGCAGACCGATGTTTTCTTGGGGGATTCCTATTCCTGTATCGTGAACAGAGAATTCCAATAGCGCAGAATCGCCATCTCGTTCCACTTCTGTTCCTATGATCTGAATTCCACCATGATTGGTGAATTTGATAGCATTTCCTAAAAGATTCGAAATCATTTGACGGATTCGCTGGATATCAGCGATGTATTTGCTTTCTTTTGTGCCTTGCCATTCATAGTGCAATGAAAGGCCCTTGGCCTGTGCTGCGCAAGAAAACAGCAATTGTGTTTCACGAAGAAGGGCATGGGGTTCCCATTCTTCACTATGTAGCTGTAGTATTCCTTCCTCGATTTTTGAGAGGTCGAGAATATCATTGAGCAGCGCCAACAAGTATTGGCCAGATTTCAATAGCGTTTCTGTGTATTCAATGCGATCACTATTTGTCAAGTTGGGCATCAACAAAAGCTGCGCCATACCTAATATGCCATTCATGGGGGTACGTAATTCATGTGACATCGTTGCCAGGAATCGGCTTTTGGCGACGCTGGCGGCTTCGGCGGCAATTTTGGCTTCTCTTAGATCGGCCTCAGTACGTTTCAAGGGGGTAATATCCACGAAGGCCCAGATCGTTGTAGTGTCGCTGGAGGGCAGACGCACGCCAGAAATATCAAACCATTTTAAGGAACCATCCTTGTGGCGCCATTGGTATTGGCTGTGGAAAACCTTGCCAGCCTGGATTTGAATATAGGCATTATGACCAAATTCTTCATAGGCAGCATCATCCGGATAGATGATGCGGGAAGATTGGTTGGCCAATTCATGGCATTCATAGCCGAGCATATTGGCAGCAGCAGGATTCACCCAATTGACGACGCGCTCGTGCATGATTGCAAAGCCCACGGCTTCGCTTTGCAAAATGGCATTCTGATCTGCCAGCAATTGGGATAATTTTGCTTCTGCGGACTTGCGTTCCGTAATGTCCTGCATGAAACCGAGGACTTTGCGTGCTATGCCTTGTTCGTCTGTGTCGATTTTTCCTATGACATGGATGATTTTGGAAGGCGATCCATCAATGGGGATAATGGTGTATTCGTCTTCATACGCTCCCCCCTGGCGGATGGCATCCGTGATATTTTGGAGCACACGCTCTTGCTCCGGAATGCAGGCGAGACACACATCCAGAGGGTAATCCTTTTCGTCTGGCGGATACCCGAATGTGGTAAGGCAATGGGACGATGCACTGATGCTTTGGGTATCCAGGTCATATTCCCACGAACCTGTACCGCCTAATTTTTGGGACGCGGCCATCAAACTTTCGCTATGCCGCAGTGCTTTTTCCTGTTCCTGAAGCAAATGTTGCGCTTGGATCCGCTCGCTGATATCGCGATGGGAGACGTATAGCACCAGATGACCATCCAAATCGACTGGTTGGCTACTGATTTCGACATCGTATATGCTGCCATCCTTACGACGGTGACGTGACTGCATTAGCGAGTGTGTTGGATTTTGCAACTGATGGCTGAAAGCCTCTATCAGTTCATCATGATTATGAAAACCACAATCCCAATGGGATGGGTTCATTCCAATCAACTCGTCACGCGAGTAGCCCAGCATGGTACAAAACGAGTCGCTGACTTCCATGACGTTGGCATATGCGTCCAAAATGGTAATGCCGTCGCTGGCATTGCGCAGTAGTGCCTTGTTTTTTTTGCTTTCTCTAAATAGCTTTTGTTCTGCCTGTTTCCGTTCTGTAATATCTATCCCGGTGACGGCGATGAAATACTTTGTACCTACCTGCACAGGCTGGATATTGAGCAGTACATCGATCTTTTTTCCGTCCGCTGTGGGGTGCATCACTTCAAAGCGAGAGTATGCTCCAGATTGGGCTGCCTCGATACCGGCTTTCAGACGGGCGCAATCTGCGGGTTCCGACCACCAGGGGCAATCCGGAAAATAGCGATTCGTGACTTTTTCTCGACTGCTTCCGATTACGGCCAAAGCTCTGTCATTGACCTCCAGCAAATGACCATCGCTGCTCAGAATTCCGGCCAATAAAGTAGATTGATCAAACAAGGCGCTAAACAGTGCCTGCCGGTATTCCAATTTTTCCGCAGCAATCTGCGCCAACTGGTTGCTTCGATGCTGACGGAAAAGAGCTATTCCGAAAGCCAGAAATAAAGGTATGACGAGTAAACCAATCCAGAACACCTCCCGCCGCCATGCCGCCAAATAATGGTCTTTGGCAAAAGCAACCTGCACATAAAACGGGAAGCGATCATCCAACCTGGAGAAACTGGCGATGCGTTGCACACCATCGGTGCTTGCCGTATATGCCAACGTGCCCTGCCGGGCGCCAGACGCAAGGAGACGGGAGATAGGATGGTTTGCGGGCAATGGCTGGTTGAAGTCTTTTTGGTCATAGCGCGGGATGCGTGCGATCAGTTTCCAGTCATCGACGCGCCGCAGCCCTATTCCGCCACCGGGGCCTACATCAATGCTGCGGAACAAATCCGAGAATGTATCGATATGAATCACAGCATGGACGGTGCCGAGGAATCGCCCTGCATCGTCACGGATGGACCGAGCCTGAATCACCGACCATTTGCCGGTGGAGCGTGATAAGAGTGGTTCTGAAAAGACAAGATGGATTGTTGGATTGTCACGCAGCGTGCGGAAATGGGGACGGTCGGCAACGCTATAAGGTATTACATTGGGTGTAGAAGCCATTTGCAGGGTTCCTTCGGCATCAAAGGCAAATAGTCCTGCCAGTTTTGGGAAGGTGGTCACCATCCGAATGAGGTGCTGTGTCTTCGCGGCAGCAACGGCGGCAGATCGACTGTGAAAAGGTTCCGACTGCACTTCATGCGTGATGAATGTGAGCATTCCATCGATACGGGAAAATTCGCTTGATAACCTCGATTCCATAACCCCAACCAAGTTGCGAGTCTCGCTTTCTGCAGCAACAATCGCATGCCGATAGCTGACTCGCAAGAAGTACCCAATCATGAGCAGGAGGCACATCAGTGCCGCCAAGACCAAAGTGACAGGAGTTACCACACGGGAAGTGGGAGAGTACCTTGGATGATGGGGTGTGTTCATAGAACTTATTATTTCTTTGTCTTCGTCAGAACTGGTTGAATTGTGTCAAAAAGTCTATGGGTTACCAGGGATGCAAGTTATAGCCATCGAACCAAAGCCGTTTGCAAATCATGGATCACAACAGGCTTGGTCAGGAAATCATCCATTCCTACTTGTAGGCAATGCTGATGGTCTTGTTCATACGCATCGGCTGTGAGGGCAATAATGGGGATGCGTGGCCGATTGTTGGTGGCCTCCCATTCGCGTATGCGTTCTGTGGCCAAGTAACCGTCCATGACCGGCATGTGTATGTCCATCAAGATCAGGTCATGGCAATCTCCGTTCATGATGGCATCGACCGCTTGCTGACCGTCATGCGCAACCGTGGCGTTCAGCCCCAGCTTGTCCAGAATGGACTCGATCACCATGCAATTGACGACATTGTCTTCCACTACCAGAATCTTCCGATTCGATAGTGCCGCAGTGATTTCTGCTTTGTCATACTTCTTGCGGTCGGCACAACGACTTTCGTGATTCTGGGAAACCAGTTCCGCCCGTACGCGAAACCAGAATATTGAGCCGTCGCCCATGGTGCTTTCCACGCCCACATCGCCGCCCATGCGTTGGGCCAACGTACGAACAATCGACAAACCTAGACCGGTTCCACCATATTGGCGCGTGGTGGAATTGTCTGTTTGTGAAAACGGCTGGAAAAGTACATTCATTTTTTCCGGGGGTATGCCAATGCCAGTGTCCCGGACTGCAAACTCCAGTATGACGGAATTGTGATTGCCTTCCCATTCCATTCCGTCAATATGGATACTGCCACTTTTTGTGAATTTGATCGCGTTGCCGATCAAGTTGGAGAGCATCTGACGTATCCTGTACGCATCGGCCTTGAAACGGCATCCGGGGGTGCCATGCCACTGATACTCCATCGTGAGTTTTTTTGCCTGCGCTGCGACGGCAAATAAATCGCAGGTTTCATGGAGCAGTGACGCAGGATCAAAAACGATGCTGTCGAGCTGCAATTTGCCGGCTTCGATTTTGGAAAGATCCAAAATATCATTCAGCAGTGTCAACAGGGTTTGGCCTGATACAAGAATGGTTCTGGCATATTCGCGTCGCTCTTCTTCGGTGTATTCAGACATCAATAGGAGCTGTGCCATCCCCAAAATGCCATTCATGGGCGTGCGAATCTCATGCGACATGGTGGCCAGAAATCTGCTTTTTGCCAGATTGGCGGCTTCTGCATTTTCTTTTTCCTGGGTCAGTTCCATTTCATAATTTTTCTGTATGGAAATATCGCGAATGACCGTGGACAAATACTGCGGATTGCCAAATTCATCGTGCTGCACGAACAACAATTGGTACACCGGTATTTCGTGGCCATCGCGATGCAGCAACACGGTTTCGCCCTGCCAACAGCCTTGACGCAACGCGGTGGGGACAATGTCCTCCATGATCTTCTTCATGATCCAAGGGGGACGGATATCCTGGCTAGATAGGGTTCTGACATTGATATCTTCAGGAAGTCCTACCAGCTTGAGGCCGGCTTTGTTCAAAAAAACAAACTTGTATTCTAAAGTCGCCATGCTAATGAATTCTGGCGCTTCTTCGACGATTTTGAGCAAATGGTCACGTTCTGTACGGGTTTGGGCGCGTTCGGTAATATCTTGCAAAGATCCAAACAGACGTTCGACCTGATTATTGGCATTGCGTCCCACGTGACCACGGGCCAAGCAAATCCGTTCCATGCCATCCTCGCGAATGGCGCGCAATTCCAGTTCGTACGGTGTGCCCTGGCTCAAGGCAATCTGCACGGCTTCTTGCAGTCGGTGTAGATCTGGCTGCGCATACAGTGTGGGATGTTCTGCAAAAGACGGCGCGCCACGGGATGGGTCACGTTGAAATATGCGGAACAATTCATCAGACCATGTTACGGTGTCTGTGGCAATATCCCATTCCCAACTGCCAATGTGCGCAATGCTCTCGGTTCGGGAAAGCATTGCCTGACTGGCTCGCAGTTGATCATCTACTCGTTTGTGTTCGGTGATATCCTCAAAAATGGTGGCAAAGCAATCTGGCCCAAATGCAAATGCCTTGATCTGAAATATCCGCTGCAATGGCAAGAATTGTTTTTCAAACTTGATGGATTCATGGGTTAGAACTGTTTTTGTGTAGATGTCTAGAAAAGGGGCTACACCGGTTCCATAGGCTTGCGATGCACGCTGACCCACAACCGTTTCCCGTGGCATTCCAGTTTGACGCTCAAAAGCCGGATTGACTTCCAGGATGGTGTAGTCGATAGCCTGCCCGTTGGCGTCATAGACAAGCCGATGCAATGCCACGCCTTCAGACATGGAAGAAAATAGGGATTGAAATCGTGTTTCGCTTTCCTGTGTATTTTTGTTGGCCAGTGTCAGTTTGGTGATGTCTTCAAATAACGCATACACACCACTGAGGCGAGCATTGGTATCGTCGATGATGGGGAATGCGCGAATGTTGATCCAGGTTTGTGCTTCTATCTTGGGGTTGAAAACACCCATCACCACATCAAGCACAGGTTTTTGCGTTCTCAAGGCAACCATGGCAGGGTGCTCTTCCCCCGGAAACGGAGAGCCATCTTCATGGGTAGCCTTCCAGCGTGGGTCTATGGAGTTCACCCCACGCATTTGATCCAGGGTCAAGCCGAGGATGTGCTGGGCCGCAGGATTGGCGGACACGATGGTGCCGTCCATATCCTGCAAGACGACACCCAGGGTCAGGGAATCAAGCAGCTTTCGACAATGGCAAGTCCTGTTTCCTTGGAGAGGTGAATCGTTGATATCGATATTCATATTTATTCCCAAGGGTGTGGTTTTTCACTTTGCTAGTGCCGTATCGATAGCCCCTTGCGCTACAAAATGCGCGAAAACCGTCCCACTGTTCCCTGGGCGGCCAGGTGGCGGTCGAAGACCATGGCAATGGCGCGCAGAAAGAAGCTGCCAGTGTCCGTGGCGATCAATGCGTCGTCGTCGATTCGCACCAGACCTTCTTCGCTGGCGGTGCGCAGCAGGTCGATTTCGCGTGCGAAGTCGCGACGGAAGTCGACGAGGTGCGCGGCCTCGATCTCCGCAAAGTCCACGCGCCCTTGGCACATCCACGCCATGATGATGGCCCGGCGGACAAGGTCGTCCCGCGTTAGCGCCACGCCGCGCACTACGGCGAATTCGCCGTTCGTCACGCGCCCGGCGTATTCCTCGATCGTCTTGGCGTTTTGGCTGTACGTGATGCCGACTTTGGAGATGGCGGACACCCCCAGCCCGATCAGATCGCAGTCGGGGTGCGTGCTGTAGCCCTGAAAGTTCCGCTGCAAGCGGCCTTCGCGTTGGGCAACGGCCAGCGCGTCGCCGGGCAGGGCGAAATGATCCATGCCGATGTACTGGTACCCCGCGCCGGTGAGCAGGGACATCGACAGTGCAAGTAGCGAGACCTTGGTCGTTGCATCGGGCAGCGCCGATTCGTCGATCCGGCGCTGGGAAGGGAAGCGCTGCGGCAGGTGCGCGTAGGCGTAGACCGCCACCCGATCCGGGCGCAGGCGAACGAGGTGCTCCAGCGTATGGGCAAAGGATTCCGTCGTTTGCAGCGGTAGGCCGTAAATCAGGTCGATGTTGACCGATGCGAAATCCAGATCGCGTGCGGCTTGCATCAGCGTATCGACCTGCGCGGGATCCGTCGTGCGGTGTACGGCTTGCTGCACTGCGGGGGCAAAGTCTTGCACGCCAAAGCTGATGCGATCAAAGCCCAGTTCCCGCAGTACGCGCAGCCGCGCGGCATCGACGGCGCGGGGGTCCAGTTCGATGGCGCATTCGCAGCCGGGCTGCACGTCGAAGTGCTCGCGCAGCATCTCCATGAGTGTGCCGAGCTGGGCATCGTGCAGAAAAGACGGCGAGCCCCCGCCCAGGTGCAACTGGCGTACCGGCCAGCGCCCACCCAGGGTCGCGGCGTGCAGGGCCATTTCTTCGCGCAGCCGTTGCAGGTAGTCGTCGACCACGTCGTGGTGGCGGGTGACGATCTTGTTACACGCGCAGAAGTAGCACAGCGATTGGCAGAAAGGCAGATGCACGTACAGCGATAGCGGGCGGCGTTCCGGTTGCGGTGCGTCCGCCAGCCGCAGCAGCGCGCCACGGTAGTCCTGCGCGGTAAAGGTATCGCTGAACCGATCCGCCGTGGGGTACGAGGTGTACCGGGGCCCGGTCACGTCGTAGCGGCGCAGCAGGGCTTCCCATTGCGGACCGGTGAGCTGGGGAACCATGGCGTGCCCCTGTGCCCTACAAGCCTGTGTCCCGCAGCAGCAAGTCTTTGATCAACTCGATCTGCGCTTCGGCCTTGAGCAGTTCTTCCTGCAACTGTTGCTGGCGCAAGTGGCTTTCCTGCTGTTGCGCCTGGTTTTGGCGGTGGCGTTCCTCGCACGCTTCCCATTGGTGTTGCAAGGCATCCATCTTGTTCTGGTATTCCTGCGCAAGCCGGGTTTGTTCGTCGCGCTGCGCAGCGAGCGAGGCGACTTTGGCCGATAACGATTCTTGCGTGCGGCCTGCTTCCTGCGCTTGGGATTCGAGCCGCTTGGCAAGCTGGGCGTGGGTCTGAGACAGTTCGGCGTTTTCCGCGACGAGCCGCATGCGGTTGGCTCCCGCTTCTTCGAGCTGTGTGCGTAGCCCGGCGACGATGGTGTCTTCCTCGGTGCAGAGCCGCGTTTGTTCTTCCAGCGACTTTTGCAATGCGGCACGCTGCGCAAGCAGGGCGGTGTTTTCGCGTGTCAGGGCCTCAATCCTCCGGGCAATGTCTTGGGGAACGGGGCTGGATGGGGTGTCGGAGGGGGCTGGGGATGCTGGTACGGCGGGTGATTCCGAGGACGCGGCTGCTGGGGCTGCTGGGGCTGCTATGGGGGCTGTTGCCTGGCCTGCGATGGCAGCACTGGGGGCTGCGGGTTGCGGTGCTGCGCGGACGAACACGGCATGGCCCATGCGCGGATGCGCGCCGGGGATGATGGCCGCCAGCACCAGCCCCCGTTCCGCCAGGGCTGCGCGCACGGGGGCAAGTCTTGCGCCGTGCAGGGGGTCGGATTCCGCCACGTCGACTTCGCACCAGCGTGCGCATACCAGGGTGGTGTGTCGCAGCGTCTCCCCGGCGCCGAGCAGGATGTCCAGCGCGGGCAGGCAGTCGAGCAGCAGCCAGCCGCTCGGCAGGGTAGCGGGGGAACACTCCGGCGCGCCCAGCGTTTGCTGCAACACGGCGTCGAGGGGTTGCGTTGAATGCGTGCGCGAATGCTTGGTGCGCACGTGCGACCAGATGGGAGTCAGCCGTTGCGGGGGGAGTAGCCCGTCTGCTTCGGGAATGCTTGCGGTGTAAAACGACGCTTCACACGCCGTTTGCGAAAGCGTTGCGCAAACCACGTGCTGCTGCTGCGCCAGCGCGGGCAGATGCGCCCAAGCCATGCGTTGCGCGTCGGCATCGATCCACACCCCGCAAGGCACGTGCCAGTGTTTCCAGACATGTACGTCCCCATGCCCCGCCCCGGCGCCGACATGCACTACGCGGTGCGGCGGATAGGGCACGCGCAAGGCACCCAGCACGCTGGCCAGCGGCCCCGTGGGGAAATCGCCGGGGGGCAGGGAGAACACGGCATCGCGGCTTTCGCTTCTCCTGCGGGTTGTGGGGGAGTCTTCGATAGGTGGGGCAGACAGGGCATCTGCCGTGGGACGATCAGCCATGATCAGCCTCCCTTCTTGGTGCGTGGAGCGCGTGCGGCAGGCACAGGCGTTGGGGCTGCGGGCGCCGTGCTGCTGCGGGGACGGCGTACCGGTGCAGTGGGCATAGCGGTAGGCGCAGTGGGAACCGTTGCTGCGTGGGGCTTGGTGGTAGGGGTGGTCGAGGTAGCCACCTTACGGGGACGGCGGATTCGCGCTGCCGGGGGCGCATCCTCGGCAATCGGGGTGGGCGCTGCCACCGTACCCGACAGCGGCGCCGAAGCAGTAGGCTGGGGAGCAGTGGATGCGGGCGGAGCGGAAGGGGCGGAAGGAGTGGGAGGAGAAGGCGCGAGAGCAGGAGGAACCGGAGCCGCCGCAGCGGGTTCAGGCGCCGGGGCAGGCTGGTGTTGGGCCCATTTGCGCAGGGCGTTGGCCCAGTCGATCCAGTCCTTCCACGGGGTGGATGCCTGCACTTTCTGCGCTTGCAGCGCGACGAACACCACCGTAAGCTGCGCGACGAGCGCAACGACGAAATGCCGGTCGGCCTTGGGCAGCGCGGCAAAGTGCTCTGCGTCCCACCCCGTGGGTGCCAGACGCAGCGCCATCACGGGTTCCCCCGCCGTGTTGGGGACGTTCGAGGTCCATCCCTCGAACGGTGCGCCCAGGGTCGATTGCGCAAAGATCAGATGCGCGCTGTCCAGCACCCCTGTAGCAAGGCGATTGGCCTGTACCTGGAACTCGAAGCTCTCGGCGCGGTGATGCAAAAAGTGCATGGGCCGCAGACGCAGCGCCAGCACGCAGCGTTGGGGGGTGGACGAATGCCCGACCAGCGACAGCGTATCGAAACGCACCAGGCCATGCATGCTGTGTAGCACTTGCAGCAGGCGCGCCAACCCTTCCCGCAGGGCGTGGATGCGTGCGGCGGGCAAGGTTTGGTCGGGGGCATCGAGCGCCTGGGTCAGCAACTTGGGTACGGCCAAGCAGAAGTCCCAGTCGCTTGCAGAAAGGTGCAGCAGGTGCGCGGCGCGTAGCTTGGCCGCGTGGCCTTCGCCGCGAACGGGCAGCACTGTGAGCTGCGGTTCTTCCCGCGCGCTGAGCGGCCAGTGCAGCAGCGGCCCCCCTTCGTGCGCAAGAACCAGCCCTGCTACCCCCTGCTCGACGACGGTGGATAGGCGCAGTGAGTCAAAGGTACGTTCCCCCACGCTGGCTTGGTGGAACGTCCAGTCCACGCGGGCATCGGGGCTGTCGTGCTCGGCGTGCTCGGAACGTTCGGCGTACACCCAGTCGGGGTGCGGGCGCATGACCCGCGTCCAGTGGGCGGTCAACCGATCCAGCTCTTCCCTGGCGCTACGGTGGCGCAGGTAGTAGCGCTCCAGCTCTTCCTGCACCAGGTGTAGTTGGCGAATGATTTCGTCGTTTTCCTTTTGGATTTCGGTCAGCTTGGCTTGGGTATCGGTCTGCGCATGGCGGGCTTGGTCAAGTTGGTCGGCCAACCGGGTTTTTTCCTGGGCGGCTGCGGCGTGGTCTGCGCGGAGCTTTTGCAATTCCTGGGTTGCGCTGGCCTGTTGGGCTTGCAGTGCAGCCTTGTCTTGGGCATGGGCTTTGGTCAGTGCCTCGCACTGCTTGGCGCTGGCTTGCTGCTGGTGGGTAATTTCCGTGATGCGTTTTTCCAGCGCTTGCACTTGGCGGGTTCGTTCGTCCAAAGCCTGTTTGCTGTGCTCGGCTTGGGCTGCGTACTGCGCCACGGCTTCGGCGCGGGCGCGGGTTTCCGTATCCAGCCGCTGTTGCAGCTCCTGAATACGGTGTGCTTGTTCCTCCAACTCCTGGTTTTGCCGGATAGTCAGGGTTTGGTGCAGTGCAAAAGCCTCTGCCTGGGCGCGGGCCGCTCCGTCGATGTGGTTGTCCATCAGCTTGATCTTGCGGTCGCGTTCTTCCAGGGCGCGGGCGCTTTGTTCCGCCAAGGCTGCGTACTGCGCCACGGCTTCGGCGCGGGCGCGGGTTTCTTCTTCCAGCCGCAATTCCAGCGCGTGGATGTGGCGGGACTTTTCTTCGAGCGCGCGGGAAAGCTGGTGGAGCGCATCCCGCGCCGTGCCGGGCTGGTCGCCGCGCTGGCGTGCGTAATAGCGCTCCAGTTCCTCCTGGATGCCGTGGAGCTGTTCGAGGAGCAAGTCGTTTTCCTGTCGGGTCTCTTCAAGCTGCTGGCGCAACTGCCCCTGCTCCTGCGCGAGGGTGGCGCGGTCGGATTCGGCGGCCTGGCGCGTGCGCACTTCTGCGCTGAGGTGGACTTCGGCAGTCAGGATCTGCTTGGTTTTTTCCTCGACCAAGCGAGAGAGGCGTTGCACATCATCCTGGGCTTGGCGCAGTTGCGCGGCGCGTTGCTCGACTTGCGCGACGGCTTGCGCATAGTGGCGACCCCGTTCATCAAGCGTTCGGTAGCCTTGTAGCAAGGCCCCCATATCCGGCGCGGGCTGATCCAGCGGGCTGGTAGCGACATCCGGGCCATCCATGCCATCCAGCGGTTCGGCGTTGCCTTCGATTTCGTGTTCCAGCTCCTCATGCTGCGGGTGCTGCGCGGCAATGTGGGCGCAGAGGTGGTGTAGCACGGGGTTGGTGGGGGTAGCCAGACTGGCGGAAGTGGTGGACGCATCCAGCGCCAGCCCCCAGCGGCGCTGTACCTCTGCCATCAGCGCGTGGGGGTGTGACAGGGCGTGATCCGCCCACAGCAGGATGCTGCGATCCGGGTGGCGCAGATGAAAGCGCAGCATCGCCTGATGGCGGTGATGCCACGTCGCCAAGGCTGCTGCGGCATCTTGCCCCGCAGGGCCATCGACCGTCATCGCTTCGAGCGCCTGCGCACGGGTTTGGCACAGCAGGACGAAGCAAATGCCCGTATCCAGCCCTGCCCAGAATTCCAGCGTTTCGACATTGCGCACGTCGGCCCAGCCCCAGAGGGGGGTGTCGAGGTTCGCAAGCATCAGGTCGACGGCCAATTGCTCCCACAAACGGCTCGGCGTGGCGCCGGGGTGCTCGTCCTCCGATTCCGGCGCGGGGTGGGCGGCGCAGACGCGGTCGAGCCAGGTGGCGAAGGTCACGTTGGCGTCGCGTTGCAGGGGTTGCGGCGGCGCCATGCCTGCGCGGGCGAAGCTGTCGAAGAGGGAAGCGAGATCGTGCGGGCGATTGCCTGCGATGCAGAGAGTGGTCATTGAAAAAGCTCCAGGCAGTCCGGCTGGGCCACGTGGGCGCGCAGCCAGCCCGTTTTGCGTTGTGCGTAAAGCAGTTTATCGAAGGGGTTGACGGGGCGTGGGCGGGTTTCCTTGTCCCAATCGACCTCGATCAAGACGGCGTGGGGGTCATGGCAATACTGCCCGTTGCCCATGGCCAGCATCGTCAATTCCGTGTCAGCGTAGTGCTGGGTATAGCCGGGGAAGAACAGGTCGCCGTCGTAGTGCTGGTCGAGCCAGACACGCCGCCCCAGCCCGAAGGATGCGAGCAAACCGGCCCATTTGCCGTCGTTGAAGCCGAAGAACCCTTTGTTCCGCTGCGTCAGCGCCTGCTGGGCCAAGGCCAGCCACCGCCTGCCCGCAAAAGCATCCTGCGCGGTGTAGCCAAAAAAGGTGCTGCAAGTAGCCCGATAAGCGCGGTTGGCCAGCTCGATAAAGCCTTCGCGTTCGTCATCGAGGACGACCAGCACCAGGGCATCTTCCACCCCCGCACGGCCGGACATCTGCTTTGCGGCACGCAGCGCCATGGCCTCGTCTGTGCTGGGCATCACGAGGATGGCCCCGGCCTGGCGCGTGGAATCAGGCAGGGCGTTGTGAGCGTCGGCCAGTTCCCGGGAATGCAGTACGTTCCAGCGCATGGGGTACCCAAAAAGGAGGATTGTCGTTCGTGCGATGGCTCTGGACAATGCCCAGCCCGGTAGTGCCGACTGACAACATAATGGCCCCCATGGAATCCGCTACGCCAGACAAAGGCTCTCGTAAGAGCCGCAATCCCCCAAGACCCCTCCCTTTGCCAGCCCACAGGGCGCTGGCAAAGCTTGGGGGCGATTTGCGCCGTGCGCGGCTGCGTCGTCGGTGGACGCAGCAGAGTTTGGCGGAACGTGCGGGGGTGAGCCTCAACACCGTCAAGCGGATGGAATCGGGGGATCCTCGTATGCAATGGCAAATGTTGGCGCGGGTGTTGGTCGTGTACGGGGACATCGACAAGCTCCACGACTTGCTCGATACGGGTAATGACGATATAGGCCTGGCGTTACTTGACGAGCAACTGCCTCGCCGCATACGCCCACGCAAAAACAGCCCGAATGCGTTTTGATGGTTAGCTGTGTTCTGCTTTCTGCTATGTCCGCCCACCACGCTATCGCACGTACCGTCTTGCAAACTGTTGTGCAAGTTCACCTGGGGACGGAAGGCATCCTCGTCGGTCAGTTGACTTTCGTGCAGCAGGGTAGGCGGGAGTTTTCGCAGTTCGCATACGCGCCAACGTGGTTGGCCCATCCTCATCGGTTTGAAATCTCCCCGGACCTGCCGTTGCAGGAGGGATACCAGGTACACAAGGCACCGACACCCGATGATTCCGTCTTCCCCTTTGCACTGGCCGATACCGCGCCCGACGCTTGGGGGCGGCGGGTCATTGACCGTGCGCACGCCAAAGCGCGCCGCGCCAACCCACAGCTTGCCCCGCCGACTGCCTTCGACTATCTGTGCGCTGTCGAAGACAGCAGCCGCGTTGGGGCCTTGCGTTTGTTTCAGGATGGACAGTACCTGCAAACCGTCCAAGCAGGCGGACGCTCGACACCACCGTTCATCGAGCTGGAACGCCTGTACACGGCAACCCGCGCCGTGGAGACAGGGCGAGACACCGCCGAAGATTTGGCCTATTTGCAGGGCAAGGGAACGTCGTTGGGGGGAATGCGTCCCAAATGCACAGTCCTGGACGAAGAAGGCCAACTCTGCATCGGCAAGTTCCCCAGCGTGCAGGACAGGATCAGCGTGCCGCGTGCCGAAGTGCTGGCGCTACGCCTGGCAGACCTGGCTGGCATCCGCACGGCTCCAGCACGCTGCGTCTTGCTGCAGGGTACGCCTGCCGCGCTGATCCGTCGCTTCGACCGCACCGCGCAACAGCAGCGCATTCCCTACTTGTCTGCTGCGTCGATGTTGCAGGCATCCCGCAACGAAGATCGCGCCTATTCCGAGCTTGTCGACGTGATGCGCCAGCGTTGTGCAGCGCCTGCTGACGACGTGCGCGAGCTATGGCGCCGACTGCTCTTCAATCTGCTGATCACCAACACCGACGACCACCTGCAAAACCTGGGTTTTCTGTACGACGGCGCAGGGCATTGGCGACTGGCTCCCGCTTTCGATCTGAACCCGATGCCTGGCAGACTGCGCGAATCCAAGACTTGGTTGAGCGAAGACACCGGCCCCATCGACTCCGTCGTCTTGTTGATCGAGCGCTGCGCACATTTCGATCTGCGACGCGACGAAGCCTTGCACACGTTGGCAGAGGTACACGGTGCCGTTGCCCGATGGAGGCAGGTAGGGAGATCGCCAGACATCGGCCTGACCCATGCGGAACTCGATGATCTGATCGAGGCGTTTGAACACGACCAGACACGTGTTGCGGCAGCCTTACTACACCAAGGCTAATCTCCTCCCCACATTTTGTGCCCATCACCCTGTTGCGGTGCCATGCTTGGCAACGGTGCGCAGTACAGTGCCGTTGTGAGACGGTGACGCTGCGCAATGGTTCCTGGAGGGGGACATGCCGGTTTTGCCCCCCCGCTGTCCGCGCAGCATGGGGTTGATTTTTTCTACGGAGTTTTCATGGACATACGCTTTACCCCCGACCACGAATGGATTCGCCGCGATGGCGATATCGGCACTGTCGGTATCACCCACCATGCCCAAGAAACGCTGGGCGATGTGGTGTTCGTAGACCTTCCCCATGTCGGCATGGCCTACACCCAGCGCAGTCCTGCCGCCGTGGTCGAGTCGGTCAAGGCCGCTGCGGACGTGTACATGCCTGTTGCCGGCACGGTCATCGAAGTCAATGAAGCGCTGCGCGACGATCCCTCGCTGGTCAACGCCGACCCGCAGGGCGCAGGATGGTTCTTCCGCCTGCGCATCGCCGACACCGCGCAGTTCGACGCCTTGCTCGACGCCGCAGCCTACGACGCCCACTCCCAACATCAGGGATGAGCGCCATGGTTGACCCGGTTCATGCAGACTGTTCCGCATCGTCCACTGCCTTTCTGGAACGCCATCTGGGTAATACCGACGGCATTCCCGACGTCGAAACGATGCTCCGCGCCGTGGGGGCTGCGTCGCTCGACGCGCTGATCGACGAGGCGCTGGCGCCCGGTATCGCCCGCAGCCAAGATATGGCGTTGCCCCCTGCGGTGGACGAAGACGCCGCGCTGGCCGAACTCCGCGCCATCGCCAGTGAAAACCGCGTCTGCAAAAGCTACATCGGCCAGGGGTACTACGGCACCCGCACCCCCGCCGTGCTGCTGCGCAATGTGCTGGAAAACCCTGCCTGGTACACCGCGTACACCCCGTACCAGGCCGAAATCAGCCAGGGGCGGCTCGAAGCGTTGATGTGGTTCCAGACCCTCGTTGCCGAGCTGACCGCGCTGGACGTGGCCAATGCATCGATGCTCGACGAAGCCACTGCTGCGGCAGAAGCAATGGCGATGGCGTTCCGGCTGCGGCGCACGGCGGGAACGACTTTCCTCGTCGATGCGGAAACCTTCCCGCAGACCATCGCCGTGCTACGTACCCGTGCGGAGCCTTTGGGCATTGCGCTGCGTGTCTGCTCCATCGAAGCGATGGGGAATGGCGATGCGATGGCGCACGGCGATACGACGCAAGTACCCGATGCCGCCCATGCTGCTGGTGTCCCCGTTACTCCCGATGTTCCCGTTGCCCCTGATGTCCCTTTTGGCGCCCTATTGCAATACCCTGGCGCCAGCGGAATCGTCCGCGATGACCGCGATGGCATTGCCGCACTGCATGCACGCGGGGTGCTCGTCATCGTCGCTGCGGACATTCTGGCGCTGGCGCTGCTGACCCCGCCCGGAGAACTCGGCGCGGACATCGCCATCGGGAGCACCCAGCGGTTGGGGCTGCCCATGGGCAACGGTGGGCCTCATGCCGCATACATGGCGTGTCGCAAGGAGCTGATGCGGGCCTTGCCCGGCAGGATCGTCGGCGCAAGCGTGGATACGCACGGCCAGATTGCGTACCGGCTGGCGTTGCAGACGCGCGAGCAGCACATTCGCCGCGACAAGGCGACGTCGAACGTATGCACTGCGCAGGCATTGCCCGCCATCGTCGCTGCGATGTATGCCGTCTACCACGGCCCCGAGGGCTTGCGGCGCATTGCCAGCGCCATTGCCCGGCGCACTGCGGTGCTGGCCCAGGGCTTGCGCGAACTGGGGCAAACCGTGGTGCATGCCAGTGCCTTCGACACGATCACTATCGATGTGGGCAGTGCGTCGTCATCAATCGTCGAACGTGCGCTGGCTGCGGGGGTCAATCTGGGCGTGCCCACCATGCCCGACGTGCATGACGTGCATGACGTGCCTGGCACCCTCGCAATGCCCGGTTTGCTGCGCATTGCCCTCGACGAAACGACGACCGATGCCGACGTCGAAGCGCTATGGGCTTTGTTCGCCCCCTTGACTGCGCCTGATGCGTTCCGCTACGCCGATGTCGCCCAGCGCGCCTCCACGCTGCTGCCCGCTGCGCTGGAACGGCACAGCAGCTTTTTGCAGCACCCGGTTTTTCACCGCCACCATAGCGAAACCGCGATGCTGCGGTTGCTGCGCCGCTTGTCCGACCGCGATCTGGCGCTTGATCGGACGATGATCCCGCTGGGCAGTTGCACGATGAAGCTCAACGCCACCAGCGCGATGCTGCCGATGACGTGGCCGGAGTTTGCCGACATCCACCCTTTTGCCCCGGCGGCGCAGCGGCAGGGCTACGCAAGGCTTGCCCAGCAACTGGGGCAATGGTTGTGCGCGGCGACGGGCTACGCAGGGGTGAGCCTGCAACCCAATGCGGGCAGCCAGGGTGAATACGCGGGGCTGCTCGTCATCCGTGCCTGGCAACGCGCCCAGGGGCAAGGGCACCGCAACGTCTGCCTGATCCCCGCGAGCGCCCACGGGACGAACCCTGCCAGCGCGGCATTGGCCGGGATGCAGGTGGTGCCGGTGGCCTGCGACGCGCAAGGCAATGTCGATCTCGACGACGTGCGTGCCCAGTGCGCCCGGCACGCCGACCGGCTGGCCGCGATGATGCTGACGTACCCCAGCACGCATGGGGTGTTTGAGGACGGCATCCGCACGATCTGCGCCCTCGTACATCAGCATGGAGGACGGGTGTATATCGACGGCGCCAACATGAACGCAATGCTGGGCTTGTGCGCCCCTGGGGAATTCGGTGGGGACGTGAGCCACCTCAATCTGCACAAGACCTTCGCCATTCCCCATGGTGGTGGCGGGCCTGGGGTGGGGCCGGTATGCGTGGCGCAGGATCTGCTGCCCTTTCTGCCGGGCGAACCTGGGGGCATCGGCCCCGTCAGCGCAGCGCCGCTGGGCAATGCATCCGTGCTGCCGATCAGTTGGATGTACTGCCGCATGATGGGAGCGCGGGGCCTGCGCGAGGCTTCGCGGATGGCGATCCTGCACGCCAACTACCTGAGCGTGCGGCTGCGCGCCCACTATCCCACGCTGTACACCCGCGCCCCGGTGGGGGGCAAACCCGGTCGCGTCGCGCATGAATGCATCCTGGACTTGCGCCCGCTGCGGGACGCTACGGGAATCACCGCCGAGGACGTGGCCAAGCGGTTGATGGACTACGGTTTTCACGCCCCGACGCTGAGCTTTCCCGTCCCCGGCACGCTGATGGTCGAACCCACCGAGAGCGAACCGATCGAGGAACTCGACCGCTTCATCGACGCGATGGTCGCGATTCGCGAGGAAATCGCCCACGTGGAGCGTGGCGAATGGCCCCGCGACGACAACCCCTTGCGCAACGCGCCGCACACCGCCCCAACCCTGCTGGCCGCATCATGGATGCATCCCTATTCCCGCGAACGTGCGGCAGCCCTGGGGCGCGACAAATACTGGCCCCCGGTGGGCAGGATCGATAACGCCCAAGGTGACCGCAAACCCCGCTGCACGTTGGGCGCGATGGGCGAGCCAGCGTAGCCCAGCCCCTACATGCCCCTACAGACTCCTATTCCCGCCGTCCCCGCGCCATGACGGCAATGCCCGCCGGGTAGGACAGCGTGTGGAGGGTGACTTCCGTAAAGCCTGCTTCGATGACGTACGTCCATACGTCCGCGCCGAATTCCGTCACGACGACGAGGTCTTCGGAGACGGTCGTTGCATTGCCGTGGTAGCTATGGGGCAGACCTATGCGGCTGCGCGACATGCGGCCGACGACGATGGGCACCGTGAAGCAGAGCGTCCCTTCCGGCTTCAGCACCCGGCGGCATTCCGCCAATGCATGGATGGGGTTGGGAACGTGCTCCAGCGTGTCGGAGTGGATGACAACGTCGAAGGTGTTGTCCGGGTAAGGCAAGGCGTGCATGTCGACTTCCGGGTACGCGCCAAAGGTGTACTGCCCGAACATCTGCAAGAACGGCGTCAATCTTCCCGCTTCGTTGATTTCGAGGATGGCCACATCCTTGGTCAACCCGGCCAGTATGGCGCCATACAGCAGTTCCTTGGTTCCCAGCGCGGAACGCAGCGCATTGGCCAGCACCATCGACCGGATGTTGGTACAGCAGCGGTCGCAGAACGTCCCCTGCTGGCGGTTGAGGTACTCGGCTTCCGTGGGGGAAAGCTGCCAGTCTTTGATCAATTGGTCCCACAGGACATACCAGAGGGTGAAATCCGACCCCCCGCACACACCGCATTGCATGGCCTTGGCCTTTCGCGCTTGTATTCACTATGACAAACAGCTTGCCAATATCTTGCGTAGTGCTGCGACATCTATTGCACGGCGTGTAGCCTGATCCTGGAGCTGATCCTTGCCGATTTTCCCCACTGGGCAGTACCGGCTTGCAGGGTGTGACAGAAAAAAACCACTAACGCTTGTGGGGGGCCACTTTACCTTCCAACGTTTGCCTGACCTTCGCCAGCAGGGCGGGCAGATCGAACGGCTTGGTGAAGTAGGCCGTAGCACCGGCGTCCATGCCGGCCTGGATATTCTGCGGTGACGCGGCAGCGCTGACGATAACAACGGGCATGGCCGCTGTCTGCGGGTTGTCTTTCAGGATGCGCAATACCTCCAGACCGTTCATCCCGGGTAGGTTGCCATCAAGCAGCACCAGATCGGGCGGGTTCATCCGGATTTGCGCCAGTCCAGCCTCGCCGGTCTCGGCAATTTCCAGCGCGACACCGGGCAACTGGCGAAAGGCGCTTTTCATGAGCGAGAGATTGGCCTGGTTGTCTTCAATGTAAAGAACACGTCTTCCCGGCAAGGCTTCAGGCGGTGCAATCGTCGGTGCCGGCAGAACGGTGGAGTCACACGGGATGGTGGCGAGAGTGACTGCCGGCAGTTCCAGCCAGAAGCGACTGCCGACACCGACTTCGCTCTCGAAGCCGATACGTCCGCCCATGGCATCGGCCAGTTTCTTGCTGATGACCAGGCCGATGCCTGTGCCCTCGATACTCGATTTTTCGGCTCCCAGGCGATGGAATGGCTCGAACAATTGCGCTTGTCGCTCCGGCGCAATGCCGTATCCGGTATCGGTCACCGTGATGCGTACACCCGCCGTCCCCTGACTGCAGTCGATGGCTACCATGCCGCCATCCCGGTTGTATTTGGTGGCATTGGATATGAGATTGAGAAGAATCTGATTCGTCCGCGACCGGTCGGCATGGAGTTGCCAGCAGCTTGTGCAAACCCCGCACCCTGAGCGAATTGTGATTCGGCGCGGCGATGCCGCCAAACGGGTAAACGCGATCACTTTTTCCATCAGCGGCATGAGTGGAAAACTCTCGGTGACCAAATCCAGCTTGCCAGCTTCGATGCGCGCGAGGTCGAGCACCTCGTTGACCAGGCCGAGCAGGTGCCGACCACCGCCGAGAATGTTACCGACGGCTTCTTTCTGGGACGGCTCCAACGGCACCGGCACCCCCATTTCGAGTAGCTGGGCAAAACCGATAATCGCATTCAGCGGTGTGCGCAGCTCATGGCTCATGCTGGAGAGGAATTCTGACTTGGCCCGGTTGGCGGCTTCGGCGGCGGCTTTCGCTTCCACCAATGCCTGATTGGCGATTTGAAGGTCCCTGGCACGCTCGTTCTGAACGCTCAGAACCTTTATGCGGGCACGCAGGACGAGTCCGCCCAGGACCAGAATCAAGACCAGGGTCAGGATCAAAATGGCCGCGATGAACCCGATCAGGATTGCGCGGTTGTCCGGATCGAAAATAGAGGGAGGTCGGTTCAACACGGTGGCACCCACCGGCAGGTTCTCCTCTGCAACACCGAAGCGTTGCAACTCGTTGAAGTCGAGGATCAGCGCCTGGGGTGTATCGAAGACGATAGGAATGCTTTCCGGAGCCTCGCCTGCAAGTATGCGACGGGCCATTTTCGCCATCAGCCGCCCGTTCTCCAGGCCGCTGTTGACGTAACCGCCCGAGGCCCCTTGGCCGACCGAGCGATCCGTGTCGGAATAGACGGGCCCCCGCACCTTGCCTCGCACATGGGCGACCAACTGCTCGTTGCCGAGGGGGCGCCCGCCCTCCACCTTCGGGATGGTGCCCAGGGCGAACACCGCTGCGTGCTCAGGCAGCGCAAAGAGACGGGAATCGATCGTGTCGAGACTGGATGGCGTCCAGTGTTCAATCGCCAGCCGACCCCTGGCCTCTGGGGGCAAGCTGGCCAGATTCGCGTCGATGACCTGCCGATTGCCGACACCGGATTCATCGGGCGCCGTGATGAAGATCAGCCGCTTGGTATGGGAATGAAGGGACAGCGCCAGATTCAGGGTGCGTTCCAAGTTGAATCGTTCCGCGATGCCGGTTGCTCGACCGCGTTCGCCAACGATTGCTGCAGGATCGCCATTGACGCCGCCAAACACAATGGGAACATCGCGCCAGCGAAGGGTTTTCACGGCTTCGATGAGGGCGTTGTCGTCCATTGTGGCGATCAGGTCAAAACGACGTTCGGCGTACTTCTCCTCAAGGAATCGTTGGAAGCGCTGACGGTCTTTCGCAGAGGCGTAACGTTTGGTGTCCATCCACTCGATGTGCAGCACTGGCCGTTCGGCGGGCACCCCGTCCCACGCCTCGAAGCCCCGCAGGATGTCGTCTTCCCAACTGTGTCCGTGATGATAGGAAAGCAGGACGAGCACATGGGCCGGCTCTGCGGTTGCGGCAACTGGCGCGGCACCCTCCGCCTGGCGAGGGATGCCCACGATCAGGGCAAACAACAAAGCGGCCAAGGAAAACAGGGTTTTCATGTCGTCGTCTCCCACTGACGAAATCGCGACAGACGCTGCCTCGCCTTGAGGATCGATGGCAGCGTCATGCTTGGCTGTCCCGTTCGCGTAACCAGACGATCAACTCATCCAGTGGCATCGCCTTGGCAATCAGCCAGCCTTGCACCAGGTCACAGCCGAGGCCGCGCACCAGGTCAAGGTCCTGTTCGGTTTCCACGCCCTCGGCGACAGTGCTGAGCTTGAGCTTGAGGGCCAGTTCGAGGCTGGCGGCGAGGATGGCGCGCGTCGCGGGTTTTTCGGCCGCGCCCTGCACGAAGCTGCGGTCGAGCTTCAACTCGCCAAAGGGGAAGCGCTGCAGTTGCTCCATCGACGAGTAGCCCGTACCAAAGTCGTCGATGGACAGCTTGAAGCCCTTGAGACGCAGACGGGTCATGATGTCCAGGGCCGTGTTGGCATCGGCCATCACGCTGGTCTCGGTGATCTCCAGAATCAGCCGCTTCGCCGGGAATCCCGCCGTCTGGAGGCTGGTGAGGATGAATTCCGGCAGATGGATATCGGTCAGCCAGCCGGCCGACAGGTTGACGGCGACAAACAGAGGGAACCCGGCCTCGGCCAGTCGTGCCCCGCCGTGCAAGGCTTTGGTGACCAGCATTTCGGACAGTGGTCCGATCAAACCATGCTGTTCCGCCGCCACGATGAACAGGTCGGGGCGCACCGGCTTGCCGTCACGCCGCCAGCGGGCCAGGGCCTCGACACCGACCGGACGCAAGGTGGAAGCGTCCACCTTGGGCTGGAAATGGACCTCGAACTCGTCGTGCCGGATGCCGTCGAGGATGTCGTCGGGTAATACCGCGTCTGGCTCGGCACGCGCCGCTACCGCAGGCTGTGACACCACAGACAATAGTGCCAGCAGCGCTTCGCGCGTCGCCGGCTTTTTCAGCGTGCCACCCAGGTGCAACTGCTTGGAGCGGGCCAGATCGGCAGCGCTTTGCAACAGGCGCGCCTCGACCCCGCTGACCACGAGCAGGCAGCCCCGGTAGCCGACGTCGGCCAGGCGGCGCAGGAACTCGATGCCGTCCATGCCCGGCATGTTGAGATCAATGAGCAGTAGATCAATGCCCACGGTCCGTTCGAGTTCCATCAGGGCATTGGCGCCATCCTCCACCGTCAGGACTTCTCCGATCCCTAGTCCGGTCAGCAGCAGCTCAAGCTGACGCCGCGCCAGGGGATCATCGTCAACCACCAGCGCGCGCTGCGGCAAGCTGAGGTTGTCGGCGGCATGGGCAGTGTCCGCAAAAGTCGGCGCTGGCGAGACGGCTTGGGAGAGGGAATCGGCGAGCCGATCCAGCGCCGTCTCAATGTCACCCAGGGCATGTTTCATGTCGCCACAGATCAGGCGTGCAGCATCAAGACGGCTGCCCTTGGCAGCATCTTCGAGTTTCTCCGCCAGGCTGGCGAAACGCAACGCGCCGACCATGCGCGCCGAGGACTTGAGCTTGTGCATGACCAAGGCGAGCGCGACGCCGTCCCCCTCGTCAAGCTGCCGCTGGCAAAGCAGCAGGTCGTGGCGGGCGGTGCCGGTGAACAGATCGATCAGTTCGCGCGCCTGCCCTGTCTCCACACGGCCAACGACGCGCGCCAGATAGCCGAGATCAAGTGCGGGTCCCGCATCCGCCAGCGGTGCCAAGGGCAAAGCTTCTTTGCGCACCATGGCCGGTGACGCCCGTGGCAACCAGCGTTGCAGCACGTCGCGCAGAGCGTCCAGCTCAATCGGCTTGGGGCTTGGGCAGCACGTCATCCATCCCGGCCGTGCGGCAAATGGTCAGATCGCCAACCTCATTCAGTGCCGTGATGGAAATGATGGGAATGTAGCTGCCAAGCTCCTGTTCGGCGGCACGGATCGAGCGAGCCAGTTCGATTCCGTTCATGCGCGGCATGTTGCGGTCGGCAAGGAGGAGATCGTGCCCACCGGCCTGCCATTTTTCCAGCGCCAGCACGCCATCGGCGGCAATATCGGCATCAAAGCCAAGCGCGTCGAGCTGCAGGCGCAAGATGGATTGGTTGGCTGGATTGTCCTCGGCAACCAGAATGCGGCGCCGTTTCCCGCTACGCTCGGCGGCAACCACGGGCAAAGCCGCAGACGGGGATGCAGGAGCTGTTGTTGCCGCAGCTTCATCAGCAGCCAGCCCGGCCAGCAGCTCATCGATCATCTCGGTGAAGCGCTGGCCGCTCTGGCGAATCATTTCGGCATGTTCGCGGCTTTCCGGGTTGCCCTGCGCACTCATCAGCAGTAGCTGGGCATGGCCCAGGAAGGCGTTGAGCGGATCGCGCAGCGCGTTCGCCCAGGCTGTAACACGTTCGGTCTTTGCCTGACTGATGTGCTCGGCGGCTTCCAGCGACTGGTGCAGATTGTCGATGACGAACTGCTGCACGCTGCGCATGCGCGCGGCTTCGAGAATGGCCGCATAGGAGGCCATCAGGGGAGCCAGGAAGGCAATCATGTCTGCATCGTAGCCGCCGTGACGGTTGGCCAGCCCTGCCATGCCGACCAGGGTATTGCCATGATGGATCGGCAGGCCGAGGAAGGCTTCGAGCTGTGGATGGCCGGCTGGCAGGCCGCTGCTTCGAGGGTCGTGGGGCGGGGCGTTGGCGATGACGGCCTCGCCCCCTTTCAGTACCGCCCCATAGAGGCTGTCGAGTTTGCGAAACACCATGCCTCTGGCCTCAGCCGCTTCGATTAGGCGTCGACTCTCATCGTCCCAGGCCAGATCGGTGATGGCATGGGTGCGCAGATAGGGCGTACCGTCCGACTTATACAGTACCTCGCCGATAAAACCATAAGGACTATCGGTCAGGAGCCGCATGCCATCGAGCAGCAGCAGCGAGGTTGTGTGGATGTCGTGACTGGAGATGTAATGCGTCAGAGCCTGCAGCACGAGGTCAAGCAAGCGCCCCTGGCGCTCCCGATCTTCCAGAACACGCTTCTGCTCCGTGATGTCGGTACGGATCGATATATAGCGTTGCGGGCGTTGCTGTTCATCAAGGATGGGCACGATGGTGGATTGCACCCAGTAGGCCGAACCATCCTTGCGCCGGTTCTGCACTTCGCCCTGCCAAACGCGACCGGAGGCGATCGTGCGCCACATTTCCTCAAAGAAAGCCGGCGGATGATGGCCAGACCTGACGATGCGGTGATTGCGGCCGATCAGCTCCGTGCGGTCGTAGCCGCTGACCTCGCAGAAATAACGGTTGGCATCAATGATGGTGCCGTCAGGGGCGGAAACGGAAACAATCGCATGCACATCCAGTGCGCTTCTTAGATCTTCCAGTTCGCGCCGCGACTGAAGTACGCAGCGTTCGATCGCTTCGCTACGACGATAACGCCGCGCCCGCGATATGGCCGCAGTCGCCAGCAGACGGGCATCAACCGGCTTGGTCAAGAAGTCTTCGCCACCGGCATGGCGGGCATCAAGCTGGTGTTCGATATCGTTGAAGCCTGAAAGGTAAAGAATCGGCAGGCGGGCGAAACGTGCTTTCCGCTTCAAGAGCGCCGCCAAATCGGTACCCCGGCAGGCAGGCATTTCCACGTCGAGCACGCAGGCCTCGGGCGCGAATTCCTCAAGGTACTCGCGTGCGGCCACGGGATCGTCGACCGCCAGCACCTCGCAACCCGCTGTACGCAAAACTCCAGCATGAACCTCCAGCACACCCCTATCATCGTCTACCAGCAGAACACGGTAGGGGGCACGCGGCATCCAGGCCAGCCCCGCCAGTTCCACCAGCAGGCGTGGCACATCAAGCGGGACATCCAGCAACAATCGCGCACCGGCCTGGCGTGCCCGAATCTCCAAGAGAAAGTCATCGTTGGTAGCCACGGCCACGGCCAGTGGCGCGGCGAATGCCATGGCAGCAGACTTTGGCAGCATTGGCCTGATGCGCCCCGCCTGCGCCGTCAGCCATGATGCGCCGGCGAGCAGAATCGTCTGCGGTTGGGAGGACAACAGCGCCACCACGGCATCGATATCGCTTGCCATGTCGACGGTAAAGCCCAAGGCGCGCAGATCGTCAAACAGATCTGCGGCAGCGAGTTCCTCGCCGACCGCGACGAACGTCCAGGCACGCGCATCTGCCGGCAGCAGACTCATGTCGATCCGGTGGGCAAGTGGCCCATTCTCAAGCAAACCAACGAGATTGCGCACGGAGTTCAGGATGGGTGCCAGTCGGCTGGCAGTCGGCGGCTGGCGGATAAAGTCAGCCATGATCTGCCCCAGCGCCTCGGCACGACCACTGACTTCTTCCCAGTCGTTGTACGCTGCCCGCACCTGTTCGGCGACATGGGCCAGCCGGGCACCACGCAGACGATCCCAGCCATCGGTCACAAGCTTGTCCGCAAGCTGGTGCAGTTCATTTTGCAAGGCTTTGAGAGTGGTCGGAGCCATCATTGGGATTCCTTGAACTTATGTAGTACAACAAGCAAGGTAGCGCAAAATCAGGTCCGGTTATTTCCATAGAGCCTCTTGCAGCCCCCCCATTCCGAGGCTGCATTTTTGTCGGCCGAGGCAAAAATTCCGGGTGCGGGCGCGCCATTTCTGGCAAGCTGAAGTTCTTCAATCCGACATCGAACGCCCGCAAAATGAATAGTAATCGACGCGAACTTCTCATGCAACGTTGGAGCATTGTCCAAGAAGAGCTTTTGCCAGAACTCTGGAATGAGGTGGGGCCGTTGACACCCAAACTGGAGAAAGTGATCCATACCCTGGAGTGGGTTCGCCTTGAGGAGTATGTACGGGCATCGTGGTGCGGTCTCGGTCGCCCGCCGCACGAACGCTCGTGGCTGGCAAACGCTTTTGTCGCCAAGGTGGTATTGGGGATTACCACGACGGTGGGGTTGATCGAACGCCTGTCCGTGGATCGTTCCTTGCGCCGCATCTGTGGTTTTCCGACCCAAAAAGTGCTGCCTTCGGAAGCCACCTTCTCGCGCGCCTTCGACGAATTTGCCAAGGCCCGCTTGGCCGAGCGGGTGCATGAAGCCTTGATCCAAGAACACCTCGGCAAGGAGCTGATTGGGCACATCAGCCGGGATGGCACAGCCATCGAAGCACGCGAGCGCCCCTGTTCGGTCAAGGCAACACAAGCGCCGTCATCCGTTCCCACAACCACCCCAGCGACCGACGCTCCACCAGCATCCCAGCCAACGGCCACAGTCTGCGATACGCCGGTCGCGCCCAAGCGGCGGCGTGGGCGCCCAAAGAGTGGGGAAGAACGCCAGCCGACGGCCAAAACCTCCCCATTAGCGCATCAGCGCATACAAACACTGGCTGAGATGATCAAGGAGATTCCCACAGCTTGTGATCGGGGTACCAAGTCCAATGCTCAAGGCTACAAGGTCAGTTGGAATGGCTACAAATTGCACCTCGACACAGCCGACTGTGGCGTGCCTATTGCTGCATTGCTGTCCTCGGCATCCATGCACGACAGCCGTGCAGCCATCCCCTTGTCGCGGATCAGCGCCCAGCGGGTGACGAATCTCTACGATCTGATGGATGCAGCCTATTGCAGCCATGATCTCCGGGAGGACAGCCGAAATCTGGGCCATGTCCCGCTGATTGACCACAATCCGCGTGGAGGCGAGAAGATCGAGTTTTTGCCTCATGAAGCCATTCGCTACAACGAACGTACCGCTGCAGAGCGCACCAACGCTCGCCTCAAGGACGAGTTTGGCGCAAGCCACCTCATGGTCAGGGGCGCTACCAAAGTAATGAGCCACCTGATGTTTGGCGTGCTGGCGCTGTCCGCCGACCAATTGATGCGATTGCGATCATGATCCCCCTTTCTCCCGCCTTGGAATCCACGGCATCCGCAGATGTCGGCTTCCGTTCGCGCTGAATCATGAAATATCGACCTTCAGGATAGATACAGGAACGATTCCACTCCGGAATCAGCCCTTTGACTCCAAAAAATCGTAATTTATAGGCGACAAATGCAGTCGGCTATTCGCTTCGGCAGGAAGTTTTGCAAGAGGCTCCACTATGACAAACAGCTTGCCAATATCTTGCGTAGTGCTGCGACATCTATTGCACGGCGTGTAGCCTGATCCTGGAGCTGATCCTCGCCGATTTTCCCCACTGGGAAGTACCGGCTTGCAGGGTGTGACAGAAAAAAACCACTGACGCTCGCGGGGGGGCAAATGGCGTGGTTTTCTGTCAACTGCATCCCGGCCTGCGCACAGTCGAGCAGCGCAAAAACGTCTTGCTTGACGCTGTGATCCAGGCATGCGGGGTAGCCGGGGGCAGGGTGGATTCCCCGGTACTTTTGGGCGATGAGGTCGTCCATGGACAGCGCTTCGTCGGGCGCGTAGCCCCAGAGGTCGGCGCGTACTTTGGGCGTAAGCCTGAAGTCGGCGATGCAGCATGGTGTCAGCAGCAACAGCTACTGGCAAATGTCCAGAACCCCAGTCATGAACAATGAAGAAGGGCAAAAATGGCCGCCAATGCGCCGCATGCACGCAAACAGCACCGAAGGTGCGCCGAATGGACTATCTGGGTAAACCATAATGGTTGCAGTTTGGTTGGAGATGGACATGCCCACAACGCTGACTTTAAAGAACATTCCGGACGTGGTGTACGCACGGTTGAAAACTTCCGCCGAGGCTCACCGGCGAAGCATGAACAGTGAGGCGATTGTTTGCCTTGAGGCGGTGCTGCTGCCAGCTAGGGTTGCTCCAACGGAGAGGCTGGCTCGTGCGCGAGCCTTACGCGACGCCCTGCCACAGGGCAAGTTTCTTGCGCGTGACATAGATGATCTCAAGAGGGAGGGGCGCCCGTGATCGTGGTTGACACCAACATCGTGGCGTACCTGTATTTGCCTGGTGATTGCACGAAGCAAGCCGAGGCGTTGCTTGAGGCCGACCCCGAGTGGGCCGCTCCTGTTCTTTGGAGGAACGAGTTTCGCAACATTCTTGCGGGCTACATCCGACGAAAGGCGATCACCTTGGACCAAGCATGCACTTTGCAGGACGAGGCCGAAAGTTTGCTTGCAGGTGCAGAGTTCGAGGTAGAGTCGAGCGCGGTGCTGGAACTCGTGCGCGATAGCCATTGCTCTGCATACGATTGCGAGTTCATTGCTCTCGCGATCAAGTTGGGCACCAAACTGTTCACGGCGGACAAGAAGCTTCTCCAGGAGTTTCCAACCCACGCCGTTGCCCTTTCTGCGGGCTAAGAACCTATTCCAGTAGGGGCTGCGCCATCGTATTGCACGCGGCGGCGGTGCTCGGAATCAGCAGCAACAGCTATTGGCAGATGTTCAGAACCCCAGTCATCAACCAAGCACTATCTAACGTGTGGTTACCCCCTATGTCACAGTAGATGTCCGATAAATTGAGTAGCCCGGGGGCGGAGAAGGACACCGATATGACGAGATACAGCCGGGAATTTCAGGAACAGATAGCACGCAAGATGATGCCACCGAACAGCCAAAGCATTGCGAAGATCAGCCAAGAGACGGGCGTTTCAACGCCCACCTTGTACGCATGGCGGAATCGATACCGATCACAGGGTCACGTAGTACCCGCGAAACCAGAAGACCCGCAAGGCTGGGACTGGAAAGCGAAGGCGGCTGCGGTGCTGAAGACGGTGGCGATGAACGAGGCCGAGAAGGCGGAGTACTGCCGACAAAATGGGCTGTACCCAGAGCACCTACAGGCATGGGAGCAGGTGTTTGAAGAGGCGGACAGTATGCGAGGCCCTGTCAATGCAGGGGATATTGGAGCGGAGCGCAAGAAGGTCAGGCACCTGGAAAAGGAGCTGAAGCGCAAGGACAAAGCATTGGCGGAGGCGGCTGCACTGCTGGTGCTGTCAAAAAAAGTCCAGGCCATCTGGGGCAGCAAAGAGGAAGACTGATCACCTCGGAGCTGAAACAGATGGCCATAGACCTGATCAAGGAAGCGTGCCAGCAAGGAGCACGTGAGAGCCGAGCCTGCGCAGTGCTGGAGATAACGTGCCGTACCCTTCGGCGATGGCGGGAACAGTTGCGCAAAGAGGGAGTGCTTAGCGACCGACGCATGGAAGCGGCGCAGGAGCGCATTCATCCCCAAGCGTTGACGGCAGAGGAGAAGCAGGAGGTACTGGATGTGTGCAACAGCGCGGAATTTGGGAGCCTGCCGCCGTCGCAGATCGTTCCGATACTGGCGGATCGTGGGAGGTATCTTGCATCGGAATCGACGTTTTATCGAGTGCTGAGGGAAGCAGGGCAGTGCAACCGACGAGGTCGAGCGCGGGCACCGAAGCAGACGCAGCGGCCACAGGCATGGGAGGCAAGTAGCCCGAATCGTGTGTGGACGTGGGACATCACGTACATGCCGACACTGGTGAAAGGGGAGTTCTACCGGCTGTACATGGCTGTGGACGTATACAGCCGGAAGATCATGGGCTGGGAAGTGCATTGTGAGGAAACGGCACAGCACGCTGCGATCCTGATCGAGAAGGCGTGCATGGTGCATGAGATCACGCGGGAACAACTGGTGCTGCACTCGGACAACGGAAGCCCGATGAAAGGAGTGACGATGCTGGGTATGTTGCAGAAGCTGGGGGTGATGCCATCATTCAGCCGCCCATCGGTGAGCGATGACAACCCGTACTCGGAGAGTTTGTTTCGGACGATGAAGTACTGCCCGAAATATCCAGCCAAGCCATTTGAGACGTTGGATCAAGCGCGGGAGTGGGTACTGGGATTTGTGACCTGGTACAACAACGAACACCGGCACAGCGGGATACGGTTCGTCACGCCAGAGCAAAGGCACCGGCGGATGGACCAGGAGCTGCTCGCAACCCGCAGCAAGGTGTATGAACAAGCCAAGGCGGCCAGACCACAACGGTGGAAGAGCCGAGCGGTGCGGAATTGGTCACCTGTTGGAACAGTGTGGCTGAATCCACCCAAAGAACATCGGGCGCTCCTCAGAAGCGAGAGTGCCTGAGTGAAAAAAGCGGACATCTTTCTTGACAAACACCGGTTACTGGAGTGTGGTTACTGGAACAGGGTTTGCGCAGTGTGAAAGGCCTGTGGTGCAAGGCACAGGGTTACATGGTCATCAAGCGCAAGACATCGTCGAGCGAGCCGACTTGTGGAACCGCCCACTGCGGAACCGCACGGTGGGTGGTATGGGGGCTGGGAGGTAGAAACTCCTGGCTACCCGATGAGACCTTGCCATTGGAACTAGGCACGACGACTATGCCTAGCGACGTACTGCAAAAGCACACCATCCATTCTTGATTGCCAGCCTTCGCCCGTTGATTTGAAATACTCAATGACCTCGCGGCTATAGCGGACAGAAACCAATTGCTTCGGATTTTCTGATTTCGGGCGGCCACGAACTGCTTTAAGCGGCACCATGGCCTTGAGTTGAGTGGGGGTCAGCGGTTGTGCATCAGAGTCACTTTTGGCTGCCGCCGTAATGGCCTTATCTTCATCCACTGATGGCATGACGATGGAAGGGTGCTTAGAGACTTTTGACATAGTGTGTGACCTCACGACGATTGGCGCGGCGTAGGCTGATGATCCGTCGAACTTTTCCGCGATCTACAAATGCCACGTAGTACAGGATATTTGTTTTCGGTGCGAGGGCAATCATGCGCATTTCTCCGTACTCGTATCGAGTATCAACCCACACCAACGCAGCATTCCATTCGAGTTCTGCGGCAAAGGCAAGTGACACCCCGTGTTTTGCCTGATTGCTGACATCTTTGACTGGATCAAACTCGATATGCATGCTTTATTGTAGCTACTGTAAATTTGCATGTCAATCGAGCGGCACCAACGGTCTTGGCGAGGGCTAACGAATGAAAGGGACTTCCCCGTCCCGAGGTAGCGGCGGAAGCCGCTGGCAGCGGTTGCTGCCATGATTGAGGTTTCACACTGAATCATTCGTTCGAAAGGGGAAGTCCATGAATATTGTCACCGTAGGCATCGATCTCGCCAAGAATGTATTCGCTTTGCATGGTGTTGACCAGAGCGGCAAGGCGGTTTTCATCAAGCCCAAGGTGGCTCGCAGCCAACTGCTCGAAATGATCGCCCACCTGCCGCCCTGCCTGATCGGCATGGAAGCCTGCTCCGGTGCGCATTACTGGGCAAGAGAATTCAGCCGCTTCGGCCACACCGTGAAGTTGATGGCGCCGAAGTTCGTGGCGCCCTACCGGATGAGCGGCAAACGCGGCAAGAATGACGCCGCCGATGCCGCAGCTATCTGCGAAGCCGTCATCCGGCCCAACATGCGCTTCGTCCCGATCAAGGACGTCGATCAACAAGCCATTCTCTGCCTGCACCGCACCCGGCAAGGTTTTGTCGAAGAACGCACCGCGCTCTACAACCGCTTGCGCGGCCTGATCAGTGAATTCGGCATTGTTTTGCCGCAGAAAGTCGAACGCCTGCGCCGGGAAATCGGCGCCCATCTCGAAGCACTCCCCGGTTGGGCCAATCGTTGTGTCGGCGACCTGCTTGCTCACGCCGACCGCCTGAATGAACGCATTGAGGAATACGACAAAGCAATTGCCCAAGCTGCCCGCCTGGACGCCAGAAGCCGACAACTCATGCAACTCCCCGGGATCGGCCCGACCACGGCCAGCGCCCTGGTTGCCAGCCTGGGCGGCGGCCACGACTTCAAGAACGGTCGGCAACTCGCCGCCTGGGCCGGACTCGTCCCCGGCCAATACAGCAGTGGCGGCAAGGCACGCTTGGGCAGGATCACCAAGGCGGGCGACGCCTACCTGCGCAGTCTGCTCGTCATGGGCGCCCGATCTGTTCTCGCCGGACTCGGCGACAAGCAAGACCGCTTCAGTCGCTGGGCCAGGAATCTGGTCGAACGACGGGGCTACTGGAAAGCGGCGGTCGCCATCGCCGCCAAGAATCTGCGGCTGGCCTGGGCGGTATTGCACTACGGCGACGATTTCCGACGCATCGAAGAGACTGCCTGAACAGCAAAATCGTCTGTAGGGCAAATGAAAAAGGAATCACCGGCTGATCGCTGGCAGCCCAAGACCAGCGAAGCACTGCCAGCGTTGATGTGAAGCGGGTTGGACCCGCGCGGGGAGAGCCTGATTAGCTCCAGGAGAGGAAGTCACTCTCGGCTAACGAATGAGGTCCCCGCGCGCGTCTTTTATCAGGGTCCGGGCAAAAGCCCAACATGACCGGTTGTAGTACCGCAGTCCTTCACCTTCTCGCACCGACACGGCAGGGAATTGATGAATCGCAGAAAAACAGGATCAGGAATGAAACGATAAAACTTCAGAACGTCGCTTGCGGAAAACGGGGAAGCCCTTGTAGTAGAGCTAACCGGCGCTGCACGGCTTTATCGCGCAGCGTTTGTGTTGAGCGCCGGGTGTGCGCCCAGCATGTGCGCGAACGAATAGGGTGAAAACCCCTTGAGCGAGAACCGGATGGGACTCATCGTGAGCAATAGTCACCACCAGCCGACGGCAAGGGCTGCTTCGCGAGGAGTAGTCTGGAGGAAGCCAGAGTGCAAAGGTGCGAGCCGACTTGTAGCACCGCCCACTGCGTACCCGCACGGTGGGTGGTGTGGGGGGCGACGGTTAGAAGCCGTTGCCTACCCGATCAGGTGGTCAAAGCAACTTCAATAAATTTGCTATTGGATTTGGGCATCGGAATTGGTTGACCTTCGAATCGCAAGTCTTCCAAGTGAAATGGAATAGCCTCTTGAATAAGGCTGACAACTTCATCTTCAGTTTCACCAACGGCGACACAGCCCGGAAGGTCCGGAACGAAAGAACCATAACTTGTCTCGCCTTTTTCAACCACTACCAAATATCGCATGATTACTCCTTTAAGCCAGCTTGCTTGAGTACCCTGTTCAAGGTTCCGGGTGGCACGTCTACGCTGAGTTTTCCAGCAATAGTAACGGTTCCAGATTTAATCTGTCCTTTTCAATAACCCGTATCAACTCCAAAACTTTCATGCGGAAAATTTTACGCCCTGCCCACGAAAACGCCTAACGAATGAAATGGACTTTCCCATCCTGGATGATCCGCACAGTCACGAGATACGGAATCAAAATGCCACGCTGAGAAGTCGCATCTCTCATCAACTCACTGGTTTTCTGGCAGGGGAAATCTCATGGCTATCGTAACCGTTGGCATCGAGCTGGCAAAGAATGTCTTCGCCGTGCATGGTGTGGATTCTTCCGGAAATGCCGTGCTGATACGCCCCCACGTGCCTCGCACGAAGCTGCCTGAACTCATCGCCTCACTACCGCCATGCTTCATCGGCATGGAAGCCTGCTCCGGCGCTCACCATTGGGCGCGTCAGTTTGCCACGTTTGGCCACAGCGTGCGTTGGGTGGCTCCCAAATTCGTCGCCCCCTACCGTCCTCTCAGGCAAGCGCGGCAAGAATGATGCTGCGGACGCAGCGGCCATCTGTGAGGCTACTCGTTGATGTGCAAAGGTTGGGATCTGCGCCGGGAAATGCTCGATGAACTCAAGGGGACAAGAGAGGAGAAATCCTCCCAATCCCGACTAACGAATGGGGTACCCGGTGCGCGTCTTTCATCAGGGTCTGCTGCAATCAAAGCAGTAACAGTGACCGTTTGTAGTACCGCCATCCGCAACATTTTCCAAAGAGCATCAACGAACAGACCACACCGCGATACGGGTTATCTGAGTTGAAAAACCGACAACCAAGACCTGAGTCAATCGCTACGCGACTGACTCAGGGAGGTTATTGCTTGCAAAGAGGGTGAAGCCCTTGTAGTTCGAGTTAGGCGTCGCTGGTGGAGCGACGAGATGTACGCCCGCGAACCTTGGCGGCGGGATTTACTTGTGCGGCATTTACCGTAAGAGGCCCAAGCTTATCTACACGCGTCAGTCCGAGCTTTGCGAGGCCGATCATTGCTCCAGGAGTGATCTGCGCAGGCGTGGGACCGAAGTTCCCGAATGCGAACTGATACTCAAGCAGTAGGTCGTACAGGCCTTCGTGCAAGCCATACTTTTTGACCAGGAGTTCAGCTACTTCCTTCATTGAGAGTGGCGTAGCGACGGGAACTGGGGCTTGGGGTTGCGCTAGCGATTCAGTGGACATTTGATGTGCTCCATTGAACGTTGTCCGATGCCACAGCTTGAACTGTCTTGATCATTCGAGGTGGGGTCTCAAAAGTGACCGTCACAGTGTGGTTTATCTCGGTGCGAACATTGAGGAAGGCATCAAGTGCTTGGACCACAACATCGTTTAGAGCGACCTCATCGCAGACTGCTCTCATGGCGGCAGCGCGATGAAGAGCGGGAGGAACGCGAACGTTGAACAGGCCCCTAAATGGACGCTGAGGTTCCTTTCCAACTTCAGCGCAAGTCGCGATGTAGTCGTCGACGGCCGCCTCAAACTCGGCCTGCAGACCATTTGGATCTGAGGCCTGATAGGTGACGAGATCATCGATGAACAAGATTCGACCATGACACACATGGCGCGACATATCGATCTCGGCCGTTCCTTCGTAGTCCTTGTACTTGAGTGTGTCCATTGCTATTTCTTGATGAATCCATAGGCCCGCAGATGCTCGACTACTCCCACGACACAGCCCTTGTCAACTACTGGCGAAGGGTGGGGTTCGTGACAGATCACGAGCGCCTCCTTCTCGGCGTGAAAGAACTTGCGGCGCGATCCGCTGTTCTTGAGCATCTTGTAGCCGAGGTGCTCGAGTAGTGCCTTGAGATCGTTCCACTTGAGGTCAGCGGGTGGCGGGATGGCGCACAGCCTATCGAGTGCCTTCTGGTGCTTAGACATGCAGCATACATCCGTGTGGGCATCAGTGTAACCGTAAAGTAGTTACGCCTGTTGACCTCTGTTTAGGGGGAAGATGTCGTCGAGCGAGCCGACTTGTTGAATCGCCCATTGCGGACCCGCACGGTGGGTGGGGTGACGGCTAGAAACCGATGCCTACCCGATTAGGCATCGGTGCTGAACAGGCGCACACGACGCACAACCCACGAACGGTAGCCAGCGCACAAAAGTCAAAACAATATTTCAACAGCAAGTGCAACAAAGGCGCAGCTAATGCAAAATGATAGCTGATAACATAGATTTGACAAGGGGTATAGGCACGAAAGGCATCACAATTTGAACTGCCTAACCGATGATTTCCATCCTGCACCCTGTCGCGTCAGCTCAGTAGCACGTCGTCCGGTAGTGCCCTTTGACCTTGGTGCCATCCTTGCGGGTGTAGCTGTTGATCCACACCGTTTTGCATCCTGTCACTGGTGTGTAGGGCTTGGTGCTGGTACCAGTACTTGTTGAAGGCGTCACCACAGGCGTTGTTAGTGTGGTGGTTGCGGGGGCGGACCACACTGGATCGTCGCTGGTGCAGGTGGGTGGAGTCGGGTCGGTGCCGTTGCGATACACCCAAGGCGGCGTGGCCACAAAAGCCCACAAATCCAAATCTGCGGATTCAGCGGCAGACTGCGCAGCAGCAAACTCTATCCGCAAATCGGCGGGTTGCTCGCACTGGTATTGCTTGTAATGCCATGCTGAACCCGAGCGCACCTGCTGGAGGTTGGCAAAAACGCAGCCACTGGTGAACACCGAACCCACCGTGCGACCGTACTTGTCCACCTTGCTGTAGTACACCGTGACGGACTTGCCTTCGACCAGCGATTTCAGGTTGTCCCTTGACTGGGTGCCGTAGGTTTGGGCCAACTCAGGGGCATCAATTGCATCCAGCCGGACGGTGGTAGATCCAAGCTTGATGGTGTCGCCATCATGCACCGAAGTAACCACCCCGACCATAGATGTCGATGGTACGGTGTAACCGCAAAACGTGACCGTGTTGCTGGTGGCGAAGCTGGCGTTGGGGGCCAAATCCAGGTTGTTTGAGGGGGCATCCAGTTCCAGTTGAAGCGGGGGTTGTGCCACGGGGACTGGAGTGGCCTCGGTCGCAGCTACCCACGTTGAAGGGGCGGAAGTTGATGGCTCTGGGTCGTCACCGCCGCCACAGGCGGCCAAGGCTAGTATGGTCAGCGAGGCTACAAAGGTAAGAATGGGTTTCATGCGATTCTGATTAATAAAACTAATGTGTAAGGAAGGTCTGCATAAATCCCAATTTCGGCGGCCTATTTGTCGTAACCTATTGATTATTCTGTGGCAGAAACATAAAAAAATGACTTATGCAGAGGTTCCCTAACTCAGGGGCGCAGAGTTAGACAGTGAATAGTAACAAAGAGGATTGCAGCACAAGGAGGGTCATGGAATTTTACGCTGGACATGATGCTTGTCCTTCTTTGAATTTTTCCATAGATTTGGATGCATTTTCAAAATATGATTCAGAGAAAATCTGTCCCATATTCAATTCGTTACGCATGAATGTTAAAAATCCTTTTTCCGTGCTGTTCATGCTTTCAATTAGTTGAATTTTTCCTTGATCTGGACAAGGCGGAACCGTTAATTTTTCAGTTTCTCGTTTGATAGATTGTAAATTTGCAACAGGGCCGGATAATGCAATTCTTCCCGTGGTCGATGCAATTTTCAATGGTCATTCCAGCGTGCAACAATATCATCCACGGATTTCAATGAAGCCGTTAGTGTATCGTGCTGTGCCTGCTCCTCTTCTTTCCTTTGTTCTAAAGATTTTCGCTCTCGGTCAGCCTGATTTTCACGTTGTTATGCTTGCGCAGTTTCTTGTGCATTTTTTGAAGGATTCTTTGTTTATTTTTGTATTCGCTAAATTTCCATGCACCAATAAATAATATTACAAGTAACAGAAAATCATCCAAACTGAAAATCTTGTTGTGATCTTTTTGTCTTTAGGAAAAAATTTTCTTTAACATTTTTTATTATCAATCACAAGGTTAAAACCACCGGCTTTAGCCGGTCAGCTTTAGCTACGCGAATAAGCCTCAAAAAAGGGGACGGCATGGATTATAGATACGGAAGTCATACAGTATTCCAGATAGAGTATCACTTTGTATGGGTTACGAAATACCGTTACAAGGTTCTGACGGGAGAAATTGGGGAGCGGGTCAGAGAGCTAGTGCGAGAAACATGTGAGGCATTTGAAATCAGGATTGTGAAGGGTGTGGTAAGTAGTATCTGACAGAAAAATAGAAAACCATGCAAAATCAACAGGGTACGCTACGTTTGGGTGGGTGAAGATTGAGCCGCTTTCCTGCGATTTTCATGAGATTATGCATAAGATGTCGCATTACACACAAAATTTTTAATTTTGATATAATATTTTCATCCTACTTCAATCTTCATTAAAATAATTGGGAACTACATGCGCTCTGTCATAAATCCTCAGATGAAATTAGGCGAAGATCCTATCGCCAACATTCAACTTGATCTGCGTTCTCGCGATGATATCCCAAAATTGCTGCTAGGACTTCAGTACATCTACACAATACCAGACGTACGCAAAGAAGTTTTCTCTATCCTCTCAGAAATTCTCCCGGTACTCCCTTCTGGTGAAAAAGTAAAAGCACATATGGGTCGCCCAGGTATGTCGCAGTGGCAAATTCTTGTCATCGGTGTGGTTCGATTGGGTCTGAATATCGATTACGACCGATTGGAAGAGCTGGTGAATCAACATCGGACATTGCGACAAATGCTCGGGCATACTGACTGGTATGATGAGACAAAATACAACGTGCAAACCCTGAAAGATAATTTGAGGTTATTTACCCCAGAGATTCTTGATCGAATCAATCAAGTTGTGGTCAAAACCGGCCATACGCTAGTAAAAAAAAGCCCGGACGACGTTCTACACGGTCGTTGTGATTCCTTTGTCGTTGAAACAGATGTACATTTTCCAACCGATTTGAATCTTCTTTTTGATGCTATAAAAAAGATCATTGCATGGAGTGCAAAGTTAGCGGAGAAACATAAATTGTCTGGCTGGCGTCAGCATGAACACTCTTATCGCCAATTCAAAAAGCAGTATCGCCATATCCAGCGGCTTCGGCGCTCTCATTCAAAAAATGAAGCCAAACGTGCAGCAAAGGAAGCTGCCATCCACGAAGCATGCGAGGAATATCTCAAGCAAGCCAAAGAGCTGTTCGAGCGCGCCACCCAAACAAGGCAGGAAGTCGTCTTGGCTGCATCGCAGATCAGCGCACAGGAGCAAGGGTTGCTATCGAAGCTGCAGGTCTTCATAGGGCATGCAGAAAAGTTATCAGATCAGATTCGCCGTAGGGTGATCAACGGGGAACGCATTCCGCATTCGGAAAAGATATTCTCGCTGTTTGAACCGCATACGGAGTGGATAAGCAAAGGCAAGGCTGGTGTGCCTGTGGAATTGGGGGTAAAGGTTTGTATTCTGGAAGATCAACATCGTTTCATTCTGCATCATCACGTTATGGAGAAGCAAGAAGATAACGAAGTTGCTGTACCAATGGTTGAAGCTGCCAAAGAACGATTCTCGACTTTGAATGCCGTGAGTTTTGACAAAGGATTCCACAGTCAAGAGAATCAGAAAAAATTGGCAAAATTATTAGACTGTGCTGCTTTACCAAAGAAAGGGCGCTGTTCTCAAGCGGAACAAGAACGAGAATCGAGCGAGACATTTGTGAAACTACGGAAAGCACATTCTGCTGTAGAGTCGGCGATCAATGGATTGGAACACTTTGGTTTGGATATGTGCCCCGATGAGGGAATAAAAGGATTCAAACGCTATGTTTCATTGTCAGTCTTGGCACGAAATTTTTACCGTATTGGCATGGTGGTTCGTCAGCAATCGATTGATGCCGAGCGAACGACACCACCATCCATTCGTCGAGCGGCTTGATGCCGCTCGACGGTCTTTTTCAAGGGATGCATGAGTGGTTGCAGAGGATAGCTTTTCCTTCATTCACCAATAATTCAATTTTTGGAGCAGGATACATGGTTTTTGTCAAAATTCGACCGCAAAAAAATTTGTAATCCGGTCTAGGTTCCGGATCACTTCCTGAAAGTACCGGGTACACGCATCAAAAATCCGACTTTTCTGTCAGCCACTAAGTAAGGATCACGTGCATATCTTGGTAAGTTGCCCGCCGGTAATGGCACCAAGTGAGATTGTCCGGAGGCTGAAAGGGCGGACAGCAAGCAAGCTGTTGGAAGAGTTTCCACACATAAAAAAGAGATACTGGGGACGTCACTTTTGGGCGAGAGGATACTTTTGTGCAACTGTAGGGCAGATGACAGAAGAAATGATTAAGAGCTACTTAGAACACCATTTTGAACCGAGGCAGAACGATGATTTCAAGATGGAGCCGGGCTAAAACGCGTCGTTCAGCCGACGCGTATCCGGACTTTCAGTCCGTAATATCAACCCACCAGCTTTAGCTGGTGGTTGTTGAGTTGTGGAATTGGTTTTGAATGGAAATCAGCTATAGATGAAACCTAAAGTGCGACACGGCGCTGCCTAACATCCAAACTCAGGGATGCGCCGTAGGTGCGATCCACTGGAGTGCAGGGTGTGCGCCCAGCATGGGCGCGAACTTATGGGGTGGAAGTCCCCTGTGGGAGAACCGAATTGGACTCAACGTGAGCAATAGTAACCACTAGCCGACGGCAAGGGCTGCTTTGCGAGAAGTAGTCTGGAGGAAGCCCGAGTGCAAATGTGCGAGACGACGAACAGAAACCGCATAGAAGGCCCAGAGTGCCGAGGCGAGCTGCCCGCTGCGTGCCGAAGAAACTGGTGGAATCGTCATCCCGGAACACAGCGTGACTTGCAGCAAGGTAATACCGGTCTATCCCCGAACTAGACGAGTGGATCAGAAAGCGTATCCGAATGTGCTACTGGAAACAGTGGCGCTGGCTGCGTACGAAGATCAAGAACTTGCTGGCTTTGGGCATAAGCCTGAAGTCGGCGATTCAGCACGGTATCAGCAGCAAGAGCTATTGGCAGATGTTCAGAACCCCGGTTATCAATCAGGCCATATCCAGCGTGTGGTTACAGGAGCAGGGTTTGCTGAGTGTGAAAGACCTGTGGTGCAAGGCACAGGGATACATGGTTATGAAGCGAAAGACATCGTCGAGCGAGCCGACTTGTGAAACCGCCTATTGCGGACCTGCACGGTGGGTGGTGTGGGGGGCGACGGCTAGAAGCCGTTGCCTACTCGATTAGGCCGGTTGGTCTCACCCTGTAATAAGCAAGGAAATAAAATCATCTTGGCTCGTAGTTATTTCTTTTTGAACACGGAGCTTCAATTTATCAGCTTCAGGTACCATTATTTTGTAACGTATGTAACCTGGAAAACGAGGTTCAATAATCTCGACTTTCTTTTCCAAAGCTCCTAAGTCACACAATTTCTGCAATGTGTCAGTAGACACGCCTGAATTAGAGCCTATTTCAGTAGGCAATATGCCCTTAAAGTGATTAGGGCGCAAGTGAGGTGCAACATGGCGATATACGTTTCAGGAAGTTTTTCCCAACGAACCAGAATTCGGCGAAAGCGATTCATCCAGCTATGTGTACGTTCTACTACCCAGCGCCGTGCCTTGAAACCAGCTTCTTGCTTTATAGATTTAGCTTCTTCGCCTCTGGAACGAATGTGAGCCGTAAAGCCAAATTCTTTGACGATCTCTCTTACTTCATCAAAATCGTATCCTTTGTCCAAGCAGATGCCTTGTGGTTTTGTATCCGTCGGGTCTGGTCGTTTTGCTTTGATGTCTTCCAGCGTACTCCTGACCAACTTCATGTCGTGCCGATTCGCACCGTCGATGGCGACGGCAAGCGGTATGCCTGCACCATCAGTAAGCACACTGCGCTTGACACCTTGCTTGCCTCGATCTGTTGGGTTGGCCCCAGTTGTTTGCTGACCTGCTAGGGGCGCTTTGGTTAACGCTCCATCCATGGATGTCCATGCCCAATCAATGCCTTGGGATTTGTCGTATTCGACCAATTGTTGTATCCAAAGGGCTGAAAATATACCTGCTTTCGTCCATTCGCGAAAGCGTCGATAGGCAGAACTGCACGAGCAAATTCCGGTCATGTTTAAGGCGTTCCACTGGCAGCCAGTTCGCAATACGAAAAGAATTGCGTTCATTGCGCTGCGATCAGATACACGCGGATTATGGCAACCAAGGGGATGTTTTTTGGGTTCAGGGAGCGATGATTTTATTATTCCCCAGAGTGCATCATGCAATCTCCGCCCATCATCATGAAATATCAGGCCCATAATTTTCCTCATCTGGGTTATTGCGACTGTGATGATTAATATTATATATCATTAGCCTACTGAAATAGGCTCTTAGTAGCTTCAAGCACATTACTGTTTATTATTTCTAAGTCAACCCAATCAGTCGAAATAGCCTTGAAAACTAACTCTCGCCGCTTTAAATTTGCTGTAGAGCGATCTTTAAGCGATCCATTGAAAGAGGAGTTCCTTCTAAAAAGCTCAATCTCTTTCCGGGGGCGTGAAGGTACGCCGGCTAAAACTTGGTATGCTATGCTGATACTTTGCAAAGCTGTTTCCCATCGTTCGTAGGCTTGGGGAGTATCATAAAGTATATCGCCTTGCGAAAAAGAAAAAGTGCTGCCTTGCGTCCAGATACGGCTTTTTTTGCCGTCTGTAATCTTATCTGTCTTCTTGATATCAAGGGCATCCAGAAAACATGTACGGACCGCTACTCCCCATCCTTTTGCAAAACCTTCTTTGAAATCTGCTAATAAATCGTTTATACGTTCGCCATTGTCTCTAAGTGATATTGCAAGGCTAAGGATTTCAAGTGATTTTCTTCTGTATACGTCAGTATCTTGCAACATGTTTGAGGTTTCGTTGTCATTATTCATTATTATTTCTCTTATTGAAAACCAGTTTACGGATTAGTAATAAGATAAGGTTAAAGTTTTTATTAAACATTCATCATTTTCCAAAATTCTTGTGGTGAAATAATACTTGTTCCATATTCCAGAGCTTTTTTAGTTTTATTTGTTAGTTCTTTATACTCGCCTGTTACTAAAAAAACACATCCATTTGTTACATTATCAAGCCATACAAATCCTACATTATTTGCTATTCTTCTTGCCTCTTTCCTTTCAAGTTTGTTCCCGCTCTGGTCGTACATCTGACCTGTAAAGCAAATAGTATTTCCATACCAAGACCCATCTTTATTGACAGATTGTTCATCTGAGAATCTTTCAATTGCATTCCAACAAGCTGCTGCTGGGTCTCTATAGTAATTTCCCACACCTCTTTTTCTCTTTATTTCTTCCCATAAACTCTGTTTTTCTAAGAAAGAGTAGCAACTATCAATCCTATCTTGATTTAATTCCAAATTTTCAATAGCTTGAGCTAGTCGGTCAATTACGTTTCCTTCTTTTGAATAGTACCAACTCCCATTAGCTTCCTGCCTCCAGCCATAGCCTCGCCTATCAACAGGCTTATCATTAACATAAAACTGTCCATTTTCATCACAAGTAATTTTAAATTTACTCATAAATTTGTATCCTTGAACGTAGCCTAACGTAAATTCAACTGCACCACAATGCAGTCTATCCTGCCAAACTGCCGTGTACCAAGCATTTCTCTGAAGTCATGAATGCTCCCACTGCCCAATCTCCTCGCTTTCTTGACTAGATCCGAGAGGCGCTTCGTTTGCGGCATTACAGCTTGCGCACCGAGCAAGCATACATCGACCGAACAAAACGCTTACCCATGTTTCATGGCAAGCACCATACGCATGAACTGGGGCCGCATGATGGCGAGGCATTTGTACATCCTTGGCATTGGCCATGAAAGGTAGCGTTTCGGCCTCGACCCAAGCGGCCACAGCCTTTGCCAACGGCGCTAACACCAGAAGAAGTGCCCCAGATGCTGGCCCGCATGAAAAGTACGCATGCGCTAATCAACACTCGGGTTCCCGCCTAACTGGCCACTAACTGACCAATATCTTGCGCAATGCCGCGATGTCCACCCCACGGCGTGCAGCCTGATCCTGAATCTGATCCTCACCGATTTTTCCGACGGCGAAGTACCGGCTTTCGGGGTGGGATAGATAAAAACCGCTGACGCTCGCGGGGGGCCAGATGGCGTGGTTTTCTGTCAGGTGCATACCGGCCTGCGCGCAGTCGAGCAGCGCGAAAACGTCTTGCTTGACGGTGTGGTCCGGGCAGGCGGGGTAGCCGGGGGCGGGGCGGATTCCCTGGTACTTTTCGGCGATGAGGTCGTCTATCGAGAGCGCTTCGCCCGGCGCGTAGCCCCAGAGATCGGTGCGCACCCGGTGGTGCATCTGCTCCGCCAGGGCTTCGGCCAAGCGGTCTGCCAGCGTTTTGAGCAGGATGGCGCTGTAGTCGTCGTGGTTTGCGACGAACTGCGCGGCGCGTTCCTCTACGCCAATGCCGGTTGTCACCGAAAACACGCCCACGTAGTCGACATCCCCAGCATCCGCAGGCAGCACAAAGTCCGATAGGCAGCGGTTCGGCGGCAAAGCACCGTCGATCTCTTCCCTGGCGATTTGCTGGCGCAGTCCGTACCACGTCAGTGCCACGTGGTTGCGCGATGAGTCGGTGTACAGCACGATGTCATCGCCGACTGCATTCGCGGGGTAGAAGCCGATAACGGCGTTGGCCGTGATCCATCGCCCTTCGACGATGCGCCGCAGCATGGCCTGCGCGTCGGCGTAGACCTTGCGTGCCTGTTCGCCCACCGTCGGATCGTCGAGGATCGAAGGGAATGATCCCGCCAAATCCCACACCTGAAAAAACGGCTTCCAGTCGATGTACCCGACCAAGGTGCCCAGGTCGATATGGTGGAACGCACGCTTGCCGAGGAACTTGGGCACCACGCTGCGGTAGCCCTTCCACCCCGGTTGTCCATCGTTCCCGGTCGGCATCCATCGGTTGGCACGTGCGCGTTCCAACGGCCACAGCGTGGGGGGTTTTTTCTGCGCATGCAGCGTGCGCACCTTGTCGTAGTCGGCACGCAGCGCGGCGCGGTACGCCGCTGTGTCGCCGGAAAGCAGCCCCTGCACCACGCCGACGCTGCGCGAGGCATCGGGCACGTAGACGACCGGCCCTTCGTAACGGGGCGCGATCTTGACGGCGGTATGCACGCGGCTGGTCGTTGCGCCGCCGATAAGCAGCGGAATCTGCCGGTCGCGAAAGTACGCATCCGCCTGCATCTCCGCAGCGACGGATTGCATTTCTTCCAGGCTGGGGGTGATCAGGCCGGACAACCCGACGATGTCGGCCCCTTCGGCCTTGGCGCGCTCCAGAATCTTGTGTCCGGGCACCATCACGCCGAGGTCGATGACTTCGTAGTTGTTGCACTGAAGCACGACGGCGACGATGTTTTTGCCGATGTCATGCACATCGCCCTTGACCGTGGCGATGATCATCTTGCCCCGTGCGGTGACGGTGCGCCCTGCGGCTTCGTCCTCGCGGCGTTCGGCCTCGATGTACCCAACGAGGTGCGCAACGGCCCGCTTCATCACCCGAGCGCTTTTGACGACCTGTGGCAGGAACATCTTGCCTTGGCCGAACAGGTCGCCGACGATGGCCATTCCCGCCATCAGCGGGCCTTCGATCACGGCCAGCGCCCGCCCGCCTTGGGCGACGACTTCGCGGTACGCCTCTTCGGTGTCCGCGACGATGTACTCGTCGATGCCATGCACCATCGCGTGGCCCAGGCGCTGCGCTACGGGAACGGGGGCTTCGGGGGTGCCCCGCCACGCCAGCCGTTGGGTTTCGTCCCGTGCTGCGCCCCGGGCCTGCTCTGCAATCTCCAGCAGGCGATCTGCCGCGTCGGGCCGCCTATCGAGCACCACGTCCTCGACCCGTTCGCGCAGCAGGGGGTCGAGATCGTCGTAGACGCCGACCATCCCTGCATTGACGATGCCCATATCCATCCCGGCAGCAATCGCGTGGTACAGAAACACGGTGTGGATCGCTTCGCGAACCGGGTCATTGCCCCGGAAGCTGAAGCTCACGTTGCTGACGCCACCACTGACCTTGGCCCCCGGCAGGTGGGTTTTGATCCACCGCGTGGCTTCGATGAAATCGACGGCGTAGTGGTTGTGCTCTTCGATCCCGGTCGCAATCGCAAAGATGTTGGGGTCGAAAACGATGTCTTCGGCGGGGAACCCCACCTCATTGACAAGGATGCGGTACGCACGCTCGCAAATCGCGATCTTGCGTGCGTAGGTATCCGCCTGCCCCTGTTCGTCGAAGGCCATGACGACCGCTGCGGCACCGTAGCGGCAAAGCAGCCTGGCGCGTTGGCGAAAGGTGTCTGCCCCGTCTTTGAGGCTGATCGAGTTGACGATGGCTTTGCCCTGCACGCAACGCAACCCGGCTTCGATCACTTCCCACCGGCTCGAATCGAGCATGAACGGCACGCGGGCGATATCCGGCTCGCCAGCGATGAGGTGCAGAAAGCGCACCATCGCAGCCTCGCCGTCGAGCATGGCTTCATCCATGTTGATGTCGATGATCTGCGCACCGGCCTCGACTTGCTGGCGCGCAACGCTGACGGCGCGTTCAAAGTCCCCGGCCAAGATCATCTTGGCGAAGGCGCGGGAACCTGTGACGTTGGTGCGCTCCCCCACGGGGATGAACCCCGCACGGGCAGCGCCGGGGGCGCCGAGTACCAGGGGTTCGAGTCCGGCCAGGCGTAAGGGAGGGATAGCGTGCATGGGGTTCACCGGTGGTGGAATGGGGAAGAGTGGGCTGGCGGCACGAGGCCCGGAGGACGCCACCGCCGCAATCGCAAGGCATTGGCGATGACGCTGACCGAACTCAGCGCCATGGCTCCTCCCGCCAGAACGGGGCTGAGGTAGCCGAACATCGCCAGCGGGATCGTCACGACGTTGTAGACGAAAGCCCACCACAGGTTTTGGCGGATCGTCGTGGTGGTGCGCCGGGCAATATCGATGGCTGCGGGAACCAGCGCCAGGTCGTCGCGCAGCAGGGTGATGGCGCTGGCATGGATGGCCACGTCGGCACCTAGATGCCCGTGCGCAATCGCCATGCCCACATCCGCAGCGGCCAGCGCGGGGGCATCGTTGATTCCGTCGCCCACCATGATCACACCGTGCCCATGCTGGCGCAGCGTTTCCACCGCAGCGATCTTGTCTTGTGGCAAGGCTCCGCTTTGCGTGGCGTTGGGGTCGATCCCCACTTGGCTTGCCACGCGGTGTACGGCTTGGGGATGGTCGCCGGAAACCATCCGCACCTGCATCCCCATCGACCGCAACGCCAGCACGGCAGGGGCCGCGCTGGGCCGCACTGCGTCGGCAAAAGCCAGCACCGCCAGCGTCTGCGTGCCCTGGGGTGCATTCCGCCACAGCACGGACACGGTGTGCCCTTGCTGCAAAGCGGCTTCTACCGCCAGCGCGGGAACCGACCCACCCTGCTCTTGCGCCCATGCCAAGCTACCCAAGGTGTAGGGATGTTCTTCGACTGCCCCGGATATCCCCTTGCCGGGTACCGCGTGCAGACCATGCACCGGCGGGATGTCGATCTTTCTTTGCCGTGCTGCGTCCAGCACGGCGCGTGCCAGCGGGTGCTCGCTACCGCTCTGCAAGGCTGCTGCCCAGCGCAGACACGAGGATTCGTCGTACTCCGGCGCGCAGTCGATACGTTCCAGCCGCGCCTGGCCCATGGTCAGGGTTCCGGTCTTGTCGAAAACGACCGTGTCGCAACGCCGTGCCTGCTCCAGCGCCTGCACGTCGCGTACCAGGATGCCGTAGCGCGCAGCCACCCCGGTGCCGACGACGATCGCTGCCGGGGTAGCCAGCCCCAACGCACAAGGGCAGGCCACGACGAGCACGGCCACGGCGCGCAGCAGCGCGGTATCGAAGGGCAGTCCCATTCCCCACCCGACGACGAAGGTTCCTATCCCAAGCAGCAAAACGATGGGAACGAATACGGCGCTGATCCGATCGACCAACTGTTCGACCGGCGCCTTCGATGCCTGCGCGTCTTCGACCCTGCGCACGACTGCGGCTAGCACTGTGTCCGCCCCCACTGCCTGCACCTGCACCAATACCCGTGCCGCGCCGTTGACCGTACCGGCGACGACGGCATCCCCCGGCCCACGATCCACCGGCATCGGTTCGCCGGTCAGCATGGCTTCGTCGACTTGCGTATGGCCTTCGACGAGCACGCCATCGACGGCGAAGCGCTCGCCGGGCCGCACGGCCAGCGTGTCCCCCGGGCGCACGTCTTCCACCGGAACGTCCGCTTCCCCATCCTGGCCCACGCGGTGCGCGATGTCGGGGCGCAGCCCTTGCAATGCGCGGATTGCCGACGTCGTCTGGCGTCGGGCACGCGCTTCGAGCGCTTTGCCGAGCAGCACCAGCGTGATGACCATCGCGGAACTTTCAAAGTACAGATGCGCGCTGGCTCCTTCCGCCCACCACAGCCATGTCGATAGCGCCCATGCTGCAGTGGTTCCGAGGGCGACGAGGGTGTCCATGTTCGCCGTTCCCCGCCGCAAAGCGCGCCATGCGCCCAGGTAGAACTGCGCGCCCAGCAGGCCCTGCACATGGGTGGCCAACAAAAACTGCCACTTGGCCGGTAGCACGAGGTGCCAGCCCAGCCACGATGCCCACATCGGCAGCATCAAAGGCAGGGCAAAGGACAAGGCCAGCGCCACCTGGCCCCACTCCGCCCAGATGGTGGACAACGAAGAAATCCCCACTCCATCGTTCCCTCGGATGTGGGCTTTCCTCTCGTTCTGCAGCGCAAAGGAGGGTTTGAAGCCTTCCCGTCGTAGCGCATCCGCGATGCGTTCTTGCAAGCCGGTATCCGCCAGCGCAGTCACCCGCGCAGTTTGTGCGGCGAGGTTGACGACAGCGCCTTGCACCCCTTCCACCGCGAGCAGGCTTTGTTCGACGCGGCGCACGCACGATGCGCAGCGCATGCCCTGGATACCCAGATCGAACGTGGTGGCGAACGTCTCGGCGGTCGCGGAAGGGGGTGCGGAGAGCATCATGAAAGGCCCAATCTGGGGGAAGGATCGGGGTATATCATGAACTTTCCCCACCATCTGGAGCTTGCTATGGGACTCATGGACTTCATCAAGAAGCAGTTCATCGACATCATCGAATCCACCGAGGAAGGCGATGGCCTGCTTGCGTGGCGCTTTCCGATGGAAGACATGGAAATCCAGACGGGCGCACGGCTGGTCGTTCGCGCTTCGCAAATGGCGATGTTCGTCAACGAAGGGCAGGTGGCGGATGTCTTCGGGCCGGGAACACACCGGCTCACGACGCAAACGCTGCCCGTGCTGACGTACCTGAACCATTGGGACAAGCTCTTCGAGTCGCCGTTCAAGAGCGATGTGTACTTCTTCAGCACGCGGTTGCAGCTAGACCAAAAATGGGGAACGCCGCAATCCGTCTCCCTGCGCGACAAGGATTTCGGTGCGGTGCGGGTCCGCGCTTTCGGCAACTACAGCTTCCGCATCGTTGACCCCAAACAGTTCCACACCGAAGTCTCCGGCACCCGCGAACGCTACGAAGTGACCGACCTCGAAGGGCAGTTGCGCGCGCTGGTCGTGCAGAACCTCAGCAACGCCGTCGCCGCAGGGCAGGTGCCTTTTCTGGATTTGGCGGCCAACCTGGACTACTTTGCGCAACTGCTCGCCAAAACTCTGCAAGGCCCTTTCGAGCGGCTCGGGTTGGCGCTCGATACGGTCACGGTGCAAAGCGTCACGCTCCCCGACGAATTGCAAAAAGTGCTCGACCAGAAGATCGGCATGGGCATGGTCGGCGACGACATGGCCAAGTTCTTGCAATACCAGACCGGGCAAGCCATTCCGCAATTTGCGCAGGGTGCCGGGGGTGGCGCAGGGGGTGGCCTGGCTGGCGATGCCATGGGCCTGGGCGCAGGCATGGCGATGGGGCAGATGCTGGCGCAGACGTTGTCCGCAGGGCTGCAAGGCGCTGTCGCTTCTGCATCCGCCGCCCCCCGAGCCGCCCCCGAGCCGACCGCCGATGCAGTGATGGACATGCTCGAACGGCTCGGCCAGTTGCGCGACAAAGGCATCCTCACCGCTGCGGAGTTCGACGCCAAAAAGGCGGAGTTGCTGCAGAAGTTGGGGTGAGGTGGCAATCCTGTCCGCAGGTGGAATGAACCCGCGCCGCCTGCCATGACCGTCCCTCCCTCGTTCGTGCAAGAGCTGTTGGCCCGCGTCGACATCGTCGAAGTGGTCGGGCGGCATGTCCGCCTGAAGAAGGGCGGTGCGAATTGGATGGGGCTGTGTCCGTTTCATAGCGAAAAGTCCCCCTCCTTTTCGGTCAGCCCGGCCAAGCAGTTTTTTCACTGCTTCGGCTGTGGCAAGAGCGGGGACGCCATCACCTTTTTGATGGAGCACCAAGGCATGCCGTTTCGCGATGCGGTGCAGGAACTCGCGATGCAGCATGGGATGACCGTCCCGCAGGACAACGCTGGTACTACAGACACCTTGGCAGCCCGCGAGCGCGTCCGTCGGCGGTTGACGTTGACGCAGGTGCTCGAACAGGCGTGCGCGGCGTACCAGCAGGCGCTCAAGACATCGCAAACCGCTGTGGCGTATCTGCGCCAACGTGGCCTGGATGGCGCTATCGCCAAGCGCTACGGGATAGGCTATGCCTCGGGGGGGTGGCAGTTTCTCGCCAGCGTGTTCCCGCACTATGACGATCCCTTGCTCGCCGAATCCGGCCTCGTGATCGACCATGCGGAAGAGGGCGCGCAGTCGCGGCGCTACGACCGGTTTCGCGATCGGATCATGTTCCCCATCCGCAATGTCAAGGGCGAATGCATCGGCTTCGGCGGCCGCGTGCTGGGCGCGGACAAGCCCAAATACCTCAACTCCCCGGAAACCCCCGTTTTCAGCAAAGGGCGTGAGCTGTATGGATTGTTCGAGGGCCGGGGCGGCATTCGCGAAGCCGGGTACGCCCTCGTCACCGAAGGCTATATGGATGTCGTCGCGCTGGCGCAGATGGGTTTTGCCAACGCGGTGGCCACGCTGGGCACGGCGTGTACGCCGGAACACGTGGGCAAGCTGTTTCGCTTCACCGACGCAGTGGTGTTCAGCTTCGACGGGGATGCCGCAGGCCGCAACGCCGCACGCAAGGCGCTTGATGCCGTGTTGCCGTTGGCCACGGACGTGCGCAGCATCAAATTCCTGTTCTTGCCACCGGAGCACGACCCCGATAGCTTCATCCGCGCACACGGCGCCCAGGCGTTTGGGCACGCTGTGCAGGAGGCCTTGCCGCTAAGCCGTTTTCTGCTCGACGTTGCGCAGGAGGGCTGCGATCTGCACGTTTCCGAAGGGCGTTCGCGCACTGCGCACCGCGTGCGCCCCTTGTGGGAGCTGCTTCCGGCTGGGGGGTTGCGGCACCAGGTGCTGGGGGAAATCGCCTCGCTGGTGCAGGTGGGCAGGCAGGAGCTGATGGACATCTGGCAGGAACAGCAATCCGCCGATGCCTGGCATTCCCGGGCTGCTCCTGCTAGTACACCTGCCATGCGCCGTTCGCCGCAATCTTTGCGGCCTTTACCACGGCGGCGCGTTTTTGCCTCACAGGGTGGCAGGTTGCGCCCCCCTAGCCGTGCCGACCGCGCCGTGCGCATCCTGCTCGACGACCTTGGCGCGATGGAGGGACTCACCGCCGAAGACCTGGCGTTGTTATGCGCCTTGCCCGACCCCCACGGCGCACTGTTGCGCTGGCTGGAAGGACAGTTTCACGAGCACGGCGCGCAAACCTGGGTGGCCTTGCGCGCAGGGTTGGCGGGGCACCCGGCAGAGCAATGGGCCGTACAGCGCATGGCCGACGCATCCGCGCAAGAGCCTGCGGATATCGACGAAACACGCAACGAGCTACGTACCCTGCTGTACCGCATGCATATCGACCAGCTTATGGTGCTGGAAACGCGGGCCATCGAAGAGTCGCGGGACAACCCCGAAGCGTTGCATCGGTACCGGGAATTGCAAAATCGCCGCAAGTGGCTGCAAGCGCAGGCTGGCGCTGCGACGGAAGATTAAGGCTGCTTGAGGCTGTGGCTCCACATCGATAATTTGTGCAGCCTTTCCCTTGATTCACTGCCCCCATGAATTTGCATCAACTCAGTTACTTGGTCGTCGACGACCTGGAATTGATGCGTGCCGTCACCGTCAACCAATTGCGCGGGATGGGCTGCGACAAGATCAAGATGGCCCGCAATGGCGCCGAAGCGCTGGAGATGTTGCGGCTGGGCAAGTATGACGTCGTGCTGTCGGACTGGAACATGCCAGTCATGTCCGGGCTGGATTTGCTCAAGGCGATCCGCGCCGACGCCAAGCTCGCCAAGCTGCCTTTTTTGATGATCACCGCCGAGGCGGAACGACGTCGCATTGAGATGGTGATCAATGCTGGGGTCACGAGCCTGCTGGTCAAGCCCTACAACGCAGGGAGCCTCAAGGCCCGGCTGGAATTCATTTTCCGGCCCCGCTCCGCGTCTGCACCCAGGCCCGCTGGGAATGCGAACCTGCCCCCTCCTTCCGACGACGCAGACGGTTTTGAAATGGGTCCCACCCTCGAACCGTCGCGCATCCTCGTTGTCGATGACTACCCCGTCAGCTTGCGCCTGCTCGAAAAAATGTTCAAGGACGAGTACCAGGTGCTTAGCGCTGCCGATGGCGAAGCCGCCCTCGCGCTGTGCGATACCGACTCTCCCCCGGATCTCATCCTGATGGACGTGCTGATGCCGGGGATGGACGGCTTCGAGGTCGTGCGCCGCCTGCGGGAACGGCCTGCCACGGCGCAACTCCCCGTCATCTTCGTCACCGGGCTGACCGACGACGAAGCGCGGCTCAAGGGCATGGAATTGGGCGCGGTGGACTTCGTCTCCAAAACGTCCGACCCCAAGGCGCTGCGTGCGCGGGTGCGCAATTTCATCCAGTTCGTCGACATGCGCCGCAAGCTGCAAGCCGACTACGACTCCATGCTCGAAGCCGCCCGCACGCGGGAGGACGCGGAAAACATCTCCCGCCACGATCTCAAAGGTTCGCTCGCAGGCATCGTCGGCATGGTGCAGGCGCTGGCGGAAGATGACTCCCTCGCGCCCCAACACGTCGCGCAGTTGCGCCTGGTCGAGCAAACCGCGCAGCAGGCGATGAATATGGTCAATCTGGCCGGTGATCTGTACAAGATCGAAATGGGGCAATACCGGCTTCGCGCCGTTCCAGTAGAGATCGGGGAAGTGCTGCACCGGATCGTCGACCTGTTCCGCCCAACCTTTTCCGACAAACGCCTCACGATTGAGGTCGATACCGATACCCCCGTCGGCACCGAGCTACCGCAGGCGCTGGGTGATCCGATGCTTTGCCACTCGCTATTCCAAAACCTGCTCAAAAACGCCTGCGAGGCAGCGCCCCCCGATACGCGGGTCACTGTCCACCTCAAGGACGAATCCCCGTTGCGGGTACTCATCACCAACAGTGGCGTGGTTCCGGCCACGCTGCGCGCACGGTTTTTTGAAAAGTTCGCCACCAGTGGCAAGGTTGGCGGCAGCGGCCTGGGTACGTACTCCGCGCAAATGCTTGCCAAGGCGCAGAACGGATCGATCACGATGGTCACGAGCGACGAGTTGCACAGCACGACCGTCACCGTCACGCTGCCCCGCCATAGTCAAGATGCCCCGCCACTGGCCGGGGCGTAGGCCACGGACACCACCATGGGACACCGGCTCACGCGCATCGTCACCCGCACCGGCGACGACGGAACCACCGGCCTCGGGGATGGCTCCCGCGTCTCCAAAAACGATGCGCGCGTTCATGCGCTGGGTGAGGTCGACGAGCTAAACGCCCATATCGGGCTGCTGCTGTGCGAGCCACTGCCACCGGGGGTGCAGCCGTTGCTGGTCGGAATCCAGCACCAGTTGTTCGATGTAGGCGCCGAGCTGGCTACCCCGGGGTACACGGTGCTGACCGAGCAAGCAGTGGGTGTACTCGACGAGGCCATCGCGCACTACAACGCCGAGCTGCCTGCGCTGCGCGAATTTCTGCTCCCCGCAGGCACCCGCGCCGCAGCGCAGGCCCATGTGTGCAGAACGGTGGCGCGACGTGCAGAACGTGTACTCGTTGCCCTCGTCACCGTAGTCGAACGGGAATCGCCATCGCCGCCATCACTTTCCTCGTTGCCAGGGCTGCAACGACTTCAACGCTACCTGAATCGCCTAAGCGACTTGCTGTTCGTGCTGGCGCGGGTCTGCAATCTGCATGAGACAGGCTGCGAAGCGGTATGGCGCGGAACCGCTGGAGAGACTTCCGCCTTCGCGGGCATGACGGACTGATGGTCGCTCAAGGCGATGCAGGCCACAGCGTCTGAAAATCGAATGAAAGCTGCCGTTGGTGGCGGATGGAAAGCAAGTAGTCCGTGCCCTTGATTCGCGCGTACAAAAGCAGGTAGTGCGTCATCACGTATTCGCGCAGTTCGCCGTCCTTAGCGAGCGAGCCAAGTTGTTTGGTCAGGCGAGCCATCCCGTTGGCAACCTCGACTGAGCGCGTAGGCCGTTCTAGGAACAAGCGCCCCATGCCGGGGAAGCTTTCTAGATTGGGGATGACGGTACCCGTCAGCTCGTCCAGCAGCGCGTCGAAGGCATGCGGAGCCTCGGCTTCAACGAAGAAGGCCTCAAGCTCCTCAAGGTTCCGTTCGAAGTTGCCCGTGAGTTTGACGGTGTGCTTGGCTGTCACGATGCGATGCCGTTCTTATCCTGCAGCCTTAGAACCTATTCCAGTAGGAGCTGCGCCATCGCATTGCACGCGGCGGCGTTTGATGGCGTTCAGCGTGCTGTGCGCATCCTTGACCTTGCCCGCTGCGACATCTGCGAGGCCGTTGCTCGCATCATCAATCAGCAGCAGGTGGATGCGTTCGCGTTCTAGCTGGTGGTAGTAGTCCAGCCGTTGGGCGTCGATCATGGCCACATAGCTCTCACCGTTCTTGGTGATGATCTTCTCGGCTCCAGCCTTCACCTGGTCGGCCAGTTCGGACAGGTTCGCCCTGGCTTGCGACAGCGGGATCACGTCACCGGCAGAAATGGCCATGCTTGGCTCCTTCAAGTGTTGTACAAAATTCTGCACATCATATGCGCTCTGAAACGCTGCTTCGGCTCGCCTGCCTACTGAAATAGGTTCTTAGCAATTGCTCATCGCAACTCCCGCCGCTCCTACAACGGGAGCGGAAGCGTTGTGTTGAGGGGGGAGCTTGGGGGGGCGCGAAGGGCATCGGGTGGCGCAGCAGCCATAGGGGCCTGTAAACCCAGATGCAGGTATGCCGACGCGGTGGCAACGCGCCCGCGGGCTGTGCGTTGCAGGTAGCCTTGCTGGATCAGGTACGGTTCGATTACGTCCTCGATCGTTTCGCGCTCTTCGCCGATGCTGGCGGCGATGTTGTCGAGGCCCACAGGCCCGCCGTCGAAGCGGTGGATGACTGCTTCGAGCAGCTTGCGATCCATCAGATCCAGCCCCTGGGGGTCTACGTCGAGCATCGCCAGCCCTGCTTGCGCGATGTCCTGCGTGATGTGGCCTGCGCCTTTGACTTGGGCGTAGTCGCGCACCCTGCGTAGCAGGCGGTTGGCGATGCGCGGGGTGCCGCGCGAGCGGCGGGCGATTTCGTGGCTGCCTTCCGCGTCGGTGGGAATCCCCAGCAGGGAAGCGCTGCGGCGAACGATTTGCACCAGTTCCTCGGGGGTATAAAACTCCAGCCGGGCGACGATCCCAAAGCGGTCGCGCAAGGGGTTGGTCAGCATCCCGGCCCGCGTGGTCGCGCCGACGAGGGTGAAAGGCTGCACATCGAGCTGGATCGACCGCGCGCCAGGGCCTTCGCCGATCATGATGTCGATCTTGTAGTCCTCCATCGCCGGGTAGAGGATTTCCTCGACCACCGGGCTGAGGCGGTGGATTTCGTCGATGAACAGGACGTCGTTGCGTTCCAGGTTCGTCAGCATCGCAGCGAGGTCGCGGGGTTTTTCGAGGACGGGGCCGCTGGTTTGCCGCAGCCCCACGCCCAGCTCGCGGGCAAGGATGTGGCTCAGTGTCGTTTTGCCCAGACCGGGGGGGCCGAAGAGCAGGACGTGATCGAGCGCCTCTTTCCGGTTTTTGGCTGCTCCGATGAAGATTTCCAGTTGCGCGCGCACCTTGGCCTGCCCGACATAGTCGCGCAACAGGGTGGGGCGCAAGGCGCGCTCGGCCTGCTCTTCGTTGCGCGACGTGGCAGCGCCTTGCACGATGCGCTGCGCGGGGGCCGCCCCCAGGGCATCGACCTGGATGCTCACGTGCGGATGCTCGTCAGCCTTTCGAGCGCTTCGCGGTACTTGGCTGCGGTGTTGGCGATGACTTCTGCGGGCAGGCGCGGCGGGGGCGGGGTTTTGTTCCACGGTTTGCCATCGACCTGCGCGCTTTCCAACCAGTCGCGCAGGTATTGCTTGTCGAAGCTCGGCGGCGTCTCGCCGGGAACGTAGCCTTTGACCGGCCAGTAGCGCGAGGAATCCGGGGTGAGCACCTCATCCATCAGCACGAGGTGGTCGTCTGCGTCGAGGCCGAATTCGAACTTGGTGTCGGCCAGCAGGATCCCTGCACCCAGGGCGATGTCGCTGGCGGCGCGGTACAGCGCGATGCTGAGGTTGCGGATCTGTAGTGCCCGTTCCTCTCCCAGCATCTCGACGGTGCGTTCGTAGGTGATGTTCTCGTCATGCGCGCCGAGCGCAGCCTTGGTGGTGGGGGTATAGAGGGGTTCGGGCAGGCGGCTGGCGTGGGCCAGCCCTTCGGGCAGGGGGATGCCGCACACGCTGCGCCGCGTCAGGTATTCCCGTGCGCCGCTGCCGGCCAGGAAGCCGCGAACGACGGCCTCGACCGGGATGGGCCGCAGCTTGCGAACGAGCATCGCGCGTCCTTCCACTTGCCAGGCTTCATCGGGGTCGACGACCGATGCGGGGTCGTCGTCGAGCAGGTGGTGGGCGCAGAGGTTGCGTCCCTTGGGGCCGAGCAGGTCAAACCAGAACCGGGACATTTGCGTCAGCAGCACGCCTTTGCCGGGGATGGGCTGATCCATCACCACATCGAAAGCGCTGACGCGGTCGGTGGCGATCATCAGGATGCGGTCGTCGCCTACTGCGTAGTTATCACGCACCTTGCCCCGGCCGAGCAGGGGTAAGGATCGTATGGTGGAGCTATGCAGGGTAGGAGGGGGAGGAGTCATGGGGTACCTTAGTGCCTTCAGGAGGCGTGGACGAGAAAAAGGGAAATCGGTGGGAACGCCAGCAGCAGGGCGATGCGGACGAAATCAGAACCCAGGAACGGTAGCACGCCCCGGAACACCTGGCCCTGGGAAACATCCCCGGCGATGCGCTGGATCAGGTAAATGTTCAGCCCCATCGGGGGATGGATCAGCCCGATTTCGACGACTGTCAGCGTCAGGATGCCGAACCACAGGCCCAGGTCTGCGCGGTCGATGCCGGGAATATCCAGCCCCAGCACGATGGGGGCAAAGATCGGGACGGTCAGCACGACCATTGCGATGCTGTCCATCAGGCAGCCTAGCAACAGGTAGACCAGCAGAATTCCTACGACCACCGTCATCGGATTTGGGGAGGCTTCGCGCACCAGGTCGGCAAGGACGGCAGGCAATTGGGACAAGGCCAGCGCCGTATTGAGCATGTCCGCCCCCAACAGCACCAGAAAAATCATTGCCGTGGCTTGCGCCATGCCGAGCAGGGAATGCACCAGTTCCTTCCATCGCATTCGGCCCGCCCGCAGCGCCAAGGCTGCGCAGGCGAGGGCGCCGATCGCTGCGGCCTCGGTAGGGTTGGCCCACCCGCCGTAGATGCCGACGATCACGACGGCGAACACCAGCAATACCGGCACGACGCCGGGCAGGGCGCTGCGCCAGGGCACCTGCTCCGTCATCTCGACACTCGGTGCGCAACCGGGCCGCAGTCGAACGAGGAGGTGGATGACGAGCACATATCCCAGCACAGCCAATGCCCCGGGCAACAGGGCTGCGACGAAGAGCTTGCCCACCGATTCCTCGGTCAGGATGGCGTACAGCAGCAGGGGAATCGACGGGGGAATCAGAATGCCCAGCGTTCCCCCTGCGGCCAGGCACCCGGTGGCGAGAGAAGGGGAGTACCCCAGCTTGCGCAATTCCGGCAGGATGGCGTGCCCCATCGTCGCAGCAGTGGCGACCGAGGAACCGCAGATCGCGCCAAACCCCGCGCAAGCGCCAATCGACGCCATGGCCATCCCGCCGCGCAAGCGGCCGACGAGCGCGTGCATGAACCGGAATAGCGCGGTGCTGAGTCCCCCTTGCGTGGCGAACTGCCCCATCAATAGGAACAGCGGGATGGCAGCCAAGTCGTAGTTGGATAGGCGTGCATAGGGAAGGTGCTTGAGGTGCTGCAACCACACTTCCCACCCCGATAGCACACAGGTACCCGCCGCGCCGACGGCGAACATGGCGATGCCAATGGGAACGCGGGCCACCAGCAGCACGAGTAGCGCAAGAAACAGCGTGGCGCCCAGGGCCAAGGGGCTTATCGCTTGCATACCTGTTGCCAGTGCCCAGCGGCGCGATGCAGCCCACACACTCCCATCAGTACGAACCCGGGAACCAGCAGCATCTGTGGAATCCATAGCGGACAACCCAGCACCATGCTGGTTTCCCCAGCCTCGTATAGCCCCCAGGCACCGACCGCGACGCGCCAGCCCACGAGGGCGCCAAAGGCTGCGATGCCCAGTGATGCCACGGTGTCGAGCCAGTGCATGCACCCGGCGCGCCAACGCCGGGGCACGATGTCGATCTTCAGATCCGCGCCACGCAACGTGCAGTAGGGAAAGAACCAAGAAGCAGCCACCGCCGCGCCCATTTGCACCAGTTCGATATCGCCCGGGATGGGGGCTGCGGCCAGTTTTCTGCCGACGACGCTGACGACGCTCAGCACCGCCAGCGCCAGAAACCCCAGCGCGCCGAGCAGCGCCAACGCTCGCGCAGCCTGGGGGATGGCGTCGAAGGAGGGGGAAAGGTCGGTGTGCATACGGCAATCATGCCTGGCGGGAAAGCAATGCGTCGAGGGGATGCGCAGTGCTGATGTCGAGGGTGTAGGAGCGACGGAAGTCGCAATAGGGAACGGGACTACGCTGCCGACAAGGGCCGCAGCAGCTCTGCCAAATCGCCTTCGGTAAACAACGGCTGCTTGCGCTCTTGGGCATCGCTGTACATCCCCTGCGCCAGCGCGGCTTTGCGCTCTTGCAAGGCCAGGATGCGTTCCTCAATCGTCCCTTGCGCGACGAGCTTGAGCACCCACACGCTTTGGGTTTGGCCGATGCGGTGCGCACGGTCCGTCGCCTGGTTTTCGACAGCGGGGTTCCACCAGGGGTCGTAGTGGATTACCGTGTCCGCCTGCGGCAGATTCAGCCCCACGCCACCGGCCTTGAGGCTAATGAGGAACAGGGGCACTTCTCCGTCGGTGAACTGGGCAATCACCTCGTCGCGCTTGCGCGTCTGCCCGGTCAGCTTGGCCCAGCGCAGATTGCGTTGCGCCAGCTCGACCTCGATCAGCGAGAGCATGCTGGTGAACTGCGAAAACAGCAGCACGCGCCGTCCTTCGGCCAGCATTTCCGGCAGCGTGTCCATCAAGTATTCGAGCTTGGCGGACTGGTGAATTTTGCGCGCGGCTTCAAGCTGGAGCAGTTGCGGGTGGCAGCACACCTGCCGGAGCTTGAGCAGCGCGTCAAGAATCGTGATTTGCGACTGCGCCAGCCCCTTGTTTTGCAGGGCCTCGCGGACGATTTTTTCCATGCCGAGGCGAATCGTCTCGTACAGGTCCGCCTGCTTGCCCGAGAGTTCGATGCGGCTGATCGTTTCGACCTTCGGCGGCAGTTCGCTGGCGACGATATCTTTGGTGCGCCGCAGGATGAAGGGCGTGACCCGTGCGCGCAACTGGCGCATCGTGGCGGTATCGCCCTGTTTTTCGATGGGGTTGCGAAACAGCTCGGTGAAGCGCTTGTGGCTGCCCAGAAAACCCGGCATCAGAAAGTGGAACAGGCTCCATATCTCACCGAGATGGTTTTCCATCGGGGTGCCCGAAAGGCAGACGCGGTGCGTGGCGGGGAGTTCACTGGCCACCTGCGCGGCGTGCGTGTTGGCGTTTTTGATGTTCTGCGCTTCGTCGAGGATCACCAGATGCCAGCGGGCTTGGAGCCAGCGGTCACGGTCGCGGTGCAGCAGCGAGTAGGGTGCGATGACGACGTCGTGGTCGGTCATGCATTCCGCCAATTCGTGCCGATCCTTGCCATGCATCACGATGGGGCGCAATTCCGGGCAGAACCGCTCGCATTCGCGCCTCCAGTTGCCCATCAGGCTGACGGGGGCGATGATGAGCGCGGGGTGTTCCAGCCGACCGGCGTTTTTTTCGATTTGGATGTGGACGAGCGCTTGCAGGGTTTTGCCCAGGCCCATGTCGTCGGCCAGGATGCCAGCCAGCCCGTGTTCGCGCAGAAATTGCAGCCAGTCCACGCCAAGGCGCTGGTAGGGGCGCAATTCCGCGACGACGTTGGCGGGCATATCCATCGACGGTAGGGTCGAGCATCCCCGGAGCTGTTGCACCATGTCTTGCAGATGGTTGGCGCCTTCCCACACGGCGCCGACGCCCAACGCCGCAGTGGTGCGCAGCGCGGCATAGCGCGAAAGGCGCAGGCTCTCGTGCGAGAAATCGTGCCCATGCTCGCCGAAGAGGTCAAGGAGCGCGCCGATCCATGGGCGGATGTCTTGTGTGGGGATGCGCAGGAATTGCATCTGTTCCGTGGTGGTCAGATACAGATACGGTGGCAGGGTGGGCAATCCCGATTCCGGGTCGCGGGGGTTTTTGGCGGCCTCGGCCAGCAGGTGAGGAACCCACGGCAGGATGTTGTGGCGAACGCCGTCCACTTCGACACCCAGCGACAAGTCGAACCACGAGGATGTGCGCTCGTCGTCGCCTTCGGGGGCCAAGGCCACGTGCAGCGTATCGGCGTGGCGTACCCAGTCGCGCAGTTCTTCGCCGACTTCGATATCGAAGCCTGCTTCGCGCAGCGCTGCGTAGTCGCTATCCGCCCATCCGGGCCACACGGACTGCGAGGCAGGGGGTGCCACGACGAAGACATTGTGGGAAGCACTGGACAAGGCGGTGAAACCCAAGGCCAGGAGCTTGTCGATGCTCTCCACTTCCGCCTGGGTTTCCCGGTACAACAGCACGCTGCCTTCGGGGCCTTCGACCATGACGCTGGAGCCTTGGCCCGTCCACCATCCCCGGTGCCCGGCGTAGTCGAAAGTCAAGGTAGCCTGCGCCAGCCCTTTGTAGGGGGTGTCCATAGCAGGAACCCGTTGCAGGTGCAGCAGCGCACGCGGCTGCACGCCAGCCACGGTAGGCGGTCGGGGGATGGCAGGGGGCAGCGGCAGGGTTCCGAGCAGGCGCATCAGCTCCAGAGGCGGCGCCTGGAGCGTTTCCGTGGGGATGGGCGGCGCTTGCAGCAAGGCGGCAAAGCGCGAGACTTCCATGCCTTGCAGATCAAGCGGGCCGCATACCCCCAGCGTGGGCTGGCAGTACAGCGGGGGTTGGGTGGGGACGAACAACTCTCCGGGATGGTCGTGCTCGGGGTACAGCGTCCACAAGCCTCCCTCGAAAGAGTCGCTGGGGTCGTTGCGCCATGCCCAGCGCACGGGTTGGGGTTCTCCCCAGGTGACGGGGAGAACCGGCTGGCCTTGGGTGTCCTGCGTGTAGATACGCCCTGTCTGCAAGGCCATTTGCAGGGCTTGCATTCCCCACCGGCCTTCGATGATTGCGGAGGTGTGGGTGTCGTAGGGGCTGTAGCCGCTGTAGTAGTAATGGGTATAGGCCGTGGGGGCTTTTTTGGATGGCAGGGTTTGCAACATACGCATGATGTCGCGGTCTTCCTCGGTACACAGCAGGTCGGTGCCGACGCCGGAGACCAGATGCACCCCTACGCGCTTGACCTTGGTCCACCCATCGCTGGACACTTTGCGGCGGCATTGAACGACGTCGAGGTACAGCTTGGGAATGTCGTTTTTGGCCAGTTCCCACCCCAGCAGGTACAGCAATTGGTTCGCAGAACGCGAGGCTGCGGGGGCTGATGCCGACGTAGAGCGTGGGGTCGAAACCGGTGTGAACAGTTCCTGTGTGTGCAGCCATTGGGTGAGTTGCAGGCGCGTGCGCTCGCGTTCGGCTTCGAGCTTGGCGGCATGGGCTTTGGCAGCGGCTTCAGCGGGGGATACGGTGGCAGACACGGAGGCTGTACCCAATTGCTGCATCACCCAAGCCGTACCCCGATAAGCCACTTTGAGGAGTAGTGCTGCGGCATGGGCGCAATAGTGTTTACGGCAGCCGCAGGTTCCTATCCAGTGGATGACCGTGCCTTCTCCGCCACGAATCAAGTTGACAGTGGGATGGAAGAGTTGGTGCTTTTCGGGTCCCCGCAGTTCCCCCTTGATCAGCCAGTCTTCCCCGAGTTGCTCCACGCTCACGTCTGTGACGTATTGCTTGAGGTAGAAATCGTTGGCCAGATGGAATACGCCCAGCCTGCACGACTTTTCCAGCGAGCGCAAGTTGAGCCAAGGCGTTGTCGTAGTCGGATGGGGCAGCATGGATGCGGTAGGAGAGGCTAGCTATGGTCACAGCCGGGCAGCACTTGCCGGGCTTGCGCGTCGGCGTGGTAGCTCGAACGCACCATCGGCCCGACGGCGGCATGGTCGAAGCCCAGTTCGTAGGCACGGGCTTCGAGCGCACGGAAGGTGTCCGGGTGGACGTAGCGCTGGACGGGCAAATGGTCTTTGGATGGGGCAAGGTATTGGCCGATGGTGAGCATGCGCACGCCATGCGCCCGCAAATCCTGCATCGTTTGCATCACTTCCTCGTCCGTTTCCCCCAGCCCCAGCATCAGGCCGCTCTTGGTCGGCACATCGGGGTAGCGGCGCCCAAAGTCTTGCAACAGGCGCAGGCTGTGTTCGTAGCGGGCGCCGGGGCGCACTTCGCGGTACAGGCGGGGGACGGTTTCGAGGTTGTGGTTCATCACATCGGGCAATGCCATACCCAGGATGGCCAGCGCATCGCTTTCCTTGCCGCGAAAGTCCGGGGTCAGGATTTCGACGCGCGTTGCCGGGCAGGTTTGGCGCAGCGCCTTGATGCATGTGACAAAGTGGCCCGCGCCGGCATCGGGCAGGTCGTCGCGGTTGACGCTGGTGACGACGACATACCCCAGCCGCAGGCGCACCACGGCATCTGCCAACTGTTGGGGTTCTTCGGGGTCCGGGGGCTGGGGCCTGCCGTGGCCCACGTCGCAAAAAGGGCAGCGGCGGGTGCATACCTTGCCGAGGATCAGGAACGCCGCAGTGCCCAGCCCAAAGCATTCCCCCATGTTGGGGCAGCTTGCCTGTTCGCAGACGGTCTGGAGCCGATTCGTGCGCAGCAGGTTTTTGACTTCGAGGTACTGGGTGCGCGCGCCGCCGGCCTGGACGCGAATCCACGCAGGCTTGGGCAGCACAGTCCGCTGGGGCGGTGCAGAAGACTCGGTGCTCATGAAGACCCGGAGATGCGCGCCGCGCGGGGGGAGGAAGAGGGGGGGAGAAAACCTGGTTGCAGAACGCAAACCAAGTGGTGCGATAGTGCTTCGGCGACGTCCCGCCAAGCCGCAAAAACATGCATTGTAGAAAGATCGACCGTTGCCAGCCCTGCATATCCGCAGGGGTTGATGCGCGAAAACGGCTCCAAATCCATCGCCACATTGAGCGCTATGCCGTGGTACGCACAGTGCCGGGATACCTTCACCCCCAGCGCGCCGATTTTGGCTAGGCCAGTCCATACGGGGCGCGTGGAGGGGGCGCTTTCCCCTTCCTCGGCGGGGGAGGGGCAGGGGTGAGGGCTTGGCCATTCCACATAGATCCCCGGCGCGCCCGCCACGCGCAACCCGGCAACGCCAAAGTCGCTCAGCGTGCGTAGCAGCGCTTCTTCCAGCCGGGTGACGTATTCGCGGACAGGGCAGCCGATGCGCCGCACATCGACCAGCGGGTATGCAACGACCTGCCCAGGGCCGTGGTACGTGACCTGCCCTCCCCGATCCGTCTGCACCACGGGGATGTCCCCCGGGCAGAGCAGGTGCTGGCTGCGCCCCGCCACCCCTTGGGTGTAGACGGGAGGGTGTTCGCAGAGCCAAAGCTGGTCGCGTGCGTCTTCCGGCGCGGGCTGCGTGCGTTGGGCCGTGTAGTCCTGCATCGCGCGGTAGGTGCGGAGATAGTCCACCCTGCCCCAATCGACGATGGCGAAGGAATGGGACGAAGAGGCGGGATCAGGACTGTGCATCGGCGCAATCCTGCTGCAAGGGGCCAAGGTCGATCCACGCCTGCAACCCACCCTGGGGCCGCGCTTCCAGCCAGACTGTCCAGCCATGGATACGCGCCAGCTCGCGAACGATTGCCAGCCCCAGCCCGGAACCGCCTGTCGCGGCGCTGCGAGAGGCCTCGATGCGGAAAAAAGGCGCGAAAACGGTGTCGAGCAACGCGGGGTCGATGCCTGGGCCACGGTCTGCGACGCCCATGCGCAGATGGCCTTCTTGCAAACGGGCTTCGAGATCGATGGGGGAGCCAGGTGCATAGCGCAGTGCGTTGTGTACCAGGTTGCCGAGCGCGCGCGACAGCGCAGTGCGGGCGATGCAGGCGTGCAGCGCAGAGGGAGCCTGCACCCGGATGTGACACCCATCGTTCCTGCCAGGCTGCGATGGGCCAGGGGCCGCAAAACCCGCATCGCGTGCCAGGTCGGCCAAAAACTCTGCCACATCGACGCGCACGGCAGGCTCGTTCGTCAGCCCGCGTGCGAGGGCCAGGACGTTCTGCAGCAAGGCATCGATATGCTCAATGTCGCGGTCGATGCGGTCGATCAGCGCGGGGGCTGGCTGTTCGCGGAGCATTTCGAGCGCAAGCCGCATCCGTGCTAGCGGAGTGCGCAGATCGTGCGAGACGCCGGCAAACAAGGTGGTGCGCGCCGCAAGCAGCTCCTGCACCTGGGTAGACATGGCGTGGAAGCGGCGGATGACCGCGACCATTTCGCGCGGGCCGTCTTCGGGCAGGAGGACGGGGGCCTTGCCTTGGCCAATGTCCGCAGTGGCGGCTTCGAGCCGTGCCAGCGGGCGCGTCAGCCATGCCGATAGCCACACTGCCGTGGCTACCGCAGAGGCCAGGGCGCAAAGCATGGCCAGGGCGAGGGCCGTCCAGGGGCGCGTCGTGATTCGGTGGTGCGAAACACCGACGGCCAAGCCTGCTTCTCCGACGGGAATCCGCACCCAGTACCACGTTCCGGATTCGAGATGTTCGGCAACGAGTTGGACGGGCTGCCCGCAACGCTTGGACAGCGCTTGCTCCAGCGCGACGAAGAACGCCGACGCGGCAAGGGGCGCGGAGGGCGCAAGGCGGTCGGGGGCGTCGGTGCGCAGCGCCAGCGCGTGGCTGCGCAGCAGCTCTTCTTCAAAGGCCGGGCGCGTCGGGGGCGGCAGTTCCGCCCAGGTCTGCGCCGACAGCACCATCAGCGCGGCCAAGTCATCGGCGGCACTGTGTTCGAGCGGGCGCAGCACCCACAGCACGAACAGGGCAACCGTCACCCCTTCGACGATCAGAAAAGCCACGGACAGCGACCATAGGTGCTGCCGTAGCAGGCTGACTGGGGGGCGGGTCACTGTGGTTGCGGGGGGTCACCCCTCGTTGCCCTGCGGATGAAAGAGATAGCCTTCACCACGCACCGTGCGGATGTATGCCGGGTTGGCGGGGTCGTCTTCGATACGGCGGCGTAGGCGGGTGACGCGGTTGTCGATGCTGCGGTCCATCGGGTCGCGGTCGAAGCCCCGGAGCTGGTCAACGAGCACATCGCGCGTGAGTACCCGGTTGGGGCGGGTGATGAAGATTTCCAGCAACTGGTATTCGGCGGTGGTCAGCGGGATCTCGGCGCCATCGCGCCAGAGCCGGTGGCTGGCCATGTCCAGCTCGAAGGGGCCGAAACGCTTGCGTTCCGAAGTAGGCTGCGGGCCTTGGCTGCGCCGAAGCAGAGCGCGCAGGCGGGCAAGCAGCTCCCTGGGCGCACAGGGTTTGGGGAGGTAGTCGTCCGCGCCGACTTCGAGCCCGACGATGCGGTCGAGTTCCTCACCGCGTGCGGAAAGCATCAGGATGGGCATCGCCGACGTCGCACGCACGGCGCGCACCAGGGAGAGGCCGTCTTCCCCGGGCAGCATCAGGTCGAGAACGATCGCGTCGATCCCCCCTTCGGCCAGCACCGCGCGCATCGCCACCCCGTCCCCCACGCCGATGACGGCAAAGCCGTTCGCGCCCAGGTAAGAAGCCAACAGCTCGCGCAGGCCGGGGTCGTCGTCGACGACCAAGATGCGTGCGGATGGCGCGGGGGTCATTCCGCTGCGGAACGGTTTCGGCGTGCGCGGACGGCGTCGGAGAGCAGCTCGATCACACGGGTGGAATCTTCCCACCCCAGGCAGCCGTCCGTGATGCTCTTGCCATATTCGAGCGCTTCGACCTTGTCGCGGCCTGGGGTGAACTTTTGGGCGCCGGCGAGGAGGTGGCTTTCGACCATCACGCCAAAGATGTTGCGTGAACCGGCGGCGATTTGCGCAGCCAGGTTTTGGGCTACGTCCACCTGCCGTGCAGGCTGCTTGGCGCTGTTGGCGTGGCTGCAATCGACCATCACCCGGGGGGAAAGCCCAGCGTGTTCCAGATCCGCGCAGGCTTGCGCGACGCTGGCGGCGTCGTAATTCGGTTCCTTGCCGCCGCGCAGGATCGCGTGGCAGTCCTTGTTGCCCTTGGTTTGCACGATGGCGACTTGCCCATTTTTGTGGACGGACAGAAAGTGGTGCGCCCCGGCTGCGGCGTGGATGGCGTCCGTCGCGATGCGCACGTTGCCGTCGGTGCCGTTCTTGAACCCGATCGGCGCCGATAGGCCCGAGGCTAGTTCGCGATGCACCTGGCTTTCGGTTGTTCGTGCGCCGATGGCGCCCCAGGCGATGAGATCGCCGAGGTACTGTGGGGAAATGACGTCAAGAAATTCGCTCGCTGCGGGAACGCCGAGGCGGCTGATGTCGATCAGCAACTGTCGGGCGATGCGCAGGCCCTCGTCGATGCGGAAGGATTCGTCGAGGTAGGGGTCGTTGATCAACCCCTTCCATCCCACAGTGGTGCGGGGTTTTTCAAAGTAGACGCGCATGACGATTTCCAGCGTCTGCGCATGGCGCTTGCGCTCTTCCAGCAGCTTGCGGGCGTACTCCAACGCTGCGGCGGGGTCGTGGATCGAACACGGGCCGATGACGAGGAGCAGCCGGTCATCCTGCTGCGCCATGATGTTGCGGATGTGGTGGCGCGTGGCGGAAATCATCCGCTCGGTGGCCGTCCCCCGGATGGGGAAGAATCGGATCAGGTGCTCCGGCGGGGGCAGAACAGCAATCTCCTTGATGCGTTCGTTGTCGGTCTGGCCGGTGCGGTCGTTGGGGTGGGAAGGCATGGGCGGGTATGGAAGCAGAGGAACAGGAAAGAGGGATAAACAAAAAACCGCAGTGGTCCCGGTAGTGTGGACAGTTACCGGAGTGGGAATAAGCATCAAGAAGCATCAAGCCGATGCTATAGAGATGGCCTGCGGATGGGAAAAGTGTAGTGGGGTGCATGGGTTTGCCCAGCAGGGACAATGTTGCGCAAGTCCCTGTTCTTTGTTTATGAACCAGTCTGGAGCGTCTGGAATGTTCAAGCAGTTGTCGGTGCGGTTGCGCCTGGGGTTTTTGGTCGCTTTGATGATGTGCCTGATGGGGGTGATTGCCTTGTTGGGCATGAAAGGCGTGGGGCGGTTGGTGGAGCAAAGCCTGGTCACGTACAGCGACAACATCGTTCCCAAAGGGCAGCTTGATGCGGTGCGTGCCCACTACGGCGAGATTCGGGCGCAGATGCTGCTGGGTTTTCAGCATGCGCCCGACAACCCGTTTTTGTCCATGCATGACCACCCGGCAAACATGCACACCCAATCCGTGCAAGACCACTTGACCGCCATCGAGTCGGTGTGGTCGCAGTTCGCAGCTCGCAAGATCACGGATGCCGAAGAGCTGGCCCTGGTTGCCGAAGTCAAAACGACCCGCGCCACGCTGGCGAAAGACGGCATCCAACCCGGTTTGGAGGCGCTTGTGCGGGGCGATTACCGGACTGCCAACATGGTGTTGCTGACCAAAATCAACCCACTGCAACGGCAATTCGACAAAGCAGTCGCCGCGCTGGCCGAACACTTTGAGCAAGAGTCCACAGCCCGCAACGCTGAGGCGGTGAGCCTGCACCAAACATCCACCAACGCCATCACGGGGGCCATGTTGGCCGCGTTGGTGCTCTCCATCGGCTTGGCTTGGATGCTTGTGCGCAGCCTGATGGCCGATTTGGGCGGCGAGCCTACCGTGGCGCGGAGTGCGGTGGCGCGCATCGCCCAGGGCGACCTGACGGTTCGGATCGACCTGCGCCCGCGCGACACCTCCAGCCTGTTGTTTGCCATGAAGAAGATGACCGAGAGCTTGAAGCAGGTGGTTTCGGACGTCAACGCAGGCGCTCACGCGTTGGCCAGTGCGTCCGAAGAAGTCAGCGCCACAGCGCAGTCCCTGAGTCAGGCCGCCAGCGAGCAGGCGGCAGGCGTGGAGCAGACCAGCGCCAGCGTCGAGCAAATGACAGCGAGCATCGCCCACAACACCGACAACGCCAAAGTGACCGATGGCATGGCCAGCAAAGCTGCGGCGGATGCGGTGCAAGGCGGTGATGCGGTCACGTCCACAGTGGCTGCCATGAAGCAAATTGCGCAGAAGATCAGCATCATTGACGATATTGCCGCGCAGACCAATCTGTTGGCGCTCAACGCTGCCATCGAGGCCGCCCGCGCCGGCGAACACGGCAAAGGTTTTGCGGTGGTGGCCGCAGCAGTGCGCAAATTGGCGGAGCGCAGCCAATGTGCCGCGCAAGAAATAGGCGAAGTGGCCGGTAGCAGTGTGGCGCTGGCCGAGACAGCCGGCAAGCTGCTTGATGAGATCGTGCCCAACATTCGCAAAACCAGCGATCTGGTGCAAGAAATCACCGCCGCCAGCACCGAACAAAGCAGTGGGGTGAGTCAGATCAATCAAGCGGTCAACCAACTCAACACCATCACCCAGCAAAACGCCAGTTGTGCGGAAGAATTGGCGGCCACCGCTGAGGAAATGAGCAGTCAGGCCGAACTGTTGCAGCAAACCATGACTTTTTTCAAGACATGAGCTGTGATGAATCTGGCCTTCAGGCTAGCTAGGGTCCACTTTACATACCACTCCTCCCATGCGTGTATTGACCTACAAAGACCTGGATTTGCGGAAGGTGAAGGCGGCGTTTGCCAAGGTGCGGGCGTACCTGGAGGCCGACGACTTTCGATCCGCAGACGTCAAAAAACTCGCGCCAGGCAAGTTCTGGCGCGCCAAGCTTGGCCGTAGCGACCGCCTGCTATTGCAGTTCGCACGCTGCGGGGGGCAGACGGTGTGCCTGGTGCTCGAAGTCATTGAGAACCATGCCTACGAAAAATCGCGGTTCTTGCGGGGTATCCCTGTCGATGAATCGAAGATCGAGGCGGAACCGGTGGGCGCCCCGGAGCAGGAAGATCACGCAGTGCTAGAAGCGGCCGCCCTGCGCTGGCTGCATCCCACGCGCAGCGAGTTCGAGCTGCTGGACCGCCCCATCGTCTTCGACGACGCGCAGGAAGCTGTGCGGCGGCTCGTTCCGCCCGTTGTCGTCGTGGGGTCTGCGGGGTCGGGCAAGACGGCGGTGACGCTGGCCAAGATGCGCGAGGCCACGGGCGGGGTGCTGTACGTCACCCACTCCGCGTACCTGGCGCAGTCCGCTCGGGCGATTTATGAGGCGCATGGCTTCGAGAACCCGCACCAAGAGGCATCCTTTCTGAGCTACCGCGAGTTCGTCGAAACACTGCGCGTGCCCAAGGGGCGGGAAGTGACGTACCCCGCTTTTGCAGGGTGGTTCGAGCGGCACCGCGCTGCGGCGCGTTCCAGCCTGGGGGAGGTGGACGCCCATGCGCTGTACGAGGAATTTCGCGGGGTGATCGGCGCCAGCGCGGCAGGGCCGCTGGATTTGCCCACCTACCTTGCGCTGGGGGCACGGCAATCGCTGTTCGCAGAGCAGGCGCGCACGGCGGCGCATGCCTTGTTCGAGCGTTATCGTCAGTGGCTGCGCGATACAGGGCTGTTCGACCTCAACCTGGTGGCGCAGGAATGGCGGGCGCTGGCGACGCCGACATACGATTTCGTCGTCATCGACGAGGTGCAGGATCTGACCAACGTCCAACTCGCACTGGTGTTGGCTACGCTCAAAACGCCGGGGCAGTTTTTGCTGTGTGGGGACTCGAACCAGATCGTCCACCCGAATTTCTTTTCCTGGGCGGCGGTGCGCAGCCTGTTCTGGCACGGCGTGGTCGGCATGGACAGCCAGCGCCAGGAGCTATCCGTTTTGCAGGCGAACTTTCGCAATACGCGAACGGTGACGGAGCTAGCCAACGCGCTGCTCAAGATCAAGCAGGCGCGCTTCGGGTCGATCGACAAGGAAAGCAATTTCCTCGTTGAGTGCGCGTCGATGGAGGAAGGTTCCGCGCAGTTGCTCGACGTGCGATCCGCCGGGGTCAAAGAGCTGAACACGCGCACCCGCACTTCGGCGCAGTACGCAGTGGTGGTGCTGCGGGATGAAGACAAGCCCCGCGCCAGGGAATACTTTTCCACCCCGCTGGTGTTTGCCGTACACGAAGCCAAAGGGCTGGAATACCCCCACGTGATTCTGTTCGAGCTGATTTCCGGCCAGCGCGCCGCATATACCGAGGTATGTGAGGGGGTGCGCCCGGAAGATTTGGATGTGCAGACGCTGGCCTACAACCGTGCGCGGGACAAGGCGGACAAGTCACTGGAAATCTACAAGTTCTACGTCAACGCGCTATACGTGGCCATCACGCGCGCGGTGCAAAGCCTGGTGCTGGTCGAATCGGATTTGCGCCACCCCTTGTTCGCTTTACTGGGGTTGCAGGCGGGCACTGCGCCCCTCAGCGCCCCGGTGGCCCGTGCTTCCACCCGCGAAGAATGGGCGCAGGAGGCGCGCAAGCTCGCGTTGCAGGGCAAGGTGGAACAGGCGCAGGCGATTCAAGACACCTTTCTGCGATCGCAAGAAGTGCCGTGGAAGCCCTGGACGCAAACGCTGGTGCAGGAGCTATTGCCCAAGGTGTTGAACCCGGCGGACCCTTCCAACAAGGTTCGGCAAATGGTGTACGACTACGCGCTGTGGCATGGTCAACACATGTGGATTCGCCGCTTGTACAAAGAAGCGCACTTTGCCCCTGCGCAGCCGATATGGCAGGCGTGGGAAGCATTTGGTCGTAATACGTCTGCCCCGCAGGTGCAGACGCTGCGCAAGCGGCACTTGCAGCCCTATACCGCCCACAACTTCAAAGACATCTTGCGCCAGTGCGACCAGTACGGCGTGGACCACAAGACGGTGGTGGGTGCCACGCCGCTGGCGATGGCCGTGTTGGCGGGCAATCTGCCCTTGGTTGATGCGCTGCTGGAGCGCGGCGCGAACCCTGCGTTGCGCAACGAATTCGGCCACACCCCCTGGATGGAAGCGCTGTGCCAAGCGATGGACGATTTGCAGTACGCCAAGCAATCCCTAGGCCTGCTGTTCGACCGCATTGCGCCCCCGGTGCTGGACGTGCAGACCGACGAGCGCTACCACCCCCTGCACCACGCCCAAGCCGAATACTGGGTGCTAAGCCTGATGTTGGCCGGGTTCAAAACCCTGTGCAGCGATGCGATGGGCAGGCGGGACTATCCCTACTACAAGTACGCACAGGGTTTCTTCGCTGCCCTCTTTGCCAAGGTGTTCGACACCCTGCCGCTGCATATATGGCAAGCCCGCCGCCGCAAGGGGACGTACATCAACGCAGTACTCGCCCGCGCAGAGCGGGACAGCACCTATATCCCCGCACGCAAGCTCTGGGTACGCACCCAGGTGGGGCACTACCTCCCCAACCCCGAGATGCAACTCCGCTGGCATGACGGCACCACGCAGGAACCGGTGTGGAAGGCGGTGATGGAGGTGCTCGGTGCGGAATGGGTGTCGGAGGGGACGAAGGGGCGGTTGTTGTCGTGAGGAGGGGGGGCATCGACATCTTCGTACCTTGTCGGTTTTTTGTAGGAGCGACGGAAGTTGCGATGGTTTCCGACGGCGGAATCGATGTGATGTACGCATACCGTAGCCCAGCGGAAAAGGACGAGGGTCTAGCGAATTGGGCCGTTACTCTGTGTGGTACCACGGTTCACTCTTTTGTCGGATAGACCAGTGCAAAGATTTGTCTTTGCCGTTGTAGTCGGCAGAGATACGTTGCATCCAGCCGTTATCTCCTGTTCGGTGGAACCATGCTTGTTGGCTGGGAATGATCCGTACTGGCAGTGTTGGCTTTTGGGTGAGGAGGCGCCGGAAGATTTGGGCGCCGGTGATATTGGTGACACCTCCATCTGTCTTGCGTTGCTGCACATTGCGCAGGGCTGCGGTCAGTGCCTGCTCTACACAGGGATGGCCCGGCGCGGCGGCGAGAAAAGCATTGCAGAGTTTGCCCGCTGCGTTATCGATGGTAGGTGGATGCTCCGCGATGATGGCTGCTTCTTCGCAGCGAAGCGAATCCAGAAAAGGCTGCATCGGCCGGTTTTTGACGTCGCAGTAGAACCCACCGATGTGGTGCAGGATGGCCAGCCTGGCAAGGTCCGATTTCATTGCCTCGAAGCGGCATGCATCAATGGCGGATAAGACATCGTCGCCGAGAAAGGCAGTGCGCAGCATGGAATCGTTCCAGACGATCGCCTCAAAGTCAGGGTGGTATGCACGCCAAAGCTCAATGAGGTCTTGCACCTCCCCGGGCAGGGTGCCTGTGGTGGTTCCTGTCGGGGAAAACCATACGAAATGAAGAATGTTCGGAATAGGCATGGGGAAAACTTCGATGATGCCTAAGAACCTATTCCAGTAGGGGCTGCGCCATCGCATTGCACGCGGCGGCGGTGCTCGGAATCCTCATGTACCGTAAGTACATTCCGGTTCCTGCGCTCCGGCGCCACGCACACTGCTTCGGCTCGCCTGCCTACTGAAATTGGTTCTATGGTTTCGCTATGGATTAGCGAGTAACTGATCCACGTGCTGCCCCAGCCTGGCCGACCAACCATGCTGTTGCACGTACATCCGATCGACATTGCGTTGACGAGTACCACGTAACAAGGTAATGCGAACGGCTTCGACGAAATCGTCCCGATCCCGCGCCACGGTGATCGAAGGGCAGTGGGTGTCGATGTTTTCCACATCGGTCGATACCACCGGCACCCCATGGGCAAGGTAGACATACGCCTTGAGGGGATGCATGGAGCGGGTGAGGGGCGAGCGGAGGTGGGGGATGATTCCCACATCGAACTGTCGTACCCAGGCGCCCACATCCTGGTAGGGGATGACCCCGGGCATCAGGACATTGGGGTGGCGCTGTAACCGGACGATGTCCCGGTTGGCGTGGGTGGAACCGATCAATACGACCTTGCAATCTTCGAAGGTGGTACACAGGGTGTCCAGCAAGGCGATGTCGATTTTGCTTTCCAGATTCCCTACATACCCAATAGTTTTGCCGGGGCGGGCAAGAAATGCCTGGAATGCCGTGCAATGCGAGGGTGGTTTCGTTGGTGGCGATTCGTCGCATCCATTCGGAACAAGATGCACGTTTTTCCCGTACTGAGACATCGACATGCGAACCGGTTCGCAGTTCGTCCAGACCATATCCGCACGCCCAACTAAGTCGCGGTAATGCTCCGTGAGTCTGGTGATTTCCTGGGCAGAAACATGGGGCCATGCGCGATGGTCGTCGACGACATCGACAAGCAATCTTTTTGGCCGGAAAACGTCCAGAATTTCTACGATGGGATATAGCTTCGGATATACCAGGAATACAGACTGGGAAGGATCAACCCCTTCTCGCTCGAATACTTGCCGAAGGTATGGAATGAATCCCGTATTGAGATAAGGTTTATCTTGAGATGCAGGATCGATGCTGTAGGTTCCAGGGGGGTAAACGAAGACGTTGTAGGAAATCTTTTCCGTATCGAATACTCCCAGCAACTTTTGGTAGGTATAAATGTAGATATGTCGTGCTTGGTGGACGGTATCCTGGTGTTGCTGCATCCGATGGAGATCATGTTCCGACATCGGTGCGTCAAATACCAATACCCGCCGCACATCCGGGCGCGAGGCGAGATACCGGATCACCATATCGTGCCGACGGCCATACAGGCAAGTGTCGTTCTGCTTCCAGAACACGACGATGTCGGTCCCCTGCGATGCGAAGGGCTTGGGGGTATGGGCGGCATCAGCACCCAGCGCGTGCAGGCTGGCCCGAATCAGCGTCGGGCCTATTGCCGGTTGCATGCGTAGGGGCTGGGCCAGACATTCGGTGACCACCCCACGCAGGGTGCTCGCTGCTGCCGCGTAGCTGTACTGGTGGAGAAAGCACTCCCGCTGTCGGTGTGAGGTCGTTTCGCGCCCGGTAGCCAGTTTTGTCAGGAGCTGCGCCAATCCGCTCTGGGGGATGGGGTGCGCTACGCCATCGCGGATCAGTTGTTGCAGCGGGGGCGTGGCGCTGACCACGAGCGGAATCCCCATCGCGATCGCGTCGATGGCCTTGGCAGGAAGCTGGTATGCGGAAGTAGGATGGTTTTCATCCTGGGGAAGGCAGACGATGTCAGCCATCGAGAGGATGTCTGGAATCTTGGAAAAAGGTTGGCTGGGGAGCCAGAGTATCCTGCCGGGAGCCAGGGCCTGTAAGGCTTCTTGGGATTTGTGATCCACCGATCCACCGACGATGAGCAATCGAAAACAGGGGTTGTCGATTTCGCTTACCGCACGTGCGAGTACGTCTAGCCCCTTGTGCGCACGCGCTGTGCCGAAAAATAGCACGACCTTGGCGTCGAGGGGAACGTTGTGGGCTTTACGGAGGGCTGCGCCGTCGTATAGGGAGGGGTTGAAGTTGCGTTCGTCGCGGACATGGGGCAATACAGTGCCTCCAAACTCCGCTTGCAGTGCTGGGTTGGAGACAAGTATGGCGTCTGCTTTGAAACAAAGACTGTGGGCAAGGCGCGTCCACAACTCGCCATACGGGGCAGGCGTTGAGGGTGCAGCACCGGCAGGCGTTGCCAGCAGTGCTTCCAGTGATAACGGGGTGCGGCCAGGTGCAAAACTCAACTCATGATCGTCGACATCGACGATCAGCGGGCAACCCCATTGCTCCCGCATCAGCAGCCCCAGCTCCAACGACGGCAATCGGGGCTTGCAGGCAACAACGATATCTGGCTGGTAACGCTGCACGATACGCCGTACCTGGTCATGAAACTGTGGCAGGTTTTGGCCGGGGAGCGTGACGATGGGAATGCAGGAATGGCGCAATGGCTCCCAGATGGCGTCTCCATACCGTGGAAATTGGAAGCCCACCAATACCACGTGCCGAACGACGCGAGCCAAGACTTCCGCTAGCATGTATGCGCGGCCGAGGGCGTTGTGGCCTACATCCCAGGCAATGACGAGCGCAGTACAAGGCAGGTGGGTAGCAGGCTGCGCAGGCACAACCGGGAGGTGGCAAGCTTGGGCGGATCTGCGGGCCAAGAGGTCTAGGTTCCCTTGCACGAGGTGCGCAATGTCGGGATAGACGGACATAGCCTGGGCGTAGAGCGCACGGGCTGCGGAGAAATCGCCCTGGGAAAAAGCCCGATTTGCTGCAGAGAGGGGAGGAATGGGAGTGATAGAACGCACAGCAATGCAATAGGGGTGGGATAGCAAAGAAGATAGTAGGACTTACGCAAAATTGTCCCGGTTAGGCGTACCGACGTAGACAGTACACGATGGTATGGCAAGGCAGTACCATAACGCCGTGGCGGTTTTGTGCAAGTGCTAAAAAGGGAGTAAACCTCAATTCAGCACCGTTGGTCGGAGGTGCTTGTGGCAGGTTTCGTCAGCCTTCTCGCCCGCTGTACCGCAAGCCGCAAATACCCTTCCAACGACGCATCCAAAACATCGACATGTTTGGATTCCGCGTTCCGCAGCGAGGATCGACTGCATCGTTCCCATGCCGCAGGGTCGTTGTACAACCAGGTCACCATTTCTGCCATTTCTTCCGGATTGCGTACAGCCATTCCCGTCGTGGAAATGTATTCACTCAAAGAATGGGGCATATGCCGGTATAGCACCGGGGTTCCGCAGTACTGCGCTTCACATGAAACCATTTCAAACGTCGTGTGTATATTCAGACACAAAAATAGCCTGCGCTGCCCCAGCCAGTCCCCAAACTCTTCCTTCATGTGTGGGACGTACTGAACGCGGGAATGCGGGTTGTCCCCCTGGTATTGCTTGAAAGCATACAAATTGACATAAGGCATCTTGCGGAAGATCGCGTCGATCCATGCATGGACAGGGCCGCCGATGATTTTGGGGTTGCTCAATTTGGTTGCGTCGCCAAGGCAAACCCCCTCCCGTTCTCCAAATCCACGTACCTTGGTACATGCAGGGGGTTCGATGGTTTTGGGGACGACACAGACGTAGTCGCGTACGTCGGCCAGCAGTGGATCGTGCGCTGCGCTTTCTGTGAATACAGCGCAGAGTACTGGCGTGGACTGCCCGGCATTGCATTCCAGTATCCTGTCGCGTATCCATGTCGTTCTTTTTTCCTGATACAGGTAAGAAAGATTGACCAAAACGGGGATTCCCCGTTTTTGCAGGGAACGGATCTTTTCTACGACCGTTGCAAAGTCCGGTCGCTCCGGGTCGCCAGGGTAGATCCAGCATAGGTCGAAATGCGCTGATTCGGGTAATACCAAGGCATGCTGCGTATCCAGCACGCTGACGTGGTGCCCCAAGTTACTGAGGTGTTCTTGGATAAGGTGGCAAGATTTGTAAATGCCGCCTTTCTGAAAGCTGTTGAATCTTCCAATGATCAAAATCGACAAAGGTTGGAATTCGTGCAATAGCCACGGCGCATTGCTGCGTACGAGCTGGTTTTGCAATTCGTGGGTATTCTTTCTAGTGCTCTTGTTTTGGTGCGAATCGGCATAGATAGAGCTTTCCTTGGTGCCCGGTGCTTCGCGAATCGCGCCTTTCTCGTGCTCGATGACGTAGAAAGGAATTTTTTGTTTCTGGCCGTTCAGGGCAAAGAAGATGTCCGCCATATTGGGCGCAGTGAAATCGGCCTTGCGTACTTGCATTACCTGGGTGTGAAAAGCGCAGCATCCGGTTCCCAAGATATGCACGGCCGTATCGTGTGGACGGTGCGAACCAAAGAGGAAGACTTTGCGCGAGTTCGTGTCGTAGTACCGCGCAAAGGGTTCCATCAGTACGGAACCATGCCACCCTACTGCTGCGTTGCCGTGGTAATGGCGCAGTTTGGCCAGCGTGCGGGCGATGTAGTCGGGCGGATAAATCAGGTCGTCATCGCAGGTGAAATAGTACCCATCATGGTCGTCTACCCAATGGAACTTGCCAACATCTCCGATATCGGGTTCGCCCATTCCAGCGACGATGATTTTTTCGTGTTGCAAGAAGCTGGGAATCTGTTCCCATCCGTTGAGGTACACCCCAATCCTTTCCGCTTGTGGAAGCAGGCTACAGATCGATGCTTCCAATGCGGCTACACGATCAGGAATAGCAGCCATGCCCACGAATACGGCGTTGGAAAGCTCTTTGTCGTCGCGTGCAAGAGTTTGCCTGGTTCGAATGCCGTTTTGGATTCTTTTTTTGGCGATATGAATATTGACGCGCAAGCGGCGTTCCATTTCCGGATGGGAAGCCAGAATGCGTTCATAGGCTTCCATCGCTTCGGGGTATCTGCCCTGTTTGAATAAAGCATAGGCATGGCGGACTTGCGCTTGCGTTCCGGGCTGAGCGGGAGGATGGTTGTTTTGGGATTGCATGAATGTGATGCGTGCTGTACAGGGTGAATGCACTCGGTATTTGTCAAGATCGTTGTCGGTAGAAGTAAAAATCGGAAAAAGAAGAGCGGGACTGGCTGTGCAGGATTCGATAGGGATAGTTGTTTTGCCGAAAAGCGTAGAGTTCCCAATCCGGGCGATGGTCGTCGATCCAGGTGGTGAAGCGTCTGCCACGTACATGCACTGCCTTGCCTTGCAAAACCGGTGCGTCCGATGCATAGATGATGACGTACTGTTCTGCGCTGGCAAAAAGTCTGTACATATACGTGTCGAACACTTGGTCTTCGACAAGATGAAAGAGCACGTCCATGGATAGTGCCAGCGTTGCGGTACGTGGGGCGCAGAGGAAATCTTCCAGCACCAAAAAGGTCTTTGTGGAATCTTCGGCAAACAAAGCCTGACAGCGTGCGATGGCAGCAGGGCTGACGTCTACTCCGATGTAGCGTGGAATGTGAAGCAGTTGCAATTGCATGCCATCCCCGCATCCCAGTTCGATGACCGAAAGAATCTGGTTGCGCGCTACGAATGCATTGACGACTGCCGCCTTGAACGCGGCCAGCTTGCCTTGTGACCCTGCGCCGGAATGGCCACCGGAGCGGTATCGCTGTTCCCAGTACTCGGCACTGCAAAAGCGCTGTGCAGCCAGTGCCTGGGCCTGTTCCGTGGCGGCTTCCATAGCGGGGCTGGGACATGCTGGGGCAGTGATAGTAGTGGCCGGCACCCCGGTGAGCGCAAGGATGAGCTTTTGTGATGTATCGCAGTGGTACTGCGCCTTGCTGGGGGCACCACATAGCGTCGAAGCGGAATCGAGTTGCCGATGCACCCCGGCAGCCAGCATTTGCGCGAGTTGCAGTGTCGTTGCACCCCATTGCCGGGCTAGTCGCAGCGACGACTTGGCAGCCTGCAAGTTTCCGCACTGGGCATTTCCCCCAGCCTGTAGCAGTGCCAGCCTGATCCGATCTGGGTGTGCCGCCAGTAATCCTGCATCAATGTGGGAAAGGGCTTTCCACTCGCCGTGGTACCAGCAGGTGGCCGCCTGTTTCAGGGTGAGGGTCTGGTCATGCCGGGGCTGGCCTTCGCTTTCGATGCCGACAGTACTCCGGGTACCTGACATGCCTCACCCCCGCATTGCACGCACTGCCTTTTCGGGCTCCTGCCTTTCCAGCACTCCGAATGGCGCCCCCACCTCCCCCCCCTGCTGCCAACACCGCGCCCGCGCCAGCAACGCGGTGTCGCTATGCGGCATTCCCGTGCGGACGGATCGTTCAAAGTGCAGTCTGGCCCGCTCGGGCTGGTTTGCCACGGCGGCGGCGCGGCCCAGGCTGTTTTGCACGCCGGAGATCAGCACTTGCGCTACGAGCTTGCGCGGGCAGCCCCATTCCTGCGCTTGGCGCACCCAGTCCCGCATGGCGTCGGTGTGGCCGCATTGGGCGTGGCCTGCGGCGCAGAGCAGCGCCAGGCGGGCGCGCTCGGGGTGGTGTTCCATGGCGTCGCGGTCAAGCTGCGAGAGAGAGCGCCAGTCGCCAAATTGCCATTGCGTGCGGGAACACTCCAGCAAGGCTTCGTCGTACACGGCCAAGGCTTGCGGGGCTTCAGCGGTAGGGCCGCCCTGATGTGCTGCGGCCTTGCTGGCGGCGGCAGCGGGGGCAGCGGCAGTAGGCGCAGTAGTGGTTTCGGCGGTAGGCCCGGTAGTGCCCGCTGCACTGCGGGGGGTGCCCCACCAGCGGGAAACATGGGTAAGCAAAGTGCGGATCATGGCCATAGCAATACACCGATGCAGCGCGCAGGTCAGCGGCAACAGGCAGGCACTTCATCGATTTGCAAAGGATCGAGGTGCTCCATGGCGTAAGTCAGATACACCTTGTCCTTGCAAAAGATGTCGAACAAGTCCGGGTCGATATGGCCCTGATCCTTTAGCTCTTTCATGATCCGCATGGCCTGCGAGAGCTTCATGCCGGGCTTGTACGGCCTGTCGCAGGCGGTCAGCGCTTCGAAGATGTCGGCAATGCCCATGATGCGCGCCTGCACCGTCATTTGTTCGCGGGTCAGTCCGTTGGGGTAGCCCTTGCCGTCCATGCGCTCGTGGTGGCCGCCGGCAAATTCGGGAACGTGCCGCAGGTGCTTGGGCCAGGGCAGTTTTTCGAGCATCTTGATCGTGGCCACGATGTGGTAATTGATCGTGTCGCGTTCCGCCGCAGTGAGCGTGCCTTTGCGAATGCACAGATTTTCACTTTCGTCTGCGTTGAGGAAGTCGGTCTGTAGCCCGTCTGCATTGCGCCAGAGGTAGCCGGTGGCGATGTCACGCACGCGGGCGATGTTCTCGTCGCTCATGGCCTCGCCACCCCGGTTGGACTTGCGCAAAAAGTCCCGGTCAGCGCGGATTTGCGCCTGGCGCTCTCGCATTTGGGTCAGGATATGGATTTCCGGCTCGGCTTCGCGGCAGGGGCGCAAGGCGAGCTGTTTGCGCAGGGCGTCGATTTCCGCGTCGCGCAGCAGCACTTCGAAGCGAGTGTCCAGCAGCGCGATGCGGTCGAACAGCGTTTGCAATTTCGTCGCCTTGTCGACGACATGCACGGGGGTGGTGATCTTTCCGCAGTCGTGCAGCAGCGCGGCGATCTTGAGCTCGTAGCGGTCGAGTTCGCTGAGGCGGAAATCGGCCAATGGGCCTTCCTGCGTTCGCGTGGCGGCTTCTGCCAGCATCATCGTGATCTGGGGAACCCGCTGGCAATGCCCGCCCGTATAGGGGGATTTTTCGTCGATGGCCAGGTTGATCAGCCCGATGAACGACTCGAAAAGGTCTTCGAGCTGTTTCATCAGTTGCCGGTTATTGAGTGCAATGGATGCCTGCGAAGCCAGGGATTCGACCAATTGCTGATCCGCCTGGGAAAACGGGACCACGCAGGTGTGATCTGGGCACTGCGCGTTGATGAGTTGCAGCACGCCGATCACGTCACCCTCGTGGCTGCACATCGGCACGGTCAAAAACGACTTGGAGCGGTAGCCCGTCGTCTGGTCGAAGCGGCGCGTGCCGGAAAAATCGAAGTGCGGATCGGTGTACGCATCTTCGATATTGATCGTGACTTTGTGCATCGCCGCATAGGCCGCGACGAGCGAATCGTTGGGTGTGCCATCGGTATTGCACAACGGCAGGTCGGGAAAATGGATGGGGTCCTTTGCGCTGCCTCCCATCGCAATGTGGAGCGAATCAGTGCGCAGAATTTCGAAGCGCAAGGTCTTTCCGTCTTCCAGCATCCGGTAGACGGTGCCGCCATCGGCGCGGGTGATGGTTTTGGCGGCGATCAGGATGCGTTCGAGCAACAGGGTGATATTGCGCTCGCTAGACAGGGACGCGCCGATCTCGTTGAGCTGGTCGAGCCGCGCCAGCAGCCCCTCGACGGTGTTGGAATCTGTGCAGGCGTGGCAGGGGTCGGTGGTGTCCATGGCACGGGTACTCCGGGTTCACTTGTGGTCGAAGGTGAAGGCGCCATCCCAGTCCGCCGGGGGGGGCGACTTCTCGTAGTGCGCGCAGCGATCAAGGTACAGCGCGTACAGCTTGCGGTCGGGGTAGCGCCGTTGCAGATCCAGAAAAGCCAGGGTGGCCCGCGCCCAGTCTTGGGAACGATAAAACTGCAAGGCCTGCCGGGATAGCTTCAGCTCGTGCTGCTCTTCCGGGGTGAGCTGGTCTGTGGGGCCGATGGGTTCGTAAATCCGAACGGGTTGATCCTTGCCCTTGACGCGCACGCTGTCCAGTTCGCGAAACGCGAAATCGCCCACTTCTTCCTTGGTGAATTCGCTGACGATGATTTGTACGCCGTATTGCTTGGTCAATCCTTCCAGCCGGGAACCAAGGTTGACGGCGTCGCCCATCACGGTGTATGCCAGACGGAACTCCGATCCCATGTTCCCCACAACCATGTCGCCGGTGTTGAGGCCGACGCCAATCTTGATCGGCGGCCATCCTTGCTCGCGAAAGTGGTCCTGCAGGGTGTCCAGGGTGCGGATCATCTCGATCGCTGCAAGCAGTGCGTGGCGTGCGTGGTGCTCGTCGGGAACCGGCGCTCCCCAAAAGGCCATGATCGCGTCACCCATGTATTTGTCGATCGTCCCCCGGTGGTGGTGGATCACGTGTGTCATCGGGGTGAGGTACTCGTTCATCAGCAGCGTGAGCTGCTTGGGGTCAAGCCCTTCGGAAATCGTCGTGAACCCGCGCACGTCGGAAAACAGCACGGTCAGCCGTTTGCTGGCGCCTTCCAGGCTGTAGGTCGTGGGGTCCAGCGCCATTTCGTTGACCAGCTCCGGCGGCACATACTGGCCAAACAGCTTGGCCAGTAGTCGCTTCCCGCGTGAGTCGACAAAGTACCCATACGTCATGTTGAAGACGAAGAGCGATCCGACCAGCACGATGCCAGTAGCCACGGGCAAGATCACATCGTGGGCTTTCCAGGCATACAAGTTCACGAGCATGATGGCCAGCATCGATAGCGTAGTCACTAGCGTTGCCATGAGGGGGTTGAGCATCGGTAACGTGAAGGCCAGTGTCACCCCTACTACTGTGAGCAGGACGATTTCGACTCCCAGGATGAGCGGGGGCCGGTGTTTGATGGCGCCATCCAGCATCCCCGCGATCATGTTGGCGTGCAGTTCGACCCCAGCGTAAGACTCTTGCACAGGGGTGGTGCGCAGGTCGAGCAGCCCCGGCGCGGAGGTGCCCACAAGGACGATAGCCCCACGCAGCACGGCTTCGGGCACTTTGGCATGGAGCACGTCGCTGGCAGTAACGTACACGAAGCTGCCTTGTTTGCCGCGATAGGGAACCAGCGCGGCAAGGTCGGCATCGACGGGAATCTTGCGCTTGCCTACGCGCAAATACTCCAGTGCTACGGCGCTGGGGGTATTTCCTTCGTAGACAAGTTCGATCTTGGGTTCGTTCATGACCAGTCGCAACATCGCCAGGCTCAGCGTTTCGTAGAGCTTGCCGTCGTACATCTGGAGCAGGGCAATCCTGCGGAATACCCCGTCGGGGTCGACAAGGGGGGAGGCGTTGAAATACCCCCCGGATGCCGCAGCGCGTTGTAGCTCGGGCAGGTTGGCCGAATAGCCGGTGGCGCGGACGGCGCCGACGTTGCCGGGGACGAAGCTGCCTTGTTTGAGTGCCGGGGGGGGAAGTTCCCCCACCGTGCTGTTGGGTTCCCCATCGTGGCGAAAGTAGTACCCCAGCACAACACGGCGGTTGCGCAGGCTTTTGGCAAAGATGTCGTCGAACATCAGCGTGGGCCGGATGCGTTCCAGCTCGGTGCCGAATTCTTGGTGTTCGCGCAAGGCGGTATTGCGCAGGTGTTCGAGGTGTTTCCAGCCGGAACTTTCGTCGCGCTCGGCAAAAAGCACGTCGAAGCCGAGGACGTCGATCTGGTAGTGGTCGAACAGCACATCGATCATCCGCGCGATCTTGGTGCGCTGCCAGGGCCAATGCCCTTCCTTTTGCAGGCTGGCTTCGTCGATATCGACGATGACGATGCGCGGGTCGATACCGCCGGGCATCATTGCACGCAGCCGCACGTCATAGGCGTAGTTTTCGAGCCGAACAAGGATGTCTGTGGGCAACCACCCCAGCACGGCCATCACCACGCTGACGATGAGAACCAGGCTTAGCGCGCTGCGCGTGCCATGCTGCGACAAAAAACCGGACTTTTCCATCGAAGGCTCCTTTGCGCTAGCGCTGTACCGTGACTTCCCCGCTAGGAATGGGGTTGCACTGGTTGTGGGGACGTTCCCGCAGTCTCCATCGCTGCCAGCGTTTGGACTACGACATCAAGGCTGGCTCCCCCTGCCAGGCATAGCCCATCCGGCAGGGTATCCGCCCCCTGGCGCAAAGCTGATAAAGCATCACGCAAAAGTTGGGGGGTGTCGAAGCCCGTGCTGTGGAGCACCGTCGCGCCCTCTGCATTCAGCAGCTTGCAGTGGAATCGCCCATCGCGTTCACGGTATTGCTTGAGGATGGGGCGGGCTGTTTTGGCTGCTTTGGTGGTTGGGGTGGCTGGGGGGGATACGGTTGCCTTGGTGTTGCCATGGCCTACGGTGGCTCCCAGGGGGCGCAAACCGACGGCGCTACGCAATTCGCGCAGGAAGGGGACGGCAATGGCCCGCGCACGCTCTGCGCCATGGCGCAAGATGGTTTCGATGCGGTCGGGGTGGCGGACCAGCGCGTCGTATTCCGTGCGCAGTGGCGCGATGTCGGCGTCGATGCAGTCGAACAGCGCAGCCTTGGCATCCCCCCACGCCATGCCTTCGGCTAGCGCAGCGCAAAACGCCGCGCTTTGCTGCGGCGTTGCAAAGGCGCGGAACAGGGGGTAGAGCGCGCTGGATTCGGCGTCTTTGGGTTCGCCCGGCGTGCGGGAGTCGGTCTGGATGCCGTAAATCAGCTTGCGCAAGGTTTCCCGGGGGGCAAAGAGCGGGATGATGTTGTCGTAGCTCTTGCTCATCTTGCGGCCATCAAGGCCCGGCAGCACCGCAACGTGTTCTTCGACAAGCGCTGCAGGGGCGACGAAATGGTTGCCGTACCGCGCATTGAAGCTCTGCGCCATGTCGCGCGCCATTTCGATGTGCTGCACCTGGTCGCGCCCCACGGGAATGTGGGTAGCGCGGAACAGTAGGATGTCTGCGCCCATCAGCACCGGGTATAGGAATAGGCCAACGCTCACATTCGCGTCAGCATCGTCCCCCGCAGCAGTGTTGCGATCCATGGCGGCCTTGTAGGCGTGCGCACGGTTGAGCAGCCCTTTGCCCGTCACACAGCCCAGCAGCCAAGCCAGTTCGGGAATTTCGGGAATGTCGGACTGGCGGTAGAACACCACCCGCTCGGGGTCCAACCCGCAGGCCAGCCAGCTTGCGGCGATGTCCAGCGTGGAACGCGCCACCCGTTCGGGGTCGAAGGTTTTGATCAGCGCGTGGTAGTCGGCCAGAAAGTAGAAACTTTCCGCGCCGTCGCGGCGGCTGGCGGCCACTGCGGGGCGGATGGACCCGACGTAGTTGCCCAGGTGGGGGGTGCCGGAGGTCGTGATTCCGGTCAAAAAACGGTCTCGTTGCATGGGGAACAGGCTGGCGCCGTTGGTGCATCAATGCACCAGAACGAATAGCCAGGAAGTCGAGGAAGTGAGGGCGTGCATCGTCCACCGCATCAGGGGCAGCATCCAGTACCGGCTCATGAATTCGGTCAGCACCAGCGCCAGGACGATGACGAATCCCCAAGGTTCGATGCGGGCCAAGCCTTGTGCCCAGGGCCGGGGCAGTACCCCAGCGAGCACGCGCCCGCCATCGAGCGGCGGCAGGGGGAACAGATTGAAGGCGAACATCGCCACATTGACCAACACGCCCCCACGGGCCATCCCTGTCCAGAACGATTCCTCGACTCCCCATCCTCGCAGCAGGAAGAACAGGCAACTCCAGCACAGCGCCTGGAGCAAATTGGCCATGGGGCCCGCCAAGGCGACCCACACCATATCTTGTTCGGGGTGGCGCAGGCGGTCGAAGCGCACGGGAACTGGTTTGGCGTACCCAAAAAGGAACTCCCCCCCAGTCACGACATACAGCATCAAGGGGAGTACCACGGTGCCGATGGGGTCGATGTGCTGCAGGGGATTGATCGTCATACGGCCCGCAGCTTTGGCGGTGTCATCCCCCAGCCGCGCAGCGGCATAAGCGTGCGCGGCCTCGTGCAAGGTGATGGAGAACAGCACGGGGATCGCGTACATCGCGACGGTTTGGATCAACGGCGCGAAATCCATCACGGAAGTGTAGTCGTGAGGTTTGGCGGACGCACAGCGCCGCCATTCGAGGGTTGTAGGAGCGACGGAAATCGCGATGGCGGGGCTATTTGCCGGGGCTACTTGCAGGAACGGGGCCAACTATCCTGCAGCGGCAGGCGGATAAAACTGCAAACAGCCCTTGCCTTGCGCCTTGGCTGCGTACATGGCGGTGTCGGCAAACTTGAGCAGTTCCTCCATGCTGGTAGTGTGGGTGGGGTACAGCGCCACGCCAATGCTCGCGCCGACTTGGACGGTTTGGGCATCAAGGTCGATGGGGTGCGAGACATCGCACAAGAGTCGCCCCAACATCCGCGCTGCATCGTGCGCGGCGCCGAGGTCGCCGATGAGCAGGACGAACTCGTCCCCTCCCAGCCGGGCCACGGTATCGGCGCCACGTAGCGCCTGGGACATGCGTTGGCCGACGACACACAGCACCTGATCTCCCACATCGTGCCCCAGGGTGTCGTTGATGGGCTTGAAGCCGTCGAGGTCGATCAGGCACACCGCCAGTAGTGTTCCGTTGCGTTTGCAGCGTTCCACCGCTTGGCTAAGGCGGTCTTCGAGCAGCCGCCGGTTGGGCAGGCCGGTGAGGGCATCGTGGTTGGCTGCGGCTTCCAGCGCGTGGTACCGCTGGACAAGCTGGGAAATCGAGGAGACGACCCCGACGAAGTGCTGTGTTCCCAGCCCATCGTCGCGAACGATCGACAGGGTCAGCCATACGGATTCCAGCTCGCCGTCAGACCTGCGGTTGGCCAGTTCCCCGGCCCAATGCCCGGTTTGCAAGGCTTGGTTCCATACTGTCATGCCCTTGTCGGATGCCAGCAGTCCCGGCTTGATTTCGGCGATGGGCTGCCCCAGCAGTTCTTCACGGGTGCGTTGCACGTCCTGGCAAAAGGCCGGGTTGACGTCGGTGATCAGTCCTTCGGGGGTCGTCACGAAGATGGCGTCCGCAGAGCTTTCGATGATGTTGTTCGAGAGACGCAGCTTTTCCTCGGCGCGGCGGCGTTGGTTGATCTCCCGACGCAGCGCCATAGTGCGCGCCGACAGGTTGTCGTAGAGCTTGAGCACGGACTGGATCAGCATGTGCGCGGCGCCCTTCATCAGTAATGAGGCGGCTTCCGTGGCCTGGTTCAGCGTCAGCCCCTTTTGCAGCCCGATGACGATGCGGGCGAGGTGGGTGTCGTCTTCCAAGATGTGGAACGCCAGCCAATTGGTGAGAAAGGAGACGATCTGCTCCACCGATTCTTCGTCGCTGAGCACGTTGGCGATGCTGCGCACACGCAGCACTTCTGCGACGAAGTCATGGTGCGTACGCTCGTGTGCCAAGGTGAGCGGATCGCCGGGCAGAAACTCGTTCCATATCCCTTCTTCCGTCTGGAAGTGGTACACGGTGTAGTCGGCCAGCTCATCGAATACTGCGTAAATTTCCACTTCGGCGGCGCCGCATGACATGTGGCTGGCTAAACGGTTGAGCAGGTCGACAAGCTTGTGGTGCTGTTCGTCGACGATGTCGATGCCTGTGGCGAAGTTGTCGCTCCACGGGAAGATTTCCGTATGTGCGGTCAGGGTGTCAAGGGTGGTCATGGTGCGCTTGTGGGGCGGTACGGTCATGGGGCAGCTTGCTGCAAAGGGGCGAGCCTATGGAAGCAGCGGGCCGCAGGGCTGGGGACGGAGAGTGTGGGGAACGTAGGGTTGGGAAGAGCGTGCAAGGCAGAGGAGCGCAAGTCAGATCCGATAGTCGGTTTGGATTCGCCATTGTTCTTCGGGGTTCCAGGCAGGGTCGGGGCGCCACTCCCGCACCCAGATAGGAATGGCCGCAGCGGGCATAGGACGGGCGATGCCGTAGCCTTGCCCCAGGGGACACCCCAACTGCAGCAAGGCGGTGCCGTGATCGACGGTTTCGACCCCTTCGGCGATCACTTCCCGATGAAATGCTTGCGCCAAACCGATCACCCCGGTGAGGATGGCGAGGTCGTCAGCGTCTTCAAGCATATCGCGCACGAAACTCTGGTCGATCTTGATGGTTTTGACGGGCAGCCTGCGCAGATAGGTCAGGGAGGAATACCCGGTGCCAAAGTCGTCCAGCGCGAAGGAAACGCCCAGGGCCTCGCAATCCATGATGACTTGCGAGATGCCTTCGAGGTCTTCGAGCGCGTTGCTTTCGAGGATTTCGAGTTCCAGGCGTCCCTGGGGCAGATCGGGGAACCGGGCGAGGATGTTGCGCAATCGGTCGACGAAATGGCTCTGCTGCAACTGGCGCGCTCCCACGTTCACGCTGACGCACAAATCCACGCTTTGGGCCAGCCATTCCTGCACTTGGCGCACCGCAGTGCGGAGGACCCATTCGCCCAGCTCCACGGCAAAGGGGTCGTTTTCCACGTCTGGCAGAAAAGCGCCGGGCAACAGCACCCCGCGCCGGGGGTGTTGCCAGCGCAGCAGGGCCTCTGCGCCGATCACTTGGCCTGTGCGCATATCGACCTTGGGTTGGTAGTACAGCACCAGTTCGTTTTGCAGCAGCGCGTGGCGTATGCGCTCAATGCTCTCGTGCTTGCCACGGACATTGCGGTCATGCTCGGCATCGAAGAGGTGGTAGCGGTTCTTGCCGGCGACTTTGGCCTGGTACATCGCTTGGTCGGCCTGACGCAGCAGTTGTTCTGCGTCGATGCTGTCTGTTTGGGGGTAGAACGTGACGCCCAGGCTGGCAGACGTTTGTATGGTTTCGCCGTGGGAAGGGACAGGCTCCATGGCCGCAGCCAGCAGGCGGTCGAGCATGGGGGCGCAAGAGGCCACGTCGGGCAAGTCGGCAAGCACGGCGACGAATTCATCGCCCCCGACGCGGGCCAGGGTATCGCCTTCGCGCAGGACCGTGCGCATCCGCGCTGCCAGCGCAGCCAATACCCCATCCGCAGCGTCGTGGCCGATGCGTTCGTTGATCGCCTTGAAACCATCAAGGTCGAGATAGACCGTCGCAAGGTACAGGTCACGACGCTGTACGGCCAGCATGGATTGCTGCAAACGGTCAGCCAGCAATGCGCGGTTGGGCAGGCCGGTCAGCGCGTCGAACTGCGCCATGTGCTCCAACTGTTGTTGGTGTCGTTTGACCGCAGTGATGTCGGAAAACAGCGCAACGTAGTGCCGAGGTTGCCCGTGCTCGTCGCGCACCAGGCTGATCGTCTGCATCGAAGCGAACAATTCGCCGTTTTTGTGGCGGTTCCAGATTTCGCTATGCCAGTGGCCGTAGCGTTGCAAGCTCGTCCAGAGGTTGCGGTAATAGGCATCGTTCTGGCGGCCGCTTTTGAGCATGCGTGGGTTTTGGCCGAGGGCCTGCGCACGCTCGTAGCCGGTGATGCGGGTGAAGGATTCGTTGACGTCGACGATCGTTCCGTCAAGCTCGGTGATCATGATGGCTTCGCGTGCGGCGGTAAAAACGCTCGCCGCGAGCAGCAATGCCTGCTCTGCGCTTTTGCGTTCCTGGATGTCTTGTACGACGACGAAGAGGTGATCCGGTTCCCCCTGCGGGGTGCGAACGAGTTGCGCAGCCTGGCTGACCCACAGCGTACTGCCGTCGGGCCTGCAATAGCGCTTTTCCAGGCGGAAACGGGGGTTTTGGCTCTGCATCGCCCACTGCAGGGCGGATTCTGTAGCTGCACGATCCCGGGGGTCTGTGAGCGCACGGCAGTCGAGGGTGGTACCGAGTAATTCTTCCCGGGTTCGTTGTAGCAAATCGCAAAAGTGCTGATTGACCCGCAGGAACCGCCCTTGCGGGGTAGCCATGACCATGCCCACCGCTGCGTTTTCGAACACGGCTTGGAGCAGCGATTCGCAACAGGTCTGGGCAGCCTGGTGTATGGCAATGTCGGCGCGCCACATTCCCAGCCAAGTACGCATGCGGCGCAGGAAGCCGTGGGCCACCAGCAGCCCCACCCCGAGTGACAACACGAGTGGCGCCACCAAAGGCAGCACCCAGGGACAACAACGGTGTTGGGCGAGCAGGACCCGTGTGTACGAGGCCACGCCCTGTGGTGCCGGATCGGGGGCTGCAACGACCAGTGTCCAGTCCCAAGGGTGTACAGGGTGTACGACTGCGGTGTGCGAAACGACTAGTTCCGCGTGGGACCGCGCACCGGAGGCAGCATGAGGCCCGGCGATGGGTAGGGGCGCGGAAAAGCGCACCAAGCCGCCGCCGCGCTGGGCGGTTGCCAGCCACAACGCCACTGCTTGGCTTCCGTAGTGGCCTGGCAGAAGGGGGGCGATTGCATCCTGGGGAAACAGGCTCGCGCCGTTGCGGTCAAGGAGATGGAGCGACAAATGCCCCACGTCGTGGGGATGTCGTTGCGTTGCCAACGCTTGCAGTCGTTCCTGCTGTGGAACCGCCGAATGCAGATTGGCGATGGAGGCCAACACATGCTCGGCGTGGGCGCGCAACCGTACTTCGTGCAACGATCGCATCGCCTCGTGCGCATCGTCCATCGCACTGCGCTGCCAATCGGCCCATCGCCACAGCAGTACCCCCCCGATTGCCAGCGTCAGCAGCCCTAGCCAGAGCAGCCAACGGAAGCGAAGCAGGCGGGCAACCCAGCGTTCATCGATCGATGGCGACATATCCTTTCCAAGATGAAACAGGCCGAAACAGGGGGAACAGGGCAAAACAAGCGCTCCTCCCCGACGACCTTGGCTGGGAGCGCAAAGATTCTACGGAGGCACCCTCTGCGGGGCCGGTACGCATAATCTGCCCCTTTTTTCGACGGGTGAGGCGACGAATGGACGCACTGTTGGGAGCCTTGCGCGGGATCGTCGGGGACGGCCACGTGCTGACTGGTGGAGACCTCGGCGCCTGGGAACGCGATTGGCGTGGACGGGCACGGGGCAAGGCGCTCGCGGTCGTTCGCCCCGCGTGTACGCAGGAGGTAGCCGACGTCGTGCGGGCCACTGCGGCCTACGTGCAGCAACACCCCGATTGCGGTATCGGCATCGTTCCCCAAGGCGGCAATACCGGGCTGGTGTTGGGTTCGACGCCAGACGAGTCGGGAACGATGCTGGTGTTGAGCCTTCGCCGTATGCAGGCCGTGCGCAACGTCGATGCCACCAATCTCAGCATGACCGTCGATGCGGGCTGCATCATCGACACCCTGCACGAATGCACGAGCGCCCAAGGCTTGTGGTTGCCGCTGAGTCTGGCTGCGGAGGCTTCCTGCACCGTCGGTGGGGTGCTCTCGACCAACGCCGGGGGAACCAGGGTGCTGCGCTTTGGTACCGCACGCGACTTTTGCCTGGGGCTGGAGGTGGTCACCGCAACCGGGGAAGTCTGGGACGGTTTGCGCGGCCTGCGCAAGGACAACACCGGCTACGACCTACGCCAGCTCTTCATCGGTTCGGAAGGCACCCTGGGCATCGTCACCGCAGCGACGTTGCGGCTGTACCCTGCTCCCAAAGCGTGCTGGGTGGCGTGGGCCGATGTGCCGGACATGGCTTCGGCGCTCGGCCTGCTGGAACGGGCGCGGTACAGCCTGGGAGACGCGCTGACAGCTTTCGAACTGATGGATCGCTCCGCGCTCGATCTGGTTCGCAAACACCGGCCTGCCTTGCGCGTTCCGCTCTATCCTTCCGGGGCCTATGCGGTTTTGCTCGAATACTGTGCGACGGATGCCGGGATGCGCGCTCCGCTCGAAGATACGCTGGCCGCTGCGATGCAGCAGGGCTGCGCGACCGATGCCGTATTGGCGGAGAACGCACGCCAATCCCGGGCGTTCTGGCAGGTGCGCGAGGCCATTCCAGAAGCGCAGGCCCAGGAAGGCCCGAGCGTGAAACACGATGTGTCGCTGCCGTTGGGGGCGATGTCCTCGTTCCTCGACGCCACCGCTGCGGCGCTGTGCGCGGCGATTCCCGGCGTGCGCGTGCTGCACTTCGGGCATCTGGGTGACGGGAACCTGCACTACAACGTCTTTCCCCCGGAGCATGTCGATGGTCGCGCCTTCGTTCGCGACGAGGAAGAGCGTATCAACGACCTCGTTTTTGCGCAGGTGACTGCCCACGGTGGGGCCATTGCGGCGGAGCACGGCATCGGAAGCTTGCGTGCCCGGCGCTTGGCGCAAGTCGAACCGCCCGTTGCGATGGCGATGATGCATGCAATCAAAAAAGCGCTCGACCCTACTAACCTGCTCAACCCTGGCCGGGTGCTGCTGCACAGTGTGCAGAACCCATGCATGGAAAAGAGGCCATGTCTGCCCTAGCACAATGCCTACGTTCCCGTTGTAGGAGCGACGGAAGTCGTGATGCGTAGTGGCCTATGCCCATAGCGTTCCGAAATAGGATTACCAATGGCCATCAAGCAATCAGACCTTTACTCATCTCTCTGGGCATCTTGCTGAACACCTGAAAAAGATGGGGGCGGTGTGGTCATGACGGCGACGTCACTATTAAAGAAATCTCAGTTATCTTTAATAGTCGGCCATCTTATTCAAGGAATGCCGAGATGCTGCATCGTGTGACCGGTCGTTATCTTGCCAGTGGTGCGGGTGGCGAAACCGTCCGCGCCTTTGTGCCCGATCCCTTGCCGCCTGTGCCGCCGTTGGAATTGAATGGGGTTCTCCAGGCAACGCTGGAACGGGCTACCCTGGCACTGGGCCGACTTGACAGCATCGCTCTGCTACTGCCCGATCCCCAGCTTTTTCTGTATGCCTATGTGCGGCGCGAAGCGGTGCTGTCATCGCAGATCGAGGGGACCCAATCCTCCTTGTCAGACCTTTTGCTGTTTGAGTTGGATGAAACGCCAGGTGTGCCTTTTGATGATGTGGTGGAAGTTTCCAACTACGTCGCCGCACTGCAACATGGCACGGCACGTTTGCGTGAAGGTTTTCCGCTGTGCAACAGACTTTTGCGTGAAATGCACGCCCAATTGATGCGTACAGGGCGCGGTAGTAACCAAGAACCGGGCGAGTTTCGCCGCAGCCAAAATTGGATAGGCGGAACCCGTCCTGGCAATGCCCGCTTCGTTCCTCCGCCGCCGCAAGAGGTGGAGCCTTGCATGGCAGCGCTGGAGGGTTTCATTCACAGCGAAACAGCCAAGCTGCCAATGCTGCTGAAAGCGGCGCTGGCCCACGTTCAGTTTGAAACCATCCACCCCTTTCTGGATGGCAATGGTCGCCTTGGGCGGCTGCTGATCGTCTTGTTATTGCATGAAGGTGGAGTACTCACACAGCCGCTGCTGTACCTTAGCCTTTATTTCAAACAGCACCGCGCCCGTTATTACGAACTACTAAACAGCGTGCGCACCGATGGCAACTGGGAAGATTGGGTCGAATTTTTTCTTGAAGGAGTGGAACAGACGGCCAGTGCTGCCGTGCAAACTGCCCGCCGTCTGGTCGATTTGTTCCAACAAGACAGCCAGCGGGTTCAGGCAACAGGTCGCGGTTCGGCCAATGTTTTGCGTGTACTGGAAGCCTTGCGCCAACGCCCCCTCTCCACCTTGCGTCAAACCGGCCAACGGGCCGATATCAGCTTCCCAACCACCTCCAAGGCCATGATGACTTTGGTCGAGATGGGGATTGCCCGCGAATTCACTGGCCAGCGCCGCAATAGAGTATTTGTCTACGATGCCTACCTGAAAATTTTGAATGAAGGCGGAGAAGCCCTATGAAGCCAGGCTATAAGAACCTATTCCAGTAGGGGCTACGCCATCGCATTGCACGCGGCGGCGGTGCTCGGAATCCTCATGTACCGTAAGTACATTCCGGTTCCTGCGCTCCGGCGCCACGCACACTGCTTCGGCTCGCCTGCCTACTGAAATTGGTTCTCAGCCCCATGCCCTCGAAACACACCCATCCCGTCGATGTTCCCCATGCCGCGCCGCACCCGGTGCGTTCGCAATACGAAGACCTGCTTCGCCACGTTGGGCTGTACGGGGTACTGAAGTCCGACCGCACGGGCACGGGCACCCGCAGCGTCTTCGGGTACCAGATGCGCTTTGACTTGCACGAGGGCTTTCCGCTGGTAACGACGAAGAAGGTGTACTTTCGCGCAGTGGTGCTGGAGCTGCTGTGGTTTTTGCGCGGGGATACCAACGTGTGCTGGCTCCAGGAGCGTGGATGCACGATTTGGGACGAATGGGCGCGTCCCGACGGGGACTTAGGCCCCATCTACGGAGCGCAATGGCGAAGCTGGCCTACCCCGGGCGGTGGGCACATTGACCAGATGACGCAGCTCATGCAAACATTGCGCACCGACCCCGATTCGCGGCGCATGGTCGTCAGTGCATGGAACGTGGCCGACCTCGACGACATGGCGCTGGTTCCTTGCCATGCCCTGTTTCAGTTCTATGTGACCCCGGCAGCCTCGGCGCGGCAGCGGCCCCGGCTGAGTTGCCAGCTCTACCAACGCAGCGCCGACCTGTTCCTGGGCGTGCCATTCAACATCGCCAGCTACGCGCTGCTGACGCACATGGTGGCGCAACAGTGCGACCTGGACGTGGGAGAGTTCATTTGGACGGGTGGCGACTGTCACGTCTACGACAACCACGCCGACGTCGTTGCCCAACAACTCGAACGCACGCCATACCCATACCCTACCTTGCGGTTGCGGCGGCATCCACCGACCCTGTTTGACTACGAGTACGACGACGTGGAGGTGATCGGCTACCAACACCACCCAGCCTTGCGTGCTCCGGTCGCAGTCTGAGTCCGTTCCGGGGAAACACTGCGTGGATTCGACGAAGAAAACTTGTGTACAGCCCGACCCTGGCACCCTGCCTGCCAGGGCGCGCGCCTTTGCGCTGCCCTTGATCGAAGATGAGGCGCTGGAAACCGGGGAAGGGCAACTGGCCCACGCCGATGGGGTAGCGCGCATCGTTGCCGGGATGGGTGGATCGCCGACCATGCAGGCGGCGTTGTACTTGGTGTACGCCAGTGCGTACCTCCATCCGGCGCACGAGCGCATCGCAAAGGGTTTTGGCGACGACCTGGCCGATTTGGTCACACAGACCGCCCGGCTGGTGGCGGTACAGCGTCGCGCATACGCTGTACGGAACCCTGCTGCGCAGAAGGGGGGCAGCGAACTGGATGCAGTCCAGATCGAGCACGTGCGCAAGATGTTGCTGGCGTTTTCGCGCGATGTGCGCGTCGTGTTGCTGCGGCTGGTTTCGCGGCTGCAAACCTTGCGCTACTTTGCGCAGGAAAAGATTGCCACGCCGCCCGGGCTGGCTGCGGAGTCGCTGCACGTGTTCGCATCGCTGGCCAATCGCCTGGGGATATGGGAACTCAAGTGGGAGTTGGAGGATCTCTCGTTTCGCTTCCTCGAACCTGAGACCTACTACCGCATCGCATGCCTCCTCAGCGAGCGCCGCGTGGATCGCGAAGCCAGCGTGGAGCGGTTGCGCAGCAGCATCGAAGAAGGATTGCGGGGGATGGGGATTGCAGCGACGGTCACGGGGCGCCCCAAGCACATCTACAGCATCGTCAAAAAGATGCGCGGCAAATCGCTGGAATTCGACCAGGTCTACGACGTGCGCGCATTGCGCGTCATCGTCTCCAGCATCAGAGAGTGCTACGCCGCGCTGGGGTGGATTCACGGCCATTTCCTTCCCCTGACGCAGGAGTTCGACGATTACATCGCCCGGCCCAAGGCCAACGGGTACCAATCGCTGCACACCGTGATCCACGATATGGACGGTCGTCCCGCAGAGGTGCAGATTCGTACACAGGCCATGCATGACCATGCCGAACACGGCGTTGCGGCGCATTGGGCTTACAAGGAGGCAGGCACCAAGGGGTACGCGGGGGTCAGCGCCACAGGGGAGTACGAGGGCAAGATTGCCGTATTGCGCCAATTGCTGGCGTGGGAGCGCGATTTGTCCGCGCAGCCCATCGCGGACCATGCCGGGCTGGGCGATTGCATCTATGTGCTGACCCCGCAGGCGGCGATCGTCGAACTGCCGCAGGGCGCCACGCCCGTGGACTTTGCCTACGGAGTCCACACCGCGCTCGGGCATCGTTGCAGGGGGGCGAGGGTCGATGGTGTGATGGTGCCTTTGCATACGCCGCTGGGCAATGGCCAGACTGTCGAGATCGTTGCGGGCAAGGAAGAAGCCCCCTCGCGGGACTGGCTCAACCCCGAGTTGGGGTATCTGGTTAGCCATCGCGCCAAGACCAAGGTGCGTGCATGGTTCCATGCCGTGGCGTTGCAGGAGACGATGGCGAAAGGGCGCGACGCCGTCACCAAATTGCTGCAACGCGAGGGCAAGACCGCCCTCGCGTTCGAAGACCTGGCTGCGCAATTGGGGTATGACGAAGCGCAGACGATGTTGGAAGAAGTGGGCCGTGGCCGCCTGCCGTTGCGCAGAATCGAAATCTTGCTGCGCCCGCAACCTGCGCAACCCGAGCTGCTGGAAGTGCCGCAGACCCTGCCCTCACGCGCTGCGCGCCGCAGATCCCAAGGGGGGCTGCGGGTGGCGGGGGTGGATTCCTTGCTGACGCAGCTTGCCAAATGCTGCAAGCCCGCCCCGCCAGACGACATTTGCGGATTCGTGGCACGCGGCAAGGGGGTCAGCGTGCATCGCCGCGACTGCCCCAATGTCGGGGAAATGCTGCGCAAGCATGGCCAGCGTTGGGTCGAGGTCGAATGGGACAGCGCCCCGTCGAAAGAATCGATGCCGACATTCCCGGTCGATATCTTTGTACAGGCCCAAGACCGTCAGGGGCTGCTGCGGGATATTTCCGACGTGTTCACCCGCGAGCGGATCAATGTGACCGGCGTGCAGACGAGGACGGTCAAGGGCATTGCCTGGATGACTTTCACGCTCGAAGTGGGCGACGCCGTGCGGCTGCACAAGGTATTGGCGTTGGTCGAGGCGCTCCATGGGGTGCGCTGCGCCCGCAGGCGCTGAGGCCCCGTCGCATCGATGGGAGGACACCATGCGCACTTTTCTGTGGCACGACTACGAAACCTTTGGCGCAGACGCACGTGGCACGCGGCCTGCGCAGTTTGCAGCCGTACGCACCGATGGCGACCTCGAACCCGTGGGCGAACCCGTCGTGTGGTACTGCCAGCTTGCCGACGACTTTCTGCCCGACCCCGACGCCTGCCGTCTGACGGGAATCACCCCGCAGGAATGCCTGGAGCGGGGGGTGGCCGAGCACGAATTTGCCCGGCGCATCGCGCAACTGTTCGCGCAGCCGGAGACGATCGGCGTGGGCTACAACTCGATCCGCTTCGACGACGAAGTCACGCGCTTTCTGTTTTGGCGCAATCTGATCGACCCCTACGCCCGGGAGTGGAAAAACGGCTGTGGACGTTGGGATCTGCTCGACGTGGTGCGCGCCGTGTATGCCCTGCGCCCGGACGGTATCGCGTGGCCCCGGAACCCGGACGGCATTCCCTCGTTCCGTCTGGAAGATCTGGGCGCCGCCAATGACCTGGAACACGACCGCCCCCACGATGCTGCGCAGGACGTGTACGCCACCATTGCCTTGGCGCGCCTGATCCGTTCCCGCCAGCCCCGGCTGTTTTCTTTCTGCCTGGGGTTGCACAAAAAGGCCGGGGTGCTCCAAGAACTGGGCTTGCCGGGGATGCTGGCCACACCGCGCCCGTTCTGGCATGTCTCTGGCATGTACCCGGCGCAGCGGGGCTGCCTGGCGCTGGTGTGGCCGTTGGGGATGGCTCCTGGTAGCGACAACGAGCTGTTGGTGTGGGACTTGGCGCAGGATCCGCGTGAACTGGCCGGTTTGTCCGCAACGCAAATGCGGGAGCGGATGTTTGTCGCGACCGCCGATCTGCCTGCCGGAACGCAGCGCCTTCCGCTCAAAACGATTCACCTCAACAAGTCGCCAGTGGTGGTGCGCTCCCCAAAAGTGCTCGATCCCGCGAGGGCTGAAGAACTGGGGATCGACTTGGATGCGCTGCGTCGGCACGCCGAATACGCTGCGGGCCTGCCCAGGCTCGACCACGTCTGGGGAGATGTGTACAAGCGTTCGCCCAAAGCGCAGTCGGATGTCGATCTGGCGCTGTACGAAGGATTCATCGGTTCTGCAGACCGGCGACGCCTCGATGCGCTGCGGGCGCTGCCTCCGCAGGAGCTGGCCGCAGCCCGGACGCGCTTCGACGACCCACGACTTGCGGAATTGTGCTGGCGCTACCGTGCGCGCAATTTCCCCGATACCCTGTCTCCCGCCGAGGTACAGCGTTGGCAAGAACACCGCCGCAGCCGATGGGAAGAAGGCGCAGGAGGCTCGCTGACTTTGGATGCCTATCTGGAGGCATTGGACAAATGGCCCGGCGCCACGGCAAGATCCCCCGCCGACGCCGTAGGTTCTTCGATGACCGAAGCGACGACCGGAGCGACAGCAAATGACCCGGTACGAAGGGCCTTGTTGGAATATGTGGGGAGATAGGGCGGCATTTCCGCACTAGCGCGGCTCCTCTGCACTCGCTCCTTGCCGTTTCACGGCCTGGACCATTGCGCTTCGTCGATACCCTATGCCGGTCACTCGGAAAGCGTCAGGGGGAATACAGCGTCGGGCAAGTACAGTGGGCCGGTCTGCCCACAGGCGGTGAGTAGGGTGGTGGCGAGCACCAGGGAACAGGCGAGCCATCGGGATCGGGCATGGCGGGCAATGCGGTACGTGCTGGGAGAAGGAACCATGGTGGACAACGACAGGGAGTTTTGGGATCGGGCGCAGCGGGTGTTGGCTGCGGTGGAGGAGGGTTGCGATACGCAGAGTATCGATATCGACTGCTGTCGCTCGGGCGATATGCTGACGTTGACCCCGGAGCGCGGAGGCCAGATCGTGGTGAACCTGCAAAAGCCTTTGCAGGAGATCTGGCTGGCAGCCGGGGAGGGGGGCTACCACTTTCGCTTCGATGGGCAGCGCTGGCTCGACACCCGGGGTCGAGGCGGGTTTTTCGACATCCTTTCGCGGATTGCGAGCGATAGCGCAGGGTGCGTGCTGTCGTTCGAGGAGCGGTGAAGCGGCTGCCGTTGCTGCGCCACAGTGTGGTGGAATGCCCCGGTCGGACGGTTTTCACGCAGGGCCGCTGACGATAATTCCTTATCCTGGGGATTCTCTGGGCTACGGTGCGCATACATCATGAATCACGGGGACGGGAGATGTGTGCATACCCTAGGGGTGTCTTGGGGGTGTTCTTCGACAACTTCGTTCAAGGAATCGGTATGAAAAAGCAATGGTGGATGGTTGCGGCGCTTGCCGCAGCAGGCAGCGCGGCGCAGGCGCATGAGCTGTATGCCGGAGTGGGGCTGCCCGGCTTGGTCGAGCTGGGGTATGCCTTTCCCATGGCGCGCAACTGGGGTGTACGCGCTGAATTTGCCGGAGGGCTGAAAGCCGACAAGAACGGGGAACGCGAAGGGGTGAATTACCTCGGCGAAATTCGCTCGAATCGCGTGGGGTTGCTGGCGGACTGGTTTCCGTTCGAGAGCGGGTTCCGGCTCGTCGGCGGGCTGACCGTCAACGACATCAAAGCCAATTTGCGTGGCGTGGGTGCGGGCACCGCGACGATCAACAGCAAAACCGTGGATATGACGGGGGAAACCTTCAACGTCGATGTGCGCTTTCCTTCCGTGACCCCGTATGTGGGCATCGGCTATGGCCACCACCTTCGCGATACCAAGGGCTGGGGGTTCCACGCCGATCTGGGCGTGATGGTGGGGTCTTTCAATACGAAAGTGGAGACCACTCTGGTCGATAGCGGCAAGGTAGACCAAGCAGACATCGACGCGGAAACCCAGGATTTGCGTGATTCCCTGAATTCGCACTCGATCCTGCCCAGCTTGTCGCTGGGGGTGACGTACACCTACTGAGACCCGTCGGGTTTTTTCGATCCAGGCGTTGCTTCCAACCCCCACCGGGCGCCGGTGCGTTCGGTGGGGGTTTTCGTGTACGCGGGTGCGTAGCCATGGCATGGAATTTGTGCGTTGCCAACCAGAAGGGCGGTGTCGGCAAGACGACGACCACCGTCAACCTTGCTGCAGGGCTGGCCAAGCTCGGGCGCAGGGTGTTGATGGTCGATCTCGATCCCCAGGGCAATGCGACGATGGGGTCGGGCATTGACAAGCGCACGCTGCCGTTGTCGGTGTACCACGTGTTGTTGGGTACGGCAACGATCGAGGAAGCACGGGTGCGCAATGCACGGCTCTTTGACGCGGGGTGCGGCTACGACGTGGTGGCTGCGAACCGCGAGCTATCCGGCGCTGAAGTGGAGCTTGTCGAGCTGGAGCGGCGCGAATCTCGGTTGCGCGAGGCTCTTGCGCTCGTCGATGACGCCTATGACTTCATTCTGGTGGACTGCCCGCCCAGCCTGTCGATGCTGACGCTCAACGCCTTGTGTTGCGCCAGAGGGGTGGTCGTGCCGATGCAGTGCGAATACTTCGCACTGGAAGGGCTGGCCGACCTTGTGAATACGATTCGCCAGGTTCATGCCAATCTGCACCGTGGTTTGCAGCATATTGGGCTGCTGCGCATCATGTTCGACCCTCGCGTGACTTTGCAGCAGCAGGTCAGCCAAGAGCTGGAAGCACGCTACCAAGACAAGGGTCAGTTGTTCCAAACCATCATCCCGCGCAATGTCCGTCTTGCGGAAGCGCCGAGCTACGGGCTTCCCGGCGTGGTGTTCGACCCTTCCTCCAAGGGCGCGCGGGCTTTTTGTGCATTTGCCCAGGAGCTGGCTGACCGCTTTGCCACTGCATAGGATGTGCGGTGGGTGGCGGGCGCTGTTGCTCCGGGTACCCCCCCTTTTTTCGATCTTTCACCATGGAAAACAAAGAAAACACCTTGGCAATCCATCGCCTACTCGCTTTGCTGGAGGCGCGCTACGCGATGCGCATCTTGTGGGCTTTGGCCGATGGCCGGGCGCAGACTTTCCGGCTGTTACAAGACAGCGTGGGAGGGGTCACGCCCAATACCCTCAACGCCCGGCTTAAGGAATTGCGCGCTGCGGGGGTGATCACGCACGGAACCGGCGGCTATTTTTTGACTCCCGCCGGGGAGCAACTCGTCGCCTGCGTCGGCACCCTGGTGAATCTGGCCGTCCGCTGGTCCGGGGAAGGCCGGATGCCCAACGGGGTAGCCGCTGTACGCATGGGGCGTGTGAGCTGCGCGGAGGACAAGGCAAGCTAAAGGCTTGTCCGTAAGCGATGGACATAGGCCGCTGCATATCGCGACTTCCGTCGCTCCTGCAACATCTTGCGCAGTGCTGCGCATGCATTTGCGTTGCAGGAATGGCGGAAATCGCGATAGCGCTTATGCGAAAATCTTCGGCTTCCCCCCAAATTTGGGCGTAGATTGACGAGAGGAAAACATGTACGCAGTCATAAAAACCGGAGGCAAACAATACAAGGTTGCCCCTGGCGAAAAAATCAAGGTAGAACAGATCGCTGCGGAAGTCGGGCAAGAAGTGGTGCTGAGCGAAGTGCTCGCCGTGGGTGCTGGTGCGGAATTGCGCGTTGGTGCTCCTCTGGTGGCCGGTGTCAGCGTGCGCGCCAAGGTGCTGTCGCAGGGCAAGCACCCCAAGGTGCGCATCTTCAAGCTGCGCCGCCGCAAACACTACCAAAAGCACCAGGGGCACCGCCAGCGGTACACCGAATTGCTGATCGAGGCGATCGACACCATTGAGGGCTAAGTGCCTTCCGGGCGCTCACCTGTCACCACTTCCGAGGAGAACATTCCATGGCACACAAAAAAGGCGGCGGTTCCACACGCAATGGCCGCGATTCGCAGCCGAAGATGCTCGGCGTCAAGGTTTTCGGCAGCCAGCGTATCCAGGCTGGTGCGATCATCGTTCGCCAGCGCGGCACCCGTTTCCATCCGGGGACGAATGTCGGCCTTGGGCGGGATCACACGCTCTTTGCGCTGACCGATGGCACGGTCCAGTTTGCGGTGCGCGGCGCCTTGCGCAGGCAGACGGTCAGCGTCGTCGCTGCATAGCGCCTGCGCGGCTGAGCACCTGCCTCTGCCCCTACCCCTGCCCTTAGGGCGACTGGTCGTCCTGGAACCCTGCCCCGCGCAGGGTTTTTTGTTTTATGAAATTCGTTGACGAAGCCTATATCGAAATCTGCGCCGGGGACGGCGGTGCGGGGTGCTCCGCGTTTCGGCACGAGAAGTTCCGCGAATTCGGCGGTCCCAGCGGCGGGGACGGCGGGCGTGGCGGGCATGTGTACGCCGTGGCCGACCCCAACCTCAACACCCTCGTGGACTACCGCTATGCACGACGGCACGAAGCCCAGCGTGGCCAGCATGGCATGGGTTCGGACATGTACGGCGCAGCAGGGCATGACATCACCCTGAAGATGCCGGTGGGTACGGTCATTCGCGATGCGCAATCGGGCGAAGTCCTGTTTGAACTGTTGCAGCCTGGCGAGGTCATCACCCTGGCCAAGGGAGGCGATGGGGGGTTTGGCAATCTGCACTACAAAAGTTCGACCAACCGCGCGCCACGCCAGAAGACGGTGGGGTGGCCGGGGGAACGGCGCTCGCTCCAGCTTGAATTGCGGGTGCTGGCGGACGTCGGCCTGCTGGGGCTGCCCAATGCAGGCAAGTCGACGCTGATCAGCGCGGTATCCAACGCACGGCCGCGGATTGCGGACTACCCCTTCACCACGCTGTACCCCCATCTTGGCGTCGTGCGGGTGGGGCCTGAGCAGAGCTTTGTGATTGCAGACTTGCCTGGCCTCATCGAAGGCGCTTCGGAAGGGGCTGGGCTGGGGCACCAGTTTTTGCGACATCTGCAACGTACCCGCTTGTTGTTGCACGTGGTCGATATGGCGCCCTTTGACGGCAGCGACCCCGTTGCCGGTGCCCAAAAAATTGTCGAAGAGCTGCGCAAGTACGACGAAGCGCTGTACCAAAAACCTCGCTGGCTCGTGCTCAACAAGGTCGATATGGTTCCCGAAGAGGAACGCGCCGAACGGGTGCAAGCGCTTGTGGCCCGGATGGAGGAAGGCGCGCCGGTTTTTTGCATCTCGGCGTTGACCCACATGGGCTGTACGGCGCTAATGCAGGCCGTGTACCAGCATCTCGCATCGTTGCGTGCGAATTCGATCGAAGAACCGCAGGATGGGCGGTTTGCGTAGGGGATGCGCAGTGAAAGCGGACCCGAACAAACCGTTGATGCTTTCGATCTTCAACATCTCAACGGCATTCAGAGTCCCAGATCGCACGCTCCTTAGTATTGTCTGGAGGCGGGTATGCACAGGGATTCTCAGGAGGAAGCGTGGTTGTCGAAGACACAGGGGGCTTCGCAGCAGGGGGGCGCAATCCCGGGTATTTCGCTTGAACTACACCGGCGATTTGCCAGAGAACTAACGCATTCACCAAGGTCGCCACGCCCACAGCGCTGGCAATCCCAGCACCAAAACGCCGAAGCAGCCTTTCAACCAATCCGCCGATCAACGCACCTGATGCAATGCCAGCAAAGAGGCCGACCCAAGCGAAAAAACTAAAAAAACCTAACGCAAAAACCGTCCCAAAGCTATCTGCATTTTGGGGAAGCCGAAGATAACCTCCAAACCCCAGCCAAGCGCCCCACACGCCCCCGAGCAAAGGCCATGAAATGCGGACGGCCCACCAGAAATGGTTCCCGTTCTTCATCGCATGCGTTCTCTTTGCAGCAAGCTTTCTATGGCACTGCGTGCCCGAATAAGGTGACGTGCTGTTGTTTCGATCTTTTGCAGTTGGCAACCACCGGACTGTTCGTTCCACGTCAACATCAAGGATTGATTGAATCCGCTGCCGAGCACAAACTTTCCCAATGGCATGACGCGTAGTTGGGTTGATGTGGGTAAGGGGATGATTTTTTCGACCTGAAGCGCCTGTTGCCGATTACGCCATTGCATTCGAGCGCCAAGCCAGTCACCCGCCCCGCCATCAATGAGCACCCATCCCCAGCCATCAGCGCTCAGGTTCAGATAGCAGTAAGTTCCCTGCTCACCAGTGCCCGCCCATTCTCCTGAAAAGAAGCTGGGAGAGTTATCAGGCAGAGGCGTCAACGCATCTGCGGTCACTAACCAAGCAAAAAACATGATGAATCCTATGAAATAGCGCATGTTCTGGCCTTGTCTCTGGATAAGTAAATTTTTATGCAACGTGAAATACCACCCTAACGTTTGAATTCACCCGCCTGCACGGCTTTTCGCGCAGGTCTGGTGGAATGATGAGTGTGCGCCCAGCATGGGCGCGGGCAACCCAAAAACAACCAAGGAATCGTTTTGGGGAGAGCTTGCAGTGGTCACGTTCCCGGAATCAGCGGTCACGTTCACCGGAATATGCACCAAGACAAAAACCGGGGCAACGCCGTGCAGTGGTGTGTGAAAACAGGTACAGCTTACATGGACTGAAAAATTGTCTTGACACTGGGGTCCACTTTAGGCTACCAGGCGTGGCTGTGCAGGGTGTAATGAGACCACATTGAACTGGGAAAATTCATACAATGAGGCCTCGATACTGGACAGGGGGTTCACCATGCACGTAGCCGTTCGCGAACTCAAATCAGGACTCTCACGGTTTTTGTCGCTTGCACAAAGCGGCGAACTGATTGAGGTGACCTCGCACAACAAACCCATAGCCCGCATTCTTGGGATACCACCGCAGGCCAATGAGGGCCTGCGCCGCTTGATGGCATCCGGCACGCTTTCCTGGCATGGCGACAAGCCCAAGTTGTCGCCGTCCGTTGAACTGGCTCGTGGTGGCAAACCAGTCAGCCAGATGCTGCTGGAGGATCGTGGGTGATTTTGTTTTGTGACACCTCGGCCCTGATCAAGCTGTACGTCCTGGAAGCTTTCAGCGCAGAGGTTCATGCGCGTGCCGCGATCGCCAAGGCGGTCGCGGTGTCGCGTATCGCGTGGGCCGAAGCCATGGCAGCACTGGCGCGGCGCGTTCGTGAAAATTCCGTCGATGCCGAGGCCGTTGAAGCGGTCCGGGCCAAGTTGCGTGATGACTGGCCCATGTTTGCCATTGTGGAAGTCACCCAAACCATCGTGGAACAGGCGGGCGAGTATGCAGACACGTTTGCCTTGCGCGGCTATGACAGCGTTCAACTGGCCGCTGCCCGCCAGCTACAGGAGGCGGCCAGTGAAGATTTGTGTTTTGCCTGCTTCGATGCACGCCTGAATAAAGCGGCAAAAGTGCTTGGTATGCAAACGCTGGGATAAGTAAAGTGGAACCCTGGAGCTGGAAAGGCGGGGACACCGCTTTGCACGCTACGCCGATGACTTGATCATTCTGGTCTACAGCGCCACGCGCTGCACAGCGGGTGATGCAATCCATCACGCGGTATCTGGAAACCACCTTTCTGGGCTTCCCGATCCAGGGCAAAAAGATACCTGATAAGGCCCTGGCGAACTTCAAGCACCGAATCAAAAAGCTAACCGGGCGAAGCTGGGGCGTTTTCATGGAATATTGGCTGAAGAAACTGGGGCAATAGTTGCGAGGGTGGACGGTGTACTTTGGCATCAGCCAGTATTAGCGTCCGGTACCCGAACTGGACGAGTGGATCAGGCGGGGTATGCGGATGTGCTACGGGAAGCAATGGCGATGGCCACGCACGAAGATCAAGAACCTGCTGGCTTTGGGCATAAGCCTGAAGTCGGCGATTCAGCACGGAGTCAGCAGCAAGAGCTATTGGCAGATGTTCAGAACCCCGGTTATTAATCAGGCCATATCCAACGTGTGGTTACAGGAGCAGGGTTTGCTGAGTGTGAAAGACCTGTGGTGCAAAGCACAGGGATACACGGGTAGGAAGCGAAAGACTTTATCGAGCGAGCCGACTTGTTGAATCGCCCACTGCGGACCCGCACGGTGGGTGGTGTGTGGGGCGACGGTTAGAAACCGTTTCCTACCCGATTAGACGCTGTTGATTCCACAGGGGTCATTCCAGACAGCAGGGTTTCCGGGGCGATGTCCTGTTCGTTTGGCCAAGTTATCGCACCAAACAGAATGCCTACCCGATTGAAATAATGCACGTCCCGAAGCTCTCGAAATACACCATGGTCGAGAAAGGGGTTCAAGTCGAAAATACCCTTGCGGCCGTCCTCAATTTCGACATAAATACGGAAGTCCGGCAGCGGTTTAACGGATTTAACATCCCAATACATGGCGGGTTCCTCAAAGTGGTTCGATTTTGTAGGGATTCTCTCCACTGATAGCGAGTTCCCAGTCTGCCATTAGTTCGTCACGATGAAGTTCTATCCACGCCTGCACCAGACGCAACTGCTTGCGGGGCAATTCACCTGCAAGAATTTCACCGTCGCCAAGGCCAATTTACGCCTCGAATTCAGCGTATCTGGCATGAATGTGAGGCAGGTTGTGGTACTGGTTGTCGAGCAAGTACAGGCGGATGATGATGCCGTAGAACATAGAAATGATTGGCACGTTGTATTCCTCGTGATATGGCTAATGTTGTCAGTTTACCTGCTCAAGATGCGTGGCGAGCGGCTACACCTGCAAGGTGCGGACTACCCAGACGGCTGCGCAAAGCACGACGCAGACTGTTTCTGGGTGCATAAGAACCAATTTCAGTAGGCAGGCGAGCCAAAACAGTGTGCGTGGTGCCGGAGCGCAGGAACCGGAATGTACTTACCGTACATGAGGATTCCGTGTACCGCCGCCGCGTGCAATGCGATGGCGCAGTCCCTACTGGAATAGGTTCTCAGTGTGAAAGACCTGTGGTGCAAGGCACAGGGATACACGGGCATGAAGCGAAAGACATCGTTGAGCGAGCCGACTTGTGGAACCGCCCATTGGGGGCCAGCACGGTGGGTGGTAGGGGGGGCGACGGTTAGAAGCCGTTGCCTACCCGATTAGGCGGTGCTCTTCGATCTTGGAGTTGGAATGCGAGCCAAATGCTCAGCCATGCGTGTTTGCCAGCCCGGACCAGTGGCTCGCCACTTCTCGATGACTTCAACAGGCAGTCTGATGCTTATCAGTTGGCGCGGGTTCTCTGACTTGGGCCTACCACCCTTGTTGATGACCGCTCGGCCAAGCATCTCATCGGTCAGCTCGGGCAGTTCCTTGTACTCGTGAGGCTTGATGCGGTGCGCGTCAACGCGCGCCAAGTCAGAACCCAAAGTATGGCGCGAGGCGGGTTTGCTCACGTTCGTTTGCCTTTCGCATACTGAACACGTGGCGATCCGCGCCACGCGGTGTGTACCCAATGACGACCAAACGCGCATGGAGGAGCCCGAAGCAGAGAATCCGGCGCTCCCCATAGTCTTTGCGTGTGTCTTCCACCTCCACGGTCAGCCCGTGGAACACAAGGGCGGCGTCCTCGAAGTCGAGTCCGCGCTCAGCCAGGGTCTTCAGTCGCTTGGCTGGATCGTAGGTCAGGCGCACGCGGTTATTGTATATACAGTAACCGGAGCTTGCAAGGGTGATGAACCGGCTGTCTGTCGGCGCCGCCTAACGTCAAAAGTAAGGTAAAGGAAGGCAGAAACATCGCAGTGGACATTGATCTGGCCAAGTTTTTCGACACCGTCAACCATGACGTGCTGATGAACTTGCTAGGGCGAACCATTGCGGGCAAGCGACTGCTGTGCCTGATTATGCGGGGGTGGACGGCGTACTTTGGCATCAGCCAGTATTACCGCCCGGTACCCGAACTGGACGAGTGGATCAGAAGGCGCATCTGAATGTGCTACGGTAAACAGAGGCGATGGCCACGCACGAAGATCAAGAATTTACTGGCATTGGGCGTAAGCCTGAAGTCGGAAATTCAGCACGGAGTTAGCAGCAACCGCTATTGGCAGATGTCCAGAACCCCGGTTATCAATCAGGCCATATCCAATGCATGGATAAAGGAACAGGGTTTGCTGAGTGTGAAAGACCTGTGGTGCAAGGCACAGGGATACATGGTTACAAAGCGAAAGACATCGTCGAGCGAGCCGACTTGTTGAACCGCCCATTGCGGACCCGCACGGTGGGTGGTGTGGGGGGCGACGGTTAGAAGCCGTTGCCTACCCGATTAGACAGCGGTGCTAAACAGGTGGCGCACGCGACGCACAACCCACGAACGGCAGCTAGCGTATAAAAGCCAAAACAATCTCTGAACAGCGAGTGCAACAAAGGCGCAACGACTGCAAAAATGATATCTGCCAACATAGATGTGACAAGTGCGTATTTCGCGGAACGTGACCGGTGATTTCACGCGAACGTGACCGATAGTGGGTGCGAAATGGATAGGGCTAGATGGTAGGTTCAATCGGTCACGCTTTCGTGAAATGGCGGACACGCTTTTGCGAAACGCCGGTCACGATGGCATGAAATGGGTACGGGGATAGGGTTATCCACGGTGCCGTTCGCCGCAGGTATCTTTCCTGCCGGAGGTGGACGGCGCGGTGGGTAACCCGGTTTGGATGGAACCGGTCTCACTGAAGTTCTTTCTGTTTGCGCATGGATTCGCCCGCTAGGGCAATCTTGTGCGCAGCATGGATGACTCGGTCGAGAATGGCATCGGCCAGTGTGGGATCGTTCAGGTAGGCATGCCAATGCTCGACCGGCAATTGGCTCGTTATCAGGGTCGATCGGGAGCCGACGCGATCGTCGAGAACCTCCAGCAGGTCATTGCGCTCGGACTGGTTGAGCGCAGCCAGGCCCCAATCGTCCAGGATCAGCAAGTCCGTCTTGGACAGGCTGGCCAATTTCTTGCCGAAACTGCCATCACCGTGCGCGATGCGCAGTTCCTCGAAGAACCGGGGGGTACGAACATACGCCACGGACAGTCCCTGACGGCATGCGGCGTTGCCCAGTGCGCAAGCAAGCCAGGTCTTTCCACACCCCGTGGCACCCGTCAAAATCACATTTTGATGCGCTCGTATCCACTGGCAGGAACCTAGCTGCGCCATGGACGCTTTGTCCAGTTTCCGGTCGGTGCCGTAGCGCACATCCTCCAGGCACGCTTGACCAGACTTCATGCGGGCCTCGCGCAGCAGACGAGAAACACGGCGGTTTTCCCGCCAAGTCTGTTCACGATCGACGAGCATGGCGAATCGTTCGTCGAATGACAGGCTGGCGGCTGCGCTATTCGTCTGCTGCTCTTCGAATGCGGCAAGCATGCCAGGCAGACGCAGGGTCTTGAGAGTTTGTACGGTCTGTTCCATCAACATGATTCCTCCTTCATCAGTGGTAGTAATCAGGCCCACGCACATTGGCATGGCTGGGCAAGGGCGTGTCAGTTTTGGTGGGATCGACGGGCTGGCGATCAAGACCTTTGTCCAGGATCGATGCCACCGACCGGAAGCGATACGCGCCAATAGCCAGTGCCCGGGTACAGGCGGCTTCCATCCGTTCCGCGCCCACCTTGCGGGCCAAACGCATCAGGCCGAGGCAGGCGCGGTACCCCTGCTCTGAATGCTGCTTTTCCAGGAGCATGCGCTGAACCAATTCGCCAGTGGCAACGCCTACCAAAGTCCCCCAGGCGATCAACTTCCCAGGTGTCCACTCTGCATGGGCGCGGTGCGCCGCCGGCATGTGTTCGGCCACGGTCGTGTAGTTGCCTTTGCTGGTATTGCGCGCATGGCCTGCCACCCTGCGATTGCGAGCCAGGATTTCCACCATTCCTTGCGTAATGCGCAATTCGACTTCCTGCCGCGCCAGCACATGCGGTACGCTGTAGAAATGGCCCTCGAACTCGACGTGATAGTCGATATTGACACGTGCGCGTTTCCAGTCTGCCAGTTCGAATCGGGTGGTCGGCAGGGCTTTCAGGCACGCAACGTCCAGCCTCTCGAATGCTTCCCGCCGGGAACCAGGCAGTTTCTTGAATGGCCGGTCGTTCAGCACTGGCAATAGTTCACCTACGGCACTGTCCAGTTCCACCAGCGAGAAGAATTGGCGATGCCGTAGTCGCGCCAGAATCCAGCGCTCGACCACCTGAACACCCACTTCGACCTTCGCCTTGTCCTGCGGCTTCTTCGGTCGCGCAGGCAATATCACCGTTCCGTAGTGTTGGGCAAATTCGGCTGTTGCCCGGTTCAGTTCCGGCTCATAAGCGTTGGCGACTTTGACCAGCGCCTTGGGATTGTCCGGAACGATCAGTTTTGTCACGCCACCTATGAACTCGAGCGCCCTGGCCAGCCCGCCCAGCCAGTCTGCCTGCGTTTGCCCAGCCGTTGCACAAGCAAAGGTGTAGCTGGATGCGCCCAGCACGGCAACAAAGATGCTCGCCACTCTGCTCTCACCAGTGTCGGCATCGAAGATCGCAACGGTCGGGCCCGCAAAGTCGGCAAACAGCTTTTCACCTGCACGGTGAATCTGACGCATCGAGCGCTTGAGCGAACCAGCCCAAGCTCTGTAGCGGGTACAAAAAGCTGTGTACTGGTAAGCCGTTTCCCCGGCCTCTTGCTTGTACTCTTCCCACAGCAGGGTGAGAGTGACACCTTTCTTCTTCAGCTCCTGGTGGATCAGCGCATGGTCAGGCTCAACAAATGCCGACTCCCGGGCAGCCAATTGGCGATACAGCCGATGCTCCAGAGCGCCGTCATCCAGGTCGTCTGGCAATGGCCATTTCAGCCCGGCGTTCTCCGCCAGCTTCAGGTATTTCGATACCACCCCTTTCGATAGCCTCAGCGCCCGGGCAATCGCCTCCAGACTCAGGTCAGTGTCGTTTCGGTAACGCAGTACGTCTCGAATTTTTCTCATGGATAGTCTCTCTTGTGGCATCCCCGCTCGCTTTCAAAAAAAACAGCAAGGCTACTTCGGACTATCCATCACGCTCCCACTCAGCGGTCACGTTCACCGTGAAATCGCGGTCACGCTTTCGTGAAACGCCGGTCACACTTCTGCGAATTCGCGGTCACGTTCGCGTGAAATACGCAACAAGGGCTAGAGGCAAAAAGAGCATATCGATTTGAGCTGCCTAATGTACATTGTCAGTTTTCCTTGACAACTCATTCGCCAGCATCTCTGCCTGCTTAAGCACCGTCTCGGTGGCCAGCTTCTGCATGTCCGGCGGATACCCGAATTGCCTCAAAGTCCTTTTGACAATGACTTTGAGTTTCGCCCTCACGCTTTCCTTGATTGTCCAATCGATTGAGGCATTGGCCTTTACCTTTTCAAACAGCACCACAGCCAGTTCGCGTAGCTTGTCCTGTTGCATTAACTCTCTGGCGCTGTCGTTGTTGGCCACGGCGGTATAGAAGGCGTACTCATAGTCGCTCATGCCCATCTCTTTGGCTTGCTTGTCTGACTTGACGATCTCCCTGCTGATGTTGATCAGCTCGTCCATGACCTCCACCGCCGTGATCACCTTGGCATGGTAACGCTTGATGGCGTCTTGCAGCATTTCCATCAGCGTCCGGCTTTGCACCAGGTTCTTTTTGGCGCGTGCCTTGATTTCGTCGCCCAGCAGTTTTTTGAGCACTTCCAGTGCGACGTTTTTATGCTCCCTGTTTTTTAGCTCCAGCAAGAACTCTTCAGAAAGAATTGAAATATCAGGCTTCTTGATTCCGGCAGCGTCAAACACATCAATCACTTGCTCCGACACCAGCGCCTTGTCGATCACCTGGTGAATGGTCGATTCAATTTCGTCGTTGGTACGACCTGAACCGGTGCTGTCGAACTTCGCCAGCCGCGCCTTCACCGCCTGAAAGAAGGCGATTTCATCCTTTACATCCATGGCTTGCTCGTGCGGAATGGCGATGGCGAACGCCTGCGACAAAGCGGTGACTTGGTCGATATAGCGCTTCTTGCCATCTTCCAGCCCGAGGATATGCTCCTCGGCCGCCAGAATCATGGAGAGTTTCTTGGCGGTGTCGGCTTCGAAATAATCCTCGTAAGGGAAGCCGTGATACATGCCAGCCACCACTTCGATCTTTTCCAGCATCAACGCTACAGCCTGTTCCTGGGCCAGCATGGGGGCGCCCTTGCCTCCGGCATCGGCATAGAACGACAAAGCCTGTTTGAGATCAGAGGCAATGCCCAGGTAATCCACTACCAAACCCGCTGGCTTATCGCCATATACCCGATTCACCCGTGCGATGGCCTGCATCAGGTTGTGGCCCTGCATGGGCTTGTCGATGTACAAGGTGTGCATACAGGGCGCATCGAAGCCGGTGAGCCACATATCGCGCACGATGACCAGCTTCAACTCGTCCTCGGGGTCTTTCATCCGCTCGGCGAGGGTCTTGCGTTGTTGTTTGGTGGTGTGATGCCCGGCCAGTGTCGGGCCATCCGCAGAGGCCGCCGTCATCACCACCTTGATCACACCCTTGGTCAGGTCGGGTGAATGCCATTCTGGTTTCAGCTTGATGATCTCTGCATACAGTTCTGCCGCAATGCGCCGCGACATGGCCACAACCATCGCCTTGCCCGCAAACACTTCCTGTCGCTTCTCGAAATGCGCGACGAGGTCCTGCGCCACATTCCGGATACGCTGCTCGGCACCGACCAGGGCCTCCATCTGCGTCCATTTGGCCTTGGCCTTCTGGGTCTCGGTCAACTCGTCCTGTTCCAATTCCTCATCCAGCTCGGCAATCAGTTTTTTGCCCTCATCGCTGAGCGACACCCTCGCCAGGCGGCTTTCATAATAAATCTTCTTGGTTGCGCCATCTTCCACCGCCTGGGCAATGTCGTAAATGTCAACGTAATTGCCGAACACCGCCGGGGTATTGACATCGGTCTTTTCGATGGGCGTCCCGGTGAATCCCAGATAGGTCGCATTGGGCAGGGCATCGCGCAGATACTTGGCAAAGCCGTACACCACCCGCTTGCCGATGAGGTTGCCTTGCGCGTCCTTCTCATCCACGGTTTTGGCCTTGAAGCCGTACTGGGTACGGTGCGCCTCGTCGGCGATCACCACCACATTGCGGCGGTCGGTCAGTTCCTCATAGACATTGCCTTCTTCGGGCTGGAACTTTTGCATGGTGGTGAAGATCACCCCGCCAGAGCCAACCTTCAACAACCGCTTCAGATCTTTGCGGTCATCCACCTGCACCGGCTCCTGTCGCAACACCTGCGTACAGGCGGCAAAGGTATCGAACAGTTGATCATCCAGATCGTTGCGGTCGGTGATCACGACAATGGTGGGGTTATCCAGCGTCAGCACGATCTTGCCGGTGTAGAACACCATCGACAGCGACTTGCCGCTGCCCTGCGTGTGCCACACCACCCCGGCCTTGCGGTCGCCCGGCGGCTGGGTTTTGACGCTCGCAACGCCGTAGCTTTCCGGTGTTTGCGCCACACACGGCACCGCGCTACTTGCTGCCCGCAAGGTGGAAACCACCGCCGCGTTGACGGCGTAGTACTGGTGATACGCTGCCAGCTTCTTCACCGTGCTGATGCTGATCACACCCGTTGCCGGGTCTTCCTTCTTCGACTTTTCAAACACAATGAAGTGGCGCAGCAAATCCAGCAGCGTCGCCTTGTTCAACAGGCCATTGATCAAAGTCTCCATCTGACTGATCAGCGCGGATGCCTCCAACTTGCCGTCCGCCGTCTTCCACGCCATGAAGCGCGACAGCCCTGCTGAGAGCGAACCCACCTTGGCCTCCAACCCGTCGGAAATCACCAACAAACCGTTGTAGGTGAACAGGCTGGGAATCACTTCCTTGTAGGTCTGCAATTGCTGATAAGCGGTTTTGATGGTGGCGTTTTCATCGGCAGCATTCTTGAGTTCCATCACCACCAGCGGCAGACCATTGACGAACAAGACCACATCCGGGCGCTTGCTCTGATGCCCATGATCCGAATGGCCGATCACCGTCAACTGATTGGCAATGACGAATTCATTGTTATCGGGATTGGCAAAATCCACCAGCCACACCAGATCGCCGCGCTCGTTGCCTCTGTCCTGATAGACGACCTTGATGCCCTCGGTCAGCATGCGGTGAAAGGCTTCGTTGTTGGCGATCAGCTCCGGCGAGTTCAGGCGCTGAACCTGTTTGATGGCCTCCTCGCGCACATCGGCAGGAATGGACGGGTTGATGCGCGCCACCGCCGAGCGCAGTCGCTTCAGCAGCAACACATCCTCGAAGCGCTCACGCTCCGGCGTTTCGCTGTCTGGCGCAATATCCGGCCCGTAGATGTATTGGTAACCGAGTTTCTCGAATAGCCCGATAGCGAAGGTTTCGATGGCCGACTCGGTGAGCTTATCCATTCCCACTGACCTGATTGAGCGCCAGCATATTCACGATGAGACGAATCAGCGTCTCTTTTTGTTTGGGATCAGACTCTGCCACCAGCAAAGTCAGCGCAGCCAAACCGGTATCGTTGATGACCGGCTCGCCTTGGGGATTGAGCAGGCGGCCATTGCGGTGCAGAAAATCGACGAACAGAAAGGCGCCGCTGCGTTTGTTGCCGTCGGCAAACGGGTGATTTTTGACCACAAAATAGAGCAGGTGAGCGGCCTTGCTTTCGATGGTGGGGTAAGCTGGCTCGCCAAAAACCGTCTGATTCAGGTTCCCCAACAGCGCACTCAATCCATCGCCCCGCAGTTGGGCAAAAAGCTCGGTCGCTTCACCCCGCTTCATCAACGACTGCTTGAGCGCTGTTAGCGAACGCATGGCCTCCGCCTCCGTGGGCAGATCCCCGCCTGGCTGGCCCCCCGGTTCGGTCAACATCCCCTCGTCGTAGCGTTGCAGCCAGAGAAAGGTCTGGGTATAGCGGCTGACGATCTCCACCAGCCCGCTGCCCGCCTCGGCGGTGAGGGTCTGAGTTTGCGCCGCCTTGCGGATCAAGGCCAGCGCCTGTTCCAGCTCGGCAGCGTTTTGCTCGAAGCGGGCCTGATGCAGGGTGTACCCCTTCACCAGGTGCTGCCGCAGCACTTGGGTAGCCCAGCGCCGGAACTGCACTCCCCGCCCGGACTTGATGCGGTAACCGACTGAAATAATCACATCCAGGTCATAAAGGGTGACCGGCTTGTCGGAATTTGCAATATGCATTTTTTGCATATTGCTTTTTTCGCTGACCTCGCCCTCGGCCAAAGCATTGCGGATATGCCGCGAGACAACAGATTGATCGCGCCCAAATAATTCGCTCATCTGCTCCTGCCGCAGCCAGACTGTCTCCTGCTCCAGCCTGACATCGATCTGAGCCTTGCCATCCTCGGTTTGGTAAATCTGGATTTTGTTCTGTTCCATGGCTGCCTCCCTAATGTTTGTAGTCCACCCGCACTTCGCCGCTCATGAGTTTGGGGAGGAGGGTGTCGCGGAGGGTTTCGAGGGTGCGGATTTGAATGTGGTTATATTCAATTTTGCCCCATGCATTATCTGCATATACGGAGAACTCGCGGAGCCTATCATCCGGTGGTCGTTTAAACTCTAAACATTCAATATCGGATGGCTTTAATGATGGATAAGTCGAGGTTGAAGCCTCTGCGATGGAATGCAGATACTCAGTCATATCGCTCATTGTTAGCAAGATATAAATGAAATGAGGATTAATGGTTTGACAACTGATGACGCAAAAGCCAGTTGAAACGATAATATCCTCATCGGGATGTTTAATTATTCCGTAGTGTTTTTGATCAGGGCGAACGGTAGAAATCAGGATGTCATTGTGTTTAACGATACGTCGCGCCCTGCTTGGTGCGTCATTCATATCAAGAATCTGAAAGCCTTCAATGATTCCCTCATTTAACGATCCCGTATCCAAATATCGAATTGTTTTTAGCTTTGAGTTATTTGTAATACTCAAAACATTCGTCTTTACGAAATCACAGACTTTTACTGTTTCCCAATCCTCCTGCGCTTCTTCCACGAACCACTGGCGGAAGAGGGTTTCGGCCATGCCTTCGAGGGTTTTGTTTGGGCGGTGGAGCAGGTTGATTTTGTCGTCAAGGCTGGAAAGCACCGAGGCGATGGCGCGTTGTTCGGGGAGGGGGGGATAGATACTTCAACTTCCTTCATATCTCTTATGGGTAACTGCGGTTGTGCGCTACCTGAAGTAAATGTATGGAAATCGCTCTGTAACTTTCTGAAAAGGTAATAGTTGAATGCTGGCAGTAGTTTATCCTTCTTAGGTCTAATGATTACCATTCCTGAGTTAATTCGGACGTTATCGTAAATTATTGATGAATCATAAAAGCCCAAATTCCCGACAGTTCCACGAGTTGTCAAAACTAAATCATCGCGTTCCAGTTTACCTTTGCGAAGCAATTCATCTCGTTCTTTCCTTATAAATTGGCATTCAGAAAATTCAAATCCATCAATACGCACGTTTTTCGTGCTTAAAAAAAGACAGTATCCGCGTGGCATGAATTCATCCTGCGACGGGTAGTTCTTGCCTCGGTCACCATCAAGTATCTCCAATGGGGCTTTAGCCAGATTGCATTCTTTCCACTCGCTCATAACCCCACCCTCCCCAACATCTCCATAACCCCCATCTCCATCCTCGAAAACGCAAACCACTTCTTGCCCAAATCCTTCAGCGAGGCACCGATGTGGTAGATATCGTCGTCGATGATCAAAAATCGGTCGTGGGCGAGTGTGAATTCTCGCGCTTCGATCGGCGGGTACTGCGCGTTAAATTTGTCGATGTCCTGGGAGAGTTCGCGGCTTATTGTTCTGGTCAGCAGTTGCACACTCACCCCCGCCTTGCGCTTGGCGAGCAGAAGCAACACACTTTCGTCCACATAGTTGTCGATAAGGATAATCCGGCGGCCGGCGGCGCGGATCAGGTCGGCTACAAAGGCGTAGGCATCAAAAACCTGACCGTCGTAAAAAATCCCCTGCTTGGGGATCACCGATTGATCTTCAATAGCGTTGAGGAGTCGTTCAACTTTCTGATCGGTCTGGGCTTGCCACAATTCCAGACTGTCCAATCGCTGAAAGACTTGGGCGTTAGAAAGAAGAAAGCGGCGCATGGCGACAAAAGCGTTCATGATTTGAACGCTGACTTTGACTGCCGTTTCACTGCGGAGCACTGCCGAAAGCATGGCAATACCCTGTTCGGTAAAGACATAGGGTGAGTGTCTTCGTCCGCCCCAACTTGAGGTCGCAAATTGCGACCTCAAGTTTTCGAGTTCAGCCTCTGAAGGTTGAAACATAAACTCGGCAGGGAATCTTTCGATATTGCGTTTCACCTGTTCATTGAGCCGCTTGGTTTCTACCCCGTACAATTTCGCCAGCTCTTCATCAAACATGACCTGAATGCCGCGTATGGTGTAGATGTGTCTTTGAATATTATCAGCAAGAATCAAGGAGCTATCGCTCATACCCTCACCCTCCCCAAACTCTCTGCAATCAAGGCATTCAGTTTCGCTTCTTCCTGCAACTGCGCCTCAAACTCCGCCTTGAGCTGGGTAAAACGTTCCTTGAAATCGAAGTCGTCCTCATCGTCCGGCAGGCCGACATACCGTCCCGGCGTGAGCACATAGTCCAACTCACGGACGCGATCAATACCGACAGATGCACAGAAACCGGGAATGTCGGCATACGTAGGGGCAACCCCCCGTGGTTGCCCAGTTTGCGGTTTCCCTGATTGCGGTTTCCCAATGTCATCGGGGCAGGCATGGGGGCCTGCCCCTACGGGGGATCGCCACGCATGATAGGTGCGGGTGATGGTGGCGATGTCTTCTGCGGAAAACTCCTTGGTGCGGCGGTTGATGAGGTGGCCGAGGTTGCGGGCGTCGATAAACAGGATTTCATCTGCGCGGTTGCGAAAGCCCTCACCCCCAGCCCCTCTCCCAAAGGGCGAGGGGTTTAGGCGGTTGCGGCTCAGAAACCACAGGCAGGCGGGGATTTGGGTGTTCAAAAACAGCTTGGCGGGCAGATTGACGATGCAGTCCACCAGCCGCGCCTCGACCAGCGCCTTGCGGATGTCACCCTCGCCGGAGCTTTTGGAGGTGAGCGCGCCCTTGGCGAGCACGAAACCGGCCTGTCCGCCGGGGTTCAGGTGATAGAGGAAGTGTTGAATCCAGGCGTAGTTGGCGTTGCCGGTGGGCGGCACGCCGTGTTGCCAGCGGCCATCCTTGCGCAGCAGGTCGCCGCTCCAGTCGCTGTCGTTGAAGGGTGGATTGGCGATGACGTAATCGGCCTTGAGGTCTTTATGGGTGTCGTTGAGGAAGGAGCCTTCGTTGTTCCATTTCACCTGCGAGCTGTCGAGGTGGCGGATGGCAAGGTTCATCTTGGCCAGACGCCAGGTGGTCAGGTTGCTCTCCTGCCCGTAAATGGAGATGTCGTCGACCTTACCCTGGTGGCCGGTCACGAACTTTTCTGATTGCACAAACAGTAACTTCTCAAAAAGTTATGGCAATATATTGTTTTTCGTAAAAAACAGCATATAATGCTATCCATGGATCAAGCACAGATACTAGCCAGAGACGAGTATACCGTGTCCCCTGTGCCGAGTCTCCCGCAAATTCCTGCAGAAGAAATGTGTCTGCATTGCAAAAATAAGTCGGATATTATTGATGCGCAAGCTGAAACCATCCAAGAATTGAAAACAGAGATTCAGCAGTTGCGCGATGAAATCGCTATCCTCAAAGGTGAAAAATCAAAACCAGTATTAAAGCCCAGCAAAATGGACAAAAATACTGATCTGGATGACAATCCCCCACACAGTAACGGCAGTGGCGTAATCTCCAAAAGACCTGGTTCCGCAAAGCGCAGCAAAACAGCTCAACTAATCATCCACGAAATTCGCATCATCAAGCCAGCAGGCCCGATTCCCTCTGGCGCTCGGCTAAAAAGCTATCAAAACTTCGTTGTTCAAGGCCTCATCATCAAGGCACACAACATCTGTTATCGCCTCGCTTGTTATCAAACCAATGACGGGAAATGCCTCAGAGGTCAGCTCCCACCAGAATTGCAAGGCCAGCATTTCAATCCTACATTGCGCAACTATATTCTGTACCAACATCACCACTGCCATGTTACACAGCCACTTCTCTTGGAGCAATTGAGCGAATGGCATATCGATATCTCGTCAGGTCAAATCAATGCCCTGCTGAGTCAACATACTGAACCATTCCACACAGAAAAAGATGAAATACTGGCCATCGGTCTGCAAAAAAGCCAGTACGTCACAGTCGATGACACCGGCGCACGTCATGCAGGCCAGAACGGCTACGCCCTGCACGTCGGGAACGAGGACTTCGGCTGGTTCCAAAGCACCGACAGCAAGAGCAGAATCAACTTCCTCCAATGTTTGCACGCCGGTCCGGTCACAACCCAGGTCAACGAACATGCCCTGACCTACATGGAAGAACATGGCTTGAGTAATGACGTATGTAGTCAGCTACAAGATCATGCCACTCCTGAGTTCTTAAGCATCGAACTATGGCGCAAACATCTCGAAGCATTGAAAATCGATAGTGAGACGCACGTACGTATCGCTACGGAAGGTGCTTTACTTGGGAGCCTGGTAGAAAAAGGCTTCAACCTGAAATTGGCAATCGTCAGTGATGGAGCCGGTCAATTCGCAGTCCTGTTGCACGCTCTGTGCTGGATACACGCCGAACGTCTTGTTCACAAGCTGATACCGGTCAATGAAGGGCAGAGACAAGCTGTAGCGCAGGTGCGCTCCGATATATGGAGGTTGTATGGCGATTTGAAAGCATACAAGCGCAACCCGAACGCGAATATGGTAGAACAGTTCGAAAAACGTTTTGATAGTGTTTTCAATAGAAAAACCGGCTACCAAACACTAGATAATCTCCTGAAGCGCTTGTATGGGAAAAAAGAAGAGTTGTTGTTAGTATTGCAACGACCAGAAATCCCGCTACATACGAACGGAAGCGAAACTGCCCTTCGGGATTTGGTAAAGAAACGAAAAGTGAGTGGTGGAACCCGTAGCGACCTTGGGCGACAATGTCGAGATACGTTTGCGAGTTTGAAGAAGACTTGTCGGAAACAAGGTATTTCGTTTTGGCGGTATTTGGAAGATCGCATCACACAAACTAATGCCATTCCGCGATTGGCGACGCTCATTCGTACCTAATACACTATTTGCAATTTCGCCATAACTTATTGAGAAGTTACCACAAACATACCGCCAGAGCCGCAGCAGGGGTCGAGCACCCGGCCCTTGTACGGCTCCAGCATCTCCACCAGCAGTTCGACCACACTGCGCGGGGTGTAGAACTGACCGCCCTTCTTGCCTTCAGCCAACGCAAATTCGCCGAGGAAATACTCAAACACATGGCCGAGCAGATCGGCGCTGCGCGCCTTGGCATGGCCGAGGGCGATGTTGCCGACCAGATCGATGAGTCCACCCAGACTGGTGGGGTCGAGATTGCCGCGTGCGAAAACTTTGGGCAGTACATCGCGCAACGAGGGGTTTTCCTTCTCGATGGCGTCCATGGCGGCATCGACCGTCTTGCCGATGTTCGGCTGCCTGGCCTGGGTGAGCAGATACGACCAGCGCGCAGTCTCCGGCACAAAGAACACGTTCTCCGCCTGGTATTCGTCCTTGTCTTCCGGGTCAGCGCCGGCGTAGTCGCCTTCACCCTTTTGCAGTTTTTCGTATAGCTCGTCAAAGGCATCGGATATGTACTTGAGGAAGATCAACCCCAGCACAATGTGCTTGTACTCCGCCGCGTCGATGTTTTTGCGCAGCTTGTCTGCCGCCTTCCACATCTGCTTTTCGATGGGTTCTTCCTGTTTTGGTGCTGCTTGCTTGGCCATGGTGTTCCTTTAAGGAGTACTACCGTTTTGGTCGAGATTTACTTGGTTAACGATTGAATTCAGCGGCTTCCGTAGGCATACCGCTGGAATGATGGGTATGCGCCCAGCATGGGCGCGAACTTATGGGGTGGAAATCCCCTGTGGGAGAACCGGATTGGACTCATTGTGAGCAATAGTCACCACTAGCCGAAGGCCAGGGCTATTTCGCGAGAAGTAGTCTGGAGGAAGCCCGAGAGCAAAAGTGCGAGACGACGAACAGGAACCGCATAGAAGGCCCAGAGTGCCGAGGCGAGCTGGCACAGGACGGCAAAGCCCATCGGTTTGGTGCTCAGGGTACATGCGGCGTTTGCGCACAGAAAGTTTGCGTTCTTACCTGGGGAGATCTGCACCGCGTGCGGTGCGAATGGATGACGGCGTGACCATGGAAGGCTTCCCCACCCATGCACGCGCACACTGACCAGCCGTGCGACAGCAAATTTGGGCGCTACCTGCGCGCCGGGGTGCTGGTCAAAAGCAAGGTGGCACCGATGAGCGAAAGCGCCTTTTTGGGCTTCACGATCAAGGGCAAGAAAGTACGCTGGACTGATAAGGCTCTGGCGGATTTCAAGCACCGCATCAAGAAGCTGACTGCGCGAAACTGGGGCAATACTTGCGGGGGTGGACGGCGTACTTTGGTATCAGCCAGTATTACCGCCCGGTACCCGAACTGGACGAGTGGATCAGACGGCGTAAGCGAATGTGCTACTGAAAACAGTGGCGCTGGCCGCGCACGAAAATCAAGAACCTGCTGGCATTGGGCGTAAGCCTGAAGTCGGCGATTCAGCACGGAGTCAGCAGCAAAAGCTATTGGCAGATGTCCAGAACCCCGGTTATCAATCAGGCTATATCCAACGTGTGGTTACAGGAGCAGGGTTTGCAGAGTGTGAAAGACCTGTGGTGCAAGGCACAGGGGTACATGGTCACCAAGAGAAAGATTTCGTCGAGCGAGCCGACTTGTTGAACCGCCCACTGCGGACCCGCACGGTGGGTGGTGTGGGGGGTGACGGTTAGAAGCCGTTGCCTACCCGATTATATTACAGACAACAGAGCTTCACATTCCTGTTCAATATCACGCATTAAAAGTCGCACTTTTTCCATTTCTCCGCTCTTTGCAGTAATCTCTATTTGATAAGCTGCATCATTTAGCCTGTGAGCAGCTAAATTTGCAGCAAGCCCTTTAATGGTATGTGATTGTCTCATAACTTCCTGAATATCATCATTATCTACGGCTGTTTTCAATATCTGTATATAATCGGGTAAATCTTTACGCAGGAATGAAAAAAGTTGACTCATCACTTCCTCATCTCCTTCGACACGGTTCAAAAATTCTTCTCTGTCAAATATTTTTCTTAAGTCGGCATGTGGCGGAGTGATATATGTGTCAGAAGATTGGGACATAATACCAGAATACCTGTAAAGGACTTCACGTAATTTTTCAGGTTCAACCGGCTTGGAAATATAGTCATCCATTCCGGCAGCAATACACTCCTCGCGATCCTGCGGTGTTGCATTTGCGGTCATGGCAATAATAGGCACTTTGAACTGTTCACCCCTTATTATTCTTGTGGCTTCAAGTCCGTCCATCTCCGGCATCTGAACATCCATCAGAATAATATCATACTCATTTTGACGAATTGCCTCTGTTGCCTTTTTACCATTCCGGACCGCATCTGCACAGATTCCCATTTTTTTTAGAATTATCAAGCCAAATCGCTGATTAAACTCATTATCTTCAGCAAGCAGAACGCGAAGACCTGCAAATTGTGAGTCTGATATTAAAGTCGTGTTATTAAGCGTGCAAACAGGGTCGAGCGTCTTGCTTCCTTGTTCAAATTTTGCAGTGAATCGGAATGTAGTGCCTTTTCCATATTCACTCTCAATTAAAATCCTGCCTCCCATAAGTTCGACAAGCCTCTTTGAAATCACAAGTCCAAGACCTGTTCCGCCATATTTTCGGGTTGTTGAAGAATCTGCCTGTGAAAAAGGTTGAAACATACGATCCAGACGGTCTTGCGGAATGCCGATGCCTGTGTCGGCAACGCTGAAGCTGAGAATAATCTGATTCTGTTCGTTAGTATTTTCATTCTCAACTGTTATGGTTATCCCACCTTTTGCTGTGAATTTGACAGAATTATTGAGCAGATTCAGGATAACCTGACGAAGACGGTTGCGGTCGCCTTTGAGAAAACGCGGAATATCAGGAGAGATATTACAGCTAAGAGTCAATCCCTTTTCAGAGGCTTTTATCTTCAGTATGTCAGTTATTTTACCAAGAAAATTTTTCAGATCAAAATCAACTGATTCCAATTCAATTTTACCCGCCTCGATTTTTGAGAAATCAAGAATATCCTCGATAAGTGACAGAAGTATTTCAGAGGAGTGGGACAGAATAAGAGCATATTCCTGCTGTTCATCGGTAAGCGTAGTCTCTCTAATAAGTCTGCTCATGCCGATAATCACGTTCATCGGAGTTCTTATTTCATGGCTCATGTTGGCAAGAAATTCAGATTTGGCACGATTGGCAGATTCAGCAGCCTCTTTTGCCTCTTTCAGTTCTTCTATCATCCGCCTGCGCTCGGTTACATCAAGAATGAATCCGCTCCAAATTGCCGGTTCACCAGGCGGAGCAGGGTTAGGACGCGAGGAGAGCTGTATCCACTTAAAACAACCGGATTGTGTAAGGATTCGCACTTCAGTATCGAAAAATTTCCCTTCTCTGTTAGATGCAGCATCCTCATCATGCAGCCTTCGCAGATCATCGCTGTGAATCATCTTCCAAAATAAGTTCATATCAGATAAAAGTTCTTTTTCGTCCAATTCCAGGATTTCCCGACAGCTCGGTCCCACATAGAGGAATCTGCTGCTGCCGTCAGGATACAGAATGTAGTCATACAGCATAACTGGCACACAGGATATAATCCGGTTATAATGTCTCTCGCTGTTAAGTAACGCTTCTTCTGCCCGCTTGCGGTCGGTGATATCGTGAATAATCGAAAACAGCAGTGTTTTTCCTTTAAAAATTATTGGGGAAGAATGAACCTCAACATAACGAATCTCTCCGTTTTTCAAGCGATGCTGAAAAGAAAACTCCCTGCACTCTTCGGTCATCATTTGCGTTATTGTCTGACGGATACATTCGGGCTGTAATTGATTAATTTTTCCGATCTCCATCTCTTCAAATTCCTGTATGGAATATCCGTAATAGTTGGCAGCTGACTTATTTGCCTTGATAATATGTCCAGTCTCAGGATTAATAAGCAGCATTACAGCACTATGATGTTCAAACATGCCCCTAAACAGAGCTTCTTTTTGACAAATGGTATTTTCTGCTTTTTTACGTTCCAGAATTTCATTCTCAAGTTGAGCGTTCCGGAGTTTTATTATCAATCACAAGGTTAAAACCACCGGCTTTAGCCGGTCAGCTTTAGCTACGCGAATAAGCCTCAAAAAAGGGGACGGCATGGATTATAGATACGGAAGTCATACAGTATTCCAGATAGAGTATCACTTTGTATGGGTTACGAAATACCGTTACAAGGTTCTGACGGGAGAAATTGGGGAGCGGGTCAGAGAGCTAGTGCGAGAAACATGTGAGGCATTTGAAATCAGGATTGTGAAGGGTGTGGTAAGTAAGGATCACGTGCATATCTTGGTAAGTTGCCCGCCGGTAATGGCACCAAGTGAGATTGTCCGGAGGCTGAAAGGGCGGACAGCAAGCAAGCTGTTGGAAGAGTTTCCACACATAAAAAAGAGATACTGGGGACGTCACTTTTGGGCGAGAGGATACTTTTGTGCAACTGTAGGGCAGATGACAGAAGAAATGATTAAGAGCTACTTAGAACACCATTTTGAACCGAGGCAGAACGATGATTTCAAGATGGAGCCGGGCTAAAACGCGTCGTTCAGCCGACGCGTATCCGGACTTTCAGTCCGTAATATCAACCCACCAGCTTTAGCTGGTGGTTGTTGAGTTGAGCATTTTGAGCTTCTAATTGTTTTCGTAGGGCATTGATTTCCAAATGTCGGTTAATGCGAGCAAGAACCTCATCAGGCTGAAATGATTTGGTAATATAATCAACAGCCCCCATTTCAAGCCCCTTTATTTTATCTGTCTGATGAACATCTGCGATAATAAAAATTACTGGAATTCCCGCAGTTTCAGAGTTGTTCTTCAACTTTTCACATACCTCAAATCCATCCATGACTGGCATACGCACATCAAGCAAAATAAGGTCTGGGTTGCTTTGAGCTGCTTTTTGAAGTCCGCTTTCACCGTTATGCGCAATCATTAGATTAAAACCCCATAATTTCAGATCTTCGATCAAAACAAGAAGATCGGTAGGGTTACCATTTATTATTAAAATGGTCTGATCTTTTTTCATAAATTTTCACCTGTACCAGTGCTTGTTGAATCATCATAGGTAAAACTGAGTTTGCAATAGCCCTGTTTTTCTGACCTTTTTGGAAAATACACTGTTCTTAAGGGCTTTCTTCGCGCAAGTACTTTTCTGAAAGTCTATATTTTTGTGTTTGAATTTGCAAGAGAAACGCGCGCAATAATAATACCAATTTCTTTGAAGTATCATATTAATTTTTTTTAAAAGTTTTATTTTAAATACGCTGCAAAAAATGAATTATTTCATTAGGGAATTGGTATAATATAACGTGCAGTATACACCGAGAGCGGTGTATACTCAGATTGATCAGAAGGTGTATAGCACATCGATTTCCCATGAAATCAGTGCATATACACCCATTTCACGCACTGGCATGACAGTCGAAGCCCCCGCACCACACACTCCATCGCCGCCCAAACTGCTGGATCAGTTGCGGGAGAAAATTCGCCTGCGGCACTATAGTATTCGTACCGAGACCCAGTACGTCCATTGGGTGAAGCATTGCATTCTGTTTGACAACAAACGTCACCCCAATCTCTTGGGCGCACCAGAAGTCGATGCCTATTTGACGCATTTGGCGGTGACAGGCAATGTTGCCGCATCGACGCAAAATCAGGCTTTGTCGGCTTTGCTTTTTTTGTACCGCAGCAGTGCTGGCGCAGGATTTGCCTTTGATGCAGGATATGGTGCGCGCCAAGCGTCCTGCGCGTTTGCCAGTGGTATTGACGCAGCGCGAGGTATTGGCTGTGCTGGATCGGATGGAGGGAACGCATGGACTGATGAACCGTACAAGAACTATTGGGCCATGCCGATGTAGAAATCACCATGATCTATACCCATGTGCTCAATAAGGGGGGCAAGGGCGTTACTAGTCCGTTGGATTCGTTGTGACCATCGTAGTGCATCGCTTTTCCTGAATGCAAAGAATGTCGATTTGATCCCAGATCGTCCATAAGCCCGTGGGGGTAGCGATACAAATTACCGGATTCGCCCCGGCGCATGGCCCATACGTAGCGTGGGGGGGTGGAGGATGGCGCGGTGTTGGGCGATCCAGGCTGCGCCTTGGGTGTGGGCCAGGTATAGGGCGCGGTAGTTGCCCCAGCAGGCGGTGGCCCAGCGCGATTGCTGCGTTACGGCCATGTCTTTGAGTTCGCGCAACATGCGCACGTGGGGGTTTGGAGGAGGCTCTTCGCTGGACGGCAGTGCGAGCTTGCAGGCCCGCAGGCCGTTGGCGGCATCTTCCAAAAAAGGGATCAGCAGCAGGGTGGTCAGCACGTCCAGATAGCGGGTGCGGTCAGCGGGCGGCGTTTCGTCGAAAAGCGCCACGCGGGCCGTTTTGCCCAGTTTGGCGCGGGCGTGTGCCAGCACGTCGTCCAGAAAAGCGACAAAGCGCGGCCAGAACGCCGCCCGTGCGATGAGGATATGCCCGCTGACGAAGCAGGCCGAGTGCGCGACGGTGTCCGGGCTGTCCCCATCCAGCCCCGCTGCGTCAAGCACCGCGCGTGCCAGCGTTCCGCAGTGGGGGTGCGTGTGTTCGGCGTAGAGCCAGGGGTTGTGGTACAGCGCTTCGACCTCGGCAGGGGCTTGGCAGAAGCAAACGTCGGCTTCGCCCGCACCGGCGCACTCCTGCACCGCGTTCGCCAGCGTGGCGGCGTTCCATCCGGTTTGCGTCCAACCTTCGGTGCCGACCAGCCCGTACCAGTCAGCGCGGGGCTTGCGTTGGGTGGCGTGGGCCAGGGCACGCAGCGCACCCAATGTCGCGCAAGCATCCTCGGCGGGGAGGGCAGGCAAGGCAGTGCAGCCCGGCGCCACGGTGCCAGGGTAGGCGTACCACCGTATCTGGGGCGCGGAAGGTGTGGAGGAGGATGGCGCGTGGGGGGAGGATGCAGCGCGTTGCGACGGGGCAGCGCGCCGGGCGGATGCTTTGGGGCTTGGGGCTTTGCGTGTCGCCATCGTGGTGCTTCCTCATGATGCTTCTTCATGATGCTTTTTCAGCGACCCGCCAAATGCTGCAATAGCTCTGCGGCCAGGTCGGCATGGCGGGTTCGGGCCGATTCGGCGCGGAGCAATGCGTGGCCGGTGCGTTGGGGGTGGGGCAGGGTGGCCAGTCGGTCAATGCGGCATTGCGCCAGCGTCAGCCCGGCGTAGCGGCAGTGTGAGAGGGTGTGCCGTTCACAAAACAGCGTGCCGAGTTTGGTGTAGACCGGGACGCCCAGCGAGAGCGCTTCGACTGTCGTCAGCCCCCCGCTGTACGGCCAGGTGTCGACGACGGCGTCGAGTTGGGCGACGGCTTCGAGGTATTCGCGGTGGCTGGAAGGGGTCAGGAATTCCAGCAAGACGCCGGGCAATGCATCGCAAATCCGTTGCCGAACGGGTGTGTGGGCGTACCGCTGGTCGATGCATCGCACGACGATGGGCGCAGTCTCCGCACCCTGCCAGCGTGCCAGGCACGTTGTCAGTTCGGCGAGAAAGGCACGCGAGAGCTTGGCCGGGTTGGCGATGACGCCGACGACGGTGGCGCGGCGGCTGCCATCGTCGGCGATGGGGGAGGGCATGTACGGGGGCGGGGTGTAGGTCACGTACCCCGAGCGCAGGCGGATCAGCGGTTCGCTGTAGAGCGCATCGCTGCCACGGGGGGTTTGGTAGCGGTCGGTCAGAAAGCCGTCGAAGCTGCGCAGGCCGGTGGTGACGGATTGCCCGCCGACCCACTTGAGCATCCGCCGCACGGGTTTGGATGCCAGCGCGTGCAGCGCGGCAGGGTCCATCCATCCGCCCAGGTCGATCAGCGCGTCGAGGTTCTGGCGCTCCAATTCTTTGGCCAACGGTGCGCTGGCCAGCGCGGCGACGTCGTTCCATTCGCTGGCGATGGCGCGGAAGCGTTGCGTGGCCCAGTCTTCCTTGTTGCCACGGCGTAGTACGACTAGATTGACGGCGCTGGCAAGCTGCTCCAGCGCACCGAACGCAAAAAAATACACGGGCGAAGCGCAAAACTGCGGCGACAGCAACCCCACGCGCAACCGCGCAGCAGTACGGGTGCTGCGGGTGCGGCCGCCGCTGCGGGCCGGTGGAGCGGGTTGTGACGCCGGTTGTAGAGCGGTTGGTGGCGTTGGCTGCGGGGCGGGCATGTGCGTGCGGCCGAAGTCGAGGAACGCGGCGTTGAGGTCGCTTGCGCTGCCGTCGCGGTCGTAAAGCTGGGTGATCAGGGTGGTGATCAGCGCGTCAGCGCCGTGGCGGGGGTCGCCCAGCAAGGGTTGGACGAGCGCACGGGCTTGCCGGGGGTCGCAGAGCAGTTGCAGGGTCAGCCGCGCCAGTTCGACGCGCACTTCGGCGTTCTGCGGTAGGCGCTGGTGCAGGGTGCGCAGCACGTCGAGCGCGCCGGGTTTGTCCTGCGCCAGGATCAGCGCTTTGGCCAGCACCAGGGCCGATTGCCACAGGCCCGGCTGTCGTTGCAGAGCACGGCGAGCGTGGGCGATGGCCTCCGGCGGATGTTGCAAGGCCAGGTGGCACAGCGCCAGGTTGTGCGCGACGACGGCGTCGTCTCGCAGTGCCCGCGCCTGTTCATAGCAATGCAGCGCCTCAGCCCAGCGCTCCGCATTGCGCAGGGCATCGGCCTGTTGCAACCAGCGCAGCAGGGGGGGCGAAGGGGCGGCATTCATGGGCTTGCCTACAAAAACTATGTCGCGCCGAACAGCAGTGCCTGCACTCCTTCCAGCGCGGCGTCGAGGTCGGTGGCGCACTGGAGTTGCAGATCAAGCCACTTTTCTCCCAGGGTGAGCAGCGCGGTGAGGTACTCGGTGCGCGTGCGTTGCAGCGCCTGCACGGCGTGGAGCACGGCGATGCGCGTGCGTACCCCGCCAGCAAAACTCTGTTCATTGGCGTACAGGCTTTGCTGCGCGGCGTGGATCGCTTCGCGGCGGATGGCGATTTCGGCCAGCGAGGACTGCACTTCCGCGTAGAGCCGCTGTACGTCGAGCTGGACCTGCGTGCGTGCGCCGCGTTCGAGTTCGCGCAGACGTTGCACTTCGATTCCGGCGGACTGGATGCGCAGGTAGCCGCTCATGTCCACCGGCACTTCCCAACGCAGCACCAGGCCGGAATTCGTCGTGCTCGTTCCGCTCGATGTCGAATGTTGAAAGACGGCGTTGAGCGAAGGCAGGTACGCCGCCTTGGCCCGCTTGCGCGAGATGTCGCCCAGCGTCACAGCCAGTACGCGGGTGCGCAGCGTAGGGTGCGCATCGGCCTGCGCCAGCAGCGTGTCCAGTGGGGGCAGCGTCAGCGCAATGGCCCTGTCGTGCAACGGGTAGGCGTTTGCAGCAGGTGGGGCGCCGACGATGCTTTGGTACTGGCGGGTGGCGGCTTCGAGCGCGGCGCGCAAGGTGTGCTCTTGGGAACGCGCCTGGGCCAGCAGGACTTGCGCGTCGAGGACGTCGGTAACCGTCCCCCGGCCCAGTTCGTAGGTACGCTGGGCGGCCTGCATCTGTGCCTGGACGGCTTCGAGCGTCTTGGTGTTGAGTACGCGCTGCTCGCGCGCGGCGCACAGGGCGCGAACGGCTTGGAACAGCCTGCGCGCCAAGTCCTGGCGGCTTTGGGTGTGCTGGTGCTCCGCCATCGCCGCGCGCGGCTCTTTTTCCTGCAAGGCAAGCCAACGATCCGCATGCAACACCGGCTGGCTCAGGCTGAAAGTCTGCCGGTCGGTGCCTTCGTTCGGGAGCTGCGTGCGGCTGAGCGAAGCCTGCGGGTAGTAGGACATCCCCGCAGTGGCGGCCTGCATCTGTGCTGTTTGATATTCGGCCAGCGATGCAGCAAAGGTGGCATCGTTGTTTTGGGCGGTGTGAAAGTCCGCAAGCAGGCCGCTGGCCTGGGCGGTACACCATGCTAGTGCGCAGACGGCGATGCACGCCCGGCGCAGCAGGAACGCATTCATTCCTTGAAAGACCGGGCCAGCCGGTCGGTCAGGGGTTTGAGCAGATAGCTCAGGAAGCTGCGTTCCCCGGATTTGACGATGACTTCGACGGGCATGCCGGGCAGGATGTGGTGCCCTGCCAGGCGATGTTGTGCATCGGGGGTTGTTTCGACGTGGATCAGGTAGTACTCCTCCGGGTACTCCGGTGGCTGGGGGGGCAGGCGATCCGCGCCGACGAGACGCACCACGCCTTCGACGACCGGCGTCGTGATGCGCTGGAAGGCGGAAAAGCGCAGATCGGCAGTCATCCCCACGCGCACCTTGTCGATGAGGTGGGGCGGCACTGCGGCTTCGGCGATCAGGGTCTGCCCGGCGGGGACGATTTCCATCAGCACTTGCCCTGCCGTGATGACGCCGCCGACGGTGTGTACCTTCAGCCCGACGACCGTTCCGCTGGCGGGGGCCTTGAGGTTGCTGTGGCTGCGGTCGAAGCGTAACGAGGCCACGCGGGCGCGGACGGTTTCGCGCTGCTTTTGCGTTTCGGTGATCTGCGCGTCGACGTCCTTGAGGAAGGCTGCGCGCAGCTTGCTCAGTTCAAGTTGGTTCGAGGCAATGGCGGTGCGGATCGTTCCGATTTCCGCGACGAGCGTGGCCAAGGTGGCTTGCGCTTCGGAGAGCGAGCGCTCGGCATCGCGCGCAGTGCTGCGGGGGACGTAGCCGTCCTTCGCAAGCTGTTGCAGGTTGCGGGTTTCTTCGGCCAGCGGGGCCAGTTGTTCCTGGCGCAGGCGCAGTACGGTTTCCTGCGCCTGGAGCTGCTGGAGCAGGCCGCGATGTTTTTCGTGGAGGATGTCGGTCTGGTCACGCATTTCAGCGCGGCGCGAGCGGAACAGCGCGAATTGCAGGCGTTGTGCTTCGGCCACCTGGTCGTGTTGACCGAAGGACCGCAAATCGGTGTCCCACACGATGGTGTCCGATCCCACCTGCTCAGCCAGTAGCCGCGAATACACCGCTGCGGCGTTGATGTATTCGTACTCTGCCTGTCGCAGGTTCGCATCGATGTTGAGGGGGTTGATGCGCAGCACCACGTCGCCTTGGCGCACCTGTGCTCCTTCGCGAACCAGAATTTCCTCGACTACCCCGCCGGAGGGATGCTGCACGGCCTTGCGGCTGCCGAGGACGACGACCTTGCCGTTGACGACGACGCCGGAATCGAGCGGGGCGACGATGGCCCATACCAGGAAGATGGCAAAAGTGACGACGACGACCTTGCCAGCCAGTTTTTTGATCCCTGCTTCTTCAATGCGAACGGGCGCGATGCCGTCTTGCGTCACCCCTTCTGGAACATAGGGATTGAAGGATTCCGCCCACCGCCCCAGGCGGTCGATGCCCGCGTCGAGGGCGTTGTGTACACGCTCGAAGGGGTTTTTCATGCTGGGGCCTTCTTGAGGGCGGGTGCGGCACCTTGTTGGGCATGCTGAAGCTGGTCCAACACTTCCTTGAGCGGGCCGAAGGCGACTTGCTGCCCTTCCCGCAAGACGAGCGCCAGGTCTGCCAATCCGACGAGTTTGGGGCGGTGGCTGCTGAATACGACGACGGCCTTGCGTTCCTTGAGCTGGGCCAGCAGGGTGGCGAGGGCGCGTTCGCCGTCGTCGTCGAGGTTGGCGTTGGGTTCGTCGAAGACGACAAGGACGGGGTCTCCATACAGTGCGCGGGCAATGGCCAGCCGCTGCTTTTGCCCGCCGGTGATGGGGTGGCCGCTTTCGCCGATGGGGGTGTCGTAGCCTTGGGGAAGGCCGAGGATGGTCTCGTGCAGGCCGATGGCCTGCGCGGCGCGAACGACCTTGTCGGGATCGACATCGCCCAGCCGTGCGATGTTGTCGGCGACGGTACCTTCGAAGAGCGCGATGTCTTGCGGAACATAGCCGATATGGGTGCCCAGGTCGTTGCGTACCCACGCGCCGATGTCCGCCCCATCAAGGCGCACGCTGCCATGCGTGGGTTCCCAGATGCCGACGAGCAGCCGCAATAGCGAGGTTTTGCCCGCAGCACTGGGGCCTAGCACCGCGACGATCTGCCCAGGTTGTGCCCCCCAGTGCAGTGCGCTCAGAACGGGCCTGCGTGCGGTGGCGGGCTGCCAAACCATTTCTCGCACTTCGAGCACGCCGGTAGGGGCAGGCAGGGGCATGCGCTGTCGCAGGGCTTCATCTTCGGCAACCATTGCATTGAGCCGTTCCAACGATTGCCGCGCCGCTTCGATGGCAGGCCAGCTTCCCATGACCTGCTTGATCGGGCTGATGGCGCGGGAGAGCAGAAAACTCGCTGCGATGACCATCCCCCCGGTGATCAACCCTTCAATCGCCAAAAAGCACGCCAGCGCCATTTGCAGCGAAGGCAGCGCGTGCGCGATATATCCCGTCGCGCCGCCAAGCAGCCCGGCGGATTCGCTGGCATTGACTTGCAGCGACAAGAACCGTTGGTGCTCCTGGTACCAGCGTTTGCGGATGGCCGACTGCATCCCCAGCGCCAGCGCGGTGTCGGACTGGCGCAGGCTTTGCGCTGCGACACGCTTGGAACGCGCGGAGGCATCGTTCGCTTCACGCAATGCGGGCGCAGTGACCCGGCGCGTAGAGTACGCAGCCAACCATTGCACGAGCGTCGCTACGAAGATGAAGATCGCCAGGTAAGGGTGGAATGCCCAGCCGATGACGATGAAAAACACGGCATACGGCGCGCTCATCAGCGCGAGTACTGCGGGGCCAGTAAGGAATTGGCGCAATTGCACGACATCGCTAAGCACTTGGTGTACGTCCACATCCTTGCGTGCGACGTAGCGGCGGAAGGAGGTGTCGAAGACCCGCGCAGCAATATCCCAGTCGATGCGCAGGGAAATGCGCACCATCATCCGTGACCGCACCCATTCCAGCCCGGACCAGAAGCCGTAGACCAGCATCACCAGCGCAGTTAGCGAAACGAGGGTGACAACACTACGGCTGCTGATGACCCGGTCGAACACGTTCCACATGAACACGATCGGGGTGATCGACAGCGCTTCGATGACGAAAGTGAGTACGGCGACGAAAACAAAAGACCGCTTGCATTGCCGCAGCAGGTCGGACACCGGGCGGGGTGCCTGCGCGTTGGCAGTGCCCAGAAAACGGTCGAGCAAGCCTGGCATAGGGCGACGGAGTGGAGAAAAAAAACGCGGAAAAAAAAGGCGACCGCCAGGGTCGCCTTGTCGTAAGCCACGAGGGCCAAGTCGGCCGGGGGAGGTTTCGTTGACCTCGTGGACTTCGTAGACCGCAGGGGCCGCAGAGGCCGGTTAGGCCTTGAGATCGAGTGGATCGTCCCCGTCTGCGCCTTGCAGGTAGTCAATACCCAGGAGCTGGATGTCGTCGAGAACGTCGGCACTGAGGGATGCGACGTCGTTGTTGCCAACATGCAGCGTGACTTCGTCGGCTTCGTCGAAGACGGGAGCTTCCGAAGCGGCAAACTTCGCAAGGACGTCTTGGATCGCAGCTTCGAGATCGTCAGTCTCCATCTCGTCGGCCACATTGCCGCCGACTTGCAGGGCGACTACGTCTTCCCCGTCGGTGACATGGACGGAGTCGATGCCCAAGTGGCCCAGGTCTGCCAGGGAGGGATCGCCGTCGCCCAGCAAAGCGGTAGCAGCCACATCGGCGTCCAGGTCCAGCGTAACCATCGAACCCGCCGCAAAGTCAAGGCCCGCAGTGATGAGCGCGGTAACGTCAGCAAGGTCGAGCACAGCATCATCGGTAGCGCAGAGGTGGTCGATGCCGCTGGCAACGAGTTTCTCTGCTGCTGCCCCGGCTGTCGAGAACTGCGCCACATTGGCAGCAGGCAGATGCAGCGTGACGTCCAGAGAATCAGCGAATGTCACGAGCGTGGTGCTGGCTGCAAATTGCGCAATGCTGACGCCCAAACCACCGGCGATATCCACCTGCATTGCTGGGTTGTCGGTAGAAACGACATGGTCGATGCCCAGTCCAGACAGGTTGGAAAGCGAGGTGTTGAGTGCAATGGTGCCATCGGCATCGGACATATCGACGGTGACATCCAGCGCAGAAGCAAAGCTGGGGGAATCAAAATTCCCCGCAACGGCGCCAAACCCTCCATCCACCACCACGTCTTGACCGATACCACCCGTGACATGGTCGATGCCCATGCCAGCCAAGCCGGAAAGCGACGAGTTGAGCTGGACGGTGCCATCTACGTCGCCATCCAAGCCAGCATCGGCCTGGGTCAACTGCAAGGTGACGTCCAACGCATCGTTGAAATCCAGCCCGAGGCTATTCAAGGTGGCGGAGCCGATGTTGCCGACACCACCCTGGATGACGAAATCATCTCCAGCATTGCCAGTGACTGGATTGGTGCTCATGGCAGCCAACTGGACTAGCGATTGAGAAACATTGGTAGGCCCGGTAGGCGTAGGTTCGACGGGAGCAGGATCGTCATCCGACCCACCAGCCGCAGCAGCCACAGCCAAGCCTACGCCGCCGATCACGGCAAACGTTCCCAGCGACATCCCCACTACCGCAGATGCTGCCGCAATGCCTGTGCTGGCCACGGCCGCGCCAGCGCTGGCTGCCACGGAACCCGCTGCTGCTGCGGCTTCGCCAGCTACGCCTGCAGCGGTTTCCACGCCGCTGGCTACTGCCCCGGTTCCGGAAGAGGCACTGCCACTGGCAGCCCCGGCTTCCGCGCCTGTGGGCGCAACGGTGCCTGGTGTTGCCACAGGAGTAGCAGGAGTAGCAGGAGCAACAGGACTCTGCATTTGCGCCATAGTCTGGGCATGCTGGCCTGTTGCGGAGACGTCACGCGAATGGGTGACGAATGCACCGTGGGATTCCGCAGCAGTGGAAGCACCAGATTCGATAGGGGCAGAAGGGTCCAACCCTGCAACCCCTTGGCTTGGGGAAACACCCAAGCCCGAGGAAGAGGAAGCGACGACTTGATCGCCCAGAAGGGCAGCCATGCCTACAGCCAGGGCGGAGGAAGCTCCTTTCTTGGCAGAAGCAGCCTTGTTTTTGCGGGAGGGTTGACTCGACATTCCGAAAAACCTTTCTTCGGCAGGAACAAATGGCCTGGCACACGCGGAAGGAATGCGCAGGAGGGATAAAGGGCGAAAGGATGCTACCACGCTGCCTTGTGTTACTGAGGCTGGGGATGTGGCGGGGGCTGTGGCTGCGATTGGGCCACCACTAGCAACACTGCTTCTCCATACGCAGCGAGTTTGCGTGCGCCTATGCCGGGGATGGTTTGCAATGCTTCCGGGGTGCGTGGGGCCATTTGTGCGATGGCGGCGAGCGTGGCGTCGTGAAAGATGATGTATGCGGGCAGGTTGTGCTCTTGCGCGACGGCGTGCCGCCAAGCCTTGAGCGCTGCGAAACGGCGTTTTGCAGCGTCGTCGAGCGCCGAAGCAGATGGTGGTGGGGTTTTGGTGGCTGGCGTGCTGCGTGGTGGTCGAAGCAGGGGCTGGCGCAGCAGGATGGGTACTTCCCCGCGCAAGACGGGCCGGGATCGTTCGGTCAGTTCCAGCGTTTGGTAGGCATCGACCCGCAATGCGCCGGTGGCCAGGAGCTGACGCAGCACGCTGCGCCATTGCGCTTCGCCGAGGTCGGCCCCGATACCAAAAGTACTGAGTCGAGCGTGGCCGAATTGCGACACCTTGGGGGTGTCTTTGCCGCGCAGGATGTCGACGATGTGCGTGGAGCCAAAACCAATGCCGCTGCTTTGGCGCACGCGGTATACCGTCGAGAGGAGCTTGCGTGCGGCTTCGGTCGCGTCCCACACTGCGGGGGGGGAAAGGCAGTTGTCGCAACGATTGCAGCGTAGGTCATCTGCAGGGTGCTCGCCGAAGTACGCCAGCAGGCGTTTGCGACGGCATTCCATGCTCTCCGCCAGCGCGAGCAGGGCTTCGAGCTTGGCAAGCATCCAGCGCTGGAATTCTTCCCCGCCAGTGCTTTCGTCGATCATCCTGCGCTGGGTCACGACGTCTTGCATGCCGTAGCACATCCAAGCGTCGGCAGGTTCGCCATCCCGGCCTGCGCGGCCGGTTTCCTGGTAGTAGCCCTCAATGTTTTTGGGCATATCCAGGTGCGCGACGAAGCGCACGTCGGGCTTGTCGATGCCCATGCCGAAGGCGATCGTCGCGACCATGACGACGCCTTCTTCGCGCAAAAAAGTGTCCTGATTGCGTTGGCGGGTGTGTGCGTCGAGGCCAGCGTGGTACGGCAAGGCGACCAGTCCGTGTTCGCGCAACGATTGCGCGGTGGCTTCGACCTTCTTGCGCGATTGGCAGTACACGATGCCGCTGTCCCCGGCGTGCCCTTCGCGCAGAAAGTGCAGGAGCTGGCGCAGGGGGTCGTGTTTTTCGACGATCGTGTAGTGCAGGTTGGGGCGGTCGAAACTGCTCACGAACACCCGCGCAGCTTGCAATTGCAGGCGTTCGACGATGTCTGCGCGGGTCAATGGGTCTGCCGTTGCCGTCAGTGCGATGCGGGGAACGTTGGGGTAGCGTTCGTACAAGATCGACAGTTCGCGGTACTCGGGCCGGAAGTCGTGCCCCCATTGGCTCACGCAATGCGCCTCGTCGATGGCGAAAAGCGCCAGTGCCCCGCGTTGGTACAGCGTGTCGAGCTGGTCGAGGAACCGGGGTGACAGTACGCGCTCCGGCGCGGCGTAGAGCAACGTCCATTCCCCGCGTAGCAGGCGGCGCTGCGTTTCGTAGGCATCGTCCATGCCGAGCGACGAATTCAGGTACGCGGCCTCTACCCCCACTTCGTGCAAGGCGCTGACTTGGTCGTGCATCAGCGCGATCAGTGGCGAGACGACGAGGGTTACGCCTAAGCCAGCACGCGCCCGGGCGATGGCGGGGATTTGGTAGCACAGGCTTTTTCCGCCACCGGTGGGCATGAGCACCAGGGCGTCGCCCCCCTGGGTCACGTGCTCCATGATCTCCTGCTGCGCGCCGCGAAACGACGTGTAACCAAAGACATCACGCAAGATGGCGGATAAGGGCACGGTGCTGGGGAACGCGGAAGGGGGAGGGACGATGCGGGGCGGGCGATGGTACGAGGTCGGCCTAGGAGACGACGCTGATGGGCTTTGCGATGGTTTTCGTCGGCGCAAAGGGGGTGTGGCCACCTTGGAACCCGGACGAAAGCCGACATGGCGCCATCCCTACAATTTTTGAGACAGATTCCCGGCTCCGTTTGGAAAGTTTTCTCCCGGCAATCCATGGCTGGCAGTCTGCCTCAGCACTTCTTCCCCCCAGCAACTATCCAGAACCATCCTGTAGGCCAGGGTCATGGCTGACCGCCCTGCAGGGCGGGGTTCCAAACCGGTATTCGTTTTTCGATGACACAGCACGCAACGCGGTTGATCCAGCCTGGAACGGTGGCGTTGCTGTCGTTTGTCGTGCTACTGCATGGATGGCTATTGGGCGCCGTGACTGTGCGGTCGGACTGGGCGGCGGTTTCAGCGTACTCTGCAGAGACGTTTTTTGCCAGGATCGTGCAGCAGTCGCCGGTGCCCACTGCGCCAGCGATGCCGCCCACTCCTGCATCGCTCCGCCCCCAGGCACAGCCCCCAACCCACCCCCAAGATGCGCAGAAGCAGGTACCCCAAGCTGTACCCAAGCCCTTGCCTGCACCCACACCGGCAGCGCAGGATGCGGTGACTGCCCGCAAAAAAATCGCTGCAAATATCGCTGCATCCGGCGTAGGAACAACCATTCCAGACATTGATTTGCGTATGGGAAATGGGGAGCAAGGTACCGTTGCGCTAGAGGACGCAGCAACTCCCACCCCATCCGGGGAGGGTCATGCAACAGCGCAGGCCGTGCTGTCCAGCGCGGATGGGTTTCCAGGGGCGGTACGGTTGCGGTACGCAGTGCGGGCGAACAAGTTTCCCTATCGGCTCGACGCAGAGCTGTTGTGGGCGCAGCAAGAAGATGCCTATATGGTGCATTGGCAGGTCGGCGCGCTCGGCAAGATGCGTTCGCAATCCAGCCGGGGGAAGGTCGGCAACGAGGGGCTGATGCCCACGCGGTTTTCCGACAAATACCGCAGCGAGGTGGCCGCGCATTTCGATTACGCAACCGCTAGGGTGCGGTTCAGCGCCAACACGCCCGATGCCACGCTCCATACCGGTGCGCAGGATCGGCTGAGTCTTTTCGTCCAGTTGGCCGCGCTCGTCGGCGCGAATGTCGAGTACTTTGTGGCCGGAAAAACGTGGACGGTACAGGTGGTCGGGCCGCGTTCCGCCGAGTTCTGGACGTTGCGCTTTGGCAAGGAAGAGCTGCTCGACCTCCCGGGGGGCAAGATGCATGCCCTCCATCTGGTGCGCGAACCCGTACAGACTTACGACCAGAAGATCGAACTCTGGCTGGCTCCCCGGCTTAGCTATCTGCCCGCGAGGCTGCGCATGACCGAGGCCGATGGCGATGTGCTGGACATGCTTTGGGCATCGAGTGAACCGGTCGAGGGATGGCCGCCGGAAGCAGGGGTGCCGCAATGATGCAGCAATCCCTGACTGATCCATCCTTGTGCGTGCTGGGCTTCGAATCGTCGTGTGACGAAACGGGGGTTGCGTTGGTCGAGGCAATGGGCCGTTCCACGCCGAGGTTGCTGGCCCATGCACTGCATAGCCAGGTCGAACTGCACGGTGCTTACGGTGGCGTGGTGCCGGAACTGGCGAGTCGGGATCACATCCGCAGGCTGTTGCCGTTGACGCGATCTGTGTTGGCGCAAGCGCAGCGCAGGTTGTCCGACGTCGATGTGATCGCGTTCACCCGGGGCCCCGGGTTGGCCGGGGCGTTGCTGGTTGCAGCGGGAACGGCCTGTGCGATGGGCGCTGCCTTGGGCAAGCCGGTGTTGGGCGTACATCATCTGGAAGGGCATTTGCTCTCGCCGTTCCTGGCCGAGGACCCGCCGTGCTTTCCCTTCGTCGCGCTGCTGGTTTCCGGCGGGCATACGCAGTTGATGCGTGTCGAAGGCGTGGGAAAGTACGTGCTGTTGGGCGAGTCGATCGACGACGCTGCGGGGGAAGCCTTCGACAAGATCGCCAAAACCTTGGGCCTGGGTTATCCCGGAGGCCCCGCATTGGCGAAGCTGGCGCAGGAGGGCAAGGCGGATGCATTCCGGTTTCCCCGCCCGTTGTTGCATGTACCGGGGTGGGATTTCTCTTTTGCCGGGCTAAAAACTGCCGTTGCGCGGCAGGTGGCGCTGCACGCGAATGGGGCAGACCTGGCTACGGCTTTGTATATGGCCTTGCGCGCAGATTGGGCTGCATCGGCGCAGGAAGCGATCGTCGATGTGCTCGTCGCCAAGACGTTGGGGGCCTTGCGCGCAACGCGGATGGATCGGCTGGTCGTCGCTGGCGGAGTGGGCGCGAATCGAAGGCTGCGCGAACGGCTTGATGCTGCATGCAGCCAAGCAGGGGTGCGCGTGCATTACCCACCCGTTGCACTGTGTACCGACAACGGCGCCATGATCGCGATGGCGGCGGCAATGCGCATCGCCCACGGGGTAGAGCGTGCCGAGACGACCTACGCCTTTGATGTGCGGCCGCGCTGGCCGTTGGACGCGGTGTGCGGCAGCGGGTAGGAACCGCGTCGTTGGGTTCCGCTCACTGCGGGGGTTGCCGGTATTCCGCCATGATGCAGGGGAAGTATTGCAACCCATCCTGGCTTCCGAGGAACTCGCGTGCGCAGTCGACGAATTGGTTGCGAAACACCGCCCGCACGTTATCGTCCTTGGCCAGGTTCATCCCATCCCGTGGTAATGATGCCGTCAGCCGCTGGGTCAAGGCAGCGACATGGGTACGTTCGTCGGTCAGGATATGGGGTACCGACACCTCTTGCGAGACCAGCTTGACCTGTGGCGTGCCGATCAGCGCGGGCGGGTCGCAGGTCAGGCGCAAGTAGGGCGATTCGTACGCAACATCGCAAGGCTCTGCGATGGGGTCGGCGCCAAACTGGAACGTGACAGCGTATTTGGCGAACAAGACGACATCGGCTTTGAGTTTGTGCTTTTCTTTGATGAAGCGTTCCGACAGGGTGTAGTCCCGAACCATGCGAACGTTGAAGGTGCGCGTCTGTGTCAGGAGGTGAATCTTCAGTGGAGCCAGGTATTCCTTGAACTTGTCGTATTCGTCGAGTTTTTTCTTGGTGGACTCGATTTCCGACCCCACCTTGAGGATCTTGACAGCCGCTTCCTGTTGTTCCTCGATCCGTTTGAACTGCACGTAGATGTAGGTAGCAAAGGCGCTCAACAGGCTGCCTGCTATGCCTAGTGCGGTGGCGCGCTCCATAAGTTATAGGGTGGTGGCCGGTGCGTTAAGGGAAAAGTCGCTTACGGGAAAAATCGCGAAGCGGCTTCGAAGCTCTCCTCGCCTAGCGGGAGAGGGGTTGGGGGTGCGGGAAACGGGTAAGACTTGCATGGCCGTTAGTCAGCGGTAGAGGCGGAAGTCGAAGCGGAGATCGAAGTGCGGGGTTCGATGTCTGTAGGCCCAAAGACGTGGTAACGGTGTTTGCCTGCCAACTTGGCTTGGTACATCGCAATATCTGCTTCGTGCAGCAATTCTTCGGCAGTGGTGGATCGGGATCGACATAAGAAACTCACCCCGATGCTGGCAGTGACGGACAGCAGTGTGCCATCGAGAGGGATAGGCTGCGCCACGGCTTGCAACAGGCGTTCCAGCAGGGGAAGGACATCGCTCGGATCCTGGAGGTCTACGAGTACTGCGACGAATTCGTCCCCTCCATTGCGTGCAAGGGTGTCGCCGTCTCGCAGCGCGTCACGCATCCGAGTGGCGACAGCGATGAGCACCTGATCCCCGGCATGGTGTCCGTGGATGTCGTTGATGGCTTTGAACCCGTCGAGGTCGATGAACGCCACGGCCAGGCACTCTTCCCGCCGCTGCATTTGGGCCATCGCTTGTCCTAGGCGGTCTGCGAGCAGGATGCGGTTTGGTAGTTGGGTGAGCGCATCGTGGCGTGCGGTGCGTTCGAGTTCGGTTTGGTAATTCTTGATGGCCGTGATGTTTCTAAAGACGGCGACGTACTGCTGTACCTGGCCTTGGCTATCGACGGCAGCGCTGATCGTGAGCATTTCCGCGTAGACCTCCCCATCCTTGCGGCGGTTCCAGACTTCTCCCCCCCAGTGCCCCTGGGTGCGCAAGTCGTGCCACATTGCGTCGTAGAACGCCTTGTCGTGGTACCCGGAACGGAGGATGCTGTGGGTCTTGCCCAGAGCGTCTTCGCGTGTGTAACCCGTGATGTGCGTGAAGGCATCGTTGACGTCGAGGATGATTCCGTTGGCATCCGTAATCGCGATGCCCTCGCGGGTATTGGTGAACACACAAGAGGCGTTGACGCGATGCAGGCGCTCGGATTCTGCTCGCTCTTCCTGGAGCAGCAGATGACGCCGGTAGTACCCCGTGGACAAAAAGCTGAGCAGAACGAGTACAGGAACCAAGATCCCCAGGATCGTCGTCGCTTCTGTTCTCCATTGGCGCAGCGCAACGTTTTGCGGCACGCGGGATACCACGACGAAAGGAAACAGCGAAGACACCCGGAATGCCGCCAAGGATTGGCCAAGCTGCGGATGGAAGACGACGAATTGCCCATATTCGCGCTGGTCAGGCTGCATCAGCGCAAATAAAGAATGGGTCTCGATGGCAGACTTGGGAGCGGTAGAGAACAGAAGCACCCCGTCGAGCCGAAGAACTTCGACGATGTCAAGCTGTGGGTCGAGCTGGCGGGCGATGTGGTTGAGGAAATAGTCGGTATTGAGCGCGACGAGCAGCGTCAATGCACGCGATGAGGATGGCAACCCCAGCGTGAGGGGAAGGAAAGTCGATGCATGGGCTGCGGGGTAGCGCAAGCCAGAATCGGGCGTATCCGGCCGTCCTTCGGAAAAATCCCGCCCTGACCAAGGTACCCCAATGTGCAGCACGGGGTACGTCGCGTCGGACACGGGGTAGTACGCCTCGCCGGATAGCGAAAGTCCGACGTTGGCGGGGTTGGAACTGACGAGGATTCGGCCAGTGTCATCGATCAAGGACAGCGAGCGCAAATGGGGCGCATTGCGCAAGATCAGTGCGAAGCTGGATTCGATCTGACAGGCGTCGAACGACTTGGTATCCGTGGACACCACGTGGCCCGCAGCCAGCGTGGTGGCATCAATGCTCTGGGTGATGAACCCCTCGAAACTGCGTGCAAGCAGTGCAGAGATGCGGAAGTGGTGGCTGAGTGCGTCTGCACGCAAGAGCCACAAGGCGTAGCCTGCCACGCCCAGCACGCCGATGTGAAAAGCAGTGAGCGTGAGTGCAAAGCGCAGCCATGAGCCGACGAAACGGTTCATGCGGACTCAGGGGGACAGAATGGGTTCCAGACGGTGCCGGATGGCAGCGGCGCGCAGCCGACCATCCTTCTTGGCGTCGGCTACGAACTGGTCTACACGAGCGAGCCAGACATCGTCTCCGGGAGCCACGGCGTAGGCATAGGGTGTGATGTGGTACGGACTATCCGGAGTGACCAAACGCGCCCAATCCGCATTGGCAAGAAAGCGCTGGCTGTAGGGATAGTCGGTCATGAATACGTCCGCGCGGCCAGCCTGCACTTCGTGTTCCCGTGCGAATGGGGTATCGAGCACGAGCAGCTTGGCATTGCGCAATTTTTCTTTCATGATCGGTTCGTGCAGGGTGCCTTTGGCCACTGCCACGATGCTGCCGGGTTGGTCGATGTCTGCCCAGCGTTGAATACGGCGATTGATACGGGTGGTGATGGCGTAAATGTCGCTGGCGAGGTGGGGCCGGGTGAAACGGAGCTTGGCCTGCCGTTGCGGGGTGATGCCGATGGCGAACATGGCCACATCGCAACGGTCAGCGTGCAGATCGTCGATCAGTTTGGCAAAAGAGCTATCGACGAAAGTGACGGCAACGCCCAGATCCCGGGCCAATTCCCGCGCCATGTCGATGTCGATGCCAGCAAGCTGCTGGGTTCTGGGGTTGCGGTACGTGATGCCGTAATAGTCCGGCCAGATGCAAACGCGCAGGGAGCGCGTGTTTTGGATTTGATCGAGACGGCTGGCTGGGCTGGCCTGGGCCAAGCTGATGGATGCGACGAGGGCACAGCACAGCCCGACGAGCAGGGGACGCAACGGCAGGGCAAAGCGTGGGAGCGAGAGAAGCATGGCGCACTCCTGACGGAGGAACGGGGGGAGAAAGGTGCCGAAAACCAAAATTCTTTGGTACAGGGAGCGTCCGAGGCAGCCTTGAAAAACCATTTTGCCATGCCCAAGATGGGCGCGCACCCCGCCCTATGGGTGGCGCGTGGATGCAGCGTCGTCAGGCTGCGTTGACGGCGTCGGCGCTCTGGCGGGTCAACATGGCCAGGATGTTCGCGACGGTCTTGCGCAGTTCCCGGCGGTCACAAACGAAGTCGACTGCGCCCTTGCTTTGCAGAAATTCCGCGCGCTGGAACCCTTCCGGAAGGGTGACACGCACGGTGGACTCGATCACGCGCGGGCCGGCAAAGCCGATCAGCGCCTTGGGTTCGGCGATGACGACGTCTCCGAGGAACGCGAACCCTGCGCTGACACCGCCCATCGTCGGGTCGGTCAGCACGCTGAGGTACGGCAACCCGGCTTGCGCAAGCCGCGTGAGGGCAGCGTTGGTCTTGGCCATTTGCATCAGGGAAAGCAGCCCCTCTTGCATTCGTGCCCCCCCGGTGGCGGTGAAGCACAGAAAAGGCACTTTCTGCTCGATGGCCGTATGCACGCCCCGGACGAAGCGTTCCCCCACGACGGAACCCATGCTGCCGCCCATGAATTCGAACTCGAAGCAGGCCGTGACCAGCCCGATTCCAAGCACCGCGCCGCCCATGACGACGAGCGCGTCGGTTTCGCCAGTGTTGTCCAGCGCTTCCTTGAGGCGCTGCGAGTATTTGCGGCTGTCCTGAAATTTCAGCGCATCGACGGGTAGCACTTCCTGCCCCAGTTCGTAGCGGCCTTCGGGGTCGAGAAAGGCGTTGATGCGTGCGCGTGCGCCGATGCGGTGGTGGTGCGCGCAGTTGGGGCAGACGTTGAGGTTCTGTTCGAGGTCGGTTTTGTACAGCACGCTATCGCAGGCGCTGCATTTGATCCATACCCCTTCGGGGACGCTACGCCGATCCCGGGGGTTGATGTGCTGAATTTTGGGGGGAAGGAGTTTTTCGAGCCAGCTCATGGGGGTAGTGCAAGGTCGGGGAAAAGGGAGAGGGGCTGGGGGGGATGGACACTGCCATGACTTTCCTGATGCAAGGCATCTGCGCAAAGTCAAGGCAGTGATTCAGGTTGGCGCATCCATCGCGGCGCGCACTTCGGTGAGGAAGGTTCGCGCTGCGTCGCAAACGCCCTCCCGGGGCTGCGATGCGATGCATTCGATGATCCGGCTACCGATGACGACGCCATCAGCAACGTGGGCGATGTTTCGGGCGCTTGCGGGTTCGCGGATGCCGAATCCCACTGCGATGGGGACATGGACATGCTCGCGGATGCGCGGCAGTGCGCGGGCTACGGCATCGGCGTCGAGCGTACTGGAGCCTGTCACGCCTTTGAGCGACACGTAGTAGACGTACCCCCCTGCAATCTGCCCAATAGTGCGGATGCGGGCTTCGGTGCTCGTCGGCGCCAGCAGAAAAATGGGATCGATCCCGTTGTTGCGCAGCGCATGGGCAAAAGCCACACACTCCTGCGGTGGGTAATCGACGATGAGCACGCCATCGACCCCGGCGTCAGTACAGGCTTGGACGAAGGCCGACGATGGCGCGTCGGCGGTGCGGTGTACTTGGTCGTAGCGTTCGACGGGGTTGGCATAGCCCATCAGTACGACGGGGGTGGTGGTGTCGTCGCGGCGGAAGGCACGCACCATGTCGAGCACCGTGCATAGCCCCACACCGTGTGACAGGGCGAAGTCGCTGGCGCGCTGGATCGCCGGGCCGTCTGCGCTGGGGTCGGAGAAGGGAATACCCAGCTCGATCAGATCGGCACCGCCTTCCACCATGGCGTGCATCAGCGCCGGGGTCACGTCTGCATAGGGGAACCCGGCTGTGACAAAGGGGATCAGCGCAGTCCGGTGTTGCGAACGCAGCCGTGCGAAGGTCGGTGCGATGCGGCTCATGGTTGTGCTCCTGCGTCGGCCAAGGCACGGGGGGGGCTACAAAAGTCTGCGCCGCAGAGGTCGGCGACGGTGCCGATGTCCTTGTCGCCACGACCGGAGAGGTTAACGAGGATCGATTGGTCCGGGCGCATTGTTTTGGCAAGCTGGAGTGCATACGCCACGGCGTGGCTCGATTCGAGGGCGGGGATGATCCCCTCCGTGCGGCACAGGTAGTGAAAGGCTGCGAGCGCCTCGGTGTCGGTGATCCCGACGTATTCGGCACGCTGCACATCCTGTAGCCAGGCGTGTTCCGGCCCTACTCCGGGGTAGTCCAACCCGGCGCTGACGCTGTGCGTAGGCAGGATCTGTCCATCGCGATCCTGCAAGACATAGGTGCGGTTGCCATGCAGCACGCCGGGGCTACCGCGCTGCAACGAGGCTGCGTGCCTGCCGGTGTCTAGCCCCTCGCCAGCGGCTTCGACGCCGATCAGCCGGATGTGCCGGTGTTCGAGGTAGGGGTGGAAGATGCCCATTGCGTTGGATCCGCCGCCCACGCACGCGACGATCGCGTCGGGCTGTTCCCCCGCGCAGCCTGCTTCGGCAAGCATTGGTGGCATTTGCGTCAGGCATTCACGGCCGATCACGCTCTGGAAGTCGCGCACCATCATGGGGTAGGGGTGCGGACCGGCCACGGTGCCGATGATGTAGAAGGTGTCGTCGACATGGGCCACCCAGTCCCGCAAGGCTTCGTTGAGTGCGTCCTTGAGCGTCTTGCTGCCGGAGGTCACGGGGACGACCTGCGCGCCCAGCAGTTTCATGCGGTAGACATTCGGGCTTTGGCGTTGCATGTCCTCGCTGCCCATGTAGACGACGCATTCCAGCCCATAGCGGGCACAGATCGTTGCGGTGGCCACCCCGTGTTGGCCTGCGCCCGTTTCGGCGATGACCCGTTTTTTGCCCATCCGCCGAGCCAACATGGCTTGGCCGATCGTGTTGTTGATCTTGTGCGCGCCGGTATGGTTGAGGTCTTCGCGCTTGAGGAATATCTGTGCCCCGCCTTGTTCGCGGCTGGCTCGGGCAGCGTGGTAGACGGGGGAGGGACGACCTACGTAGTGCGCAAGCTCGTAGGCGAATTCGTCCTGGAAGGCAGCGTCGTTGCGGTAGCGCTCATACGCTGCGGTCAGTTCATCGACGGCATGTTGCAGCGTTTCCGCGACAAAGCAGCCGCCGTAGATGCCAAAGTGGCCATCCGGGCCGGGTAGGGATTCCGCTGAGGTAGTCATGAAAGTCGGTAAGGTACGGCCACACCAAGGGCAAGGAACACACTATGGGCAGGCGTTGTGGGAGTGCCGCATCGCGACTTCCGTCGCTCCTACAACGGGAACGGAAGCGTTGTGCTGATATCAAGTGCAGTGGTTTCCCATGGCAGCCAAGATGCGTGCCTACCTTAGCCCAGCGAGAGAGGGGCAGTGGTGAGGGCAAGATATGCATCGACCGACATGGACTCTGGGCACGACTCGCGCTGTGCAGAGGAAAAGCACGTATCTGCGGCACGTACAGCGGCGGCAAACTGCGCGATTTTGTCAGGATCCTTGAGGCCCTTGTGTCCGGTCACTTCGATCCCGGAACTGACATCGACAGTCAGTGACAGGCAACGTGGACGCAGCATCGCAATCGCCTCGCCGACGTTGGCGGGGGTCAGCCCCCCAGCGAGTACGACGTGCGTCTGTGGCAGGGGGGGAAGAGCCGTCCAGTCAAAGCGATGGCCCGTTCCTCCGTATTCGGGGGCATAGGTGTCGAGCACGAACGCCAGGGCGCGTTCGTGTTCCGACACCATGGTATGCAGTATCCCGGCGGGGGCGGGGTCGTCGGCACGAATGCGCACGGCGCGCAGGTAGGCGTAGCCCCGGTTGGCCTGGACGCATTGGCTGGCCGTCTCGTCGCCGTGGAATTGCACGATGGCTCCGGTGATCGTGTCACGCACGCGCAGTACCTCTTCGGGGTCGGGGTTGACGAACAGCAGCACCGGGGTGACGAACGGGGGCAGCCTGCGTGCCAGCACCGCAGCACGATCCGGGGTGACGTACCGGGGGCTGCGCGCATAGAGCACGAAACCGACTGCATCGGCGCCAGCGGCGACGGCAGCGTCCACATCGCATTCCCGGGTGAGGCCACACATCTTGATGCGCGTGCGTGGTTGTAGGGTCTTCATGGCGTTGGCGTGCAGCCAGGAAGCCCGTCGAGCATCGAGGAATCGTCCGGCAATCCCCATGCGGGGTCGTAGCGGGGGCCGAGGAAGTACAACCCATCTGGCGCAAAGGTAGGCGCGGCGATTGTCCTGTTACGGGCTTGCAGCACGTCGAGCATCCATGCAGGGGGCCGTTGGCCCGATCCGATGGCGACCAGGCAGCCCATGATGTTGCGGATCATGTGGTGCAAAAAGGCATCGGCCTCAAAGTCACACCGCACGTGGTTCCCTTGGCGTTCGATGGCAATGCGCAGCATCCGTTTGACTGGCGACCTGGCTTGGCATGCGCTGGCGCGGAAGGAGGAGAAATCGTGCTCTCCCAGCAAATACGACGCGGCTTCGCGCATCCGGTCGGCGTCGAGCGGGCGAAAAACCCACCCCACCCTCCCCGTGTCCACCGATGGGCGAACGGGAGCATTGCGCAGCACGTATACGTAACGCCGGGATAGCGCACAGGAACGGCAGTGGAACGTCTGCGGTACCACACGCGCCCACAGGATGGCGATGTCCTTCGGCAACAAGGCATTGCAGCCCCGAACCCAGGAGAAAGGCTGGCGTTCCAGGGAAGTGTCGAAATGCACGACCTGCAACAAGGCATGCACCCCCGCATCAGTGCGCCCGGCGCACACAGTGCGCACGGCGTGGGAAGGACAGGCGCAAAACTGGCTTAGCGCGTGCTCCAGTGCGTCTTGCACCGTGCGCTGCGAAGGCTGACTTTGCCAGCCTTGGTAGTTGCTACCGCAATAACCCAGCCCCAATACGACCCGCAAGAAGGGAGGCTTCACGAGCCGCGTTCAACTTGCAGGGGAGAGGGGCCACACCAGCCTGAGAAATTGACATGTCGACATCTCGACATTTCGACATCTCCAGTATTCGAAGTCTCAGATATCTCAGCTCAGATATCTTTGAGCGCACGCTCTGCCTTGGCCCGCATGTCTCCCGTGGCGGTTTCAAGGACTTCTTCGATCAACGCACGCGCTCCGTCCAGATCCCCAATCGCACGGAACTCTTCGGCCAAAGCCAGTTTGGTCTCCAGTGGGTCACCGCTTATCGGGGCTGCTGTGGGCGAGCTGTACGGAGTTTGGTCTTCGTCGATGTCGAGCGACAAAGAGCTGAGGTCGAACTCCAACATGCCGGAATCCGCAGCCGCAGTGGGTGGTGGCTCTGGCGTGCTCGAAGGAGGGATGATGAGCGTGTCTTCGAGATGGAAGGGCAGCGAGCCATCGTCCGGAGGTTCTTCCATGGCTGGGGGAGGTTCGGGGAGCGGAGGCAGCGCATCCATGCGACCCCTATTGTTGGCTGGATCGACCCCAGGCTGCGTATCGGGACCAGAGCGGGCTTCCATGCGCACCGTGGCGTCCATGCCGGGCTGTGCATCTTTGGCGGCAGGCATATCGTCGAGGGAGAAGTCCAAATCCAGATCCATATCCGAGTCTGGCGGTGGCGCTTCTGGAAGAGAAGGCGCTGCCGGAGCAGTACGTTCGAATGCGGCCATGACGATCGTCTTGTCCGACATGGGATCTGGTTCCCCGGCGGGCTGCCCACCGGGACGGTAGAGGGAGTTGTCCGGATCGAGGATCAGGCCCGTAGCGCAGATTTGCGTCCAGTCCGGGCTGTTGCCGCCAACGATATTGAACGCGAGGGTGGCAATGGATTCGTAGGACTTGGCGTCTTTGCGCTTGGCGTAGACCTCCAGCAATTTTTTGTACACCGCAACCCGTTCCGGCTGGGTGCGCAGCGCGTCCTTGAGAATTTCTTCGGCTTGCAGATCCCTGCCGTAGGCGAGGTACACATCTGCTTCGGCGACTGGATCCACATCGTCGGAAGAATCGAGCTGACTGGGGGAATACACCAGGGAAGAGCTTGTTCCCGATCCTTCGCTGGTGTCAATGCGCTGCCCGCCACTCACGCCGTGGAACGATTCCGGCGGGATACGGCTTTCCATGTAGGAACTGTCAGCCAGCATCGTTTGTTTTTTGCGCCGCAGGAAGAACGCCACTGCGCCGATCACGCCCAGCACGATGGCAAGGCCAGCACCAAGCAATACGTTGGGCGAGAACAGGCCGTCCAGCAGCCCGGATGGTGGTGGAGAGGGCGGCGCTGGAGGATCGGCTGCTTGGGATGCAGGGGAAACCGTGGCTGCAGATGCGGTAGATGCAGCAGGAACAGGGGGTGTGGCGTGGGAAGCAGGATGGGTACTTGAGACTGCGGCTGTGGGCGCGGGTCCGTGAGTGGAAGTGGGCGCAGATACGGCCAGGGCCAGCTTCGCCCCGACGCCTTGCGAAGCCGGAACAGCTTTGGACGCTGGATGGGCGGCTGTGCCTACGGATTGCGCCAGCTTGTGTAGGTCGGCGATGTTGCGCTGCAATTCGGAAGCTCGCTGTGCAGCAGTGCTGGCGGCACGGCTGCGTGCCAAGGCTTCGGCAGAGGGGGCAGTGGGTTGGGTGGGCTGAGACGCTGGGCGCTTGGATTGCACGCTGCCTTTGGAGAGGGTCAGGCGGTCTGGCGATTGGGCTGCGGGCTTGTCGTCCTTGACGGTGACTTGCACCTTGCCTTGAATCTGCTGGCGTGGCCCCGTTGTCTGCGTGACTGGGGCATTGGCGGCGAGATTGCGCCGGTATTGGGCGAAATCTTTGCTATGTGCTGTGACGATGCGGCGTGCCTCTGCCGGAGCGACGACTTCAGCGTCTGCATCGGATGGCAGACCGAGCACTGCTCCAGCTTTGACACGGTGGACGTTCCCGGCAATAAAGGCCTCCGGGTTGGAACGCACCATCGCGACGAGCATCTGATCCAGTGTGACCCCACCGGGTAGATGTTGCGAAGCCAGCATTCCAGCGGTATCGCCTGCACGCACGGTGACGCGGCGCTCGGGCGCTGCTGGGCGAGGTACTGCGGAAGTCGGCGTTGCCGGGCGGGATACCGTTGGACGGGGTGCCGTTGCCGGTTGCTGCGCACGGGCCGGTGGTATGGCTGGAGTGGCTGCTGGAGATGCTTCCGGGGCCGAAGCACGCTCTGCAATGGGTGCAGAAGCAACAGCGACTGGGGGCGTGGGCAGCACTGGGGTGGGGGCAGGCAAGGGACGTGCTGCAACAGGCGCCGCCGCAGGAATGACCGCCAAGGTGGGGCTGGGCGCGGCGGGGGGGCGCAACACGGGTGGGTCGAACAACATCGTGTAATCGCGCACGATCTTGCCCGCGCCCCAGTCCACTTCCAGTACCAGATCGACGAAAGGTTCATTGACCGGGCTGGTGCTGGTGAAATGCAGGAAAACCCGGCCATTGATGCTGCGTTGCAAGCTGACTCTGGTGCCTGACAACACCGCTGAATACTCTAATCCTGCGGAACGGAAAGCGTCGGGGTTGGCGATTTGCGCTCGCAGCGAGTTTGCGTCATCGGCGCTGAGATTGCTGACTTCGATCTCGGCACGGAGGGGCTCGCCCAGGGCCGATTGCACAGTCAGCCGCCCCAGGGATAGGGCGTAGGCATCACCCCAGCCAAACGCAGCGGCACCAGCCAGGGTGACACACGCCACTTGCCATCGATAGGATTGAGAGCTCAATTTGCGAACTCCGGTTGCTGGGAGTAGGGGAACGAAAACACCCCGAGCCAGTACACAGTACGCGGAAGGCCGTACCTGCAGTCGACACGGCACCCAAGGTACCCGGGGCGCGGGCGCATTCTATAGACGGAGCCAGTGCGGGTGGGGTATCCCGCACAGCACGAAGGTTATGCCTCCAGCAGGATGCGCAACATCCGGCGCAGAGGTTCTGCGGCGCCCCACAGCAGTTGGTCGCCGATCGTGAATGCGCCGAGGTATTGCGGCCCCATCGCGAGTTTGCGCAGGCGCCCCACAGGGATGCGCAGCGTGCCAGTCACTGCCACCGGGGTGAGCGATTGCAGCGTGGCTTCTCGTTCGTTGGGGACGACCTGTACCCATTCGTTGTCGGCGGCGATCATCGCTTCGATATCGTGCAGGGGGACATCCTTGCGGAGCTTGAAGGTCAGCGCTTGGCTATGGCACCGCATGGCGCCGACGCGCACGCAATATCCGTCGACCGGGATGGGACTTTCCTGCGCGGAAGCCTGGCCTGCCACGCCACGGCCGAGAATCTTGTTGGTTTCGGCCATCCCCTTCCATTCCTCCCGGGACACTCCCCATCCGTCTTCCCCGGCTTTTTTGCCGACGCCGAGATCCTTGTCGATCCAGGGAATCAGTGATCCTCCCAGCGGTACGCCGAAACACGCCATGTCCTCGGCGCTCAGAGAACGCTGCTTGTCAATGATCTTGCGATCGATTTCCAGGATAGCGCTGCGGGGATCCGCAAGCAATTCGCGCACTTCCGCGTGCAGCGTGCCGAATTGGGTGAGCAATTCGCGCATGTGTTGCGCGCCGCCACCACTGGCTGCCTGGTAGGTGTGGGTCGTCATCCATTCGACGAGGCCAGCCTTGTACAGAGCGCCTACTCCCATCAGCATGCAACTGACGGTGCAATTGCCGCCGATCCAGTTGCGCATTCCCGCTTGCAGGGCATTGCGAAGGACGGGCAGGTTGACGGGGTCGAGGACGATGACGGCATCGTCGCGCATGCGCAGGGTCGATGCAGCATCAATCCAGTGGCCCGCCCAGCCTGCTGCACGGAGCTTGGGGAAGACTTCCGAGGTGTAGTCCCCCCCCTGCGCGCTCAGGACGATGTTGCAGCCGCGCAGTGCTTCGATGTCGTAGGCGTCGTGCAGCGTGGTTTCATTCCGCGCCCACTGCGGGGCTGCCCCGCCGGCGTTGGATGTCGAGAAAAAGCGGGGTTCGATAAGGTCGAAGTCTCCTTCTTCCTGCATCCGATCCATCAGCACGGAACCCACCATTCCCCGCCAGCCAACGATACCGACCAGATTGCCAATCTTTTGCATGGTTTCTTTTTCCTTCTTGAAGGGACAAATGCAGCGTGCGCGCTCAGAGTGCGCGAACGACCGCAGCGCCCATTTCCCGGGTACCGACCAGCGTGCAGCCGTTGCTGTGGATATCTGCGGTGCGCAGCCCTTGGGCAAGCACGTTCTTGACGGCGGCTTCGATGGCCGATGCCGCAGCCGGTTGGCCCAGGCTGAAGCGCAGCATCATGGCCGCGCTCAGAATGGTTGCCAGCGGGTTGGCCACGTTTTTGCCAGCAATGTCCGGGGCGCTGCCATGGCTAGGCTCGAACAGCCCCTTGCCAGCGTCGTTCATCGACGCGGAAGCCAACATCCCGATCGATCCGGTCAGCATCGCAGCCTCATCGCTGAGGATGTCTCCGAAGAGGTTGCCGGTGACGATCACGTCGAAATGTCGGGGGTTGCGAACGAGTTGCATGGCCGCGTTGTCCACGTACATGTGCTCGAAGGCGATGTCAGGGTAGCCTGCCGCGATGTCAGTGACGACTTCTCTCCAAAGCCCGGAGGTTTCGAGGACATTGGCCTTGTCGACGCTGGTGACTTTGCCAGCGGAACCGGCTTGCTTGCGTTTGCGTGCCGCATCGAAAGCGACGCGGGCGATGCGCTCGATTTCCGGGCGGCTGTAGCGCATCGTGTCAAAGGCTTCTGCGGTGCCGGGGAAGGGGCCGTCCGTTGCCGTCCTGCGCCCACGGGGTTGGCCGAAGTACACATCCCCGGTCAGCTCGCGAACGATCAGGATGTCGAGGCCGGAGACGAGATCAGGCCGCAGGGTCGATGCCCCGACGAGTTCGGGGTAGCACAGCGCAGGGCGGAAGTTGGCGAACAGCCCGAGGTGTTTGCGCAGGCCCAAAATGGCTTGTTCCGGGCGCAGCGAGCGTTCCAGGGTGTCGTACTTCCAATCCCCCACCGCGCCGAAGAGCACGGCATCCGCTGCATCGACGACACGCAGCGTCGAATCGGGCAAGGGGTGGCCGCAGGATTCGTAGGCTGCGCCGCCTACGGGTGCGGTTTCCAGCTCCAGCGGAAGGCCCAGGGCTTGGAGTACGTCAACGGCAGCGTCAACGATTTCGGTGCCAATGCCGTCTCCGGGTAGGACTGCGATACGCATGGTTCGTTTGTTTCAGGAATGAAGCCGGAATGGGTCAGGAAGGAGAAAGAGCAGACGAAGGATGCTGGCGTGACAGCCATGGATAGTGGGACAGAAACTGCGCCTCGAAGCCACGGATACGGTCGGCATGGCGCAAGGTCAGCCCGATGTCGTCCAGCCCGTGGAGCAGACAGTACCGTCGGAAAGGCTGCACCTCGAAGGGCCATTCCGAGCCGTCCGCAAGCTGGATCAGCGTGCGTTCGAGGTCGATCGTCAGCGTATAGCCGGGAGTGGAGTACACCTGCTGAAAAAGCTGGTCGATCTGTGCTTCGGTCAAGACGATCGGCAGCAGGCCATTTTTGAAGCAGTTGCCGAAGAAGATGTCCGCAAAGCTGCTGGCCAGGATGGCCCGAAAGCCATATTGCTCCAGCGCCCACGGCGCATGTTCGCGGGACGATCCGCACCCGAAATTCTTGCGGGCAAGCAGGATGCCCGCGCCCTGATACCGGGGCTGGTTCAGAATGAAATCGGGGTTGGACTGGCGCGTGGCGGGGTCTTTGCCGGGAAAGCCTTCGTCAAGGTAGCGCCAGGCGTCGAAAAGGTGGGGGCCGAAGCCGGTTTTGCGGATCGACTTGAGGAATTGCTTGGGGATGATCGCGTCGGTGTCGACGTTGTCGCGGTCGAGCGGGGCGACCAGTCCCTGGAATACGGTGAATTGCTGCATCCTAGAGCCACTTTCTGACGTCGGTGAGTCGGCCTTGTATCGCGGCTGCGGCGGCCATCGCGGGGCTGAGGAGGTGCGTGCGTCCCCCTGTTCCCTGGCGGCCCTCGAAATTGCGGTTGCTGGTCGATGCGCAGCGCTCTCCCGGTTCGAGCCGGTCTGCGTTCATCGCCAGGCACATCGAGCACCCCGGTTCTCTCCATTGGAACCCGGCGTCGAGGAAGACGGTGTGGAATCCTTCCTGTTCTGCCTGTTCCTTGACCCAACCCGAGCCAGGGACGACCATCGCCAGCTTGACGTTGGAGGCAACTTTTGACCCCATCGCACGCACGACGGCTGCGGCGGATCGCAAGTCTTCGATACGGCTGTTCGTGCATGACCCCACAAACACCTTGTCGATCTGTACCCCGTTGATCGGCGTACCGGGTTCAAGCCCCATATATGCCAGCGCCCGCTCGATGCTGGCGCGGCGCGAGGCATCGGATTCCTGCGCTGGATCGGGAACGTGGCCATCAATGCCGAGCACCATCTCTGGAGACGTTCCCCACGTGACTTGGGGGACGAGGGAGCGGGCATCGAGTTCGACGACGGTGTCAAACTGCGCGTCATCGTCCGAATGCAGGGTGTTCCAGACGGCAACGGCTTGTTCCCATTCTGCAGAAGACTCCTGCGGCGCCATGGGGCGGTTGCGCAGATAGTCGATCGTCGTCGCATCGACGGCAACGAGGCCGGCGCGGGCACCGGCTTCGATCGCCATGTTGCAGACGGTCATCCGGCCTTCCATGCTCAGCGCGCGAATGGCGGACCCCGCAAACTCGATGGTGTGGCCCGTACCACCGGCGGTACCAATCCTTCTGATCACCGCAAGCACGATGTCCTTGGCAGAGCACCCTGTGGGCAGGGGGCCATGGACGATGATCTGCATATTGCGGGCCTTTTTGGCCAGAAGAGTTTGGGTGGCCAGCACGTGTTCGACTTCGCTGGTACCGATGCCATGCGCCAGCGCAGCGAATGCGCCATGGGTGGAAGTATGCGAATCGCCACAGACGACAGTCATCCCTGGCAGGATGGCCCCGTGTTCAGGGCCGATGACGTGGACGATGCCTTGCCGAGCTGACAGGAATGGGAAGTACGCTGCAACGCCGCATTCCCGGATGTTGGCGTCAAGGGTCAGGATTTGCTCTTTGCTGGTGGCGTCGGCGATGCCGTCGTAGCCCAGCTCCCATCCTGTCGTCGGCACGTTGTGGTCTGCCGTGGCGATGATCGAGCTGGGACGCCACACCTTCCGCCCCGCTTGCCGTAGCCCTTCGAAAGCTTGCGGGCTGGTGACCTCATGCACCAAGTGCCGGTCGATATACAGCAGGGCAGTACCGTCTTCTTCGGTATGGACGACGTGGGCGTCCCAGATCTTGTCGTAGAGCGTTTTTCCCATGGTCTTGCAAAAAATGGCCCGGCGCCGGAGGCATCCGCCATCACCAATCCTTGGCGCACGAATCCCTACCGTTCCTAGCGTTCCTCAAGAGGCTTGACATCCCGGGGAGCAGACCCCGTGAACAACTGGCGGGGCCGACCGATTTTGTATTCGGGGTCGCCGATCATTTCGTTGAGCTGCGCCATCCACCCCACGGTGCGCGCCAGCGCAAAAATTCCGGTGAAGAGGTTGACGGGAATGCCAATCGCACGCTGCACGATCCCCGAATAGAAATCGACATTCGGGTACAGCTTGCGCTGGACGAAGTAGTCGTCTTCCAGCGCGATTTTTTCCAGCTCGCGGGCCAGTTTGAACAGGGGGTCGTTGTCCAGGCCCAGATTGGCGAGTACTTCGTGGCAGGTTTCCTGCATGAGCTTGGCGCGGGGATCGTAGTTTTTGTACACCCGGTGTCCGAAGCCCATGAGTTTGATGCCTGTGGACTTGTCCTTGACTTGCTCGATGAACCGGCCGATGTGAGCGACGCCCCCTTGGCGCTGGATCTCTTCGAGCATGTTGAGGCATGCCTCGTTGGCGCCACCGTGCGCGGGCCCCCACAGACACGCCACCCCGGCGGCTATGGCGGCAAAGGGGTTTGTCCCCGAAGAACCGCACAGCCGCACGGTCGATGTCGATGCGTTTTGCTCGTGGTCTGCGTGCAGGATGAAGATACGGTCTAGCGCGTGTTCGAGCACCGGGTTGACTTGGTAGTCCTCGCACGGCGTGCCGAACATCATGCGCAGGAAATTCCCGGCATAGCTCAGTTCGTTACGTGGGTACATGTAGGGCTGCCCCACGCCGTACTTGTAGGCCATTGCAACGAGCGTCGGCATTTGGGAAATGAGCCGAATCGCGGCAATCTCCCGGTGCGCGGGGTTATTGATATCCGTGCTGTCGTGGTAGAAAGCCGAGAGCGCTCCCACCAAACCCGTCAGCACTGCCATGGGATGCGCATCGCGCCGGAACCCACGCAGGAAAAACTGCATTTGCTCATGCACCATCGTGTGGCTGATGATGAGCTGATGGAAGTCCTTGCGCTCCTGTATCTTGGGCAGGTCTCCCTTCAGCAGCAGGAAGCAGGTATCAAGGTAGTCGCACTGCCTGGCGAGTTGTTCGATCGGGTATCCACGGTAGAGCAGCTCGCCCTTGTCCCCGTCGATGTACGTGATCGCCGACTGGCATGCCGCTGTCGACAAAAAACCGGGGTCGTAGGTGAACATCCCGGTTTGCCCATACAGCTTGCGAATGTCGATGACATCGGGGCCCATGCGCCCGCTGTAGATGGGCAATTCAATGTTGGGGCTTCCGTTGCTGAAGGACAGGGTTGCAGCGTGGTTGGCGAGTTTCATGGTCGGGTTTCCGGTTTGGGTTGCAATAGGGCCAGCAATGCGTGCATGTCTGCACGATCCATTGCAGGATCGACATTGCCAATCTTGACGCGGCCGAGGAACACGTCGAGCAAATCGCTGTCAGCCAGTGCCATCAGCTCTTGCAAGCATTCCGCCTGGCGCACCGTGAGGGTGGCGGCGTATTGGTGGAAAAAACGCTCGAGAAAGAAATCGTTTTCGAGCATCCCCCGGCGGCAGCGCCACCGGAGTTTGCCGAACAAGGATGCGTCGAGCAGCGCATCCTTTGTATACGCATCTTCTGCGCAATCTGCCGTCGCCATGGCGGGGCGGCTAGATGGCGCGGCGAACCATCAATTCCTTGATCTTGCCGATGGCTGCGGTCGGGTTAAGCCCCTTGGGGCAGACATCGACGCAGTTCATGATGGTCGTGCATCGGAACAGGCGATAGGGGTCTTCGAGGTTGTCCAACCGCTCGGAGGTGGCTTCGTCGCGGCTGTCTGCAATGAAACGGTACGCCTGCAAGAGGCCTGCCGGGCCGACGAATTTGTCAGGGTTCCACCAGTACACCGGGCAGCTTGTGCTGCAACTGGCGCATAGGATGCACTCATACAGCCCGTTGAGTTCTTCGCGCTCTTCGGGGCTTTGCAGGCGTTCCTTTTCCGGCGGGCGCGTGTCGTTGATGAGGTAGGGCTTGATCGAGTGGTATTGCTTGAAGAACAACGTCATGTCCACGATCAGGTCACGCACCACGGGCAAGCCGGGTAGAGGTTTGAGGACGATCGTCTCGGGCAGGGTGCGTAGGTTGACCAAGCATGCCAAGCCGTTTTTGCCGTTGATATTCATCGCATCGGAACCGCATACCCCTTCCCGGCACGAACGGCGGTAGGAGAGGGTGGGGTCGATGGCCTTGATCTTGACGAGCGCATCCAGCAGCATGCGTTCGGTGCCATCAAGCTCGACTTCGAGCCGCTGCATATAGGGCTTGGCGTCGGTATCGGGGTTGTAGCGATAAATTTGGAAGACGCGTTTGGCCATTTGTGTACTCCGTGGGCGAACCCGAATCAAAACGTGCGAACTTGTGGGGCGATGGACTCAACCGTCAAGGGTTTCATCTGCACTGGTTTGTAGCCCAGGCTATTCGTCGCGCTGTGCCAAAGCGTATGTTTGAGCCAGTTCGCATCGTCGCGCCCGAGGGGACATTGGGGGTCATCCGCAGGCCGGTCGTAGTCGCGCACGCTGTGCGCGCCCCGGCATTCGTGCCGGGCTGCGGCAGACACCATCGTGGCCTGGGCCACTTCGATCATGTTCTGCACTTCGAGCGCTTCGACGCGCTCCGTGTTGAACACGCGGGATTTGTCCGTCAGCGAGAGTGCCGAGACACGATCGCGAATCTTGGCGATTTTTTGCACGCCTTCGTCCATGCTTTCCTGCGAGCGAAACACGCTGGCATGGCTCTGCATCGTATTGCGGATGTCGTCGGCAACGCGCTGGCAGTATTCGCCGGACTTGTTGCTCTCCAGCTTGTTGAGCCGTTCGAGCGAATTGTCTGCGGCATTGGCAGGCAAGGGTTTGTGCGACTCTTCGCAATGGTGTTCGCCAATGATGTGCTTGGCCGCCGCAAAACCGAAAACAACGAGGTCGAGCAAGGAGTTGCAGCCGAGGCGGTTCGCACCGTGGACGCTGACGCAGGAACATTCCCCCACCGCATAGAGGCCGCGTACCACTTCTTGCGTGCCGTCCTTGCCGGGAACGACGACTTGCCCGGTAATGCTGCTGGGGATGCCGCCCATCTGGTAGTGGTTGGTCGGAACGACCGGAATGGGTTCGCGGGTGATGTCCACGTTGGCGAAGTTGTGGCCGATTTCCAAGACCGAAGGCAGGCGTTTGCGGATCGTGTCCTCGCCCAGGTGGGTCATGTCGAGGTTGATGTAGGCCTTGTTCGGGCCGCAGCCACGGCCTTCCTTGATTTCCTGATCCATGCACCGGGAAACGAAGTCGCGCGTGGCCAGATCCTTGTAGCCGGGGGCATAGCGTTCCATGAAACGCTCGCCGTTGCAGTTGCGCAGAATGGCGCCTTCCCCACGGCAGCCTTCGGTCAGCAGAACACCCGCGCCGTAGACCCCCGTCGGGTGGAATTGCCAGAACTCCATGTCTTGCAGCGGGATGCCTGCACGGGCGGCCATCCCCAGCCCGTCGCCGGTATTGATGTAGGCATTGGTCGATGCGGCGTAGATGCGACCCGCACCCCCCGTAGCCATCAGCACGGCTTTGGAATGGAGGATATGGATGTCGCCGGTTTCCATTTCCAGCGCAGTGACCCCTACGACGTCGCCCTCTGCATTGCGGATGAAATCCAACGCCATCCATTCGACGAAGAAGTTGGTTCTGGAACGCACATTCTGCTGGTACAGCGTGTGGAGCATCGCGTGCCCGGTGCGGTCCGCTGCGGCACATGCGCGTTGAACGGGTTTTTCACCCCGATTGCTGGTGTGGCCGCCGAAAGGGCGCTGGTAGATCGTTCCGTCGGGGTTGCGGTCGAAGGGCATCCCGTAGTGCTCCAGCTCGTACACCACCTTGGGGGCCTCGCGGCACATGAATTCGATGCTGTCTTGGTCACCCAGCCAGTCGCTGCCCTTGACGGTGTCGTAGAAGTGGTAGCTCCAGTTGTCCTCGTTCATGTTGGATAGGGAGGCCGCGATCCCACCCTGTGCGGCAACGGTGTGGGATCGGGTGGGGAACACTTTGGAGAGGACCGCCACGTTCAAGCCGGCACTGGCCAGCAGCAGGGAAGCGCTCATCCCGGCACCGCCGGCGCCGACGACGACCACGTCAAACTTGCGTCGGGAAACTTTGGAAGCAGTAAACATGATGAAGGGGGGACTGGGTTGACTGGGTTATTGACGGGGTTAACTAGGGACAGGAATGCAACACAAAAAAGCTCACAGCGCGATCACAGGCGCCACAGCACTTGGATAGCCCAGCCAGCGCAGGCGACGAGCCACACAATGGCGAACACGTGCATGACGAAGCGCACCCCATAGGGTTTGACGTAGTCCATGAAGACATTGCGCATGCCGACCCAGACGTGGTAAAGCAGCGACAAGATCACCACGAACGTCAGGGACTTCATCCATTGGGGGGAGAAGATGCCTGCCCACAGCTCGTACCCGATCTCGCCGGATTTCAGCAGGAGCTGGCCCAGAACGAGGAAGGTGAAAACCAGCATCACGACGGAAGTGACCCGTTGTGACAACCAATCACGTATGCCGTAGTGCGCGCCGACGACGAGACGGTGGTGGCCGAAATTGATAGACATAAAGCTGCTCCTGGGAACGTTCAACAAAAGATCAATACAAACCGAACAGCTTGGCGCCGAGCAATACCGTCAGGCTTAACGTCAACACCAGCACCACGGCGGCGGTCTGCCTGCCGAAATCCTTGCTGATCTGGTGGTGGTGGGTATCCATCCAGAGGTGGCGCATCCCGGCGATCAGGTGATGCAGGGAAGCCCAGATCAACCCCAGGCACGCCAATTTCCACATCCACCCCGGAATGCCCAGAATGCCCACCTCGAAAACGGACTTGAACCGGGCAAAGGAAATTTCCGAAGTCAACGAATGGTCGAACATCCAGATGATGAATGGCATCAGGAAGAACAGAATGGCCCCGCTGACGCGGTGCATCCCGGAGGCCAGGGAAGCGAGCGGCCAGCGGTACCCCACGAGGCTGGGGAATTCGATGTTGCAGAACTCGGGTTTTGCGCGAGGGCGTGCAGGATCGGACATGAGCAGATTCCTGGTAAGAGGAAGGGAATCGGAAGGGGGGATCGGCTGGTGAAGAATTCCCTGCGGGGTGCCAGCCTTCGGGGCATTCTATTGCATGGGCATTTTGGCGCTTGCTACGTACCAAATTTGTGTTTTTATTGCTTGTAATGCATTGATTCGCATACCGTATTGGTGGTGCTACCCGCAACATGTCCATTACGGCCCAGGTGCAATGCGTGGGGGATACACTGCTTTGGCGGACTCGCTGCGCAGGCGTTGGATCGTGCGCCTGCCGGGTGGTTGTGCGATTGCCTTTGGTGGCAGACCTTTTACGTGCCTGCGGTTCGCGCCTTTTCCCTTTTCCTCATCAACTTTGGAGCCATCCTATGAGCAAAAAGCCTGTTCGTGTCGCCGTCACCGGTGCTGCCGGCCAGATTGGTTATGCCATCCTGTTCCGCATCGCTGCTGGCGAAATGTTGGGAGCGGATCAACCGGTCGTGTTGAGTCTGCTCGAAATCCCCAATGACAAAGCGCAGCAGGCGATGCAGGGCGTGATGATGGAATTGCAGGATTGCGCCTTCCCCTTGCTGGCAGGCATGGAAGCGCACAGCGACCCCCAACAGGCGTTTCGCGATGTGGACTATGCGATGCTGGTCGGTTCGCGCCCGCGTGGCCCGGGCATGGAGCGCGCCGAGTTGCTCAACATCAACGGTCAGATTTTCGTCGGGCAAGGCAAGGCGCTTAATGCCGTTGCGAGCCGGAATGTACGGGTGCTTGTCGTCGGCAATCCAGCCAACACCAACGCCTATATTGCGATGAAGAGCGCTCCCGATTTGCCTCGCCGCAACTTCACCGCGATGCTGCGCCTCGACCACAACCGCGCTTTGAGCCAACTCGCGGCCAAAACGGGCAAGCCGGTCAGCGAGATCGAAAAAATGGCCGTCTGGGGCAACCACTCTCCGTCGATGTACGCAGACTATCGTTTTGCGAACGTTGGTGGCCAGAGCATCAAGGATTTGATCAACGACCACGACTGGAACGTCAACACCTTCCTGCCAACCGTAGGCAAACGTGGCGCTGCAATCATTGCAGCACGCGGGGTTTCTTCAGCGGCTTCCGCAGCGAACGCGGCGATCGACCACATGCGTGACTGGGTGCTCGGAACCCAGGGGAAATGGGTCACGATGGGTATCCCCTCCAATGGCGAATACGGCATTCCCCAGGACACGATGTTCGGGTTCCCCGTCACCTGCGAGAACGGCGAATACAAGGTGGTCGATGGGTTGCCTATTGACGAATTCAGCCAGGGTTGCATCGACAAAACCCTGCGCGAATTGCAGGAAGAACAGGCAGGCGTGGCGCACTTGGTCTGAAGACGGCCCCCTTGTTTGCCGCAGCGCTGGACGTGTAGCCCGCGTTGCCCAAGGAGGCGCCCACTGACTGGCTTGGTGGGCGTCGGTCAAGGATGTAGCCATTGGCGCAAGACGGAAATCAATTCGTCGAGCTTGAGCGGCTTGGCTAGGTATTCATCCATGCCAGCGGCCAAGCAAGCCTTACGGTCGTTGTCGAACGCGCCGGCCGTGAGAGCGATCACTGGCATTCTGGGTTGGGTAGTGGCGGCTTCCCACTCGCGCAGCTTGACTGTTGCCGTGAAGCCGTCCATCACCGGCATCTGGCAGTCCATCAACACGGCATCGAAGCGGGGGGCGGATGCCAAGGTATCCAGCGCCACTTGTCCGTTGTCGACGCACACGATCTCTGCCCCTTGTTGTTCCAACAGCATCCGCACCACCATCGCGTTGATGGCGTTGTCTTCGACCACCAGCAGGCGTTTGCCTTGCAGGATGGAAGCACTGGCACTGCCATCGGTTGCAGCGTGAAGGTTGCTTGCGTGTGACGTGCGCTGCGCTTCCTGCGCTTTCTCGGCAGTCGCACGCACGCGGAACCAGAATGTCGAGCCTGTACCGACCACGCTCTCCACCCCGACCTCGCCACCCATCATCGTCGCCAAGCTACGGATGATGGATAACCCCAGGCCCGTCCCTGCGTACTTCCGCGTATGCGAGCCATCGAGTTGAGAAAAAGGCTGGAAGAGTTGCGGCAGCTTGTCTTCCGGAATCCCGATGCCGCAGTCGGAGACGGAAAACTGTAGTACCGCTTCGTTCTCGTTGCGCTGCACCTCGCTCGCCGCCAGACGGATCGTTCCCCGCTCGCTGAATTTGATGGCGTTGCTGACCAGATTGGCAATCATCTGCCGCACCCGCCGGGCATCCGCCAGGTACGTGGCGTTGGCCGGTCCATCCCAGTGGGCTTCTATGTCCAGACCTTGCTCGTGCGCCATTTCGCGGAACAGGGTCTTGACCTCATCCAGCAATGGTTGGGGGGCAAACGATTCGTGGAGCAATTCGATACGGCCGGCCTCAACTTTCGATAGATCAAGGATGTCATTGAGCAAAGTCAGCAGCGACTGGCCGGAATGGAGGATGATGCGGGCAAATTCCAGCCGCTCGTTGTCGGAGAGGTGGGGTCGCAGTAGCAGTTGCGCCATGCCGAGGATGCCGTTCATGGGTGTGCGAATCTCGTGCGACATGGTGGCCAGAAAGATCGACTTGGCTTGGCTGCTCGCCTCCGCCGCCTGTTGCGATTCGACCAGCGCGTGCTCTTTCGCCGCAATCGCTGCACGCATATCGGCGAAGGCGCGGGCCAGTTGGCCGATTTCGTCCCGCGAGGCTGTGGGCAGATCCGCGCCGAAATCCCCTTCGCTCATACGCTGCGCCGCTGTGACGAGTTGGCGTGCCCGTCGTCCCAGCAATACATCAAGGAAGACGGCAACCGCGATAGCGATGAGCAAGAAACCCGCAGTGATGATCGACGCGGAGATCCAGGTTTTGCGGGTTTCGGCCTGGAGGATGACGGAAAAGTCCGTGACGAGATCGATCCGTCCCAATAGGGTATTGTGTTGCGTGATCGAGTGCTGCAAGCGGTCTAAGTGACCGACGGAACCGAGGGACGGTGGGTCGAGCGGATACAGAATCAGGCCGGAGCCATCGGTCAAAACCAGTGATTTCCACTCAGATTGCCGTTCGAGAATGGCATCGAGCACTTCGTGGATGGCGCCGATTTGGTTCTGCTGCAAGAACGGGGATAGGGCGTCGCCTAGCGTCACCAGGTGATCTTGCATGGCCCGATGTTCGCGTTCGAGCAACCTTTGGACCTGCCAGGGATGCCAGAGTAAAACGAGGACAGCATCCCCGACCAGACAGGCCACCGCCAGGATGACCAAAACTTTGACTCGCAGCGACATGGAAAAAACTGCCGGGCAATGCGTTGACGAAACAGGGCTAATGTCGCTGAGCCAAGAACAAGCAAAAGCTCATTGGGCGCTGGCCATAGCCGGGTGAATGCGGCGAGGGCTGCCTTGCATAAAAAACCAACCTGTGGAAAACAACCTGTGCAGGAGCCTACCGAACCAGGTTCTTAGTCGCCGCCCTGGACGTAATACTGCTCCAAGCCCCAACCAGTGATTTCTTCATAGTCCTCGGCCGAGGCAGCCACGATCTGGCTGATCGGAACTGGGGACAGCAAGGCGCGCCCCTCGGGGGTGGTCCCAAGATCAAGGAAGGCTTGGCGCAGTTTCTCGCGGTCGGCTGCGGGGACCCGTCCGTGCGCCATGACCGGATGCGGAGCGATACGACGGGTTTCGTAGATCACTTGCAGCTTGTCGCGCACGGATGGTGGCTGCTGCAGCAGTGTGGACATTACCCCGCCCGCCGCCGCAACTTTGCCCAAGGCAGCGTTAAGGTATGCCGAGGTATGCGTCTGTGCCCAGACGGGTGTGAAAACCAGCTTGTGCAGATGTTCGAGATCCGCACGCATCAGCAGTGAAGCGCCGATGGCATTGGGCGCGGGAAAGGCAATCGACTTCCCCTCCAAGTCTTTGATCCCTTTGATCGGCCCGTCCTTTGCGGTCACCAGAATGCCAAACAGTTTTTTCCCACCATCGCGAACCAGCGGCACATATTTCTGCGTGCGGGCGGCGATGAGCGAGTGGTAGGGATTCATGTAGGCGAAGTCGTAGTGTCCGGCCTCGAATTCGCCCTCGAAATCAGGAATGCGCGCAGCCCCGACCATGACCAGCTTGAACCCGGTACGTCGTTCAAGCTCCGCCAGGATCGGCACCCAGATCGACGCCAACTTCCGAGGCTCAAACTGCGGTACGACACCGAATTTGTATACGGGCTGAGCACCAGCGAATGGGCTGAGGAAGGCGAGACAGACGACGAGGAAAGGCATCACCATCCCCCAAGCCACGCGATGCAAGGAACCGAACTGCATCCCACAAAAGCGCTGATTCATCGTCCTGCTCTCCTTGGTTCATGTGTCTTCGATCACGCTTTTTGGATTGTCGTCCTCTTCGCGGTGTGCATGCGTCACCGTTACAACCAAGCAATATCACTGGGTCGCAAAAAACGCTGTCGCCCCCCCACTACCCCAACGCCCGCAAACATTGCCGTTCGTGCGCCGGGCCGGTGTTGGGTGGGATGGCTTCTGCGCCGAGGCGCAGGCCGTAGTGCAGGGATCGGCGTTCTGCTTCGAGCATCCATGCGCACATGCGGGATAACTGCGCTTCACGCTGTGGGTGTGGTTACCGGAACAGGGTCGGCTCAGTGTCAAAGACCTGTAGTGCAAGGCACAGGAATACACGAATATCAAGCGAAAGACTCCGTCGAGCGAGCCGACTTGTAGCACCGCCCACTGCGGACTCGCATGGTGGGTGGTGTGGGAGCTGGGATGTAGAAACTTCTGACTACCCGATGGGGTGGTTTTTTTTTTGGCTCTACTGTTGCGGAGTTAAAACGCACCAATTTTTCCCAATCAATATCTCCATTATCTTTGCAATAGATGTTTGCAAAATCTTTGGTGAACTTGTTAATCATCTGAGAATACGATTTTACAAAATCATCATTTTTTTCTTTGGCATTATGCCCAAGTGGCTCGATGATTTCCGTAAATAATTCACTGTCTCCAGATATAAAATCCCAAAATTGTTGCCCACAATACTTAAAATAATCTCCTTTATCTGGCTTGCCGTCCTTGTCATAACAGCAACCATTTACAGCAACGATGTTTAATTGCGAGTTGCTGGTTCTCAATGCTTTTTTAGCTGTCTTGAAGTCGGCAACCATTTTGGCTATTTGCGAACTATTTCCCCAATTAGGGCCTGATTTGATTGTTACAATATTTCTTATTCCATTGTTGTCAAATTCCAAGTCAATGCCCGTGATTCCAGATTTGCGACCGTCGTACACCTTATTGTTGATGAAAATGGCAAGTCCTTCCAGCCAATCGCCAAAAATGGTTTCCTCATTTGAAGATATATGCGCATCCACCAAACCTTTTATAATTTGTTCAGCAGTCAATACATATTTTGCCTTGAATAAATACGGATTTTTTCGTTTTAGAACTTGCGATAACTGTAATCCGTCAAGACTCTGAATTCGCTTCTCGTGAAAAGTCCCAATGTTTTTTTCAACGTACAGAGATACGTCTTTAAGGTTTAATTTTTTCATATTCCGCCTTTGGTTCAAATAGATATAACTCAATGGGCTGCAATTGCTTTTTCACCATTTCACAATACTCGGGAATAATATCGATACCTATTGAATTCCGTCTCATTCTGTTTGCGACAACTAACGTCGTTCCAGAACCCATAAACGGATCAAGAACCGTGTCATTTTCTTTTGTGAAAAGTTTGATAAACCATTCTGGCAGCTCTTCGGGGAAAGCCGCACTGTGATTCTTGTTGTTGCATTCAGTGGCTAAATGAAGAACATTTGTTGGGTATGCTTTATCTCTATCAAGCCAGTTTGAAATATTCTTGCCGAATCCACTGCCAACTTTTGAGTTATCACGGATTTTATCTGTTTCAGAAAGTTTCTTCAGTATTGAGTTTGCCCATTCTCCCATTGGTACCATTACTTCTTCCTGATACATATTAAATTTTCTATTTTTATTAAACTGAAGAAGTCGTTCCCATGCGTCACGGAAGCGATTGGGCCACTTTCCAGGATAACAATTTTTCTTATGCCAAATAAATTCTTCCGTCCATAGCCACCCTTGCTTACGCATTTCTATAATGAGTTCCATTACATAAGTACTGCGCTCACCTTCAACGACTTTTTCCTTGATGTTTAGGATAAAAGTGCCTGTTGGTTTGAGAACACGAAAAAGCTGTTCTGAAATAGGCAGAAACCAGTCTACGTATTCGTCATGATGAATACCACCGTATGTGCTTTTTCGCTGGTCTGCGTAAGGTGGTGATGTTACGATGAGATCAACTGAGTTATTCGGAATCTTTTTTAACTGTTCCTTACTGTTTCCGGTATATATTTCTGTAAATATTTCCATGTAGTGCCCACATTTTATTATCAATCACAAGGTTAAAACCACCGGCTTTAGCCGGTCAGCTTTAGCTACGCGAATAAGCCTCAAAAAAGGGGACGGCATGGATTATAGATACGGAAGTCATACAGTATTCCAGATAGAGTATCACTTTGTATGGGTTACGAAATACCGTTACAAGGTTCTGACGGGAGAAATTGGGGAGCGGGTCAGAGAGCTAGTGCGAGAAACATGTGAGGCATTTGAAATCAGGATTGTGAAGGGTGTGGTAAGTAAGGATCACGTGCATATCTTGGTAAGTTGCCCGCCGGTAATGGCACCAAGTGAGATTGTCCGGAGGCTGAAAGGGCGGACAGCAAGCAAGCTGTTGGAAGAGTTTCCACACATAAAAAGAGATACTGGGGACGTCACTTTTGGGCGAGAGGATACTTTTGTGCAACTGTAGGGCAGATGACAGAAGAAATGATTAAGAGCTACTTAGAACACCATTTTGAACCGAGGCAGAACGATGATTTCAAGATGGAGCCGGGCTAAAACGCGTCGTTCAGCCGACGCGTATCCGGACTTTCAGTCCGTAATATCAACCCACCAGCTTTAGCTGGTGGTTGTTGAGTGAAAGATTTATATTGTTTGTTATGCATCACGATGCTACCTAACACTCGAGTTTGGCGCGCGCCGCGTAGGGAAGGTCTGCATAACTCAGACGCTGATGTGCTACAGCGATGATTAGTGAGTATTTCGTTCCAACGCAACGCGCCCAAGAAAAAGGTGCCACCATCTTTGTTCGCCAATGAAGCGGTCATGCGTTCCAACTACCGCGCTGGCACCACCTGGGGCCTTCGCGGACACACCCCTGTCGCGCCTTCTACTGGAGAGCGTGTCTCTGTCCAAATGCTTTCGGCCATCTTCAGTGCATGCTCCACGTCGGCTCAGTCCATGCTGAAGTGCTCCTGCATTGCCTTCGACTGCTGATGAAGGATGCCACTCGGCCTGTTTTCCGGGTCGTCGATGGGTCTTCTATTCACAAAACATCGATTATCAATAAATATCTCGAATCTACCAACGGAAAGCTGGAAGTGCATTTCTTGCCGCCATACTGCTCTACAGCTCGATCCTGACGAGCAGGTTTGGAAAAATGTCAAAGCCCATGTAGCAAAATAATTGCAGAAAAATCGAGAATTATTATTTGGGACTGTATCTACGGCCCAATGTGGGCGCAGGATTTGCCTTCAATACAAAACACGGTGTGCGTTTGCCAGTGATTGGCGCCGCTCGCTGTCTGCATCAAATCAAGGCTATGAGCTGAGGGCCATGTTTGCCTGATAGTGCCTACAAAGCCATTGCGCATCATCACCCACTACCCCAACGCCAACACTCGCAAACATTGCCGTTCGTGCGCCGGGCCGGTATTGGGGGGGATGGCTTCTGCGCCGAGGCGCAGGCCGTAGTGCAGGGATCGGCGTTCTGCTTCGAGCACCCATGCGCACATGCGGGACAACTGCGCTTCACGTTGCGCGCTACCGGCGTGGCCGGGCAGACCTGTGTCGCGGGCATCAATCCAGAGTGCGGGGGAGGCCGCAGCGCTGTGGTCGCGGCTGACGAGTTCGCCGGTTTTGGCGGTTTTCTTCCACAGGATGGTTTTGAGGCTGTCACCACGGCGGTAGGGGCGCAGGCCGTCGGGATCGCCGAATCGGGTAGGGGTGCTGATCGAGCTGGCGGCTTCGTCGTCGTGGCTGCCGCCCGTGGGTAGCGCGGGGACAGGGCGTTCCGGCGCGGGGTAGACGAGCAACTGGCTTGCGGGCCGCAACGGCGCCCATGCCTCGAAAAACCCCAGCGGGAATCGCGTATGTACGCGCAAGACGGGCAGGCGTTGCCACCCACGGTGCGCGGGGATCATTCGCAACGTGACAGCGCTGCTGTCCTGGCGCGCCACGTCGATCCACGACGGCGCTCCATCCACCAGAGCCACGCCGACACCGTAGCGCCCCTGGGTGCTGGGGTTGTGCAGGGTGACGAGCAGGGATACGGCTTCGTTGGCAAAGGCTGCGTCCGGCACGGCGACGGAAACGACCATGCCGCGCAGCGTGGCATGGCAGGCCACCATGCCGACGGCGGTACATCCTCCGAGCAGAAAAGTGAGCAGATACCCCAGGTTGAGCTGGTAGTTGATCGACGTCACCAGCAGCACTAGCAGCGTCAGCCCCATCATCCACCCGGCCTTGGTCGGCAGGATGTAAATATTGCGGTGGGTCAGCGTGGCGCGATCCGTCGGGGGGAGCCTCGCTTCCCACCACCGTTCCCACTGCTGGTGCCAGCGGGCACGCATCTGGCGCAACGCCGCATTGGCGTCAAGGTTCCCTAGGGAATCCTGGGGCGTGGGCATCGGTGGCGCTCAGAAGATAGGGCTTAGGGGATCGGAACGGCTTCGACCATCGCACGCACCTGGTCACTGGCGCTGCGGCCGCTTTGCCCGGTGGGGATCAGCCTGTGCGCGGTGGTCTGCGCCAGGATGGCCTGCACGTCATCGACCGCGACGTACCCCCGCCCACCCAGATAAGCCTGTGCCTGCGCGGCGCGGAGCACGGCCATGCCAGCGCGGGGGCTAAGCCCTTGTATGAACCAGCTCCCGTCCCTCGTGGCGGCAAGCAGGCTTTGCAGGTAGTCGAGCAGGGCGTCTGAGACGTGTACTGTTTGCACGGCTTCCTGAAAGGTGCCCAGCTCCTGGGGGCCGAGCACGCTGGGCAGGGCTTCGAGCATGGAGCGGCGATCCTGCCCCTGCAAGAGGGCGCGCTCGGAAAGGCGGTCGGGGTAGCCCAGCGAGATGCGCATCAAAAAACGGTCGAGCTGTGATTCGGGCAACAGGTACGTTCCCAATTGGTCGTGGGGGTTCTGGGTGGCGATGACGAAAAAGGGAGCAGGCAAGGGCCGCGTTTCGCCTTCGATCGTCACCTGGCGTTCTTCCATCGCTTCCAGCAAGGCGCTTTGGGTTTTGGGGCTGGCGCGGTTGATTTCGTCGGCCAGCAACACCTGCGTGAACAGCGGCCCAGGGTGAAAAACGAACTGTTCTTGCGAGCGCTCGTACACCGCCACGCCAGACAAGTCACTGGGCATCAAGTCCGACGTGAATTGCACCCGTGAAAAGCGCAGCCCGAAAGTCCGGGCCAGCGCGTGCGCCAAAGTGGTTTTGCCAACGCCGGGAACGTCCTCGATGAGCAGATGCCCCCCGGCCAGCAGACAGGCCACGCAGTCGCGAATCTGGGCGGATTTGCCGACGATGATGGCGTTCAGCCGTTCGATAGCAGTGTGCAGGGAAGGGTGCATGGCATGCTCCGATGCGGGGGAAAGCGATTACGAATGGGTGCAATGGGTGCGCAAAGCCGCGTTGTATCATGGCTTGGCACCCTGGGATAGGATGTGTGGGTCGTCGCAAAAGTGTCGTGGAAAGTAGCGTGAAGATGGTTTTTTCGGTGGCGGATGCGGTGGGCCTCGTGGCCGCTGTGTTGACGACGGCGAGTTTCTGGCCGCAGGTCCGGCATACCTGGCGCACCCGGGACGTTTCCGGCATCTCGCTGGGGATGTACTGCGTTTTGGCCGCAGGCATCGTATGTTGGCTGGCGTATGGCATTCTTTTGCGCGCCGTTCCCGTCATTGCCGCGAATGTCGTGACCCTCGTTCTGGTTGCGGTCATTCTGGTGATGAAGCTTCGATTTCAAGCCTGAACGCGCTTTTTTGGTGTTGTGGTGTTGTCCTCCCCTTTGTTGATCGACCTGCCCGGTTGCGCGCTGTGCGCTGCGGATCGGGATCGCCTCGCGCATCCGTTCGTCGGTGGCGTAGTGCTCTTCGCCCGCAACTGGCGTGATCGTACGCAACTCACTGCGCTGTGCGCAGACATCAAGAGCGTGCGAAACGATCTGCTGATTTGCGTCGATCATGAAGGCGGGCGGGTACAGCGTTTTGCCAGCGATGGGTTCACGCCATTGCCTCCCATGCGTGTACTCGGACAGCGTTGGGAGGTCGATCCGAACGCTGGCGCTGCACTGGCTACAGCGTGTGGGTTCGTGATGGCTACGGAGCTGCGCGCTTGCGGGGTCGATCTGAGCTTTGCCCCCGTCCTCGATTTGGATTACGGCGCCAGCACCGTCATCGGCGACCGCGCCTTCCACGCCAACGCGAACACAGTCACGGCCCTGGCTTCGGCGCTGATGCATGGGATGCAGTTGGGGGGGATGGCCAACTGTGGCAAGCACTTCCCCGGGCATGGCCATGTGCGTGGGGATTCGCATACCGAGGTGCCCGTCGATTCCCGCACGCTGGAGCAGATTCTGGAGCAGGATGCCCAGCCTTACGGTCACTTGTGCCTGCGATTGCAAAGCGTGATGCCTGCGCACGTGGTGTACCCCGCAGTGGATGGCGTGCCTGCCGGTTTTTCGGCGAGGTGGTTGCAGGGCATCCTGCGGGAGCGGCTGTGCTTTGGCGGGGCCATCTTCAGCGACGATTTGTCGATGGTCGGCGCACGGGTGGTAGCCGGGCAACCTATCGGCGTGGGGCGTGCGGCGGAATTGGCGTGGAAGGCCGGTTGCGACATGGTGCTACTGTGCAATCCCGCTACCTCGCAGGATTTCGACGCATGTCTGGTAGCCCTGGAGCGTTCATGCAGCCAAGCCACCCCGCAACGCAAGCAAGACAGCGAAGCCCGGCGGCATTCCTTGCTACCCATAGCCCCCGCGCTTGGCTGGGACGCCCTGCAAAGCGATGGGCGCTACGTACATGCATGCAAAACGGTTGCCCGTGTGCAAATCCGTGTGTAACAAGGCACAACGTACCCGCGCTGGTCTGCCACCGGTACAAAACGACCACCCAAAGGAAAAACGATGCGATTTTTGGATGTACGAACAGACTTTGCGTTCAAGAAGGTATTTGGTTCGCAGCGGTCGAAACCGGTACTGCGGGGTTTTCTGAACGCGATCCTCGAATACGAAGGCGAACACGAGATTCAAGAATTGGAAATCGTCGACCCGTACCAAATCCCCATGGTGCAGGGGATGAAAGATACTTTTGTCGATGTGAAAGCAGTGCTGGCAAACGGCACCCAAGTCATCATCGAAATGCAGGTATTGAATGTTGAGGGCTTTGAACAACGAATCTTGTACAACGCCGCAAAACAGTATTCGAGCCAACTTGGGCCTGGGGAGCATTACCGGCTGTTGAACCCCGTGATTGCATTGACGTTCACGGACTTTGTGTTGTTCGACGACGCCCCGAAACAAATGACAAGCCGGTACCGGCTGATGGAGAAAAGCAGGCTGGCGGAGTACGGCGATGACATTGAGCTGGTATTCGTCGAATTGCCAAAATTCCAGAAAGAGGAAAAGGATCTGGCCGACATTCGTGATCAATGGCTGTACTTTATGAAGAATGCAGGTTCACTCGAAATGATTCCCGAAGGGCTGCCCGATCCACTGATCCGAAAAGCCTTGGAGTGGATCAACGAAGCAGCCATGACCCCGGAAGAACTAGAGGCCCAACACAAGCGTCGGGACTTTATCTACATACTTCGCAATGCGCCCATCAAAGCGCACAAAGACGGATTGCGGAAAGGGTTGGAACAAGGCATCGCGCAGGGCCTTGCGCAAGGCATCGCGCAGGGAATCGAAAAAGGCCTCGAAAAAGGCCTCGAGAAGGGCATGGAGAAGGGAATCGCGCAGGGAATCGAGAAAGGCATCGAACAGGGTCGTTTGGCTGCGTACCAAGCCATGGCGTGCGCTGCGCACCACCAAGGCATGGAGACTGCACAAATTGCCCAATTGGTGGGATGCAGCGAGGCAGAGGTCAGGCAGTGGATCAGCGCAGCAGCCCAGCGTCCGACAGGCTCCTAGCCAGGGCAATTTTGCGTAAGTCTTACTCTTTTCTGCTTCCATGCCCATCCCCTCTTCCCCCGCGTACAGTGAAAGTTCGATCCGTGTCCTCAAAGGGTTGGAGCCGGTTCGGCAACGGCCGGGGATGTACACCCGCACGGACAACCCCCTGCACATCGTGCAGGAGGTGATCGACAACGCTGCCGACGAAGCCTTGGCAGGGCATGGCAAAAAGATTCGGGTCACTTTGCATGGCGACGGTTCGGTCAGCGTGGCGGACGAAGGCCGGGGGGTTCCCTTTGGCATGCACCCTACCGAGAACGCTCCGGTCATCGAGCTGGTGTTCACGCAGCTCCATGCCGGGGGCAAGTTCGACAAAACGCAGGGCGGGGCCTACCGTTTTTCCGGGGGGTTGCATGGCGTGGGCGTTAGCGTCACCAACGCCCTGAGCCAACGGCTGGAAGTCACGACGACCCGCGAAGGCAAGGTTGCTCGTATCGTTTTTGCGGGGGGCGCGGTGTGCGAACCCCTCCACATTCGCGATGCCACCGCCGAAGAACGCAAGCCCGGAACGGTGGTGCGTATGTGGCCCGATCCGCAGTATTTCGACACCCCAGCCATCCCCGAAGCGCCGCTGATTCATCTGCTGCGCAGCAAGGCCGTGCTGATGCCGGGGGTAACGGTGATTCTGGCGCAGGAAGGAAATCGCCAGACGCAAACCTGGCTTTACAAAGGCGGGCTGCGCGACTACCTATCGAGCCGGCTTGCCGCCGAGCCGCTGATCCCGTTTTTCGAGGGTTCGGGCTACGCTGACGAGACCCACGATAGCTTTGCCCCGGGCGAAGGCGCAAGCTGGTGCGTCGCGTTCACGGAAGAAGGGGAAACGATCCGCGAAAGCTACGTGAATCTCATCGCCACCGTCGCAGGCGGCACGCACGAATATGGCCTGCGGGAAGGGCTGTTCAGCGCCGTCAAGGGCTTTATCGAACTCCATTCGCTGTTGCCCAAAGGGGTGCGGCTGGTGGGTGACGATGTGTTGTCACGTGCGAGTTTCGTGCTCTCGGCCAAGGTGCTTGATCCGCAATTCCAGGGGCAGATCAAGGAGCGACTGAACTCGCGGGATGCCGTGCGGATCGTCGCCTCGGTCGTCCGGCCCGCGCTGGAGCTGTGGCTCAACCAAAACGTCGAGCACGGCAAGAAGCTGGCGGACTTGGTGATTCGCGCCGCGCAGAAGCGCCAGAAAGCGGCGCAGAAGGTCGAAAAACGCAAAGGCTCCGGCGTGGCCGTTCTGCCTGGCAAGCTCACCGACTGCGAAAGCCGCGACTTATCAATCAACGAGGTGTTTCTCGTCGAAGGCGATTCCGCCGGGGGCAGCGCCAAGATGGGGCGCAACAAGGAATTCCAGGCGATCCTGCCCCTGCGCGGCAAGGTGCTCAATACCTGGGAGGTCGACAAAGACCGGCTGTTCGCCAATCAAGAGGTGCATGACATCTCGGTTGCCATCGGCGTAGACCCGCACGCGGCTGGCGATACCGTTGACCTGGGTGGCTTGCGCTACGGCAAGATTTGCATCCTCAGCGATGCAGACGTCGACGGCTCGCATATCCAGGTGCTGCTATTGACGCTGTTCTTTCGCCACTTCCCCCAACTCATCGAAGCCGGCCATGTTTGTGTAGCGCGCCCCCCCCTGTACCGGGTCGATGCCCAGGCACGCGGCAAGAAGCCTGCGACCAAAGCCTACGCGCTGGACGAAGGGGAACTCACCGCGATCCTCGACAAGCTCCGCAAGGACGGGGTGCGCGAAGGGACGTGGACGATTAGCCGATTCAAGGGCCTGGGCGAAATGAACGCCGAGCAGCTCTGGGAGACGACCCTCAACCCCGACACACGCCGCCTGCTGCCCGTGACCATCGGGAAATACGGCGTGGAAGCCACCCGCGAAGCCATGACCCAACTGATGGGCAAAGGCGAAGCCAGCGCCCGGCGCGAGCTGATGGAGCGCTATGGGAACGAGGTGGAGATTGACGTATGAAGAGTGGTACGAAGAGCGACATGGGAAGAGCGACAGAAGTCGCGATCAGCGGCTGGCCGTAGCGGTGCCCATGCAATGCGCGCCGTTGTGCTACCGTGGCACGGTGGGTAGCGGGTGTTCGCCCGTGTTCGCATGTATTGATGCCCCTCCTGCCCACTAGGAACCTATTTCAGTAGGCAGGCGAGCCGAAGCAGTGTGCGTGGCACCGGAGCGCAGGAACCGGAATGTACTGACAGTACATGAGGATTCCGAGCACCGCCGCCGCGTGCAATGCGATGGCGCAGCCCCTACTGGAATAGGTTCTAGGCGCCTCGGGTGCCAAACGCCGGGGCTTGGTCGTGTGTTCCTTGTATCACCGTAACGGAGGTGTTTCCATGCGTAACGCTGTGCGTCGTTTTTTGTTGGCGGGGGCGTGTCTACCTGCATTGGCTGGCGCCGATGCGGGGGTCTCGCTGGTGGCGGGATGGAATTTGCTCGGCAATAGCAATACGGCGCCGGTTGCCGTGGCTTCTGCCTTTGGCGATGCGGACAAAGTTTGGACGGTCTGGAAGTGGAATAAGGCCCAGGGCAAATGGGCAATGTATGCGCCGTCCTTGAGTGCGTCGGAACTGGCGGCCCATGCTGCAGAACATGGCTACGACATCCTGACCACGATCAACCCCAAAGAAGGCTTTTGGGTTCGTACCAAGGCTGGGGGAGCGTTCGATATCGGGATGCCTGCCGTACCGCCCGCGCCGGGTGCCATGGCAGGTGCTTTGCAAGCGGACGACCTGGTTGCAGGCTGGAATTTGGTTGCCAGCACCGACAACAAAAACCCCTCGCAGCTCGAAATGGGCCTGCGCAAGGCACTGCGCAACAAAGGGCAGGCCATCATCACCGCGTGGGCGTGGGACACCGCCACCGGTAGCTGGCGCATGCATGCGCCATCGCTGGAAACCCAGGGCATCGACACCTTGCGCGCACATCTCGTCCAGTACGGTTATCAGCCCTTTGCCACGGCCCCCGCACCGACTGACGGTTTCTGGCTTCGCATAGGCAACGCCGCGCCAGCCAGCGACCCCCCGGCTTCGGCGGTTGACGCAGCCAAAGCGTTCATGTCGACGTTGCGCAGCAATGCGCGTGCGCTCGATGCCGAAGACCTGTCGCTCAAAACGGAACTCGAAGCCGTGGCAGATGACTTGCGGTTGCGCACCGTGCCGGTATCGGAATTCACCACAGACACGCTCCAACTGGTTCAGGAAGCGGCCGATTACTGGGACAACACTGTTCGCGACACTTCCGCCCCGTTCACGGCGCAGCGACGTGAGGTGAACGGACTATGGCGTTGTGGGCTGTACGCCGACGCAGCAGCCATGACGGTTGCGACCAGCCGCAACGATGCGCGGTACCTGGCGTGTACGACGACCCCCCGCCCGGGTAGCAAAGCGTTCATCAATGCCACCGATGCCAACGGTACTTACAAGCCTTGCGATGCCGTAGGGGAAGTGTGCGGAACCGCGTGGACATTGCGGCTGCTCTTGCAGCCTGACCCCGCCGATGCCCACCACTACTTCGTGCATACCCGCACCGTGGCATCGCGCATGACGGTTGCTGCGGTAGCGTACGGCTACTACGACAACATGACATCGAAGTACATCGAAGGCGCCGATACCTGCCCCAGCGGGGAGTCATGCTGGGTCGAACCCACGGCATGGAACGAGACGCAGACGTATGCGAGCACCCCAGCCCCTGGCGTCGCGGCAACGCTGTCGCTGACTCGCGATGAAGAGGGGGCGATCGATTCCTGGGCTTTGCGGGGAGATCTCGCACCTTCCGTGCAATTCGATATGCAGCCTTCTTTTGGCTACGACGGGGCATTGGGGCAATGGATTTACCGGCAGAACCACACTGCCGAAGTGCTGGGCGAGAAGCATGAAGTCGATCTCTCCGTTGCCTGGTTGCAGCATGACAGCACCGCACACAAACTGGCCCTGCAAGGAGATATTCGCCTGATTCGACAAGGGCAGGTCGCTTCCTGGGTGGGTTTTGCGCCGGGGTCGACCATGGAGGCTACCCCTGATGCCGCGGGGTCGTACTCCGATTGCAGCAGCGGCCAACGGATGCATCTGATCTTGCATGCGGGGTCACCGGTCAGCACGCTGGAAGGAGGGCTGCGCATCGGCGCTTGCCAATACGACCGCTCCGGCACCGTGTACGAACCCACGCAATTTGCCTTCACCGGGAGCGTGGGGCGCAATGGAGCGCCGTTCTTCGAGGGGACGATCAGTGCCGACCACACCGGGTTGCCCTCGTTCGATGCGACGCAGGGCGCACATGCCGCCAACACCGATGTGGGCCGCGTGCGACTTGCCGGCAATGTATCGATCCCGAACCGGCCCGTGCTGTCGATGCAACTCGACATCACCGGCGCAGACAGCGGCACGCAGGGCCGTGTATGGTGGAGCGGCCAGTACGCACAAGGTACGAGCGTGGTCAACCTCAGCGGTTACGGCGACGATGCAGCGCAAGTGCTCACGCTGGAAAGCAACACGGGGGTTCGATTGGTGCTTGATTCCGCACAAACGGTGCATCCGCTGACCGTGAACGGCGTGTTGGCGGGGTACCTGAACACCGAAGACGGCACGCTGGAATACACCGACGGGAGCTACGAGCAGCATTGACTGGGTTTGTCCCCGGTCGTCCTTGATCGTCTTCGATGAGACGCAGCATGTACAACAGGCTGCTCGCGTTGGCTAAGGCGCTGGTTCCCCTGGCGCTGGTGGGGGCGTCGTCCCTGCCAGCGCAGGGCGTGCAGCCCGATCATTGGGCGGTATGGGTGGGCGCCGAGGAGGAATCGATGGGCGTCGGCGTTCCGGTGCTGGCGCTGGATCGGGATGACTGGGCCACGTATCTGCATGCAATGGGGCAGTCCGGCAGGGCGTTGCGTCGCATCGAAGCGCACGCGGGCGCGATCCACCCCAGCGGATGGGGGCTGGCGGCGGTGGCCCGTTCGCAGACGTGGCTGGAGGCCAACGCAGACGCCGTGGCGCTGGCTGCGATGGAGTCCCGCCACAGCCTGCCGGAAGCACCGCGCCGTTTTGCGCTGTGGGCGCGTAGCGAGGCCTGGGATGGGCGCGGCCTGCGCGGGGTGACCCCGTGGTTTGCATTGGCCGATTCGCACACATGGCGATGGCAGGCCAGCGTGGACTGGCTGCGTCTGCACAAGCTGAAGGTGCGCAGTGTGGAAGGAGACATCGCCTACGAAGGCAGTACAGCGTATGACGCCAGGCTGCGTATGTACCGCGCAGACCGCAACGTAACCGGGCGCTTTCTTCCCCCTTCCGGTGAGGTGGGCACCGGGGCCTCGCTTTCGCTGGCCCTGCAGGGCACGCCATGGCCAGGCTGGCGTGTAGACCTTCGAGCGCAGGACGTGGCTTCCCGACTGCGGTGGAAGCAGTTGGCCACCGACGAGCGCATCATCGACTCGCAAATCGCCATCCGCGCCGAAGACGGCACGCTGGATTACGCGCCGGTCATCCGTGGCAAAAAGGCCATCGCAGCCGTATCGACGACGATGAGAACGCAGTGGCAAGCCCTGCTGGGCTGGAGCCCCGGTGCATCCACCGTGGGGGAATGCACCCTGCGCACCGTGCGCATGGCCCCGCTGACGCAACGGTGGCTAGGGTGGCAACGCAACGCTGGCGCCCTGCGCTGGGGCGCAGAGCTGGAACCCACACTTGGCGCGTTACGGCTGTGGATTGGTGGGGAGCATGGGTACCTGACCCTCGCTACCGATGGGCGGGGTCTTTCCTCGCAATACCGGCAGATTGCAATGGGGTGGCAGTGGGGCTGGTGATGGCGCATGTACGCTATGCGATGTCACGCCTTTTGCGCCCTGTTTCCCTAGTCTGCAAGCCATGTCTACATTACCAAAACTGCCTTACGGCCTGAGCAATTTCCGGCAAGTCGCGCTGGAGGACTACTTTTATGTAGACCGCACGGGGTACATCGCCAAGCTGGAAGCGCATGGGCGGTACCACGTGTTGATGCGCCCGCGCCGTTTTGGCAAAAGCCTATTCCTCTCGATGCTGGAGCACTACTACGACCAGCTCCGCAAGTCCGAATTCGAAGCGCTATTTGGCAAGCTGCATGTGGGCCAGCATCCCACGCCGCTTGCCCATACATACCAAGTGCTTGTGCTCGACTTCAGTGGGATCGAAACGGGCCACGGCGTGGAGACCGTGCGGCGGGGCTTTGCTGCCAGGGTGGCGCTGCCAGGGATCCGCTTTTTACGGCGGTATGGCTATCCTGCATCCGTTGTGGAGGAATTGCGTAGCCTGTCCTCCCCACAAGAACAACTCACCCTGCTCTGCCAATGCGTGGCGGATTCCGGCAACAAATTGCTATTGCTGATTGACGAATACGACCACTTTGCCAACAGCCTGCTTGCTGAAGACATGGGTGCGTTTCGCGAGGCGGTCGGCAAGGGCGGTTTCGTTCGCAGCTTCTATGAAACCCTCAAAACCGCCACCCAGGCTGGGATGCTTGACCGGTTTTTCCTCACTGGCGTCACGGCGATCATGCTCGATAGCCTGACCAGTGGGTTCAACATCGCCAAAAACCTGACTTTCGAGGAAGACTTTCACGACATCCTGGGCTTTACCCGCGACGAAACGCTGACGTTGATTCGCCCCTTGGTCGAGGGCTGCCAGATGAATGCCGAGACAGTCATGGAAGACGTGACCCGCTGGTACAACGGATATCGCTTTCACCGCAGATGCGACACCGTCTACAACTCCGACATGGTGCTGTACTTTGCGGACAACTTTGACCGCAAGCGCTGCGCATATCCCGACCGGATGCTCGACGAGAACATAGCATCGGATTACGGCAAGCTAATGGCGCTGTTTGCGATAGGAGACCGCACGGACAACTACCGCGTGCTCGAAGCGTTGGTGACGGAAGGCGAAGTCATTGCCCAGCAGCAGCGACGCTTCGACCTTGACAAAGCCTTTGGGCGGGACGACTTCATCAGTTTGCTGGCCTACGTGGGCTTTGCTTCGCTGGTGTCCGTCCAGTCGGATCGGATGCGTTACGCGATTCCCAATTACGTGATTCGGGAGTTGTACTTTCAGTATTTCCTGGTGGAGTGGGAACGGCGCAACCAGTTGACGTTGCCATTGCATGAATTGGCCGATGCGTTGTATGCGCTATCCGATTTCAACAACCTCGAACCGCTGCGCGCCAAGCTGGAATACGTGCTACGCCACTTGTCGAACCGCGACAGCATGCGGATGGACGAGAAGCATCTCAAAGTCATCCTGATCACGCTGCTGTTTCAGACATCGGTTTGGTATTTGCAAAGCGAACCCGAGGTAAACCGCCGCTACCCGGACATCTTGCTGCGGGAACGCAGCCCGTACACGCTGGCCGGGCAACACCTGATCGAACTGAAGTACGCGAAAAAACAGGACGGCGAAGCGGGGTGGGAAGCAAAACGGCAAGAAGGCCTGGAACAAATCGCCGGGTATCGTGCGTTGCCCGATATTGCACCGATGGCAAAGCTGCATTGCTGGTTGTTGCTGACGGATGGGGAACGGGTGGAGGTAGTGGAGGTGGTGTGAGGGGCATGCCGCTGTTTCTGCATCACCTCTGTGGGGTTTTCTTCTTTCTGTTCCACAGTTCTTCGCAGGGGGTGGGGTGGTTCCGAATGGCCGATGCCTTTTCGGCCCCGAATCCCCATTGACCTTCTTTGGCGTAGTCCATCAATTGGCGTCTGCGGTTTTTGCTTGCCCATACGCCGTGTTTTCCTTGGGAATCCGGTCGCAAATAATCGTGGATCAGATTTGCGACAAACTCCGATTCCGTCTCGGGAGGTTCGTCACGGCGCAATGCCACATCGTGTTCGATCTCTCCGTTCGGGATCCAGTACGGATCGCCAAATAGCCGCGCTGTCAGGCTCAGCACATGGTCCACGACCGAATCCTCGGTCAGCAACGCCAGCACATCGTCGATATAGGCCGTGTTCGGCTTCTGAAAAACGATGCGGCCCCGCAGGAAGTCGGCTTCGGAAGGGGCGACGCGATGGCCTTCTTCGTCGTAGACGAGAAATTTCGCATGGGTTGACAAGCTGGCGTAGGGCGAGGTTGAGACGAGCACGCCGCGAATGCGGAAAGTCCATTCCTTTCCCTCGAATTCGACCTTTTGCCCACTCGCGGCGAGTTGGCGCTCCACCACATGCGGCATGTACAGCGTCGAGACGATTTTGTAATCCGACCATCCGCCGACCGCGCCCACCGCGAGGCCCTTGGGATCGACGAAACCGAAGGTCTGCGTTCGGGAACCATGGTCCAGAATCCAGACGATGAAATCGGGATAAAACCAATCGGAATCGTCAACGCGAAGACGGAACGAATCGTCGCGCTTTTCCAGATTGCGTTGAAGCCACATTTCCTTGTCCCCCCATCGCAGCGGCGTTTTGTCGCTCTTGGGATGGTTCCCTGCCGGGTACAGCCGACGAATCAGGTCGCGAACGAAGGCTTCCTCGTGCTCATCGAGCTGGCCTGGGCCAACGTCGATCCCTTCCTCATTGGGTTTCAGCAGCAGTGGCTGGTACACACTGCCAGGGGCCAGTACTTCCACGGCGCCCTGCGGATCGACGATCAAAGGCAAGTTGTCGATATCCGGACAACGGAACGGGACGCCGAACAGCCCACTTTGGACGGGCTTTGCGGGTTTCTTACTCGACATGCTCGAATTCCTTGAAATACGTGTCGGGAATGCCGCCCTCGTCGGAGGGAACCAGGCCGTAGCGACTCATGCGGTTTTCCTGTTTGCGGTATGCGCTCTCGAACAAACGCCGCACCACGGTGGTGGCCATACGCTGCAACCGCGCCAGATCGGCAGGCCCGCGAACGGCGAGCATTCCGGGCAGCCCCGTGATGTTGTATTTCTCGCTATCGAGTGCGCACTGGATGGCTTGCATGTCGAAAGCGAAGTTCCACCAGCGCTGCATTTGCCTCCACTCGACCATCTCCCGGTACACCGCATTGAGATCGAGCAGCACGCTCCATTGCCGGAACTCGGCAGTGATGTCTTCCCCCACCACGCCTTGGCGCACTGTGGCGTTGCCCTCCTTCAGCATTGCCGTGGAAACCGTTGCGGTTAACGCAACCTTGACCTGGTTGACCCCGGCGAGCCAATCTTTTCCCGTAGCGGATACGCGGAAGTCGCCAGGATGCGGCGCAAACGCCCGCACCGATTGCAGCAGCGCCGGGGCGTGCTTGCGAACGTTGCACTCGATGCGCCGAAGCATCGGCACGCCGTTGTTGCCAAGGCTTTGCAGGAATGCGTCGAGATACCTGGATTGCAGGCCATAAACATACGCGGTTTGCAGGGGAACCAGCTCGGCGGGCGGCTGTGCCAGCCTTTTGCCGTTGCCGCCCACCCCGGCAAAGCGCACCACGCGCCCGAACATCTGGATGATGAGCGAACCTTCCCCCTGCCCCAAGCGCAGCAAGGTCAGGCTGGAAGCGCGGTAGTTGTCCCAGCCCTCTGCAAACCGGCGTGAGCCGATCAACACTTGCAAGCCACTGTGGGGCGCATCGAGTTCTGCGAACAGCGACCCCGACATGGCATCGTCTTCGACGGCCAAATGGGCTGCTTCGAGCGCTTTCTTCAGGCCGATGGCATCGCCAACGTTGACCACGCCGTAGTAATGCGATGTATCGCCGCGCAACAACCCCAGGCCCAATTCACCAGCCGCAGACTTGAGCACGCGCAGCACCGGCTTGTCGCCTTGCTGCCAGGCAAAACAGTCGGCCAGAATGCGCACGGCAAGGTCGCCCGCCTGCCAACCTTCCGTTGCTTTGCGCACTTCTGCAGGCAACAGTTCGGCACCGACCGTGGTCGTCGCCAAAAGTTGCTCCAGGCTTTGCGCCAATGTCGATGGATTCGCGAGCATCGTCGAAAGGTAGGCCAGAACTTCGACCACGTCGGAAGTCTGCTGCTTGTCTCCCTCGTTTTTCTGGCTGCCGATGACGGAAAGGCCCAACAGAATCCACAGCGGTGCAGCCACTTGCAGCCTTTGTTCCGTAGCGGTTTTCTGGGCCTGGGCGGAACGGAAACTGGCGACCTGATGCCAGAACGATAGCAGCGCGGCAGTCATCGTCTGGCGCTGGGTCGTGGCGCTGGCATCCCCTTTCGACTGCACGCGCACATGCCAGAAATCCTTGCCGTACCGATCTTGATGAAAGCGGTCGTAGGCGTAATCGAAGACCACCGACTTGGCGTAGCGGTCGAAGGCATGTTCCGCTTCCGCCACCTGGCCAAAGGTTGCGGAGAACTCGATCAGCATCCCGCGATGGGGGGCGTGGCGCGCCCCCACGCCGGCAAGGTTGGCTTGCAGGGCTTTCCAGATGCTGGATTCGGACTTCTGCCCTTTATGGCCTTCGTCGACGAAAACGAGGTTGCTGCCGTCGGCAAAGACGCTCGTCGGTACCGTCACGCCATCGCCTTTTTTCTCGTTTGCCAGCTTGTTGATGTCGAGCACGATCACGGTATCCGAAGGAAGACGCCCGATGCTGGATGCGTCGCCATCCATCGGGTAGGCAAAGACCTCCCACGTCGTTAGCGCACGCAGCCTCTCGGCGTGTTGCCGGGTCAATGATTCCGAAGGCGTGACGACGATCCGCCGGTCCCAGGAACGGCGCCGTTCCAACAAGGCCATGCATGCGTGCAGGAGATGGGTTTTGCCCGCCGCCGTCGCCATCCAGAAAGCCGCCCATTGCAAATCGGCATCGACGAATTCCGTCACCGTCTCGGCATCGGGGTTGCGTTGCGCAAGAAAGGTGTTCAGGCGGATGAGGAACGCCGAAGCATCCTCCCTTTGCGCATCCATCCAGTGGGCAAAGAGCACCAGCGCCAGATATTGGGCGTAACGGGGGGCGAACTGCACGCGACCGCACGCCTGCCGTACTTCGTCATCAAGGATAGAGAGGTGCGCGGTATCCCTTTTGCAAACAGACCCCAATGCTTCCAGGTACCTGCCCTCGGTCAAGCCATGCTTTGCGCCGATCGTGTCTTCCACCGTCCGCAATTGCGCCATCGCGGAAGGGAGCGCCAGGCCCAATTCGGCGGCCAGCGCATCGCGCAGCACCAGGGCGGATTGCAACCGGGCGTGGCCCGAGCGTTTTACAGGTGGCATGGTGGATAGGAAAGTCGCGCAGCGGCTATTAGTGATTCTTGCCAAATTGCAAGGCAAAAATGGATTCAATGGCCTCGAATCTGTCACACCCCTCGAAAAACAGGCTCGCTGGGTCATTGGTGTAAAAACGATCAGCCGGGTGCGTGGCCATTTTGGTTTGTACCCACTCGGCAGAGCCTTGGGCGGCGCAGTAGCGGAACAATACCGTAACAGCCTGCCCGCGCCGGTTACGGCCCAGCAGCACGACGCCATGTTCTTCCCAGTACAGCCTATCGACATGCAATCCTAGCAAATAGGGAATGCTTTCGACCAAATCCACTTCCTGGGGTTGTGCTTTTCCACCGCCAGCGGCGCGTTGGAGTTGGTAGCCGAAGGGTGTTGTGAAACGTTCCACACCACAGTACTGATCTTGTGTTATGGAATTCAAACGGTATTGCAAGGAGAAAGCGGGATGTTGGAATGGCAAATTTCCAGAACCGCCGATTTCTGTTTCAGTATGCAAATTTGCAAGAGTGTCGTCATACTGTTCCAGACTTTGCACACGCAGACAAAGACCCTTGCCGTTGCTGTGAATAGGCAAGCCAGATTTCCAATCTAGGCCAAAAGCCAGCTTTTTGATACGCTTCAATAAAATAGGCTCAAAATGTTTACCGCCTTCTACCAGCAAAACCTTTCTTGTTACCCGTTCATCTCGGCAAGCGTTTGCAACAGCCTGCCAAGTTGTGCCTGACCCAGCAAAGAAATCCATCACCCAATCCCCATCGCCAGAGGCTTGCGCAACAAATCGCGCAACCAGGCTGGCTGGTTTGGGATTGGGGAACTGCTTGGACTTGCCCAGCAATTTGGTCAGGTCTTTTTCGCCATCGCTGTAATCCAGAACCACAGATTGTGCAACCTGGGTATCTACATCGTGCAGAAATCGTTTGATTTGCGGCACCCTATCTTTGTGCGTATTTCCCCAAACAATTCTATCTTTCTGCACGAGTTCCGTAAAAGCGCCTGAGTAGCCCTCCAGCGGTTCATAAGGGAATCGCCAACCTGTTTTGGGAATCTTGTCTGCAGGAATGGCATGGCCATCCGGGTGGTGGGGTGTGTAGTAGCGGTAATTCGGGCTGTTGGGATTTTTTGTATCTTCTTTGAGTTGCCCCGCAGCGGCGCCCTGTGCAAGATTGTCTTCCCGCCAAACCCATATCTTTGCTGAAACTGTTCTTGCGGAAGTCTCCGTTACGAGCATGCCATTTTCATCTCTGTATTCAGCGTGCTTGTAGTTGAACAATCCCCGCCATGGATCGAGGTTGGATTTGTATTCTTCGCCTGCGTCTTCGAATTCAGCCTTCAATTCTTCTATATGCGATTTGTACAGATCGGAAATATATTTTTCGATCTCTGCAATGGTTGGGTAACCAGGGTTGATCCGTTCCATCAATTCCAAGACATCGCCCGCCCCAGGCTTGGACTCGCGAAACATCATCTTGTCTGCTTTGGCTGCACCGATGTCCTTGGTATAAACAGCCACATATTCGTGGTTTGTAGAAAAAGTGGGAGACTGGTTTTTGGTTGTATTTTGGCCCCAAACAATTTCTTCAACGCGGTTGTTTGCGCCGAAGGTTGCATTCATCGCTTGTAGCAAACTATCACGCTCGTTCTCGTCGATGCTGACATAGATGGCACTCGATGGAGGCATGAAATGCCGCGCTTGCTCCAACCGACTGTGGATCATCGCAATCCAGCTTGCATGTTGAAAAGCATCTTTGTAAGGAAATCCATCTCCGCCTTTGTTGTATGGCGGGTCGATGTAAATGCATTTCACTTTCTCCCGGTACTTTTCCGAAAGGGTGTGGAGTGCCTGCCAGTTGTCCGACTGAATTGCCACACCATCGAGAGCATCATCTAGTGATTCTTCCATAGTCATGGCACCCAGCATCGACCACTTGAATCCATCATTGAAGTGATGTGTATCTATCGGTAAAGGTAGATATTGTTTTCTAGTATTGGATACCAAATCGCCTTGCGTTTTCTGCAAACAATCCGATGCGTTGTCATACTCGCCAAACCCCAGCTCTTTCCATTCCTTCTTTTGTTTCTGGACAATGCCGTCGATATGGTGTGCCAACCACTCCGGGCAATAGCGTTCGAGTCGATCCAGGGTAATGACATAGCGGGTTTCGAATACCAGTTTTTTCTTTTCCAATAATGATTTCTGAAAATCTTCGAGCGCAGCCAGAAAACCGATGATTTGTAGGCCAATCTCGCGGACGAGGCGTGCCACCTTCATGGTGCGTAGGGGAAGGTCGGAGCGCTGCATTGCGCCTGCAAGAAGCTGATCGACATCGATCACTTCCACTTTGATGTAGAGATCGAGGTCTTCGGTCAGCGCTTCCTGGAGCCGTTTGTGAATGAAAAAGTCGCTTTGGTTCCGGGCCACAAAGCGATGCAGCCAGCGGCGGATATCGTCTACGGTTTCTGCAGATCCACCCGCGCCAGCCTTTTGCACTGCGGCGACGATCTCGTCTTTTTGTTTTTCGGATTGCGCGCCTTTGCGGTATTGCAGGCAAACCGTGATGACCTGGCCGTCGTTGCTGGTGTTGTGCAATGCGTAATGTGCCCTGTCATTCGGTTTCAATGCGGCGCGGGTGGCCTGCAAACTGTCAGGCTCTACGGTAAAAACCAGGCGTTTCCCATTGGCCAATTGAACGGGAAAATCGGTAAAGATATCGCCCGATTTGATGTAGTACATGCCCTCGGTCGCCCAATGAAATTCGGTATCTTCACCCGTCGATCTGATATAGCGTGCGCCGCTTTTGCCATAACGCCGTTCGACGATGAAATCGCCATCCTGGTAATGGCGGGAAAAGAATTGGTACAACCGGTTCAATACTTCGGTTCGATCCTGCTGCACAGTTTGTTGGCTGGATTGGGACGCAATGCGGCTTTGGTACTCCGCTACGATATTTTGTAGCGCGGGAAAGCTTTCGGCTTTCGATAGCGCTTCTTCCCGTTGTGCCTGCGTCATTCCGGGCCTGATTCCCAATTGTTGTTCCAGTTCTTTCAGGCGGAATTTGTCTGTGGCTTGTTCTTCTTGGCCTTCCGCCAAAAACGCTTGATTGAGCAATGTCGAAAGTTTGCCGCCTTCAAGCCATTTTCCATTTTTGTCGCTACGCACTTTTCCAAGAAAGGCTTGTACTTCCCTATTGTGGCGACGGATCACGCGGTATATCCCAAAATCCAAAGCCTGGGCTTCTTCCATCTGGAATAATTCCGTCATCAACTCGACGAAACGGGTTTCCACTTGCTGTTGGGAAGATGTTTTCATGGGTCGAAGCATCGGAAGAAACTGGAAAAGGAACGGTGCATGGTAGCCGAAGGGCAGGTTTGCCGGCATCGGCGGGGTTTTTTGTTGCCCCGCCGGTGGGCAAAGCAGCACCCACGTAGCGTGGATGCGATGCAGTGGCTTGCGGTGTTCGACCTTGTTCAGGAAGAACCCATGCGGGTGCATGCTGCGCGATCCACGTGGGGAACCCCCAGCAGCTACAGCGGCGTTATGCTGTATTCGATACCATCCATTGCGAAATACCACAACGGATTCCCTCCTGACCAAGTCAAGAAAGGCTGTTCGATGCATACCGCAGTGACCACCGACAACGCAGAGTCTGCCCCCAACGCCGGGATCGCACTCATCCTCCAAGCAGCCCTTTTCGCTGCGGAAAGACACCAAAACCAGCGCCGCAAGGATGCAAATGCGTCGCCGTACATCAACCATCCTTTGGCGTTGGCCAGCGTGTTGGCCGTCGAAGGGGCGGTGGTGGATGCCGAAGTGCTCTGCGCGGCTTTGTTGCACGACACCATCGAGGACACCGACACGACGGTCGAAGAGCTGCGTTCCCTGTTCGGGGACAAGATTGCGGGAATCGTTGGGGAAGTGACCGACGACAAAAGCCTAGCCAAGCCTGTCCGCAAGGAAGAGCAGGTTCGCCATGCTCCGCACATTTCCGCGAAGGCGCAGTTGGTCAAGCTGGCGGACAAAATTTGCAACCTGCGTGACCTCCACTCTTCACCCCCCGCCCATTGGTCGATCGAGCGCAAGCGGGCGTATTTCGACTGGGCGGTCCGCGTCGTTGCCGGGTTGCGGGGAGTCCACCCCGGGCTGGAAGCCCTATTCGATCAAGTCTGTGCCAAGAGGCCGTGAGGGTGGATCGGGAGCGCCGAGAGGGAACGCTGCAAAAGCACGCGCCAGCGCTTTGGTAACGTGCTTCCGTTGCGTTTGTCTTCTCAACAAATTGGCGTAATCCAACCACTATTTGTGGAAAGACGTGGGTAGATGTGGGAAGAAAATGATTGCGATCATTTCAATCTAATATATCCCACCACACCATTGCCGATGGTGGTCACGGAGTATGGATCGGTGATTTTGTATCGATCGAATTCCATCCCGTTCGATTTTCTCAGTGGCAAATTGCTGATGACAACGGTGACTTTGTACAAACCGGTCAGTTCATCGATACCCGAAAATGTTTTGGTAAACTTTTGTTTTATATATTCTACCGCAGAACCGAAATTCGTATTATTTTCTCCATTCAGGTGGATGGATTTTACAAATCCAAAGAATGCAACGAATCCACTATCGAATTCCTGGTTGGGTCTCGCGGAAAAATAAACCACAAATTTATTATGGGCCTCGGTATCTGCATTCGTTGCAAAATAACTTGCAGAATATATGTTGATCGCGACGGAACCTCCAGATGGAAGATAGTTTGGTTTGATAGTAATTTCCAATGCATTGCCAGATTGACGCAACGGGACATCCCAGATAGATTCGATGGTTTTGCCACCATTGCAAACGTCTTTGGATGTGCATTCTTGAATTTCGATGGCGGCATGGACTGTCTTTTGTTTGTCAGAAAGCGTGAAAGTGCCTTTTTGTGACAGTTTGAATTGCAACGTGGCAGTGGTGGCCATGGGCCATGCAAGATCGATTCCACGCTCGAAATCGGCAAGGGTGACCACGTGATCTTCGGCGCCATCGTTGTACGTTACGCTGTCGCCATCCAGATAAAGGTAATCGTTGGTGGCAGCCTGTGGCGCTGCAACCAAGGCGATATCATCGAAGTAATACGTTTCCCCATGGGGAACAGTATCCGGGTTGGGGGTGATAGCGATAGTCCGATAGCTCTTGGTGGTATCTAAACCCGTGAAATCCCATTCCAAGTATTGCCAGGTATTTGCAGCGCCAACGATGGCCGATACCTCTTCGGTGGATATGTCTTTGGGTGCAGCGCCCACTCCCTCTATTTTCAATTTTATGGGCGCATTGGCTACGGAAGAATACACTCTCGCTTTGATTCTCGTCCGATTGGATGCAAAGGGGATAGGGTTTTTGAGTGTGTACCAGGCGCCTGCCCAAGTCACCAAATTGCCATCACTATCCTTGATACCAGCCGGTTTTTCGATATTCAGCATGTGATTGGTTTGTTCAGTGACTTCGTAAGAAATCCCAACATTCGCACCTTTCGCAGGATATTCACCATAGTTTTGGTTTGGTTCCTCAAAATTGGCCAAGATCGTGTCTGCTGCCGTGATGGGTGAAGTGGTCGTGGTGTCGTAGCGCAAATCGAATAGGAGGGGGCCTTCGGTGTAGGGGCCGGAACCCATGCTGATGCGTGCCGCACCTGCGGCGTTGGCGGGGGGTGTCCACGTTCCGGTGTAAAGGGTCGGGTCCGTGCGGTCTTGGGTCAGTGCGCCCAGGCTTCCGGCGCTGACGGAAATGAATGCCATGTCCAAGTCTTTCACCAGGGTGCCAAAGTCGAATTGGATCGTCGTGGGGGCGGCAATCGTGCTGGTCAAGCCATCTGCCCGCCTGATGGTCACAGTCTGCCCGCCAGAAATCGGCACAGCCAGGGCGCTGGATTCGATGCGTTGCGCAAGCGTGGTCACTGCGGCGGTGTCGGCGGCTGGATGCAGCACGCCACTTGTTTTCGCAGTGTTGACCATTCTGGCAATGACGGAACCATAGGTCGCACTGGGGCTGGGGTCCTGGTATTGCTTCGTGTAATGGGCCAGATTCGCATCGGTTGCAGCCAGGTAGATATTGGCTTGGACTGTCATGGCGGGAGCTATGACATCGGTCAACGTGATGACACCCCCTACGGAATCGATCGTGCCTTGTATGCCGACGGGGCTGTCGATCTGATGCACTCGCTGGAGTGTTCCCGCAAGAAGAATGGCTACTTGTTCCGCATCGAAAGTGCTGGGTACGTAGGCCGCATCGATTGTGTTCGGTGATGCCATCAGCGAAAGGTCGTTCTCACGCAGCGTTTGGCTGAAAGCCTTGGCGACGGCGGCGTAGAGGGCTTGGGTGCCGGTTGCGCCAGCGGATGTTCCTTCTTGCAATGCTGCAAGCACTTCGGTCGTTTTTTGCAGCATCTGCTGCGCGGCCAGGGTCTTTCGGAACAGGTCGCTGTGCAAATAGGTATTGCTTTCGCTGCCAGGCGCGGCGGGGTTGACGTGGGCAATATCCGTATCCGCCGCCAGCCCAAACGCCTTGACGATCTTTTCGTTGCTGGCGCCGTTGGCAAGCAGCGTGGTCAGGGGCGACAGCACGGTGGAGTGGGCTGGCGCCCTGAGTTGGCCGACAAAGCCGAGCAACGTATCGGTGCTGTACCCGCCAACCAGCATGAGCGGATGCGCGCAACCGTCGAGAAAGGTGAATGCGCCTTGGCTTGATGTGATGACTTTTGTGGCAGATGCAGTGGGTGCCCATGCATCGCCATCGTCACATGTGACGATGGCCCCGGACAAATACCCGTCCACCGCGACCCCGCTGGTTGGCTCCATGTCTGTCATCTCGTCCGAGGCGCCGCCACCACAGCCGGATACAACCATGGTGAATACGAATACAAGGGCGGAAGTCGTCGCTGCAATGAATGCGTATTTCCAATTCATCATCATCAATTCCTCCAAAACAAATCGTAAAGATGTTTCAACCCAGATTGTCCTACTCGTGCCGCAATGCCTCGATAGGGTCCAACCTTGCCGCATTGCGTGCGGGCATATAGCCGAACACGATGCCGATCCCCGCAGAAAACGCAAAGGCGAGCAGGTTGATTTGGGCGTGGAATACGAAAGGCACTTCCATCAACGCTGCTAGGCCGATCGAAGCGCCGAATGCGAGCACGATGCCGAGCAGCCCGCCGATGGCCGCGAGCACGACGGCTTCGACGAGGAACTGCCACAGCACCTCGGATTCGAAAGCGCCGATGGCCATCCGTAGGCCAATTTCTCGGGTGCGCTCGGTCACGCTGACGAGCATGATGTTCATGATCCCGATGCCGCCGACAAGCAGGCTGACCGCAGCGACGGCGCCGAGCAGCATGGTCATGACCTGTGTCGTCGTCGAAAAAGTTTGTGCCAGTTGCTTGGTGTCGAGGATGTTGAAGTTGTCTTCCTCGCCTTCGGAGAGCTTGCGCCGTTCGCGCAGAAGCTCGGTCAACGTGGACTGCACACGCCGGGAATCAGCACTGCTTTGCATGGAAACAAGCAGGGTATGGACGCGGGTGTTGCCAGCGATGCGCCGATGCATCGTCGCCAGGGGAACCCATACCACGTCGTCTTGATCCTGGCCAAAAGCGCCTTGCCCTTTCCCAGCTAGGATGCCAACGATCTTGCACGAGATGTGTTTGATACGCATCCATGCGCCGATGGGGTCGCCCTGGGGGAACAGCTCGCGGCGCACCGTTGCGCCGACTACGCAAACGGCGGCGCCTGCCCGTTGTTCTTCCTCGCTGAACGCCCGTCCGCGCTCAATCTTCCAGTTTCCCGTCACCAGCCAGTCGTTGGTACTGCCGGTGACGACCGTGTTCCAGTTCCGCCCTTCGTAGACGGCAGTGGTCCCGCTGCGCGCTTCCGGGGCGACGGCGAGCACCCCGCTGATCTGTGCGGCAATGGCGATGGCATCGGCTTCTTGAAACGGCGGCGCCCCCAGGTTCCCGCTACCGGGGCCCATGCGCTGGCCGGGGCGGATTTGCAGCAGGTTCGTCCCCAGGCTGGAAATTTGTTGCTGAATGGCAAGCGTGGCCCCGTTGCCGATGGTGACCATCGTGACGACGGCGCTGACCCCGATGATCACGCCCAGCACGGTCAGAAAAGACCGAAGCAGGTTGCGCCGGATCGACCGCAGCGCCAGCAAAAAAACATTGGTCCACATCAGGCTGTGTCGCCACCGTTTCCGGTAGACGAGGTGTCGCAAGGCACATTGGGGGAATCGCTGGCCACCAGCCCGTCGACAAAACGCACGATGCGTTGCGCGTAGCTGGCCATGTCGGCTTCGTGGGTAACCATCAGCACGGTAATGCCGTGTTCGACGTGCAGGGTGCGCAGCAGGTGCATGATTTCATGGCTGCGTGTCGAATCGAGGTTCCCCGTCGGCTCGTCGGCCAAGAGCACCGCCGGACGGGTGACGATCGCACGCGCAATCGCCACGCGCTGCTGTTGCCCGCCGGACAGTTCCGACGGGGTATGGTGCTCCCACCCCTCCAGCCCGACAAGCGCCAGCGCCTGCATTGCACGTGCGCGGCGGAGGCGCGGAGGTTCCTGGCGGTAGAGCAGGGGCAGTTCAACGTTTTCGAGCGCAGTGGTGCGGGGCAGCAGGTGAAAGCCCTGGAAGACGAAGCCCAGATAGCTCCGGCGCAGCAGCGCACGCTGGTTGCGGTTCAGCGTTTCGACGCGGGTGCCGAGCAGGCTGTATGACCCCGATGTTGGCGTATCGAGGCATCCGAGCACGTTCATCGCCGTCGACTTGCCCGACCCGCTGGGGCCCATGATCGCGACGAACTCTCCGGCTTCAATGCGCAAATCCACCCCGCGCAGTGCCTGAAAGGCCGTGGCTCCTTCGCCGTAGGTCTTGGTGACCTGGGACAGCTCAATGATGCTCATTGCGGGGCTAAAACCTGCTGGTCGGTGATGACGAGCATCCCTTCGCGTAGTTCGCCAGCGGTGATTGCCGTCATTCTTCCGTCGCTCACCCCGGGGGTGACGGCCACGGCGACGGGCGCGCCATCGCGCAGCACCCAGAGTTGTTTGGACGAGCCTCCCGCGCTTTTGCGTGCTCGGGGCATACGCGGAACCATGGCGCCGAGCAGCCCGGACCTTCCCTGTTGCGCTGTGGGTGGCCATTGGAAGCGGAAAGCCGTATTGGGGACGAGCAGCGCGTCGTCGAGGTGCGCGGCCTCGATCGTGCAGGCTACCGTCATACCGGGGCGCAATTGCAGATCGGGGTTGGTGACGTCGAGTTCCGCCGTGTACGTCACGACGTTATCCGTCACCGTCGATCCATACGAAACGCGGGTGATCGTTGCCGGGAAGGGTTTGGAAGGGAAGGCACTGACGGTGAAGTTGGCTGGCAACCCGACTTGGACGCGCCCTACGTCGGCTTCGTCGATGTTGACGCGCAGCACGAGCCGGGACAGGTCTTCGGCAATCGTGAACAGTGTGACGGCTTGCAGCGATGCAGCGACGGCATTGCCGGGGTCGACAGACCGGGACAGCACGACGCCGTCGATCGGCGAGCGCAAGGACGCTTTGGCCAGGTTGGTGAGGTCGGAAGACAGGGTGGCCCGCGCCGAATCCAGACTGGCCCGTGCGCCGTCTCGGGCCGCTGCGGTGCGTTGTGCCTCGGCGCGGGCAGTGTCGAGATCGTGCGCGGAGAGGGATGCCCCCGCCGAGATGCGATAGAGCTTTTCGAGCCGCTGCAAATGCCGCTGCGCTTGCTCCAGAGCAACCTGCGCCTGGTCGAGCTGGGTTTGCGCCACGGTGACTGCGGCGCGGGAACGCTTGACTTGGTCATCGAGCTTGGCAATATCAAGCCGCAGCAGCACTTGCCCAGTACGAACGCGGTCATTGATATCGACGAGTACCTCGGCCACCGTGCCGGACAGTTCGCTGCCAATCTGCACCAGCCGGGTGGGGTAGAGGGTACCCGTGGCGTTGACGCTCAACGTCAGCGGGCCTCGGGTGGCAGCTTCGGTGACGAAAGCGGGCGCATCGGCGCGTGCCTGCTGCCGTTGCCATAGCACATAGGCACTGGCCAAGAGCGCAATGCCCACAACGACCACCCAAACGCTGCGGCGCTTCCACCAGGGAACCGGGGTACCAAGGTCTGGCAGGGCGAGGGCGATGTCGGTAGAGGGGGCAGTCATAACGTTGGCGTGGCGGCAATGCCCAATGGGTGGTGTAGGGATGGGGTGTGATGGGTGGGAGGGTATCGGGATTCCGTTACGGATTGCAGGCAGAACGTTGAAGTTTTGGTAAAGCCAGCGATAGCCAGGTGCATCGACCTTGGCGCGGCGCATCCATCTTTGGTGGGAGCGACCGGAGTCGCGAACCCTACACCCCGAGCAATCGCAAAGCGCCGCCGCCTACTCGGACGACTTCCATCGGGTCCCGGCTGAGGTCGACGATCGTCGTCGGCTCGCCGGGGCAAGCTCCGCAGTCGACGATGGCCGAAATTTGTCCGGCATCGTGTTCGGGGAGGTCGTCGGCGTCGCGAACGGGGTCGGTCTGCCCGGCGGGGATGTAGGTGGAGGCGAGCAATGGCTCGCCGTGCAGTTCCAGTAGCGCTTGCAGCACCTTGTGATCGGGAACGCGCAGCCCGATGGTTCGCGCAGCCGGGTGGCTGAGCCTGCGTGGCACTTCCTTGCTGGCTTCGAGGATGAACGTGAACGGGCCGGGCGTGGCGGACTTGATGCGGCGGAACTGCTGGTTGTCGACGCGGGCGTAGGTCGATAGCTCCGAGAGATTGCGGCATAGCAGCGAGAGGTAGTGCTTCTCGTCGATACCCCGGATGCGCCGAATCTTGGCCGCTGCATCCTTGTCCGCGATGCGGCAGGCCAATGCGTACGACGAATCCGTAGGCACCGCCAGAATTTCTCCCCGCGCCAGCAAGGCTACCGCTTGCTGCAATAAGCGCTGCTGGGGGTTGTCGGGGTGGACGTCGAATCGCTGTGTCATGGGTAGCCCTGCAACGCTATGCGAACGTTTGCCGTGCCTTGTGGTGGTCAATGCGAGCGGATCATCGTCCCAAAAGCCTGGTCGGTCAGGACTTCGAGCAGGATGGCATGCGGCACGCGCCCGTCGATGATGTGTACCGCGCTCACGCCGCTGCGCGCTGCATCGAGCGCGCCAGCAATCTTCGGCAACATCCCTCCACTCAGGGTGCCGTCGGCAAAAAGTTTGTCGATTTGCCGTGCGGTCAGGTTGGTGAGCAGGTCACCGGATTTGTTCAGCACCCCTTGGGTATTTGTCAGCAGCAACAATTTTTCGGCTTTGAGCACGGTGGCGAGCTTGGACGCTACGACATCGGCATTGATGTTGTAGCTTTCGTTGTGTTCGCCAAAACCGATGGGACTGACGACGGGGATGAAAGCGTCTTCGAGCAAGGCGCGCACCACGCCGGGGTCAATGGACACGATGTCGCCGACCTGGCCTACGTCATGCACTTTGGAAGCATCCTGCTGGTCGGGCATACGCAGTTTTTTTGCGCGGATCATCCCGCCGTCACGCCCCGTCAGCCCCACAGCCTTGCCCCCTGCGTGGTTGATCAGCCCGACGATGTCCTGCTGCACTTCGCCTGCCAGCACCCATTCGACGACTTCCATCGTCTCCGCGTCAGTCACCCGCATTCCCTGAACAAATTCACCTTTCTTGCCCAGACGATGCAACGCCGTTTCGATCTGCGGCCCCCCGCCGTGAACGACGATCGGCTGGATCCCTACGAGTTTGAGCAGCACCACATCCTGCGCGAAAGCGGCTTGCAATGCCGTATCCGTCATCGCATTGCCTCCGTATTTGATGACCATCGTCTTGCCATGGAACCGGCGGATGTAGGGCAACGCCTCGGCAAGGATACGCGCCTGGTCGTGGGGGGTGATCGAATGTTGGTGGCTCATGGTCAAGGGTGCGCAGCGAGCAGGCAAAACGGGGAATTATGAAACGCTTGTAGCAGCGACGGAAATCGCAAAGCGGCTTTTTGCAGCTCCCCTCGCCCGATACACTGCGCCGCCCATGGCATGCCGTTGCGCCCGGTAGGGTAGCGTGCAATATCAACAACCTAGAGATGATTCAGGAGCACACGAATGAACGATTCCACCGAAGACCTGCAAGCCGAACTGGAGCGCCTGCGCCGCGAAAACGCCGCACTCAAAAAAGCGCCTACGACAGGGATCACGCTGAAGGTCAGCGACAAGGGGGCTTTGTCGGTGTACGGGATGGGTCGTTTTCCCGTGACCCTGTACAAGGAACAGTGGCGCAAGCTCCTCGGCATGTCGCAGGAGATCCTGGCGTTCCTTGATCAGCACGACGCCGAACTCAAATCCAAGGGTTGACTTCCCCTGGCGTGGCTGAGGCGCCGATAGCGCTTCAGCACACTTCAGCGCCCCGTTCCCGCCGCCGGGGCTTCTGTCAGAAACCCGGTGTAGCGCACGCCTGCGCGGTGCGCGGTGTCCATGATGTCGATGATTCGCCCATGCGCCACGCGCTTGTCGGCGCGAAGCAGCAATTCGGCGCGGGGGTTGGCCTGGATGGCGCGGGCACAGCGTTGCGCCAGTTCCTCCAGCAGCACGGGCTGGCCATCCAGATAGGCGTTGCCCTCGGCATCGACGGTGACGGTCAACGGCTGCGATGCCGCAGCACCTTCCTGGGACTGCGCGACGGGCAGGTCGATGGGGATCGAATTCGTGAGCAATGGTGCCGTCAGGAGCAGGATGACGACGAGGACAAGCATCACATCGACCATGGGGGTCACGTTGATGTCGCTCATCTCCCTCTCAGGGTTGGATGTGCAACGGTGGTCGAAAGAACCGAGAGCCATCAGCCAGCCTTAGCCTAGCCCTCATGGGCAAGCCGCGAAGCGGCTTCTCGAAGCTCCCCTCGCCCAACGGGAGAGGGGTTGGGGGTGAGGGAAACTGCATCGGCTTCGGGCGCAGGATGCTGCGAAGTGTGCGGCATATCCAGCGCCAGCAAGTCGTGCGCAAAGCCGTCGAGGGCGGTGTCGATGCGCACTGCCCACCTTCCTAGCGCATTGAAAGCCAGTACGGCCGGGATGGCCACGACCAGACCGGCGGCGGTCATGATCAAGGATTCCCCAACCGGCCCGGCAATCTTGTCGATCGTCGCGCTACCTGCGTTGGCGATGTCGACCAAAGCCCGGTGAATCGCCCAGACGGTGCCCAGCAGACCGACGAAGGCAGCGGTGGCGCCCACGCTCGCAAGCCAAGCCTGCCCCCATTGCAGGCGGGCGCGGTGGCTATGCAGCACGTCGCGGAGACGGCGCGTGCGGCGTGCCGGGGCATCGGCTGCGCTGGCCAGCGTGGCGTCAGGCGCTTCCCTCCAGGCTTCGACCAGCGGCAAGATGAGCCGTTCCCGATCCCACGCGGGCAGCGAGGCCATTGCCTGCGCCATATCGCGGAATTGCCAGAAAGCATCGACGCAGCGCGCCACATCGCGCCCTGCACGCAGCAGGAACCAGACTTTGCCGACGATGACGACCCAACTGCCGATCGACATGCCCAGCAGAACCAGAGCGACAGCCTGGGTGAGCGCGTCGCTACCCCACAACCATTGCGCCAGCGTCATGTCCGTCACGCCACGGATGTCAAGCCGAGGACTTCAGGCATGTCATACAGCCCGTTGCTGCGCCCACGCAGAAAGCGTGCAGCCTGCAGGCTTCCCTGCGCGTAGCCGACCCTGCTGTTCGAGGTGTGCCGAATCTCGATACGTTCGCCAGTTCCAGCAAACAGAACGAGGTGATCGCCGACGATGTCCCCGCCGCGCACTGCGTGGAACCCGATGGCGGAGGCTGGACGCACGCCGGTGTGGCCTGCACGGCCATGCACTGCGCAGTCTGCCAGCGATTGCGACCGCGCCTGCGCGATGACTTCCCCCATGCGCAATGCCGTTCCCGACGGCGCATCGACCTTGTTGCGGTGGTGGGCTTCGATGATTTCGACGTCGTACTCTGCGCCCAAGTTCTGCGCGGCAACGGCCAGCAGCTTGAGCGTGACTTGCACGCCCACGCTCATGTTGGGCGAGAGCACGATGGGAATATCGCGGCTGGCTTCCTTGATGGCGGCTTTCTGGGCTGTATCGAATCCGGTGGTGCCGATGACGATGGGAATGCGCAATTCCCGGCAGTGGCGCAGATGCCCGATCGTTCCTTCGGGACGGGTGAAGTCGATCAGCACCTGGGCGTTCCGCAGCCCCACGCCGGGGTCGGCAACGATCTGCACGCCGCTGTGGCTGCCGAGAAAGGCTGCGGCATCTGTACCGATGTGGGGGCTGCCAGCGACATCAATCGCGCCGCAAAGTTGCAAGTCTGTGGCGCCCAAAACGGCTTCGATCAGCACGCGGCCCATGCGGCCGCCCGCGCCTGCGATGCATACCTGCATACGGTCAGCAGTGGACATGGTGTGTGTGGGAGGGGAGAAGGAAAAAGGAAAAAGGAAACAGGAAACAGGCACAAAACGGGCTGTGCGTCGGCTGTGCGCGATGGCGCTTCAGGGCGCGAGAGCGTCGTCTTCCAACGGGGGGTAGCTTGTTGGCAAAGGCTCCGGCGCAGGGGGCGGGAGCACAGCACTGACTGGGGCAGTGGGAGCTGCTTGCGTGGGAATGGGGGGGCTTTCCAGCACAGGGATAGGGCCGGTAGGGCGATGGTGGTCGAGGGATGCGACGAACTCGGCCTCGCTGGGCAGGGGGTCGGCCTCGAAGCGCGCAAGGACATCGCCCTCGAAATACACGGTGGCGCGACGCGACTGGGTTTCCATACCCTGGCGCCGGAACGTGAAAACATAGTCCCAGCGGTCGGCATGGAAGGCGCTTTCCAGCAAGGGGGTGCCGAGGATGTTGCGTACGGTATTGCGGCGCATTCCCTTGCGCAACGCGGCAAATTGCTCCCGGGTGACGACATTGCCTTGGACGATGTCGATCTGGTACGGCGACATGGCATTCGCGACCTTGTGGCTGACGTGATCCAGACTGTTGCACCCGGATACGAAGATTGCGACGGCCAGGCCCGCAAGCGGCAATGCCATGGCGCGAAAGTACCCGGCAGGCGGGAAAGGGGAGGTTTTCATACTGCGGAAATTCTAGTAGTCCGGTATACCCAAAAAAATCCCCTCGCCCCTGTGATCACCGTTTGGCTCTTGTGCTCACCGATTCCCCACGAAAAGTGCGGCGTATCCATTCCGTCGCTCTCACAACCTTTGTCATAGCAATGGGTATGCGTTCGGAATGGTTCCTGACATGGGGATCGATAAATCCATGCCAAGGCGCATCGGCCAGCAGATAGGGGGAAGAGTAAGATGGACGAGCCTGTGCGCCGACTGGTAGTCGGGTGTTGCCGTATTCCCTGCTGATTCTTTTTGCACTCTTTGCCAGGCCCCCTTTCTCCTGCGCAACGACTTTTGCCGAGTGCCGAGGTGGTTTCCCAGCGTAGGCCCCGCGTTTGTATCCCCGTCTGTATTCCCCGTTCCGATGGTCGAATCACCGCAAGCCTTTGCTCCGATGCAGCCACCGTCCCAACCCACAGCCGTACCGGCACATCCCTACGCCATCTCCCATCCTCCCATTTACGCCGTCGGCTGGGCAGCCTTGCTGCTGCTGGCTCTGCTGGCGTTGACAGGAGTGCTGTGGTGGCAGGCGCGGGAGCAGGCCGATGCGCGATTGCGGGTGGAATTTGCCCACGAGATGGACACGGTGACCCAGGCAATCGAGCGTTCGCTGTCGATCCATGAGTCGCTGCTACGGGGCTTCCAGGGGCTGTTCCACGCTACGGGGCACGTTAGCCGCCAAGACTTTCAGCAGTATTACGAGACCCTACATGCCGGGGAAGATCATCTCGGCCTGGTCGCCGTGGCCTACCACGAGCTTGTCGCAGAGGCCGATGTGGAACGACACATCGAAGCCATGCGGCAGCAGGGGTTCCCCGAGTACCGCATCCACCCGGCGGGCAAGCGGGATGGGTATGCGCCGCTGCTGTACATCGAGCCATTGCAAGGCGCCAACCGCAGCGTGCTGGGCTTCGATCCTTGGTCTGTTCCTGTGGAGCGCATTGCGGTCGAACTGGCGCGCGATAGCGGAATGGTCACGATGTCGGGCAGGTTGCAACTTGCGCAGGATGTGGGAACCATGAACGTGGGGTTGGTGATGTATGCGCCGGTCTATCGTCACGGCCCCGTACATGGCGATCTGGCCGCACGCCGTGCGCACTTTGTCGGATGGGTTGATGCGCCGTTCCGGGTGGCGGATTTGTTGCAATTTGCCTTGCCGCAGGGGCTGGGGTTGCTGGATTTGGCGGTGTACGACGGTACAGCGCAGTCGGAAGAGGCTGTGCTGTTTCGTTCCACTGCCCAGCGGGTGAGCGCCCGCGCAGGTCCGGCGCGTTTTCAGGGGGTACGCCGCATTTCCTTTGGGATGCGCCAGTGGATGCTGGCGTTCGAATCTCGATCAGGATACGGTTCGCCAGAGGTGCATACCCGCCCGATGTACATCGCCGCAGCCGGGGTGTTGATCAGCATCGTCCTGAGCGTGGCGGTGGCGTTGGTGATTCGGATGCATGGGCAGCAGGCGCAGGCTGCGGCGTCGCATCTGGTGGAGCGAGAACGCCGCGAACGTGCGGAACACACCCATGCCAGTGCCTTGGCATTGCAAGAAAGTCTGCGTGCCATGAATGAAGCACAGCGCGTAGGCCAGGTGGGCACGTTTGCGATCGACTTGCAGACGCGGCGTTGGGCGGGGTCGGAATCGCTGTACGGCATCCTGGGGGTCGACCAAGCGTTCGATTGCACGGTGGAGGGGTGGGTGTCGCTCATCGCTCCGGAGTTTCGCAACAGCGTGGTGCAAGGCACGGAACAGAGTCTGCACGGTTCGTCAGAGCTTTCGCTGGACTACCAAATCGTGCGGCCCAGCGATGGGGAGCGGCGCTGGTTGGCCGTTCGTGCGCTGCGCGTGGACGGGGGGGAGGGCAGCCCAGGGCTGTTGCGCGGGACGGTACAGGACATCACAGCACGCAAGACGGCCGAACTGGAATTGGCGATGTACCGAGACAGGCTCCAAGAGCTTGTCGACCTCAAAACCCATGAGTTGCAGCGGCTCGTCGACGTGTTGGGCACGAGTGAAGAGCGCTACCGTCTGTTGATCCAGGAATCGAGCGATCCCATCTTTGCGTTCGACGTCCAAGGGCGGTATGTGTACGTCAACAACATGTATGCCAAGCCGTTCGGTAAGGCGCCTGGGGAATTCGTTGGCAAGACCCCCGTGGACTTTTTTCCGCCGGACGAAGCCGGTGAAATGGCCGAAACGATCCAGTGGGTCGTCGATAACGTCCGGGAGGTGTCTTTCGAGGTGTGCGTGCCGACGATCCAGGAAGAGCTGTATTACCTGACTACTGTCAAACCTATCGCCGATGACGACGGGCATGTCACGACAGTGTTGTGCATCTCCAAGAACATCACGCAGCGCAAGCATTCGGAACAGGCGCTCAATGCTTCGCTGGCGATGATTCATGCCACGCTCAATTCGACGGCGGAAGGGATCCTCGTCGTCAACCACAGCGGGTATATCCAACACTGGAACCGGCGATTCATTGATTTGTGGGGCGTTCCCGAGGAAGTGCTCGAAACGCACGAAGTTTGCAATTTGCGCCCTTTCATGGCCTCGCAAATGTCCAACCCCGATGCGTACTTGGCCGACATCACCGCGTGGTTCGAGCACCCGGACAAGGTCGTAAGCTCTACGCTGGCGCTGGCCAACGGCAAGATGTACGCGATGTACACACAGCCGCAGCGGATTGGCGAGGAAGTCGTCGGCAGGGTCTGGTCGTACTCGGACATCACCGAGCGCAAGCGGGCCGAAGACGCGGCCAATGCGGCCAATCGCGCCAAGTCGGAGTTTTTGGCCAACATGAGCCACGAGATACGCACCCCGATGAACGGGGTGGTGGGGATGGTTGACATCCTCCAGCAAACGCGCCTCGACCCGCAGCAGCGACGTATGTTGCGAACCATCCAGCGCAGTTCGCACGCGCTGATGAAAATCCTCAACGACATCTTGGACTATTCCAAGATCGAGGCTGGCAAGCTCAATGTCGAATTTGCGCCGGCGAATTTGCGCGACCTGGCTGAGGAAGCGATGCACCTGCTTGCCAATGTGGCCAGCAGCAATGGCGTCGAGCTTACGGTGTTCGTGTCTCCCGAGTTGCCCCGTTTTGTGATCACGGATTCGGCGCGGCTGCGGCAGGTGTTGCTCAACCTGATCGGCAATGCCGTCAAGTTCACCCGCAGTACTGCGGTGCGCACGGGCAGAGTCGTGTTGCGGCTCGAAAAGGGCGTGCTGGCCAACGACTACGAAGCCATCCAGATCAGCGTGTCAGACAACGGCATCGGCATGTCCGAAGAAGTCATGGCGCGCATCTTCCAGCCGTTTACGCAGGCGGATACCTCCATCGCACGCGAATTCGGGGGGACGGGGCTGGGGCTGTCGATCAGCGCGCGGCTTGTCGGCATGTTGGGCGGGAGCATTTCGGTGCGCAGCACGCCGGGGCAGGGAACGCACTTTGCCGTGGTGCTGCCCTTGCAGGAAGCGCGGGTCAATCTGCCTCCTCCGGCAGAGCCGAATCTCGCTGGCGTGGCAGTGCTCGCGGTAATGCAGGATTTGCTGTGCCAAGAAGTGGTGCATGCCTACTTGGCTGCAGCAGGGGCGCAGGTCACCATGTCTGGCGATTTCGTCGCTGCCCGGGAGGTGTGGCACCGTGCCCCCATCTCGGAAAAACCCGCGCTGCTTCTGGGGCAGGCTATTGCCGGTGGTGGCCCAGGCTTCGGCCTGCCGCCGGGAACCCCTTGGGTGCAGTTGCGGCGTGATCAGAGTACGTCGCTGGAGAACGAAGTCACCGTGTCCTTGCAGCCCATGCTGTATCTCGATCTGGTCCAGGCGGTGGGCAGCGTGTGCGGGCGTTGGACGGCCCCGGTGGCGACATCGGCTGCGACATCGGTTGCAACATCGGTGATACCCAAGGAATTGGTGTCTGTGGATGCGCAGTATGTCGCGATGCCGGAGCTAGGGGAGCGCTCCTCCTCGCGCTTGATTTTGCTGGCGGAGGACAACGACACCAATTGCGAAGTCATGCTCGAACAACTCCGGCTGTTGCGCTACGAAGCCGAAGTGGCGCGGGATGGGAAACAGGCGTTGGAGATGTGGAAAACCCGGCGTTACGCGCTGTTGTTGACCGATTGCCACATGCCTGTGATGGACGGGTTCCGGCTGGCGCAAGCGATTCGGCAGGACGAGGGCGAAGGCGAGCACATTCCCATCGTCGCCGTGACTGCGCGTGCGATGCAAGGGGAGTCGAGGCACTGCATCGACGCAGGCATGGACGATTACCTGAGTAAACCGGTTCGCTTGCAGGAACTGGGAGCGATGTTGGCCAAGTGGTTGCCGTTGTCTTTGGATGGCGATATGCAGGAAATCGCTCTCCAGTCTGCCGCATTGCCGGACGAGTCTTCCGCGTTGCCGGGGCCGCAAGACACTGCACCGGAAGCCCATGCGGTCGTCTGGAATGAAGACACGCTGAGCGAGCTGGTGGGGGAAAACCCGATGATGCAGCGCCGACTGCTCGAAAAATTTCTGGTCAACGCAGTCAAGCAGGTATGCGCGATAGAAGATGCCCTGTCTGCGGGGGAACTGGCTGCCATCGAACTGACGGCGCACACGCTTAAATCGGCTTCGCGCACAGTCGGCGCTCTGGCGCTGGGAGCAGCGTGCCAGAGGTTGGAAGACGTAGCATCGGCCAGAGATCTGGAAGCCAGCCGCGAGGTGGGCGCCGGTCTGGCGAGGATTTTTGCCAGCGCGCAGGAACAGATTCAGGCCAGCCTGATGTTCGTGGGGGGTGATTCCACGACATCATGAGCACCGACTCCAGCGTGGCACCGTGTGCTATTACGCAAACGTCACCCGGTCGATTTCCGCCTGGCTGGTGAGGCCCCGCTCTACCAGCTCCATGGCAGATTCGCGCAGCGTTCGCGTTCCCCGCTGCCGGGCTGTTTCCTTGATGCTGCGTACCGGCGCATGTGCGGCGATCAATTCGCGTAGTTCGTCGTCGAGGACGAGACATTCTCCAATCGCCCGCCTGCCCTTGAGGCCGGTGCCCCGACAGTCCGCGCAGCCCCGGCCCGCGCAGTGCGTGCAGAACACCCGCACCAGACGTTGCGCGACGATGCCGTTGAGCGCGCCGACGAAGGCGTAGGGGTCTACCTGCATGTGCTCGAACCGCCCGAGCACGTCGAAGACGTTGTTGGCGTGGACGGTAGAAAAAACCAAGTGCCCTGTCAGAGCAGCCTGCACAGCGATTTGGGCAGTGTCGGGGTCGCGAATCTCCCCAACCATGATCTTGTCGGGGTCATGGCGCAGGATCGACCGCAGCCCGCGAGAGAAGGTTAGCCCCTTGCGCTCGTTGACCGGAATCTGGAGGATTCCCGGAACCTGGTATTCGACGGGGTCTTCGATCGTGATGATCTTGCTGGTCCCGTCGTTGATCTCGGAAAGGGCTGCGTACAGCGTCGTCGTTTTGCCGCTGCCCGTGGGCCCGGTGATCAGCAACATGCCATAGGGCTTGGCGGCGAGGGTGCGAATCGTTCGCATCGGAACCTCGTCGAAGCCGAGGTGATCCAGTGTCAACCCCGCCATCTGGTCGCTCAGGTGTTCCTTGTCCAGAATGCGGATCACGGCGTCTTCGCCGTGGATGCTCGGCATGATCGACACGCGAAAGTCGATGTCGCGGTCGCGTATACGCGCACGAAAGCGGCCGTCTTGCGGGGTGCGGCGTTCGGTGATGTCCAGTTCGGCCATGACCTTGACGCGGGAAATGGCCTGTTCGCTCAGTTCTACGCCGCCGACCTTGGCGGCTTCGTGGATCACCCCGTCGATACGGTACTTGACGACCAGTCCGCCGGAAACAGCTTCGAGGTGAATGTCCGATGCCTCGGCGCCCATCGCGTCGAACAACGTGGAGTGGATCAGGCGAACGACGGGGCTGGCGGTTTCGTCGATGCGTGCGAGGGAGATTTCTTCGATCCCGCTGGGGCGCGCAGCCGTTGCAAGCACTTGCCCCAGCGCACCGGGCAATGCGCTGGACGCCGATTCCAGCCGCGCCAATAGGGCCAACAGTGCCGATTCCGGTACCAATTCGCGGCGGTGCGCGGCAATACCCGTTGCGTCAGCCCAGCGTTGCAGGCCGTCGTCGATGGGGTTGGCGAAGAGCAAAACCGGAGCTGTGCCCCGCAACACCACCATCGCAGAGAGCCTTCTGCATTCGGCTAAGCCCATGCGGTCGAGAGCCGGGGTATCTGCGGCAGTATGTGCCCCTTCCTCCCCCAAAAGGCAGACACCGTAGTGGAATGCCTGGCCTAGCGCAGCGAGCATGTCGCTGGTGGACAGCCCTGTCTTGTCGCAGAGGTAGACGTCCAGGGAGCAGCGCTGCGTACGGGAACGAGACCAAGCGTCGCGCAGGAAGGCTGCGTCAAGGTGCGTAGTGACGGAATGCATCGTGCCAGCGTGCTGCAGCCGGAACCGGCGCGGGGATGCGCAGGCAGTCAGTGGATTAGCACAGGGTTTTGCGCAAGGCTGGCGAACTGCTCCAGCGTCTCTTCGACTTCTTCTTGCGAAGGGGTCTGGCGTTGCCAAGCGGAGATTTTTCGCTGAAAAATTTCGGCCCATGAGCCGTCGAGGTAGACCTCTTTGCCGCTGCGTTTGTCCACGATCTCGAAACCGTGGCGCGCCAGTTGGGGCACGACCCGCAAAGGTTCCCCGGCAGCAGTCGCGTCGGGGGAAACATCAGCAGGCACCGCGTTGGCCAAGACGTGGGTGACGGAAAAGGAATCGGAGTCGTAGAGGGTATGCATGGCGAAATTATCCGGGAATGCACCGTGCCGTGGAAAAAGCCGACAGTACCAGCCCCTGCCGGCCAAATGACCAAAGGAATCTGCAAGCCATGTCGTGACGCTGTTGGAGGTTGCAAAACCCAACCTTCGCCTAGTCCCTTGTTTCGGCAGTGTCGCCCAAGTCATTGGCCAATTATTGCGTGGCTAGAATGCTTCGAGAAAGCGTGGATGTGGTGTAGATCCTCGTTCGCCGCCACAGGCTGCCAGACGTCGGCTTTCGTCGTACTTCGATATTCTTGAGGAATTCATCATGCACATGGCAGATTCATTGCTTTGCCCTGCGGTTGGAGCGGCTTTCTGGGCGGCATCCACAGCGGCGACCGTGTGGGCAGTCCGGTTCGTTCGATCTGGGAAAGGCTTGGGACAAGACATGTCGCGCCCTGGCATGGATGCCCATGCACGCCCCCTGCTCTGGATTGGGGTATTGGCTGCCTTCGTTTTTGCAGCACAAATGTTCAACTTCACCATACCGGGTACGGGTTCGAGCGGACATGTGGTCGGCGGGGTGTTTCTCGCTTCCTTGCTCGGGCCTCATGTAGCCTTTCTGGTGTTGGCCGGAGTGCTGGCGGTACAGGCCTTTCTTTTCGCCGATGGGGGAGTGTTGGCGTTGGGGGCCAATATCTTCAACATGGCTGTGCTCCCTTGTCTCGTAGCCTATCCCCTGTTCGAGCGGCTGGTATTCCTCCGCACGGGGCGCTGGGGTCTGGCCGGACTGGCTCTGCTGGCCTCGGTCGTGGGTTTGCAGCTCGGCGCACTGGGGGTTGTGCTGCAAACCCAGGCTTCCGGGATCGCATCCTTGCCTTTCTCTGCGTTCCTTGGCGCGATGCTGCCGATTCATCTCGCCATCGGTGGGGTGGAAGGGTTGTTGACTGCCGCGCTCGTAGCCTACCTGTGGGGCGCCAGGCCTGCATTGCTGTATGCAGTGCCTGCTGGTTCCATCGCCACTCTGCCCTTTCCCCGGCAGTGGGTCATTGGGCTGGGTACGGCGGCATGTCTATCCGCAGGGGTACTGTCCTGGTTTGCTTCTAGCCTGCCGGACGGGCTCGAATGGTCTATCGCCACCACAGAGCGCTCCAACATGCAGGCTGCTGCGCCTTCGCCAGTGCATGAACGACTGCAAGCGTTGCAGAATCAGGTGGCTTTGTTTCCGGAGTACCGTTTTCCCGTGCGTGCCACAGTCCGGGACGAAGAGCGGTGGCCTTCCATAGATCCCTCCACTTCGTTGGCCGGGCTAGCCGGAGGGCTGGTGACCCTGTTGCTGGCAGTGGGTGCGGGTGCGATCCTCCGTCGCCTTCCAGCACCTCGCGAGGCACAGGCATAGTGCATCTGCCTGGCGCTCCCCGATTACAGTCCCGCTTAGAACCTATTTCGGTAGGCAGGCGAGCCGAAGCAGTGTGCGTGGCGCCGGAGCGCAGGAACCGGAATGTACTTACAGTACATGAGGATTCCGAGCACCACCGCCGCGTGCAATGCGATGGCGCAGCCCCTACTGGAATAGGTTCTTATTTATGGCGCTTCCTGGCGTAGCGTGAGGGTCACGGCGGCCAGTGCCGCCGTTTCCGCACGCAATACCCGCGTTCCCAGGCTCACCGCCAGAAAACCGCGATCCCTCGCTGCCCGCTCTTCGTCGGCATCCAGACCGCCTTCGGGGCCGCACAGCAACGTCAGTGCATCGCCCTTTGCATACGGCTGTCCGGCGTCGGGTTCCGACAAGCTCAGCAGCCAAGGAGCGCAAGCACCGAGAGGAAGCCTCCATCCTGCCAGCCAGTCTCGCAAAGGCTGGACAGGGTGGACGATGGGGATGCGATTCCCCCCGCATTGCTCGCACGCTGCAATCGCCAGCCGCTGCCAGTGCTCTTGTCGGCCTACGGCGCGGGCACCCTCCAATCGCAGCACACTGCGCGCTGTCGTCAATGGTTGGATGCTTGCGGCGCCCAGTTCGCTGGCTTTTTCGACCAGCCAATCCATGCGGTCATTCGCAGGCATACCAATAGCCAGGTGCAGTACACGGCCAGGTTCCCGGTTCGTTGGCTGCCAAGCGCCCAACTGCACCGTGGCTCCACGGCGTTGGATGGCCGTGACTATTGCCGTGTATTCCCCATATTGCCCACTATCGTTCGGCTTGCCGTCAAACACGACGACGGAATCTCCCGGCTGCGCTCGCAATACCTGCAGGTGTCGTGCCGTATCCGGTGGCAATGCAAGCTCCGCATAGGGATGTAGAGCCTGCGCGACATACAGGCGGGGCATCGGCATCGCTCAGCCTTCAGACAAAGGTCTCGGCCTGATCCAGAAAAGGTGCGGCGGCATCTTTGGCAGCCAAGATCGGTGCGCCATCAAGCGGCCAAGGAATGCCGATGCGGGAATCGTCCCAGCGCAGGATGCGCTCGTGTTCGGGGTACCAGTAGTCGGTCGTCTTGTACAAAAACTCCGCGCTTTCGCTGAGGACGAGAAAGCCATGGGCGAAGCCCGGCGGTATCCACAATTGGCGCCGGTTTTGCGCAGACAGTACGACACCGGCCCATTGGCCGAAGTGGGGGGATGATCGCCGCAGATCGACGGCAATGTCGTACACCTCGCCGTGGCTCGCCCGCACCAGCTTGCCTTGGGGGTGTTCGATCTGGTAATGCAACCCGCGCAACACCCCGCGTTGCGAGCGGCTATGGTTGTCTTGCACGAAGACGCAATCGATCCCGGTAGCCTGCAGAAAGTCCCGTGCGTTGTAGCTCTCGTAAAAAAAACCTCTGGGGTCTTCAAAGACCCGGGGTTCCAAAATCAGCACGTCAGGGAGGGTGGTGGGTGTGACGGTGTACGGCATGATGGCGACAGGCGATGCGAGGGGCGGGATTATCGGGAACCGCATTGGCCTGTAGGGTGTGTAGGGTGGCGCTATGGATCGCGACTTCCGTCGCTCCTACTACCACGACATAGCATCGGGTATTGCAAAGTAGGGCGCATAAGTTTGCGTTGCAGGAGCGACGGCAATTGCGATGCAGCGCCCAACATGTACCTCCGTTACCCCACAGCATCCCCATGTTCATCCACCTCCGTCTCCATACCGAGTTTTCTGTCATCGATGGGACGGTTCGCGTGGACGAAGCCATCGCTGCTGCGGTGGCCGATGCGCAGCCTGCGCTGGCCATCACGGACTTGGGCAACCTCTTTGGCGCCGTCAAGTTCTACAAGGCTGCGCGCAAAGCCGGGGTCAAGCCCATTCTGGGAGCGGAAATCTGGGTCGCAGGCCCGGGGAAGGAAGACCTCTCCCGGCTCCTACTCCTGGCGCAAAACCGCCAGGGCTACCTGCACCTGGCAGAGCTGTTGACGCAGGCGTGGACGGCGAGCGCAAGCCGCACGCAGGCAGCGGTGGACATCCATGCGCTGCGACGCTGGAATGCGGGATTGATCGCGCTCTCGGGCGCGCAACACGGGCCGCTGGGTGTGGCCTTGCTGGCGGGGGACGAACCCCGCGCCGAGCACATCGCCGCAGAGTACGCCGCGCTGTTTGCCGGGCGTTTCTACATCGAAATCCAGCGTGCAGACCGGCCTGACGACGCTGCGCACGTTGCTGCGGCAGTGGCGTTGGCGCACCGTATGCGCTTGCCCGTCGTTGCGACGCACCCGATCCAGTTCATCACGGCAGCGGACTTTGAAGCGCACGAGGCGCGGGTGTGCATCGCCGAAGGGGAAACCCTGGCCGACCCCCGGCGCCAGCGGCGCTTTACCCGCGAGCAGTACTGCAAAACCTCCGCGCAAATGCAAGCGTTGTTCGCAGACTTGCCTGCCGCGCTGGCCAATACCGTCGAAATTGCCCGCCGCTGCAACCTGAGCCTCGACCTCGGTTCTCCGCGTCTGCCGCACTTTCCGATTCCGCCCATCGATGGCAAGGTGCTCGACGCAGAGGCCTATTTCCGCCATGTCGCGCACGAGGGGCTGCGCACGCGAATGGAACACCTGTACCCCAACCCCCAGGAACGCGAGAAGCACTGGCCACGGTACCGGGATCGGCTCGAATTCGAGTTGGACACCATCGTCAAGATGGGCTTTCCGGGGTACTTCCTGATCGTTGGCGATTTCATCCACTGGGCCAAAACCCACGGCTGCCCTGTAGGGCCGGGGCGGGGTTCGGGCGCGGGGTCGCTCGTCGCCTATTCCCTGTTGATCACCGACCTTGACCCCTTGCAGTACCAACTGCTGTTCGAGCGATTCCTCAACCCGGAGCGGGTGTCGATGCCCGACTTCGACATCGATTTTTGCCAGGCGAACCGCGACCGGGTCATCGAGTACGTCAAGCAGAAGTACGGCAAGGAAGCAGTCAGCCAAATCGCCACCTTTGGCACGATGGCCGCACGCGCCGCAGTGCGTGACGTAGGCCGGGTGCTGGGGTTGAGCTACACCTTTTGCGACGGGATCAGCAAACTGATCCCCAACAAACCTGGCGTTGCCGTCACCCTGCAAAAGCCCCCCGCAAAGCGCGATCCCGACGACAAGCTGGTGTACGCCGTCGAGGCCGAGCCGCTGTTGGCGCAGCGCGAAGAGAAGGAAGAAGACGTACGCACCGTGCTGGAACTGGCGCGCAAGCTGGAGGGGCTGACCCGCAACGTCGGGATGCATGCAGGCGGGGTGCTGATCGCGCCCGGCAAACTGACCGATTTCTGCCCGCTCTACCAGCAGCCCGGGAGCGATGCTGCAATCAGCCAGTTCGACAAGGGCGACGTCGAATCCGTTGGGCTTGTCAAGTTCGATTTTCTGGGGCTGGCCACGCTGACGATTCTGGAGCTGGCCAAGGACATGATCATCGCCCGCCACCCCACCCAGCGCGACTTTCGCTTGGAAGACCTACCGCTCCACGACCCCGCTGTCTACCGCCTGTTCCAGCAGGGCGCGACGGAAGCGGTGTTCCAGTTTGAAAGCCGGGGGATGCAAGGCATGTTGCGCGATGCCCGCCCAACGTGCCTGGAAGACCTCATCGCCCTCAATGCGCTGTACCGCCCCGGGCCGATGGATCTGATCCCCAGCTTCGTCGCACGCAAACATGGGCGCGAGACCGTCGAATACCCGCATCCCCTGCTGCAAGGCATCCTCGCAGAAACCTACGGAATCATGGTCTACCAGGAACAGGTGATGCAGACTGCACAGGTGCTGGGGGGCTATTCGCTCGGCGCTGCGGACATGCTGCGCAGGGCAATGGGCAAGAAAGACGCCGATGAAATGGCGCGGCACCGCCAGATCTTTCGCGACGGCGCTGCCCAAAACGGCATCGACCAAGCCAAGGCCGACGAAGTGTTCGACCTGATGGAGAAGTTCGCAGGCTACGGGTTCAACAAATCGCACGCAGCGGCCTATTCCCTGCTGGCATACCAGACGGCGTGGATCAAGGTGCATTTCAGTGCCGAATTTTTCTGCGCCAACATGACGGTGGAGATGGACGACACCGACACCCTGCACGCCCTTTACCAAGACGCGACCCGCATGGGGCTGCGGTTCGTCGCCCCGGACATCAACCGGGGAACGCAGCGCTTCGAGCCGCTCGACGACCACACGATTTGCTACAGCTTGTGCGCGGTCAAGGGCAGTGGCGGGCAGGCCATTGCAGCGATCGTCGCTGCGCGGGAGGGACAGGGCGTAGGGCCAGTGGCGGGGGATGCAGGGCCATTCCGCAGCCTCTTCGACTTTTGCGCCCGCGTCGACCGCAGCCGTGTGAACAAACGCACCGTCGAAGCGCTGGTCAAGGCAGGGGCTTTCGATACCCTGCACGGCAATCATGCCGGTGAGCGTTCCCGCATCTTGGCCAGCGTCGATTTGGCCTTTGAATACGCTGCGGCAGTCGCGGCGCATGCCAAGCAGGCGGGGTTGTTTGACGGGGATGGCGGCAATGACCATGGTTCGGTGCAGCGAGAGCCTGAATTGGAGCAAGCCGCCCCATGGGGGGTACGCGAACGGCTGGGGCAGGAAAAGCAGGCCATCGGCTTTTGTCTGACGGGACATTTATTCGAGGAAGTGGCCGACGAAGTGCGCCGTTTTCTGCCCCGGACCTTGGCACAGCTCGTCGATTCGCGCGAGCCGCAGTGGCTGGCAGGGATCGTCTCCGGCTTGCGTATCGTTCACGGCCAGCGTGGCCGCCTGGGACTGTTCCGGCTCGACGACGGCACGGCAGCGATCGAGGCCCGTGCGGACGATCAGGTGCTGGGACAGCATCGCGATGCCTTGCAGGACGATGCGCTGGTTTTTGTCGAAGGCAAGGTGCAGCCCGACCGCTTTGGCGGAGGCTGGCAAATCAACGTGCAGCGGGTATGGGGAATCGAAGAGGCCCGCCAGCATTTCGCCAAGCATCTGTTGGTGCGGGTGCAGCTATCACCGGGGTGGGGCAATGCCGAACTGGCTGCGCTGCTGCGCGAGCACGGAATGGCCCCAACGACGAACGGCGCATCCCCCCAGGGGTTGCCTGTGCGACTATGCGTGCAATGCCCCAGCGCGCAGGGAACGGCGGTGGCGGAAGTGCAGCTTGCCCAAACAGTGCGCCCAAGCAGTGCAGCCTTGGCGCAGTGGTGCGCGTTGGTGGGGGAGGGAGCAGTCGAGGTCGTGTACGAGTCTTCTGCGGTGACGGTGTCGTGAACGGGAAAGGGCGCTTCTTGTTGGGTACCGTCTCTAGGGTACGGGTGACGGGTATGGTCGATACAATGAAACCGCGTGGTTACGCCCCGAAATGCGGGCTGCAGCAGGGTAGGTTTGGGGTAGCGACGCTCCCTGTCAGGAGAGCGGTTCCCCAACGGTTCGTGTCGTCGCCAACCGGTTCCTGCGTTGTACCGCGTAATCTGCCGGTGGGGCCCCTGCGGCGTTGCTGGGTACGCAAATTGCTTGTTTGGGTTAGGTCAACCTTAGGAGAACCGTATGGCTACTGCAAGAAAATCTTCCGCTGCATCGAAGAAAGTTGCCGACGCCGCCCCCGTGGCCGCTGTGCCAGCCGAGGCAGCACCCGCCCCAGAAACCCAGGCAGCACCACCTGCCTCGGAAACCGTGGCAGATGCTGAGGCATGTGAATCCAAGTCTTGTGCCACGCGCAAGGGTTGCGGCACCCGCTCCCGCAGCAAGTCTGCCAATGGCCTTACCCCAGAACAGCGCTTGCACTATGTGGAAGTGGCAGCGTTCTACATCGCGGAGCGCCGTGGCTTTGCCCCCGGCAACCCCATGGAAGACTGGTGCGCAGCGGAAGCCGAAATCGACCGGCTCATTGCCACCGGGCATTTCTCGCCGAAGTAAGCGCGGGGGTGCGCTACGGCGCCAGTCGTTCCCGCAGCCAGCGCGTAGCTACTTGTGCGCCGGGGGCGGAGACGCTGGTGTAGCGCAGCCGGTCATGCAACCGGCTTTTTCGGCCTTGCCAGAACTCCCAGCAATCGGGCCGCAGACGGTACCCCCCCCAGTGGGGCGGGCGCGGGGGTTGCAAGAGGAACTGCATTCCATAGCATGCTGCGTTGACGATGAGCACTCCCCGGTTCGGGATCACTTCACTCTGCGGGCTGGCCCATGCACCGATGCGGGAGTCCAAGGGTCGGGAGTGAAAGTACTCCTCGCTTTGCGCTGCATCCACCCGCTCCACCAGCCCCTCGATACGCACCACGCGCTCCAGTTCCACCCAATGGAATTGCAGTGCGCCGTAAGGGTTTCCAGCCAAGGCTTTGCCCTTGCGGGATTGGTAGTTGGTGTACCAAACCAGCCCTTGTTCATCCCATTCTTTGAGCAACACTACCCGGGTGCTGGGGCGTAGGTCGCAATCCACTGTGGCGAGGGTCATCGCTGTGGGTTCGGGCACCTCGGCGGCCAGCGCTTCGTTGAGCCATTGCTCGAATTGCGCAAAGGGCGTATCTCGGGTGTCGTCTTCGCCCAGCTCGGCGCGCTCATAACTTTTGCGCAGGGTATGCAGGCGGCGGGTAGGCATGGGGCGGGGGGACGAACCAGGATCGCTTGGTTCGTTTGGTGCCAAGAGAGGGTTATTCCGTACGCGGGACGTCGTGCGTAGCGCCGGGGCACTGTTCCACGGTAGCGAATACGGCATATCCGCTGGGGACATCAACGCAGCGCATCCCGTGTCGCAGGTAGCGGTTGCGGCATTCCTGCCGTGGTAGGTAGCTGGCCAGCTCGGTCAGCGCGGAGGCATAGACCTCGCGTTTGAAGGCGACGACTGCGTCGAGCGGAACCCAGTACTCGTTCCAACGCCAAGCGTCGAACTCCGGGTGGCTTGTCGCGCGCAAATTCAAATCCCAATCGTGACCAACGAGCTGTAGCAGGAACCAAATCTGCTTTTGCCCCTTGTACAGGCCTCGGGAATCGCGCCGGATGTATTCGTCAGGCACCTCGTAGCGCAACCAATCGCGGGTGCGGGCTACGATGCGAACGTGTTCGCGTTGTAGCCCAAGCTCTTCGTACAACTCGCGGATCATCGCCTGTTCCGGGTTTTCCCCACGATCGATACCGCCTTGTGGGAACTGCCAGGAGTGCGTGTGGATCCGTTTCCCCCAAAACACCTGATTTTTCTGGTTGAGCAAGACGATGCCGACATTGGGCCGGAATCCGTCCCTGTCGAGCATAATCAATCTCCTATTGTCAGCAATTGCTCGGATTATGCACAGCCCGGCCCCCTGGTGGGAATTGCCGGAGCAGGTGCTGCATTGCCCCCCTTGATAGACCTTGGATAGCCCAGACTGGTAGTCATGAGAGCCTCCCGATTCCACATTTCCACGTACAAAGATTCCCCTGCGGATGCCGAAACCGTCAGCCATCGCCTGATGGTTCGTGCGGGGTTGATCCGCAAACTCGGCTCCGGCATTTACATCCTGATGCCGATGGGGTGGAGGGTCGTTCGCAAGGTCGAGGCCATCGTCCGGGAAGAAATGGATCGTGCGGGGGGCATCGAATTGAGCATGCCGGTGATTCAGCCCGCGCAGCTTTGGCAGCAGACGGGGCGCTTCGACAAGATGGGCGCCGAGCTATTGCGCATCCGCGACCGCCATGGCAACGACTTCGTCGTGCAGCCGACCAGTGAGGAGGTGGTGACGGACATCGCCCGGCAGGAAGTGCGCAGCTACAAGCAATTGCCCAAGACCTTCTACCAGATCCAGACCAAGTTCCGCGACGAGCGTCGGCCGCGATTCGGTGTGATGCGCGCTCGGGAATTCTTGATGAAAGACGCCTATAGCTTCGACCGCGACGCCGCTGGCGCCCAGGCCAGCTATGCAACGATGGCGCAGGCGTACCGCCGTATCTTCGACCGCTTTGGGCTGCGCTACCGGGCCGTCGCTGCGGACAGCGGCGCGATTGGTGGCGATCTGAGCGAAGAGTTCCAGGTGATTGCCGCCACGGGGGAAGACGCCGTCGTCTACTGTCCTGACAGCACCTACGCCGCCAACCTGGAAAAGGCCGAAGCGCTCCCCCCGCAAGGCCCGCGCCCCGCGCCCACGCTACCCCTGACCAAGGTCGCGACCCCGGGGTACACGACGTGTGAGCAAGTGGCCGAATTCCTGGGGGTTCCGCTGGAACGCACCGTCAAAACGGTGGTGCTGGCTACCGAGAGCAAGGACGCAGGCGAGCAAGGCAGTGTGCGGTTGTGGATCGTGCTGCTGCGCGGGGACCACGAGATGAACGAGGTCAAGGTGCGCCATATCGAGGGCCTGTCGGCATTTCGGCTGGCTTCTGCGGGCGAGATCGAAGCGACTTTGGGCTGTCCGCCCGGTTCCTTGGGGCCTGTGCTGCCCGCACGCTGCCCAGGCGTTCGCACGCTGGCGGATCGGGAAGTGGCCGTGCTGGCCGATTGGGTCTGCGGCGCGAACGAGGAAGGCTTTCACTACACAGGCGTGCAATGGGGGCGCGATGTGCCTGAGCCTGACCTCGTTGCCGACTTGCGCAACGTCGTCGATGGCGATCCTTCCCCGGACGGCCAAGGCACCCTATGTATCGAGCGCGGCATTGAGGTGGGGCATGTGTTCTACCTGGGAACCAAGTACAGCCAGGCGATGGGCGCGACCTTTCTCGACGTCGACGGCAAGCCCCGCTACATGGAGATGGGTTGCTACGGGATCGGCATCACCCGCATTCCCGCAGCGGCTATTGAGCAGAACCACGACGAACGCGGAATTATTTGGCCTGACGCGCTCGCCCCGTTCACCGTCGTGCTCTGCCCTGTGCAGGCGGATCGATCCCCCGAAGTCGCCGCCGCCGCCGAGGCGCTGTACGCCGCTTTGTTGGCGCAAGGCATCGACGTGATCCTCGACGACCGCAACGAACGCCCTGGGGTGATGTTTGCAGACTGGGAGCTGATCGGCGTTCCGCATCGCGTCACCGTGGGGGCGCGCACCTTGCAACAGGGCAAGGTCGAATACCAGCACCGGCGCGATGCAGGCACTACCCTGGTTGCGCAGGAAGAGATCATCGCGTTCTTGCAGTCCCGGTTACAACGCCGTGCATGACGACGCATGACGGCGAACCCCCTCGGGCGGCGGGCCGTCCTCGGGCGCGTACTGCTGGCCTGTGCATCGACGGTGGCGCGTCCGGCGGTGGCTGGTGCGCAGCGGGAAGAACGCCTGGCTGATGCGGTACGCACCGCGCTGAGTTCTGCCATCGCCAACCATGCCCCGCCGGAATTCGACTTTCCCGACACAGCGGCCCGGCTGCGCTATCTGCGTTGGCTGGCCGTGCAAAGCGAACGTTTGCGCAGCCGCAAGCCGGACTTCGACACCCGCCGGGAATTCCTGCAAACGGTCTGGTATGAATCGCGCCGGGCGCGGCTCGACGAATCGCTCGTCCTGGGGCTGATCCAAGTGGAAAGCAATTTCCGCAAATACGCAGTCAGCCAGGTCGGTGCCCGTGGGTATATGCAGGTGATGCCTTTTTGGGCACGGCTCATCGGCGACGGCGACGCGAGCAAGCTTTTCCACATGCAAACCAACCTGCGCTTTGGCTGCGTAATCCTGCGGCACTACATCGACATCGAGCGCGGAGACTTGTGGATGGCGCTGGGTCGCTACAACGGCTCGCGCGGTAAGCCCACATATCCCCGCGCAGTGCTTGCTGCGCAGGAACGTTGGCGCGTGGCGTTGTAGGGGCACCCGGGGTTGCTGATGGGGTGGGTGAAATGCCTATCCCAGTAGCTTTTGCCCAAGCCGGGATGCCCTCCTCCACCCAGGCCCTCCCCCGCTGAGGGAGGGCATCTTGGATGCAGCCCCTGCCGCAACCGGTGCTCAGAACCGTTGGCTGTACATCAGCATCAGGTTCGTTTGCCCGTGGGAGATGTCAATGGCGGTGGGGGTTTGCACCGTATGCGACGGGGCGTGGGTCAGCGAGACATTGATTGCGCTGGTGTCGGACAACGCATACCCGCCCCCCACAGACACGTGGTTGCTGACGGTGGCGGGGAACATCGGGCAAACATACCCATCGGGAACCGGGTTGTCGGAGAGGTTCAGCCCAGCACGCAATGTAAGCCGGTCATTGGCCTTCCATGCAGCGCCCAGGTTCAACACGACCTGATCTTTCCAGTGCTGCGGCATGGTGAAATGCACCGACCCGAGGCCGTTGGCGCTGTCGTAGCGCATGCGAAAGCTTTCCATCACGTCCGACCATTCGATATTGCGGATGTCCGCAGCGAATAGCCACGTGGGGCTGGCCAGCCAGCTTGCGCCTATGGCAAAGACGGCGGGCATTTGGAAGTCGAGGACGGTGAGGCGGCCATGGTCTGCAAATCCTCCCATCGCGCTGAGCGTCGCAGACGTTGCGCCCGTCTCCATATCGTCCAGGGCGGTTTGGAATTGGTACGACGCGCCAACGGTGACTTCCGGGGTTGCACGCCAGACGGTTCCCAGCGAACCACCCCATCCCGTGGCCTTGGCCGCGCCGGTGAAGTCGTTGTCGTCGGAAAAGCTGATATTCGCCCACGGGGCTCCAGCCATGCCTGGAAGCATCTGCGCGAAGTTCCCACTGGGCGCCTGCCCGGAATCCGCCACCATCTGGCCAAGCTGCGCGCCGCTGGCCGTCATCCGCATGTCCAGCGACGACCACATGAACCGGAACGTCGCGCCGACGATCCAGTCTGGATGAAACTGGTACGTCACGGGAAACAGCACATTGCCCACGCCCAGTTCGGAGCGGGAAGGGAGATTCGAAGACACCCCAGCCGGTGCACTCAGCCAGGCATCCGCGCCGTATTCCGTCCCCATGCCGCCTTGGGCAAACATGCCCACGCCATAGGTCAGGGGGCCTACGCGCTTGACGTAACCGACAGCGGGCATGACGTAGGAATCGCCACCGGACTCTGCGCTTTCCGCAGCGGTACTACTGCGCACCTTGGGCCCCAGTTCCCCGATGGCCAGATCGAGCCGGGAAGTGCCGTCGGGCATCAGCCCCAGCGTGGCTGGGTTTTGCGCCATGGCGGCGTTGCCGTGTTCGATGGCCTGCGAAGCCCCGCCCATCGCCGTCGAGATTGGCCCGTATCCTTCCATCAACATGCCATTGGTGGCATAGGCGGTCGTGGCGAGGAGCAAGGTGCTGGTGGAAAGTAGGGTGGCGGTGGGCTGATGGAATTTCATAGATCGGAAGCGTAAAAAAAACGAAGAACACCACAGACATGCCCACGCGAACCCGCTTTCCATGCCGTCAGGGGCCATCCACAGCCTGCACCAGGGTGTGGCGCAGAGGCGCAAAGCCATGCCAACACGACGAAAGCCGTGAGCACCAGGAGAAGTGGGGATTTGTGCCAGACAGCAGCCGTAACGGCCACCGGCGGGGAGAGGATCGTGCAATTCCGGCGTGGAACCGGAACAGACACTACAGCGTTGCGCGGAGCAAGACGTCTGTGCGCGATCGAGTATCGCCGATGGCTGGCAGGGTTTTGTTGTCCCCGAACATCGGCGCTGGCGGATTGCGATGCAGCGCCGGATGGGTACCCCCGCTGCCTATGGGTAGCGCCATGGGCAGCGTTCGCGATGCAGCCCTTCCAACATGGCTGGAAGGCTAGGCTGCACCGCCGTCGCACCGCTCGACGATGCAGAAGCTCGATGCATAGTCCCCCTCGTCGCTGAGGCTGAGGTGGGCTACGAGTTGCCTGGCATCGAACCATTCGCGCAGGGGGCCGTGCAGCACGATGTGCGGCTGGCCGCCTGGGCGATTGACGATTTCGCAGGCGCGCCAGGTCATCGGCCCATGCATTCCCAGGCCGATGGCTTTGCTGAAAGATTCCTTTGCGCTAAACCGGGTAGCCAGATATCGCAGGCCGCGTTCCTCGTTCCGCTGGCTGCGCGCTGTCCATACGGCCAGTTCCGCTTCGCCAAGAATCTTGAGCGCGAAATGTTCGCCATGGCGTTCGACCACGCCGCGCACGCGGCGGATGTCGCAGAGATCCGTGCCTACACCGTACAGCATGGTGCTGTTACCGTGCAAGTCGCGAAGCGGCTTCTCGAAGCTCCCCTTGCCCAGCGGGAGAGGGGCTGGGGGGGGAGGGCGCTTGCATCCCTCTGCGCAAGCCCTCGTCGATGGAGCGCAGATATGCGTGGACGGTCGCCGTATACCCCATTTCGAGCGCGTCGGCGATCAGCGCATGGCCGATCGATACCTCGCGAATCTGGGGCACCCGGCCTAGCAGCGTGACGAGGTTGACGCGGTCGAGGTCATGGCCCGCGTTGAGGTTCAGCCCACATTGCCGTGCTGCGTCGGCAGCCTGTGCAAGACGGTCGAGTTCGCGGGCCTCCTGCGGGGTGCCGTGTACTGCGGCGAACGGTTCGGTGTACAGCTCTACGCGATCCGCACCCAGAGCGTGGGCGTGGGGCATGACCTCAGCGTCGGGATCGACGAACATGCTGACGCGGATTCCCCACCCTCGCGCACGCTTGATGCACGGGGCCAGTGCGGCGGCGTTGCGCACCAGGTTCCAGCCATGGTCGCTGGTGCGTTGGTCTACTACGTCGGGAACGAAGGTGAGCTGGTGTATGGGCAGTTTGCGGCGGACTAGCTCTTCCGCAATGTCCATCAGGTTGTGCAAGGGGTTGCCCTCGATGTTGAACTCGCATTGCGGCCAGTCCTGCAACAGCGTGGCAAGCTCCACGACATCGCTGGGCCGGATATGGCGTTCGTCGGGACGAGGGTGGACGGTGATGCCGTGCGCCCCGGCTTGCAGGCACAGGGTGGCGGCGTGGGTCACGCTGGGGATTCCTGAAAGACGGGAATTGCGTACCAACGCGACCTTGTTCAGGTTGACGGACAGGGTGGTGCGGGGGAGAGTGGTGCTCGACATCGCAGGCTAGAGGGATTGCAGGTCGATCAAAAGCTGCCGGGTACGCAGGGTGCGTACCTTGCCGTGGTGGCACAGCAGCGCACGAAGTTGGGGTTTGAGCGCGGAAGACAAGGCCGCGCAAGATGACAGGGCGTCGGGCCAGGGGATGTTGCCGTCCAGCATCTGCTGCAACCACAGCCATTGTGCGCCACGCAGCGTTGCCCGGTGGTGGGCGGGAGCCGGGTGCAGGCCCAGCTCTGCGTGCAATTGGTATGCGTCGGCGGGGGCTAGTGCTTGCGAGGAGGGCGTTTGCATGTCCAGCCGGGGCAGTACGCCGATTTCGCGCAGTAGCCGTAGTTCGAAAACACGCAGCGCGGGTTCCATCGCCACGCCGGGATTGCTGGCAAGGATCGGGACGATTTGGTTGTACACGTCGAACAGGGCAGGGTGCGGGTCTTCCCGCGCTAGCAGGAGCAGCAGCAGTTCATTGAGGTACAGCCCGGAAAGCAGGGCATCCCCCAGTGGCATGGTGTGTACGCCTTGCCATTGCGCGCCGTACAGGGTGCGCACCTCGCCCTTGCCACCAAAGCCCAGCAGCAGCGGTTGCAAGGGCAATAGCACGGCGCGCAAGGCGGAGGAGGGCCTTTTGGCCCCCTTGGCCAGCACGGCGATGCGACCATGGTGGCGGGTGAAGGCTTCGACGATCAGGCTCGATTCGCTCCAGTCGTGGCGATGGAGCATGTATGCCGGTTCGTCGCTAATGCGCCGGGGTTGCATTGAAGCCGTGTTGCCGGCAAGGGTTACTCGTACCCAAAGGATCGCACGCGGGCCTCGTCATCCGCCCAGCCTGAGCGTACCGTCACCCAGGTTTCGAGGAATACCTTGGCGTCGAGCAGGCGTTCGAGCTCAATGCGCGCCTGCGTTCCGATCGCCTTGATGCGTTCCCCGCGATCTCCGATGACGATGCCTTTGTGGCTTTCGCGGTCGACGACGATCGTCGCGGCAATGCGCACCTTGCGCGGCGCTGTGCCTGCTTCGGTGAAGGTGTCGATGACGACGGTGGAGGAATACGGCAATTCGTCCCCCGTCAGACGAAAGAGCTTTTCGCGAAGGGTTTCGCTGGCCAGAAAACGTTCGCTGTGGTCGGTCAGCGCATCGGCGGGATACCACCAGTCTTGCTGCGGAAGCCGAGCGCAGCACAGGTGCAGCAGGCGTTCGACGTCCTTGGGGCGTGTGGCCGACATGGGTACCAGATCGCAAAAGTCGGCACGCTGTTGCATGGCGCTCAACCAGGGAAAGAGTTCGGCGCGACGGTGAACCCGGTCGAGCTGGTTGGCCACGAGCATGGTGGGAATCGCGGGGTCGAGCAGCGAGAGCACCTTGGCGTCTTCGTCGTGGAAATGCCCGGCACGAACGACCAAGAGTACAAGGTCTACGTCATGCACCGTTCCCGTGACTGCCTTATTGAGCGTGCGGTGGATCGCTTGGTGGAAATGCGTCTGGAACCCAGGCGTGTCAACGAAGATGCACTGTGCAGCCCCCACGGTGCGAATGCCCGTGATGCGGTGCCGTGTGGTTTGCGCCTTGCGCGAGACGATGCTGATCTTCTGCCCCACCAGGGCGTTGAGCAAGGTGGATTTGCCGACATTGGGCTTGCCAACGATGGCGATGCGCCCGCATTGCCGTGGGGCATCCGGGGGCGTGGGGGGAAAGGTGGCAGACATGGGGGGGGGGAGGGGGTCGGCGCTGTATCGCGACTTCCGTCGCGCCTACAACGTTTGTGGATGCGTGGCGGGAGCCGCGCACAGCTTCTGCAACATCGCTTCTGCGGCGGCCTGTTCGGCTGCGCGGCGGGATGCGCCGACGCCTTGCGCGCTGAGCCCCAGCGAGGGGACATGGCACGCGACTTGGAAGGTTTGCTGGTGCGGGGCGCCGTGCGTTGCGGCCACCTCGTAGACGGGGGTGGCGCGCTTGCGTGCTTGCAGCCATTCCTGCAAGCGGGTTTTGGGGTCTTTGTCGATGGCGGCGGGGGTAGGGTCGATCTGCGCTTCGGCGTAGATACGCTCGACTACGCTCTTTGCCGCCAGATACCCGCCATCAAGGTAGACAGCGCCCAGCATCGCTTCCAGCGCATCCGCAAGGATCGAAGGCCGCTGGCTGCCTTGGGCGCGTACCTCGCATTCCCCCAGCCGCAGCAAGGCGGGCAACCCCAGCGCCTGGGCAGCATGGAATAGCGTGTCCTGCCGGACGAGATGTGCGCGGATGCGCGACAAATCGCCTTCGGGCAGGTCTGTGCGCTTGGCAAATAGCGCGTCGGACACCGCCAGCGCGAGCACGGCGTCGCCCAGGAATTCAAGCCGTTCGTTGTGGTCGGCGCCGAAACTGCGGTGCGTCAGTGCCCTTTCTAGCAGCGCGGGAGACCGGAACTGGTAGCGCAGGCGATCTTGCAATGCAGACAGTGCGCCACGATCCAGCGTGCTCAACGCGAGTCGCCCGTGTACTTGAGCGTCAGGTACGCCGGGCCTGCAAGGTGGATTTCACGCTGGTAAGAAAAGCTGATGACCACTTCGTTGCCATCTTTGCGGATATCGAGATCCTTGCCGCTGATTGAGGAGATGTTGTCGATACCGGCCGACTTGTTGAACGACATACGAATGTCGGGGATGGTCGGCGCGTCTTTGGCCCGCTTGACGGCGGTGAGAACCGCTTGGTATTCGAGCGCCGTGGGAACGATCTGCGCGACGACAACGCCTAGCGCGGCGAGGAAACCAGCGATGAACAGAAACCCGATGAACGTGACTCCACGTTGGGAGTGCAGTGCAGAACGATGCATGGTGTGTGCAGTCATGGGGGATTCTTGTGTTGGGAGTGGGGTTAGTGGAAAGAGCCGATGCGCTGGGGGTTGGTGAAATTCATCCAGACGAAGAATGCCCGGCCCACGATGTTTTGTTCCGGGACGAAGCCCCAGTAGCGGGAGTCTAGCGAGTTGTCCCGGTTGTCGCCGAGCACGAAATAGTGCCCGGCGGGGATGCGGCACACCACGCCTTCGACGCTGTATCGGCAGTGTTTGCGGTGCTCGTACTCCTGTGGCCCGGCGATCCACGCAGGGTGGCGTTCGTCGAGCAATATCTTGTGGGGCCGCGCCCCCAGTTGCTCTTCAAAACTATGGTAGTACCGCATCGTGCTGTCGTCGAAAAAGTCGCCGATTTGCTCGGAAGGGATGGGGGAGCCATTGATCGTCAGCGTTTTGTTGCGGTACGCCACCTCGTCCCCTGGCAGGCCGACGACGCGCTTGATGTAGTCCAGGCTGGGTTTGGGCGGGTAGCGGAAGACGATCACGTCCCCACGTTGTGGCAAGGCGCCCATGGTGAGGCGGGTGTGGAGCACAGGTAAGCGCAGCCCGTACTCGAATTTGTTGACGAGGATCAGGTCGCCAATCAGCAGGGTGGGCATCATCGAGCCGGAGGGAATTTTGAAAGGCTCAAAAAGAAAAGACCGCAGCAGAAAGACGACGGCGATGACCGGGAACAGCCCCGCCGTCCAGTCCAGCCACCAGGGTTGCGCCAGAAGGGCTGCCTTGGCAGGCGCTGTGTCTTCGGGGTCGGGTTCGACGCCCAGGCGCTGCAGTTCCTGCCTGCGTAGCCGCGCCTGTTGCTCGAAGTGCAGCGCAGCCTTGCGGCGGTGGGGCGCGAAATACCACTGCTCTGCCAGCCAGTACACCCCCGTGACGACGGTGGCGCAGAACAGCAGCAGCGCGAAATTGCCTTCGACGTTGCCGGTGTACCAAGCAGCGATGTAGGTGCCGAATGCGGCGAGGAGGATCCCGGTGAGCGTCGGCATCATTCGTCCACGCGCAAGATGGCCAGGAACGCCTCCTGGGGAACTTCGATCGAGCCGATTTGTTTCATCCGTTTCTTGCCTTCCTTTTGTTTTTCGAGGAGCTTGCGCTTGCGGGTGATGTCCCCGCCGTAGCACTTGGCGATGACGTTCTTGCGCAGTGCTTTGACTGTCTCCCGCGCGATGACTTGGGCGCCGATGGCGGCCTGGATGGCAACGTCGTACATCTGGCGGGAAATCGCTTCGCGCATTTTGGAGACCACTGCGCGCCCGCGTTGCTGGGCTTGGGAACGGTGGACGATGATCGACAGGGCATCGACTTTGTCGCCGTTGAGGAGGATGTCCACCTTGACGACATCTGCACGCCGGTATTCGAGGAATTCGTAGTCCATCGAGGCATACCCCCGGGAGACGCTCTTGAGCCGGTCGAAGAAGTCCATCACGATTTCCGCCAACGGCAATTCGTAGGTCAGCAGAACCTGGCGGCCGTGGTAGCTCATGTTTTTTTGGATGCCGCGCTTCTGGTTGGCCAGCGTCATCACTGGGCCTACGTATTCCTGCGGCATGTATAGGCGCACGGTGACGATGGGTTCGCGAATTTCATCGAGACGGCCCAATTCAGGCATCTTCGAGGGGTTTTCGACCATGCGCACGGTCTTGTCGGCCTGCACGACTTCGTAGACCACGCTGGGCGCGGTCGTGATGAGTTCCTGATGGAATTCGCGCTCCAGGCGCTCCTGCACGATCTCCATGTGCAGCAGTCCTAGGAACCCGCAGCGAAAGCCAAAGCCCAGCGCTTGAGAGACCTCAGGCTCGAAGCGCAGCGAGGAATCGTTGAGCTGGAGTTTTTCGAGGCTGTCGCGCAGGTTGTCGTATTGGTTGGCTTCCGTGGGGTATAGACCGGCAAAGACCTGGGGCTGGATTTCTTTGAAGCCGGGCAGGGGCTCGGTGGCGGCAAGGCTTTGCCCTCCGGGGCCTGTACGCACGACGGTGATCGTGTCGCCGACCTTGGCTGCGCATAGTTCGCGGATTCCGGCGGTGACGTAGCCCACTTCTCCGGCTCCCAGCGCATCCCGGGGGATATCGGCGGGGGTGAAGACGCCGAGGGCATCGATGTGGTAAGTCGATCCCGTGGCCATCATGCGGATGCGGTCTCCCCGCGCCATTCGACCGTCCACGACGCGAACGAGCATGACGACGCCGACGTAGGTATCGAACCAACTGTCGATGATCATCGCGCGCAGCGAACCATCGGGGTTGCCCTTGGGTGGGGGAATGCGATGGACGACGGCTTCCAGGATGTCATCGATGCCCATGCCGGACTTGGCAGAACAGGGGATGGCTTCCGAGGCGTCGATCCCGATCACATCCTCGATTTCTTCCCGCGCACGGTCGAAATCTGCGTTGGGCAGATCCATCTTGTTGAGGACGGGAACGACCTCGACGCCGAGGTCGAGCGCGGTGTAGCAATTGGCCACGGTCTGCGCTTCGACGCCTTGGCTTGCATCGACGACGAGCAATGCACCTTCGCAGGCGGACAGCGAGCGGCTGACTTCGTAGCAGAAATCGACATGGCCGGGGGTGTCGATCAGGTTGAGCAGGTACGTTTGGCCGTCGCAGGCAAGGTATTGCAACGCGGCAGTCTGCGCCTTGATCGTGATGCCGCGCTCTTTCTCGATGTCCATCGAGTCGAGCACCTGGTCTTGCATCTCCCGTCGTTGCAATCCACCGCAACGCTCGATCAGGCGGTCGGCCAGGGTGGATTTGCCATGGTCGATATGCGCAATGATGGAGAAATTGCGGATGAGAGTCATCGAAAGCAGCGGGGGTGGCACAAAAAAGGGGGCGGTGTCGCAGATCCAGCGAGACCGTGCCCCCAAAAAAAGCGCCACAGCGCAGGGGCTGTGGCGGGCGTGGCGGGATTGTACGGGGCACCCCACAAGGGGCAACGGGGCTTCACCGCGCCGGGCGGATGACCGTGTATTGCGCCCAATTGCCGCGCCGGAAGAAGACGGGCAGGGGGCGGGATGCCTGCGCTTTGACCATCGCAGCATCGAATTCGCGCACGTTCGACACACTGGTGTTGTTGATCGCGAGGATCACGTCGCCCTCACGCAGCCCGGCCTGGGCAGCAGCGTCCGTGGCTGCATCGATCATGACACCGCCTTTAATGCGCAGTTCTTGCTTTTGCGCATCGGTCAATTCACTCACTTCCAGCCCCCATTTTTCGGCAGCGTTCGATCCTTTGGAAGAACGCGGGCGGTCGGAGGGGCGTGACGATCCCTTGTCCGATTCGGCTTCGGCGATGGTCACACGCAGATCCCGCGTCGTGCCACGGCGAAAGACCGTCACGGTACTGCGCGTTCCCGGTTTGGTGCCGCCAACCAGCCGTGGCAGGTCGCTGGCCTTGTCCACCGGCTTGCCATCGAATCGCAGGATGATGTCCCCGGCTTCGACCCCTGCCTTGTCTGCGGGGGAGTCTTCTTCGACCGAACGAACCAGCGCGCCCTGGGGCTTGCCCAGCCCGGCGGATTCGGCCACGTCCTTGCTAACCTGGTCGATCTGCACGCCCATGCGCCCTCTCGATACCCGGCCATGTTGGCGCAATTGGTCGCTGACGCGCATGGCTTCGTCGATCGGGATCGAGAAAGAAATGCCCATCGAGCCGCCGGATCGCGAATAGATCTGGCTGTTGATGCCGACGACTTCCCCGCGCATGTTGATCAACGGGCCGCCGGAATTGCCTGGGTTGATCGCGACGTCCGTCTGGATGAAGGGCAAGTAATCGCCGGTGTCGCGCTGTTTGGCGCTAACGATCCCGGCGGTGACGGTGTTGTCCAGCCCAAACGGTGAGCCGATGGCCATGACCCATTCGCCGACCTTGAGCCGCCCTACGTCCCCGATGCGGACGGCAGGCAAGCCGCTGGCGTCGATCTTGACGACAGCCACGTCGGTGCGTTTGTCAGCGCCGACAACGCGAGCTTTGAATTCGCGCTTGTCCGGCAGCGTGACGTAGACCTCGTCGGCGTCGTCGATGACATGCGCGTTGGTCATGATGACACCATCGGCGCTGATGATGAACCCCGACCCCACTCCGCGAGGCTGTTCCTCATCCTGCCGACGTTGCGGGCCTTGCCGGGGCGAAGGGCGCGGCAGCGCTGGAACGGGTAGGCCGAAGTGGCGGAAGAACTCGAACATGTCTTGGTCGTACTCCGGGCCTAAAGGCGAGGAACGGCTGATCTTGGCCATCGTGCGGATATTGACGACGCTGGGGCCGACCTGTTCGACAAGCTCGGTGAAGTCGGGAAGTGTGCGAACCTGCGCCAGCGCCGGGAAGGCAGCACACAGGCTCCACAGCAGCGCGGCAAGCCATACCAGGGAAGCAGTGTGGGAATGGGTTTTCATGACAACGATCCTTGCGAGAGGAAGGGGACGAGAGTGGTTCCAGACGATCCAAAGTGGATGCACTGGGTCGAACTTTCAACCCAGATAGTCCCTGAAGGTTTGCAGGGCAAAAATGGCCGCCAATGCGCCGCCTGTTTGCAAACAGCACCGCAAGTGCGCCTCATGGACTATCTGGGTTCAAGGTGTGCAGGCTGTGTTGCAGTTTGTCGGTGCGGCTTGCAGCACCATGTTGTCGCGATGCACCATCTCCGGCTCGGCGCAGTAGCCGAGGGTGGCTTCGATGGCTGATGAAGGTTTGCGGGCGATGAGCCGGGCTTCTGCGCTGGAGTAGTTGCTCAATCCGCGTGCCACCTCAGCGCCGGTTTGGTCTTGAATCGCGATCACATCGCCTCGGGAGAAGCGTCCATGTACCGATGTCATGCCAATGGGCAGCAGGCTGGATCCATCGTGGAGCAGCTTGCGAACAGCGCCTGCATCGACCGTGACCGCGCCGCGAAGTTGCAGGTGGTCGGCAATCCATTGCTTGCGTGCTTGTTGTTTGGGGGTGGTTGCGTGCAGGAATGTGCCCATCGCTTCCCCATCGCACAGCCGAATGAGCACGTTGTGCTCGCGTCCACAGGCGATGACGGTCGAAGCCCCGGAGCCTGCAGCGCGCCGGGCAGCGAGCACCTTGGTGATCATCCCCCCGCGCGCAAGGTGCGATCCCGCTCCACCTGCCATGGTCTCCAGGGCAGGGTCCCCGGCGCGGGCAGTACGCACCAGCGTGGCGGAAGCGTCTTTGCGCGGGTCTGCGGAGTACAGGCCTTGCTGATCGGTCAGGATGACGAGCGCGTCGGCTTCGACGAGGTTGGCGACCAGGGCGCCGAGTGTGTCGTTGTCGCCGAACTTGATTTCGTCGTTGACGACCGTGTCGTTCTCGTTGATGATGGGAACGACGCCGAGGTCGAGCAGCGTCAGCAGCGTGGAACGGGCGTTGAGGTAGCGCTCCCGGTTGGCGAGATCGGCATGAGTCAGCAGCACTTGCGCGCTGGTCAGATTGTGTTCGCGCAGGCAGGTCTCGTACATCTGCACCAGCCCCATCTGGCCTACGGCTGCCGCAGCCTGCAACCCATGCACTTCACGCGGGCGATGGGACCAGCCCAGGCGGCGCATCCCTTCCGCCACCGCCCCGCTGGACACCATGATGACCCGACGATCCGAGCGCACCAGCGCGGCGATTTGCGCGCACCAATGGCCAATGGCTGTGGCATCCAGCCCGCGCCCTTCGTCCGTGACGAGGCTGGAGCCGACCTTGACGACGAGCCGTTTGGCTTCGCGCAGCGTAGGGCCTGGGGTTGCGTCGTGTTCGGACATGCGTGCTCCCCACTCTAGAGCAGGGAACGCACGAGCCTGCCCATGTCGGAAGGATTCCGGGTTACATGGAACCCGCATTCCTCCATCACCGCGAGCTTGGCTTCCGCAGTGTCCGCACCGCCGGAAATCAGCGCGCCGGCATGACCCATGCGCTTGCCGGCCGGGGCCGTGACGCCGGCAATAAAGCCGACGATGGGCTTGCGCATGTGCTCTCGGCACCAGCGCGCGGCGTCGACTTCATCTTGGCCGCCAATTTCGCCGATCACGACGACGGCATCGGTATCGGGGTCGTCGTTGAATGCGCGCAAGACATCGATGTGCTTCAGCCCGTTGATCGGGTCGCCGCCGATGCCGACGGCGCTGGATTGCCCCAGCCCGACTTCGGTGAGTTGCGCGACGGCCTCGTAGGTGAGCGTTCCCGAGCGGCTGACCACGCCCACGCGGCCACGGCGGTGGATGTGGCCGGGCATGATGCCAATCTTGATCTCGTCGGGCGTGATCAGGCCGGGGCAGTTCGGGCCGAGTAGCAAGGTTTTCTTGCCGCCGCGCGCTTCCTTGGCGCGCATCTTGTGGCGCACTTCGAGCATGTCACGAACGGGGATGCCTTCGGTAATGCAGACGACCAAATCCAAATCGGCATCGACGGCTTCCCAAATGGCTGCGGCAGCGCCTGCCGGGGGAACGTAGATCACCGAGACCGTCGCGCCGCTGCTGGCTGCGGCCTCGCGCACGGTGGCGTGGATGGGGATGCCGAAGATCGATTCCCCGGCTTTTTTGGGGTTGACGCCGGCGACGAAGCACTGCTGGCCGTTGGCGTAGGCCTGGCATTTTTCCGTGTGGAACTGGCCGGTTTTGCCGGTAATGCCCTGGGTGATGACCCGGGTGTTGCGGTCGATGTAGATAGACATGATCAGACGGGTTGGTGCTGCACTGCGGCCACGACCCGCTGGGCGGCTTCGGCCATCGTGTCGGCGCTGAGGATGGGAAGGCCGCTGTCTGCAAGGAGTTGTTTGCCTAACTCCTCGTGCGTGCCTTTCATGCGAACCACCAGGGGGACGGAAAGCTGTACCGCTTTGCACGCGGCGATGATCCCGGTGGCGATGGTGTCGCATTTCATGATGCCGCCAAAAATATTGACCAGAATGGCCTTGACCCGGGGGTTCTGGAGCATGATCTTGAAGCCTTCCGTGACCTTCTCCGGCGTGGCGCCACCGCCGACGTCGAGAAAATTGGCCGGTTCGGCGCCGAAAAGCTGAATCGTGTCCATCGTGGCCATCGCCAGCCCTGCGCCATTGACCAGGCAGCCGATATTGCCCCCTAGGCTGACGTAGGACAGGTCGAATTTGCTGGCCTGTACCTCGGCGGGGTCTTCTTCGTCGAGGTCCCGGTACGCGGCGATGTCGGGGTGGCGGAAGAGGGCGTTGTCGTCGAAGTCCAGCTTGGCGTCCAGCGCGATGAGTTCCCCATCGCCCCGCAGCACCAAGGGGTTGATTTCGACGAGCGAGGCGTCGGTCTGCGCATAGGCCTGGTAGATAGATTGCAGCACCTCGACGGCGCGTGGGTTGGCTTGTTGCGCGATGCCCATTCCTTGCAGCAACCGCTGTGCCTGGTCGGGCGTCAGTCCGGCGTCGAAGTCGATGGTTTCGGAAACGATGCGTTCGGGGTTCGTCCGCGCTACTTCTTCGATGTCCATGCCCCCGGAGCCGGAAGCCACCATCGTGACGCATTGGTGGGCGCGGTCGGTCAGGACGGAGAGATAGCACTCTTGGCGGATGTCTGCGCCTTCTTCGATAAGCAGGCGGCGCACTTTTTGCCCTTGGGGGCCTGTCTGATGGGTGACGAGCTGCATTCCCAAAATCGCCGTGGCGTGCTGGCGCACTTCCTCAATCGATCGAGCCAGCTTCACCCCGCCGCCTTTGCCGCGCCCACCGGCGTGGATCTGCGCCTTGACGACCCACACAGGCCCTCCAAGCTGCTGCGCGGCTTCGACGGCCTCTTGCACAGTGAAGGCCGGCAGGCCCCGGGGTACGGGAACGCCGAAGCGGGAGAGCACCGCTTTGCCCTGGTATTCGTGGATCTTCATGGAGCGACTCGATGGCGGGGTGTCGGGAGCCCGGCATTATCGAGTTCGCCGAACAGGGGATTGCACAATCAGCGCCCGATGTGCCATGTTCGTTGCCCCAGGAAGCGCTGCATCGCGACTTCCTCCGTCGCTCCCCCACAACCCTCGTCCACGGCGCCGCGCATCCACCACGTTGTGGGAGCGATGGAAGTTGCGATGCAGCGTTTATATAGTGCATACGTCAACAATACAGATAAAAATTTATGAAAATTTCTGAACGAATCACTATTGACCCAAAGATATGCCACGGCAAGCCGTGCATTCGTGCGCTGCGTTATCCTGTGGAAACAGTATTGGAATGGCTTGCCAGCGGAATGGATATCCAACAAATATTGACTGATTACCCAGATTTGGAACAGGCTGATATTTTGGCTTGCCTGGACTTTGCTGCACGCATCACGCAAGTGCATCGCTTAGAGTATTTGCAGGCATGAAATTTCTGATCGATGCGCAATTGCCACGGCGTTTTTGTGACTGGCTTGCGCTGGCTGGCCACGATGCTCTCCACACGCTGGATTTGCCCATGGGCAATAGAACGACCGATGCAGAAATCATCGAATTTGCTGATGGACAAGACAGGATAGTGGTAACCAAAGATGACGATTTCGTTCAATCGCATCTTGTACATGGTCAGCCCCGGCGTTTGTTATTGGTTGCTACTGGCAATATTTCTAATCGAGAGTTGGAAATATTGATGAATAAAAACCTTTTGAATATAACGACTGCATTGGATACCAGTCATTACGTCGAGGTAGGGCGTGAGAAATTGGTGTGCCATGGATGAAGATCAGGCTTGGCTTCCTGGAGTCCGCCTGGCTACATCCGTGCTAGTTCTGCTGGTGTCGATCGCGACTTCCGTCGCTCCCACATCACGGTGCAGGCTGTTTGGGTTCAGAACCTATTCCAGTAGGGGCTGCGCCATCGCATTGCACGCGGCGGCGGTGCTCGGAATCCTCATGTACCGTCAGTACATTCCGGTTCCTGCGCTCCGGCGCCACGCACACTGCTTCGGCTCGCCTGCCTACTGAAATTGGTTCTCAATGCAGGCCGAAGCTGGGGCGTAACTGCGCCGCGCTGTGTCGTAACGCGGGAATCTCGGAAGCTTCGGCCTGGTGCAGCCAATAGTCTGCGTAGGCGGTATCGCTGTGCAGGCGGTTGGTATCGACCCACCAGCCGTGCCCTGCCATCAGCCATTTGAAGTCCACCTCGCGCAGCAATGCAGCGCATTCGTGCGTCGTGTGGAACGTTTCGGAACCCTGGGTGGCGGCAGTGGTGTTCATGGCATGGCTCCAGGTGAAGAGGGGAGAAATTTGTCGCGATGTAGTCACTGTGTGCGTCCCCAAAAATTCCTTGATGGGGAAAAGCGGGCGAGAAACCGGCCTATTCCAGGTACTGGGATGGTGGGGATGCGCCGTGGTTCGCAGCACGCCGCTCCTACGAATACTCGGTGTTTTGCGCTATGGCGAAAGTAGCTCACTACACTACCCGTGTTCACAAAGCGCCTGTCATTCACTACATCTAGTGTTTTGCTGGGCGATGGTTCCTCGCAAGGGGGCTTTGCAGATCAACGCATTGCCCCCTGTTTTTTTTTGTGCTTTCTGCGTTTTTCGCCCTAACTTCTGCGCACTGCCGCGTACTGCCATGACCCACGAACGCTCTGCCCTGTACCTTGACCCCCAGCCCATTAGCGCGGAAGTCCTGCTAGAAAAGTACGCCAAGGGCGATGAGCGCTGCACTGACGATGTGAGCAAGCGCGTAGCCCACGCCCTGGCGCAGGCCGAAAAGCCCGAAGAACGCTCTGTGTGGGAAGAGCGCTTTTTGTCTGTGTTACAGCAGGGCTTTTTGCCTGCGGGACGGATTCAGTCCGCAGCAGGAACCCAGCTTTCCGCCACGCTGATCAACTGCTTCGTGCAGCCTGTGGGGGATTCGATCGCGCACGTCGAAGACGGGCATCCCGGCATCTATACCGCGTTGACTGAAGCGGCGGAGACGATGCGTCGCGGCGGCGGGGTGGGGTACGACTTCTCGCGAATCCGCCCACGCGGCGGGTGGGTGGGCAGCACCCAGAGCAGCGCTTCCGGCCCGGTGAGCTATATGCGCGTGTTCGACCGGTCTTGCGAGACGGTCGAATCCGCCGGGGCGCGGCGCGGGGCGCAAATGGGGGTGCTGCGTTGCGATCACCCGGACATTGAGGAATTCATCCACGCCAAAGACAAGGGGGATTTGCAGAACTTCAATATCTCGGTCGGGGTGACCGACGACTTCATGCAGGCGGTGGAGCGCGACGAGGAATTCGCCCTGGTGCATCGCTGCGAGCCGGGTAAGGACAAGAAGCGCGCCGGGGCATATATCGACGAAGGGCGCGGGGTATGGGTCTACAAGAAATTGCGGGCGCGCGAGCTGTGGGACCAGATCATGCGTTCGACCTACGACCACGCCGAGCCAGGCGTGTTATTCCTTGACCGCATCAACCGCGACAACAACCTTGCCTACTGCGAGACGATCACCACCACCAATCCTTGCGTCACCAGCGATGCCTGGGTGATGACTTCCCTCGGCGCGCGGCGTGTCGGCGATTTGCTGGAGCAGCCCTTTTTCGCTGTCGTCGATGGCGTTGCGTACCCCTCGACCGAGCAAGGCTTTTTCCCGACCGGGCGCAAACCGGTGCAGGAACTGCGTACCCGCGAGGGCTATTGCCTGCGTCTGACTGCCGAACACCAGGTTCGACGGGTGCGTGCAGACCGCAGCACCGAGTGGGTGCAGGCCGATGCCTTGCGCAGTGGCGACACCATCGCGCTGCATGACCACCGCAGGCTAGAGCATTGGGATGGGGACGGCAGCGTGGACGAAGGCTACCTGCTGGGGCTGCTGATCGGCTGGGGGGTTGCGGGGGAATCGGCCTGGGTGCAGGCGCTCGAAGCCGCAGCACCGGCAGTGCGCGATGCCGTGCCTTCTTCTTCGTGGACGCAGATGCGGGGCCTGGCGCAGCGGATGGGGATGCTCCCGGCGCTGCCCACCATCACACCCCAAGTCGAAGCCCTGTCGTCGGACTGCTATCGAGGGCTGCTGCGTGCGCTGCTTGATGTCTGCGGTCGGGTCGATGATGCGACGGCTACGCTGGCTATTGCTCATGCAGACGAGAGCGTGCTCCAAGGGGCGCAACGCATGTTGTTGCGGATGGGCGTGGCCTCGGCGCGGGACGGCAATCGTCTGCGCATCGCGGGTAGCCACGCTGTGCATTGCGCACGGCGCGTGGGCGGCATAAACGGGCATTCCACGGCGCATCCTGCAGGGCATCCCGCAGTACAGGATGCCCGCTTCGTCGCGACCGTCGAAGCCCTCGTCGATGCTGGCGAAGAAGAGGTGTACGACGCCACGGTGCAGCAAGCCCACGCTTTCGACGCCAACGGCCTCTACGTCCACAACTGCGCAGAGCAACCCTTGCCGCCCTATGGCTGCTGTTGTCTGGGGTCGATCGACCTTACGCGTTTTATCGTCGATCCCTTCGAGCCTCATGCGCGCTTCGACGAAGCAGCTTTTGCCGACGTGGCGCGGGTAGCGGTGCGCATGTTGGACAACGTTCTCGACGTCACCGTCTGGCCCCTGACGCAACAGCAGCAGGAGGCGCGCAACAAGCGCCGCATCGGCCTGGGCTTTACCGGGCTGGGCGATGCGCTGGTGATGCTCAACCTGCGCTACGACACCCAACCAGCGCGGGACATGGCCCAGAAGATCACGATCCTGATGCGGGATACGGCCTATGCAGCGTCCGTGGATTTGGCGCAAGAGCGCGGTGCCTTTCCGCTGTTCGACGCGCAAGCCTATTTGGGTGGCGAAGGCTTTGCGGCGCGTCTGCCGCAAAAGCTGCGTACCCGCATCCGCAAGGAGGGCCTGCGCAATTCGCATCTGCTCTCGATCGCGCCGACGGGGACGATCAGCCTGGCCTTTGCGGACAACGCCAGCAATGGCATCGAACCCGCTTTCAGTTGGACGTATTCGCGCAAGAAGCGCATGCCCGACGGCAGCTTCAAGGAATACGCGGTCGAAGACCACGCTTGGCGGCTGTACCGGCATCTGCGTGGCAAGGACGCAGCGCTCAGCGCAGCTTTTGTCACTGCGCTGGAGATGAGCGCACAGGCGCACATGGAGATGGTCGCTGCCGTGGCGCCCTACATCGATACCGCCATTTCCAAAACCGTCAACGTCCCCGCAGACTACCCCTACGAGGACTTTCAAGATCTATATAGCCGCGCATGGAAGGCGGGGCTGAAGGGGCTGTCCACGTACCGCCCCAATGCCGTGCTGGGGTCGGTGCTCAGCGTCGAATCCTCTGCGGCAGCGGCAGCGCCGATGCAGATCGACGCAACGAACCATCGCCTGGCGCTGGAGCGATTGCCCAAGCCGGTGCTGCAATCCCTACGCTGGCCGGGAAGACCCGAATTGCCTGGGGGCAACCCCGCATGGACTTTCATGGTCCACCATCCCTTTGGCGACTTTGCGCTATTCATTGGCGAACTGGCCAGCGAGGAAGGCGCCCCGGCGCAGCCTTTCGAGGTCTGGGTCAACGGTGCAGAGCAGCCGCGTGGGCTGGGCGCGCTGGCCAAAACCTTGTCGATGGATCTGCGCGCCAATGACCCCGCGTGGCTCCAGCTCAAGCTTGATGCACTCGCCACCGTCAGCGAGGAGCACGCCTTCGAAATGCCCTTCCCGCCCTATGGCGAAAAGCGCCTGTTCCCCGGCGTGGTTGCGGCGACGGCTGCGGTGATTCGCTGGCGTTGCGAGCAACTGGCCGCGCAGGCCCAAAAGATCGATAGCGCAGCGGCCAAACCGGTGGGTACCCCGGTGCTCGACGCGATGTTCAGCCGGGGCGAACCCAAAACCGGCCCCTCCGGCACCCTGGCCTGGGCGGTGGACGTCCACAACCCGGCGACGGGCGAGGAATTCACCCTCACGCTCAAGGAGATCAACCTGCCCGGGCACGATGGCGGGGTGGTCACCCGCCCCTGCGCTGTGGGCTTCAGTGGGAACTATCCCCGCGCCCTCGACGGGCTGGCACGGCTGCTGTCGCTAGACATGCGCGTTATCGACCCGGCGTGGATCGGCATGAAGCTGCGCAAGCTGCTCAACTACGCCGAACCGTTGGGGCATTTCATGGCTTTCGTCCCCGGCCTGCCCCCCGGGGAGCGCCGCCAGCAAACCTGGCCTTCGACCGTGGCCTACATCGCACGGTTGATCATCCACCGCTACGCCATGCTCGGCATCTTGAACCAGGAAGGCTACCCCCTGCGGGACATGGGCGTGCTCGATACCCCCGACGAACCCGATGCCCCCCACACCATGCCGGGCAAGCGCTGCAGCGAGTGTGGCAATTTCACTGTCATCCACAAGGATGGTTGCGACTTCTGCACTGCTTGTGGGGATGTGGGGCAGTGTGGGTGAGTGGGGCAAAAAGGGCCACTGTGGACCCGCACGGTGGGTGGTGAGGGGGCTGGGAGTGAGAAACTCCTGGCGACCCGATGAGGTTTCGTTGTTCGGCGAGCGGTGCTAGTATGTGTACCACTGATTGTTGGAGTACACAACATGCGAACGAACATCGAGATCGACGACAAGCTCATGATGGATGCTTTGAAGGCAACCGGCGCCAAGACGAAACGGGAGGCGGTCGAGCTTGGCTTGAAAACCTTGGTACGGCTTCGGGCGCAAGAAAAGGCTCGGGAACTCAAGGGCAGGATTACCTGGGAAGGTGATCTGAACACCATGAGGACTGACCGGTGATCTTGGTTGATTCCAGCGTGTGGATCGACTACTTCCGGTCTGCGGACACGCCCCAGGTTGCGCTGCTCGATTCGCTCTTTGGGCGCAGCCCGATTGCCGTGGGTGACTTGATTGCTGCTGAGGTTCTGCAAGGCATCCGAGACGACCGGGAATACAAGCTGGTGAAGAAGACCCTGGAAGCGTTTGACCACATTGATCTGGCTGGGTATGCGCTTGCGGTCAGAGCGTCTGAAAACTATCGGGCGCTGCGAGCCAAAGGAGTCACCATTCGGAAGACCATCGACACGCTCATTGCGACCCGATGCATTGAGGACGACTTGACCTTGCTTCATGCGGACAGGGACTTCCATCCGTTCACTGAATACCTCGGGCTCAAAGTCGCGTACTCCGAAACCTAAAGATATCTGCGCATAGTGATTCGTACAGCGGGCATCGGTAGCTCCTTGCAAAAAGCTCGAAGCTACCTGGCCCGTAGGTTTCGTTATGCGCAACACCGCTCCGATGGCGTATACCGCCGTGCCGACTTCCATGACCGCTCGTATCGGTCACGTTCACCGGAATCAGCGGTCACGTTGCCGGAATCCACCCGGTCACCTTCGCCGGAATCGCCGGTCACGTTGCCGGAATCAGCGGTCACGTTGGACCGGAATACTCAGCCAGCAGTCGCTCACGCAAGATCACCTGCCGGTAGTCGGCCCGTTCCGGGTTCGCACCGTCAGGGGCAATGTCCGGCCCATGCACAAACTGCCAGCCGGTTTCCTGAAACCAGACGATGCACAGGTCTTCGAGTTGTTGTTCGTTTAGCATGGCTGAAGCCTTACTCCCCCAAGGCTAGCTGGCTACCTATCCGGTTAGCGATGAAATAAGGAATCATTTATGTATCAATGGGTTGTATGCATTCCGCCCGCGACTTCCCATTGGCAATGAAATGACGGTTACGCCCATGCCGGGATATACCGGGCATACCGGCGCGAGTCGGGTGCATTGGGGTCGCCCTTCACCAAGCCCTGCTCCATCGTGGCCGTGATGATCTGAGAAACGGTGTTGCTGCTGCCCTCAGGCAAGCCGAAGCGCCCGCGCAAAGACAGATTGGTCATCTGCCTGCGCAGCACATATTGCAGTACGCAATGCTGGTAGCAGGCCCGTACCCCAAGCTCGCCAGATTCTTCCTGATCTCCCCCTCCAATTTGGCGCTCTCCGCAAACTGATCTACCAACTGCGCCATCAGCCTCATCATCTTGCTACGCATCGCTTTCCCCCAGATCAGCCCCCAACTCTGCCTCCAGCGCCTCGATGCTCGGCAACTTGTCGCGCAGGGCTTCGGGCAGGGTGTGCGACAGGGTGTAGGTGGCCAGGCCCAGTGGTTTGTGCATATCTGAGAGCGCGTATTCCGCCACCAGCCGGTCTTTGCTTTTGCACAGCAACAGGCCGATGGTGGGCGCGTCGCCTTCGCCGCGCAGTTGTTCGTCCACGGCCTTCAGGTAGAAATTGAGCTTGCCGACAAACTCGGGCTCAAAGTCCACGGTTTTGAGTTCCACCACCATGTAGCAATGCAGGCGGGCGTGGTAGAAAAGGAGGTCTAGAAAGAACTCACGCTCGCCCACTTGCAGCGGCACCTGCCGGCCCATGTAGGCAAAGCCTGCGCCCAGTTCTAGCAGAAACTGGGTGATATGGTCGATCAGCGCCCGCTCCATTTCGCGTTCGTTGTGCTCGGGCGTGAGCGACAGGAAATCAAAGATATACGGGTCTTTGAGTACCTGAACAGCCAGATCGGACTGGGGCGCGGGCAGGGTTTGCGCGAAGTTAGTCAGGGCTTTGCCATCACGCTGCCGTAGGCCGCTTTCGATCTGATGGGTGAGTACGGCGCGGCTCCAGCCGTGGGCTTGGGTTTGCTGCACGTAATAGAGGGCTTCGGTGTGGCTGTGGCACTTGCTGATGCGGACCACGTTGTGCCACCAAGGGATGACCAACAATTGCGAAGCAGGCTGCTTCGCAATTGCGGTGTCTTGACTCCAGAAGGCATACCAGCGGCGGATCTGCTCCAGATTGCGCTTTGAGAATCCTTTTACGTCAGGGAATTCCTGCATCAAGTCTTGGCAGAGCTTTGCCAAAAAACCGCTGCCCCAGGCTTGTGTCGCTTGCTTGCTGACGATGTCGGCGCCCAGTTCCCAGTAAAACTGGAGCAACTCGGCGTTTACAGCGATAGCCGCTTTGAGCTGAATTTGCCGGAAGCGGGTTTTGAGGTCGCCCAACCACTGGCGGTAGTCAGCGGGGGCGAATGGTTTATCGACAATGGCCATAGATTCGTCATTCATAGCGAGTACCCCAACCCCGCCAAGTTCTTCCTGATCTCCCCCTCCAATTTGGCACTTTCGGCAAACTGCTCCGCCAATTGCGCCGTCAGCCGCGCCATCTTGTCGGCAAAGGCTTCGCTGTCCTCTTCCTGCTCTTCTGCGCCCACATAGCGCCCAGGCGTGAGCACGTGCTCGTGCTTGCGGATGTCGTCTAGCGTGGCGGAGTAGCAGAAGCCGGGGATGTCTTGGTACGCACCCTCACCCCCAGCCCCTCTCCTGAGGGGAGAGGGAAGCGAATGTTGCCAAGCGTGGAAGGTGTCGGCGATCGTCTTGATGTCTGCCACCGTGAAGTCACGCAGCACGCGGTCTTTCATGTAGCCGAGCTGGCGGGCGTCAATGAACAGGAACTGCCCGCGCCGGTCGCGCTTGGTTTTGTTCAGGCTCAGGCCGTTGCGTTTGTCGCGGGTGAGGAACCAGATGCAGGCCGGGATCTGTGTATTGGTAAAGAGTTGACCGGGTAGCGCGACCATGCATTCCACGTAGTCGTCTTCGATCAGCTTTTTGCGGATTTCGCCTTCATTGTTGGTGTTGCTGCTCATCGAGCCATTGGCCAGCAGCAGCGCCATGCTGCCCGCCGGGGCCAGGTGGTAGAGCATGTGTTGCAGCCAGGCGAAGTTGGCGTTGCTCTGCGGCGGCGTTCCTGCGATCCAGCGAGGGTCGTTGGTCAATTTTTCGTTCCACCACTCCTTCATGTTGAAGGGTGGGTTGGCCATGACGAAGTCGGCGCGCAGGTCGGGGTGCAGGTCGTTCAGCAGCGTATCGCCGGGTACGCCACCAAAGTTGAAGTCGATGCCGCGAATGGCCATATTCATCGCGGCCAAGCGCCAGGTGGTAGGGTTGCTCTCTTGACCATAGACGCTGATTTGCCCGGTCTTGCCATTGGCTACCTTGCCGCCGTGTTGCTCGATGAATTCCTCGCTTTGTACAAAAAATCCACCCGAGCCCATGGCCGGGTCGTACACGCGGCCCTGGAAGGGTTGCAGCATTTCGACGATCAGCGTGACGATGCTCTTGGGCGTGTAGTACTGGCCGCCCTTCTTGCCTTCGGCCAGCGCAAATTGACCGAGGAAATATTCATAGACGTGGCCGAGGATGTCTTTGCTTTGCAGATTGAGCGGCTGGCCGTTGTAGTCCTTGCGGTTGAAATCGGTGTCGGAAAAGTGGGCGATCAGGTCAGCCAGTTTGTGGCTGTCGATCTGCGTGCGGGCGAAATCCTTGTTGAGTACGTTCTTGAGCTTTTTTTCGTTTTCGCGCTCAATGGCTTCCATGGCGTTGTCGATCAGCCAGCCGACGCTGCGCATTTCTTCCGGCTCGTGCTTGCCCGGCTTGTTCCACGGCAGCGGCGCTTTGGGCGGCAGTTGGACACAGTCGCGCAGGGTTTGCCAGCGCGCTTCCAACGGCACCCAGAAGACGTTTTTCTCGGTGTAATAGTCGCGCACTTCCAGCTCGGCGGCGAGGTGGCCTGCGTAGTCGTAGGCGTAGTCCCCCGGGGCCATGTAGTAGTCGTGGTCAGGGTTCTGGAACTGCTCGCGCAGTTCTTTCTGCCGTTCCTCGAAGGCGTCGGAAACGTATTTCAGGAAGATCAGGCCCAGCACCACGTGCTTGTAGACGGCGGCATCCAGGTTGGATCGCAGCTTGTCGGCGGCAGTCCAGAGCTTTTTTTCGAGATCGTTGAAAAATCGTTGTTCGATGGGGTTCATGGATTTTTTCCTGATGAGCAGCCGGTCACGCAAGATCACCTGCTGGTAGTCAGCCCGTTCTAGATTTGTACCGTCGGGCGCAATGTCCGGCCCATGCACAAACTTCCAGCCGGATTCCTGGAATCAGACGATGCATAGGTCTTCGGGTTGTTGTTCGTTCAGCATAGCGCGGCGGTTTTGGCAACCGGGAGCACTAGGCCATGCAGTTGCGCTCCACATTCATTCAGAACCACTACCGATGTCGGTGGTAAGGCCCACGACTTCACGATTGGTTTCAACACGAGCGATAGTGCTTCCTGCAATGGTGGCAGCCATTCCTCTTTGTGGCCCTTGATGACCAGAACGAAGCGGAAACTGGCGGTGCGGAGGTCAAGTTTTTGAAAAGGCTCTGGTAATTCAGCCAACCCGTTTGGATGTCGTCCCAAGCGCATTGCCATACCAAGAAGAAAACCATTGGTGAGTTTGTTGCGGATTGCTTCGATGAATTCTGCAAAATTGGGCTGTGTTCCCGGTCTCGGGCTGCTTGATTTCGCTTCTACTACCCAAACGACTGAGGACAATTCGCACTTATTCTGTAGAAGTAGGAATTCAGCTATCTGCACCTCTTCCTGAATTTTGCTGTAACACGCGCTCTTCTCGATGTAAAAGCACTGCCCGGCAGGATAAGGGCCGAATGTCATCCCTGATTCGATAATGGCTTCCGTGGTCATCGCAGCGCCAGCTCAACTTCCTGCTGATAGAGGCGAATCGACTCGGCAATGATGGGGTTGTCCGGCATCCCGTTTTTCAAGTCATCGCATACCCAGTCGCTCTCGGTGGCAGAAATCACGGGGATGTTCCAACTCCGCTCTTGCGCGATCAGAAACAGCTTCTTGACCACGAAATAGGAATGGCTGGCCATGAAGAACTGGATACCGCGCTCGGCCAGCATTGCCACGATGTCCAGTAATTTTGAAATGGCAGTGGGGTGCAAGGCCGACTCCGGCTCGTCGATCCACACTACCGAGTTGGTATAAAGTGGACCCGAATGTCAAGACAATTTTTCGGTTGATTTAAGCTGTAGCTGTTGACACACACAACTGCACGGCGTTGCCCCGGTTTTTGTCTTGGTCTTTGGTCTCCTTTTCTTTCCTCTCCCATGGCTGTTGGCAAGCGAAGCGCGTCAGGCCGAAGGCAAACCCTTGTGGGTAAGCACGGGTGAGAGCTGTGGGGATGTGGGCAAGCTGGGCGTTTTGCAAGCTTGTCCACATCCCCACAGCGACCCCCTGCTTATCCAGCAAGTGCCATGGCGCGGGCCTGCGTACTCGGGTTGTCTGGTTTTTCGTTGCTGGCCTGATCTGCGTATTTGTCGATGATCAACGCGCCGCCGCCGCTAGCGTTCGCATAGACCGCATCTGGCGTTTCGTATTGCAATGACTGATGTGGCCGCTCGCTGTTGTATAGCACGAAGTAGTCGCTCAGTCCCAGCAGCAACTCGTCCACCGTCGCATAGCCCTTGAGGTAGATGTCCTCGTACTTGACGTTGCGCCACAACCGCTCGACAAAGATGTTGTCAAACGCACGGCCTCGCCCGTCCATGCTGATGGCGATCTTTTCTCGCTCAAGTACGCCGGTGAAGTCCGCACTGGTGAACTGCGAGCCTTGGTCGCTGTTGAATATCTCGGGCTTACCAAAGTTGCGCAGCGCCTCTTCCAAGCAGTCCATACAGAAGCTGGCATCCATGCTGTTGCTGATGCGCCAGCTCAACACCTTGCGGCTGTACCAGTCCATCACCGCCACCAAGTACACGAAGCCTTTGGCCAGGCGGATGTAGGTGATGTCGGTGCTCCAGACCTGGTTGGGCCGGGTGACCTCCACACCGCGCAGCAGATAGGGGTACACCGGATGCTGCGGGTGTGCCTTACTGCTGTGGGGGCTTGGCGCCATCCCCTGCAGGCCCATCTGACGCATCAGGCGTTGGATGCGCTTGCGGTTGACACCGCAACCCATGGCCTTGCTCATCATGACCGCCATGCGCCTGCTCCCGTAAAACGGATGTCGGGTGTACTCCTCATCAATCAGGCGGCTGAGCTTCTGGTCGTCTTCGTCGACAACCTTGGGCTGCTGCTGGGCGTAGGCCGTCGCACGGGAAACGCCTACAAGATCACACTGGCGGGTGACCGCCAGGTCGTCATTCATGTCAATCCAGTCTTGGCGTTTCATGACAGGCTCATCCCGGACTTTTTTTTGAGCCAGTCGAGTTCCATCTTGAGACGCCCGATCTCGCTATACAGGCGATCCGGTTCGCTTTGCGCATCCAGCGGCTTGGGGCCGCGTTTGCCTTCGAACAGTGTCTTGGCCTGCTCTTGGATGGCTTTCTTCCACTGGCAAACCTGCACCGGGTGGACATCAAATTCCTGACCAATCTGGTTGATGGTCTTGCCACTGCGCAAGGCTTCCAACCCCACCTTCGCTTTGTACTCTGCGGTGTGGACTTTGCGCTTCTTCGTTTCACTCATGATTCTGGATCCCCTGGATTGAAGAACATCTTAAATTTTTGTCTTGAATTCGGGGCCCACTTTAGTATTCAGATAGCGGTTGCCAAGCAGCGTATCCAGAATGGCGATTTTCTTGATACCTTCGGCTGTGACACCTATCGGAAACTTGTGGCGGCCTTTGAAAAAATGCCAGCGGCCAGATGTTTCGTCATACTCCACCACCCCGCCCAGAATGTCCTTGAGTGTCGTGCGTGACTGGGCGAATTCTTTGTAGTTCTTACCCATTCGGGGAGAAATGCGCAGCGCTTTGGCAAGATCGTAGTACGTGTCATCAAACCCAAAGGCTTTATCCTGTTCCCGCGATTTCAAAATGACTTGATGTAATGACAGCACTTCCTTGGCCGGCAAAAATACCGAATTGCTGGCGCGTGGTGGCACATGATTTTCCAGGCTGGAAATCTGCTTGCTGGTGTCTTTGCCAAAGCTGTAGCAGAAGTCCTTGTTGTCGATGGTGAGCAAGCTTGACAAGGGTGCATCCGCTCCTTTGCTAACCAAATCGCCAATTTTTTCTGCCTGAAATGTCCAATACAGCTTGTCGGACAGAATTTCTGAGGCTGATCTTTGTTCGTTACCGCGCTTGTACTCTTCCAGCGTGCGCAGGCTGCTGTACATGGCTTTGAGTAAGAACGTCTTCCCGCTACCATTGCCGCCAATGACTAGGTTGATCTTGCCTAATTCCGACCAATGGATATCGGAGAGTGGGCCAAAGTTACAAAGTTTGATTTGATGAATCATTTGTTATTTTCCATTTGGGTATTGCGTTGTAGCACAAACTGCCTAATCCATCGCATCACCCGCTCCCTTCTGCACGACCACATACTTCGCCAAAATTTCCTCCCGAAAGGAGTTCGGAATTCCGTCCCAATCGATTATTTGCACAATGATCGGCAGATTGCTTTCTTGAAAAGCTTCTGCCATAGCACACAAACGGAACACATCACGTTTTTTTGTAGAAGGGAATCGTGCCACCAAATCCAGATCGCTGGCATCGTAAAAGTCACCGCGCACCCGTGAGCCATAGGCCCATACTTCTGCTTCTGGTATATGCTTTTGTAACAAATCTCGTACCTGTTCTGCGTATTTTTCTGGCAGGTACAAAGTATGAAATTCAGTCATCGGCATGGTTTTCCAGTTTATTTTCCAATTTATTTCCCAGCTTTTTGTCCAGTGTTTCTGCCAGTTGCGCCACATCCGCCAAAAAATCGGGAATCAGCACCAAGGTCTGTTCCGCAAAGACCTCTCCGTAATCATGGGCGGTGTTGTTGCGGTTGTCTCGATAGGCAAACCAGCGTTCCACTTCTGCCAGCGTCATGAGGTCATGCACGGCTGCCAGCCGGAGAATTTCCTTGACCGGTGTGGATTCGAGTTTTTTGGGACTGTGGCCATAGGCTTTCAGTGCCTTCTTGATGAGTTTGAAGGCCGTTTCCTGTGTCAGCTCATAGCCTTTGACAATCGCGTTACGGAATACTTCCTGATCGATGCTCCCGATTGCGGCGTGTTGATACAGAATGAGCGAAGACTCTAAAGTCTGTTTGCAACGCGCAAGGTGCTCGGTATTCAGGTACAGCATGTTTTTCCCTCCGTTCGAGCCATCCCATATTTTGGTTCGAAAGTGTGCGTGGAATGGGGGCCACTACACCCCTTTGGTAGGATGCCCTGCGCCCTATCCCCGGCTGTGCCCGGGTTCATCGACCAGGAGAACGATCCATGTCTGCGAACGAAGCCCCCGCCCCCACCACCCCGCTCGTGATGCACCACGGGCCGCATTGCCCCGATGGTTTTGCTTCGGCAATGGCCGCGTGGATGGTGTTTGGTGACCAGGCGCAGTATGTGCCGCTGGATCACGGGCCAATGCGTACCTTGGCGGACTTGCCTGCGGTCGATGCACGGCAGGTGTTTTTGCTGGATTTTTGTTTGCCCAGAGCACTGCTGGAACAGATCGAAGAGCGCGCAGCGCAGCTCGTCGTGCTCGACCACCACCGCAGCGCTGCGGACGATCTGGCGGGCTATGTTTGCAGCAAGGGGGAGGTGCGCTTCGACATGAGTAAGTCTGGCGCACGGCTGGCGTGGGAGTATTTCCATCCCGATGTACAGGCGCCCGATCTCGTCCGCTATGTGGAAGATCGGGACTTGTGGGTATGGCAGTACCCGCAGAGCGCGGCGTTTCTGGCTGCGCTTGATGTGGAACCGATGGACTTTGGCCGCTGGCGCGAGATTGCGGCGTTTGACGCTGCGCAGCAAGCAGCTTTTGTGCAGCGCGGGGAGGCAATGGATGCCAAGTTCCGTCACCTTGCGCAGGGAATGGCGGAGGATGCGCGCCCCATCGTCTTGTGTGGGGAGCGAGGGCTGATGCTTAATGCGCCCAGTATGTTCCACAGCCTGCTGGGCGATTTGCTCTGCCGCAAGTCTGGGACTTTCGCCTTGCTGTGGACGGTGGATCAAAACGGGCGCATCAAATGCGGGCTGCGATCCCGATCGGGGTTCGACTGCATCCCGCTGGCCCGGCCCATGGGGGGCGGGGGGCATGCCCAAGCCTGCGGTTTCCGGATCGACCCCCGCCGATTGCCGGAATTGCTTGGCGGGAACCTCGACGCGGAGCCGCCCCAAGGCTGAAGAGCAAAGGTCAGCGTAGCAAAGGGCTGAGGGCTACTGCTTATTCCGCGCTAACGCTGGCGTGGAGGAATCCGATCACTTTGCCGCCATCGCGCACGGGGGCGCCGATCTGCACGCTGCGCACCTGCGTGGTGGGGTCGGCCTTAATGTCGGTATCTGACCATTCTTGCCCCTGCAAGGCATGTGCGGAGACAGCGCGGCTGCTGTTGTTGAAAAGCAGGGTCTTGCTCGTCCCGGCAATCAGGTTGGCTTTCTGGTCACGCAGAAAGAGCTTGTCGAGCTGCGCGCTCTTTTCCCACTTTTGGAGTTGTTTGGCCACAGGGCTGGTCAGGGATAACTGCACGGTGGGGTGAGCGTCTTCCAGATCGTTCCATTTGGCGTTGGACATGCCGGGAAACATCCCCCCTTTGGCGTTGGCTTCCTTGACTGCGGCAACGACGATGGGGTTGGATGCCCACTCTGCCAGCAGCTTCTGGGCTTGCGTCACTTTGGCTTGCAATGCGGGGGAAAAGGAGGATGTAGCAGGGGATGCAGTGGTGGGCGATGCAGTGGCACTGCCGACTGCAACGGCCATGCCTATCCAGATTGCGAAGGCGAAAAGTGGCCGAGGCAAGGAACGAAAAGCAGTGCCCATCTTCATGCAAAACTCCCAAAAGGAACGTGGAACAAGGAACGTGGAACAAGGAACGTGGAACAAGGAACAAGGGCTTGGCAGAACCTGCACAAACGCTGGTTCCCCCGCAAGCCCGCAGGCATTCTAGGGAGGGCGGGGTGTGCCACAAGGAGGGGGGGATGCCGCGACAATCTGCGCCCCTGGCCCGGTTGGGCATGGTTTGCGAGCTGCGCGTGATGTCTTCTTCTTCCTTGCATTCTGCTTTTTCCACCCCTCCCGTCTTCACGGTAGCGCCCACGGGGGAACATTCCCTGGCGCAGTGGCTGGCCTACTGCGAACGTTTGCACCCTCTACACATCGAGCTGGGACTGGGCCGCGTCCATCAGGTGGCGCAGGCTATGGCGTTGCATCTGGATCATCCGGTCATCACGGTGGCAGGCACCAACGGCAAGGGGTCGACGTGCGCCATGCTTGCCAGCATCTTGCGGCAGGCGGGGTACAAGGTGGGGGTCTATACCTCGCCGCATTTGGTGGATTTTGAGGAGCGGTTGCGTATCGATGGGGAGTGCGTCACCGCATCGGCGTTGGTCGAAGCCTTTGTCCAGGTCGAATCTGCACGAACTCGTTGCGGGGTGTCGCTGACCTATTTCGAGTTCACGACGCTGGGCATCCTGTGGATCCTCGCGCACCGCAAGCTCGATGTCTCGATTCTTGAAGTCGGGCTGGGTGGGCGGCTCGACGCCGTCAACATCGTCGATGCCGACTGCGCGATCATCACCAGCATCGATTTGGATCACATGCAATTTCTGGGTTCGACCCGGGAAGACATCGCGCTCGAAAAAGCGGGGATCGCTCGCCCAGGCAAGCCGATCATCTTGGTGGACCCCGCTTTGCCACCCAGCCTCGCAGCGCATTGCCGCAGCGTGGGGGCGGATGTCTGGTGCGCGGGGGGGGACTTTCGCGTGACGGTCGATGAAAAGCAGTGGTCGTGGGAAGGGCGTGGGCATAGGTGGGGCGGGCTGGCCTTTCCGGCATTGCGCGGCGCGCAGCAGCTCGTCAATGCAGCGGGGGTGCTTGCTGCGCTCTCTGCGTTGCGTGCAGTGCTTCCGGTGAGCGCGCATGCCTTGCGCAACGGGCTGGCTTTCGTCGAGTTGGCTGGGCGTTTTCAGGTCGTCCCCGGCGAGCCAGTGCTTGTGCTCGACGTGGCCCACAACCCCCATGCCGTGGGGGCGTTGGTACACAACCTCGACGCGATGGGGTTTTTCCCCACGACGCATGCGGTGTTCGGGGCGATGGCCGACAAAGACATCCCCGCGATGCTGCGGCGCATGGCGCCTTTGGTCGATCGCTGGTATTGCACGGATCTCACGGTTGATCGGGCTGCGCCGGCCTGTGCGATTGTCGATGCGCTGCGTGCCGTCGATGCGACCAAAGCGGCCTCGGCAGGGTGTTTTGCCACCCCGCAGCAGGCCTTGCGCGTAGCGCTGGATGCGGCGGAACGCACCGATAGAATCATCGTTTTCGGCTCGTTCCACACCGTCGGCGGCGTGTTGCGGCAAGGCGTTCCCCAGCTTCGAGCGCCGCATCTGCCGGGCTCCTGACTGGCAGGCTCCTGATTCCCGGGGTTCTGTTTTCTGTTCTGTGCCCTTCTCCCTACCTTTGCCCCCGCGCCCTTGCCGCCCGCCTCCATGCGCTTTTTCCCTTCCTTCCACATAAGCGAGACTCCGACGACGATCGTCCCCGCAGTGGAAAGCGTCGAGCGTCTGCGTCGGCGTGCCCGCAATCGTTTGTTGGGGGCAGGCATTCTGATCGCCATAGGCGTGGTGGGGTTGCCCTTGGTATTTGACAAACAGCCACGGCCCATCAATGTCGATGTAGAGATCGAAATTCCCGATCGGGACGACGCTCCCCCCCTTGTGCTCCCTCCGGCGGAGGCCTTTCCCCCGGTCGATATGGAAGAGGAAATCGTTCTTCCGGCAGCGTCTGCGGTGCAGCCCGCGCAGCAGCCAAAGCGGGTCGTCCCCATGCTGTCGTCCTCGTCCCGACCAGTGCGAGGGGCTGCGGAACAACCTGTTGTGGCCAGGTTGGAGTCTGCCCGGGCGCAGGCTTTGCTCGATGGGGCGGCGACGCCAGGGCCCATGGTGCCCCAGCGGTTTGTCGTGCAGGTGGGCAAAGATATGACGGTGGAAAGCGCGAATGAGCTACGCAAGAAACTCCTTCGCGCGGGGTTGTCGGCGCGCATTCGCCCGGTTGGTGGAAAGAAGAGCAAGCTGGTGCGGGTGCAGGTAGGCCCGTTTGTCACCCGGCAAGAATCGCAAGCAGCGCAGCGCAAGGTGCAGGCTCTGGGCCTGACAGCGGTTGTGTCGTCGTGGTGAGTGTCCATTCCCGCCCGGAAGTCGGGTATGCCGTGCGTGTGCATAGCAGATGCCAACGTTGGACTGGATTTTCCTGATCGTGCTGCTGGCTTCCGGTTTATTGGGAGCATGGCGCGGCCTGGTGTACGAGGTCTTTTCCCTGCTCGCGTGGGTGGGTGCTTTCGTTGCCGCACGCTGGCTGTATGCGGATGTGGGCGCGTGGTTGCCCATGCAAGGCGCAAGCCAGACCCTGCGTGGCGCGGTGGGGTTTGGACTGGTGTTTCTGGTTGCCGTCATGCTGGGGGGGCTGGTGGCCGTCGGGTTGCGCAAGGTGCTGGCCACGGTGGGATTGCGGCCGATGGATCGTTTTCTGGGTGCTTCTTTCGGGCTGGTACGCGGGGTGGCGTTGTTGTTGCTGACTACGGCATTGCTGGGCATGACGCCGATGCGTTCTGCATTGATCTGGAAAGAATCCGCCGGGGTGGACATGTCCATGAAGGTACTGGCGGAGATTCGCCCCATGCTCTCACGTGAGGCGGGGTGGCCTGGTTGATGTTGGGTGGACGCCAGGTTGACGCTCGGTTGACGAAATAAGGAGAAAAGCCATGTGTGGCATCGTGGGAGTGGTATGTGACGCTCCAGTCAACCAATTGCTGTATGACGCGCTGCTGTTGTTGCAGCACCGGGGCCAAGATGCCGCCGGGATCGTGACCCAGCAGGGCAGCCGGTTTTTCATGCACAAGGCCAAGGGGATGGTGCGCGACGTTTTTCGCACGCGCAACATGCGCTCGCTCGTCGGCAACAGCGGGCTGGGGCAGGTGCGTTATCCCACGGCGGGCAGTGCGTGGAATACCGAAGAGGCGCAACCGTTCTACGTCAACGCACCGTTCGGGATCGTCTTGGTACACAACGGTAACCTGACGAATACGCCATTTCTGCGTTCCGAGCTGCGGGAGAGCGACCACCGGCATATCAATACCGACAGCGATTCCGAAGTGCTGCTCAACGTGCTGGCCCACGAGGTAGAGGCCACCACGCACGGCACTACGCTGACCCCGCAGCATCTCTTCGACGCAGTGCGCCGCATGCACGCCAGGGTGCGCGGTTCCTACGCTGCGATTGCCTTGATTGCCGGGCACGGCATCCTTGCGTTTCGGGATCCGTATGGCATCCGTCCCCTGTGCCTGGGGCGCGGCGCCTCGACGTGGATGGTGGCGAGCGAGTCTGTCGCGCTCGAAGGAACCGGCCACCGTTTCGAACGCGATATCGATCCGGGGGAGGCCATCTTTATCGGCATGGATGGGACGGTGCAATCCCAGCAGTGTGCTGATCACACCTCGCTGCATCCCTGCATCTTCGAGTACGTGTACTTTGCCCGACCGGATTCGGTGCTCGACGGCATTTCCGTGTACCAGGCCCGGCTGAATTTGGGCGAGGCACTGGCGCGCCAAGTCGTTAGGGTGTTGTCTGTGCAGGACATCGACGTGGTCGTCCCGATTCCTGAGTCGAGCCGCCCCAGTGCGGCGCAGCTTGCGCAAACCCTGGGGGTGCTGTATCGGGAGGGCTTCGTCAAGAACCGCTACGTGGGCCGTACGTTCATCATGCCGGGGCAGTCTGTGCGCAAAAAATCCGTGCGTCAGAAGCTCAACGCCATTCCCAGCGAATTTGCGGGGCGCAAGGTACTGTTGGTCGACGATTCGATCGTGCGAGGCACCACCAGTCGGGAGATCGTGCAAATGGCCCGTGATGCTGGCGCGAAGAAGGTGTACCTTGCCAGCGCAGCGCCGCCCGTGCGGTATCCCAATGCCTACGGCATAGATATGCCTACCCAGGGGGAACTCGTTGCGTACAACCGCACCGAAGACGAGATTCGGGCAGTCATCGGCTGCGATGCATTGATCTACCAGGATCTCGACGACATGAAGCGCGCCGTGGGCCAGCTTGCTCCGCACATCCGGGGCTTCGACGCCTCCTGCTTCGACGGGGTGTACATCACCGGAGATATCACCGTCGAAGATATCGTGCGCATGGGCGCCCAGCATGCCGCCGGGTGTGGGGACGATCTACCGGCTTATTTGTCGTCCACTTACGAAGATTGATTCTGTGGCATTGCTGCCACCATCACTGCCATGACGATCCGTACCCGCTTTGCCCCGTCGCCGACGGGATTTATCCACCTCGGCAACATCCGTTCCGCGCTGTATCCGTGGGCCTTTGCGCGTTCGCAGGGCGGCGTGTTCATTCTGCGTATCGAAGACACCGACGTGCAGCGCTCCACGCAAGAGGCCGTCGATGTGATTTTGGACGGCATGCGTTGGCTGGGGTTGGATTACGACGAAGGGCCGTACTACCAGTCGCAGCGGACGCAGCGGTACCGTGAGGTGCTCGCGCAATTGTGCGATGCCGGGCATGCCTATCCCTGCTACATGAGCCAGGAAGAGTTGGACGCCCTGCGCGAGCGCCAGAGCGCAGCGAAGTGCAAGCCTCGCTACGACGGTACGTGGCGCCCCGAGCCTGGCAAGGTGCTGCCCCCGGTTCCCGATGGCGGGCAACCCGTATGGCGATTCCGCACTCCGCTGGATGGCACGGTGGTGTGGGAAGACAAGGTCAAGGGTCGTATCGAGATTGCCAATGCCGAACTTGACGATATGGTGCTGGCGAGGTCAGACGGCACGCCGACGTACAACTTTTGCGTCGTCGTCGACGACATGGATATGGGCATCACGCACGTCATCCGGGGGGAAGACCACGTCAACAACACGCCACGACAAATCCACCTGTTCCACGCCCTGGGCAAGGAACCGCCGGAATACGTCCATCTGCCCACCGTGCTGAACGAGCAGGGCGACAAGATGAGCAAACGCAACGGCGCCAAAGCGGTGACGCAATACCGGGAAGAAGGCTACCTGGCCGATGCCGTCGTCAACTACCTGGCCCGGCTGGGGTGGAGCCACGGCAACGACGAGTTTTTTCACCGTGCGCAGTTCTTGCAGTGGTTTGGTTTGGACAACCTGGGCAAAAGCCCGGCGCAGTTCGACGAAGCCAAGCTGCGCTGGGTCAATGCCCAGCATCTCAAGGCCATGGGGGACGAGGCGCTCGCAGAGCTGGTTCGCAGCCAGCTCGAACGCCGGGGCGTGGAAGGGGACGAGCGTTTGCCACGGATCTGCGCGTTGTTCCAGGATCGCTGTGACACGACGGTGGCCTTGGCGGATTGGGCAATGCGGTTCTATACGGAAGTATCGGCATCTGCGCAAGAGCTGGCAACGCATTGCACCCCGTCCATTGCGCCAGCGCTGGAGACTTTGGCCCAGCATTTGTCGCAGTGCGCGTGGGATCGCACCGCCATTGCCGCAGCAGTGCGCGAAGTGCTGGCGCAGCATGGCCTCAAGATGTCCCAGTTGGCCATGCCCGTGCGGGTGCTCGTGGTAGGCACCGCGCATACCCCTTCGCTGGATGCGGTGCTGGAGTTGGTGGGGCGCGAAAAAGTGCTCGCCCGGCTCCGGAACCGTCCCCAGCTTGCACTAGAATGCTGATCCTTTCGACGCCTGCTGTCTTGGCAGAAGGATTCGGTGGGGGGGTATAGCTCAGCTGGGAGAGCGCTTGCATGGCATGCAAGAGGTCAGCGGTTCGATCCCGCTTACCTCCACCAAGAGTTCTTTTCCAGCAAACGGTTTTGCAACGACCTCATCGTCTAGAGGCCTAGGACATCACCCTTTCACGGTGAGTACCGGGGTTCGAATCCCCGTGGGGTCGCCAGCATTTTTGCTGTGCATATGCCAAATGGATAGTGTTTGCAGATAAAGTATTATTTGTAGATAGTATCGATTTGACAAAGGTTTTTGACAAAAGTTTTGTAAGGTTATTGCCAAGTGTTCCCATAAAGAACATTGGTACGGAGTGGTAGTTCAGTTGGTTAGAATACCGGCCTGTCACGCCGGGGGTCGCGGGTTCGAGCCCCGTCCGCTCCGCCAAATATAGTGATTCACTGATAGTAAATCACTGCAAATGGTAAATCACTGCAAATGTCGTACGGCATGCAGTGTTACTTTTCAAAAGCCACTGGTTCCTTCTGGTGGCTTTTTTTTGCCAATCACTCCGTCAACCCTGGTATAGCGGAGCCACAAAGGCTGGCAATCCCTCCTGAAGCATGGCACAGACCCAGCACTGCGCTGGTGGAAAGTACCGGGACCAGCATGTCGCCTGCCCGGGCGATTCGGGAAACCATTCTGGTTGCCACGCCCATGTCTGCCATCTGTTGCATGGTATAGAGATGCATGTGCATCACCGGCCCCAGGCCCGTGATGAGTACACCAAACTCTACGTTGTCGACTTGGAGCACCAACGCATGCAAGTGGGTCGATTTTTTGTGCATCAGCGAGGTCTGTGCGCTGAGGTCGATCAAGGGTAAGGTCCGCGTGCCATACGGCGCAAAGCCCACATGGCGCGTTTTTTCTCCGGGGCCAGTAGGAGCACGGACGACGTTCGCCAATTCGACGCATTCGATCACCTCTTCTGCCACGATGCCGAGCAATTGCCCGTCGATGTAAAAGGTGGCGATTTCGGTGCCATCGTGTACCGGGGTCATGCTGCCGACAGAATTGGACGACATTGCGCGAAGGTTGCCGCACGGCACGATCACCACGCCCTGGATTTGCTCGGCATAACCGTCGCTCGTCTTGAATTCGCGGTAGCCCGCACCCGCTGCGGCGCCTACCGTGTAACACCGTTCGTTTTCCATCACCACGCCGGACCAACGCTGTCCCGGTTGCAGCGCCAGAATTTGGCGTGGCAGCGCGATGGGCAACGCAGCGGTGATGCCGATGAAGCAGCCGTCGGTTCTGCAAAACGCGGCTACGGCTTGGTCGAACTGGGGCAGCACCGATTGCAACATCGCGGTGAATTGGGGTTCTGCATCGAAGATCAGCGCGACGCCGCCGCGAACCTGGTTGCCTGTGTCGAAGATCGGTGCGGTGTAGATGTACGTTCCCCGGTTGGCATACAGAGACGACGATTCGAAGCGGGATACCGTGTAGCCATCCTTGGTGCGGATGCGCAGACATTCGGCCACCCATGGCTCTTGCAGCGCTTGGCCTTCCCATTGCGCGCACTGGCTGGCCGCGACCACGACGCCGCGTGCGTCGAACACCAGAATCTCGCTGTAGACGGTATACAAACCGTTGATGTAGCGCAGCGTTTTTCGGCACACCTCTGGATCCATGCTCGCCAAGGCGGGGCTTTGCGCCCACCACCGGCAGTCGTTGGCGCGTTCGTACAGGTTGCGATCCAGAATGTCCACGGACAATGCCGCCAGGAATTGCGTCTCGGTCAACAGGTTTTGCGCCACCATCGCCAGCAATTCCTGGGAGGATCGCTCGAACACGTCCTTGGTTTTGCGCCCAGTGTTGGCAATTTCCTCCAACAAGGAGCGGGAAAAGGCGTTGGAATCGTCCGCCTGCTGCACCCTGCCATTCCACACCAGCCGATCCAGGCGATCCTGGATGTTGCGCGCCTGTGCCGGAATGTCGAGCAAGCGCTGGGAAAAGATGTTTTCGCCGCTGAAGACGACTGCCTTCATCGCCTCATTGCGGTCGTCGAAAGCCACTTCCGCAGCCAACATGGCCACCGCAGTCCAGCCGGGGCCTGCGTAGCCCTGGTAGTTTTTGGGGGTGCGCTGCGCCACGATGTATTGCACGCCATGGAGCCGGATGTACGGAACGCCGGGGCGGATTGGCAGTAGGTATCCGGCGGGCAATAGCGCTGGGTCGCTGGAGAGGATGACGCGCCCATCTTGCCCGAGGAAAGCCATGCTTTCGTCTTGGTCGACGAGATTGCCCAGAATGGTTTGCACTTCCTCTCGCACATCGAAAACGAGCAGGAGCACCCCAATGGCCTTGCCCTCGGCTTGCACCCGGAATGCGTAGGTCAACGCAGCGCCGTCGCCACACAAATCTGATTGCGCATAGGTTTCCACATAGTTGTCACGGGTCGTCAAGGCTTGTTTGATGATGGGGGATGTGGATTGGCCATGGAAGCCGTCACCAAGCCGGATCAATACCCGCCCCTGGGTATCCGTCAGGATGATGTCCTTGTAGACAGAGTACTTGTCCACATACGAACGGAACCGCTGTCGCAGCACCGTGGTCATGGTGGCTTCGTGGGGGGTATTGGGGGTGGGCCGCAGTGTTTGGCAGGCTTGGACGATGGGGGTGTCCGTGGACAGAAAGCCAATGTCTGCCGTCCGTTCGTAGAGATTGCGCGTCAGCACATCGACGGCGATTTGCGCTTGGTACCCCAGTGCGGTCGTCACGCGCGCCAAAGTCTCTTCCGCCAGGCAGGAGAGCAATTCCCCGGTCAGTTCCTGAAAGCCTTGTCGCACGCCGCTCATGTCGGTGCGCAGATTGGAGAGGTGTCCGAGCAACGACAGCGTGTCCCAGGTGCTGCGCAGGCTGGTCAGCGCTTCGCGGTGGTCGTTGACCGAGGCCATGTGCCGCACGAAGGGCGCGACGTGGTCGGGGAACGCAATACCTTTGACGACCTTCATGGAGCAGCTCTCCGGGACGCGGTGACACGATGGGTATGGTCGCAAGGATGGTCTGGAGGGCTCTCTGGTACGTCTGCGGGAACATGCACACTTCCAGACCAAGAATCCATCGAATGCGGATTCACGTAAGCAAGAACCGATCCCGACAGCGACGTATTGCCACGAGCACAGTACCATGGCTGTACTGTGTGGAAGTGCTGGATGACGGCATCTGGTTGCCTTGCAGGAGTGAGGAGTGGTGCAAGGAGCGGTGGGTAGCGCGCTGTGATGTGGTGCCGATGCATGCTCTCGTGAACGGCGTGCCCCGGCATGGTGCGTAGGGCTGACCGTTACTGTGCAAGTCGCGAAGCGGCTGTTCGACGCTCCCCTGGCCCAGCGGGCTGGGGTGAGGGTTGATGGGCCTATAGCCCTTGAAACTACCTCTGAGAAATCGGCCTCTAACGCCCGTCCCAATTGCGTAAAGCGCTATGATTTTGGTAACTTATACCAGACATGGCAAGCTCCACATCACTTTGCATCACACCCTTCGGAAGGGGTGGGTTTGCGTATCCCGACCGAATGTTCCCCAAATCGGCGGTGCCTTCTGCGGCACCGCACCTGGGTGGTAGGTCGCATCGAACACCGTGTCCGTCAGCCAGCGCTTGAAGTTGGGGTTGTCGCTGAACTGCTTGAACAGCTCGGTGTGGTCGGACAACAACTCCAGCACCACGCGGTTGAGTGCCTTGTCGTGCTCCAGCTTGGCGTTTTGCTTGTCGGAGTTCGCCTGCGCGTTCTGGTACGCCTTGTCCTGCGCCACCCGCGCCGGGATCTCCTCGGCGATGACCTTGCGGATCTTGTCCTCGTCCTTCCACTCGATATTGCCGAACAGGTCGTTGAAGGCCTTGATGATCGCGGAGAGCTTGTCGATGTCGGCCTCGCCCTTGCCGCCACCGCCGCCCGGTGGTACTGGCTCGACCGTGGCATCGGTGTCGGCCATCGCCATCTTCAGAGCCGCTTGCGCCTCCACCCGGTAGCTGTCCATGTCGATGGTCTCCAGCACCCCCTTGGAGAGGTCTTCCTCTTTGGGAGCGGGCAGCTTGGGGATGAGAAAGTTCAGGAAGATCGACAGCTTTTCCCACGTCGGGTGGCCGTAGCTCAGGATCGCGGCAAGGAAGCCGTAACTACGCATGAAGGCCTTGGCTTTACCCTTGAACTTGACCTGATCGTCCTCGCCGAGCTTGTCGGCGTATTCGGCTACGCAAGCGTCGAGGATGGGGTCGAGTTTGTCCCGGTCTGCGCCGCTCAGGTACAGCGCCACCAAGTCTTCCACCTGCTGCCAGCTATACACCTGCTGCCCGTCGAGTTCGGCCTTCAGGTCGTGCAGCTTGTTGGCATCGGTTTCGCCGGTCTGGATGGTGGCGCGGTAGTAGTCCTGGAACGCCGCCTTGACCGCCTCGGCGTTGTCGGCGAAGTCGAGCACGAAAGTGTCGTGCTTTTGCGGGTGCGCACGGTTCAGGCGTGACAGGGTCTGCACCGCCAGCACGCCCGCCAGCGGTTTGTCCACGTACATCGTGTGCAGCAAGGGCTCATCGAAGCCGGTGACGAACTTGTTGGCAACGATTAGGAAGCGATACGGGTCTTGTTTGAGATGGGCCGGAATGTCCTTGCTCGGAAACCCGTTGAGATCGGCCTCGGTCTCCTTCTTGCCGTCAATCTCGAAGTCACCCGAGTACGCCACGATGGCCTTGTACGGACTCTTGATCTGCGTGAGGTAGTCTGACACCTCGTGCCAGTAGTCGATGGCCCGTGCGATGCCGTTGCACACGATCATGGCCCGCGCCTTGCCGCCGATCTTCTGCTTGCCCGCGACCTGTGCGACGAAGTGATCGACCATGATCTCGGCCTTGCGGCGGATGGCCTTGTCGTGCGATTCGACGTAGTGGCGGATTTTCTTCAGCGCCTTCACCTTGTCAAATTCCGGGTCGTCCGCCACCGTCTTGGCCACTTGGTAGAAGCTGTCGTAGGGGGTGTAGTTCTCCACTACGTCGAGGATGAACTTCTCCTGGATCGCCTGCTTGGTGGTGTAGGTCAGTTCTTCGGGCGAGCGGAATTGCACCTTGTCACCGACGAGGGTCTTCTCGCCGAACAACTCCAGCGTCTTGTTCTTGGGTGTGGCAGTGAATGCGAAGTAGCTGGCGTTGACCAGAAGCTTGCGCGAGGCGATGCGCTTCTCGATTTCCGCGTTGACCGCATTCTGCGTGGAATCCTCCTCGAAGGCTTCCTCACCACCCAGAACGCGGTGCATCTCATTGGTGGTTCTGCCGCCTTGGCTGGAATGCGCCTCGTCGATCAACAGAGCAAAATTTTTGCTGGAGAGGTCGTCCAGCTCATCAAGGATGCACGGGAACTTCTGCACCGTGGTGACGATGATCTTCTTGCCCCGGCGCAGGTACTCGCGCAGCTCCTGCGCGTTGTCGGAGTGGCCGAAGATCGCCGCCACGTGGTCGTAACCCTTGATGGTGCGGGCGATCTGCGTGTCCAGCGCGCGCCGGTCGGTGATGACGATGATGGAATCGAACTGCGCCGAAGGTGTAGAACCATCGGGGTCGTCCTTGCGGCGCAGCTCCACCAACTGGTGCGCGAGCCAGGCAATTGTGTTGCTCTTGCCGCTGCCTGCCGAATGCTGGATCAGATAACGCTTGCCCACCCCGTCGGTATAGGCCCGGCGCAGCAGGGCGCGCACCGTGCGCAACTGATGGAAGCGCGGGAAGATCTGCTTGCGCTTCTTGCGTTTCTTGCCGCTGGCATCCGCTTCTTCCTCTTCCACCATCTGCGCATAACTTTCGATGATGTTGGCCAGCGACTCGTGGGCCAGCACCTGCTTCCACAGGTAATCGGTCTTCAGACCATCCGGGTTCGGCGGGTTGCCCGCGCCGCTGTTCCAGCCCTGGTTGAACGGCAGGAACCACGACGCTTTGCCCTTCAGCTCGGTGCAGAACGCCACCTCCACGTCATCGACCGCGAAGTGCGCCACGCAACGGCCCAACTGAAACAGCAGCTCCTGCGGGCTGCGCGTAGTCTGGTACTGGACGATGGCATCGGCCAAGGTCTGCTTGGTCAGCGAGTTTTTCAACTCGAAAGTCAGCACCGGCAAGCCGTTGATGAAGATCACCATGTCCAACTCGTTGCCGCCGTCGTTGCCAGTACTGTTGCTGTAGCGCACCTGCCGGGTGACGCTAAAGATGTTCTTGCCGAAGGCATCCGCTGCGGCGGCATTGCCCGGCGTGGGCAGCAGCTTGTAGAGATCGACATGTATCGGCCCGTGGCTCACGCCCTTGCGCAGCACGTCCACCACGCCGCGCTTGGTAATCTCGCCCTGCAGGCGGTGCAAAAACTGGGTGCGTTGGATGCCGTCTGCCGTCAGTTCCAACGTGTCCACCGCCTTGGGCTGGGTGGCCTGCAAGAAGGCCAGCAGTTGCGCCACATCCAGCGCCACGTCGCGGTTGTAGTCCGCTGCACGGCCCAGTACATAGCCGCCGGGGGGATACACAGCCTCCGCCTCCTCCGCCAGCGAATCCTCTGTCTGAGGGTGTTCGCTGATACCTGCCAGATGGCGCACGATCAACTGTTCCAGCCCTTTTTCACTGGTGTCGGTGGGCTTCATGTCTCGTCTTCCTTCTTCGGGTGTGGCAACAAGGTCTTGCGGCGGGCGACCTGTTCCCTCGCACTTTGCATCAGGGCATGGATTTTTTGCTCGAATACGGGCCGCTCGGGGAAGACCGTCCAGTATTCGGCCACCATGATGCTGTCTTTGTCCAGTTGCATCAGCTCAATCTGCTCCCGGCTTTTTTCTGCGCAAAGGATCAAGCCGATTGGTGCGTTTTCACCCTCCTGGCGCTCGTAGCGGTTGAGCCAGCCAAGGTACAACTCCATCTGCCCCTTGTGCGCGGCCTCAAACTTGCCGATCTTTAGCTCCACGGCCACCAGCCGCTTCAGGCGGCGATGAAAAAAAAGCAGGTCGAGGTAAAAATCCTCGCCGTCGATGATCATTCGCTTCTGGCGCTCGACAAACGCAAAGCCACCGCCCAGTTCCAGGATGAAGTCTTCCAACTGGCGCAGGATGGCCGCTTCGAGGTCAGTCTCCAGGTAGCCGTCGTGCAGCCCGAGCACGTCCAGCAGATACGGGTCCTTGAAGGTGTCGAGCGGGATGGCGCAGGCTTCAGAGAGTTGCGCATTGGCGATCTCCTTGCGCTCGAAAGTCTTGCGGGCGATGAGTTCTCGCAGAGCACGCTTGCCCAACTGGCGGCTTGCCGCCTCGTGGAGGTAGAACAGGCGGGCCTCGGGTGTCTTGAGCGGCAACACCTCGATCACATGTGACCAGCTCAATTTTGTCGCCAGCGGCGACACAATCCCGAAGTCCGGAAACTGCTCGGCAAATTGCATCATGCGGCGCAGGTTGCGGGCTTCGAAGCTACGCCCGTAGCTGGCGCTCAATTCTGTCGCCAGCGTCGACACGATCTTCTGGCCGTATTCCGCCCGCTGGTGGTTCAGGATGTCGCTGTTGACCCGTTGCCCGATGCGCCAGAACAGCAGCACCGTGGTGCTGTTGGCCTGGCGCACCAGGGTGCGGCGGGCTTCCTCGATCAGGCCGGATACCGTGGCGAGCAGATCGCCGGATGTGGGCAGGGCGACGGCGTTCGCGGCCTTGTCAGTCGTTGCCATCCTCTTCCTCCCCATCGGTATCGATTGCTTCGTCGCCGCCTAGCGCGGCCAATTCTTCTTCGGTCACCACATACTCCGGGCCGGGTTGCCAGCCGCGCACGTCCAGTTGGCCGGTGACCACATCGGCAATCAGGCGGTCGCGGTATTCGCGGATCAGCTTGATTTCTTCTTCTGTGCGGGCGATGGTGTCGTCCAGTGGTTGGCATTCGTTGGTGATACAGCGGCAGAGGGCTTGCTGTTCGGAGACAGGCGGCAACGCAATGACAGTGTTCTTCACATCGTGCTTGCCGAGCGCGAAGCGCGTGACACCGGTGGCCAGAACATGGAACTGCTGCGCAGTGCGCGTCGAGCCGATGGCGAGAAACAGGAACTCGCCCAACACGCGATCTGGTTCGGGGCGCAGCAGGCCAAGGTGGTAAGCGCAAACCACGCCGGGCAAATCCTCCGGCACCCACGCGGGCACGCCGATATCGTCTGGCGTTTCGGAATCCTTGGTCAGAATGACATCGCCCGCTTTCAGCGTCAGGCGAGCGATTTCCGCCCTAGTTGCTGTGGCGCGCATCAAGTCCATATCACCCGTGATGCGGTCGTTCTTGTAAACGTCGGTGTAGTTGCAAAGGCGAACCGGCGTTTCGTCGTCATGGGAGTGCTTGTCCACACCGCTGAAGCGCACGTCCACGACGTGCTTGATGAAGACCACTTCCCAATGCTCCGGCACCTCGCCCAGCCATTCGATGCCGGAAGGCTTCAGCGTGACGGAAGGATCGAGGCCGTGCGTGACGGCGTGGTCGATGATGCGCAGCTTCTGTTCGGTCAGCAGCTTGATCAGGTCTCGTTTGGCCTTGATGAATCGGGCAATGTGCGCGTCTTGCACGCGCAGGTAGGCGACGATTTGGTCTTGCTCGGGGTGTGGCGGTTGTAACAGCGCGATGTCAAGAAACTGGTTCGGATACAAGCGTAGGCGCGAGGACCGGATGCCGGTCGAGCGCCCGATGTATTCGGCAACGTAGGCACGGGTGCGAAGCAGGTAATCGAGATATGCCGGATTGAAGCTGTCCGCACGGTGCGGGCGATATACGCCATAAGCGGGACTGACGATGCCCACGTGCCTGCTCGCGCCCAGCGCCGCCATCCACGCCCACAGCGTGTTGATAACGATGTCGCCGGGACGGCATAGCTTGGAGCCGACGTAGCTCGCAGCCTTGAACATCGTCACATTCTTCTGGCTGCGCGGCGTGATGCCCGTCAGATGCGACACCGACAGCAGTTCTTCCTGACCGGTCTTCGAGCGCTCATCCACTTCGCGAAAGAAGGTCTTGGCGCGTTGCTCGTTCCAGTGTTCCGGCACAGCAGGCAACCAGCGCATCTTCGGCTGCCGGTAATTCGGATACGCGCTCGCCACCGCCATCACGCGCCCCCCACGATCTTGTGCAGCAAACCCTCGCTCTGCTGCTCCAGCGCGAGGATGTCAGCACGGATTTCTTCCAGCGTGCGCAACGGCGCGGGCTTGTAGAAGTAGCGGGCGAACGAAATCTCGTAGCCGATCTGGGTCTTGTCCGTGGCGATCCAGGCATCCGGCGCGTGCGGCAGCACTTCGCGGGCGAAGAAGGCATTGATGCCGCCCGGGGCCGATAACGGCACCTGCTCGGTATCGCGCAGCACGCTGTCGGGTTCGTACTCGACCATGAAGCGATCCTTGCCCACGGTCTCCAGGTACACGCCATCGAAGCCAGGCTTGAAATGCTCACCCGCCTTGAGCTTGCTACGCTTGGCGACGACCGGCGGCGCAGCTTCGTCGCGCCAGCTCACTGCCTTGTAGATGGCCTTCTTCTCCGGCGCGCCGAGCTTGTCGCCCTGCGCCTGCAGGGCAGCATCGAAGCGGGAGCGGAATGCATTGTGGTCGTCGAACACGGCGCTGCCCAGTGCCTTTTGCGCCCGTCGCGCCACATCCATCAACGCCTTGTCGCGCTGCCACGTGGTCGCGTCGAGCAGCTTCTTGCGGCGCTTGGCGGGCACGGCTTTGCGGGCGGCGGGGGCTTCGCTGTCGTCGCCGCCGATGTTGTCGTCACTGCTGTCTTCGCTGTCGTCGTCTTCGTCCTCGCCTTTCAGCCACGCCTCGATGGCCGGTTTGCGCTTGGCGAACTCGCTGTAGAGCGCCTCGCCGTGGGTGGCGTAGATCTCGGCGCGCAGCACCTCGTCGCCGGAGGCAAAACGCAGCGGCTCGATGCGCTCGTCGGAGAGCTGGCTTTTCAGGCGCAGCGGGCGCTCGACGGTGATCTTCCAGTAGCCGAAGTCCTGGGTGTCGAACCATTTGCTCTGTTCGCATTCTTGGGCGGATTCCGGCGAGACCGAACCCTCACCCCCGGCCCCTCTCCCGGCGGGAGAGGGGAGGTAAAGGTCGAGGATGCGGGCAATGTCGGCCTCGCTCAGTTCGCAGTTCTTCTTGCCGAGGTTGCGGCGCAGCGGCTGGAACCACTGCGATGCGTCGATCAACTGCACTTTGCCACGGCGCGCTTCGGCCTTCTTGTTGGCCAGCACCCAGATGTAGGTGGCGATGCCGGTGTTGTAGAAGATGTTGAGCGGCAGGGCGATGATGGCTTCGAGCCAGTCGTTCTCCAGCACCCAGCGGCGGATGTTGCTCTCACCCTGGCCCGCGTCGCCGGTGAAAAGCGCCGAGCCGTTGTGTACCAGCGCGATGCGGCTTCCCAGCTTTGTTCCGTGCTTCATCTTTTGAAGCTTATTCACCTGGAACATGAGCTGCCCATCGCTGGAACGGGTGAGGAGCTTGAACTCGGCATTGCCCGCGTGGCTGACGATGAAGCGCGGGTCGTTGAATTCTTTCTTGCCGCCCATGCGGTCCAGATCGGTCTTCCAACTCTTGCCGTAGGGCGGGTTGGAGATCATGAAATCGAATTTGCGGCTGCGGAACTGGTCGGCGGACAGGGTGGATTTGTCCGCGCCGCCGACGATGTTCTCGGCCTCTGCGCCTTCGCCCTTCAAGAGCAGGTCGGCCTTGCAGATGGCATAGGTTTCGTCGCTGATCTCCTGCCCGAACAGGTGGATCGACACTTCCTTGCCGTGCTGTTCGGCCAGCTCGTGCAACGCTTCTTCTGCCACGGTCAACATGCCGCCGGTGCCGCAGGAGCCGTCGTAGAGCCAATAGGCGCTGGACTCGATGCACTCGGCCACCGGCAAAAACAGCAGCTTGGCCATGAGCTGCACCACGTCGCGCGGGGTGAAGTGCTCGCCTGCCTCTTCGTTGTTTTCTTCGTTGAAGCGGCGGATCAGCTCCTCGAACACCGTGCCCATACCGTGGTTGTCGAGCGCGGGCAGCTTGATACGGCCATCAGCATCCTTCACCGGCAGCGGTGCGAGATTGACCTCGGGGTCGAGGAAGTCCTCGATCAGGTAGCCGAGGACGTGGGAATCCACCAGCTTCTGGATCTGGTTGCGGAAGTTGAACTTGGTGAGGATTTCTTGCACGTTGGGCGAGAAGCCGTCCAGATACGCAATGAAGTCATCGCGCAGGCGCTGCCCTGCCGCGCTGGCCTTCAGCTTGGCCAGGGTGAATTCCGAGACGTTGTAGAAGGCCTGGCCTGCCGCCATGCGCAGCGCGCTGTCCTGCTCGGCTACCTTGTGGGTGTTGAGAAATTTCTTGCGCTCCAGCACCGCGCCCTTGGTGGCTTCGAGCACGGCATCAAGCCGCCGCAGCACGATGAAGGGCAGGATCACGTCGCGGTACTTGCCGCGCACATAGACATCGCGCAGGCGGTCGTCGGCAATGTTCCAGATGAAGTCGGAAATCCACTTGATCTGGCTTTGGTCTTGTTGTTGTTTCTTCTGCATTGATGCGTTCCTTAGAGCCTTGAATGTGTACCCGCAAGGGGTGCCCCTACAACGATGGGGATGGTTCCACAGTCCGTCATGCCCGCGAAGGCGGGAATCCAGAGCGATGCCAGGGATATGCGCAATGGCGGCGGTAGGGGCGAAAAAAATGTGTGCATACGGTAGGGGCTGGGGGGGAGGGAACCGCCATGACTTTCCTGATGCAGGGCATCAGTGCAAAGTCGTGGCAGTTATTGGTGCGTTCGATGGAGGAACCGCGCCCGGAGCACGTACACCACCATGCCCACCACGCCCGATAACAGGCACAAGGTGTGCAGCGTCGGAATGGACATCGCCCCCATCCAAGGGTTGGAAGCCGTCCAAGGGGCCAGGGGATGCATGTCGGCGTGCATCACGCTATCCAACGCAAGGTGGGTCAAGGTGCCCAGCAATGCGCCACACACCACCGCACCGGAGGAGAACGTCTCGGGCTCGATCAGCCAGGGCAGGTGGTAGTGCAGCAGTTCCCGGTTCCATCGTCGGACGAAAGGCCCTGCCAGCCATGGCGTGGCGGGCGCCACCAGCGCGGCGATCAGCAACGCAGCCCAGACGGTATGTGTGGTGCCGTGCAATATTTCCGCGCCCCGGAGCATCCCCACCAGGGGTTCGATATCCATGGCAACCTGCGCCACCGCAAAGGCGCCCAGGCTGCAACGCCCGCCCAACAAGGCTTTGAGGGCCAAGCCCGGCCCCATGTGGAGAGGAGTGAATGGCATGATGATGCAGGGCCGACAGGAAAGACGAGGAAAGAAAAACGGAGCAATGCATCGTACCCAGCATGGGCTTGGATGGGTAGGGCTGACGGTTACTCTGCAAGTCGCGAAGTGGCTTCTCGAAGCTCCCCTCGCCCAGCGGGAGAGGGGCTGGGGGTGAGGGAAACCGCCATGCGCTCGACATGCTCGGCAATCGCCAGGCAGCTCGTCAACCCCGGGGATTCGATGCCGTAGAGATGCACCAGCCCCGCTGCACCGTGCTCTTGGGGGCCTTGGATGAGGAAATCCGTCAGCAATCCGGCAGGGCCTTCGATCTTGGGGCGGATGCCAGCGTAGCCGGGGAGCAGCGCGCCATCGGGCAGCGCTGGCCAGTATTGGCGTATCGCAGCGTAGAAGCCCTCTGCGCGATGGGGATCGACATCCAGGGCATCGGGGGAATCGACCCATTCGACATCAGGCCCAAAGCGCGCCTGTCCGGCCAGGTCGAGGGTCAGATGCACCCCCAGCCCGTGGCGTTCGGGAACCGGGTAGATCAAATGGGAGAACGGGGCCTTGCCCGCCAACGTGAAGTAGTTGCCCTTGGCGTACCGCGCAGTAGGGATATGCCGCTGGTGTGGGCCGTCAATATGCCGTGCCAAGGCCGGAGCGTGTACCCCTGCGGCGTTCACGACGGTTTGGCAGTGCAGCCGCACCCCGTCGCCGGTTAGTAGCTCCACTCCCCCCGCAGCGCAACGCCCATGCTGGACAGGGGTGCGCAGCACGATGCTGCCGCCAGCGTGTTCGAGGTCGCCGCACAACGCAAGCATCAGGCCATGGCTATCGACGATGCCGGTATCGGGAGACCACAACGCGCTAGAGCAGCGCAAGCCGGGTTCCAGCGCCAGGGCGGATTCCCGATCGAGCAACTGCACGCGGTGTGCGCCGTTGGCGTGTGCCTGGCGTTGCTGTGCTTGCAGAGCATGGGACTGCTCTTCGTTTTGCGCGACGACGAGTTTGCCGCAGCGACGATGGGCCACCCCCCGCGCCGCGCAGTAGTCATACAGCGCCACGCTACCGGCAACGCACCATTGCGCCTTGCGCGAACCCGTTGGGTAATGGATGCCGGCGTGGAGGACTTCGCTATTGCGTGCGCTCGTTTGGGTGCCGATGGCCGCGCAGGCTTCGAGCACTAGCACTTCCCTGCCAGAGATCGCCAGCGCACGGGCTACGGCAAGGCCGACGACACCCGCCCCGACAACGACACAGTCCACCCGTTCAGTCATGGTACGGGTCGTGTATCGCGCAGATCGCGGAAACGGTGTTGGCTACCTGTGGCACGGAATGGGGCAGAAAGGCTTCCTCTATCATGCCGTTTTCCCTCTTGTTACGGTGCAAGTCGCGAAGCGGCTTCTCGAAGCCCCCCCTCGCCCAACGGGAGAGGGGCTGGGGGGTGAGGGAAACTGCCATGACTTTCCTGATCATGGCAGTTATTCCCCGTTGATTCCCCATTTCGTCAGGAGGTTCGCCATGGCGCCCGACGCAGCATTGCTCACCTTGGATGCACAAGGCTTGCAGCGCTTTCTTGCGATGCAGGATGAGGCTGTCTTGGCGGTGATCCAGCGCTTCTACGAGACCCACGCCGCCGCCTATGAACGGTTTGGTGCGAGCGGGCGGGCATCGTGCCGGGATGATCTGCACTTTCACCTGGAATTCTTGCGTCCGGTGCTGGAGTTCGGGCTGATTCAACCGATGGTCGATTATCTGGTTTGGCTCGATAGCGTGCTGTCCTCGCGCTCGGTACCCAGCGAGCACCTTGCGCAGTCGCTCGACTGGTTGGGGGAGTTTTTTGCCCAGCACATGGAACCCCCGGCTGGCGCGGTGGTCGCAGGGGCGTTGGCGCAAGTCAAAAAAGGGTTTTTGGCTGCGGGCCGCAGCATGGTGGCTCCGCAATGTACCCAGCCCGCATGGTCGCAGGCCCAGGACTTCGAGCGCGCCTTGCTCAAGGGGGACCAGGGCGCAGCCATGGCGGTGTTGAACACGATGATGGACGAGGGGTGCAGCCTCGTCGATGTCGAGATGCATGTGATCCAGCCCGCCCTCTACGCCATTGGAGACAAATGGCAGCGCAACGAGATTTCGGTCGCGCAAGAGCACATGGCTACGGCCATCGTGCAGATGGTGATGACTTTTGGGCTTGTTCGCTCGGCCCCTCCTTCGCTGACGGACAGGCGGGTGCTGTTGGCCTGTGTCGAAGGCAACCACCATGCCGTGGGGTTGTCGATGGTGTCGGACGCCTTTTCGCTGGCAGGGTGGCAGGTGCAGTATCTGGGCGCCAATGTTCCCACTGCGGCCTTGGTGGCGCATGTGCCGGAATACCGGCCGCATCTCGTGGGGTTGTCGGTGTCTTTCCCCCAGCATCTGCGCGTGGCACGGCAAGTAATCTGCAAATTGCAGGAAACAATGGGCAAGGAACGCCCTCCGGTGATGATCGGCGGGTTGGCGATCAACCGCTTTGGCGCCTTGGCCGACGCCATGGGAGCCGATGCCCAGGGTATCGATGCGCAGGCTGCCGTCGAGCAAGCGCAGCAGATGGTGCAAGCGCAGCGGATCGTGATAGGGCAGGGTACCTAGCAAGTGGGAGGCATACCCACCGCGTTGCAAGAGCTGCTGGGTGTCGTTGCGCTGGTCGTGAGCCAGGACGGCGCCCTCATCGAAGCCAACGCAGGGCTATACCGATTGCTCCCGACCGTGGAGCCGCCTGCGCACGGTTCGGATGTTGCGCGGTTCTTCGTGCAACCGGACTTTTCCACCTTGCGCAGCCTGGGTGGGGAACCGGGCGCTGAGGTGTACCGGGGGCTGTTGACCTTCGGGGACATCGATGGAACGACAAGAACGCTGCGGTCGGTGGTGACTCGCTGTCCGCAAGCGTTGCAGCAAGGCGCACAGCAAGGATTGTTTTTGCTTGCCGAATTCGATATCGAGGAACTGGAGCGCGTGACCGACACCGTCTTGCAGCTCAACCAAGACTATGCGCGTACCCAGATGGAATTGGCGCGCAGCAACTTCCAGCTCAAGCAGAACAAGCAAGCGCTAGAACAGTCCGTACAGGCGCTACAGCACGCCAACGACAAGCTCTCCATGGCGCAAGATCAGCTCGTGCAGTCGGAAAAGCTCGCATCGATCGGGCTGCTGGCCGCAGGGGTGGCGCACGAGATCAACAACCCGGTGGGGTTTCTCAAGTCCCACTGCGCTGCGCTGCAAGACTACGTGCAAGAGCTGTTTTCCGTGGTCGATGGCTGCGAAGCGGCTGTGGCGAAGGGAACGGATGCAGTGGCTGCGATGGACTCTGTGCGGGAATGCTGCGCCTGCGTCGATCTGGACTTTCTGCGCGAGGACATCCCCCCACTCATCGCAGAATCCATCGCCGGGCTGGATCGCATCGCACGCATCGTTCGCTCCCTGCGGGATTTTGCGGGCATCGACATCGCCACGGAATGGATCGAAGCCGACCTCCACACTGGGATCGACAGCATGCTGGAAGTCGTCTGGAACCAGGTCGGGGGGCGTTGTGTGTTGGCCAAAGAGTTTGGGGACATTCCCCGGGTGCAGTGCGTTCCTTCCCAGCTCAACCAGGTTTTTCTGCAATTGCTTGCCAACGCCTGCGCTGCCATCGACGGTAGGGGAACCATCTTCCTCCGCACCAGAACGATGGGAGAGGCGGGCGAGGAAGTATGCGTGGAAGTTGCCGACACCGGCAAGGGCATGGACGCCGAGCAGCGCAAACATATCTTCGACCCGTTTTACACGACGCGGCCCATCGGCAAGGGAACGGGGCTGGGGTTGTCTGCGTCGCTGGGGGTCGTCACTGCCCACGGGGGGCGCATCGAAGTGGACAGCGAGCCAGGCAAAGGCTCGGTGTTTCGGGTGATTCTGCCGGTGCGCCGTAGCGGCGAGGGATGCAGCGGCGAAGGCTCCAGCGCCAAGCGATGATCATTGCGCGTCCCGCACCACCCGTCCGTTCAGGGGCTGCACGGGCCGGGCGTTTTGGGGGTAGAGCTGCTGGAACATCCGAATCTGTTCGCGGCTCAGGGTCGTGGCCTGTTTGAGCACCATCCACAGCACGCCTTCGGTGCAAGGGGGGGTAGTGAGTGACCCCAGAAACTGGTAGTAGCGCCGATCCTTGGGAAGCAGCTCGTTGACATCGACGATATCCTGCGGCATCCGTACCGTATCGCCCATGTCCAGCGGCATGTAAGTCCAGACCTTGTCAATCAGGGGATTGGCTGTGCCCTGATCGAGTAGTACGGCGATGACAGCCAGGCGGTCGTCAGCACTCTTGTGTACCAGGTGCGCAACCATCGGGAAGCTGCGGAAATTGATCTGCTCTTCCGAAGGTGCGTGGAAATGGAACTGAATCAGGCGATAGGCCACTCCACGCACAACCAGGATGTTTTCCCCATACACATCGACCTGGATAGAGTGCCCATTGTTGGTAACTGTGCCGCCAGATGGGTGGTAGTCGAATTGCAACGGTTCCGCCGGTCCTAGCAGGGTGGAAGAAGTTTCAATGTTGATCGGGGCTTGGCGTTTGCCCGTTGCGCAGGTGGCAAATTCGGGCTTGAGTCGACCCCAGGCATGGGGCCCCGTGTCGCCGGAATACGACCAATGTACATCGCCGTGGCCATGTGCGCCGTGTTCCACCGGGGCTGCGTGCCCATACGGAGCATTGGTGGAGGGTACTGGGTGGCCGTTGTGTCCGGTATTGGCCACTGCTGGGCGCGGGGCGTGCTTTGCCTTGGCGGCTGCGGGGTGCGCCATGGCAGGCGCGGGCCTTGGCGGGGGAGGAGGGGGTTCCGTGATGACCAGTGTGAGCCGTTTTTTCTCGATGTGTTGTTCCTTGAGCGCACGCTCAATGTCATCGGTCAGCCCACTCCCGGTAGCCGATCCATGCGCAGCAGGCTTGGGCGCAGCAGCCACCTTGCCGTGCGCGGCGGGGACGGGGACATGCGCGCCGGGCGCGTGGTCTGCTGCAAGGGCGGCGGAACAGGCCAGCATGAGTGCGGCTGGGAACAAGCCCCACTTGCGTGTCATGGGGCGAGTGCGAACCAAGGTCAGGGCATCGGGGCCAGAAGGGGGAGTGAGGCAGCAACGCATAAGAAGTGGGGGACGTGATAGTCCGCAGGGAGAAGGGATGCAGCACTCGCTGCCATAGGCAGGGTACGAATGGCAGCGTACGAATGGCGGGGTACGAATGGGCCTGCACGCACGGGCGTGGCGGGATAGGGCGGGGAGCCAAGGGATCACAAGCCCTGTCAATCCATTCTGGCACGGGTAGCCTGGCGCCAAAAGCCAAAAAAACAGCCAGGGCTTTGCGTAGACGTTGCGCATCAGGAAAGTCGTGGCCGTTTCCTTCGCCCCCATCCCCTTTCCCGCTTTGCTCAGGTACGTACCTATCTTGTCTGCCATGGCAAACCACAGCAATTTCCCTTTCTCTGCGATCGGCGCAAGGATTCTTTGCCCGTTGTAGGAGCGATGGATGTCGTGATGACCGCGCTGGCTTGGGTGGGAGAAAACCAAGCCGTGCGGGGCGGGCTACCCCGGGTGGTACGATGCTACTGTGATGTAGCGCACGTTTTGGGTGGTACACCTTGCAACAACCTGTAACATTTGTCACCTTTGTACATACTATGGTGCCATGTATAGCGGGTGCCATGTGAGGCGTATTTGACGGATGTGTCCTGGGTTCGCTTCCTCCTGTACGCAGTATTTCCGAATTTTTTTCTGACTTTTTTCCTATCCTGAGAGATTTATCATGCAAAACGTCTTGACCTCCACTTTTCGTACGATGCTCGGCGGTGCTTTGGCGATGACCTTGCTGGCATCGGCAGCTTATGCAGTCAAACCTGCTGATACCGATACTAATGTCTTGAACCCTCTGAGCAGTGTGTACTGCAGCGATTCTGACGTGACCACGGGCAATGGTGGTTTCACAGGGTGCTTGGGTGCGTTCGCAGGGAATATCGACAACCAGTTTGATGCCATCCGCGCTGCCGCGTCAGCAGGCTTGGGGCTGCAACTCGGTGCGTACTACAGCAGCGAAGCGTTTGCTGATGCAGGGAACCCATTCCTGGAAAACGTGGGAGCGGTTGATACCGGGCTGATCCAGTTTGACGCGCCGCAAACGGGGTTGTTTGTGCTGGGCCTCAAGCAAGGCAATTCTTTCAGCCTGTACGCCTTTGACGGCAGTGCGGTCAGCGGCGGTATCGCATCCTTGCGATATGACAATACTGGAGTAGTGGATCACAAGGGTTCGCACAGTGATCTTTCCCACGCTGGGTATTTCGCTGCAACGTCCGTAACTCCCGTCCCCGAACCCGAATCGCTGGCGATGTTGCTCGCCGGTCTGGGGGTGCTGGGGGTGGCGGTGCGCAGGCGCGCTGCCCGTGCGTAAGCGGTAGGGCTGCTGCGTACTAACCTGAGGTTGCACCTTTTTGGGTGGCCATGGAGCCCGGTGTGCCGGGCCAAGCAAGTTAGGGGGGCTAAGGCCCCCTTTTCTATTGGTGGTTCCCTCCCAGCTTGATGGCTGTTTGATGGGGGCCATTTTGGCGACTATGCGACTTTCCTTTGCCAAGATGCACGGAGCGGGCAACGATTTCATCGTGCTCGACGAAACCCGATCCCGCCTGGGGTTGACGGCTGCTGCGTACCGCTTTCTGGCAGACCGGCGGTTTGGCGTAGGGGCAGACCAAATCCTGACGGTGCGGCCAGCGCCCGAACCCGGGGTCGATTTTGCGTACCACATCCACAATGCCGACGGGGGAGAGGTCGAGCAATGCGGGAACGGGGCACGCTGCTTTGCCCGCTATGTGCGCGATGCGGGGTTGACGGACAAAAACGTCCTCCGAGTCTGGACTCGGGCCGGGGTGATCGAACCCACGCTGGTGGCCGATGGCCGTGTGCGGGTCGATATGGGGCCGCCGATGTTTGCGTTGGGGCAGGTGCCCTTTGATGTGGATGGAGTGCGCGCCCGGCCCTGCGGAACGTGGGAACAATGGCCGTTGGCTTGGGGCGCTGCCCAAAAATCGGCGCGGGAACGGGCATCGGAACCGGCATGGAAATCAGCGTGGGAATCGGTATCGGAACCGGCATGGGTGTGCGTGCTCTCGATGGGGAACCCCCACGCCGTGCTCCGGGTCGACGATGTGGAAACGGCTCCAGTGGCCTTGTGGGGCCCGTTGATCGAAAACCATCCCCGTTTTCCCCGGCGGGTCAACGCTGGCTTTTTGCAGGTGATCGACCGGAGCCATGTTCGCTTGCGTGTGTATGAACGTGGGGCGGGGGAGACGCTGGCGTGCGGCACCGGGGCCTGCGCTGCAGTGGTCGCGGGGGTTCGCGCCGGGTGGCTCGATGCCGAAGTGGACGTAGCCATGCGAGGCGGTGCGCTGACCGTGCGGTGGGATGGGGCAGACACCCCCGTGTGGTTGACCGGGCCAGCGGTGTTCGTTTTTCGGGGGGAAATCGACATCTCCGACGATTTGCTGACTGCCCCCTAAGCGCGCCGCACTCCCCGTCATACTCCGTGCCGTTAGCCGTTAGCCGTTAGCTGACCCGCACCGCCCTCTGCATTCCTGACTGCCCTCTCGACCGAATACCGTGCCGAATACGAATACGAATACGAATACGAAAGCCACTGCAACTGCGAACGCTACGCCTGCGTGTACCCCGGCCATGACGGAAGCGGAGATTGCTGCATATCTGCAATCCAGCCCAGAATTCTTTTTGCGCCACCCCCAGGCATTGATGCCGGGGGAAGCGGATGCCCCCGGCGTGGCCACGGCTGGGGCGCTGCGGCGGCAGGGGCTGCGAATCCGCTTGCTCGAACGCCGCGTATTCGACTTGCAGCATGCGTCGGATGATCGCGTAGTGGCGTGGCAGGATTTGCTGCACTGGGCGTGCGCGATGTTTGGCCATCGCGACGAACACTCCTTGCCGCAGTGGATCGTCGAAGAGAGCAAGAAACGCCTGGATGTGGCACAGGCTTGCGTCAAGCTGTGGGATCTGCGCCCGGAATTCGCCGTCTGCGCCTTTGCCCAGGATGTGGGTGACAACGCACGGCTGCTGGCAGCTTCTCTGACCGAACCCTACTGCGGCCCGAATACAGGGTTGGAAGTCACCCAGTGGCTGCATGACCCCCATGCCGCTGCCTCCATAGCCGTCCTGCCCTTGCGTGCAGGAGACAACGAAGAGGGGCCAGACTGGAAAAATGCCCCGGACTGGAAAAAAGCCGCATCCAGCCCGTCTTTTGGCCTGCTGGTGCTGGGGAGCGCAGACACCCACCGCTTTCACGGCGCGATGGACACCAGCCTGCTCGCCGGGGTGGCTGCCTTGGTTGGCGCTGCGCTATCTCGTCTGCGCTGAGTCGGGAAAGCGCCGCCTGCACGCAAACAGCACCGAAGGTGCGTCTCATGGACTAGCTGGGTTGAAGGTAGCCGAGCGCGGTGCGGCGGTCGCAACCCTGTTACGGCAATGTCAGGAACTGCCGCGCAAGCGATGCTTCATGGCGCGTTCGACTTCCCGTTTCCCTTCGCGATCCGCAATGGTGTTGCGTTTGTCGTGTTCGGCCTTGCCTTTGGCCAGGGCTACCTCGCATTTCACCTTGCCGTCCTTCCAGTACAGGCGCGTGGGAACGAGGGTGTAGCCTTTTTGCTCGACCTTGCCGATCAGCCGACGAATCTCGGCCTTGTGCATCAGCAGCTTGCGGGTACGTGCCTTCTCTGGTTGTACGTGGGTCGATGCCGTTCCCAGGGGGTTGATCTGTAAGCCGATCGTGAACAGTTCCCCTTGGCGCAGCACCACATAGCCATCCGTCAACTGCACTTTGCCTGCGCGCAGGGATTTGACTTCCCACCCTTGCAGGACGATACCGGCCTCGAAACGTTCCTCGAAAAAGTACTGGAACGGGGCTTTTTTGTTGTCGACGATGCGGGAAGGGGGGGCAGAGTGCTTGGCCATAGAGAGAGGCTGCGCAAAAAAAGCAGGTCACTACAATTTCTTGGAGCAAAACCATTGTATGAAGACCGTCCACAAGTCCGTTCTGATCTGGTACAGCCCGGCTGAGATGTATCGGCTGGTGACGGATGTGGACAGCTACCCGCGATTCCTCCCTTGGTGCGACCATGCCCGCGTCGTCACGCAGGAACCAGAGGGGATGACGGCAGAGATCGGCATTTCCTTTGCCGGGTTGCGCCAGAGCTTCGTGACCCGCAACAGACACGTGGAAGATCGCCAAGTGGCCATGCATTTGGTGCGCGGCCCGTTTTCGAGGCTGGAAGGGCACTGGAACTTTCACCCGGTGGGGGATGGCCAGCGCCGGGCATGCAAAGTCGAGCTGGTATTGACCTACGGCTTCGAAAGAACCTTTGGGCTATTGATTGGCCCGATGTTCGACAAGGTGGCGGCCACCATGGTCGATGCTTTCGTTCGCCGCGCTCGTGAGGTGTATGGCGAATAAGAACCAGTCCTTGCTGTTGGACCTCTTACTTGCATTCCGAAGCAATGACGCTGTCGATATGCGATAGCTCCTGCGTGCGGGCTGCGTCGTCCAGGAACACCTTCTCGCCTTGCGCGTTCCTGCGGGTCAGGCGCGTTCCGGTTGTCAGCATCACGCGGGCTTCTCGCGCTCGCGCGCAGTTTCGGGCACGGGCCTGCGCCAAACGCTCTTCTTCTGCCCGCTGCTGCAAGGCCTGAGCCTGTTCGACCTTGGCCTTGCGTGCGGCCAGGGTGGGGTCCACCCCCGATGCCTTGCTGGCGGCAGGCTTGGGTACTGGGGCGCTTGCGTGGCCTTCTGCCGGGGCATCCAGGCCCTCGTCAGACGTTGGAGCCGGTGCATTGCCTGGGCGACGCAAGATGTTTTGCTCCGGCACGTCGATGGGTGGCGGTCGGTCGCTAAATACCTTGCGCCCATCCTGGTTCGTCCACACCCATTGGGACAGCGCAGGCAGAGCCACCAGGCACAGCCCGATGGCGAGAAGACGTGGATGCATCAGGATATGCTTCATGGCGGTATGGCTCGTGTTTTTCTTCATGGGTACACCGTGCTTTCGCATAGGAACGATGGTGATCCCCCAAAGGCCATTCGTTGTATTGGGGCAGTCGTCACCGGTGAGGGTCGTCGGGCTGTCGGAGTTGGCTGGGGTCGTCACGGGGTCATTCCTCTAGACGAATCTGGCAAACGGCGGCCAGTTCGGTCAGGGTGTCACGGGCGGTCTGGTAATCGAAGGCATTGATCTGTTTTTTTAGCGTACTGTACAGAGCCAGCGCTGGCCTGCCAGTCAGACCGCATGCCAATTCCTCCATCAGCTTCGGCTGAATGAATGCGGAGCGAGCCAGGCTCTTGTGCAGATCGCCCAGAATGGCTTCGATCCGGGAGGCATCCACTTCGCCGGTGGCTGCAGATTCGATGGGCGGAAGGCCCGCAATGGCCGCGAGCGTTATGGCAAGCTCCTCTTGGAAGCGAGGGCACGACGTGCATTGTTGTGCCCCCAGCTCGGTTTCCATGAGTTGGGCTTGGTCGTGGAGGGCATTCGCGCCAATCGATTTGGCCATGCCCTTGATCGTATGCACCAGGCGACGGGCATCGGGCCAACAGCCTTGGGCGAGATACGCATCCAGGGCCCTGGCGCTGTCGGCAAAATCCTGCGCGAATCCTTCGACCACACGGCGCAACATACTCCAGTCGCCCCCCATGCGTAGGATTGCCTCCGAAAGCAGGAGACCAGGCGCGTCGAAGGGAACCCCCTGCGCAGGGGAGGGTGAGGTCGGTGGCACAGTCTCCCTTTGGCGTGCGGTGGGCGGAATCCAGCGCAACAGCATGGCAGTCAGCTCGGCGATATCGATAGGTTTCGATAGGAAGTCGTTCATGCCGGCGGCTTGACTGGCTTGGCGGTCGGCCAGCATGGCTGCCGCAGTCATGGCGATGATGGGGACGTTCTTGCACTGCGATAGGTCGCGGATGCGTCGCGTCGCCTCAATGCCATCCATTTCCGGCATTTGCAAATCCATCAGGATGGCGTCGTAACTGCGGGCTGACGCTTTGTCCACGGCCTCGAAGCCATTGTTGGCCGTGGCGACGTGCAACCCGAGTTTTTCGAGCATCTCGGTCGCGACCATCCGATTGGTTGGGTTGTCTTCCACGAGCAGGACGTTGGCAGAGTGAATCGCCTGCATCTGGTTGCGGGCATGTCGCAAATCGTTCCATTGCTGTAGCGTGTCTGGAACCAGCCTGCCGTTTTGCAGCCCTGCTATGCAATCGAAGAGCTGTGAAGGGATCACCGGCTTGTCCAGGATCGCGTCGAACCGAACCTCGTGGGTGGCTTTCTGCGCCTCTTGGCGGCTGCATGCCGTGACCATGACCACGATAGCGTGCCATGTATTGGGGATGGTTTGGGCTTCTGCTGCCCGCAACTGGCGGGCCAGTTCGACGCTATCGAGGCCTGGCAGCGTCCAGTCCACGAGGAGTAATTCGTAGGGACACCCGTTGCGCAAGGCAGCCAGGGCTTTTTGCAGGCCCTCGTCACCCGCATGGGCGACATCGGCGTCGAACGACCAGGCTGTAAGGATGTTTTTCAATGCGTTGCATGCGACATCCTGATCATCCACGATCAGGGTGCGCATACCGCGCAGGCTGGTGGCTGTGCGTTGCCGTGTGGGCGTGGCCGAAGCCTTGAGCCGCACGGTGAAGGCAAAAGTGGTTCCGCGTCCTAGTTCGCTGTGGACAGTGATGGCGCCGTCCATGAGTTCGATCAGGGTTTTGGCGATGGTCAAGCCCAGTCCTGTGCCACCATACTTGCGCGTGGTGGAGGTGTCGGCCTGCTCGAAAGGCTGGAACAGCTTGCCGACTTGCTCGGATGTCATGCCGATGCCTGTGTCGCAGACTGCAACATGCAAGGTCACGTCGTCGCCCTGTTGCGCAAGCTGCTTCATCGATAGACGGACGTGGCCCTTTTGGGTGAACTTGATGGCGTTGCCGAGCAGATTGTTGAGGATTTGCTTGAAGCGCAGGGGGTCACCTACCAATACCGGGGGGATATCCGGGGCGACATCGAAGACCAGTTCGAGGCTCTTGTCGTCCGCTGCCAGATGGAAAAGGCCGGTGGTGTCCTCCAGAATCTCCGTGACCTCGAAATCGACCTCCTCCAGGTCGAGCTTGCCGGCCTCGATCTTCGAGTAGTCCAGGATGTCGTTGAGGATGTCCAAAAGCGAGCGTGCGGAGTTGCTCAGCTTCGATACATAGTCGCGCTGGCGCAGGTTCAGCTCGGTGTCCAGCAGCAGTTGTGTCAGACCCATCACCGCGTTCATCGGCGTGCGGATCTCGTGGCTCATGTTGGCCAGGAAGCTGGATTTCGAGCGGTTGGCGGCTTCGGCGGCTTCCTTGGCTTGCAACAGCGTTGCTTCTGCTTCCTTGCGACGGGTAATGTCTGCGATCGACCCGACCAAACCCAGTTCTTCTCCGCTTTGGCTTCCCCAACGGCGTCCCGTCAGGTTGCCCCAGAACTGCGATTGATCAGAACGCCAATACAGTCGTTCGAGGTCGATCATCGGAATCTCACTGTTCAGCAAGGCCAACATGCTTTGGCGGCCCATTTCCCGCTCGGAAGGATGGATCAAATCAATATATTCCATGCCAACCATTTCCTTCGCAGGAAGGTGGAACAGTTCCCCCATGCGATTATTCGCCATGGTGATTACGCCCTGGGAATCGACAAGAAAGATGCCTACGCTGACGGTATCCAGCAATTGCTGTAACAAGCTGTTGCGCGAGGCGATTTCCTTGTGCGCAATCTTGAGGGAATTTTCGGCTTCGATGCGGTCGGTGACGTCATGAACGATGGCATACAGCATGCGCTTTCCATGAACGGGCACCGGGGTGACATAGATTTCGACATCGCGAATTGCGCCAGAAGCAAGACGGTGTTGAAAGTGGAAGTATTTGGATTGCTCGCGAACAGCACGCTCTCGTTCTTTGGCAAGCTTATCGGCCGGTAGCGTGTTGATGTCGTTGATCGACATCTGGGTGAGTTGCTCTTTCGAGTAACCATAGTACAAAGCGGCTGCATGGTTGGCTGCGACGATCTGGCCGGAATCTGGCTCGATGATCAACATCACCGAGTGATTCGTTTCAAACAATTGCCGGAATTGGGCCTCGCTATCGCTGAGGGCCTGCTCCATCCGTTTTCGCTCTGTGATATCGCGGGCAATGGCTTGGAGAAAGGTTTGTCCCTCGATCTCGAATGGCACCAACTGCATGTCGAGCAGGATTTCCGTTGCATCGAGCCTGCGGGTCGGCCATTCAAAAAACTGCGGAACCCCCGCCATCGCCGCCTGCACTTTTGCGAATGCACGCTCCGTCGGCGGCCTGGAGTCGTTGGGGTCTGGTGCAGAAAATTCTGGAAGACAGTGGCCCACCACTTGGCTGCGATCTGTCGCGCCCAACAATTGCATAGCGGCGGCATTGCAATCGATGAAGAGCAGTCCATCGTGAATGGAGATGGCATCGCGCGACGATTCGAACAAGGCGCGGAATCTGGTTTCCTGGCTCCGTAGCGACAATTCTGTCTGCTTCTGTTCCGTCAGGTCGCGATGGATGCACACCATGCGCAAGGGTTGGCCAGACTCATCCCTGTCCACCGTGGCTGCCGCTTGGATGTGCCGCATCGTTCCGTCTGGCAGCACGATGCGGAATCCGCTGTCATAAGGCGTATCACCACGCACCGCCGCGCCCAGTTCCCGTTCTGCGCGTTCGATGTCGTCTGGATGGCAGCGCGAGCGCCAGAATGCGTAGTAGCGGCCGCTTTGCTGTACCTCGTCGGGAATTTGGTACAGCTCTGCCAAGCGCTCGTCCCAGGTGAGCGTGTCGTTGGCGAAATCCCAAACACAGATACCGATATCGGCCGCCTTGGTGGCCAGTTGCAAGCGGTTCTGGCTGTCTCGCAGCGCTTGTTCCGCAATTTTTCGCTGCGTAATATCCTGTTCGACGGCGACGTAGCGTGTGATCAAACCTTGTTCGTCTTTCAGCGGGGAGATGACGACGTGCAAGACGATCTCGCGTCCATCCTTGCTCCGGTTGCACATTTCGCCTTGCCAGGAGCAGCCATCCGTCAAAGCCGCCCACAGTGCTTCGTAGGTGGTTGCAGGCGTCTTGCCCGACTGGAGGATGCGCGGATTCTGGCCACGCACTTCGGCAAGGCTGTATCCCGTCACTTCCTCGAAGGCCTTGTTGACGTACTCAATGCGGGCTTCCGTATCCGTGATGATGATGTTTTCCGGGCTTTGTTCCACCGCTCTGGATAGCGAGCGAAAACTGGCCTGGACACGGCGCTGATGAACGATGCGCCATACCGCATTGATGATCAATTGCACGGTCTGCACGTCTTGCTCGGTGTAGGGGTCGGGTCGATTGCCCACACCGGCCAACATGACGACCTTCCCGTTTTCGATCACGGGGACGCTCAGCAGGCGCAGCAACGCGGCATGACCTGTCGGTAGTCCGCGTTTGCCTTCGGCCGAGGCGTAATCATTGATGACCAAGGGTTTGCCGGTTCTGATGGCATCGGCCCAGATGCCGGCTTGGCTGACCGGGTAGTGCTTGTCATAGGCCGCTTGGCAATAGCTGTTGCGCGTTCGCTGCGACCAGGTGCTCAATTCGATGTTGTCTTGGTCGTCGTACACGAAGTGCATGAAACCGATGCAACTGCCCGTCAGTTTCTCGGCGAAGTCCAAGCTTGCCTGCATGAATTCGGTTTGGTTCAGTTCGTCGGCGAGAACGGGCAAGGCGAGCAATGCCTTGGAGCGTTCGGCCTGCAAGCTCAAGTCGCGCTCGGATGCCTGAAGCTGTTGGGCTGTGCGGAGGATGTGCTTGCGGTGCGCCGAAAGTGACCAGATCACTTCGAAAAGCAGGAGGTCGATGATCAGACCACCCAAGCCGATGAGCGTCGGCTGGAGGTTTTGCAACTCGCGTTCCAGCTCCGTGCTGCTATGGAATCGAACGGTCCAGGTTCGGCCAGGTAGCGCGATGCGCTCTTCTGATGTGTAGTGGGGGCCAGGCAGTTTTGCGGCACGGCTGGAAGGCGAGGCATAGAGCAGGCTGTCCTCGGCTGGCACGGGGCCATCGTAGATTCTGAAATCGATGAGCGGGGGTTGTTTGCCCAGGATGCCTTCCATGAGATCCTTGGCGCGGAACGGGCTGTAGACGAACCCGATGAGCGCCGCACGACGTTGCTCCGGGGTATTCACATCGGCGCCGTTGCGGTAATGCGGCAGATACATCAGAAAACCGGCTTGAACATCCTTGGATGTTTCCTGTATCAACGTGACTTTGCCGGATACGGCGGGCTTTCCGCTATCGCGAGCCTGGCACATGGCGGCATGTCGCGTGGGTTCGGAAAACATGTCATACCCAAAAGCGCGTTTGTTACGCCAGTCGAAGGGTTCCAGGTAAATGATGCTGCTGTATCTCTCCCGCACTCCTTGGGGGTGGATGTGGAAATCCGGGAATCCCTCTTTGCGTATCGATCGAACCAATGCTTCTTGTTTGTCCGCAGGAACCATGACGGAATATCCGATTCCTTGAATGCCTGGCCAGTAGGCATCGATTTGGAGATGGTTGACGTACTTGCGCCATTTATTGCGATCGATGTTGTCGCTGCTCAGAAATAGCCCCAACCCCCCTCGCAGTACTTGCTCATATTCGGTCATGCGCCGGAGGATGGCATCCTGCGCTTGACGTACTTCATATTGGTATCGATCTTGGGCGCGCTTCTCCACATAGTCGGATGCAAACCACCAACTAAACAAGGTAATCAGCAAGGAAACAGCCAATACCAACCATGCAGTTGTTTCCGTATGAAATCGGTCGGCAAAGGACGAAGGCCGTCTATCAACGGGAATAGGCTGCGGCGCTGTCGCGTCGTCAGAGGCGGCGTTGGGTTTTGTGTAGGCCATGATTGATTTTTTTGGACGCATTGCGTCATTGCTGCCATGTCAAAGTACACCAAATCCCCCAAATGGCGGCGTGGGGGGGCGTGGGCGGCATAGAGGGGCGTGGGGGGCGTACATCCCAAAGCCCCGAGAAATTCCACCGGTAGCCCGGCAGCCCTACCGATAACCCCACCTTTACAATGAATTTTTTGGAGCGTATCCCATGCGCCTGATCAGTCAAGCACTTACTTTCGACGATGTGCTGCTGGTGCCTGCCTACTCGGCGGTATTGCCCAAGGACACCTCCTTGCGCACCCAGCTTTCGCGCCGGATTCCCCTCAATATTCCCCTGGTTTCTGCGGCGATGGACACCGTCACGCAGTCTCGCTTGGCCATAGCCGTCGCGCAGGAAGGGGGGATCGGCATCGTCCACAAGAACATGACCCCCGCCCAGCAGGCGGCGGAGGTCGCCAAGGTCAAGCGCTACGAATCCGGGGTATTGCGCGACCCTGTCGTCATTTCGCCGGATCACACTGTGCGCCAAGTGCTGGAACTGTCCAGTCAGCTTGGGGTATCGGGGTTTCCGGTCATCGAAGCGGGCAAGGTGGCTGGGCTGGTTACGGGGCGCGATCTGCGCTTCGAGACCCGGCTTGATCTTCCAGTGCGTTCGATCATGACCCCACGTGAGCGCCTCGTTACGGTGCCTGAAGGGACGACGGTCGAGCAGGCCAAAGTGTTGTTGCACCAGCACAAGATTGAGCGACTGCTCGTGATCGACGACGACTTTGCGCTGCGCGGGCTGATCACCGTCAAGGACATTACCAAGCAGACGGGCTTTCCCAACGCTGCCCGCGATGACCAGGGCAAGCTTCGCGTCGGCGCTGCGGTCGGCGTGGGGGAGGGCACCGAGGAGCGCGTGGATCTCCTGGTTCGCGCCGGGGCCGATGTGCTGGTAGTCGATACCGCGCACGGTCATAGCCAAGGTGTGCTCGACCGGGTACGCTGGATCAAGCGGAATTACCCGCAAGTCGACGTCATCGGCGGCAACATCGCGACGGGCGACGCTGCGCGTGCGCTGGTCGAAGCGGGTGCGGACGGTGTCAAGGTCGGCATCGGGCCGGGGTCGATTTGCACGACGCGCATCGTCGCCGGGGTGGGGGTGCCGCAGATCACTGCGATCGACAACGTCGCCACGGCATTGCGTGGAACGGGCGTCCCCCTGATTTCCGACGGCGGAATCCGCTTCAGCGGGGACATTGCCAAGGCGCTTGCGGCTGGTGCAGGCACGGTCATGATGGGAAGCATGTTCGCGGGTACTGAGGAAGCGCCCGGGGAAGTCATTCTGTACCAGGGGCGCAGCTACAAGTCGTACCGCGGGATGGGGTCGATCGGGGCGATGCAGCAGGGCAGCGCAGATCGCTATTTCCAGGAATCGTCCAACGCCAACCCCAACGCGGACAAGCTTGTTCCCGAAGGCATCGAAGGCCGCGTTCCCTATAAAGGTTCCGTCGTGTCGATCATCTTCCAGATGCTCGGCGGGCTGCGTGCCAGCCTGGGGTATTGCGGCTGCGCCACCATCGAGGAACTGCAACAGCGCAGCGAATTCGTGCAGATCACGACGGCAGGCATCCGCGAAAGCCACGTCCACGACGTGCAAATCACCAAGGAAGCCCCGAATTACCAGGCCGAGTGATTGCGGCTGATCGGGGTTTCGTGACCTGGTTCCATCGGGTCAGGGTGGGTCTTGCAATGCATGGCGCGTAGCCTGAATGCAGCGAGCGGTATCCGGGGGAATCGGGAAGCCGCTTCGCAACTTTCACAGTAACGCAGGCTTGCGTTCCTCTGCCTCTGCACACGTCCCACTCTGATGATGACTGACGCAAAATCATTGCACTTGGTGCTATAACCGGTCATGAGAGTGTTCAAGACACGAACCTTTCAGCGTTGGGCTGCCAAATCTGGCGTGACCGATGCCATGCTCCGCGATGTCATAGCGCAAATGGAAAGGGGATTGATCGACGTCGATCTTGGTGGCCATCTCTACAAGCAACGAGTTGCCCTGCCTGGGCGCGGCAAAAGCGGAAGTACGCGCACCATCATTGCTACACGGTTTGTGGACGTGCTCTTCTTTCTTTACGGGTTCGAAAAGAATGATCGAGACAACATTTCGGCAAAGGAATTGGCGTTGTACCGGCGCTTGGCGCACGAATTGCTCGATATGAACGATATGCAGATTGTTGCTGCGCTGGGTAAGCAAATTTTGACGGAGGTATCACGATGAGCAGGATGACGGACGAAGCCTTAGAGACGATGCGCGATCTGGAACAGATTGGTGTCGTCAGCAAGCAGACACTGCGCGATTTCGAGGCACAAGCCCTTCCACTGCCGACCTACACGGCAGAGACCATACGTGGCTTGCGTGAGCAACTGCATGTCAGTCAGGCTGTTTTTGCGGCGTACCTCAACGCCAGCGTTTCTACTGTACAGAAGTGGGAAAACGGGGACAAAAAGCCGAGTGGTGTAGCCTTGCGCCTGCTATCTGTGATAGAGCGCAAGGGTTTGGATGTGCTGGTTTGACATGATCCGTTTTGCCATTTGTAGGCCAGCACTTCGTACGTGTACGTATCAGCGTTAGGACTTGCGTACAACCGCTATGGTGTTGTTGTACCCACTCGCCAATACTGCAATGTACTGTCAGCGTGGGTACGCTTGGCTGGGAAAATTTTGCGTAAGTCCTATTAGTAATTCCTATAAATCTGGTTTTATTTTTTCCGTAACGGTTCCCTGGGTCATTCCCTCCCTGCCACCATGCAACAAAAAATCCTCATCCTCGACTTTGGTTCCCAGGTTACGCTGCTGATCGCCCGGCGTATTCGCGAAGCGCACGTCTATTGCGAGGTACACCCTGCAGACGTTGACGACGCATGGTTGCGAGCCTACGCCAGCGACGGGCAGTTGCGGGGTATCGTGCTTTCTGGCAGCCATGCCAGCGTTGCTGCGGAGGACACGCTGTCCATCCCGGATGCGGTGTTCACGTTGGGGGTGCCGGTACTGGGGATTTGCTATGGAATGCAGTGCATGGCCCACCAGCTTGGCGGGCGCGTGGAGTGCGGGCACCAGCCGGAGTTTGGCCCTGCGGACGTGCGGGTGCTTGCGCCTTCCCCCTTGTTCGACGGTCTCGCCGACTACAAAACCGCCAGTGGCAGCGCCATGCTCCACGTCTGGATGAGCCATGGCGACAGGGTCGAGGCATTGCCCCCAGGGTTTCGCGCCGTGGCCAGCACGGAACGTTGCCCCATCGCTGCGATGGCTGATGAAGACCGGCGTTGGTATGCAGTGCAATTCCATCCAGAAGTCACGCATACGCGGTTGGGGGTCGAGATGCTCCGGCGCTTCGTGCTCGATATTTGCGGTGCGCAGGCGGACTGGATCGTTGGGAACCGCGTCGATAGTCTCGTTGCCGCCATGCGTGAGCGGGTGGGCAGCGACCAGGTCATCCTCGGCCTTTCAGGTGGTGTCGATTCTTCGGTCGCCGCTGCGCTGCTGCACCGTGCCATCGGGCAGCAATTGACGTGCATCTTCGTAGACCATGGCCTGCTCCGGCAGGGAGAGTCCGAAGAGGTGATGGAGGTGTTCGCCCACCAATTGCACGCGACGGTGTTGCGGGTCGATGCCAGCGAGCAATTTTTGGCCAAGCTCGCAGGGGTGAGCGACCCCGAAGCCAAGCGAAAAATCATCGGCGCGGAGTTCATCGCCGTCTTCCGTGCGCAGGCTGAACGGCTGTTGGCGTGCCCGCAGCCTGGTTCCAGAACCGGAGAACGCGGCGACGCCTGGCTTGCGCAGGGGACGATCTACCCGGACGTGATCGAGTCCGGCAGCGGCAAAAAGGCGGCGGTCATCAAAAGCCACCACAACGTCGGCGGCCTGCCTGAACAACTGGGGCTGCGCCTGCTCGAACCCTTGCGTGACCTGTTCAAGGACGAGGTGCGGGAACTGGGTCTGGCGCTCGGACTGCCGCCCGCGATGGTCTACCGCCACCCTTTCCCGGGGCCGGGGCTGGCCGTTCGCATTCTGGGGGAAGTCCGCCGCGATTACGCAGATCTGCTGCGCAGGGCCGATGCGATCTTCATCGAAGAATTGCGGCGCACCATCGACCCCGACACCGGCAAGAGCTGGTATGACTTGACCAGCCAAGCCTTCACCGTATTCCTGCCCGTCAAAAGCGTAGGCGTGATGGGCGACGGACGAACCTACGAATACGTCGTCGCGCTGCGTGCCGTGCAGACCAGCGACTTCATGACCGCAGACTGGGCGGAATTGCCCTACGCGCTACTCAAGACTGTTTCCAGCCGCATCATCAATGAGGTACGCGGCATCAACCGCGTGACCTACGACATATCGAGCAAACCACCGGCAACGATCGAGTGGGAATAGCCTGGATTCTTATGCTGTGTTCGGGCGGTATCGGGATAGTATTTTGATATGAGCGAGGGTGGTGCTTGCAAGTTTGGGAATATGAGCTGGATTCTATTATTGGTAAGAATAAAAATAGGAATGAGCATCAAATGCGTTTGAGATTGCTCGCTAGTATATTCTTCGCTTTGGTGGTGGCTGCGTTGTTGATCAACGTCCTGTTACTGTTTACGGTGCAGCAGACCATCCATTCCACAGAGCAGGCAGTGTTGCGCAGTGATCTCGCCCAGCGGGAAGTGGATCGCTTGGTGCAAGAAATCGATATTGCATCGCAATTGGTGCAAAGCTATACCACCACAGGGGAAATTGAATATCTGGAAATTTATTATGACATGCTGGCCGTGCGCAATGGGGAAAAATCTTCCCCTCCAGAGGGTGAATCGGTGCGCTATTGGCGCGACCGCGTAGCTGGCAGGAATAAGATAGTTTTGCCAGAAGGTAACGAACGTCACAATTTGTTGCAACGGCTCGATCTTATGCAGTTTACTCCGAACGAGTTGGCTGCGGCAAGAAATATGCTGGATATTATTAGGAATATGCAGGTGATTGAACGTATTGCCTTTGCGGCTACCCAGGGCCTTTATGATGTCCAGAGTGGGGAAATCGTCTCGGATGGAACGCCAGACTTGACTTATGCCGTGCAGCGTGTGCATTCACCCGACTATCTTGCCCTTCGAGCAGATCTGGTGGGCGCTGTTGGTAACTTGGCAGGCATGGTGCGCGAACGAGCGCAAGGGGATATTCGGATGGCGCGGCAGCGCCAGGAACGTGCCGTTCTGCTCACACTGGCCGTGAATGCAGTATTGCTGTTCGTCATGATCGCGGCGATGAAAGTGGTGCAGCAAAGAGTAGTACTACCCATTGCAGCGTTGGATGAGCCAACGCGCAAATTTGCCAACGGTGACTATAGTGCGAGGGTGGCGGATAGCCCCGGTGAAGTGCAAGAGCTGCGTACTTTGCGGAAAATGTTGAACCACATGGCGGAGGCCATCGAGCGGGATATACGCCAGCGCGATGCCATTCAGGTGGAATTGCAAAGAGCGCGTGACCAAGCGCAGGCAGCGACCCAAAGCAAATCCATGTTTTTGGCCAATATGAGCCATGAAATCCGCACCCCGATGAATGCCATCATCGGCATGACATATCTTGCCTTGGAAACCCAGCCCACCGCACAGCAGCGGAATTATCTTGACAAAGTACTCAGCGCCTCTCATATTTTATTATCAATCACAAGGTTAAAACCACCGGCTTTAGCCGGTCAGCTTTAGCTACGCGAATAAGCCTCAAAAAAGGGGACGGCATGGATTATAGATACGGAAGTCATACAGTATTCCAGATAGAGTATCACTTTGTATGGGTTACGAAATACCGTTACAAGGTTCTGACGGGAGAAATTGGGGAGCGGGTCAGAGAGCTAGTGCGAGAAACATGTGAGGCATTTGAAATCAGGATTGTGAAGGGTGTGGTAAGTAAGGATCACGTGCATATCTTGGTAAGTTGCCCGCCGGTAATGGCACCAAGTGAGATTGTCCGGAGGCTGAAAGGGCGGACAGCAAGCAAGCTGTTGGAAGAGTTTCCACACATAAAAAAGAGATACTGGGGACGTCACTTTTGGGCGAGAGGATACTTTTGTGCAACTGTAGGGCAGATGACAGAAGAAATGATTAAGAGCTACTTAGAACACCATTTTGAACCGAGGCAGAACGATGATTTCAAGATGGAGCCGGGCTAAAACGCGTCGTTCAGCCGACGCGTATCCGGACTTTCAGTCCGTAATATCAACCCACCAGCTTTAGCTGGTGGTTGTTGAGTGAGTTTGATCAACGACGTGCTGGATTATTCCAAAATCGAGGCTGGCGGCATGAAATTGGAGACGAAGCCTTTTTCTTTGGAAGATGTGTTGGCGCAAGCCTTGGGAATGGTACGACAACGTGCCCAGGAAAAAGAATTAGAGTTGCTATGTAATTTTCTTGATCCATCTTTATTGATGACCCGTTCGACCTTTCTTGGCGATGAACTACGGTTGACACAGGTACTTACTAATCTGCTGAGCAATGCGGTGAAATTTACTTCGGTAGGCCAGGTTCGGGTAACTGTGGACACGTATAAGTTGTCTGATGAATTGCCTGGTGCATTATCTAGTGAATCACCTAGTGAATTTTTTAATAAACTGCCGAAAGATGTAGAGAAGAACAGAGTGGGATTGTCGATTGCAGTACATGACACCGGTATTGGCATGACAGCGCAACAGATGGAAGGCTTATTTCGTGAGTTTTCGCAAGCCGATGAGTCGACTACAAGACGTTTTGGTGGAACAGGATTGGGTTTGGCGATTTGCAAGCGTTTGGTGGAATTGATGGGAGGTACCTTGAGTGTGCGTAGCCAACCTGATCAAGGAAGTGTGTTTGAACTACGTGTCTGCTTGGGGGTGCCTGATGTAGAACCAGTTCCCAGCTTGCCACCGGAAGTAGCTGGGTTACGAGTATTGGTTGCAGAAGACCATCCAGACAGTCAGGCCATGGTGTTGTCTTTGTTGCAACATATAGGCGTTGGTAGTCAGGGCGCTTTGGTGGGCGCAAACAATGGCGTAGAGGCTTTGGAGCGACTAACGGAAGCCCGGCGGCAAGGCAAGGCTTTCGACATAGTATTTTTAGATTGGATATTGCCTGATATCGATGGATCGGATGTGCTGCGGCGCGCTCGCACAGAGCATCCTGCTTTGCGGATCGTGGTCATGTCTTCCAGTGGTATCGGGCACATGGAAAGCGCTGTCCACGCTACAACATGCCAGGAATGCATAGAGAAGCCCTTGTTACCTGAGCCATTGCGCAGGCTATTCCAAAAGGCTGGCGCAGGGGCGCCAGAGTCTGTCCCAACCCGGACACGGTTGGATGGCTTGCGCGTGCTGCTGGTGGAGGACAATCCTTTGAATCGGGAGTTGGCAACGGAATTGCTGGTGGGTCGTGGTGCCTTGGTCGATCTGGCAGTCCATGGTCTTGAGGCGGTGGAACGTCTACGGATGGTAGGCCCCACGGCTTACCACGTAGTGTTGATGGATTTACAAATGCCGGTGATGGACGGCTATGAAGCGATTGCGCGAATTCGCCAACTTGCGGAGTTTCACGAGTTACCAGTCTTTGCAATGACTGCCGACGCGATGACCAGTGATCGTGATCGTTGTTTGACGGCTGGAATGCAGGGACACGTGGCCAAACCCCTTGATCCATCGGCTCTATTTGCGTTGCTGGAACGGTATTTGCCAGAGACTGGGGCGCTGCCCCAACACCCAGATCATTCCAGCTCCCTTCCAGGAAGTACCGCTAATGCAATGAGTGGTGTACCACAAATACCAGGATTGGATTTGTCTCGGGCCTTACTGTTTTGTGATAACAATGAAACGGTATTGCGCAAACTATTCAGTGGTTTCGTGCATGATTATGGTGACGGGCTGCATCCCGTGCCGAATTTTGGTGCATGGCATGAACTAGTGCGTACGGCGCACACCCTACGTGGTCTTGCTGGTTCCATAGGCGCCAATGCCGTGCAGGTTGAGGCGACAAACCTGGAAAAAGCCGCGAAGGACGAGGATCCAATTCGTGCATGCGAAAGCTGGCCGCGTCTTCACGTCTTGCTCCAAGAAACGGCAAAAGCATTGGAACGGTGGCAAATATGTGCTGCTCCCACTGCGGGAGAGTCGTCGATCCTTTCAGAACATGATGCCATTTTTTCTGATGACTCGAATAGTGATACGACTAACGATGTAGTCGCTCAGTTGTTTGATTTAATCAAGAATAGTGACAGTCAAGCCTTGGAATTGTGGGCGCAGTATGCTGATTCCTGGACAAAGGTTTTATCGCCACGGATATTCCGTAAAGTTTCTATTGCGATGAAAAATTGTGATTTTGATGCTGCACTCACCGCATTCGAGGGAACGAGTCATTCCGACTTCATGCAAAGGAGCAATTTGTGAGCGAGTCAATCCCATCTATCAAGAGTACCATTTTGGCGGTGGATGACACGCCGGCCAATCTGAATCTATTGGCCAGTGTGCTCAATAAAAGCTACCGGGTGCAATTGGCCAATTCAGGAAGCAAGGCGCTGGAGATTGCCTTCAAGAAAGTACCTGATTTGATCGTGCTCGATGTCATGATGCCTGGAATGGATGGGTATGAAACTTGTCGTTGCCTGAAAGCCGATGAGCGGACACGCCATGTCCCTGTGCTTTTTTTGACTGCCATGACCCAACCCGAAGACGAGGCGCTCTGTTTTGAGGCTGGCGGGGTGGATTTCATTCCCAAACCTTTTCATCCAACCACCCTGAAGGCCCGCGTCGCTACGCATTTACAGATCAAGGCTTGGCATGATGCCATGCGTGATCGCAATGCATGGTTGCAAGAGGCACTGGAATCACGACTGCAAGAGGTAGATCGCCTCCGTGACGCCACTTTCCATCTGATGATCTCCTTTGCGGAATTTCGCGATGAAGACACTGGGCATCACGTCAAACGAACGCAGGAGTATGTTCGACTGTTGGCATCCTGGTTGGCGCAGCAACCTGGTTCGGCGGTCTTGCTGGATGACGATGACATTGACCAAATAGCTAGATCAGCGCCTTTGCATGATATCGGAAAGATTTCTATTCCAGATAGTATCCTTTTGAAACCTGGCCCACTGACGCAGGAAGAATTTGCGGTGATGAAAACCCATTCCATGCAAGGCTGGGAGATGCTCCGTCGCGCTGCAGAACGCATGGGTAGTGAAAGCGGAAAGGCATTGGGCCATGCCATGGACATTGCCAGACACCACCATGAAAAGTGGGATGGAAGCGGCTATCCCGATGGTCTTGAAGGTACGGATATTCCATGGTCTGCTCGCCTCATGGCCGTGGCGGATGTGTACGATGCGTTGATGAGTCGTCGTCCCTACAAAGAGAGTTTTACGCATGAGAAAGCGCTGATCCTCATTCAGGAGGGAAGTGGTCGGCATTTCGATCCGGCCATCGTGCAGGCGTTGGTGGCTCAACAGAATTTTTTGGCTGAAATTTTTGTTCGATGGAAAGATTGAAAATGATATTCCTTTTCAAATTATTAAACTTGTTCAAATTTTCCCCCTATTTTTGCCTGATGAATTGGATGCATCGATTGCGAATTTTTTTTCGTCATAGCGCATGGATTCTGGCGCTTTGCGGGAGTGCAACGGTTGCGGCCGTGGATTTGTCGTGGACGGGTTTTGGTACGCTGGGCTATTCCCAGTCCAACCGCGATTACGCATACCTGCGTTTTATCGATTCGGGTGGCACATTCCAGACTGATAGCCTGTTAGGGGGGCAGGTGGATGCGCAAATCAGCAAGCAATGGTCGGCTGCTTTACAAGTCCAATTGCGGCCTTCACTCCAACATGAATCAGCTTGGGATCTGAAGCCGAGTCTTGCCTTTGTGGCGTGGCGGCCCGATGATGATTGGCTGCTGCGTGCGGGTCGATTCAGGGCGCCATTGCTGATGTTCTCAGAATCGATAGAGCTTGGCACTTCGTACGATATGGCGCGTCTTCCTCATGAACTGTATGGCATATTTCCAATCAAGGAATTTGATGGTTTGTATGTTTCCCGTTTCTGGCCCATCGGTGATCGTGAGCTGACTGCTGAGGTTTTTGGGGGCACTGGTGATACGACCTTGCGTGCATGGGTACGCAACGAATTGCCGCCAATCTGGGAGCCAGGAGCCTTCTTCAGCGATACGCGAATCACATCGCGTGGTTATGCGTTGACATTGCGTGACCGCAGTACGGTGTGGCGGGCAGGCTTGACACGCGCCAAAGCTTATGCCGTGAATCCCTCAAAATGGGTTGCGAGCTTCCCGTGGGTGCAAATAGCCCCAGGCTTGGGGTATTGGCAGGTGAGCGATGCATTGCCTGGGCCAGGGGTGTCGATGGTGCAAGCAGTAACGTTGGACGTGTTGACTGCGGGGGTGGAAAAGAGTTTTGGGCAAGGTTGGCGTGTGGCCGCAGAGCTGGGACAAGCAAAACAATTGGAATCGGAATTGAGCGTCAGTGCGATGTCAGGATACGTGATGTTGTCGAAAGATATTGGCAATTTCACTCCGTATCTGAGTCTCAGTCGTGTATTGTCTGATTCCAAACAAAGGCGATGGTACGAGAATTTATCTCATGCTACATTGCCTGCAGCAGTGCCTAACGCTGCAGCGCTCGTTGCTGCCCAACGTGCCATGGCAGATTTGATTACGATCTATGACCAGTATTCCTATGCGCTGGGTACTTCTTACGCTTTCGATTCCGATAGCAAAATCAAGATTGAGTGGGTGCGTACGCATATTGGCCTAGGTTCCACGCTGGTGGATAGTCCAGCCCATGCCAATCCAGTGGGCCGTACGCATATCGATGCGCTCTCCTTCAACTACAGTTTTGTGTTCTAGGAGCGATGACCATCATGAGATCAATTCTTATTTTGTTTGTCGGAAGCATACTAGCCATGCAAAATTCCGTCCTGTCTGCAGAAGCTGCCGACGCTGACGTGGTTGTCATTGCTCATGCCTCTGTGCCATCGATGGATGCGCAATTGCTTTCACGCTTGTATACAGGTCGTGCCGTCAGCGTGGGGGATACGCCGGTGACGGTGGTCAATGCTGCGGTGGGCAGTGATTTGCGCAATCGTTTTCTGGGTAAATATCTGCAACAAGACGATAGAAAGTACCGTGCCTATTGGATGGTTCGCCGCCATGTAGGCAAGGGAATCCCGCCTCGTGAATTCCAAACCGTTAGCGAAATGATTGAGTATGTGCAGCGTACACCGGGCGCTATTGGCTACGTAGAAAGCAGTGACGTCAAGCCGGGGCTACATATCGTTCTCAGGCTGTGAGGTTGTGTGACTTCGGATGTATCCGTACATCCGAACTTCTCAAGAAATGCAAGTGGGAAGGTGACAGATATACGAATACGCGGATTGGTATTGGTATGGATATTTATATTCTGATAAAAACAGAAACGAGCGTTGCAGAATTGTGTGACTGATATGACCTTCGAAAGATTCGAATCCCCCCTGGAGATCGATTTCCGAGTTACTAAGGAATAAAGTTAGTTATTTTTTACTCCTTCGTATCAGCCTGCTAGGGTGCGTACCATTGAGGCATGTAGGCTTAGGACTTGAGCGCTTGCAAAGCACGTTCCAGCACTTGCCTGTCGGAAACATCTTTGTCGCGCATGGTTCGCTTGGTTCGCAGCAGCCCTTCCAGATCGACCGTACGAACCGGGGTTCCCTCCATGTCGACCGTCACGGCGAAGGGCTGCAAAGACTCATACGTTTCTCCGCAGGCATTGAGCATCACATCGACGGGAAAGGCATCGGCAACGCGAATGTTGTCGCCTTCGGTGAACCACGCAGGATCCAAGTCCTTGGCCGCCTGGTCTGGTAGGACCATGAGCGCAGCCTTGATTCGCCTGCGCATGGGTCAGAAAACGGTATATCCCTTTGGGGATGAAGGTGGTTTACCAGTGGGCAGCCGGTGGAGGGCGTCGTTGCAACGTGCCCCCATCGCAAGGAGATTGCCGCTGGGGGACGCACCGATGGGGCGTTTCCCCCCTACTGCTTCCATCTTGCCAGCACCCCAAACGGGTTCGGCGGTTCTTCGTGCGGGTTGTCGTGCGGTTCTTCGTCATCGCCTGGCGCAGCCTTTGTATTCGGCATATCTGGCATCGTTCGTAGCGTGCAGTCTTCGTGGCGCGGCGAGAGGGGGAGGGCGAGCAGCACTTCGTCTTCGACCAGTTCGCTCAGGTCGAAGGGAACGCTGAGCACCAGGATGTCTTCTTCGCAATCGGGGTCTTCGCGCTCGGCAGTCGCTTCGTCATGGACGAAGCGGAAGTGGCGGTCGATCTCGATGAGGGTGTCCACGGGGGTCAGGCAACGCTGACATGGCAGGGGAAGGCAGACTGCCACCTGCAAGTGCAGCCACAGCACCGCTGGGGACGTGGGGCGCTGGCGTACACAGGATAGGTGCGCTTGCCAGTGCATCGCACGGTCTGCGCCTTGCGATTCGGTGGCTTCCAGCAGTCGTGGGAATGCGGCGAGGGTGTCCACGCCTTCCATCGGAGCAAGGGCTTCGGCGGCGCGGCGCAGGTCGATGCGGGGGGGGTGCTTGCTCATATCGACAGTGTAGAAAAGCTGTGGCGCATAGTACGGGAACAGAAGTGGATCGTGCCAGACTACGGGTTTCGGGTTCCCTGGCAGGAACCCTTGTTGGCAGACTGGATGAAGACATGGGAGGTATAGGCATGGCGATGATTTCTTTTCCCTCGGACTGGATTGTTCCCGCGTGGCAGGCTCCGGCACAGGTGCGTGCTGTGTGCACGACGCGCGCCGGGGGCGTATCGCAGGCACCTTTTGATACGTGCAACCTCGCCGACCACGTGGGGGACGACCACGCTGCCGTCATGGCAAACCGCGCTGCGCTGCAAGGGATGATCGCGGCCAAGCCGGTGTACTTGTCGCAAGTGCATGGGTTGGAGGTGCTAACGCTGGATGCGCAAACCCCCGACGGATGCACGGCGGATGCGAGTTGGACCGCGCTGCCTGGCATGGCATGCACGGTGATGGTGGCCGACTGCCTGCCTTTGTTGTTGGCGGATCGGCAGGGGCGTTGGGTGGCGGCTGCGCACGTGGGATGGCGCGGTTTCGTCGGCAAGGACGGCGTGGGCATGGTCGATGCCAGCCTTCGCGCAGCAATGGAACGCGGCGGGTGTACTGCGCAGGATGTTGTCGCGTGGATCGGCCCCTGCATCGGGCCGGAGGCCTTCGAGGTCGGCAAGGAAGTGTGCGACGACGTCTTGGCCTACCACGCCGACGCTGCTGCGCACATGCGCCAGCTTTCCCCCGAGACTTGGCAAGTGGACTTGCCTGCACTCGTGCGCCAACGGTTGGGCGCGCTGGGGGTGACGCGCATCGATGGCAACGATTCGTCAAAGCCGTGGTGTACCTACGCCAACCCCGCGCGGTTTTATTCGTACCGGCGGGATGCTGTCTGCGGGCGCATCGCCGTGGCAGTGTGGATTTGCGACGTTGGCTACGCAGAGGCTGCCCGCAGCGTGCGTGGGGGCAGGTAGGCAACGGCTTCGGCGATGGCGCGGATGTGCTCGGGGGTCGTCCCGCAGCAGCCGCCAGCTACGTTGAGCAGCCCTTCCTGGGCAAGCTGGCCTAGCAGACGGCCTGTGTCTTCGGGCTTTTCGTCGAAGCCGGTGTCGCTCATCGGGTTGGGTAGACCGGCGTTGGGGTAGCAGCTCAAAAACACATCTGGCGCGGCGCGGTGCAGCTCTTGCAGCGAAGGGCGCATCAGCGCGGCGCCCAGCGCGCAATTCAGCCCCACGCACAGGGGGCGTGCGTGGCGCACGCTGTACCAAAAGGCGGAGACGGTCTGCCCGCTCAGGATGCGGCCGGAGGCATCGGTCACGGTGCCACTCAGCAGCACGGGCAGGCGCTCCCCGCATTCCTCCCAGCATTCCTCGATCGCAAAGATCGCTGCCTTGGCATTGAGCGTATCGAAGATGGTTTCGATCAGCAGCGCATCGACCCCACCTTGCACCAGGGCACGCGCCTGTTCCAGGTAGGCCTGGCGCAGTTCTTCAAAGGTGATGTTGCGTGTGGCGGGGTCGTTGACATCAGGACTGATGCTCGCAGTCTTGGGCGTAGGCCCGATGGCGCCGAGTACGAAGCGGGGCCGTTGCGGCGTAGAGAACCGGTCGCGCTGCTCGCACGCCAGGCGCGCAGCGGCAAGGTTCATCTCTATCGCCAGGTGGGCCAGCCCGTAGTCGCCCTGGGCAATCGACGTCGCGCCGAAGGTATTGGTTTCGATCAGGTCGGCACCGCTCTCCAAGTACTGGGCGTGGATCGCGGCGATGACATGGGGCTGGGTCAGGTTTAGCAACTCATTGTTGCCTTGCACGGCGCCAGCCCAATCACGCAGCAATTCCCCCCGAAATTGGGTTTCGTCGAGCTTCTGCCGCTGGATCATGGTGCCCATCGCGCCATCCAAAACCAGGATGCGCTGCTGGAGCAACTCGGGCAATGGTGTTGCGCGGGTATAGGGGGGAAAAAGGTGGTTTGGCATCCGGGGCATGGTAGGAGGTGGGGGGTGATGGGGTTGGTGGGGCTGGGGGCATCATGGAGGCTGCTGGATGGTAGTGGACGGGGTTTGTGCCCGGCGGTCACGTTCACCGGAATATGCAGTTGATGCAGCGCAAAGGCCAGCCGGGCTGGACGGCTGATGCCGTTGCACGCATCTGCGTCGAGCAGATCACAATGCGCGCAGTGATGGATGCCGAACGTGTACTGGGGAATGAGGTGCTCGACGTGTCGGCACAGAAGTGCGGCTGGGACGTGACCAGCATCCCCAAGGCTCTCGACGGTCGTCTGCCAACGTCCCGCCACATCGAAGTCAAGGGCCGCGCCAAAGGCCAGACCACGATCACGGTCACGCGCAACGAAATCCTCTACGGTCTGAATCAGGCCGGCAAATTCATCCTGGCCATCGTGATCGTCGACGGTGAACAGTACGAAGGGCCGTTCTACATTCGTCAGCCCTTTGCGCAGGAGCCGGATTGGGCTGTGTACAGCAGCAACCTGGATATCGCTCAACTCTTGAACAAGGCCAAAAAGGTTGGAGAAGAAAGATGAAAATCAAGGAACTATATCTACAAAATTTCCGCTCGTTTTCGGTAGCTCATATCAAATTTGACCCTTTCCTGACGGTTATCGTTGGAGAAAACGGCATCGGCAAAACTTCCATTCTGGATGCAATCGCCATAGCCTTTGGCCGGTTGCTGACCAAATTACCAAAAATCAAGGGTGTGTCATTCAAGGATACTGATCTACGAATGTTGGAAAATGAAAAGCGTTCACCATTCGTTCATTACTGGATACATGTAAACGGCTTTTCCGGTGAATATATTCAATGGTCGAATGGAAAAAAACGGGATTCTTCGGACAAGACAATCAAGGAAATTATTTCGTCAATTCTTGATCTTGAAAGATTCAATGCGGGCTACAAACAAATCGACAAATTTGCGGACAGCCTCATTGATAAACATAATGGCAATGAAGGTTATTCCATGCCTGTTATTGCGTATTATGGAACAAATCGCGCTATCCTTGATGAGGTGCAGCGCAGAAGAAATTTTCGCAAGGAATATTCGCGGTTTGAAAGCCTGGTATCGGCGCTCAATCCTAACGCAGGGTTCAAGGAGGTTTTTGAATGGTTTAACGCCATGGAGGATATGGAGCGTCGTAAACAGATGGAATATAAGAACTTTGGTTATACATTGCCCGAGCTGAATGCGGTCCGGAAGGCCATCGAATCCATGCTGCCAGGATTCAGTCGCCCTCGAACGGAAATTCGCCCTCTCAGGTTCGTCATAGACAGAACACTTGATGACGGAAGCAAGCTCACACTCCGAATTGGCCAGTTGAGTGATGGCTACCGCGTCATGTTGGGTTTGGTTATGGACTTGGCAAGACGATTAGCACAGGCCAATCCACCTTATGAGTACGACACAGGAGTAGGCAGAGATAGTACTGACCCACTGGATTCACCTGCCATCGTACTGATAGATGAAGTGGATTTGCACCTACATCCGAAATGGCAGCAGCGGGTACTAGGCGATCTGCGACGCACATTCAGGAATACGCAATTCATCGTTACCACCCACAGTCCCCAGGTACTAACCACAATCCCTTCCGAATGCATTCGGATACTGAAAGACAACCAGATTTATTCCGCACCGCCCGGAACGGAAGGAGCGGAACCAGAGCGCATGCTCAAGCAGGTGCTGGGTGTACATGAAGTGCGCCCCCCCGCCAATCCAGCGACTCAGGAGCTGAAGGAATATCTCGCCTTGGTCGACAAAGACCAATGGAATTCTCCGCACGCCCTGGAATTGCGTGAAAAGCTAAATGCCCGTTACCAAGGCAACGAGCCAGCATTGTTGGAAGCTGATTTACGTATCGAAAACCGCAAGTGGGAGCTGGGAATATGAAACGGGTGCGCAGACAGCCAGAGCCTATCCAGCTCACCAACTATCGTCATGCCAACCCATTCTGCACTTGGCAACAAATGCGGGACGATGCAATGCACGATGGTCCGGCTGCCTACGAAGAAAGCCGGAAAAAACTGATCGCAGGCCAAGGTGGAATTTGTGCATTCTGTGAAATCGATATCTGTGATAACGATCCGCTGCAATGCAGGGTGGAGCACTTCCATCCCAAGTCTGATATTACTCAGGCGCACAACTGGGCCTTGGACTGGAATAACTTATTGGCCGTTTGCGCGGGCGGCTCTTACAGGTTTGCGTCTGCGCCCTATGTCCATGAGCCATTGGCTGAAAACCTAAGCTGCGACACCCACAAGAACCGAATGATCCAGGTAGGGAGGCTGCAAGAACAATGCGAAGGATGGATTCTTGACCCTGCTGCAATCCCAGCATTCCCCAGTCTTTTCCGTCTGGAAATGAGTACTGGACGACTTCTGCCCGACCCCGACCACTGTGCTGTCCTGCCCATCTGGCCTGGTAATCGTCATGCTGACGTGCCAACCCTGGTACAACACACGATAGATATGCTCAATCTCAACTGTGACCGACTTTGCAATGCAAGGCTGACCATCATCAGAGATATCGAGCGCAACAAGAAAAAGCAACGTATGGCAGGATTTGCTGCGCACCAGGGCTTGGGCAACTTGGCCGCCCATTACCTGCGCCAACGCTGGCCGGGATTCTTTTCCACTATCCGTTTGTGCCTCGGTACAGCCGCCGAAACGTATTTGGCAAACCTTGGCTATCAGGGCTGATCGTGATTCCCATCAAAACCCCCAAAAAACTCATCGAAGTTGCTCTCCCGCTTGATGCCATCAACGTTGCCGCTGCGCGGGAAAAGTCCATTCGCCACGGCCCCCCGTCCACGCTGCACCTCTGGTGGGCGCGGCGGCCGCTGGCAGCGGCACGGGCGGTGATCTTTGCGCAGATGGTCAATGACCCCGGCTACAAGCGCCACCTGGGGCGCGGGGTGAACAAGGAATAAGCTGCCATCGAGCGGGAACGTCTGTTCCAACTCATGGAAGACTTGGTGCAGTGGGAGAACACGAACAACGAAGAGGTGCTGAAGCGTGCCCGCACCGAGATCCGCCGCTCGTGGCGCTAGACCTGCGAACTCAACAAGAACCACCTCCATGCGGCTGCGTTATTCAACCCGGACAAACTGCCCGCCTTCCATGATCCCTTTGCCGGTGGGGGCGCGCTGCCTTTGGAGGCGCAGCGCCTAGGGCTGGAGAGCTACGCCAGCGACCTGAACCCCGTAGCGGTGATCATCAACAAGGCGATGATCGAAATTCCGCCGCGCTTTGCGGGCCGTGCGCCGGTGGGGCCAGTGGTTTGGGAACCCTCTACCTCTGGGCTACCGTATGCACACAATTTTTGAATTCCCCCTCGTTCCCACGCTCCAGCGTGGGAACGAGCGGAAAAGGCGCAATGGCTGCTGGCTACGATGCGCGCCTATGTCCAACGTGCGTTGATGCGCTTGTGCCAATTGCATGCCGCAGCGGACGTACAGGATTTGCGCTTGCCCCCATCGAACCGGCTGGAGTTGTTGAGCGGCGACCGCAAAGACCAATGGAGCATCCGCGTCAACAACCAGTGGCGCATATGCTTCCGGTTTGAGGACGGCAATGCGTACGACGTGGATATCGTGGACTACCACTGAGGAGCTAACACCATGAAAAATTTGGACAATGGACTTCCCGCCATTCACCCAGGGGAATTTCTGCACGAAATACTTGTTGCGCTGAGGCTGACACAGACCACCTTTGCCGAAGCCATTGGTGTCTCGCCCATGCGCGTGTCGCACCTGCTCAGAGGCCAGCGCCCTGTCACAGCAGAACTTGCGCTGCGCCTGGGTCGCGCACTGGGGCAAACGCCGCAGTACTGGCTCAACCTGCAGTCGGCTTACGATTTGAAGATCGCGCAGGTGGCGTTGAAAGACAGCCTGAAAGACGTGCGGGTGCTGGAAGCAGCCTGAATGCATGAGCAATCTTGCGCCCGTTAACTCGAACGACCCCAGCGCATGGTGCTCGCTCACACCTGCCACGAAGCATCTGATTGATTTGATTGGCATGAACCCCAGGCCTCGCCGACTGACACCATACGAGATCGAATTGCTGCTGCAGAGCAAGCGTGAACTGGCCGAGCAAGCCTTTGCAACGCCCACGGACGCATCCACACACAAGCTCGTACCTGCAGTGTGAGTTCGTTCATTCCGCTTTCCCATCACATATCAAAATTGCCCTGAGCGCCCACCACGCCATGCATCCTTCCCACACCGTCACCATCGAGCTGGCCGACCGCAGCTACCCCATCGTGATCTCCTCGGGGTTGCTGGACGATCCGTCGAGCTTTGCGCATCTTCCTTCGGCCAGTGCGGCGGTCATCGTCACCAACACCACTGTTGGCCCGCTTTATGGTCAGCGGCTGGAGCGTGCGCTGGGGCCGCAGTTTCCCGTGGTGCATACCGTCACCCTGCCCGATGGCGAGCAATACAAAACGTGGGACAGCATCGCAGCGATCTTCGATGTGATGCTGCGAAACGCCTGCGATCGCAGCACCGTGCTGTTCGCGCTGGGCGGCGGCGTGGTGGGGGACATCACCGGCTTTGCCGCTGCGTGCTACATGCGTGGGGTGCCTTTCGTCCAGGTGCCGACGACGTTGTTGGCGCAGGTCGATTCCTCCGTCGGGGGGAAGACCGGGGTGAATCATCCCCTGGGCAAGAACATGATCGGCGCGTTCTACCAGCCAGTGCGCGTCGTCTGCGACTTGGACACGCTCGCGACCTTGCCACAACGTGAGCTGGCTGCAGGGCTATCCGAGGTCATCAAATATGGCCCGATTGCCGATGCGGTGTTTCTGGACTGGATCGAGCAGAACCTGGATGCGCTGGTGTCCCGCTCCCCGCAAGCCTTGGCCTATGCTGTGCGGCGCAGTTGCGAGCTGAAGGCGCAAGTGGTGGGGCAGGACGAGCGCGAATCGGGCCTGCGCGCAATCCTGAACTTTGGTCACACCTTTGCCCACGCCATCGAAGCGGGGATGGGCTACGGCGCGTGGCTGCACGGGGAAGCCGTGGGCAGTGGGATGGTGCAGGCCGTGCGCTTGTCGCATCGGCTGGGGTACGTGGACGAGCGCTTTGTCACTCGGCTGACGGAGATGGTGCAGCGGGCGGGCCTGCCTACGGCGCTGCCCGTGCTCGACGAGGCAGACAACGCTGGGCGCTACCTGGAACTGATGCGCCGCGACAAAAAAGCTGCCGGGGGCGCGATTCGCTTTGTGCTCATCGAGCGGCCCGGCTGTGCTGTGGTGCGGCAAGCGCCGGACGCAGCGGTGCGTGCGGTGCTTGGGGGCTCGTGATTACGGCGCTTGCCGTTCCGAACTGAGGTTGACGGTGTAGCCGCTACGCCGCAACAAGGCGTTTTTGCGGGCTTCTGCCAAGTCGTTGTCGACCATTTCCTGGATCAGTACCTCAATGGGAATGTCCGGCGTCCACCCGAGTTTTTCGCGGGCGAGGGTGGGGTCGCCCAGCAGGGTTTCTACCTCGGTGGGGCGGTAGTAGCGGGTGTCTACGCGCACGACGGGGCGGTCGTTCCAGTACCCCACTTCGTCTACGCCGTTGCCTTCCCACCGCAGCGACATGCCCAGCGCCTGCGCGGCCATCTCGACAAATTGCCGCACGCTGTATTGCACCCCGGTGGCGATGACGAAGTCCTCGGGTTGTTCCTGCTGAAGCATCAGCCATTGCATCCGCACGTAATCGCGGGCATGGCCCCAGTCGCGCAGGGCGTCGAGGTTGCCCAGGTACAGGCAGTCTTCCAACCCCTCATAAATATTGGCCAGGGCGCGGGTGATTTTGCGGGTGACGAAAGTCTCCCCGCGCCGGGGGCTTTCGTGGTTGAACAGGATGCCGTTGCAGGCGTACATCCCATACGCCTCGCGGTAGTTGACGGTGATCCAGTACGCATAGAGCTTGGCTACGGCGTAGGGGCTGCGGGGGTAGAAGGGGGTGGTTTCGCGTTGGGGCGTCTCCTGCACCAGACCGTACAGCTCGCTGGTGCTGGCCTGGTAAAAGCGGGTTTTGGCGCCCAACCCCAGGAAGCGGATGGCCTCCAGCAGGCGCAGGGTGCCTAGCGCATCCACGTCTGCCGTGTACTCGGGGCTTTCAAAACTGACGGCAACGTGGCTCTGCGCACCGAGGTTGTAGATTTCGTCGGGCTGGGTGAGCTGGACGATGCGGGTCAGGTTGCTGCTGTCGCTCAGATCGCCGTAGTGCAGGGTGAAGCGACCGTTCCCGTGGTGGCTGTCTTGGTAGACATGATCGACGCGCTGCGTGTTGAACAGGCTGGAGCGGCGCTTGATACCGTGGACGATGTAGCCCTTTTCAAGCAGGAATTCGGCCAGATAGCTGCCGTCTTGGCCGGTGATGCCCGTGACGAGCGCGACTTTGGGTTGGGGCATGGGGCTTCTCCGTGACTCTCCTTTCCGAGCGGGAAAGGGCGGTTCTAACATTCCCCTCTCCCACCGGGAGAGGGGCAGGGGGTGAGGGCAGGGTGCAGCAGCACGCAAGCAGGTTTATTACACCGTGTGCGCAGGTTCACCGCAATGGCTGCGAACGAAGTCTGCATACGCCAGCGCCAGCCCTTCGCGCAGGCCCACGCGGGGGCGCCAGCCCAGGTTGTGCAGCACGCTGCTGTCCATCCATTTGCGCGGCGCTCCGTCGGGCTGGGTGGGGTCAAAGACGATGTTTCCGTTGTAGCCCACGACTTCAGCAATCGTCTGCGCCAACTCTGCAATCGGCAAGTCGCTGCCAAAGCCCACGTTCAGGTGGCTGCACATCGGCGTGGTGTGTTGCCGGTACGTGGCCAGGTCGAGCTGCATGACGAAGACGCAGGCTGCGGCCATGTCGTCGACATACAGAAACTCGCGCCGGGGAGTGCCGGTACCCCAGATGACAACCTGTGCGCTGCTTGCGATCTTGGCTTCGTGAAAGCGCCGAATCAAGGCCGGGATGACGTGGCTATGGACGGGGTGGTAGTTGTCCCCCGGGCCGTAGAGGTTCGTCGGCATCACGCTGCGGTAGTCACGCCCATACTGGCGTTGGTAGCTTTCGCAGAGCTTGATCCCGGCAATCTTGGCGATGGCGTACGGTTCATTGGTCGGTTCCAGCGTTCCGGTGAGCAGCGCGCCCTCCGCCATTGGTTGCGGGGCCATGCGGGGGTAGATGCAGCTCGACCCCAGAAACAGAAGCTGCTGCACCCCGTTCCGGTGTGCTGCGTCGAGGACGTTGGCCTCAATCATCAAATTCTGGTAAAGAAAGTCTGCGGGGTAGTGGCTGTTGGCCCAGATCCCCCCCACCCGGGCAGCGGCCAGGTACACCACGTCTGGCTTTGCTGTACGAAAGAAGTCCCCGACGGCCTGTTGGTTGCATAGGTCGAGTTCGGCGTGGGTGCGGGTCAGGATCGACTGTTGCGGCGTGCCCTGCGCCAACAGTGCGCGGACGATGGCGCTACCCGCCATGCCCCGGTGGCCGGCGACATAGATTTTGGGGTGATGTGTCGCAGTCATGGGGGAAGGCTCAGGGCTTGGCCAGCAGCGCGTTGATGGCGTCGAGGTCGCTTTCTTGCAGCGAACCATTAGCCTGGCGCAGCCGCAGGTGCCCCAGCAGCACGTCATAGCGCGCTTGGGAGAGCTTGGTTTGCGTGTCGAACAACACGCTTTGGGCGTTGAGCACATCGACATTGACGCGCACGCCGACTTCGTACCCGGTGCGCGTGGCATCCAGGGCGCTTTGGCCCGATGTTTGCGCGGCTTCGAGCGCACGTACCTGGCTCATGCCAGCTTGCAAGCCGAGGTAGGCCGTGCGCGTGGCCTGTTCGACCCCGATCAAGGCGGACTGCAAGTCTGCCTGCGCTTTTTCTTCGAGTGAGACGGTTTCCTGTATCCGGTTGCGGATCGAAAACCCGGCGAATACCGGCCATTGGGCTTGCAGTCCCACATAGGTCACGTTGTTGCGGTAGTCCTGCGCGGTCTGCGTGGAACCATCGTTGCGTGTCACGGAATAGCTTCCGGTCAAGTCCAAGGTAGGCAAGTCAGCGGCTGTTGCCTTGCGGTGTTCGAGTTGGGCGATCTCCAGCCCCCATTGGGCTTGGCGCACCGTCGGGTGGGTAGAGCGGGCGGTGTCGACCCACACGCCCATGTCGGCTGGCGCGATGGCGGGCAGGGTAGCTTGTGGGGATAGCGGCTGTACGGTGGTGTCTGCCGTACCCGTCAGCTTGTCGAGCGCAATCTGGCGTATGCGCAATGCGTTTTCTGCGGCAATTTCCTGGGCGATGACGAGGTCGAAACGCGCCTGCGCTTCCCGTGTGTCGGTGATCGTCGCGGTGCCGACGTCGAAATTGCGCTGCGCGCTGGACAGTTGCTCGGCAACGGCTTTCTTCTGCGCTTGCACCAGCGCTAGGCTATCCTGCGCGGCAAGCACGTCGAAATAGGCCTGGCTGACGCGAACGAGTAGATCCTGCGTCGCGGCCTGCCACTGCGTCTGCGCCAGTTCCTGCTGCAATTCCCCTTGGCGCGCTGTGGCGACGTTTGCGGGACGGTATAGCGGCTGGGATGCCGAGAGCGTGGCGGTGCGTGCCCCATACCCGCCCCGGTCGAAGGCAGCGACATCGCTCGACACATTCGTCCGGTTGGCGCCATAGGTCAATTGCACGGAGGGCAACACTGCCGATTGCGCTTGTGCTCCTTGCGCCACGTTGGCATCGTGCGTGGCCCGCGCAGCGCGGTAGGCGGGGTCATGAGCCTTGGCAAGGTTGTATGCCGTGGTGAGGTCGGCAGCATGCACGGAGAAGGCGGCGGTAGCCACCAAGGTCAGGGAAGAGAACCATTTCATGGCAAGGCACCCACGGTTGGGGCGAAAAAGAACAAGGACTCGGAACACCCGAGACGAGGACGAGGACCAAGGTAACGCACCGAATCTGCCCAGGCAGAAGACTGGGCGCGGCGCCCCTGGATCATGCAAAACGAAACGGAGAGGCTTGGGGAAAGCGCAGCAGACGGGGGACGGAAGTTTCCCAATGCGTGATGGCGTCCCAGCGCGTATTGCCAGAGCGGGTGATGGTTTGCGCCTGCATGGCGGGTTCTTCCCCCACGATGGCGATCAAGCGGCCATGAGGCTTGAGTTGGTTCAGCAGAACCTGGGGAACTTCGGCAACGGAACCACCCAGCACGATCAGGTCGAAGGGAGCGTCCAGCTCGGCACCCCGAGCGCCATCGGTCTGGCGGATCGTGACGTTGTGAATGCAGGCTTTTCTCAAGTTGGCTTCGGCGATGGCGGCCAGCTCGGGGTGGATTTCCAGGCCCAGCACACTGCTGCCCATCCGCGCCAGCATGGCAGTCATGAAGCCCGTTCCCACGCCGATTTCCAGCACTTTGTCGCCGGGCTGCACCGTGGCGTCTTGCAGCAGACGGGCCTGTACGCCGGGGCGCAGCATGGTTTGTCCGCATGGCAAGGGGATATCGATGTCGGCAAAGGACAGCGAGCGGTAGGCCTCCGGAACGAAGTCTTCCCGCTTCAGGTGCGCCAACAAGTGCAGCACTTGCGGGTGCGACACCGACCAGGGGCGTACCTGCTGTTCAACCATGTTGTGGCGTGCGCGTTCAATATCGGGCAGTGGCATCGGGTACTCCCAAAAGGGGGGATTGGGCGAGAAAAATCCCCAATAAAGCCTTGAGATTGTAGGTAGGAGGGTAGTCGATCCCTGGGTTTTCGGGTTCGGCTGACGGTTGTGCGCAAGTCTTCATGGTTGTAGGAGCAGCAGAAGCTGCGATTTGTCTGTTGCCGAAGAGCATGGAAGACTCAAGCCCAGCAGGTTTTTTGTATGTGACGGCTCGGAAACCTCAGCTTCGTAGAATGCCACATCCCCTACGCTTCGGAACTCCAGAATCCATATTCCACCAATGTGCTGGAAACGGCATGTGAACATCCCTCCCCATGCAAGCTCCCCCCCCACAGTCCCCAGCGTGCGAGCCCGTACCCCCCGGTACCCCTTATGAGGCCGCGCTAGGGGAGCTGGAGCGGTTGGTGGCGTCGATGGAATCGGGCGAGTTGCCTTTGGATCGCTTGCTCAACGAATACCGCCGTGCTTGTGCGTTGGTACACCACTGCCGGGGGCGGCTGGAAGCAGTCGAAGAACAGTTTCGCGTGCTGGATCAGGGAACGGCCAAGCCATGGACTCCGGAAGCCCTGTGACCCCAGTGATTCCAGTGACTCCCATTCCAGTGCCCGTGACTGTGACTCCAGGAACCCTGGTGCCTCCTTGCGACCTTGATGCCTGGATTGCGCAGCAGCGTGACCGGGTGGAGCGTGCGTTGTACGAGTGGGTGTGCGCCCCGGCGGATCATCCTGGGCTGGTGGCTTTGGTGGATGCGATGCGCTACGCGGTGCTCGACGGAGGCAAGCGGATTCGCCCCCTGTTGGTGCTGGCTGCCTTCGATGCCGTGCGCGGTGGGTTGGCGCAGGACTATTTGCCTGCGGAGGAATGGGAGGATGAAGTCGCGCGGCGCGGCGCTCCCGCAGTGGGCTGGGAGCGGGAGGAAGACCCCGCCCAGTCTGCCTTGCGTGCGGCCTGTGCGGTTGAATTGGTACATGCCTATTCGCTGGTGCATGACGACATGCCTTGCATGGACGATGACACTTTGCGCCGGGGCAAGCCTACGGTCCATGTGCAATTTGGGCAAGCGCTGGCTTTGCTGGCTGGCGATGCCTTGCAGGCCCTGGCTTTCGAGCTGCTGACTCCGACGGGTTCTACCGTTCCGGTGGCGCGGCAAGCGCGCTTGTGCAGGCTGTTGGCGCGTGCGGTGGGCTGCGCGGGCATGGCGGGGGGGCAGGCCGTCGATTTGGCCAGCATCGGGCAGCCTTTGGCCGAGCCTGCTTTGCGAGCCATGCACGAGCGCAAGACTGGCACCTTGTTGCAAGCCAGCGTGCTAATGGGGGCCGCGTGCGGGGAAACGACGTCTGCCGTCGTTGCAGCGCTAGAGTCCTTTGGCGCTGCCATAGGCTTGGCGTTCCAGGTGGTCGATGACATCCTCGACACCTCCTCGGACACAGCCACTCTGGGCAAAACCGTCGGCAAGGATGCGCGGCAGCAGAAGCCGACCTACGTGTCTGTCCTCGGTGTAGATGTGGCCACGCAGTATGCGCATTCCTTGCGCGACCAGGCCTTGTCCGCGCTGGGTTCCAGCGGATTGGCCGATACCCGTCTTTTGCAGGGGTTGGCGCATCGTCTGGTCGATCGGGCGAGTTAGCCACAGGCCAGCGAGGTGCCGCTGCGGGGCGGCTTTGGTGAACATCCATGTCCAGTTTCGGTTCCCTTCTGACCAGCATCGATAGCCCTGACGATCTGCGCAAGTTGCCGCGTTCGCAGCTCCCGGCTTTGGCTGCGGAGTTGCGGGATCTTTTGGTCGAGAGCGTTTCCCGCACTGGCGGGCACCTCAGTTCCAACCTCGGCACCGTCGAGCTGACGATTGCGCTCCACTATGTGTTCCAGACCCCGCATGACCGGCTGGTGTGGGATGTGGGCCACCAAACCTACACCCACAAGATCCTGACCGGAAGAAAGGCGCGCATGGCCACGCTTCGGCAGCGCGGGGGGCTGAGCGGGTTTCCCCAGCGCGCTGAAAGTCCGTTCGACGCCTTTGGCACCGCGCATTCCAGTACGTCGATTTCGGCGGCGCTGGGCATGGCTCTGGCCAGCCGCTTGCGTGGGGAACAACGCCACACTGTCGCAGTGATCGGCGACGGGGCGATGACCGCCGGAATGGCCTTCGAGGCATTGAACAACGCGGGGGTGTCCAACAGCAATTTGTTGGTCGTACTCAATGACAACGACATGTCAATCAGCCCCCCCGTCGGGGCGCTCAACCGGTATCTGGCTCGCTTGCTGTGCGGGCAGTTCTACGCGGCGGCCAAGCAGGCCGGAAAGCAAGTTCTCAAAAGCGCGCCGCCCCTGTTTGAGCTGGCGCGCAGGCTCGAAGAATCTGCCGTGGGGATGGTCAAGCCCGTCACGCTTTTCGAGAAATTCGGGTTCGACTACGTAGGCCCGATCGATGGGCACGATGTCGATGCGCTCATCGACGTGCTGGAGCAAATCAAACAGCTCGAAGGCCCACGGTTGCTGCATGTGGTCACCCGCAAAGGGCAGGGGTACAAGCTGGCCGAGGCAGACCCCGTGGCCTACCACGGCCCCGAGCGCTTCGACCCCGCAGTCGGGGTGCAGCGCGCCGCGTCTGTTGCGCCTCCGACGTTTTCGCAGGTGTTTGGCCGTTGGCTGTGCGATATGGCCGAGGCCGACTCCCGGCTGGTGGCCATCACCCCCGCGATGCGCGAAGGCTCGGGGATGGTCGAGTTCGAGCAGCGCTTTCCCCAGCGGTTTTTCGATGTGGGCATCGCCGAACAGCACGCGGTGACTTTTGCCGCAGGCTTGGCCTGCGAGGGGCTGAAGCCTGTGGTGGCGATGTATTCGACCTTTCTGCAGCGGGCCTACGACCAGCTCATCCACGACGTGGCGTTGCAGAATCTGCCCGTGGTATTTGCGCTCGACCGCGCCGGGATCGTTGGCGCGGACGGCCCCACGCACGCCGGAGCCTACGACATCGCCTTTCTGCGTTGCATTCCCAACATCGCGTTGGCGTGCCCCGCAGACGAGAACGAGTGCCGCCAGCTTTTGAGCACGGCCTTTGCGCAGTCCGGCCCCGTGGCTGTGCGCTACCCGCGTGGAGTGGGGGCGGGGGTGGTGATCCAGCCAGGGTTGGAACCTTTGCCTATGGGCAGGGGCGACATTCGGCGCCAAGGCAAGGCAGTGGCCATCCTCGCTTTCGGCACCCTGCTGTACCCCGCGATGCAGGCGGCGCAGGCGCTTGATGCCACGGTCGTCAACATGCGGTGGGTCAAGCCACTGGATGTGCAGTTGTTGCGTGAGGTGGCAGCCCAGCACGACGCTCTCGTCACCGTCGAGGAAGGGTGCATCCAGGGCGGCGCGGGCAGCGCGGTGGTCGAAGCCTTGCAGGCGATGGGGCAGCCTGGTTCCATGCTCCCCGTACTGCAACTGGGCCTGCGCGACGAGTTCATCGAGCATGGCAACGCTGCGGAACTGCTGGCGTTACAGGGGCTGGATGCGGCCGGGATCGAATCCAGCGTAAGACGCTGGCGCGGCGCGCTCGTGTAAGAGCGGACAGAAGTCGCGATGGTTTTCCGACTATGAACCAATTTCAGTAGGCAGGCGAGCCGAAGCAGTGTGCGTGGCGCCGGAGCGCAGGAACCGGAATGTACTGACAGTACATGAGGATTCCGAGCACCGCCGCCGCGTGCAATGCGATGGCGCAGCCCCTACTGGAATAGGTTCTACGGACTAGATGCGTGCGTACCTTGGCCTATGCCGGGCGGCCGGGCGGCGGTAGGCACCCTGCATGATTAGCCCGCACGATCAGCCTGCGCGAGCCTTGCGCCGGGCCAGTTCTTCCCCGATTCTGGATTTGGCTTCGGGGTAAATCAGCGCTTCTTCCAGCGTGATGTGGTCGTGGCACAGCGTGACGAAGACTTCGACGTAATGCCGAAGCTGCTCCAGATCCGGCCAGTCTTCGTCACGGGCAATGCCCCGCAGCATGGGCGCGAGTTCCAGCCAGTTTTGCTCGATCCAACCATGGTCTTGTTGCAGGGTCCGTACTGCATGTACCAGTTCGGCGCTCTCGCTGGTGAGCAGCGTAGGGAAGACGCTGCGCTCTTCTTCAGCGTGGTGCGCGCGGCTAACGCCGGAGAAAAAAGCCTCGATGTTGGCCACTTGCTGGCGACAGACAGGGTCGTTCTGGATGTCGTCGAAGTGGTCGAGCAGGTCATGGAGCGCTGCCAGATGCCGCGCAATCTGCACATGGCAGGCATCAAGCGCTTCGAAAGGCTGGAGCGGGGCGACAGAGTGCATGAAAATCTCCTGGGGCGCAGACGGAATAACGGCTGGCTGGAATGGCAAGCGGGCGAAGCGATGAAGGATTATCAGCCTGTAGCCTTGTAGTCCCATTCCCCCCCTATCACGTACTTCAAGGTCTTTCCCCATGGCTGCCAATGTCCCCGCACCACAGCGTCCCACCCATGTTCCTGTGGAGTGGGTGGATCGCGACCGTAGCTTGCTCGACTTCCATGCGCGGGTGTTGCATTGGGCGCAGCGTGACGATGTTCCGCTGCTGGAGCGGGTGCGGTATCTGGCGATCGTCGCAGGCAATCTCGATGAGTTTTTCGAGGTACGCGCTGCGTTGTATGTACGGCTCTGCGAACCCCAGGCTGCGTTGGATGCGATCGAACCCGCTGCGCAGGCCGCCTTGTCTGCGGCGGCGCACCGCCTTGTCGAGGAGCAATACGCCGTCTACCACGACCGCATCGTTCCGGCGCTGGAGCAGGCAGGCATTCATATCATCCCGCACCGCAAGCGTTCTGCGGCGCAGAAACGCTGGGTCAAGGCCTATTTCGACCGGGAGGTGCGGCCCCTGCTGCTACCCATCGGGCTGGATCCTGCGCATCCTTTTCCGCAGGTGGCGAGCCGTTCGCTCAACTTCATCGTCCGTCTTGCGGGCAAGGACGCTTTTGGGCGCGTCAACGAGGTTGCCATCCTCAAGGTGCCCAAAAACTTGCCCCGGATCGTCCGCCTGCCCAAGAGCCTCGGTGGCAAGCGCATCCTTGCCGTCACGATTTCGAGCGTGATTCGCGCCCATCTGCCGGAGTTGTTCACCGGGCGCACGGTGGTGGAGTTCGCGCAGTTTCGGGTCACGCGACATTCGGATCTCTCGATTGACGAGGCCGACGCGAGGAACCTGCGCACCGCGCTGCGCCAGGGGCTGGAACACCGCAATTACGGACAGTCCGTGCGGTTGGAGGTGTCTGCCGACTGTTCGCCGTTCTTGCTCCAGGGCTTGCTGCGTCAGTTCGCGCTGCCAGCTTCGGCGCTATACCCCATTCGAGGCCCGCTCAACCTGGTGTGGATGCATGAGCTGATCGCGCTGGTTCAGCAGCCACGGTGGCTGTTTCCGCATTACGAGCCGACGTTTCCTCGTGGGTTGTTGGGGCATGCCTCGATCTTCGAGCGACTGCGCGCTGGTGATGTGCTGTTGCACCATCCTTTCGAGAGCTTCGATGGAGTGCTGGCTTTTTTGCGCGAGGCCGTTTCCGACCCCGACGTGCTCGTCATCAAGCAGACCATCTATCGCACGGGCACTGATTCGGCGCTGATGGAACTGCTACGGCAGGCGGTGCAGCGGGGCAAGGAGGTCACGGTCGTCGTCGAGATCAAGGCGCGTTTCGATGAGGAAGCGAACCTGCACTGGGCGGAGCAACTCGAATCGATCGGCGCGCTGGTGGTGTACGGTGTCGTGGGGCTGAAGACGCACGCCAAGATGCTGCTGGTGTCTCGGCGGGAATCGCGGGGGATTCGCCGTTACGCGCACCTGTCGACCGGGAATTACAACCCCCGCACTGCTGCCGGGTACACGGATCTGGGCTATCTCACGAGCCGCCCCGACGTGACGGCGGACGTGGAAAACGTGTTCGCCTTGCTCTCGAACCAAAGCCGCATCCCGAAACTGAACAAGCTGATCCTTGCGCCGTTTTCCCTGCAACGGTACCTGCTGGAATGGATCGACCGCACTGCGCAGGCTGCACTGTCTGGGCGGGCGGCCCGCATCATCGTCAAGGTCAATGCGCTTACCGACGAAAAGCTCATGGACGCCCTGGTGCGCGCTGGGCAGGCCGGGGTGGGCATTGATCTTCTCGTTCGCGGGGCGTGCATGCTGCCCGCGCAGATTCCCGGCAAAACCGACCGCATTCGTGTGCGCTCGATCGTCGGGCGATTCCTGGAGCATTCCCGCATCTTTTCTTTCCTTGCCGGGGAGGAAGAAGTCCTGCTGCTTTCCAGCGCGGATTGGATGAACCGCAATATGTTGCGCAGGGTCGAACTCGCATGGCCCATCGACGATCCCGCTTTGCGCGAGCGCATCCGGCAGGAGTGCTTGCAATACTACTTGGACGACCGCGCCGATGCATGGGATCTGCAAGGCGACGGGCGCTACGTGCCGGTGCAGGCATCCGCTCCAGATGCCGAGGGTGCCCAGGCCAAGCTCATGGCGACGTACCGCGCCACCTGAGGCGGATCGGTAGAACCGGTGGCGGCCACAGTCTTTGTAGAAGCGACGGAAGTCGCGATTCCCGCAACCCGCGCAGCGCTCATTGGCCCTTGCCATGCACCGACCTGCGCAGCAGGGGCCGCAGATCCATCCCCAGCAGATGGAGCGCCCCAAAGTACAGCACGCCGCTGGCAAGCATGGCGGCGGCGAGCAGGGCCAGCCGCATTCCCATCGCACTGCGCAGCGCCAGCCAGTCGACATGCGCCGCAACCCCGTACAGGAACGCCGCCAACAGCCCGCAGGCGACGAGGATGCGTAGCCCAAACGCAGCCCACCCCGCAGCGGGGCGGTACGCGCCGCGCCGAACCAGTCCACCCAACAAAAAGGCCGCGTTGACGAGCGCCCCCAGTCCGATCGAGAGCGTCAGCGCAGCGTGGGCCAGCCAGCCAACGAACAGGGCGTTGCAAAGCTGGGTGAACACGAGCACCATGATGGCGATACGCACCGGGGTGCGCGTATCCAGCCCAGCGTAGTAGGCGGGGGCGAGCACTTTGATGGCAATCAGCCCGACCAGCCCCACCCCCCATCCGACGAGCGCGCGGGTGATCTGCTCGATATCGGTATTCGTCATCGCGCCGTAGTGGTACAGCACTGCGGCCAGCGGCAACGGAAAAACGACGAGCGCGACGGCGCAGGGCAGGGCCAGCAGCAACACCCAGCGCAATCCCCAATCGAGCATGGCGGAATACTCGTCGCGATCGCCCCGTGCGTGCGCTGCGGAAAGCTGGGGCAACAGCACGACACCCAGCGCCACCCCCAGCAGGGCTGTCGGGAATTCCATCAACCGGTCTGCGTAGCTGATCCAGCTCACGCTGCCCGGACGCAGGTACGAGGCGATTTGTGTGTTAATCAACATCGACAGGTGCGCCACCCCCACCCCCAGCAGCGAAGGGCCCATGAGCCGCAAAATCTCCTGGGTCGAGGTATCTGCCCATGCGCCGCGCAGCGCAGTCCATCGCCAAGCGATGCGCGGCAACAACCCTAGCCGTGCCAGCGCCATCGCTTGCATGACGAGTTGTACTACTCCCCCTAGCAGCACCCCGGCGGCCAGCGCGTGGATCGGCTCGATGCGGTGCAAGGCCAGCCACGGCGCCAGCCAGAGGGTGGCGGCGATCATGCTTAGGTTCAGTAGCACGGGGGTCGCCGCAGGTACGGCAAAGCGTTTGCGGGTGTTGAGGATTCCTGCGCACAACGCGACGAGCGACAAAAAGGCGATGTAGGGAAACATCCATCGCGTCAGCGTCACCGCCATATCGAAACCCTGCGGGCGCATTCCGCTGGCCATGAGCCATACCAGTGCAGGAGCGGCCAATACGCCAACCACACTTAGCCCCAGCAAGGCCCAGGCCAGCACGGTAGCGACACGGTCGGTCAGGGCCTGCGTTGCGTCGTCCCCGGCCTGCTCCCAGGAACGGGCCAGCACCGGAACGAAAGCTTGGCTGAAAGCGCCTTCGCCAAACAGGCGCCGAAACAGATTGGGAATGCGGAAAGCGACGTTGAAAGCATCGGTCATTGCCGACGCGCCGAAAGTCGAGGCAATCAACAATTCCCGCGCCAAGCCGGTGATGCGGGACAACAGCGTCCACAAGGACACCAGCGAGGCGGAACGGAACAGATTCACCCTGGATCAGAAAAAAATATGCCACCGCAGCCGGTGGCAGGCGCCGCGCACGTCGACGGCGAGGGATGCGAATCAGGCGGTGGTGTCGAGCAGTCGCCCAGTCATCGCATTGCCTGGGGCGGAAAGACTGGTGCGCCGGAGGGTATTGGCCCCTTCCAGAAGCTTTCCCGTTTCACTGGGAGACAGTGTGGAAGCCTTGGGGGTACTGGAGGAAAAAGCGGCAGAGGGGGCTGAAGCAGTCATCATGGAATCTGCTTCCCCCTCTGCACTGCGAGGCGCCGACCCCTGAGGGGTATAGGTGGGGTCGCTCTGTTGGCGGGTCAGATACCCGACCGTTTCTTTGCGTTCCTGCAGCCGGTTTTCTGCGGAGGTGGCCCGTTCGCGCAGATCATCGACTTCCGTCTGCGCTTGCGCAGCTTCGCGGCGCGCAGCTTCCAACCGCTGACGCAGCATGCTGACTTGCAGCGAAGTCGATGCACCTTGGGTGGAGGTGAGGGCAGCCATGACAACAAGGCGCCGCAATAGCCCGGTGGCAGAACCATCGGCCTACACGGCTTGCATAAGCCATGCAATAGGCACAAGCCACAAGCACGAACCACAAGAACGAATTGGCGAAAAACCCCCAGTTGCTCCCATGCCGTGCAGTGAGGCTGTGCCGTCAAGCTGTGAAGTTCACGATCCGGCCCGTCGTTTGCCCTTGGGCGTTGACGACTGGAGCCTGGCTGCGGGCCGCCTGGGTATCGCTGTTCTGGCGATCTTGTTGCGTACGCATGTCTTGCCGGGATTCATTGGCCTGCAAGGCTTGCGTGGGTTGTATGCGCGCTGCAGCGTTGACGCTGGGAGTGGTGGAAGAAGAAACGTTCATGGTGGTCTCCTTGGAATAACTGGGAATAACTGGGAATAACTTGCGGTAATACTGTGTTATTTTGGATAACGCAAGTGTACGAGTGGGATATGTCGAATGCAATTCCCTGTTGATTCCCTGGTTACCTGTTTGCGGAGCGCCTCGGGCATTTCGCTACAGCCTTGCCACCCCCGGTAGCGCACAGGCATGGATGGCGTTGCGCAGTGCGGCGATGGCTGCATGGCGGGGAAAACTGTGCCGCCAACACAGCACGACCCTGCGTGTGGGCGGGGCTTCGCCAAAGGGCAGATAGCGAACGTGGGGGTTGTCGTTCCAGCCGGGTTCCAGGGCGCCGGGGGGCACGCCCAACCGGGGAACCAGGGTCACGCCAATGCCAGCGGCCACCATGTGTTGCAAAGTGTCGAGCGAAGAGCCTTCAAAGCGCCCGCGCAGCCCAGGGTGGTAGGACGGGGCGGTTTCCGGGCAGGCTTGCAGTACATGGTCGCGGAAGCAATGTCCGCGCCCCAGCAACAGCATGTTTTCGCGCTGGAGTTGCTCGCTGGTGACGTGTGGTTGCCTGGCCAGCGGATGGCCCGCAGGGACGACGGCGACAAAAGGTTCGTCGTACAGCGCAGCCACGGCCAACCCCGCATCGGCAAAGGGTTCGGCAAGGATGGCGCAGTCGATGCTGCCTTCGCGCAGCAGGTCGAGCAAGTCGGCAGTGAAGCGCTCTTGCAGCACCAGCGGCATCGTTGGAGTCCGCCGCAAGGCCTGCCGTACCAAATCGGGGAGCAGGTAGGGGCCGATGGTGTAGATGACCCCCAAGGTTAGCGGGCCGTCGAGGGGATCAAGCCCCTGGCGGGCGATGTCGCGTAGCCGGGCCACCTGGTCGAGTATCACGCGGGCTTGCTGGACGATTTCCAACCCGATCGGGGTGACGGTGGCTTCCGTCGATCCGCGCTCGAACAGGGGAATGCCCAGTTCTTCTTCGAGCTTGCGCACTGCGGTGGAGAGGGCAGGCTGGCTGACGTGGCACCCCTTGGCCGCTTTGCCAAAGTGGCGGGTGCCAGCGACGGCAACGAGATAGCGCAGCGCGGTGAGGGTCACCATCTGCTTAGGGGTGGTTGGGTATGCGCTGAGGACTCAGCAAGCAGCACCTAGGAATAGGCGTGTACCTGTAGCCGCTCGCCGTTGCGCACCATCTCTTCGAACCGTATCGCATCGACGGCGGGGCTAAAGAAAAAGCCTTGGAGCTGATCGCATCCCAGGTTGCGCAGGAACACCATCTGTTCCGCCGTTTCGATGCCTTCCGCGACGATTTCCTGCCGAAGCTGTAACGCCATCGTGACGATGGCGCGGGCAATGGCGCAGTCGTTGATGTCGTTTGGCACCCCCACGACAAAGGATCGGTCGATCTTGAGCGTGGTGATCGGAAAGCGCTTGAGGTTGGACAAGCTCGAATACCCCGTTCCGAAATCATCCATCGCCAGCGCCAGCCCCATGGCCACCAGTTCGTTCATGATGGGGATGACGGTATCGGGGTCGCGCATCAGCAGGCTTTCGGTGATTTCGAGCTTGAGGCGATCGGTCGGCACCCCGTGATGGTCGAGCACGCTCTGAATTTTTGCCGGAAGCTGTCTGTCGAATTGGCGGGCCGAGAGGTTGATGGCGACGGGAGGCATGTGCGCGCCACGATCCATCCAGTCTCGAATTTGGCGGCAGGCTTCATCCAGCACCCAGTTGCCCAAGTCGAGGATCAGCCCCGTTTGTTCCGCAACGGGGATAAATTTGGCGGGAGAGATCATCCCGTGTTGCGGGTGGCGCCAACGCAGCAAGGCTTCCGCGCCGACGATGCGCCCGCTGCGCAGGCTGACTTTGGGCTGGTAGTACAGCATCAACCCGCCGGAGCTGAGCGCCTGGCGCAGCTCGGCTTCGAGTTGCCATTGCTCCTTGGCGCGTTGGTTCATCTCCGGGCTGTAGAACAGATACGAAGAGATCGCTTCGGCTTGCAGGCGCTTGACGGCGACATCGGCGCAATGCAGCAGCGAAGCGGTGTCTTGCCCATCGTCGGGATAGACGGCGATGCCAATGCGGGCGCTGATATGGATGGGGTTGCCGTCGATCACGAAGGGAGGGTCGAGGACGTTGAGCAGTTTTTGCGAAACGATGCCGCTGTGCTCGCGCTTCTGGATGCTCAATAGCGCGACGATGAATTCGGTGTCCCCCACGCGGGCGAGCACGTCTTCGTCCCGCAGCGCGGTGCGCCAGCGTTGGCCGACTTGGCGCAGCAGCTCGTCGGCCACGTCATTGCCCAGCGTTTCCTTGATCGAGGAAAAACGGCTGAGTTCGAGCGCCAGCACGACGCAGCAAGCGTTGTTGCGCCGGGCAGTGGCCAACGCTTGGCCCAGCAGTTGTGCCAGCAGCGTGCGGTTGGGCAACCCGGTCAGGCTGTCGTAGTTCACAAGCTGTTGCATGCGTTGCTCGCTGGCGCGCAGCACGGAGATGTCTGAAAAGATCGAAAAAGCGTGCGTGATGGTGCCGGATTCCCCGCGCACCACGCTGATCGATACCGACTGCGGAAACAGTTCCCCGTTCTTGCGCTTGCCAATGATTTCCCCCTGCCAGGGGCCTGAACCCAGCAGGGCTTTGCGCACCTGCTCGCGAAAGTTGGCGTCATGCACGCCGGAGCGCAGGATGTCCGTGGATTGGCCGACGGCTTCTTGCTGGGTGTAGCCGGTGATCCGGCTGAACGCAGCGTTGACCGAGACGATGCGCTCGTTGCCGTCGGTGATCAGGATGCCTTGGTCGCTGTTGGCGATGATGCTGGCGTGCAGCTTGAGCAAGTCCGATTCTGCAGTCTGTAGCAGCGGCAGTACCGTTACGGTGGCAACGAATTGCACCCCGTCGCGGTCGCCATGGCGCAGGATCGCGAGGGTGAGTTCCGCCGGGAAGGTTGCACCGGATTTGTTGCGGTGCAACACGCGGAACACAGCGTGACCGTCAATCTGGAAAAACTCTTCCATGCCGACGAACTGCCCGTCCTCCGTGCCCGTGGCATAGAGAAAGAGCACGTGCTGGCCAATGGCCTCGTTGGCGGTATACCCGTAGAGTTGTTCTGCGGAACGATTCCAGCTACCGAGGTAGCCTAGCTCATCCATCGTGAAGACAGGCGCAGGGAGCAGTTCGAGAATGCGCACGGTGTCGATGGCCGAGCTACCCATGGGCCTTACTCCTGCATTCCATGGAGGAGTTCGAGCATCCACTGGCTGGATTCCAGACAAAGCTGATGGAAGTCGCTGCCGGAGATCGACAAGCGATCCAACCCTTCGAGCACTCCCGCAGCGTCCTGCCGTTCGTAGGACTGCACGAGCGCGAGCAATTGGCCCAGCTCCCCCTCCTGTCGCAGCACTGCCGCGACGAGCGTTTCATGCAGCGGAAGGGTAGCCAGCACGTCCGGGAGCGGGGAACCGAACAGGAAGCCGAGCATCGAAAACATCCCGGTCATGAACGCCAAGTCTTGGTCGGATCGATCCATGCCAGCTTCGCGTGCGAGCAGTTCCATCAACCGGGAACGCCATGTCACCCGCGTGGGGAGCATGGCCGAGCGATGATCCTCATGGCTGGCAGAAAAGAGCATCAGGTTGAGCCATCTGCGAAGCTGCTGTCTGCCCAGCATCAGAATCGCTTGCGAGAAGCTCGTGATCTGCCGACCTGCCCCCATCCCCACCGAATTAACGAGCCGCAGGAGGTGGTACGAGAGGGCGGGATCCTGGCGAAAGACGTCTTCGATGTCGCGGGTGTCTGCGTCGGCAACGACCAACTGCACCAGCCGTAGCGCCTGGCTGCGGGAGGCGCTGCGTGTGTTTCCAGGTTGCGGGGGAGGCGCCAAGTACCATTCCCCATCGAGCCACGTTGCCGTCGGCGGCAATTCCGGTTTGGCGGGACCATCCGTTCGATAGACCGAGGATGCATCGAGTGTTTTGCATCCAGCCTGCGCAAGGAACTGCTGGGTGGATTCGGAAAGCTGGGCAGCCTGGGATGCCAATATGGCCCACTGCACACGCTGTGCAACGCCGGCAAAAGCCGGGTGATGCACCCATTCGAGCAGGGAGGTCTCGATAGCGTCGCCAGGTTCTGGCACTTCCAGCAACATTGCTGTAGGGCGTAGCGAGCGGTCGGCAAGCAGGCGCACGAACACCAAAACATGGGGAGGACTCATGAGCGCTCCTGCGCAGGGTGAAGGGATCTTCTGCGCGGATGTTACTCGAACGATTTTGGGAAGAAAATGGTAGGCCTATTCATACAAGTAGGTAGGAAGCCCCGATTTTTTTACCTAGGTGGCAGGGTTTTGCATTCCCAAACTTTGGGAGAATGGCGACAAGATCGCCCCATGGTTGCGCGTCGATCATCGAATTCCTTACCGCTGCGATGACTGCCAAAAAACCGTTCGAAATTGCCCGTGACACCCTCAAGCAACTCACGGTTCGCAAGTTGCCCCCCACGCCGACGAACTATCAGCGTGTCTACAGCGAGATTGCCGGGTTGCCGATCGAACCCCCGTTCCCACTGGATCGACTACGGGACATCGCCTTGTCGTTGCCGGCCAAGACACCGGGGCAGCAAAAGCAAAAGGCTTTGCTCGAATCTGCCATTGGCAATCTCAATTGGAATGGTGTCAAGAGTGCGCTGATGGCGTATGGGGGGTTCACGCCAGCGACTTCCGCACCGGGGAGTGCGCCGGGGGAGGCGGAGACCAAGCCCTTGGTCGAATCTAAGGTTGCCGTTACCGCAGCCAGTCCCAGCGCAGGTACTTATGCGCTGACGGGGGAGTTTTTTGCCCTGATCGCTCGCTTGATCGAGTACACCCTGCCGGCCTTGACTAGCGACGACGAACGCTTTTTGTCGCAGACGCAGGCGTTGATTGCCGCGCTGCGTGAACCCAGCCCCGACCCGACTTCGGTCAAGCTGTCGTTGGCGAATTACACCAATCGTCTGTCTTTTGCTGCCGAAGATCAGGCAGAGATCAAATCCATGCTGTTGCGACTGCTGCACCTGATCATCGACAACATTGGCCAGCTCAGCATCGACGACAGTTGGTTGCTGGGCCAAGTCGAAGCGCTCAAGACGGTGTGTGCCCCACCGCTGACGCTACGCAGGCTTGATGACCTGGAGCGCCGCCTCAAGGACGTGATCTTCAAGCAAGCCCAGGCCAAGGAGCGCGCCACCCAGGTGCAGGAAGACATGCGCCGCATGCTCGGCGCCTTCGTCGAACGTCTGGGCGCTATGTCTACCTCTACGGGTGTTTTCCACTCGCAGATGGAAGAAAACGCCAAACTCATTGAGCAGGCCAAAAGCCTGACGGATATTGCTCCGGTGCTCAAGCGGGTGGTCAGCGCCACGCGCGATATTGCGCACGAAACCCTGTCTGCGCGCGACGAGCTTCAGGGCATGCGCCGCAAGGTCGAGGCCACGGAAGCAGAACTGGCTAAGCTGCACCAAGAGCTGGATCGAATCAGCGCCCAGGCCCGCCACGATCCCCTGACTGGCGCGCTCAACCGCCAGGGACTGGATGAGGCGATCAACCGGGAAGTGGCCAACCTGCGCCGCAAGGAAGCTCCGTTGAGCGTTTCCCTGCTCGACATCGACAACTTCAAGAAACTGAACGATTCGCTCGGCCATGCAGCCGGGGACGAGGCGCTGGCGCACTTGGCCAGCGTTGCGCGGGAAGTAATGCGCCCGCAAGACACCCTGGCGCGCTATGGTGGGGAGGAATTTGTGATCTTGTTGCCGGACACGAACCTGGAACAGGGCATCGAAGCGATGACCCGCCTGCAGCGGGAGCTGACCAAGCGCTTTTTCCTTGCAGGAACGGAGAAAGTACTCATCACCTTCAGCGCCGGTGTGGCACAGGTGGCCGCCGATGAGGAAGTGCCGGAAGCCATCCGCCGCGCCGACCAGGCGATGTACCTGGCCAAGCGCGCTGGCAAAAACAGGGTGTGCGGGGCCTGAGGACGTTTACCGTCCAGGCCCTCTCTTGTGGCCGCGCCCGAATGACCCCGGGCCGGGCATCGCGCTGGCGTCGAAGACCTTCTGTTGATCTGCATCCAGGGCAGCGTAGAACTTTTGCACTGCTTGCGTGTGCCGTTGCCATTGGGCGGTGCGCTCCGCCTGGAATTGTTCGTGCAGGGCCTGCATTTTTTCGATGCGCTGCGGGGTGGTCAGCGTGGCCATTTCGACGGGGTCGAAGGGCGGGCGTTGCCGGGCTTGCGGGGGTTGCATGGTCTGGGTGAATTCCTTCCACGCTGCTTCCTGCTGGGGCTGCAACTTGAGTTGCGCCTTCAGTACGGCCAGGCGCTGTTCGTGCCGGGCCTGCCGTGCTTCGGGAGTCATCTTGCCCATGCCTCTGCCGCCTGCGCCGGGCATTCCCCATGCCTGCATCGGGGGGTCGCAAGGCATGGGGGGTGCGGAGTCGGGTCGGGCTTGGGCGATGCTGGCGGCAGCCAGCGTGCAAGCAAGGGCGAAGGTGCGAAGTGTGGTGTGCATGAGGTACTCCTGGGTTGGCCACGCGCTGGAACAAGAAGGAAAGACAAGGTGGCGTGGCATGGAAGGCAGTGTCTCCCCGTCGTGTAAGCCGAGGTTTGCCCTACGGCGAAGCTGTGTAAAGTTTGGGCAAAGGATTACCGCGCCCTGTCGTGCGCGGGTGGAGGGTTTTCGTGTTCAAAAATGCTTTGGTTTTTCGGCTTGCAACGGGGTGGGAGATCGGCGCCGATGTGGTGGAAGACCACCTGCAGCGCGTTCGCTTCGTGCCCTGTGCGGGTAGCGAGGAGTTTGCGATAGGGTGGGTGGAGCCTCGTGGCATCGCCCATGGCCCCTTGTTGGAATCCATTTCCGGGCAATGGGTGCTGAAGGTGGTGATGGAACGGCGCAGCGTACCGGCTTCGGTACTGCAACGCAAGCTGATGGAACAGGTCTCGGCCATTGAGGCCAGCACGGGGCGACGCCCCGGCAAGCGCGAGCTGCGCGGCCTCAAGGACGATCTGCGGATGCAATTGCTGCCGATGGCCTTCCCCAAGCAAACTGCCGTCTGGGTGTGGATCGACCGGGAAAAGGGCTTGCTGGTGCTCGATACCTCCAGCCAGGCGCGCGCGGATGAGGTGCTCACCCTGCTATTGCGCACCCTGCCGGATGTGACGCTGTCCAATCTGGAAACGCGGATTGCCCCTGCGCGGGCGATGGCCGATTGGTTGTTGGCGCAGGAAGCCCCATCGGGGTTCATGATCGACCGCGAATGCGAGTTGCGTGCCACGGATGAATCCGCAGCAGTGGTGCGCTATACCCGGCACGAGGTCGATACCGACGAAGTGCGCCAGCACGTGCAGTCCGGCAAAACCCCGACCAGGCTGGCCTTGACGTGGAACGGGCGCGTGTCGTTCGTGCTCACGCAGGAAGGTTCGCTGCGCAAAATCGAGTTTCTGGAAGGGGTGTTCGATCAGGCAGACGGGGACGACCGTTTCGACACCGATGTCGTGCTGAGCACTTCCGAATTGCGCGTACTCATCCCCGATCTCATTGAGGCGCTGGGTTCGCTGGCATCTGCGATTGATCCCACCACAGTACCAAGCCCCCTTCCTGTTGTGGGAGCCACGGAAAGTACGATGAGGCGGTAGCGTGCTGTAGCCTATGCCTGCCACCCCAGGCGTGCGCCAAGCACTTGCGCCAGCGCAATCCCATCAATGGCCGCAGATAGGATGCCCCCCGCATAACCTGCGCCTTCTCCGCCGGGGTACAGCCCTGGTACGTTCACACTTTGGAAGTCCGCCCCACGGACGATGCGCAGCGGGGCTGAGGTGCGCGTTTCCACCCCGGTAAGGACAGCATCCGGCAAATCGAACCCACGCAGCTTGCGCCCAAAAGCGGGGAGGGCCTCGCGCAGCGCGGTGGCGACTGCTGGCGGCAGGATAGGCTCCAGGTTGGTGGGGCGAACGCCGGGCCGGTACGAAGGCAATACGTCGCCAAAACCCGTCGAAGCCTTGCCTGCCAGGTAGTCGCACAGCAATTGCCCTGGAGCCTCGTAGCTGCTTGCGCCCAAGGCAAAAGCGTCGGCCTCCATCCTGCGCTGCAAGGCAATCCCCGATAAAGGGTGTGCCCCGCGTGCATCGCCCAATCTGCCATGCAAGGCTTGCTGCGCATAGCGTTCCCCCGCCATCTCACCGAAAGCGTGGACGAAGGCGCTGCGATCCTGCGGGAAGTCTCCGGGGTCGATTCCCACCACCAGCGCGGCGTTGGCGTTGCGCTCCTGGCGCGAATACTGGCTCATTCCGTTGGTCACGACCCCACCGGGTTCGGAAGCTGCCGCAACCACGGTTCCCCCAGGGCACATGCAAAAGCTGTAGACAGTGCGCCCGTTGCTGGCGTGGTGGACGAGGCGATATTCCGCAGCCCCCAGTGCGGGGTGCCCGGCGTGGTGTCCCCAGCGGGCGCGGTCGATCAGGTGTTGCGGGTGCTCAATGCGCACCCCGACCGAAAACGCTTTGGCTTCGAGCCGCAGCCCATGATCGTGCAGCATGGCGTAGGTGGTGCGTGCGCTGTGGCCTGTGGCCAGAATCGCATGGTCACAGCGCAAAAAGTAGGGGGCGCCTTCGCCATCGACGCGCAGTCCGCGCAATAGGCGGGAACCGTTGGGTAGCGATTCGAGTTCGATATCGTCGACCCGGTGGCCAAAGCGCACCTCACCGCCCAGCTCGACGATGCGCGCACGTAGCGATTGCACGACCTTGACGAGCCGGAACGTGCCGATATGCGGGTGGGCGTCGACGAGGATGTCCGGTGGCGCCCCCGCCGCAACCAGATCGGCCAGCACCAGACGCCCCAGGTGCTGTGGGTCGCGAATCTGGCTGTAGAGCTTGCCGTCGGAAAACGTTCCCGCGCCCCCTTCGCCGAACTGGATGTTGCTCAACGGGTGCAAGGTGCCCTTGCGCCAGAATGCCCAGGCATCTTGCGTGCGTTCGCGCACCGCCTTGCCTTGTTCGAGCACGATGGGGCACAACCCCATCCGCGCTAGCCAGAGCGCGGCAAACATTCCGCAAGGCCCGAAACCCACGATGACGGGGCGCACCGCCGGAGCCTGCCCTGCGGTGCGGGAGGGCAGTGGGGGTAGGGGCGGGGTGGCTGCGATCTTGCTGTGCGGTGGCAGTCGACCCAGCACGATGCTTTCGTCGTTCGCGTCGGCGAGGGCAACATCCACCGTGTACACCATCCAGATTCGGGAGGATCGCGCATCGACACTGCGGCGAAACACCTCCAAGGCAGCGATGTCGCTCGCATCAATGCCCAACGCATGCGCAGCCAGAGCGAGCAAGGCATTCGTGGGGGTGCTGCTGGGGGCGGCAGGCTGTTCCAGAGGAACACGAAGTTCGGGAATACGGAGCATGGCGGAAGTATGGAAAGCGCAGGATTGTGCGGTGCATGGGCACAACCCTGCGGTTTACGATCAACGGTCTTCCCCAGCGTTCGCGTTTTTCCAGCAAGGACGGGCTTTGCAAACCCTGATTCGTGGGGCCGCTACAAACCATGACGAACACCACGCTACCCAAACTTCCCTACGGACTAAGCAATTTCCACAAGTTGATCTCCGAAGGTCATTGGTATGTGGATCGCACCAACTACATCGCCCAGCTCGAAGCACACGGCAGCTACCACGTCCTGATGCGCCCGCGCCGCTTTGGCAAAAGCCTGTTTTTGTCGATGCTGGAGCACTACTACGACCAGCTCCGCAAACCGGAATTCGATGCATTGTTTGGACAACTCCACGTCGGCAGGAATCCGACTCCGCTGGCCAATGCCTACCAAGTGCTGGTGCTCGATTTCAGTGGGATCGACACCTCGCGGGGACAGGACATTCTGTTGCAGGGTTTTGCGCGAAAGGTCGAACACGGAGCGCTATTTTTTTTGCAGCGCTATGGCTATCCCGATGCGCTTCAACAGGCTATCCAACAGCAGACTATGCCCCAGGGCAAGCTCGAAGTATTGCTGCGCCACACTGCCCTGAACGGCCAGAAATTGCTGCTGCTGATCGACGAATACGACCACTTTGCCAATAGCCTGCTTGCCGAAGACCTTGATGCTTTTCGTTCTGCCGTTGGCAAAGGCGGGTTCGTTCGCAGCTTCTACGAAACGATCAAATCCGCCACCCAAGCGGGAACCATGGACCGGTTTTTTATTACCGGCGTCACCGCCATCATGCTCGATAGTCTGACCAGCGGGTTCAACATCGCGGAAAACCTGACTTTTGAGGAAGATTTCCATGACATCCTCGGCTTTACCCGTGAGGAAACGTCGGCGTTGATTCGGCCCTTGGTAGAGGGCTGCAAGCTGGATGCTGAGGCGGTGATGGAAGACGTAACCCATTGGTACAACGGGTATCGCTTTCACCGCAGGTGCCACACCATCTACAACTCCGACATGGTGCTGTACTTTGCGAAGAAGTTCGACCGCAAAGCCTGCGCGTACCCGGATCGGATGCTTGACGAAAACATTGCCTCCGACTACGGAAAGCTGATGGCGCTGTTTGCTATTGGCGACCGCGAAGACAACTACCGCGTGCTCGAAGCGTTAGTCACCGAAGGCGAAGTCGTGGCCCAACAGCAGCGCCGGTTTGATCTCGATAAGACCTTTGGCCGCGATGACTTCATTAGCTTGCTCGCATACGTCGGTTTTGCTTCGCTGGTCTCCGCCCAGTCGGATCGGATGCGGTATGCGATTCCCAACCATGTGATTCGCGAGCTGTACTTTCAGTATTTCCTTGTGGAATTGGAGCGGCGCAATCAATTGGTATTGCCGATGCACGAATTGGCCGATGCGCTCTATGCCTTGTCCGGCTCCAACAATATCGAACCCCTGCGTGCCCAGTTGGAGCGCGTATTGCGCCATCTATCGAACCGTGACAGCATTCGCATGGATGAAAAGCACCTCAAAGTCATCCTGATCACGCTACTGTTTCAGACTTCCGTCTGGTTTTTGCAGAGCGAACCCGAGGTGAACCGGCGCTACCCCGATGTGTTGTTACGCGAACGCAGCCCCTTTGAACTGGCCGGACAGCATTTGATCGAACTCAAGTACGCCAAGAAACAAGATGGCGAAGCGGGGTGGGAGGCCAAGCGGCAAGAAGGGCTGGAGCAAATCGCCGCGTACCGTGCGTTGCCGGAGATTGCGGCAATGGCCAAGCTGCATTGCTGGCTGATGTTGACCGATGGAGAAAGGGTCGAGGTAATGGAGGGGGTGCGTGCCCATGCCAACGCCATTGCGACTTCTGTCGCTCCTACAGCAGACTGACTACCCACCAACCCCTACCAAGGATCGCATCCGTGCTGCATTCCATGTTCGCCATCAGCCTGGGCGCCTCTATGGGCGCGGTAATTCGGTGGTTGTTGGGGACATCGCTCAACGCCATCTTCCCCACGATCCCACCCGGAACCTTGGCCGCGAACCTGATCGGCGGCTATTTGATTGGCGTGGCGCTCGACATTTTTGCCAACAACCCTGGCATTGCGCCCGAATGGAAACTGTTCGTCATCACAGGGTTTCTCGGTGGAATGACAACTTTCTCGACCTTCTCGGCGGAAGTCACGTCACTCGTCCAACAAGGGCGCATCGTCTGGGCCATGGCTGGGATAGGCCTGCATGTCGTCGGCTCCTTGGCGATGACCCTTCTGGGGCTGGCCACCATGGCCTTTTTGAAACGCTTGTGAAGGATGCAGTAGCCGCTACGGCGACTGCCGCTGCTCTTGCACCCGCGCCATGCTTCCGTCCCCGTTATAGCAGCGGCCGAAGCCGCGATGCGCAGTGGCCTAGGGCTGCGCAGCCTACGGATAGAAGCGTCTATCCCCGGTCTATCCCCGGCGAGCCTGAAAGTCGCGCAGAAAGTCGACCAAGGCCTCGACGGCGGGCAAAGTGAGCGCGTTGTAGAGGGAGGCGCGCAGCCCCCCGATGGCGCGGTGGCCTTGGAGGCCGGAAAACCCCGCGCGTGCGGATTCTTCGAGCAGCAAAGGCTCTAGGGCGGGGTCGGCCACGTTGAAGGCCACGTTCATGACCGAACGGTCTTGCGGCTCTGCGCGGCCTACGTAGAACCCGTGGCTGTCGTCGATGGCACGGTACAGCAGGCGGGCCTTGCGCTCGTTGATCGCAGCCATGTTGTTCAGGCCGCCGATGTCGTCGCGAAGCCACCGCAGCACCAGTAGGGTGGCGTAGATTGCAAATACCGGAGGCGTATTGAGATTGGAATGCGCGGCGATTTGCTTGCGGTAGTCCAGAAACGCGGGCAGGTCATTCGGGGCATCGTCCAGCCATGATTCCTGGATCACGACGACCGTCACCCCAGCCGGGCCGATATTCTTTTGCGCATGGGCGTACAACAGCGCAAAGCGCTCCGGCTCGCAGGGGCGGGAGAGGAAGTCCGAGGACATGTCACACACGCGGGGCACGTCGTCCCTTCCCAGCACGCGGGTGAACTGGACACCCTCCACCGTCTCGTTCGATACATAGTGCAGATACGGAGCGTCCGGCGAATAGGCAAGCTCGTCCTCGCGCGGCAGGCGGCGGAACCCGCTGGATTCCCCGCTCCACATCACGTCCACTGGCCCCTGCAACTGTGCTTCGGGGATCGACTTGCCGCTCCAGTAGCCCGTGTGCAAGTACTGCGCGGGGTGCTTTTTCCCGCGCAGGAACGTCATCGGGATCATCGAAAACTGCTGGGTGGCTCCGCCTTGCAGGAGCAAAACCCGGTAGCCTTTGCCCAGCCCGAGCAGCGAGAGGACGACGGCTTCCGTCTCGGCCAGGATCGACTCGAACCAAGCGCTGCGGTGGCTGATTCCGAGGATCGACAGCCCGACATCGGGCACTTCGATCATCGCATCCCGTGCTTGCAGCAGCACTTTCTCGGGCAATGCGCCCGGGCCACCGGAAAAATTGCGGTCGTTGCGCAAGCTCATGGGATCGTTCTCTTGGCTATAGGTATATAGGACAGGTACAGGCTGTCGGGGCGATCAGGGTTGGGCGGCAGTGGCCAAGAATGCCTCTTGCCTGCGCAGCAGCATGTCCCGAAAGGCATCGCGCACCTTTTGCATGTGAATCTGCTTGTAGGGGAATAGCTCCTCGCTGTCCATCGCGTGGACGATCATCGCGTGGTCAAGCTCGAACACCAGCAGCCTGCCGTCCGGGGTTTCGGCGCAGTCGATGCAAACGTAGTCCAGATCGACTGCGCGGGCTATGGCAGCCAGCGCTTCGTGGTGCCGGGTCTGAAAACGCTCGAACTGCTCCATGAACGCCAATTCCTGTTCACGCTTCCATGCCTCTTGGTACATGCCGGCGTTGATGTAATGCACCATCCAGTGGTCGGAAACGGCCATGTGGCAGGCGTAAGTCTGGCCCTCGATCAGCGCGATGCGCATCTTGCGGTACGTTCCATCGGCGTGGCGGTAGTCGACGAAGGGTGACAGAAAAAAATGCGTGTCGGCAACGCGATCCAGGTAGGCAGGAATCTCCTCCACAGCAGTGAACCGCTCCAGATCCTTGCCTGCCTGCGAACCCACCGGACGCAGAATGATCGGGAAAGCCATCCCTCCTGCCGCAGACCCCGACCCAGCTTGGTCGACAAGGTCGCCCAGGTCGGGCAACGCACAGCGCCCTTGGCACAGATCGACCAGCCGTTCGCGGGGCACGCGCAGCGTAGGCGGCATCAGTAAGCCGGGGATGCCTTGCAGCAAGTTGCTGGCGAGGGCGCGATCCACCCTAGGGATATGGCGCGGCAAGTTGAGTACGGGCCGGGGCCATTGCGCCAGCGCCCCTTCCAGAAACTCCAGGTGGGCCAGGTTCTCGTCACTCTCGCTCATTGCCACGAGCAAGGCATCGTGGTCGGGCAAAGGTTCGGGGAACGGTTCCTCGATACCCAGAAAGTAGTAGATCAGGTCGACGTCGCTGTGTTCGAGCAGGCAGTCCAGGGGGGTATTCGCCGCCAAGTCGCCGGGCATCATCAACATCAGCAGACGGTACCGCGCAGGGCGAATCTTGGCAGGAAGAAAATAGATGCGTTGCAGTTGCAGCGCCTGCTTTTGCAGGGTCAATCCCAATTCCTGCTGCCCCAGGCACAGCATGATGGTCGAGAGGTTCATCCACCGGTCTGCCCGCGTAGGGTCGGCTTGTACCTGCGTCAGCGCATCCTCACCCAGGGGGCGCAAATCCACGCCGGCGATGCTGGCGCGCAGGAATGGCGCCAGCCCGACGAATTCCGCTCTGAAAGATGTGGCAGATTCCGCAGATGCTGCAGGCCCGGTAGCCTTGGCGGCTGCGGTACAACCCGTAGAACAGGGGGCTTCTGCTCCATCCGTGGGATCAAACGTGTCAGTCGGTACAGAATCCACGGTTATTGCGTCGGGAGAGGTTTCGTTCATGGTGCAATCCCGGTACGAAAAGGGTGCCGGAGTGTATCGACCGCCCCCACGGAAACCCTGCATCCCGCCCATGCCATGAGTACACCTGACCTTCCCATCTCCCTGTGCAGGGATCTCGATCCGTTTTCGCGTCGCTGTTCGGAGTCTTCGGCGGGGCTGGCCGTGCTCGTCATCGAAGACGAGCCGGGAGACTATGCGTTGATCGCTTCGTACTTGCGGCATTTGTGCGGTCCCAACCATAGCGAGCCGCGCATCGAATGGGCCAAGACCCTTGCCCAGGGGGTTGGCGCCGCAACGCGAACGCGCTTCGATGTCGTACTTCTCGACCTTTCTTTGACCGATTCCAGCGGTTTGACCACCGTGGCGACTGTCACGGCAGCCGTTGCGGGCACGCCTGTCGTGGTGTTGACGGGCCACGACGACGACGCCCTTGCCATGGCGGCCATTGCGGCAGGGGCACAGGACTACCTGGTCAAGGGCGAAATCGATTCCCGGTCACTCGGCCGTGCTGTGCGTTATGCGCTCGCACGCAGTGGCTTGGAATCGCAATTGCAACTCTTTGAGGTCGCGCTGCACTCTGCCGCCAACGGCGTCATCATCACCGACATTGATGGGCGCATCGAATGGGTCAACCGCGCTTTCATCGACATGACGGGGTATGACCTCGACGAATCCTTGCACCATCGCCCGGGGGAGCTGTTGCATTCGGGCAAGCAGCCGACTGTGTTTTATGAGCGGATGTGGAACACGATCCTTGCCGGGAAAGTGTGGTCGGAAGAGCTTGTCAATCGGCGCAAGAATGGGAGTTATTACGACGAGCACATGGCCATTTCTCCCGTGCGGATGCACGATGCAAGCATTCGGTACTTTGTCGCGATCAAGCAGGATGTCACCGCACGCCGTCAGGCCCAGCAGCGCTTGGAGCAGAGCGAAGAACGGCTGGATTTGGCGCTCCTTGGGTCGGATTTGGGGATGTGGGATATGTACCCTGCCACAGGCACGCTGTATCTCAGCGCCAAGGCTTACGAAATTCTGGGCTTGCCCCCCAATGGCGCGAGGGAAGACGCAGGTTGGTTCGAAGACTTGCTACACCCTGACGACGCAGGGCCACGTCGCGATGCCCTCGAAGCCCACTTGCGCGGCGATACCCAGGATTACCACGTGGAATTTCGCATGCACCACCAGAATGGGCACTGGGTCTGGTTGCGCTTGCGCGGCAAGATCGTTGCGCGCAACGCCGACGGTACTCCGCTGCGCGTGGCCGGCACGATGCAGGACATCAGCCTGGAAAAGCGCCTCAAATTGGAAGGCAGCGATTTGTTGTTGCGCATCGAATCGATGATCGGGCAGCTCGGTTCGCACGCTGCAATGCGTCCCGTGGAACCTGGGCCACCCATTGCCCTCAGCCGCCGTCAGCGCGACGTACTTGCCTTGGTAGCACGGGGAATGACCTCAATGCAGATCGCCAGCCAGCTCCACATCAGCACGGCCACCGCAGCCACGCATCGGCGCGACCTCATGCGCAAGCTCGATTTGCACAGTGTGGCAGAGCTGACACGCTACGCCATCGACCACAAAATCGTCCCTCCCATCGCTCCGCGCAAGCGCTAGGCGCTGCACAGCCGTTGCGTGGGGCGACGGGTATGCCCATGCTACTGGCTGTGGACTACTGGTTACTCGCCGCAACGAAGCTGGGTACGTTATTACTGTTTCTCTGGTATTTCTATCCTGCATATAAGGTAGGGCACAGGGACTTTGCCTTGCTATAGTGCTGTGTAGCCACGGCGATTGCAGCGTGTAGTACGCATCTAGGCGCTATGCCGGGCCGTTGGTTGTGGGGGCGGCGTCTGGCGCTCCTTTTTTTTCGAGCAATGGAGCAATGGCGCAATGGCGTATTGGTGCATTGATGCATTGGTGATGTCGCGATGAAAGTTCCTGCCGGACGGACCGGGTATTGGGATGAGGGGGCGCGTCTTCCCGTGCCAAAGGCTTCCATGGTGATGTTGGTCGGTGCGCTGGTTTGCCTGCTGGTCATGCTGGGCTACTTCGCGCAGTTCAGCTACCGCAACGCTGTCGAGGCTGTCGAGGTGGAAACACGCAACCTGACAGCCGTCATCGAGTCCCGGTTGTCGAGCGAGTTTTCCCGCGTCGATGGGATGCTGGCCTTTGTGGTGCGCGAGATTCGCGCTCGGCCTGCTTTGCTCCAATCCCCCCAGGACTTGGAAGAGCAATTGGCGCCGCGCATCGGTCAGATGGTGCGTACTTTTCCCGAGCTGTGCGGCATTTACATTTTTGATGCTGCCGGGGAGATGCGGCTGGCATCCACTCCCGGACAAGAGGCCTTCAATATTGCCGACCGTCCGCACTTTTTGGCGCTGCGGGACGATTCCCATGCCACCATTTCGTTTTCGGATCTCGTCGTTTCCCGGGCCACGCACCTGTGGTCGCTGGTGCATATGCGCAGCATCCGCGATGAGCAAGGTCGTTTTCTTGGTGTCGTTGCAGCGTCGATTCAGCTTGAGCGGCTCACTGTCATGTTCCGCACCCTCAATGTCGGTTCCACGGGGGTGACACAGCTTCGACGCAGCGACAACTTTCGGCTGATTGGGCAGATTCCGCAATTCGAGGCTGACCAGTACAACCAGGTCATTCCTCCCTCGCATCCCGTGCGCCAGCGCATCGAATCCGGTGAGAAAGGCGGAACACTCACCCTCATTGACCCTGCCGACGGCAAGAGCCGCATTGCCAGTTTTTTGCTACTGCCCCGCTTTCCTTTGTACGTCCAGGTTTCCATTTCCGAAGAAGATTACCTGGCGGGCTGGCGCCAACAGGCGACCATTGCAGCAGGGGTGGCGATAGTCCTGTTGTTTGTATTTGGCGCTGCCATTTGGCATTTGCACCGCACCACCAGCATCGCAGGCACTGCAGCGCGAAATTTGCGGTTGAGCGAAGCGCGGTTCCGGCATTTGGCGGAAAGCTCCCCTTCCGGCATTTGGCAGGCCGACAGCGAAGGCAGGCTTGCATACGTCAGCCCACGCTGGAGCGTCATTACGGGGATCGGCATTGAATCTGCGCGACAGTGGGGGTGGAATCGTGGCATCCATCCGGCGGATAGGGATCGGGTCGAGCTGGCATGGCAAGATACCGTGGCGCATAACGCGCTGTCGTTCCAGATGGAATTTCGCCTGCTACGCCCGGACGGCAGCGTAGTGTGGGTGCTGTGCCTGGCCACGTCGATCCGCGAAGAGGGGGATATCGCCCCGAGCTGGATCGGCACGTTCACCGACATCAGCCACCAGATTGCGATGCGGGAAGCCCTGCGCGCCAATGAGGATCTCAAAACCTCGATCCTTGATGCCGTTCCTGCGACGATCGCCGTGCTCGACTTTACCGGCAGGATCATCGAGACCAATGCGTGGTGGAGGCGCTACGCCAGCGACAACAGCCCGATGCCCACCGGTGCGGCCCCCAATACGCAGACGGGCGCCAACTATCTTGCCGTCTGCGACGCTGCCGGAAAAACCGATGACAACGCTGCCGCAGCCGCGCAGGGCATTCGCGATGTGATCGACGGGCGACAGGCGCGTTTCGACCTCGAATACCCCTGCCCCACACCTACCAAACAGCTTTGGTACGCCATGTGCGTCACTCCCCTGGGGACAGGGAGCCAGGGCGTAGTCGTATCGCACACAGACATTACCGAACGCCACGATGCCCATGAACGGCTGCGCAAAATTGCCTCGCACGTCCCCGGCATGGTGTACCAATACCAACGGTGGTCCGATGGGCGTCATGCCATGCCATACGCCAGCGATGGCATCGAGTCGGTTTTCGGGGTGTCTGCGCAGAGTGTGGTCGAGGACGCTACGCCGGTCTTCCGGTCCATCCATCCCGACGATTTGTCTATCCTGCAAGAGTCCATCGGCATATCGATGCGCGATTTGTCCCTCTGGCGCTCGCTGTTCCGCGTCCACCATCCCGATGGGCGGATGCTCTGGGCCGAGGGCGAATCCACGCCGGAGCTACAACCTGATGGCAGCGTAGTTTGGCATGGTTATATCCGCGACATCAGCGAGCGCAAACAGCTCGAAGACGCGTTGACCGCCGAGAGGGAACTCTTCGTCGGTGGGCCGGTGGGGGTGCTCGTCTGGCGTGCTGATGAACACTGGACTCTCGAATATGCCTCCGCCAATATCCATATCGTCATGGGGTACCAGGCTACCGAGATGACCGACACCGACTTCCGGTATGTCCGTTGCGTTCACCCGGACGATCTGGAACAGGTGGGGCAAGAGGTAGCCGGGTACTTGGCCGACCCCCAGTGCAAGACTTGGGAACAGCGTTACCGCATCGTCTGGCCGGATGGCAGCGTGCATTGGCTGTATGACTTCACCGTTGCAGAGCGGGACGCCAGCGGTCATCCGCTGCGCTTGCGTGGCTACGTTACGGATCAGACCGAACAACACAGGGCTTCACGTGCGCTAGAAGAGAACATGGCCACCCTGCAACTCGTCGTCGACACGATTCCCCAGGGCATTTTCTGGAAAGATCCCCATGGCCGTTATTTGGGATGCAACAGGGTTTTCTCCCACTTTGCGGGGATGACCGATCCCATCGACATCATTGGGCAGACCGACGCCGACCTTCGCTGGCCACCAACGATCGCCCAGGCGAACCGGGCGGACGACTACATCGTCCTCACGACGAACCGGCCCAAAATCAACGCAGTCGAACAATTTCCCACGGAATCCGGGGGATGCCGTTGGGTGCAGTCTTCGCGGCTTCCGTTGCGGGATCCTTCGGGACGCCCTTTCGCCGTGCTGGGGGTGTTCGAAGACATTACCGAACGGCAGCAGGCCGAGGCAGCCATCCGCCACAGCGAGCAACGGCTCAACCAGGCGCAACGCATGGCGCAGGTTGGCAATTGGGAGCTTGACGTACAGACCAATATCCTGACTTGGTCCGACGAAATCTTCCGCATCTTCGAGATCGATAAAGCGCGTTTCGGCGCGAGCTACGAGGCCTTTCTCAACATCATTCACCCTGATGACCGGGATCGAGTCCATGCTGCCTATACCCGCTCGCTCCAGACCAGGGAACCATACGGCATCGTCCATCGCCTGTTGTTGCCAGATGGGCGGGTCAAGCACGTTCGCGAACAGTGCGAAACCTACTTCGATAGCGACGGGAAAGCTTTGCGTTCCGTTGGCACGGTACAGGATGTCACCGACCGCACGCTGCTCGAACAGCAGCTTGTCGATGATCGGCAGCGGCTGACCAACATCCTCTGGGGTACCGGTGTGGGGACGTGGGAATGGAATGTGCAAACTGGGGAGATGCGATTCAACGAACGCTGGGCAGCGCTCATTGGTTACAAGCTGGAAGAGGTCGGCCCGCAAGACATCAATGCTTGGTTGCGGTTCGTGCATCCCGACGATCTGGCCGACAGCCAGCAAGCTTTGGACAGGCACTTTCGGGGCGAAAGCGAAGCCTACGAACACGAAGCGCGGATGCGCCACAAGGATGGCCGCTGGGTCTGGGTGCTCGACCGGGGGCGGGTCAACACCTGGACGCAAGACGGTCGTCCCCTGTGGATGGCGGGCACACACTACGACATTACGGCGCGCAAGGATGCGGAGGCGGCAATTCATGATTACGCCCAAGCATTGCTCCGCTCGAACAAGGAGCTGGAACAGTTCAGCTACAGCATTTCCCACGATATGCGCCAGCCGCTGCGGATGATTTCCAGCTATCTGCAATTGCTGCAACTAAGCCTGGGCGATTCCCTTGACGAAGAGAAGCGCACCTATTTCGGTTTCGCCGTCGATGGCGCCAAGCGCCTGGATTCGATGCTGATGGGGTTGCTCGAATACTCGCGCGTGGGGCGCAAAAGCGACCAGCGTTCGTGGGTCGATAGCCGCACTGTGCTGGACGATGCACTCCTCTTCTTGCGCCCGCTTATCGCGGAAGCGCAAGCGCACGTGCATATCGAAGGCGATTGGCCCAGGCTCTACACCAATCCGGACGAAATGCTGCGCCTGCTGCAGAACCTCGTTGCCAACGCCCTCAAATTTCGGATCGCCGAACGCCCGCCTGTCGTGGACATCGAAGGTACGGTGCGCGATGGGGTGTGGAAGCTGTGCGTGACCGATAACGGCGTCGGCATCGCGCCGGAACAGATCGGGCGGCTCTTCCAGGTCTTTCAGCGTCTGCAAAGCCGCGCCGATTACGAAGGCACGGGCATCGGGCTGGCGTTGTGCCGCAAGATCGTCGAACACCATGGGGGGCGTATCTGGGTTAGTTCCCCTGGGGAACGGCAAGGCAGCTCCTTCTGTTTTGACATTCCTCTGGCCGCCATGGAAGAGCAGGAGGCCGCGTGACCCCCAGCCAGCGCAACACCCTGGCCAACCTTGGCGTGGCCGTGGCCTACGCGGGTTCCGGCGCGGTGGGCTTGTGGCTGGGTGGGATGGTGCAGGGCAACGTCACCTTGTTGTGGCCTCCAGCCGGCGTGGCCCTTGCGTGTGCCTGTCTATACGGTATGCGTATTTGGCCTGGTCTTGCGCTGGGTGCCTTTGCGGCCACGGCATCGACAGCGGCACCGTTGTCTTTCGCACTGTGGACGGCGGTGACCAACCCTCTGCCCGCCATCGCAACCGGATGGATCGTTCGACGCTTCCACGGCGGGAAAGCTCCGGAACTGGATCAGGTCGGTATGGCGACTTTGCTGCTGGGCTTGGGCGCGCTGGTTACCCCGGCATTGGGTGCGCTGCTTGGCACTTGGGGCTTGTGGGTACATCACATGGTGGACGCAACGAATGGTTTCGGCGCGTGGGCATCCTGGTATGTCGGCGATGCCGTAGGGGCTGCATCCATCGCTCCCCTGCTGATATTGCTGTTACAACGGCGCTATGTGACCTGCCCCTGGCGCGAGCGCTTTGTGGAGATGTCGGTGTTCGGCCTGTTGCTGGCAGGGTTGGGGTACTGGATGGTCACGCACGACCTTGCCAACAGCCCCATGTTTGTTTTCGCTTTCGTTCTGACCGTCTGGGCGGCGCTGCGTTTTGGGGTGTTTGCCACCGTCATGCTGTCCGTGGTCATCAACGCATCTGTGATTGCCTCGACGCTGTCGCAGTCTGCAATGCTATTGCCGACTGCGCTGCTGCTGGGAACCTTGGGATTGACGCTGGAAATGTTGACGGTCAGCCTCACGGGGCTGATTCTTTCTATCGCCGTTTCCGAACGGGACCATGCGCAGCGTGCCCAGGCTGCCACCATCGAATCCTTGCGTCAAGATGCCGATGCGCTGGCGCAAACCAAAGAAGCGCTGGCCCAGGCCCACCAGGATTTGCGGCGCTTTGCCGAAGTCACCGCGCACCACCTGCAGGAACCTGCGCGCAGACTGGGGAGTTATGCGGCACGCCTGCAATCCCGTCTGGACGGAAAGATTGCTGACCCAGAAGTCGACATCAGCCTGCGATTCATCGTCGAACAGTCCACACGGCTGCAAGCACTGCTGCGGGATGTGGAACGGTACCTGGCTGCGGGAATGCCGCGTGGCGCGGTGGGGCGTTGTGAAGTTGCTCCCGTTCTCTCTCGCGTGCTCCAACGCATGGCGAATGCCATTGCCGCCGCCGGGGCTGCCGTGCATACCGTCGGCGCGCTGCCACCGGTGTGGATCGACGCGCCACGACTGGCCGATTTGTTTGAGGTCTTGCTCGACAACGCCTTACTACATGCTGGGTCAGTGCATGATCCCGTGCGTGCTACATTGCGCGTCACCATCGAAGGCGTGCTCGTCCAGGATGGTATGGCCCGCTACCACGTCAGCGACAACGGCCACGGCATTGAAGCGCAGTACCGGGAGCGCGTGTTTACGCCCTTCGAGCGGTTGTGCGCACACAGCAGTAGCACCGGCATCGGCCTCGCCATCGTTCGGCGCATTGCCGAAAACTGCGGAGGTCGGAGCTGGATCGAAGAATCCCCCGGCGGCGGCTGCCGCGTCGTATTCGAACTTCCTGCCCAATCCATTCCATGAGCATTTCTGCACATTCTTTCGTCATCCTGCTTGCGGAGGATGAACCCGCCGACGCGCATCTCGTTCGCGCAGCGTTGATCGAAAACCGCATCCTGGCGACCTTGCAACATGTCGTCGATGGCAGGCAGGTGCTGGAATATTTGCGGCAGGAAGGCGCCCAGTTCGCCAATGCTCCGCGACCCGATCTGATCTTGCTCGACTTGAATATGCCGAGGATGAACGGGCGCGAGTGCCTCGCCGCGATCAAGCAAGACCCTGCCTTGCGTGACATCCCGGTCGTCATCCTCACCACGTCCACCGTGGAGCGCGACGTCCTTGTCTCGTATGACTTGGGCGCGGCCGGGTACGTGACCAAGCCCGTAGACATTTCCCAATTCATCGATGCCGTCCGCAACCTGGGCGATTACTGGATCAAGCTCGTTCGTCTGCCACGACAACTGTGATTTGCGATTCGTGCCTGCGATTCGTGCTTGCGATTCGTGATTACCACGGTGCCTTTCCCACGATGTATTCCTCATGAGTGCTGCAACCCCCAACCTCCTCAATCCCCACCCCACGGTACTCGTCATTGAAGACGAACCCGGGGATGCGCACCTGATACGCAGGCAGCTCTTGGCCCTTGCGCAGGATGCGTACCTGGTGCATCTGGCCCGCTCGATGGCGGAGGCACGTGCGCTGATTGACCAGCAAGGGCTGCGCCCCGACGTGGTGTTGTTGGATCTGAACCTGCCGGATTCGCACGGTATCGACACCGTGGAGAGTTGCCGGTTGCTTGTCGAAGCGCCGATCATCGTGCTCACCGGCCTCGATGACACCTTGGCTACGCAGTCGGCCATCCAGTCTGGCGCAGAGGACTATCTCACCAAAGGTTGCGAGGTACATGCATTGCATCGTGCAGTGCGCTATGCCATGTTGCGCCACCTGCGCGATGCCGATGCCCGCCTTGCCGCAACGGTCTTTGCCCACGCCCGCGAGAGCATCGTCATTACCGACACGCAGGGAATGATCGTCGATGTGAACGCCACCTTCACGCAAGTCACCGGGTTTTCCCGCGAGGAAGCCTTGGGCCGCACTCCGCGCATCCTCAAATCCGGGTGCCACGGTCCGGATTTTTATGCGGTGCTTTGGGGCCGTTTGCTGGAGACAGGACATTGGGTCGGCGAGGTATGGAACCGGCGCAAGGATGGCGTGGTGTACGTTGCCTCGCTCACGATCAGCGCGGTATATGACGGGCGAGGCAAGGTGCGCCATTACGTGGGTTTGTCCGCCGACATCACTTTGCAAAAGGAAAACGAAAAACAGCTCAAGTACATCGCACACCACGATGCGCTCACGCGCATGCCCAACCGGGTGTTGCTGGCAGACCGGATGCAGTTGGCCATGGCCCAATCCCAGCGCCGCAAGCTGGAGCTTGCCGTTGTGTACATCGATCTCGACGGGTTCAAGGCCATCAACGATCAGCGTGGGCACCAGGCTGGGGATCAATTGCTCATCACCGTAGCCGACCGGATGAAGCTTGTATTGCGAGAGGGGGACACACTCGCCCGGCTGGGAGGGGACGAATTCGTTGCACTGTTGACCGACTTGAGTGATCGCAGCGGCTGCGAATCCCTGACTGCACGCCTGCTCCAGGTCGCGGCAGAACCGGTGTTGCTTGATGGGGTCACGCTGCAAGTCACGGCCAGCGTGGGAGTCACGTTCTTTCCCCAGCCTGAAGACGTCGATGCAGACCAACTGCTTCGTCAGGCTGATCAAGCGATGTACCAGGCCAAGCTCAGTGGCAAGAACAGGGTTCACTACTTTGATATCACCTCGGATTTGGTGGCCCGTGGCCACTACGCGGGGATTGATCGCATCCGTGAAGCGATGACTTCCAACGAGCTGGTGCTGTACTACCAGCCCAAGGTGGATATGCGTACAGGCGTCGTCGTTGGCATCGATGCGCAGCCGTTCTGGAAGCATCCACAGCGTGGCTTGTTGCCGTATGGCTCTTTCCAGGGCGTCATTGAAGACCATCCTTTGGCGGTATCTCTCGGTGAATGGGCCATCGGCGGCGTGCTACAGCAGTTGCAGACATGGCAGGAGCAGGGGGTGGAGCTGCCCATCAGCGTCAACGTCGGCGCACGCCAGTTGCAACAGTCGTACTTTGTCGATCGGCTCAAACGCTTGCTGGCCGCGTACCCGGACGTTCCAGCGCACCGCCTGGAACTCGAAGTGCTGGAAAGCGTGGCCTTGCTCGACCTGCAGCAGCTCTCCGATGTGATGCAAGGCTGCCGTGCGTTGGGCGTGTCGTTTGCGCTCGATGACTTTGGTTCGGGGTACTCCTCGTTGACGTACCTCAAACGTTTGCCCATCGCGATGATCAAGGTCGATGCCAACTTTGTGCGCGATATGCTTTTCGATGCAGAAGACCTTGCCATCCTGGGTGGGCTGATGGCGCTGGCGCGCGCATTTCGTCGCCAAGTCGTTGCCCAGGGGGTTTCCACGGTGGAACAGGGAACGATGCTGCTGTTGCTGGGCTGCGAAGTCGTCCAGGGCGACTTCATCTCTTCCCCTCTGCCAGCAGATGCAGTACCCGGATGGATCGCCCAGTGGCGAACCCCGCCGGTCTGGGCGAACCATCCCAATGCGGGGTGGGACAAACTTCCCCTCGTTTGTGCCGACGTCGAACATCGTTCTTGGGTGCGGGCCATCGAAGAAGGGTTGGCGGCAAAACGAGCCTTGCCTGACACGATCGATGTGCATTCCTGTCGTCTGGGCGGTTGGCTCGAAGAACGCAAGCGTGCCGGGTATAGTGCTTTCGCTCTCCTCGACGTGATCGGTGGGATGCACGAGGAGTTGCACCGCATGGCCAACGAGATCATCTCCAGACCCGTGTTCGATTCCCAGGATCAGCTCGACGAGCGGCTTGCCGCGCTGCACCAGCTCAGCGCGGAACTGGGTGCCCACGTGCTGGAATTGCTCCATGAGTTTTGAAAGAAATACGCCCCCTGCGGCCAGGGGATATTCAGCCAGGGGAGCGAGAACCAAGGGGCATCGGGTCGTTCGCATTCTCCTGGTGGAAGATGAACCCGGTGATGCCCACCTCATGCATTTGGCCTTGCGCCAGAGCGGGTTTGGCCCGGAGCTACATTGCGTGCATGATGGGCGTGCGGCCCTCGAATGGCTACAAGGGCACCTTCAGGGACGCGCAGGGTGCTTTCGGCCCGACTTGGTCTTGATCGACCTCAAAATGCCTGGGATGGGCGGCCTGGATACCTTGCGGGAAATCAAGGCAGTCGATGCGTTGCGTGCCATTCCTGTGGTGGTCGTCACTACCTCGGGGTTGGAATCCGATGTCCATGGCGCTTACGCGTTGGGTGCAGCCGGCTACGTGGCCAAGCCGGTGGACATGGGTGCTTTCGTCTCAGCGATGGCGACGTTGTGTGCCTACTGGTGTCAACTCGTACGCCTGCCGGAGTACACCGCATGACAGACCGTGCGACGTGGGCAGCACTGCGCCGCGTAGGCACCCGTACCTTGCAGCATCCGGCGGCTGCATGGGTCATCTTGCTGAGTTCCCTGGTGCTGACTGTGGTGGCGTGGTACACGTCCGACCATTTCATGCGCCAGAAGGCAGCAGACCGGTTCCAGTTCCAGGTGCTCGACCTCAAGACGGCCATCGACCGGCGCATGCTCGAATACCAGACGGCCTTGCGCGCCGGTTTGGGGCTGTTCCTTGCATCCGAGCATGTAGCGCGCCAGGAATGGAAGGTGTTCACGCATGCGCTGCAAGTCACCAACATCTTTCCCGGCATCCAGGGGTATGGGTATTCGGAGGTCGTTCACCATCGGGAACGCAGGTTGCATGAAGCCGCCGTCCGCTCCGACGGCTTTCCCGATTACCGGATCATCCCCGAAGGGGAACGCGATTTCTACACGTCGATCGTCTATCTGGAACCCTTCAACCCCCGGAACCAGCGTGCGTTTGGCTACGACATGTTTACCGAGGAAGTTCGCCGTAACGCGATGGAACGTGCGCGCGATACGGGTCGTCCAGCCCTGTCCGGCAGGGTGCGCCTGCTGCAGGAGACCGAGAGCGATGTGCAGCACGGGGTGTTGATGTACTTGCCTGTCTACCGCACAGGCTTGGAACACGATACCGTGGCCCAGCGGCGCAACGCCTTGCAAGGGTTCGTCTACGCGCCCTTTCGGATGCGTGACCTGATGCAAGGCATTTTGGGCCCGCACCAGGTCGAGACCGAGTTCGCAATCTATGACGGAATGACGCAAACGGCTGCAACGGTGTTGTACCAGTCCAATGCAGAACCTGTCCCGCCCAGCTTGCAGTTCGATCAGACCATTCCCCTCGAAGTTGCCGGGCGCACTTGGACGCTGCGCGTCTATGCCAGCGACCGCTTTATCTCACAAGCCGAAGAGAGCCAGCCGCTGATCATCGCGGCCTGCGGGGTCGTCGTCGATTTGCTGCTTTTCTTGACCATCGGGTCGATTGCCCACCAGCACAAGCGTGCTGTGGCCTTGGCTGACGCGATGACGGTCGATTTGCGACGCTCGAACGCTGATCTGACGCAGTTTGCCTATGCAGCGTCGCACGATCTGCGCCAGCCCTTGCGCATGGTGTCAAGCTACCTGCAACTGTTGGAATCCGACCTGGCTCCCCTGATGACCGACCGGGTGCGTGATCACCTGCACTTTGCCATCGACGGATCGCATCGCATGGATCAAATGTTGCGCGCCCTGTTGGACTATGCCTGCGTGGGGCAGCAACCCTTTCCCACCACGACTTTCGATAGCCGTTCCTTGCTGGAAGAAGCGCTGCGGTACCTGCAACCGGATATTGACGATGCCCACGCCGCCGTGCGTATCGAAGGGGTATGGCCTACTGTCTTGGCGCGGCGGGACGATATCGTTCGCCTCTGGCAAAACCTGGTCGGCAATGCGGTGAAATATCGTATTGCTGGGCGCGCGCCATCCATCGTCGTGTCCGCAGCCATCGAAGGCGTCACGGCGCATTTCCGTGTCCAAGACAACGGCGTCGGGCTGCTGCCCGGCCAACAGGATCGCCTATTCAAAGTGTTCGAGCGCATGCATTCGCGAGAAAAATACCCCGGAATGGGCATGGGATTGGCGCTATGCCGCAAGATCGTCGAGTACCACGGCGGTGCGATTTGGGTAGAGTCTGCGGGCGAAGACCAAGGCTCCACCTTCCATTTCACGTTGCCAATGCGTGCTGCCAGCATGGCGTAACCGCACACGTGCAGCACATTTTTTCCCCCGTATTGCCACCAAGGATCGCCATGAAGGCCTGGACAGGAGCATCCCGAGATCGCTGGTCAATCCTCGTCGTAGAGGATGACCCTGGAGACTTCGAACTGCTGCGCACGGCGCTGACAGCTCCTGGCGCACTGGTCGTGCTGCGGCCCGACGCCATCGTCTGGGCGCGTACCCTCAAGGAAGCCATCGCCGCAGCACGCCAAGCTCCTCCCAGCGCGGTGTTACTCGACCTTTCGCTGCCGGATTCTGCTGAGGGACATACGGTGCAGCTCATGCGCGCTGCGGCCCCGGAATTGCCCATCGTCGTACTCACCGGCCATGATGATCTCAGCCTCGTGGCCCAGGCGCTCGAAGCTGGCGCGCAGGATTACCTGGTCAAGGATCACTATCACGGCGATACCTTGCACCGGACGATCCGCCACGCCATCATTCGCCACGAACTCGAACGCAAGGTGTCGCTGGATCAAGAACGCTTCCGCGACTTTGCCAGCGCCAACTCGGACTGGTGGTTCTGGGAGATCGACGCGCAACTGCGTTTCACATGGTTCTCTCCGAATGTGGAGCAGGTGGTAGGCCGCCCGATCGACAGGATGTTGGGCAAACAGTTTCAGGAACTGGCGCAGCCCATTTCGGACGACGAGCGCAAAGTGTGGGAACGGCACCGGCTGGACTTGGCCCATCAGCGGCCATTCAAGCAATTCGAGTATTGCGTGGCGCTGCTTGATGGCTCGCTACAGTGGTTGAGCATCAGCGGCGTGCCGATCTTCGACCACACCGGCGCATTTCGGGGATACCGGGGAACAGGGATCAACGTTACCCGGCGCAAACTGGCCGACGAAGAACTCCACCGCAACGAGCGCACCTTGGTGGCTGCCATCGAAGCCGTCGACGAAGCGTTTGTGCTCTACGACGCAGAAGATCGCATGATCTTCTGCAACGAGAAATTCCGTGCCCTGCATGCAGCTTCTGTCGATCTCATCGCCCCTGGCGTGCGGTATGAAGACTTCTTGCGCGCGGGAGCCTGGCGCGGCCAGTACCCCGAAGCCATCGGAAGGGTCGACGCCTGGGTGGCCGAACGCATGGCCGAGCACCGGCAGCCGGAGCTGGATCAAATCCAGCGCACCTCTGCGGGCCGGTGGATGCGCACCATCGAACGCAAGACGATCGACCGGCACACCGTGGGTTTCCGCATCGACGTCACTGCGCTGTACCACGCCAAGGAAGCCGCCGAAGCCGCCAACATTGCCAAGAGCCGATTTTTGGCAACGATGAGTCACGAGATTCGCACCCCGATGAACGGCATCATGGGCATGGCGCAGCTCCTGCTCAAGTCTGACCCCGACAAGGATCAGTGGCGCAGCTATGCGCGTTCGATCCTTTCTTCGGGGCAGGCGCTGTTGATGTTGCTCAACGACATTCTCGACCTCTCCCGCATTGAGGCAGGCCGCCTGACTTTGGAGTCGGTCGTCCTCCAGCCCGAGATCATCTTGCGTGAAACGCGCGACCTGTTTGGCGCGGCAGCGATGGGCAAGCGCCTACGGCTGCAATACCGCTGGAATGGCCCCGAAAGGCAACTCTATCGCTCTGACGCATACCGCATCCAGCAAATGCTCTCCAACCTGGTGGGGAACGCGATCAAATTCACCCAGCATGGCTTTATAAGCATTGAGGCAACGGAAGCCGAGCGACACGCTGACATAGCCGTCCTGGAGTTTGCGGTGAGTGATTCGGGCATTGGTGTTCCTGCCGACAAACTGGGCCTGCTTTTCAAACCCTTTTCGCAGGCCGATAGCACCACGACGCGCCAGTTTGGGGGGGCAGGTCTGGGGCTTTCCATCGTCTCCAATCTGGCCAAGGCCATGGGTGGGGATGTGGGCGTGCAAAGCGCCCCCGGGCAAGGCTCGCGCTTCTGGTTCCGGTTGCGCATGCAGGTCGTCGGCGAAGCCGAAGAGACTGCCTGGTATACGCAGCTTGCGGCCCACGACTCGCAGGAGGTATCAGGGTCGTTGCGCGGCTATGTCACCGTGGTGGAAGATAACCTCGTCAACTGCATGGTGATCGAGGAAATGTTGGTGCTGCTGGGCGTCAACGTCGCCGTGTACCACGATGGGCAGCAGGCCGTGGAGGCCATCCGCCAAGGTACGCAAACCGACGTCATCCTCATGGATTTGCAAATGCCCATTCTCGACGGGTACGAGGCTACCAAACAGATTCGGGAATGGGAACAGGAACATGACTTACCCCGGCGGCCCATCGTCGCGCTCACTGCCGATATCTTCGCTGGGGAGGAACGCCGGTGCTTTGACTGCGGCATGGATGACCTCCTTACCAAACCCTTGGGTTTGGACGGATTGGCTACGGCGCTGCGCCGCTGGCTACCGCTACGGTCTTTGGCGGATGAAGACTGAGTCGGCGTGACGAATCGTTGCGCCTGTGTACGCTTGTCAGGTTTTCGGGGGCTACACGTATACTCATTCGATGCCCGACGCCCCATCCTGAACGCTTACTGTTTGGGTGGACGCTGCGCAGAACCACTGTGTGTCATGACCCTCCTTTCCAGCTTTTGTGGTTCCCCAGTCGGCGCTTTCGGTGCGATGGGGCCGTGGGTCGCCGTGGTTCTTTGGGCGGGCTGTTCCCCGTGATGGTGTCGTGATGGATTCCGTCGCGCTTCAACGTCGCTACGTCATCGGCATGGGGGCTTCTGCCGGTGGGCTGGAAGCCTTGACGCAGCTCGTTGCCGAACTTCCTACCGAATCCGGGTCGATCTTCGTCGTTGCGCAGCATTTGTCTGCGTCGCACCGCAGCATGATGTCGGAATTGCTTGCGCACCAGACAACGCTGGCTGTGCGCGAGATCGTCGCCGACGAAATTCCCCTTCCCAACATCGTTTACACCGTTCCTGCCGGGACGAACCTGGTGTTTCGCGAGGGACGTTTCCACCTGGAAACCCCGCCTCCGGAAGTCGTCCCCAAGCCATCGATCAACCTGCTCTTCGAATCGATGGCGCAGGAGTTTGGCGCAGGCGCCGTCGGCATCGTCCTTTCGGGAACGGGGTCGGACGGTACTGCCGGTTTGCAAGCCATCAAGGCGGCGGGAGGCATGACTTTCGTCCAGACCCCGGAATCCGCCAAGTACGACGGCATGCCGAGGTCCGCCATCGAAGCTGGCGTCGCGGACTACGTGGCGCCGCCGGTCGAAATCAGCCACGTGCTCGATCACTTGCTCCGGCTTCCCGCAGAATCGACCTTCCCGGCGGGCAAGCCTGAAGAGCATCGCGTCACCTTCGCTGATCTGCTCGAAAAGGTCCGCCAGCATACGCAAATCGATTTTTCGAGCTACAAGCCGGCAACGGTGCAGCGGCGCCTGCAACGCCGGATGAACACCACCAAGACCTTCACGCTGGAGGCCTACCTGGCTTACGTCGATACGCACCCCGACGAGCTGGACGCCCTTGCGCACGAAGCCTTGATTTCTGTCACCGAGTTCTTCCGCAATCCTGAGGCGTTTCGCGCCCTGCAGCCGCATCTGTTGGACATCGTCGAGCAAAAGGTGCCGGACGACGAACTGCGGGTGTGGGTGGTCGGTTGCGCATCCGGGGAAGAGGCCTACTCCATGGCCATTCTCTGCATGGAAGTGATCGCGGCTGTGGGCAAGCCCCTGCGGCTCAATGTTTTTGCCACCGATATTGATAACGATGCGCTGGCGTTGGCGCGGCGTGGGTACTACGGAAAGAGTGCCTTGGCAGAACTGCCCGGTCCCTATCTGGAACGCTACTTCCAGCCGCACAACAAGGGTTACGAGGTGTCCAAGGCGCTGCGGGACTGTGTTGCCTTCGCCAGGCAGGACATCACGACCGACCCCGCCTTTCCCAAGCTCGACCTCGTCTCGTGCCGCAATGTCCTGATCTATTTCAACAACGACCTGCAAGCCAAGGTGCTGGCCAATATCCACCGGTGCTTGTTGGAGCACGGGCTGCTGTTTCTCGGGCACTCCGAGACGATCCATCAGCAGGAAACGCTGTTTTTGACTATTGACAACTACGCCAAGATCTTCCGTTCGCGCGGTGCCGTTGCGGTTCCGACGACGTCCAAGATCATCCGTGGTCAGCTCAAGCGTAGTGCTGATAGCCTACGCAACTATGCGTCGTCGCAAGAATCGGCTTTTTTGGGGGCATTGTCCGAGCGAGTCGGCACGTTGCTGCTCATCGACGGCAGCTTCAAAATTTTGCACACCCATGGGGATGTCGGCCATTTCATCAGCTTTCCCAGTGGTACCCCGGAGCTGCATCTTGCCCGCCTGATCGTCCCGGAGTTCAGCGCGGAGGTATCGACGACGTTGTACCGTGCGCAGCGCCGCAAGGTCACGGCGTTTAGCCGCAGTTGCGCGATTTCTTCGCTGGATGATGCGGTATGGCGGCTCGTGATCCATCCACTGGGGCTGCGCGCAGACCAGGAGCTATTCCTCGTCGTCTTCGAGCCTGCGGATCACCCCTCGCCGCCCATTTCCGAGGAAGATGCCGAAGTGGGCGATGCGGCCATGCAGGCAGAGCAGTCCATGGCCTACGAATTGGCCCTGGCCCGCGAGCGCTTGCAGACGATGGCCGAGGACTTGAGCGCGTACAAGGAGGAAATGTCCGCGCTCACCGAGGAATTGCAGACCTCCAACGAAGAGCTTCAGGCATCGAACGAAGAGCTGATCAGCGCCAACGACGAAAGTCAGCACAAGTCTGCCGAACTCGCTGCGATCAACAGCGACTTTGAAAGCCTGTTCAATACCTTGGAATTCCCCGTTCTGCTGCTGGACAACCAGCTCCAGCTCAAGCGTGCCAACGGGGCAGCCATGCGGCATTACGCCTTGTCGATGTCATCGACGGGGCAGCATTTTGCGCAGCTTGATTTGCCTTACCACCTGCGCCAGCTTGAAACCCAGATCGGCAACGTCGTTTTTCATGCCGCTCGGGAGAGCATCACGGTAGATGGGGAAGATCGTGTCTACCAAGTCTTCATCACTCCGGTGGTGACGGGTTATCCACCCATAGCGCAGGGGGTGGTATTGGCCGTGGTGGACGAAACGGAACTGGTGACCGCGCAGCAAAAAACCACGGAGAGTGAAGAACGTCTGCGTTCGATCATGCATCACTCGATGTCGCTGGTCTCGGTCAAGGATGCCACCGGGTGCTACGAATTTATCAACCACCGTTTTGAAACGATCTTCGGCCTGCATGCCGAAGACGTGTTGGGCAAAACGGATCAGCAGATCTTTGGCTTGGAACTCGGTCAGAAACTGCGTGCGGGCGATCTGGACGTCATGCTCAAGCTGGCCGCGATCGAAACGACCGAGGAGATCGCCTTGCCAACGGCGACGCTGTGGCTCAACAGCATTCGCTTCCCCATCTTCGATGCTGGTGGCAACCTCCGTTCGGTATGCACCCAGTCCCAGGACATTACCTACCGGCACGACGCGGACTTGCAGTTGCGACTGGCTTCGAGCGTCTTCGAACGCGCCGGGGAAGCCATCGTCATCACCGACGCCAAAGCCCGCATCTTGCGCGTCAACGAGGCTTTCACCAAAATCACGGGCTATGCGGCCGAAGAGGTGGTGGGACAAAATCCCCGCGTCCTCAAATCTGGCAGACATCTGCCACAGTTTTACGAGTCCATGTGGCACAGCCTGACCGAGCAAGGTTCCTGGCAAGGGGAAATCGTCAACCGGCGTCGTAGCGGGGATGTCTACCCTGAATGGTTGACGATCAATGCGGTCAAGAACGACCAAGAGCAGATCGTCCACTTCGTCGCCATATTCAGCGACATCTCTGCGCTCAAAAGTTCGCAGCAACGCATCGAATTCCTGGCAACCCACGACGAGCTTACGGGCTTGCCCAATCGGAGCTTGCTCAATGATCGGCTCCGGCAAGCCTTGTTTTTGGCGCAGCGCCAGACGCATAAGCTCGCCGTGCTGTTCATCGACCTCGACAATTTCAAGACGATCAACGATGGGCTGGGGCACGATGTGGGCGATGGCCTGCTCAAACAGGTGGCGCAGCGCTTGCGGCAGTGCATTCGCGAGGCCGACACGCTGGCGCGCCTGGGTGGCGACGAGTTCGTTGCGCTGTTGCCTGCCGTACATCTTGAAGAAGTCAACCAGATCGCAGCACGCATCATCGACAACATGGCTACCGCCTTCACCGTCGATGCCAATGTGTTGCACGTATCCGCCAGCATTGGCATCAGCGTCTACCCCGAGGACGGGGACGACACCGTCAGCCTGCTGCGCAATGCCGATACGGCCATGTACCGCGCCAAAGATCGGGGGCGGAACCAGTACCAGTTCTTCGTCGAAGAAATGAAAGTGCTGGCCCTGCAGAGGATGGCGATGGAAACAGGCTTGCGCTCTGCGTTGGAACACGACCGGCTGTATATGGTCTACCAGCCCAAAGTGGACCTGCGTACCGGTCAGGCGATTGCTGCCGAGGCGTTGTTACGGTGGAAAGATCCCATACTGGGCGATGTGCCTCCCTCGCAGTTCATCCCCATCGCAGAAAACTGCGGGCTGATCGATGCCGTGGGGAACCGTGTCCTTGACATGGTCTTGCGGCAAATCGCACGCTGGCGCGAGCAAGGTCTGCAAGTTCCGCGCATCTCGATCAACGTTTCCGCGCACCAGTTGCGTGATCCAGACTTCGTGCAGCACCTCATCGCCCGTCTGGAGTACCTCCACGTTCCTGCATCGAATATCGGCATCGAACTCACGGAAAGCGTGTTGATGCAGCGTATTGATGTCGTGCGTGAACGGCTCATCCAACTGGCCGCACTGGGTACGACCCTGAGCGTCGATGACTTTGGCACGGGGTATTCCTCGCTTGCGTACCTGCGTAAGCTCCCCTTGCACGAGCTGAAGGTGGATCGCAGCTTCGTGGATGGCATCGCCGTCGAACGCGATGACCGGTCTATCGCCAAGACGATCATCGACATGGCGCACGCGCTGGGGTTGCAGGTCGTTGCAGAGGGTGTGGAAACGCAGGAGCAGCTCCAAGTCCTCGAACAGGATGGTTGCGATGTCGTCCAAGGCTATCTGTATCACCGGCCCATGGGGGCGGCAGAATTCGAGAAGCTCCTTGCTGCTCCCAGCGTGTCCTTCGATACCGAGGCCTGACTCCGCTACTTTCTGCACTCCTTGCATCGTTTCGTTTTCCCTGTCCTTCCACTTTTTATGGAGAGCACCCTGCCATGACCGACATGATCCTGATCGAGAAAATGCTTCGTGGTTGCGAGGCAGAAAAACTGCATCTTTCCGGCGCGATCCAGCCTTTTGGCGCGCTTCTTTGTTTGCAGAGTGAGGGGGGCACCATTAGCCATGCCAGCGCGAACCTTGCGGAATTTCTCTCCCTGGATCCGCAGGCCGTCATTGGTCGCACGCTCGATCAGGTCGTCCCCTCGCTGTCTCGTGCCATTTCTGTGCTCGCCACGACACCGGGGGAGACCGCCGTCGTTCGCAACGTGATGCAGAACGCACAGGGCCATATCGATGCGCTCCTGATACGTGGCGAGGATTTCGTCGTTGTTGAGCTTGAATACAACACCCCGCCCGCAGAGCCGATCCCCGTACAGCACTTGCAGCAGCCTTTTCTCAGCGCGCCCCAGAGCGCCGAGGACTGCGACCGCTACCACCAGCATTTGGTGGAATCTTTCCGCAAGGTCATCGGCTATGACCGGATCATGATGTACCGATTCACGCCGGATTGGTCCGGCGAGGTCGTCGCCGAGGCCACCGCCCCCGGGGTAGGGAGCTATATGGGGCTGCGCTTTCCGGCCAGCGACATCCCGGCCATTGCGCGCAACATTTACATGCTCAATCCCGCACGCATGATCCCTGACACCCAGGCTATGCCGGTGCCGGTACTCGGTTCGGAAGAACGTGTCCCGGATCTGACCCGCTCGGATGTGCGCAGCGTCTCGCCTGTCCATCTGGAATATCTGGCGAACATGGGGGTGCGTGCCTCGTTCTCCGTCCCTATCCGGATTGCCGGGCGGCTGTGGGGCCTGGTTGCGTGCCATCACCGTACCCCTTTGCCGCTCACTCCCGATCATCGCAACGCTTGCGTGATGCTCGCCAGCACCTATACCTTGGGCTTGTCGACCTATATCTCCAGCCACCGGCTCAAGGTCATCGACAGCCTCGACCGCAAGATCGATGCAGTCTTGGAAAAATTGGGTACCTACACCGACCCGCTTGACGGCATTGAAATCAACGGCCAAGCCTTGTTGGACACCGTAGGCGCCAACGGTTTCGCCATGGCGATCAAAGAAGATGTCGTCATCAATGGCGACGGCCCGGGGGTGGATGGCCTGAGCGTGATCGATGACTGGTTCGTCAACCACTGCAATGAGCTGGTGCTGAGTTCGGATCATTTGTCCGACCTGTTCCCCGATCGGCCCGAAGTGCTCCATGCAGCCAGCGGCATGCTCGCGATCAAGGCCCAGTCCCCACGCTCGGGCTGGGTGCGGTTTTATTGGTTCCGCGAAGCCGAGCCTCAACACGTGGCATGGGCTGGAAATCCCAACAAGCCCATGATCGAAAATGCTGGTGCCATGGCACTCTCCCCCCGCCGCTCTTTCGAGCGCTGGGTGGAAATCAAGAGCGACTACAGCCGTCCATGGTCCCGCGAAGAGCAGATCGTGGCCGCCAAGTTCCGTAACAACCTTCTACGCTGGCTATGACTGAAGAAACCACTCCTCCGGCCAAGACTGAGCTGCACCGCCGTATGCGGCAAGCAAGCAAGTTGGAGCACCGTACTATCGACCACCACCCTCTGCTGGCCCCGATGCTCAAGGCATCCCTGACCAAAGAACAGTATGCCCAGGCACTGGGAGCGCTGCACAGCGTGCATGCGGAAGCAGAGTCGCACATCCATGCCACGCTGGACGCGCATCCCGAATGGGCGGGGTTCCGGCCCCGGCGCAGGCTGCATCTGCTCGAAGCCGATTTGCAGGCGCTGGGTGCGCAGCCTTTTGCCAGCCCGGTGGGTTTTTCGGCCCCGCGCAGCATTGGCGAGCTTGTCGGCTTGCTGTACACGGTCGAAGGGTCGAACCTGGGTGGGCAGGTGATTGCACGCACTGTGCGCGATTTGGGCCATGGGGATCTCCCCATGCAATTCTTCGATGGGCACGGCGAAGCAGCGCGGGAACTGTGGGAGCAATTCCTGCAGTACGCCAACCGAATGTGCCCGGAGGAAGAATACGACGTAGCAGCCGCGACGGCCTATAAGCTGTTCAAAAGCATCGAAGCCCATCTCGACAAGGCTTGGGCAGCAGCGGGGCAGTGACGCAGGACTGGTCACTGCGCCTTGCCGAAACCCCAGTCTGAATGCTGGTTCTGGTTGGTTGCTGTGAGCATCAAAGGATTGGCGCGCCCTTGCTGGGCGCGTTTTTTTTGGTGCGTTTGCCTATGCGGGGCGCGTGGCTTGGCGCAGGCAGGATATGGCAGACGGCAGACGGCAGACGGCAGACGCTAACGGCATCACCCAAGCTCTGACCAGATCAGCGGCGTGCAGACACCGGTACTGGCGCACCGCCTGGCGGGGTGAAGACGATGCCTTGCGTAGCGTCGAGTGCAAAAGTGCCCTGGCTGAAGTCCTGGGGCATCGTCGCAGTGTATTTTCCGAAGGTCAAAACGACGGATCCTTCCACGCCTTGTTTGACTTCGATCCTTGCCAACTGGGCTGCGGCGATTTCTCGTTTGAGTTCTACCTCCTCGGCCAAAGAATCCCCCCAGACTTTGATCGCATGTTTTTGCGACTCCTTCACGCGCGCGAGCATTCCTCTGGGGTCACCCGATGCCTGTAACTGCCGCACCAACTTGGCCAGGTTGGACGCGCTGGCTTTTTCCTCCTCGATGCGATGTAACAGCAAGGCATACTTTTCATCGAGAGCGGAGTGATCCCCGACGATTACCCGCGTCTTGGAAGACTGTGTAGAACCCAACCAGGGAACCTGCAACAGCATGGCAGCCGTTGCCAACCCGCCCAACAGTCTGCCGCGCTGCGGGGCATTGGCCCCAATCACAATTTGATACAGCGAATGCAGGGTGCAATCGAGGGCAGATTCCGCGACCGCAATCACCGTCCCTGCGTCGATCTGGGCAGATTGGGCAAAGCGCACATGCACTGACCCCGCAGCGTGTAGATGCGAGTGGGCCACTACCCCTCCGGCCACGACGACATTCCCGCCAGCGTCCAATGAGCCGCCTTCGACCATGCCATCGACGACGATGTCCCCGCTGGCCCGCACGAGCATTCCTTGCAGCACATCCCCAGCAACATGCACCGTGCCGTCAAAGCGGACATTCCCGGTAGCCATGTTGACTTCTTTGAGGCGCAATATCGGCTCGACGATCACGCCGTTATCAACCCGTACAGGCTGCCCGTTGACATTCGCCACCAGCACATTGGGGTCATCGGCGGAGCATTCGGTACCCTGCAAATGGGGCGCGAAGTGGACATCCTTGCCTTCTCGGGCGGCCAAAACCACACCATGCACGGTGTATCCAGGGATACCCGGCACAGGCGGAATGCGCCGCATCAGAGGATTGGTGGGCATGACGGTGGGAATTTCCCCATGCTCACGGTAGTCGATCAAACCGTTGGAATCCAGACTCGGGGCGCGATCCACCGTGTCCGTCACCAGCAGCTCCAGCATGCCGTCCGTACCATGTTCGGGCGCTTTGCCTAGGGCGACGACATGACCAAGGCAGCCGTTTTCTTGGCAAGCAGCTTCGATGGCATCTTTGTCGATGCCCCGCACCACACCGGCTTGCATCAGCGCCCCCACCACGTCGGACACTGCTGCAGGCTTACCACCACGGGGGGCAATGATGTCGACGGTCGCACTCATTGCATCGGCAGCGATGGCTATGGACACCATCGCATTGACCTTGCGCGCCACCGTGGTCTTGAACTGCGCCTGCTGGATGGCGCACATGCTGGCTGTTTTGTTTAGCGCTTCATCGTCTATCTGGCACTTCCCATACCCCGCACTACACAGAAAGGCGCGTAGCGCAGCACCATCGAAAGGCTCCCGACCAGCGACAGGCTCGCTCACGAGGACGACGGTGTCCTCCACTTCTTCCAAAGAAAGTCCTGAGAGTTCCATATTGGCAGTATCTCCCCTATGACAGATGGGTGTGTACCAAGCACCGATTTGTACAACATGGGCGTGCGGTGCGGCACGGTCACGCTATCCATCGTAAAAGGGGCTGTTGTGCTGCCAAGGTGTCGGCTGGACCGGCGAGTCGCCCAGATTGAGCGGAAGAGGTACCCCGCCCCATCTGGGGACTATGCACGCGCTATACCAAGTACTGTCAAGTACCGTCAAGCCAGGAAGGCGTTGACACGCTGGACGTAGGCGGCAGGGTCTTCCGGCAGCCCGCCTTCGGCCAGCAGTGCCTGGTCGAAGAGGATATGCGCCAGATCATCGAAACGGTCGGAGCCTTCGAGCTTCTTGACCAGCGCGTGCCCGGCGTTGACTTCCAGAATCGGCTTGGTCGTCGGGGCAGTCTGCCCGGCTTGCTTGAGCATGCGGGCGAGCTGGGTGCTCATGCCGTGGTCTTGCACGACCAGGCACGCGGGGGAATTGACGAGCCTCGTTGTCACACGCACGTCTTCGGCCTTGTCCTTGAGCACGTCCTTGAGCCGCGCCAATACCGGCTTGAAGGATTCCGCCGCTTCCTCGGCAGCCTTTTTCTCGGATTCGTCTTGGAGCTTGCCCAGGTCGACCGCGCCTTTGGCCACGCTCTGCAGCGGCGTGCCGTCGAAGTCGTGCAAAAAGGTCAGCGCCCATTCGTCGACGCGGTCGGTCATCAGCAGGACTTCGATACCTTTCTTCTTGAAAATTTCGAGCTGCGGGCTGTTTTTGGCTGCGGCCAGCGTTTCGGCGGTGATGTAGTAGATGGCTTCTTGCCCTTCTTTCATGCGCGCCTTGTAGTCGGCCAGGCCCACGCTGACGGCGTCCGTCGTGGACGAAGCAAAGCGCAGCAGCTTGGCGATGCGATCCCGGTTGGCAAAGTCCTCGCCCAGGCCTTCTTTGAGGACGGCGCCGAATTCCTTGTAGAACTTGGTGTATTTGCCGTGCTTGGCCTTGTCTTCTTCGGTTTCGACGTCGGTGACTTCCTTGCCGACTGTGGCATCGCCTTCCGTGGTGTCAGGCTTGTCGGCAGGCGGCTGGTCATTGCGGGCCAGGTCTTCGAGCATTCCCAGCACCCGCTTCGTACACCCTTCGCGGATGGCTTTCACGTCGCGGCTTTCCTGTAGCAGCTCGCGGCTGACGTTGAGCGGGAGGTCGTTGGAATCGACGATCCCCTTGACGAAGCGCAGGTACGCCGGTAGCAGGGCTTCGGCGTCGTCCATGATGAACACGCGCTTGACGTAGAGCTTGACCCCTGCGGCTTTATCCCGGTTGTAGAGGTCGAAGGGCGCTTTGGAGGGGATATAGAGGAGCTGGGTGTACTCGGTGCCCCCCTCGACGCGGTTGTGCGTGTAAGCCAGCGGGAGGTCGAAGTCGTGGCTGATTTGCTTATAGAACTCGTGGTATTGCTCGACCGTGATGTCCTTTTTGGAACGTGCCCAGATCGCGTTGGCCTTGTTCACCGTCTCCCATTCGCCGGTCTTGACCATCGAGCCAGGGTTGCGGCCTTTTTTCTCGTCGCTGGGGTCAATCAGCTCGCCATCCTTCCACTCTTCCTTTTCCATCAGAATCGGCAGGCTGATGTGGTCGGAGTATTTGCCCAGGATGCTCTTCAGCTTCCATCCGTTGCAGAACTCCAGCGCATCGTCGCGGAGGTGCAGGATGACCGAAGTACCCCGTGCCGCGCGTTCGGTGGGTTCCACTTCAAAGTCGCCCACGCCTGCGCTGACCCAGCGCACCCCCTGCGCCGGACTCAGCCCGGCGCGGCGGGTTTCGACGGTGATGCGGTCTGCAACGATAAACCCCGAGTAGAACCCCACGCCGAATTGGCCGATGAGTTGCCCATGCTGGGTAGCGCTGGCGCGCTGGTCGTCGTTGAGCTTCTGGACGAAGTCCCGGGTTCCACTTTTGGCGATGGTGCCCAGGTGCTCGATGGTGTCCGCCTCACTCATCCCGATGCCGTTATCGGTGATGGTGATCGTCTGTGTGCCGGGATCAAAAGATATGCGCACTTCCAAATTGGGCGCATCTTCGTAGAGGGCTGCGTCGTGCAGGGCCTCGAAACGCAATTTGTCGCAAGCGTCGGAAGCATTGGAAATCAGCTCGCGCAGAAAAATTTCCTTGTTGGAATACAGCGAGTGGGTGACGAGGTGCAACAACTGCGCGACCTCGGCTTGAAAAGAATGTGTATGTTTGCCCATGGTTCTTCAAGTGGATGATGAAAACAACGGTGCGAACCACGTTCGCACGCCTACGACAAACTGGGGATGAACGCATCCCTTTCAAGGGCTATAGGGCGTGGAGCACATGTCGAGATATACCCCATGGGGAATATCTCGATTGCCCACAATCGATAGCGGCCCAATAAAACCATGCAATTGCTATGCAATTGGTAGTTAAAAAGGCTATGGGAGTTTTTGGGTTCAGAATAGGGGGTCGTTAAAATTCATTCTTTTTCAAAGCGGCGCGACGCAAGTTTTTGGGGCGTTTACCTATGCGACTTCTGGCCGTTCTGCTAGGCTTTTCGTGGGCCTGTTGTGCTGTAGCAGCAGATTCCATTCGAGATACCGTTCGAGACTCCATCCGTTTCGCCCCGCTGCCGATGGAAAACCGGGAGACCACGGTCAAGGCGATGGCGCCGATGGTTCACTACCTTTCGGCGCAGCTCGGCAAACCGGTGGAAATCGTGTATTTCGACCGCAATAGCGACATCGTCGATGCCCTAGTCGTCGGCAAAGTCGATCTGGCGCATGTGGGGTTATTGCCGTATGTGGATAGCCATCAGCGCAACCCGCTCGTCCATCCTCTGATCTTTTTCCGGGAATCCGATGGCAATACCCACTACCGATGCGTGCTGGTCGGGGTCACGACGGGTTCCACCCCCAAGCTGGCGGATGTGCGCGGCAAGCGTATCGGGCTGACGCAGCGCATGTCCACCTGTGGGTACCTGGGAGCCAACGCCATCGTCCGCAAGGAATTGGGCATTCCCTTGGACAAATTCCCCTACAAGTACTTAGGCTCGCATGAAGCCGTCCTGCGTGGCGTGCTGGGGGGGACGGTTGACTATGGCGTAGTCAAGGAAGAATTCGCGAACAAGTACGCCAACCTTGGCGTCACGATTCTGGCCCAGTCGTTGCCTGTCCCATCCTTGGGCATTGCAGGCAACCGCAGGACACTCGGCGATGTGTTGTTCGAACGCATTCGCACGGTGCTGTTGGCTACCCACGCAGCGGAATACGAGCGCTGGGGCTTGACGATCCGCTATGGCATGGCGGCAGCGTATGACACCGACTTCGACGCATCGCGTTCCTTCGGTGACCCTGCGTCCATCCCTCCTGAGCCTATATCTCACTAATGCCGTCATCGGCCCCGCTCCGTTCCCCCGGCTTGCTACGCCGCGTGGGAATCCTTTTTTTGGTGACGGCGGTTGCGCTGTTTGCATTGGCGTGGCAGTTCACTGGGCAGCAGTACCGTGACGAAAGTAGGCATGTCGCCGCGCAGCACCTCGTTGCGCTCGACGTGGCATACCGTGCCAGCATCGAGTCCTACCGCCTCGGTGTCGAAACGCATCTGCGCACCCAAATCGACCAGCCTGCGGTAACGGAGCTGCTTGCGCAGGCGCTGGATACCCCCAATGACCTCATGCCTCCTCTGCGGGCCAAGCTGTACCGGTTGCTTGGCCAGGTCTACGATGTACTGCAACAGGAGGGGGTGCCCAGGCTCCAATTCCACCTTGCCGACGACCGCGTGTTTTTGCGATTTCATCAGCCGGAAATGGCCGGCGATGCACTGGAAGCGATTCGTCCCTCGCTGCGCATCGTCCAAGCGGAACGGCGTCCTGTATCGGGTCTCGAAGTGGGCAAAACTTTGCCTGCGTACCGGTTCGTTTTTCCCCTCAGCCATGCGGGGCGCTTCGTCGGCAGCGCCGAGCTTGCCTTGTCTTTCGAGCAGATACACGACCACCTCCGGCTGCTTCTGCGCAGCCCGGACTGTGCGCTGTTTCTGCGCAACGAAGGGTTGCTGGATCGCATTGCCATGGAGCACCGCGAGAAGTATGTTCCTGCGTCGATCCACCCCAATTTTTTGATTGAAAACCCGCTCGTGTCGCGTATCGTCCGGGACTTCACCCTGTCGGAACTGGTCGTACGTCTGAATCCGATCCTGCGGCGCGATCCACAGGTGCAGCATGCGATGGCTTCGGGGCAGAGTTTTGCGGTACCCATGCTCCATGACGGCCAGGGGTATGCCGTGGCGTTCCTTGCCGTCGCGGACTCGGTCGAGCACAACGTGGGGTACGTCGTTTCCTACTCTTCCGTTCCCGCTTTGGCCACGCTCCACAAGAGCCTGACGGAAAAGCGCCTGGTCGTGCTACTGCTGTTGAGTGGATTGTTGTGCGCCGGGTGGATGCTGTTGGCCAGCCGGGATCGATTGCGTGCCGAGATTGGCGAGCGCAGGTATGTCGAAGAGGCCCTGCGTGCGTCGCGGCAGCAGCTTGCGGAGGTGCTCTCCACCATGCCGAGTGCGGTGTTCGTGGTCGATGCCAACGACGAGATCACGTACCTCAACGCCGAGGCCGAACGCACCTTGGGTTGGCGGGCAAAGGATGCGCTGGGCAAAAAGAGCCACGATCTGTTCCATAACCGCCGTCGCGACGGGAGCGCCTATCCTTTCATGGAGTGCCCGCTGCATGGGGCAATCACTTTGGGCCAGCGCCGGGAGATGCTCGAAGACTACCTCGTTCGCGCCGATGGCAGCTTTGTCCCCGTATGGATCACCTCGTGCCCGTTGATGCATGACGGCACGCCCGGTGGAGCCGTCGTTGCTTTCGGGGGCATTGCCGAGCGCCTGCAAATTCAAGAAACGTTGCGCAAAGCAAAGGAAGCCGCAGAAAACGCAGACCGTGCCAAGAGCGAGTTCCTTGCGAACATGAGCCACGAGATCCGCACCCCCATGAACGCGATCATCGGCCTGTCCGACCTCGCGATGGCAATGAACGATCTGGGGCCCAAGCTGCGGGACTACCTGGGGAAGATTCATACCTCCTCTCGCGCATTGCTGTCGATCCTCAATGACATCCTGGACTACTCCAAAGTCGAGGCCGGCAAGCTCGAACTCGACGAGACGGCCTTTCGCGTCGAGGAATTGCTGCTGGGGGTGGGCAATTTGTTTGGTGTCAGCGCGGAGCAAAAGGGCATCGAAATCGTCTTCGAGCTGATGCCCGACGTGCCCCATGCGCTAGTGGGCGATTCCCTGCGGCTAAGCCAGATCCTCAATAACCTCGTTGGCAATGCAGTCAAGTTCACGGAAGCCGGGGAAATCCTCGTTCGCATTGGCATCGAAGAGCGGTTGGACAACGGTCGTGTCACCTTGGAATGGAGCGTGCGCGATACCGGGATTGGAATGACCGCAGAACAGGTGGCGCGCCTGTTTCAGCCTTTTACGCAGGCCGATGGTTCCATTACGCGCCGCTACGGTGGAACGGGGCTGGGGTTGACCATCTGCCATCGTCTGGTCACTGCGATGGGAGGAACGATCCGTGTAGACAGCCATCCTGGCGCTGGAAGCCGCTTTGCATTCACCCTGACCTTCCCGATAGCCACCGAGGTGCCGAACGAACGGCCTTCCTCGGAATTGCAGGGGTTGCGGGTGCTGGTCGTCGACGACTTGGCTACATCCCGGCATATCCTTGCGGAGATCCTGAAGTCTTGGGGTTTTCCCGTCACGCAAGCTGCATCGGGGGAGGCCGCCGTGGAAGCCTTCGTACAGGCCGCAGAAGATCCGTCCACCGCGTTCGAACTCGTCTTGCTGGACTGGCAGATGCCTGGCATGGATGGGGTGGCTGTCGCCAGCCGTTTGCGCGCAGTGCAGCAAGAGCGTGCATTGCCCCCCGTATCGATGGTGCTGATGGTGACTCCTTTGCGCCGGGATGTTCTGGCGCAGCAGGCGCAGGGGGTTGAAATCGATGCCGTGCTGACCAAACCGGTGACAGCATCGGGGCTGTTCGACACGATCATCGGGTTGCAAGGTGAGCAATGGATTCCCGCTTCCTCCTCGCAGCACGTGGAATGGTTCGACTTGGCAAAGCCCATCCATGGCGCGCGCGTACTCGTCGTCGAAGACAACGACATCAATCAAGCCGTTGCGCGGGAACTGCTGGAACGCATGGGGCTGATCGTGCATGTGGCTGCCAATGGGCGGCATGCGCTCGATTGCCTGGGCAAAGAGGCCTACGACGTCGTGCTGATGGACTTGCAAATGCCAGTGATGGATGGTGTCGAAGCCACGCGGCGGATTCGGGTTCGCCCGGAATTCGCCCATTTGCCCGTCATCGCAATGACCGCAGCCGTCATGCCGAGGGATCGGGCTGCCTGCACCGAGGCAGGCATGAACGATCACGTTGGCAAACCCATCGACCCGAAGGAACTGCTGCGCGTGCTGTTGCGGTGGGTGCAGGTGGAAACGCCAGCCCTGCCGATGCGCAAGGCCCCTGCGCCGGTGGAACCAATCGTGATGTTGCCCTCTACCCTTCCTGGGTTTGACATCAGTCAGGCATTGGCGTTGCTGGGGGGAAACCGGGCGATGTTCCGGCGATTGGCTCTCCAATTTGGAGAGCAATTTGCCGATGCATCCCGAAGGATCGTCGGGTACATCGACAACGGAAACTTGCAGGAGGCCTCCGTGCTCGCACACAAGCTGGCCGGAACGGGGGGCAACCTTGGCGCGATGGGACTGCAACAGGCTGCGCGCAGGCTGGAAGCCAAGCTTGACGCCTTGCGCCTTGCCGAGGCCCCGCAGACCGGGCCGGTGGACGAGTTGTGCGCCAGGGAGCGGGTCGACTTTCAGACGGCGTTTGCACAGGCGATGCAGTCGATTGCTGTGTTGCGCGCCATGCCTGCCGCCGCCATGCACCCCGCCGAATTCTTTTGCGACCGGTGCCAATGGCACAAGGCGCGCGAGCTGATCGTGCGCATGCTGGGGATGCTGGACAACGCCGAATTCATCCCTAGCGAGATGCTGGCGGAGATGCGCGAGTGCATGGCGTGTACCCCCATGTTGCAGCAGATGGACGCGCTGAGCCGTCGTCTCGACGCTTTCGACTACACCGAGGCGCTGACGTTGTTGCAGGGGCTGGTGTGCCGTGAGGGGCACGATTTGGGCAACAAAGGCGCCGTGGCTAACAAAGGCGATACGGACAACACGCCGCAGTCATGAACGAATCGCCACCTCTTCCCGTCGTCCTGATCGTCGACGACGTGCCCGCCAACATTCGCGTGCTGGCGGAAGCATTGCGCCCGCAGTACAGGGTGCAGGTCGCCACCAGCGGGCAGGGCGCGCTCGATGTGATTGCCAGGCAGGGGGTGCCGGATCTGGTGTTGCTCGACATCATGATGCCGGACATGGACGGGTACGAGGTTTGCCGTCGTCTCAAACAGGAGTCTGCCACGGTGGGGGTACCCGTGGTTTTCGTCACCGCGCGTACAGACTTGGTCGATGAGGAACTCGGGTTGCGGTTGGGGGCGGTGGACTACATCACCAAGCCTTTCCATATCCCCGTTGTGTTGGCGCGGGTGCGCAACCACATTGCGCTCAAACAGAAGGCCGATTTGCTAGAAAAGTTTGCGTTGCTTGATGGGTTGACCAACATCCCGAACCGTCGCAGCTTCGATGAAAGCCTGGATCGGGAGTGGAAGCGTGCGCAGCGTGCATCCCAGGCGCTGGGGCTGATCATGATCGACATCGACCACTTCAAGCGGTACAACGATCGCTTGGGCCATGGCGCCGGGGACGATTGCCTGCGCACGGTCGCTTCTACCTTGGCTGCGGCATGTACCCGGCCTGGCGACATCGTCGCGCGGTATGGGGGAGAAGAATTTGTCGTGTTGCTTCCCGATACGGGGGAGGAAGGGGTGGCGCTGATTGCCGAGCGGTTGCGCAAACAAATCGAAGATTTGCGCATTCCCCATGCCTGCCCGGACGTTGCAGTGTGGGTCACTATCAGTCTGGGGGCGGAAAGCATCGTTCCGCATGTGGGCGATTCGCCTTTTGCGTTGCTCGACGGTGCCGATCGTCGGCTGTACACCGCGAAGAGCGATGGCAGGAACTGCGTTTGCAGCGCATGGAGTGGCGTTGCGCAAAGGAGTGGTGCATTTTGAAAGGACGATTCCGCAAACGGTCGGCCCTCGTCATGGAGTGGGCGTGGATCGCCTGTGTTGGCGCATGGGCGTTGTTGCCGATGCATTCGGCGCAGGCTTTGATGTTGGGGGAAGTGCGAGGGGCAGCGATATTGGGCCGCCCACTCGACATTACCGTGCAGGTGCAGCGTGCCCCGGGGGAAGAGATCGCCACGGAATGTTTCTCGGTCGATCTGTACTTTGCCGAGGCACGGCAGCAGCTCCCGAAGGTTTCCGTCGTTTCTTCCGGCGCAGCGGCGGGGTCTGTGCGTATCCGTTCCGTGGAGGCGGTCAACGAACCGGTGGTCACGGTGTTGCTTGCAGCAGCATGCGGAACGGGGGCGATGCGGCGGTACATCTTGCTTTCGGATATTCCGGCAGTGCCTGCAACGTCCCCTGTGAAGGTGGCGCTCGCTCCCGCACCGGTTGCTACTGCTGTTGCGACCGTGGCCCCAGCCAGTGCCGCCCAAGAGACGCTCTTCCTCGTGTTGCCGGAAGGTCGGCCTGCCAGCGCAGCGGTCGTCCCGGCAGCACCGGACGAGCAGCCCGTCCGGCGTACACGCCGCAAACCTGCGCAGGCAACGCCTGCCGCCGTATCGGCAACCCCAGAGACATCGGCTTCCCCAACCTCCCACCCAGCGCAGACGGCACAGCCCGCATCGCAACGCAAAGGGGCTAAGGGCGCGCGCGCTGTGTTGCGGCTCGACCCCCTGGGAGTGTTCTCGGATCGGGTTGGCACCCTGGATTCGCCGATGTCTTTTTCCCCGACAGAAGATACCCTGCTCCACGCCAAACAGATCGCCGTCTTGCAAGATGAGATGCGGATGCTGCGTGCCTTGCGCAGCGCGGACCAGGCGCAAATCGAACAGCTTCGCACAGATCTTGTACTGTTGCAGCGCGGGGGGGCACCAACCTCGTTGTCGGCCTCGTTGTCGAATTTCTCAGGCTGGGCGCGTGCGGCGTTGTGGTCTTTGTTACTGCTGACGGTGTTGGGGGGAGCGTGGTACTGGCGCACCCGTAGTGGACGGTACAGCGCGTGGTGGCATGGTGCCCCTGACTTTGGCGACCTCGCGACGATCTTCCACCCCCGCGCTGCGGAGGCCGAACCATTCCCCTTCGCTGGGGCGACGGTAGATACCCAGGTGCCGCAAACCGTTGCCGAGATGCCATCGGGAAGCCCCCTGGAGTCGGCTGCTGCACCAGGCCTCAAGCCAGAACCGGCACCGACAGTTTCCCCACAGCCGCATAGCGCGGAGCCTACGCTTGCCGTGGCGCGTCCGCAGCCTCCTGCCGCCATCGAAGAGCATCGCCTGACCTCGGAATACATCCTCGACATCCGCCAGCAGGCTGATTTCTTTGTATCCCTGGGGCAGTCGGAGCGCGCCATCGACATCCTCGTTCAGCAAATTCACGGCAATCCGGATCCCGATCCCCTGGTATATCTGGATTTGTTCGGGCTGTATCACTCCCTGGGCGCCAAGGCGGACTTCGCCATGGAAGCGGCGTCCTTTGCACAGCACTTCCACTGCAAACTGCCAGACTTTGCCGAGTTCGATGCAGAAGGGAAGGGGTTGGAGTCGTATCCCGAAGTCTTGTCCAAGATCGTTCGGTTGTGGCCCAACCAAGGTGTGATGGACTTTTTGGATCACTGCATCTACCGCGCCACCGGCAATGGGTTGGAATCTTTTGCGCTGGGCGCTTTTCGGGAATTGCTCACCTTGCGTGCGTTGGCGGAAGGCTTAAGCCATGGGGAAGGGCGGGGAGCAGAAACGCCCGTCGAGTCGATGATGGAGCGGACGATTCCCTTGCATGTGCATGCGAGCGCCGAACGCCCCCCTCTCGATTTCCACAAGGCGCCGTCCATGCCGGAGGGGGGGATGACCGCTGTACAGCCCACCGGCTCGCACGCTCCAGCCGCTTCGGAGGTCCACCTTATTCCCGCAGTCGAACAAGCCGCCAAGGCCGCACGCGACCCTGGGCTGATGTTCTCGTTGGAAGACACCCCGGCGCAGCCTTTGCCTGCCATCTCCCATCACGTAGGTGGGGTAGAGCCGGAGCCTGCACCCGAAGCAGAAGCGCCTCCCCCGGGGCTTAGTCTGTTTGCAGCGTTGCCGAACTCTTTCTTTGATGTGGAAGAGGAACCAGTGCCCCAGGCCCCCGCCCCGGCAGACATTGCGCTCCTCTTTGCCAAGGAGACAGCGGACATGGCGCCGACTGCACCATCGTCTTCCACAGCGTCACTCTTGTCGATCACCCAACCCACGGAAGAAACCCCTTCGCGGATGCTCGATCTCGATTTCTCGCACCTGACCGCAGAAGCCGAGGATCGCGTTCCCCCCAAGCCGACCTACGCGCAGCGCAAATTGCGGTAGGGGAGATGTTGGGTTTACAGGAATCGTCCGGGAAGTTTTTGCCCGCAGTGGGGGCAGGTGCCGTCGGCTGCCACGGCATTGCGGACGACGGCAAAGCCCTCGCGAACCAGCAACTCGGCATCGCAACGCGGGCAATGCGTCGTGTGCCCCCTACCGCCACGCACATTGCCTTGGTAGACGAAAGACAGCCCTTGCGAGAGGGCGATGTCGTGGCAGCGTTCCAGCGTATCGCGGGGCGTCGGCGCAATGTCGCGCAGACGATGGTTGGGGTGAAAGGCGCTCCAGTGCAGGGGAACATCCGTGCCCAGTTCGCCAGCGATCCAGCGACATAGTTCCGTGACTTCGGCGGGGGAATCGTTGTATCCCGGGATCAGCAGCGTCGTGATTTCCAACCAGACCGACGTGTGATGGCGCAGGTAGCGCAGCGTATCGAGCACGGGTTGCAGATGCGCTCCGGTCAACCGGTAGTAAAAGTCCTCGCGGAAGGACTTGAGGTCTACGTTGGCGGCGTCGATCCGTGCAAAAAATTCCTCCCTGGCCGGTGGCTGGATGTAGCCCGCAGTCACGGCGACGGTGGCAATGCCCAGCGCATGGCAGGCATCGGCCACGTCCATCGCGTACTCGGCAAAGATCACCGGCTCGTTGTACGTGAAGGCCACGCTGCGGCACCCTGCGTGTTGCGCAGCGAGCGCGACAGCCTGGGGCGTAGCGCTGGCCACCATGCGGGATAAGTCTTTGGCTTTGCTCAGCCCCCAGTTTTGGCAAAACTTGCACGCCAGGTTGCAGCCCACGGTACCGAAGGACAGGACATCGCTGCCAGGGTGGAAGTGGTAGAGCGGTTTTTTTTCGATGGGGTCTACGCACAAGCCGGAAGCACGGCCGTAGGCGTGCAGAACGAGCTGGTCCCCCACCCGCCCACGAACGAGGCAGGCGCCGTGTTGCCCTGGATGCAGCTTGCATTCCCGGGGGCACAGCCCGCACTGGAGTCTGCCGTCGTCAAGCATGCGCCCATAGAGCGCGGGGTGCGGCGTAAGGTTCGAGGCCGTCACGCGATCCACTTCACTCGATCCACTTCTGGACGGTATAGCGCAGGCAGCGCAGCTCTGGATGCCAGAAATCCGCCGCAAGCCCTGCCTTGCGCAGCAGATGCGCCACAAAGTCGCTGTGGTTGGGCAATTGCTCCCACACTTGCGGCAGGAAGGTGCCTCGGTGGTGGCCGTAGGACAGCACTACGCCATCGACCCCGACCCGCAACTGCGCCAAGAGCGCGTTACGGTCGGGGGCATGCAGCGGCTGCATGGGGGATAGGACAGAGACTTCGAGGCGTGTGCGGGCCAGCTCTTCGGCATGGAGTGGGGGAAAGCGCGGGTCATGCAAGGCGGCATGGACTGCATTGCTGCGCACGTCATCAAGCAGACTGCGGTGCGCTTCGAGCGAGCCGATACATCCGCGCAATTCGTGCAATGGCCCGCCTTGCGTCAGTGTGACGAAAGACGCACCAGGCGCTTGCAGCCAGGTGGGCAGGGGGCCTGGCGCGGGGGCAGGGTGGCCCAAAGCTTCTGCGATGGCATGGCGGGCCAGCGCCAACAGCAACGGGCCATCGGGTACGAGGCCATCGGGTGTAACGCCCACGTGCGCAACGTCCTCTTGCTGCTGCGGGGTGGAATGCGCAGACTCGGCAGGAGCGTCGAAGGCGACGGCACAGTAGCCCACCACGCGGCTGCGGTCGAGGGTCACGTCGCCGGAATTGCAGCGTCCGAGCAAGGCCGGGCGTAGGCCCTTGCGTTGCGCGGCAAGCAGCATGCCATTGATGGGAATGGCCCCGCACGCCTGTTCCCTGCGTACATCGGGGCGAAGCGCGAGGATGCTTGCGATGGTCTGGGCATCGAGGGCGCTGGCAGCATCGTGGTGCAGATAGTGCGACAAGTCCGAACTGACGAGGAGCAGTGTCTCCGGCCCGCCCCACAGCGCCAGCAACACTTGTGCGACTTCTTGCGTGCTGGCGGCGCCAACGACGAGGGGCACCAGGGAAAACTGGTCGAGGACGGTTTGCAGGAAGGGCAGTTGCACTTCCAGCGCGTGTTCCTGCGCATGGGCTGCTTCGGAAACAAGCACCTGCGGCAAATGCGCGAGCTGCGCGGTGGCCTCCGGCGCAATCGGAACCCGGCCCAAAGGGGTATCGAAGGCATCGACACCCGGCAACGCCAGCCCCTGGAGGGGGACGGTATGCGCCGGGCCGAGCAAGACGACGCGCGTGATCGTGCCCCGTGCGGCACAGAGCTTGCGGTACCCGAGCGCGGCGGTTTGCCCCGAGTACACATACCCCGCATGGGGAACGATCATCGCTTTCGGGGGAGCCGCAGCGCCTGCTGTATCTCCCAACAACGCAAGCACTTCCCGGAACAGCACGGCGGGGTCGGCGGGGTAAAACAGCCCAGCCACGGCAGCAGGACGAATACGGAGGGGGGAGGGAGTGCTATGCGGTTCCATCGGATTCCCTTCAGTTTGCATCGGGACTGGCAACCAACCTCTCCAACCCGCCCATATAGGGCTGCAATGCTGGGGGGATGCTGATCGATCCGTCCGCATTCTGGTAGTTTTCCAGCACCGCGACGAGGGTGCGGCCTACAGCCAGGCCGGAACCGTTGAGGGTATGCACCCACTCGTTTTTGCCCTGCGCGTTCTTGAACCGTGCCTGGAGCCTGCGCGCCTGAAAGTCCCCGCAGTGGGAGATGGAGCTGATTTCACGGTATGCGTTTTGCCCAGGCAACCAGACTTCGAGGTCGAAGGTGCGGCAAGCGGCAAATCCCAAATCGCCCGTACACAGCTCGACGACCCGGTACGCCAGGCCCAGCTTTTGCAGAATGGCTTCGGCGTGGTGGGTCATCGATTCCAAGGCGGCGTCGGCGGCGTCGGGGTGGACGATCTGCACCATCTCGACTTTGTCGAACTGATGCTGGCGGATCAGCCCTCGGGTATCGCGTCCGGCGCTCCCGGCTTCGGAACGGAAGCAGGGGGTATGTGCGGTCAGCAGGATGGGCAGGGCGCTTTCGGCGAGCAAGGTGTCCTGCACGAAGTTCGTCAGGGTGACTTCCGCTGTCGGGATCAGGTACATCGCGCCGTCGTCCTGTGCTTCCTCGCCGTCTTGCCCGCCCTTTTTCGCGGCGAACAGGTCGGCCTCGAATTTGGGGAGCTGCCCCGTTCCCCGCAGCGCATGGGCGCGGACGATGTAGGGCGTGTAGCACTCGGTGTAGCCGTGCTGGGTGGTGTGGACGTCCAGCATGAACTGCGCCAGCGCACGGTGCAGCCGCGCAATGGGGCCGCGCAGCACAGCAAAGCGCGCGCCGGAGAGTTTGGTGGCGGTATCGAAATCCAGCCCCAAGGGGGCACCGATGTCAACGTGGTCCCGCACAGGGAACGCAAAGCCGGGGATGTCCCACTCGGGGCTCCAGTTTCGACGCACGATGTTGGCGGATTCATTGCTGCCCACGGGTATCCGCTCGTCGGGCAGATTGGGGACGGCCAGCAGCATCGTTTGCAGCGCAGCCTGAAGCTCTTCGAGCCGCTGCGAGCAGGTTTCGAGTTCGGCGTTGGCGGCCTCCACCTGGGCAAGCAGATCGTCCGCAGGGGTGTCGGGTTCCTGGGATTTGAGGATGCCGATCTGCTTGCTGAGCGTTTTGCGCTGGGATTGCAGGGCTTCGGTGCGAATCTGCACGCCCTTGCGCTCGGACTCCAACGCGGCAAAACGCGCCTCGTCCAGAAAGGGTTGCGGGGTTTTGCGGGTTTGCAGGCGGCGCAGTGCGCTATCGAGGTCTTTGCGCAGAAGTTGGATGTCTAGCATGGTGCAACGAGGTTGTGGTGAGGCCAGAGGACATTACTGGGAAAGTCGCGAAGCGGCTTCTCGACGCTCCCCTCGCCCAGTGGGAGAGGGGCTGGGGGGTGAGGGAAATGGTCAGGCGGATTCGATGCGCAATCCCTTGGGCAAGGGGAATTTGACAGTTTCCTCCTTGCCTGCCAGGGTTTGCACCGTTGTCGCGCCCCATGCGCGCAGGCGGGCTACGACTTCATCGACGAGGATCTCCGGTGCGGAAGCACCGGCAGTCACCCCGACCGTTGCACAGCCGCTGAGCCACGCATCGTGCAGGTCGCTTGCGGAGTCGATGCGATAACTGGGGATTCCGCATCGGCGGGACACTTCGGCAAGCCGGTTGGTATTGGAACTGTTCGGGCTGCCGACGACGAGCATCACATCGACCTGGGAACACATCGTCTTGACGGCATCTTGTCTGTTCTGCGTGGCGTAGCAGATGTCCTGCTGCTTGGGTTCGCGGATGCCAGGAAAGCGCTGGCGGATCGCCTGGGTTAGCTCCATGGTGTCGTCCACGCTCAATGTCGTCTGCGTGACCAGCGCGAGCCGTTGCGATTGGGCAGGCTTGATGCGCCAGACATCGTCGATCTGTTCGATGAGATGGATGCCTGCGTCGAGCTGCCCCATCGTCCCCTCGACTTCGGGGTGGCCCCGGTGGCCGATCATCAGGAATTCGTAGCCCTCTCGCAGCAGTTTGGCAACCTCGACGTGTACCTTGGTGACCAGCGGGCAGGTGGCGTCGAACACGCGCAGCCCGCGTTCCTGGGCTTCGCGCCGAACGGCCTGGGGCACCCCGTGGGCCGAAAACACGAGCGTCGCGCCCGCAGGCACGGCATCGAGCGTTTCGATGAAGACGGCCCCCAGCGTTTGCAGGCGTTGGACGACGTGGGTGTTGTGGACGATCTCGTGCCGAACATAGATGGGGGCGCCAAACTTGGCCAGCGCCCGTTCCACGACTTCGATGGCCCGGTCGACCCCCGCACAAAACCCCCGGGGCTGGGCCAGATACACCACGGCCCCTTCGGCAAGGATACGCTTGGGGCCTGCTGCGGCGGTTGCCGTCATAGCACGCTAATGATCTGCACTTCGAAGCGCACTGGCTGCCCGGCCAAGGGATGATTGAAATCCAGACGGATGGCATCGCCATTCTTGCCTGTGCGGAATTCGAGGATGACCCCCGCGAATTCACCCTCCCCGTTCGGAGTGGGGAAGTGCAGCACGTCACCCACGGCGTAGTCTTCCCCCGGTAGGCCCATGTCGATCACCTCCTGGCGTGCGAGCCATTGCAGCATCACGGGGTTGCGCTCGCCAAAAGCCACTCCGGCAGGCAGCTCGAACACAGTGTGTGTGTCTTCCGCCATTCCGAATAGGCAGGCTTCCAATGCCGGGGCAAGCAGGCCCGTGCCGAGCGTCAGCGTTGCCGGGGTGCCGGGGAAAGTATTGACGACATCACCCTTGGGGCCGCTGAGGCGGTAATGCAGGGTCAGGAAAGACCCGGGCTGGATGACGGCGGGGGCAGTGGACATGGAGGTTTACTGTGCAGGGCAGTCGATGCTACCAAGAATCGAGGAATCGGGCGCTTTTTCCAAGGATTCCCCCTCTGCGGTCAACGCATACACTGCACGCGGCACGCCGGGTTGGCGCCCGGTGCGTCGTTGGCATATTTCCCCACCGCCCCATGTCGATCACAGTATTTTTGGCCCAGCGGGTTCCTGTGCAAGTCGCGAAGCGGCTTCTCGAAACTCCCCTCGCCCAGCGGGAGAGGGGCAGGGGGTGAGGGAAACTGCCATGGCTTTCCTGATTCTGGGTGTCTGTGCAAAGTCATGGCAGTTTTATCGGTTTGTCGTTCGTGATGGGTTGTCTGTAGTGGGTTGTCTGTAATGGGTGCATCGATCAAGGACTTCCCCCCCGACGCCCGCCCACGTGAAAAGCTCTTGCAGCGTGGCGCGGCTGCGCTCAGCGACGTCGAGCTGTTGGCCATCCTGCTGCGTACCGGCATGGCTGGCAAGGGCGTGATGCAGATGGCGCAGGAACTGCTGGATGTCGGCGGAACGATGGGGTTTGGGGGGATCGCGGGCTTGCTTCATGCCAGCGCCCGGGACCTGGAACGAGTCAAAGGGCTAGGCCCCGCCAAGCGTGCGGAGTTGCTGGCCGTGCTGGAACTGGCTCGGCGTGCGCTGGCGCAGCAGATGCAGGAGCGCAGCGTGCTCAATACCCCAAGTTTGGTGAAGGACTATGTGCGCCTGCACCTGGGGGAGCGGACGCAAGAAGTCTTTGCCGTGCTCTTTCTCGATGCCCAAAACCGCCTGCTGGCCTTTCGCGAACTGTTTTTCGGCACACTGACGCAAACCAGCGTCCACCCGCGCGAGGTCGTCGTCGCCGCGCTGCAAGCGCAAGCCAATGCGGTGATCCTGGCGCACAACCACCCTAGCGGGAATCTGCAACCTTCCCGCAGCGACGAGGCGCTGACCCAGACCTTGCGCTCCGCACTGGCCCTCATCGACATCCGCGTGCTCGACCACATCATCGTCAGCCCGGCAGGCGCTATGTCGATGGCAGAGCAAGGGTTGGTGTAGAAACCGGCACCCCGGCGGCAGGCACAGTCCACCAGATATCGACCCATGTCCGAGCACCCCACCGAACCGCTCGTAAGCGTGCTGATCCCCACGCACAACCGGCCGGATTACCTGGAAGTGGCGCTGCGCAGTGCCTTGGCGCAGCGCTATGCCAACCTCGAAATCGTCGTCAGCGACAACGGTGACGATGACCTGACAGCGCAAAGAATCCAGCCGTACTTGCAGGCGCATCCGCACATCCGATATTTCCGTCGGCAGGGAATGAGCGCCACCGAGAACTGGGACAAATGCATGGAGCTGTCCCGGGGCGAGTACCTCAATTACCTGATGGACGACGATGCGTTCCACCCGGACAAGATCAGCCGGATGATGCAGTGTTTCCAAGCGCATCCCGACGTCGGGCTGGTGACCTCGTTTCGCCAGCTCATTGACGAGCGGGGGAACCCTTTGCCACCGGTCGAAGGCACGGAACGCCTGTTTGCGCAGGACACCATGGTGACGGGTTCGTCCTTTGGCCGCTACATCCTGGCACTGGGCAGCAATCTCATCGGCGAGCCGACCACCGTGCTGTTCCGCCGCGCCGACTTGCGCGGGCCATTTGGCACCTTTCTGGATCGACGCTATACCGTGCTCAGCGACATCGCCACCTGGCTATCGATCCTGGCGCGGTGGGACGCCGTGTACCTCGTCGATCCCATGAGCTATTTCCGCATCCATTTTCAGCAAGACCAGCGGGACAACAGTACCCGCCTGCGCGCCTCGCTGGAATGGATGACGCTGTTTCTGGATTCGCACGAGCATGGGCTGTTTTCCGAGGAAGAGCCTGCTTTTCTCGACCTCCTCGCCGCCAAGCTCGGCGGGCTGAGCCAGTATTTGACGTTGCACTATCCATCGATCCGGGGGGGAAGCATCCCCGCGCAGGATATCGTCGATGGGATGCAGCGTTGTTTCCATGCCCTGCTACACCGGCAGGGTGCTCCGTCGCCCCTCGATTCGCCTCCCTCCGGCACATCCGGAACCCACGTTGCCAGCAAAGGTAGACCATGACGATCCGCAACATTCCCCTTATCGCCGTCTCGTACAACTCCGCAGAATTGGTCAGCGACCTATTGACCACCTTTCGCAAGTACTACGACAACCCCGTGTACCTGATCGACGGATCCGAGGCGTCGCGGTACGCAGATATCGAAAAAGTCGTTTCGGCCTTCCATGGGGTGCAGTGCATCCACTTCGAGCACAACATTCACCATGGGCCGGGGATGGCATGGGCTATCGAGAACCTGCCCTTGGCGGGGCGGGTGCTTTTTCTGGATTCCGATATTTACGTGCTGTACCGGGGCTTTCTCGAATCGCTGGACAGTGTGTTGCAGCCGGGGATGTATGGCGTGGGTCGGATCAACCACGTCAATGAGGAAGGCTTCGATGTCGAATACACCGAAGGCGCCATCCCCTATCTGCACCCGGCATGCATGTTGTGCAATGTCGAAGTGATGCGCCAGTGGCCTATGCCTACCCGCCACGGCGCGCCGATGATCGAGCCGATGAAGGCGATCCAGACCAGCAAGGCGACGCAATTGCTAGGTCATGTTCCTTGGTTGGAGAACGACTTCCGCCCGGAGAGCCAAAAGATTTTTCTGCGGCATGACTGGAGGGGGACGGTGCTGCGTTCCGGCACGTACCACCTCGACGAATGGATGGGCAATGCCAAGGAATTGGCCGCTTTTCAGCGTGGGGTGCTGGGGTGCGTTCCCCCTGCCGCCAAGCGGGTGGTACACCTGAGCAGCGGTTCTGGCGGCCTGTTGCGTGCGTACAAGCAGACGTATCCAGATAGCCATTGCACCGGGGTATACGCTGACAGGCTGGCATGCAGCCTGGCGGAATCGAGCTGCGATGTCTTGGTCGAAGTGGCGGACGTTGCGGCGCTGGCCAGTGTTGATCTCGACGCGCTGGGCGCGGCGGATTGCTGGATCCTCGAAGACCTGCTCGAATGCATCGCAGACCCCTGGGACTTTCTGCGCCGTTTGCGCAAGGTGATGCCTGCGACGGCGACGGTCGTTGCCTACGTTCCCAATGTGCAGCACTGGATGATGCTGGCCAAGCTGGCCATCGGCGATTTCCGCTATGCGCAGGTGGAATTGCTGCGCAAAAGCCAGCTTCGCTTCTTCAGCCGCCTGACCTTGCTGGAAACGTTCCAGGAATGCGGATTCCGCATTACCGGGGGTTTTCCGCGCATCCATCCGGGTATCGACAACGAGGCATTTGTGCAAGTTGCGGCGCAATTGGCCGCCTTGGCCGGGGGCAATGCCGGGACAGCGGCGCAGGATGCCCGCGCCATCGGCATCGTCGTCAGCGCGATGCCTGGGGCGTAGTGCAGGGCGTAGCGGCTGCATTGCGCAGCGTGCGCAGGACTGTTTGGTAGCCCCCGTCGGCGTCGGGGGCAGAAAACACGGCATTGCCCACCACGCAAACGTCTGCGCCGCATTCGGCGAGCTGGCCGATGTTCCCGGCGTGGACACCTCCGTCGACTTCCAGCAGGATCGGCGCTCCCCCTGTCGCTTGGTGTGCGTCGATACGCGCCCGCACGGCGCGCAGCTTGTCGAAGATCGACGCAATCAGCGTCTGCCCGCCGAACCCGGGGTTGACGCCCATCAGCAGGATCAGGTCGAGCCTGTCCATCACATGGTCGAGCCACGAGACGGGCGTTGCGGGGTTGAGCACCAAGCCTGCCTTGCACCCCAGTTCACGGATCGTCGATAGGGTGCGATCCACATGCCGGCTGGCTTCGGGGTGAAAGGTCAGCAAGTTGGCCCCCGCAGCGGCAAACAGGGGCAATAGCGCATCGACGGGTTCGACCATCAGATGCACGTCGATGGGCATGTGCACATGGCGGCGCACGGCCTGGCACACCATAGGCCCCACCGTCAGATTGGGCACGTAGTGGTTGTCCATCACGTCGAAGTGCAGCCAGTCCGCTCCGGCGTGTTCCACGGCTCGGGCCTCCTCCCCCAGGCGGGAAAAGTCTGCGGAAAGGAGCGAAGGGGCGAGCATCATGGTCAAGATTCAGGGATGGGCGATAGACAAGGACAGGGCCAGTGTGCGCGGCACCGTAGCGCAGGAACCGCAATGTACTGGAGGTATAGGAGGATTCCGGGGGCCACTTTCTAGGAACCTATTCCAGTAGGGGCTACGCCATCGCATTGCACGCGGCGGCGGTGCTCGGAATCTTCATGTACTGCAAGGTCATTCCGGTTCCTGCGCCACGCACACTGCTTCGGCTCGCCTGCCTACTGAAATAGTCGACCAACTGGCACCGATATGCCACCAGCATCAGCAGCGACATCGTGCCCTTCTCAACGGCGATTTCCATCAGGCCAAAACTGCCTCGCCACTACATCCACTTGCCCTGCAAACCATCATGGACTATCTGGGGTAACGGGTCTTTGCCATTGCCCGGGCTTCTGCCATGGTTGCTCGAGTCTGCGCGCGGGGTGCCTTTTGAGTCATCGGATCATTCTGTGATCACAGCGAATCCACGCAGCCATGGTTCGAGGTGGGCAATATCAAAGGTACCCGACTCGAACATCTGCATCATCTCCGCGTAGATCTGCGTTGGCATGCGTTGTAAGCGCCAGCCATTGATGCGCAAGAACACGTCGGCAGCTGCAAAGGCGATGCGCTTGTTGCCGTCGACGAACGGATGGTTGATTGCCAGGCTTTCGATCAGCGCCGCAGCCTCGGCCACGATGTCGTCGTAGTACCCCGTCTGCGGGCGGAACAGTGCGGCCTTCAGCGCCCCGGGATCGCGCACGCCCGATGTACCGCCGTAACGCTGCATCAGCACTGTATGCATGCCGAGCACATCGGCTACGGTCAGGTAATCGTGCGGCACGGCTTACTTCGCCAACTCGCGGTAGAGGCTGTCGAATTCGTCGAGGCTGGACGCGAACGAGGCCATCACATGTCGGCGGGGACGTTCCTTCTGCTGACGGTCGATGTAGTCGCGCAGGGCTTCATTGAGCACCGCCTGGAACTGGCGACCCTGGCTTGCTGCGATTTCGCGTAACGCGGCCAGCACATCAGGTGCTGCTTGGGAGGAAAACTTTTCGCGGATAGCAGTCGTCATGGCCATCTCCATCATGATTCATCTTGACGTTTCATGATAAACCCAGATAGTCCATGAGGGTTTGTGTAGTGGTGGTGTAGTGGCGACCGGAATCGAACTGCCTTTCCAATGCCGTTAGCAAGGATGGAGGATAACGGGTGAGTATTCCGGTCCAACGTGACCGCTGATTCCGGGAACGTGACCGGTGATTCCGGTGAACGTGACCGATACGAGCGGTCATGGAAGTCGGCACGGCGGTATAGGCCGACGGAGCGGTGTTGCGCATAACGAAACCTACGGGTCAGGTAGCTTCGAGCATTTTGGCAAGGAGCTACCGATGCCTGCTTTACGGATCAATATGCGCAAACTCAAAGACGCCCTGCGTCTCAAATTCGAAGGTGGACAGTCCCACCAACAAATCGCCCGTGCTCTGGGCATCTCCAAAGGGGTAGTCACCAAATACGTGGGGCTGGCAGTTGCCGCCGCTCTGGACTGGAACACCATCTCCCTGATGGATGAAGCCACGTTGGAGCGGCGGCTGTTGGCCTACCCGCGCCCCAGCGACAGCTACGCCCAGCCCGACTACGGTCGCATTCACCGGGAACTCGCCCGCAAGGGCGTGACCCTCACGTTGCTGTGGGAGGAATACTGCGCCGAGGTCGGCGACGAACACAGTGCCGACAACCCAGTCAAACCTTGGCGCTACTCCCAGTTCTGCGAGAACTACCGCCAATTTGCCAATAGCCTCAAGCGCTCCATGCGCCAGGTACACCGCGCAGGGGAGAAGCTGTTCATTGACTATGCTGGCCCGACCATTGCACTCGTTGCGGGTAGTCAGGAGGTTGGTCGGGCCAACATCTTCGTGGCTGCCATGGGTGTATCAGGCTATTGTTTTGCCTGCGCTACGCCCGCGCAGACGGCCCGCGACTGGCTGGGCGCCACCGCGCAGGCTTTGAGCTTTTATGGGGGCGTGCCCCAGCTCATCGTGCCCGACAACCCCCGTGCCCTGGTGACCGTGGCCGATCGCTACGAGCCGGTGCTCACCGAGACGGTACAAGACTTTGCCCGTCACTACGGTTGCTCCGTGCTACCGGCACGGGCCTATCACCCGCAGGACAAGCCCAAGGTCGAACTCAGCGTACTACTCGTGGAGCGCTGGATACTGGCACGCCTGCGCAAACTGCAATTTGCCAGCGTGGCCGAAGTCAACGATGCCATTTCGCCCTTGCTGCAATGGCTGAACCTTCGTGCGTTCCAAAAGCTGCCCGGAAGTCGATGCAGCGTGTTTGCCGAAATCGACGCACCGACCCTGAAGGCCCTGCCTATGCAGCCCTGGGAGTGGGCAGACTTCAAGACGGTACGGGTGCAGATGGACAGCCGCGTCGAATGGGAAGGCCACCGCTACAGCGTGCCCAACGCATTGATAGGCCAGGTGCTGGAGTTGCGTGTGACGGCGCATGCGCTGGAAGTCTTGCACCGTGGCAACCGTGTGGCCAGCCACATGCGCAGTGCGGAGAAAGGCGGATACACCACGGTGACCGAACACCTGCCCGAACGGCATCAACATCATGCGCAGTGGACACCTGAGCGGCTAGTGGCCTGGGGTGAGCGTATTGGGGTGGCCTGCGCGGCAACGGTGCAAAAGATGTTGGAGCGCCAGCCGCATCCCGAGCATGCCTATCGGGCTTGCTTGGGTTTGCTGTCGCTCTCCAAGCGTTATGGCGATGCCCGGCTGGAGGCAGCCTGCACGCTGGCATGGAGCCTGGGAACCTGCAAATACACGCACATCCGCGACATCTTGCTCAACCGGCGTGACCTGCTGCAAGCCAGCGCCACCCCGGAGTGGACATCTCCCGCGCATGCCCATGTACGTGGCGCGGACTATTACCAATGATCCCCCTGAAACCCCACACGGACGACACCAAAATGATGATGAACACGACGTTGAATCAACTGCGCGGATTGCGGTTGGAAACGATGGCACAGGCGCTGGAGCAGCAGCTCACGCAAAGCGGCATCAGCGCCATGAGCTTTGAAGAGCGCCTGGCCTTGCTGGTGGACCGGGAAGTGCATGGCAGGCAAGACCGGCGCTGTGCGCGTTTGCTCAAAACGGCCAAACTCAAGTACCCGCAAGCGGCGATAGAAGACGTTGACAGCCACAGCACACGAGGCATTGAGCGCAGCGCGGTGATGAGCCTTGCGCTGGGTGAATGGGTGAATGCCGGCCACGCCGTGCTGATCACCGGCGCGACGGGCGCGGGCAAATCCTGGCTGGCGTGCGCGCTGGCCCAGCATGCATGCAGGCGTGGTCACAGCGCGCTGTACTTACGGGTTCCACGCCTGGGCGAGGAGCTGCGGATTCGTCACGCCAACGGCACGTTTACGCGATGGCTCGATACGCTCAAAAACACGGATGTTCTGCTGCTTGACGACTGGGGCATGGCTGCCATGGACAGTCAAACCCGGGCCGATTTGCTGGAGATCATCGATGACCGTGCCAGCCACCGAGGCACCATCATCACCAGCCAGTTGCCGATTGAGCATTGGCATGAGTGGATAGGAGACCCAACCATCGCCGATGCGATGCTGGATCGGCTGATGGAAAACCACCACCGGTTTACGCTGACCGGAGAGTCGATGCGCAGGAAAAATCCGGCGGCCAAAGGAAAAATCGACGACTAGGCCAACAGGATCAGGGGGGGGCCTCCGGCGGCCTGGCAGGGGCCTATGAAAAAAAACCAAAACCAGAAAGGCAAATTCAGCCGAGAAAACAGCTCGGCATAAACTCAAAACGCGCAACACCGACCACCCGGTCACGTTCACCGGAATCAGCGGTCACATTGCCGGAATCCCTCCGGTCACGTTCGCCGGAATTGCTGGTCACGTTGCTGGAATCACCGGTCACGTTCGCCGGAATACGCAGGTGTGGTCACAAACTGAAATTTGTAGTCAATCGCGTTGCTTTTGGTACGGTAGACGAGGGTTTCATTGCTAGGCATGGTGTTCTCCTGAAGTGGGGTTAAGAAGACGTGACAGAGTGCGTCGACTTGAGGCGAGGCCCCAGTTTATTAAGCAACTCACATTTGAGCGTGTGTTGAACCCTGCTGAGTGTCCGAATAACACTCACCTGAATCCGTGTTCCCTTGGACTGGCCCCTTCCTTGCGGGCCTGAATGCATAAATTTCGAGCGTTCTCCCTTGGGTTCGGCCCTCGTCACCGCCGATCCGGGGAACATTCGGTCGGGATATCAGGGCAAATCTGCCATAACCGTACCTTCCATCAACGCATTTTCCGCACCTCGTGCAAACCCACCCCTTCCGAAAATCCGGAATCCGCAACCTGTGGGCCGTGGCGTTCGCGGGCCATCATCCCGAAGATGCGGCAGTCCTCAACCGCGCCTGAAGGGTGACAAACACTTTGGCATACGCCGCCACGCCGCGACCGAAGTCCAGCACCAGGCGGCGGGCATGGGCCACAAACTTCGCCGCCCGATACATGATCTCCTGCAGCACGGTCTTGATGCGTCGGCGCTTGGCCGGATGCCGGATCGGCGTGATCTTGCCGCTCAGTCCCAACTGTCCCAAGAGGCGCAGGCAGTTGTAGGCGAACGCCGCCAGATGCAGCAGGCTGTCGTTGGTATCGAACTTGCCCGAAGGCAGCCGCTCCAGATCCAAGTCGGTCTTGAACTCGGAATGAAACTGCTCGTGCATGCCGTGATGTTTGTACAGATCAATGACCTCCGCTGCGTCAACGGCCAGCGTCGTCCACCAGCCTTCCAGTTCGATGTCGGGCACCAACAGGCGTTGCCCTCTCTTGTCGATGCTGCGTTCGATCACTCGGGCCACCAGGCGGAAACGGCGTTTCTCCTTGCCAAAGCTTCGTTCCACGTCTAAAGACAGCACGCCCACCCGCTTGCCGGGCCGCGTTTCCACAAAGCTTCCCGCCGCTTGGGCACGCTCCACCCAGGCCGCCTTGTCCTGTTTGCGCGGATTCCACTTGCAGAGAAAGTCGAAGGATCGCCCCAGGCGGGCGAGCCGGTCTCGTTCCGTCGCCTTGGCAAACAACAGGCGGGCGCTGTCGAAACCGCTGTCCTCGCGCAACAGGACGGGCTGGTCGGCTTGGACCAAACGTTCGATGCGAGGAAACATGCGCTCGTAGAAGTATTCCGTCTTGCTCGCAGAGTGCTGGGAACCAGGCCGCAACTCCAGGCCGATGTTCCAGCCTTCGTTACCGATGTAACCGGCGATCGGGGTATAACCGTCAAACCCCTGGTAGGTGCGTTTCACCTCTTCCTTCTTGGTGCCGCTGTTGTCCATGGCGAAGGTGTCGATGTCGACACAGACAAATCCTTTGTGCGGCGTGATGGGGGCTTCGGTGCGCTCCAGCAGGCGCAGCGACAACTCGTCGGTCAATTCGCGGATCGCGTCGGCCTTGGCATCCAGGCGCTGACGCAGCCAAACGCTGCCGGGAACCTTGGACAGGTTCAGGGCTTCCTTGAAAAAACGGTCATCGCGGAACGATTCGATGGCTTCGAAGTCGCTCTTGCCCAAGCTCAGCAGCCCAACCGCGCTCTTGACGATGTCCGAGGTGCGCATGCCCTGCGACACCGGAATCTTCGGGTCAATCACCGCCTCTACCTGGGCGGCCTGACAGCATTGCCCGATCAGCGCCAGTCCGGAATACGAGGTCAGTTGCAGCTTGCTGGTTTGCTTGACTTCAAATTGCGCCATGTTCGTTTGGGTGAGCCTGAAAATACTGTAATTATCTCATATAATCAATGCGTTACGTGTGCATGGCGGCTGGGTGAACACGGATTCAGGACTCAGTCAAGTACGGTTCGAGGCTCAGTAGGACAGCAGACGCTGATTTGCCCAGCCCTGGCCAGCGGCGCTTTTGACCGCGACCCAGGTTGACGTTTGCCCATTGAGGGTGTTCCTGGTTTCGGAGCCGCTGCGGACTTGGATGACATCCGAGCAATTCGCTACATAACTGACTTGGTACTGCTTGCCAGGGCCGTTACGTACATTGGCTTGGTAAGGACAGTTCCAACTTGCGGATGAGTAGCGATCTTGGGATTGCCCACGCAGTTGAATGATGCCTGCCGCCAACAGGGCAAGGACGATCAGTGCTGACCACCAGGGACTTGAGTTTGCCGAGCGTTGTGCTGACTCCTGATACCAGTTTCCGCCGGTGTGGGCCTTGGCGACCCACGTATGGTTTGGTTCAGAACCGCGTGCCATGGCGTCGGTAAGCGTTGGTGTGCTCCGCCCATTGACGGGCGACGCGTTTCACCTCAGCGCGACTGCTGGGTTCGGGCTCAAAGCAGATGTAATGTTGCTGCCGGTCCTCGTCCCAATAGCGATGGGTGCTGTGTCCATCCGCGGAGCGGTCGAAGTAGCTGGGTTGCCAGAGAATGTAAGCGCGCTCGGTGCCGGCGCCTGTGGTGACAAATTCAAATTTGTAGTCGCTGGTGTTGTCTTTGGTTCGATAGATCAGAATTTCCTTTGTCGACATGGTTTGCTCCTATCCTAGAAAGAATCAAGACTGCGGGGGGGTGGACGGTCCACCTCCCGACGGGCAATCGACGCAGCAGGTCTTGCCTGGTTTTCCTACCTGCGTCGGCGGTAGGTAGAGAACCGGTAGTCTCCGTTGCGATCCCTGAATACTTCACCTTCCGGTGGGTCGCGATTGACCCACGGATAAAAGGTGTCAGATGCGTTAAAGACGACGTCCGAGGGCGAGCATATCCGTGCATCGGGCCGCCGCCGGTTCTTCAGCCAGCCCCCTGCGGCTGGAAGACAGGGGATCGCGCCAATGAGTCGAATCAGTAATTTCATGACACAAGCCCCGCTGCCGACAAGCGCTTGGAAGCTGGGCGCATCCGATAGAGGTCAGTGCCCGGAAAACTGCCCCTGGCATCATGTAGATTGCCAGTGCCGCCACAGTCTGGGCAGGCTGGTGTACCGTTGCTGTCCGGGTGATCAGGCTTCTGCGGCAGCCAGACCAAGTTGTCGAAGAACAGGCGTTGCTGATCGGCACCGCCAAACACACGCCCGAAAACACCGAGGGGCGTGTCCGGCCACATCTGCAGTTGCATCAGGTTGCGGTTTCCCGCCCGCTTCAGCATGTCGCCCCAACGCGGATGATCACTGCCGTGGTGCAGGACCATCAGGGTGAGAAACCCCAAAGTAGAGTTGACGCGATCCGCGCAGAACACGGGTGCACCCCGCGAGGTTGTCTGGTTGACGAACCCTTGCTCCAGATAGGCGCGGTATCGACCCTCCAGGGCGCAGCGGTTGCAGGCTGTGGTCAGGTCGGGATGGGTAAAGGAGAACTCGGCTGCGAGGCCATCCTGGTAGACCTGAGCGGATGCCGACGGCACTCCATATTCCAGCGCGACGCGGTTGCCGTGGGCTTGGGCGTAGAAGTTATCGGTGCTCAGGACCAGTACGGTTTGCGCCGGGACCGGAGAGCCGTCCCAGCCTTCTCGCAGCAGATAGTCCAGATCCGGCCGGGCGATGTCCTCGAAGCGCATTTGGCGGGCTTTAACGCGCAGATCCCGGTTGATCGTCGCCAGGCGGCGTTTCAGGCAGTTCACCTTGGCTTCGCCGATTTCGTCCAGAAAGGCTTGCTGCGTGCCGATGTTGCTGTACCCGGAGGTGTCGGGATCGATCAAGACCATCTCACTGATACCGGTTCGAGCCAAGGTTTCGACAAAGCCACGCGAGCCACCCGTACCAACGACAAAGACTCGGCTTCGGCTCAGCAATTCTGTGTCGTATGCATCTATTGTTCGTTCAAGCATTGGATTCATGGTTGAAGTTCCTTTCATTTATGATTAATTTGCAGGGCAGGACGGGAAACTTTTCGCCATCCCGAATACACGCGAAGGGATGGATCGAATATTTTTGTCCGCAGACTTCGCATTGCACGATGGGCATAAAAAACACCGGCATTTCGGTGTTGTGCGCCATAAGCTGGGCAGCGTACATCTCGTCTGCGTAAGAGGGACGTGTCAGCCCTTTAGGATGTGAGTGCACGAATCCACGGAGCCGCACGCCAATCGCATTCCACTCGCGAAGCTTGTTATTGACGTTGGCGATGTTGGGTGAGTAGGATGCACAGTTGGTTTTCGCTGAATCGTCAAAGAAAAAATGTGTGACCAAGTCACTGTCCTGTGCAGCACCCAGCATGCCGCCTAGTTCCGGCTGGTGTGTACCGATGCGTCGATAAATCTCTTTAAGGACACTGTCCGTTATGTGCATGGTCGGGGGGGCGATCGTCGCGGGCACGAGCACAGATTCCGAGCGCCGCGGAGTAGTCACGGCGTCGCCTCCAACTTCTGGCTTCCGTTCGACATCCCCTGCTCTAGACCTCCGGGCATCGGAGTTGCCAGCGCATTCACGCTTTCTCTCGAATTCAGATTTGAATTCAGATTTAATAGTGTAGGCCGGTGGCGGCAATGGAGGGGCAATCGCACCCACTGACTGGTAGATTTGTATGCCTAGGGTGTTGCCCCGCATGAGGTTAGCCTTTCGCGCTATCGATATGTCACAGTTATTACGATGTGGTTCATTCATGGTGTCGCTCCAAAAAAAACGCCGCGAAATGCGGCGTATATGTTGAGTTGTGATCTGGCTTCGGGACAGTATCCGATATGTCACGCAATGACATTTCGTTGGCGTCGCTTCGGCTTCGCGTTGCCGCGGGTGACTGCACCTTCAGTCACAGCAGCTTCTGGCAGCACGTATGGCATGAAACGTCTGGAATCGTAGTGATACGCAGCATATTCGCCATCCGCGTCCAGAAGTCCGCAAATCAGGTCAAACGGTTCACGGAAGTATGGCGACCCCGAGCGTGTTTTTGCATCATGGATCGCCCCTTCAAGAGTTCGCTCGACGACCACAGGTTGACCCGGCAGGGGAAGCACTCTGTTCCGCAACCCGGGCTTCCAGGTAACGAGCATACCGGGTGTAAAGATTTGCCTGCACAGCAATCGCTCCCTGAGCTCAGCCAATTCGGTACTGGGCGAGTTTGCAGCTTCGAAACGACGCGAGTCGACATGCAGGATCACGAAATTGCCGTCCTTGTCAACATATCCAACCACCAAGTCGAGGGGTTCGCGAAAATAGGGGCTGCCGGCATCGTCCTCCACGATGATGAGAGGTTCGTTGAAATGCTCCAAGACGATTGCGGTTTCATGTAACTGCGGGTTTTTTCGGTTTTTTAGGCTACCTCCAGAGGGCAGTTTTTTCCAGGCAACCAAATCGCCCGGATTGAAGCGCCGTACTTCAGTCAAGGTGCCGAAAGCTTGATTCAGGTTGTCAGGTGTGTTGGCGCTGGCAGGTGTCTTTATATCCTCACTGGAGGAATTGGAATCTATCGCACCAGCGATCATGCGTATCAGTTCAGCAGGCATCGTGCTCATGTTTTACTCCTTCGTTTGGTTTAGGTGGTTCTTCAATTACTTCTGCAACTCACATTGAGATCGCTCTGGGTCGGTCAGAAGCCGATACGACGCTCTGGCTTGGTATCGATGATCGCCACACTGACCGGGATCTGGTGCCCTTCCGTGTCCTGGAACCATCCTCGTTCCACATCGTTGATTAAGCGCCGTCCCGTGGCACTGGAATGCCCATTCGAAATCCGCACTACTTTGAATGGGGTTTCCAGCAGCGCGTGCATGGCGAGACGATTGCCGTGGCCGATGTAGCCAGGCTCTGCGCCATACAACTCACGTTCGCTGCGCTGGCCGTCAATCTCCAATACACCTTGGCGCAGAATGTCCCCGAGCGAAGCGGCAAGTCTCTCCGAAGTCATTGAGTCGCAATTGAGTACAAAAGGCTGACGACTACTGGCCTGCAACATCGCCAATAAGTTGGTTGCTGCAAGCGCCAAGGGCTTGTCATCCTGGGATCGGGAGAGCTTTAACAAGATTTGCTTGTAACTTGTTGGCAGGCCCACGGTGCGAGCCATGGCCTTTTCGACATGGCGCAGAGTCAGCTCGCTTGAATGCTCCCAGTCTGCGATTGACAACGCACGTTCGAAAATATCGATTGCCGGATCGGGAAGTGCGCGTGTCGGGCAAGTGATGCTTGCCAACCTCACAATTTCCTTCAGCAAACGACGCCGGACAAGCCTGTCCCGGTATTGGGCGTAGGCAACTAGGGCCGTGATGGAGGCCACCAGTGAGAGTGGTTGGATATATACCTTCTGAAAACGCCGGCTGAAAGCACTATCTTTCGCCAGAATACGACTGTATTCATCGGCTGTGGTGGCGGCGATCACCTTGAAATCATCTCGCGCGAGGTAGGTTTTCAATTGTTGGGCGGTATCGGTTTGACCTTCTCGTCCGCCAGAGCCGAACAGGGTATGAATTTCGTCGATGAATAAGATTGACTTCTTACCCAAACTCTGGAAGAGTCCCTTGATGCGTTTTTCATGCTCCCCGACTACACCCGCACCGGCTATCAAAGCGGCTGTGTCGAGTTGTTTGATCTGCATGTCTTGCAGTGCCGGCGGTAGGGATTCCGGGTAGCGCGCGGTCAGCATCGCGAGACCCTCAGCAATGGCTGTTTTTCCTGACCCTGCCGGACCGATCAACAAGACGTTGGCTTTACGGTGTTGCCCAAGTATTTCCAGTACTTGGTCGATCTCTTCACGACGCCCGGCAACTGGGGACAACTGCCCTTGATGCGCTGCGGTAGACAGGTTGCGCAAGAATTGCGCGGAGTTGTTCTGGTCACGCATGAACTTCACCTCTACATTGGAAAAGAAAAGGCCGCCCCTGGGGGCGGCTCCGGAAAGCCCGCCAATGGCCGGGCTCTTTACTGGGCTAGTTGCCGCGGAAAGTACCGGGCAGAACCTCGTCGCCACCGCGGAAAGTACCCGGCAGCACTTCGTCGCCGCCACGGAAAGTGCCGGGCAAAACCTCATCACCGCCCCGGAAAGTACCCGGCAGTACTTCGTCGCCGCCGCTGAGGAGGTAACCCAAGCCGAAGCGACCTGTTTCAGTATTGATGGAAATGTTAGACATTTTTGAACTCCTTTTGGCCATAAAGTGCAAACCTCCAGTCTGGCCAGGACCGGAAGTCTGTTTGAAGGTGAACGAGCCTGTCAGAAATTTTGTGTGCGAGGCATAACATCCCACCCAAGGAGTTTTCATGCCTCGCAATGTCAACACAGCTCCAATCTCTATATGCAACTCACATCATGCGATGTCTGCAAAAGGCGTGACGTGTGCCAAAGTGATCTTGCCTCCGTTGTTCGGACTCCATAGCTGATGGGAAATTTCAGATAATGGAGAGACCGAAATGAGGAAAAGGATCAATGGAGTCCCTAACGCCTTCTTCTGAAAGCCTTTGCCACACCGCTAACGGATGGGTCAGGAAAGGCAAGCCATTTTTTCTGAGCTGTCCCCGATGCCATTTTTCAGCCAGCGAAATGGCCTTGCAAACCGACAACATACTTGGCCGGTGTTTGTCAAGAAAGATGTCCGCTTTTTTCACTCAGGCACTCTCGCTTTTGAGGAGCGCCCGATGTTCTTTGGATGGATTCAGCCACACCGTTCCAACAGGTGACCAATTCCGTACCGCTCGGCTCTTCCACCGTTGTGGTCTGGCTGCCTTGGCCTGTTCATACACCCTGCTGCGGGTTGCGAGCAGCTCCTGGTCCATCCGCCGGTGCCTTTGCTCTGGCGTGACGAACCGTATCCCGCTGTGCCGGTGTTCGTTGTTGTACCAGGTCACAAATCCCAGTACCCACTGCCGTGCTTGATCCAGCGTCTCAAACGGCTTGGCTGGGTATTTCGGGCAGTACTTCATCGTCCGAAACAAACTTTCCGAGTACGGGTTGTCATCGCTCACCGATGGGCGGCTGAATGAGGGCACCACCCCCAACCTCTGCAACATTCCCAGCATCGTCACCCCTTTCATCGGGCTTCCGTTGTCCGAGTGCAGCACCAGTTGTTCCCGCGTGATCTCATGCACCATGCACGCCTTCTCGATCAGGATCGCAGCGTGCTGTGCCGTTTCCTCACAATGCACTTCCCAGCCCATGATCTTCCGGCTGTATACGTCCACAGCCATGTATAGCCGGTAGAACTCCCCTTTGACCAGTGTCGGCATGTACGTGATGTCCCACGTCCACACACGATTCGGGCTACTTGCCTCCCATGCCTGTGGCCGATGCGTCTGCTTCGGTGCCCGCGCTCGACCTCGTCGGTTGCACTGCCCTGCTTCCCTCAGCACTCGATAAAACGTCGATTCCGATGCAAGATACCTCCCCCGATCCGCCAGTATCGGAACGATCTGCGACGGCGGCAGGCTCCCAAATTCCGCGCTGTTGCACACATCCAGTACCTCCTGCTTCTCCTCTGCCGTCAGCGCTTGTGGGTGGATGCGCTCCTGCGCCGCTTCCATGCGTCGATCGCTGAGCACTCCCTCTTTGCGCAACTGTTCCCGCCATCGCCGAAGGGTACGGCACGTTATCTCCAGCACTGCGCAGGCTCGGCTCTCACGTGCTCCTTGCTGGCACGCTTCCTTGATCAGGTCTATGGCCATCTGTTTCAGCTCCGAGGTGATCAGTCTTCCTCTTTGCTGCCCCAGATGGCCTGGACTTTTTTTGACAGCACCAGCAGTGCAGCCGCCTCCGCCAATGCTTTGTCCTTGCGCTTCAGCTCCTTTTCCAGGTGCCTGACCTTCTTGCGCTCCGCTCCAATATCCCCTGCATTGACAGGGCTTCGAATACTGTCCGCCTCTTCAAACACCTGCTCCCATGCCTGTAGGTGCTCTGGGTACAGCCCATTTTGTCGGCAGTACTCCGCCTTCTCGGCCTCGTTCATCGCCACCGTCTTCAGCACCGCAGCCGCCTTCGCTTTCCAGTCCCAGCCTTGCGGGTCTTCTGGCTTCGCGGGTACTACGTGACCCTGTGATCGGTATCGATTCCGCCATGCGTACAAGGTGGGCGTTGAAACGCCCGTCTCTTGGCTGATCTTCGCAATGCTTTGGCTGTTCGGTGGCATCATCTTGCGTGCTATCTGTTCCTGAAATTCCCGGCTGTATCTCGTCATCTCGGTGTCCTTCTCCGCCCCCGGGCTACTCAATTTATCGGACATCTACTGTGACATAGGGGGTGGCTGGTCAGGCGCAAGCGGCAGATTGACGTGCGATGCGCAGGAAATGTGAGCGTAGGACATGGTACTTTTCCTTTCGAACGAGTTTTTGACAGGCAGCCGTTTGCCAGCTACCCGGATGGGTGGTTTGGGTCGATACCGAGATGGCGAAGACGGTGATCACCATCTTGTAAAGGTGGCGGCTCGTGCCTCGTTCTGGCACAATTCATGCGGTGCAAAAATGCCTCGTGCCAAGAATTCAGCTCAAAAAGCTCTTCGCTTATCAGCTCAAGGGATGTGGCCGCTGTGTGCAGCTGATCGCGCGGCAATCACAGCGCGGTAAACAAACTCGTGCTAGCGAGATAATCCAATGTGCATGGTTGCCCGACAAGCTGAGTTGGGGGGCGGTTTGGGCACTTTTGATGCGCTCATGGCTTGGGATATGGGCTCCGGACAAGGGACTGAAAATCCTTCGGGCACCATACCGACACTTATCACTACCAAATAAGCGGAGTAATGTAAGTAATGAACAAAAATGACATGATTATTGATATAAATGACATGATTATTGATATCGAGAAAAAGTATGAAGATGAGTGCCTTATTGCTCGAAAAATACCCCTCGCACCATTGCCTCCGCCAGATCAGTTTCGACATATGCTGTCCAGCGCCCTTGTGGCATCCAGAATGACCGAGGAAGGTCGACCAATTAAACTGCGGCTTGTTTATGAACAGAATCCATCACAGTTTGGTAATATATATCTTGGATTTTCTGTGGCGGTTGATTGTTCACCTCAAAACTTTACCAAGCTTGCCCCAGCATTTGACTTTGGAGACTGTGCTTTGGTGCTCTCTCTGTCAGATAAAAATGAAATAGAAATTCAAGGCATTCTAAAAGAGCAACGTAGTTACCGGAATCGGCTAAGGCGTGAAGCGTACTGCGCTCAGCCCCATCCCAGTCAAAAGAGGTCGAATCAAACAGGGCTTGCCATCAGGGTTGAATCTGCTGGTGTGCTCAGTCTTTCGGTTGGAACCAATGTGCCATTCATCACCATGCAAGATACAGGTGAGACGATAGTCCAGAAATATATTTCATCTTTATTTCCAAAAGATTTAAATAGCTATTTATTGAACGCATTTCCACAAACTAATGTTATGATAAAAAAAGGTTTGCGACTGCAAGCGCTTGATTATCTATTAACGGAAATAGGCCAGCGCGGACATGGTGCCACACTGCTGATCGTTCCGCCCGATGCCAAAAAACCCGCCGACGAGCTCCACTATGCGACACGCTCATTTAACGAAAATTTGCCATTGTGCCTGGATGGGGATATTGAACATACGGAGCCAGAAATTGTGGCACATCTAAATTTTCTGGCGCAACTCGCCACAGTGGATGGCGCGTTGGTTTTAACGGATGAATTTGAACTGATCGGTTTCGCTGCGAAATTGCGGGTGCTCCCGGTGGATTATGTTTATCAGGGTAATAAACCTGTCAATATCGACGCATTTGGCATGCGTCACAATTCCGGAGCTGGTTTTGCCTCGGCATGCGAGGGCGCGTTTGTGTTCGTCATTTCGGCAGATGGTCCGCTAAGCGTTTTCTATCGTCCAAAAAACTGTGAACGGGTTCAATATTGGCATACACCGCTACTATTACCGTAGTAAGGCTTAGACCATGACTGTAAAGTGCAATTTCTGTGGTCAACAATTCGATAGGATAGATTCACCAGACAACTTGTGTTCTGTGTGTCTAGCTGGCGAATTGATTGCCCAGACCCATGACGACCAAGTTGACCAGATACTAGACGGTAAATTCACTGCCCCGCCCACTGATTACGGGAAGGGCTTGGTTCTCGTTTTGCCGCAAGTACTTCAGGACAGTGCGGGCCGCTATGCCGGAGACTGCTACGGGCGTGACTGGCTGCGCACAAAGATCTCTGATTTCGTCCGTCACAATGTGCAAGGCTATGTCATCATCGCTGCCGATGCCATTTGGGGCAAGACCCACTTCGCCCTCGATTGGTACCGAAACACCCTAAAGCGAGACTCCGATAAACCCCTCGCAAGTTCAGAACTGCCACCGCTGTCGGGCTGGGCTTTCATCCGCAAGGAAGCAGTACCTATTTACAGTAACCCCGTCGACATCCTGTTGTGGCTTGAAGCGCAGACGCGCAATCAAAGGGATATGCCCTACAGCGATCAGAGGCCGGCCCCGGGCCAAGCGACCATAGGTGACTTCAAAAGTTTCAATGCTGACGGTCCGAAGAAACTTGCCGAGCATTTCTACAACTTTCTTGTCGAGCTAGGCGGGCATGCGCAGACAAAAGGCGATCAGGCCATCCTGTTGCTCGACGGGGTTGACGAAATCTGGGGCAGCAGTGGCACCCACCCCAGTTCGCTGTTTCCCGGTGCCCTGCCACTGATGCTGCCGAAAGGAGTATTTATCGTCCTCTTGTCCCGACCCGGCAAACACTTGCGCTGGAAGAGCGGCGATCCGCAAAGCCCCTGTCTGACGCTCGACCTGGCGAGTGCCTTCAAGCCGGGGGCAGCCGATGACGGCCAGCTCGACCTGCTGCGCCAAGGCAATCAGAAAGACTTGGAGAGCTATCTCGAAGGCCGTCTTGAGAAAATGCGCAACGATGGCCTGGTCAAACTCGACGAGTGGCAAAAATTGAACAGGGATTTGCTCGATGCTGCGCAGGGCTACCTCATTGTCCTGATCACCCTGCTGGCCAATGACATTAACCTCGCTGATCGGCTGGAAGCTTGGCGGAACAACCCGAAGAGCCTGCCACGCGGCCCGAAGGAGTTGTTTGCCGGTGTGCTCATCCGCATCCTCGAACACCTGCGCGTCGAAGCTAACCGGAACGGGCTGGACGATACCTGCTGCAACTGCCAGGTGATCACCTCTCTGGGCCTTGCCGCGAGTCTGCGCCAACCCATGACCATGAAAGGACTGGGGCTGCTGCTGTTCCCGAACAAAAAGCCGGTGGCCCAATCAGCACTCTCGTGCCCGATAGCACTCTCGTGCCCGATGACTGCAGACGCTTGCAAAGCCGCGCTGGATTATTGCGCCGAGGTTTTCGTTGGTCAACACGCTGGTGACCATGGGGTCGTGCTGGCCTTCTGGCACCCGCTGATGCGCGACATCGCCATCGCGGCGTTTCGAGCACTGTGGTCGCACCAGGATATCAACGTCGCAAACATCGTTGCGGCACTGGGGCAGGACGCCACGACCACACTCCAACCCTTGCACCGCTGGCTGGCGATGTGCAGCCAACGGTTTTGGAAAGGCGGTCACGTGGATGAAGATAAGCGTGCCGCGTGTGCCTATGCCCTGGCCTGGGGACCCTGGCATGGCTTGCATAGCGGTAACCAGGAGGTCAGCGGCCAGTCGATCAATACGCTACAAGATCCTGTCTATCTGCAAACGGTTTACAGTAGATTTGGCAATCAGGCTGGGCGCATTCTGGATCCGACCGTGGCCGAGGCTCTCGGTCACCCCGACAACACCCACCCGCAGCTTCTTGGATGGGTGCAACGCGCGCTGGTGCATCACGACCGTGCACTGGCTGAGGGGGAACTGGCAGTCGCCTCAGTGCTTTACAACGACCTGTGTGGGTCCGATGCCATCGATGCCCAATGGCGCCAAACAGTGCATGAATTAGCCCTGGCCGCCGGACCGGTGAGGTGGGCGCCGGGCAGTCCGCCCCAGATGCTGAAATTCAAATTTCAGGAGTACGTTACTTCAATTGCCTTTTCTCCGGACGCCCGCTGGCTGGCGGTTGCAACGGGTAAGGATATTGTTCTGCTTGAGGCGCAGGGTGATGCATTTCGCGAGACGACCCGGCTGCAGGGGCATAGCAACTGGGTCAACTATGTGGTCTTCTCTGGGAAGCGTACCGAGGGTGGCTTCTGGCTGGCAAGTGCGTCAAGTGATGGCGTTGGCCTGTGGTCGGTGCCAGCCACAGGCGATGTTGGCGGCCCGATGATTCTGCTCAAAGGGCATACTGGCAGGGTCAATCATGTGGCCTTTTCTGGAGAGCGCGCTGACGGTGGCTTCTGGTTGGCGAGTGCGTCAAGTGATGGCAACGTCGGCCTGTGGTCGGTGCCAGCCACAGGCGGTGTCAGCGGCCCGATGATTCCGCTCGAAGGGCATACTGACGGGGTCAATCATGTGGCCTTTTCCGAGAAGCGCGTTGATAATGGCTTCTGGCTGGCAAGTTCCTCTGGTAATCTCAACCTCGGCATGTGGACAGGTACCTCTGGGGATCCCAACGTCGGCCTGTGGTCGGTGCCAGCCACAGGCGGTGTCAGCGACCCGATGATTCAGCTCGAGGGGCATACTGGCTGGGTCAATCATGTGGCCTTTTCCGAGAAGCGCGCTGACAATAGCTTCTGGCTGGCGAGTGCCTCTGATGATGGCAACGTCGGCCTGTGGTCGGTGCCAGCCACAGACGACGGTGTCAGCGGCCCGATGATTCAGCTCGAGGGGAGGAGAAGTCGTCATATGGCCTTTTCCGGGAAGCGCGCTGAAGGTGGCTTCTGGTTGGCGAGTGCGTCTGGCTTCTGGTTGGCGAGTGCGTCAAGTGATGATGGCTTCGATGACAAAGTCGGCCTGTGGTCGGTGGCGGCCACAGACGGTGTCAGCGGCCAGATGATCCTGCTCGGGGGGCATACTGACGATGTCAATCATGTGGCCTTTTCTGGAGAGCGCGCTGAAGGTGGCTTCTGGTTGGCGAGTGCGTCAAGTGATGGCAACGTTGGCCTGTGGTCGGTGCCAGCCACAGGCGATGTTGGCGGCCCGATGATGCGACTCGAGGGGCATATCAACGTTGTTGGGAACCTCGCCTTTTCCGGGGAACGTGCTGAGGGTGGCTACTGGCTGGCGAGTGCCGATCTACACAACGTCTGCCTGTGGTCGGTCGAAGGCTCAGGCGGTGTCAGCGACTTGAAGATTCAGTTCGACGGGCATACCGACACTGTTAATCATGTGGCCTTTTCCGGGGAACGTGCTGAGGGTGGCTACTGGCTGGCGAGTGCGTCAAAGGATCACAACGTCTGCCTGTGGTCGGTCGAAGGCTCAGGCGGTGTCAGCGGCCAGATGATTCAGCTCGAGGGGCATAGCGACCGGGTCCACTATGTGGCCTTCTCTGGGAAGCGTACCGAGGGTGGCTTCTGGCTGGCGAGTGCCTGTTTGGATGGCAACGTCGGCCTGTGGTCGGTGCCAGCCACAGGCGATGTTGGCGGCTCGATGATCCTGCTCAAGAGGAATCCTGAAAGTGTCATACATGTGGCCTTTTCTGGAGAGCGCGCTGAAGGTGGCTTCTGGTTGGCGAGTGCCTCTTCGTATGGCAACGCCGGCCTGTGGTCGGTGGCGCCCGAAGTCGGTGTCAGCGGCCCGATGATTCCGCTCAAAGGGCATCATACTGAAGGTGCCAAACATGTGGCCTTCTCTGAGAATCGTACCGAGGGTGGCTTCTGGCTGGCGAGTGCGTCAAGGGATGGCAACGTCCGCCTGTGGTCGGTGCCAGCCACAGGCGATGTTGGCGGCCTGATGATGCTGCTCAAGGGGCATACTGAAAGTGTCAAACATGTAGCCTTTTCCGGGGTGCGCGCTGACAATGGCTTCTGGTTGGCGAGTGCGTCAAGTGATGACAACGTCGGCCTGTGGTCGGTGGCGCCCGAAGTCGGTGTCAGCGGCCCGATGATTCCGCTCAAAGGGCATACTAAAGGTGTCCAACATGTGGCCTTCTCTGGGAAGCGTACCGATGGTGGCTTCTGGTTGGCGAGTGCGTCTGATGATCACAGTGTAGGGCTTTGGTCGGTGGCACCCGAAGTCGGTGTCCGTGATCCTATGAGTCGGCTCCAGGGGCATACTGAAAGTGTCAATCGTGTAGCCTTTTGCGGGGAGCGCGCTAACGGCAATCCAGTGTTGGTATCGGCCAGCGACAGGGAGATCATCTTCTGGCGCATTCCGGACGGTCTGCTACTGGCACGAGTTTCCTTCAGCGCCGACGCAATACAAATCATGAGTCTGCGCTGGAGCACCGACCAGCAAATGCTGCTTGTTGCGGGCGTGCTGGGTACCCGGGCGGTCAACCTGAGCCTGATCGTTCCTGAGTGGCTGTTGTCGGGAGAGCACAGCGCCCCTTGACGCTTGCGCTTGGTAGCCGCGTGCTCAGGTGGCGCACAGATGGGGCGTCAATGCACAGCCCACTGCATCGACCCGCAAGGGCGAATGCACCACCCGAACATCCTGTAGCCCGTCGCGGTAGGCGTTGATAAAAGCTTTGCCGAGGCTGCGCTCGATCAGGTACTCGTCCTGGCGTACGCCAAAGCGCTGGTCGGCGCGCGCAATCAGCTCGGCGACGGACTCGGGGGTGACTTCCTTTACCGAGACGCCATAGGTTCGGCCGGTGCGTTCGATGGCGGCGACCATGGCAGCGGCGCGGTGGCGGGACTCCAGGGGCCGGAACAAGGCAAACGCCTGGATGCGTCCGACCAGTTCACGCGGGATGTGCTGTTCGACCAGGTGCCGCCGGCAGAGCTCGTCGATAAGGTCTTCACCGGCGTTGCGCTCGAGTTGGTCGATGTCGCCGAGCAGTCGGTCGGCTCCAAGGTTGCTGGTGAAGGCCAGGATGGATTCGCGGGCATCAATTTCATGGCGACCGTCGACGCTGGCGGCGCTGCTGATCCGCCCCGCGTCCATCAGGTTCATGAACATTCGGAAAACATCCCGGTGCGCTTTCTCGATCTCGTCAAAGAGCAAGACGCTTTTCGGGTAGCGCGCCAGATGGCGAATGAACTGCGAGCTGTCACCGTGGCCCGCATAGCCTTGCGGAGAGCCGAGTAGTTGAGAGACGCGATAGGCCTCCTGGTATTCGGCCATGTCCAGGCGCAGAAACTGGTAGCCGCTGTCTTTCAGGGACTGAGCCAGGGCCTGGCAGGCGCTGGTTTTGCCCACGCCGGTGGGGCCGAGCAGAAATAAGGTCGTCGGACGCGTGGGCTGGCGGCGCGAGGCATGTCTGACCGCGAGTTCGGCGATGGTTTGCACTGCGCTGTCTTGGCCGAAGATGGTGCTCTGGATGGATTGCTGGATGTCCTCGACACGGATGTCGGCGATGGCCTTCTGGCGTTCGGAGACGGCGTCGGCGACGGCGTCCAGGTCGGTCAGCGTTTCTGGGGCTTGAGCTTGACTTGATGCACGCCCATCAAAAGCATCACTGAGCGGACCCTGGACAAAACGTATCAGGGCATCGAAGCTGTCGAAGACGATTTCGCCTGATTCGAACAGGGGGCGGAGCTCAGCGGTTCCCGCATAGGCCGTACCAGGGTCCACTAGCAGCGCATAGCGGCCGCTCGGCCTGGCTTCGAAGCCGACCCTGCCACGCTGCGGTTGGCAGCCGGAAGGCAAGGTGCAGTCGCTAAATACCACTGTGGATCGTGTCAGGCGTTGCCGAAGGTCGGCGAATGCATCCCCACTACCATTGATGAACTGTTTCATCGAAGTTTCCTTTCCGTTTGGATTGCATGGCAAGACCGGGGGCGTACCACCCCCGGTGATTTTGGTCAGACACCGTTGCGTTTTCTGTTGCCGTCGCGCCAGCCCTGGCTGTATCCGTCAAGAAAGGTCTCGGTGTATGTTTGTGGACGCAGGGCCTGCTTCATGCCTTCGAGCAGGCTGACAGGGTTCTTTTTCTTGCCGGCTAGAGCGTCGCTGTAGCCAAGGTTGTAGCCATCTTTGGAACCATTCGTGTAGCTCATTTGTTTCTCCTTTGCGTTGAAATGGCGTGATTGCCGGTGGATGGGACGCAGCGTTGATGCTGCGGCCCGAACTTGCTCAGAATCGCTTTCCTTCTCGGCGAAAGCTTTCCGTGTTCTCCGCCCATTGCGAGGCGATCTTCTTGATGGTGTCGCGCGAGCGGGGCTCTGGATCGAAGCAGATGTAATGCTGATCGCGTGCGGAGTCGTAGTAGCGGTGCGTGCTGTGCGCATCCGTCGGGCGGCCCTGGTAGCTTGGCTGCGAGACAATGTAGGCTCGCTCGGTGCCGTTGGGTGTGGTCACAAACTGAAATTTGTAGTCAATCGCGTTGCTTTTGGTGCGGTAGACGAGGGTTTCATTGCTAGGCATGGTGTTCTCCTGAAGTGGGGTTAAGAAGACGTGACAGAGTGCGTCGACTTGAGGCGAGGCCCCAGTTTATTAAGCAACTCACATTTGAGCGTGTGTTGAACCCTGCTGAGTGTCCGAATAACACTCAGTCAAGTACGGTTCGAGGCTCAGTAGGACAGCAGACGCTGATTTGCCCAGCCCTGGCCAGCGGCGCTTTTGACCGCGACCCAGGTTGACGTTTGCCCATTGAGGGTGTTCCTGGTTTCGGAGCCGCTGCGGACTTGGATGACATCCGAGCAATTCGCTACATAACTGACTTGGTACTGCTTGCCAGGGCCGTTACGTACATTGGCTTGGTAAGGACAGTTCCAACTTGCGGATGAGTAGCGATCTTGGGATTGCCCACGCAGTTGAATGATGCCTGCCGCCAACAGGGCAAGGACGATCAGTGCTGACCACCAGGGACTTGAGTTTGCCGAGCGTTGTGTGGTGCGCCGCGTCAGTGGCCGAGTGACAAACTACAAGGATGCCGAGATGGCACCGCGCTGGACAGCTGCTGGCTTTTTGGAGGCAGTAAAATCATGCAAGAAACTACGCGGTCATGCGGACCTGAAAATCCTAATAAACAGTCTTCGCCCAGTTTCCCAACAAGTCAAGAAGGCAGCATAATCTTCATGACCACCGGATCAAACCTGCAACTGTGTTCGGGACTCGCCACATCACGTTGCCAAGTCCATTGAGTGCAATCCTGGAAACCAGCCATATCGTTTCATGACTTATGCCACGCAAAGGCGCAGTTTCAAGTCACTCAGAACCCTGGCCAATCCCTCATCTTTGTCGCTGTAAGGAAAATCAAAGCCGTCAACCTTCACCCACTGAGACTCTTGGCCCGGATGGACATAGGCCTCAAAGTCATCGACTAGCAGCGTCTCATGAACCAGGGCGTCTTGAACGAATCTCAGGTCTTTGGTCTTTCCCTCCCACGAAACAAATTCGACAGTGGCAAACCAGGGTGGGGCGACGCGCTCTTCAACCAACAGGTGTGCGATTTGCCGAAATCGGTCTTCCCTGACGGCAGTGAATATGAGGATACGAGAAAAGAGTGCTCTGCACTCCTCAAGGAACGCAAACAAACCAGGTCGTGGAATTTGGCTCATCGAATTCGAAATGAGAGTTCCCTCTAGATCAAGGGTAAGGACACTTGGTCGTGGCATGTTGATTGGCAACCTTTAATCAAAAACGTTCCGAACCTCAAATTTCGTGATCCGTGCGATGAGGCAATTTCCAGGACTATTTCCGCCTTTAAAGTGGTAAATAGCTGACCTGCCATCTAAGCCCGTGTTTGCATCGGCCAATGCAGTCATCTCGACTCAGCCGTCTTTTTTGACATGGGGTTCCTCCTGTCCCAGGTGCCCCGATCATGTGATGGATCGCTTTGCTTTCAATCCCTAAAATGGGGAAAGTACTACTAATAGTTAGTTGCCGAGTCTTGAGTGTATGAAATGACCCTGCGCCGGGGGAAATGGTGGTGGCGCAGCCGTTCGCCGGCTTGACGCCTGGCTGCGAACGCTTGAATGTCGTAAATTGATCTCAAAAAACCGGTCAAACTCAACCGCGCAAAGAATAACAATGGTACGATAATTTAGTCGTTTTCCGAGGCTTTTCTTTTGAGTTTTCGGTACGTCAAGGATATTCTGTGAATACCATCTCCGATACTTCAAAAACGGTCGAACTCGCCTTTGTCGTCTGCAAATCCGTCGATATGGCGGATGCGCCCAGTTACTGGCTTCAAGGAAATGTGCATCTGCTCGGCCCCAATTTTCTGGGCGGACATGTCGATCCGGGAGAGTCGCCGCGCGATGCCGCGATCCGCGAATTGATCGAAGAGCTTGGCGATGCGGAACTAGGTGCGAAATGGGGTCTGTCCACAGATTCTGCGCCTGGATTTTCCGTGGATCGTTTGGCGCTCATCAAGTTCATCAAACCTTTGCATGGGGACGACCCTATATGCTTGCCGTTCTATTCGAGGCGCGCGAGTATGGAGCGTGTCGGTCTATGCCATTTCTACGAACTTGATCTGTCCAGCACGCCAGAAGGTAATGCAATCGAGGAGCGACTGCACTGGCTGGCAGGGCGTACTCATCCGGATGATCCATCCCTGTTCGCTTCCCAGCGCTTGACCGGCGCAGAGCTTCTTGCCGAAGCCTGGCGCAATCCAGTCAATCCCTTCATACGTGCGTATGTCAAGCACATCAACCGGTCCATGACCAACGTACCGGTATTCAAGCTCGATCTGGCTGATCTGGAGTCACAGCTCGAGGCGCGATTGCGCACGGCGATGCCGCTGGAGAACAGTTGCATATCGGCGACTTTGGTGCTGCCCAAGACGGCGGACATTCAGGACGCCTTCGCCTATGGCGACTCCTTGACGATGGGGCTGGAACTACGCTGGTCGGGAAGTGACGATGTGTTCCGGGCCCGCATGCCCTTCGCACATGAAGGCGTATTCGTACTGGGCGAGGCAGCCCGTGATGCCGGACATAGCGTGGCGTACAGCCGTTGGCATCCCGCGCTGGTTGCACAACCTGGCTATTGGGCGGTACGCGAATTTCACGCCGGTGGCGAAACCGCGCGCGTACTGAAAGTCGCGCTGGAGAACGGTCGAGTCATCAATATGAGGCTTGACGAAGTCCGCAAAGGCGCAATCAAGACCAGATCGGACCAATTCCGTTACGCAACTCCAGTGAGACAGGGGAATTTGCCCCGTTCACTGATGGCGAGCTTGCCCGGCCCGGGGGAACTGGTTTCTGAGTCAAGCTTGCGCGAGCGCCTTGAAGAGGCGCTCAAAGTACTTGCCACAAATGAGGGCATAGACTGGCTGGACGACCAGAATTTGCGCTATCAGCGTTTGTATACCTATTCCGCTCATATTTTGGCAGTGTTTGGTTGGTTTCTGCGCCAGATCGGAGGCAGCAAGCGCGACCGTGAATCATTCTGGAGGGCCATGCTCAGCGGAGCGGATGCATTTGCCGACCAGGCTTTTCCTTTGAAACACTTGCGCAAGACTGGACGACTACACAGTTTTCGCCCGATTAATGCACTTGATGCGATTTCCAGGCTCACGTCGTTCACAAAATACCCCTACAGAAGTGAAATACTAGAACGCTTACCGGCCGTATTTCGACAGATTCACCCGAGTTATCGCGGTGTCGTCTGTCCATTCGAGAGCCCTGAATCAAAGCTGGTGGGTCTGACACTTAATTTGGCCCGTGGGGTCAATGTCGATGCTCAGGGCGTATTCAAACCGGCCGTGTCGAATGATACTTCGCTACAGGTGGGTTATTCCGCCAGTCTGGTGCCATTCCTGTGCCATAACGATGCGCCACGGACCATGATGGGCGCAAAAAACATGAAGCAGGCGGTTCGCATCCGTGACCCCCGCCCCCCCATGATCGACACTCATGGTGACGCTGCCATCTTTAGACTAGTTCGCCCGCTTCAGGAATTAGGCGTGCTGTCAGCGGATGTGCCGGCGGCGCCCGGCCGGGATCTTCTGGTCGCTTACATGCCATATGACGGCCTGAATTTCGAAGATGGCATTGTCGCGAATCAGCGATTGCGCGATGAAGAATCCATGAACTGGATCGAGGACGAACACATCGAATATTTCATCGAGCCGGACTGGGAGTTGTGTCCAGGTAGTTTTGGCGAGGATTCGTGGGAACGCAGTCAAGCGGCGATGTTCGACCACAGAGGGCTGCGTCGGTTGGGGTCGTTGATTCAGAGCTGGCCGGACGGGGACCGGGTCGCACATGTCCAGCACCGGTATAGCAAAAATTTGAGTCACATTAAATTGTTTCTCGCAAGCGAGGCGGAGTTGATCGGCCTGGAGTTTCTCCCTGCACCCGCGCAGGGCTATTGCAGTGCCTTGCACCTGACCCTGCGTCGTTACCGTCCGCTTGCGGTCGGCGACAAACTGATGGGACGACATGGCAACAAGGGGGTCATCGCCACCTTTATTGATCCGGAACGAATGCCAAGATATCCTGCTGATTCTCGGTTACCCGACAGCATCCGCGGACGCTCGGTGGATTTGCTGCTCAATCCCAATGGTGTGATTTCCCGTATGAACATGGGTCAACTGATCGAAACCCAGGCGACGCTGGCGATGACGTTGGGCGGCCCCAAGTTCGAAGGTCAGCAGCAATTCGATGCCCTGTCACGCCAGGCCCTGGCTGGATTTTTTGAAGCCAATACGCACGGCTTTGACCGGTATGGCGGCATTCGCTTGGAACTGCCGGATCGGGGCGTGTCCACCACCCTGCCTGTGACCACGGGATTTCAGTATTTCCTTAGATTGAAGCAATCACCCATGGATAAGGCCCAGGTCAGGGCGGTGCCTCGCAGTGTTGCAGGCTATTCGAGGCTGACCGGGCAACCGCTAGGTGGACGCCGCCGGGGAGGTGGTCAGCGACTGGGTGAGATGGAGGTATGGGCACTGGCCGCGCATGGCGCGGGCCGTTTTCTAAGCAGCGCACTGACCGTGAAGAGTGATTATTCACGCCTGCAGGGGAACAACGATGAGCCATCAACCTACCGGTCGATCCAGGATTTTCTCAAAGCGCGCGGGCTGGAAATGGCGACCGAGGCTGGGGCAGCCGTGGTGGGAGTTGTACATGCCGAGGAAAATGCGCAACGCTTGCTTACTAGTTCTGGCCTGGCCCAGGTTGTGGTGAGAATTCACGCACGTTGTGAAACTTGTACGAAAACCATCGAGACCGAAGCCACCCCCAAGCAGCGTGATGGCCTCAAGGTAGACCTCGCGGGATGGTTCTCTCGTCATGGCCTCGTTCTCACCGACCAGACCATGGCAACTCTCAATGCAGAGCTGGGATCACTGTCTCCACCCTTCGACTGGAAAACCACATTCGTCGTATCAGAACATGGAGTTGGCCTCTTAATTGGCGCTTTGCACGTGCGGATGGTGGGTAAGATGGCCTATCAAGGCGACGTCGAGGTAGCGGGCAAAGCTCAAACATTCAAGGGACGCCTCGACGCAACGCGTATCACAGTGAGCAAGTTGATAACGTCCTTGCTAACCTGCCCTGAGCATCCTGAAGTGCTCCTGTCAGTAGATACTGGCGAGGCGTACACCCTCACGCAACCGTTACCAGGCGGGCTTTTCGATTCGGCTCTGTTCGGAGATGATGGTCGGCAGTTCGCAGGCTTGCGCTACCCGGTGTCAATAGATGCGGATCACACACTGGTCTGGCAAGTTCTGCCGGTTCTACCCGCACGCTATCGCAGTGTGTCCAACGACTTAGGCGGCAGGAGCAACGAGTGCGACAGCTTGACCAAGATCTACCAGCAGATGTTCGACACCGCGAGAGACGTTGACAAACTGTTGTCAAACTTGACCCAATCTTCGTCAATCGACAAAAAAGCGGCGCTTGAGCAAGTAAACCAGAAACTGCGCCAGATCGCCAATAACAAAGCCGAACTCTACAATCAGTTGGACAATCGAATCAAGGGCAAATTTGGTTTGTTGCGCCGTTTCGGCCTGGGTCGTCGCGTCAATCTATCGGGGCGTTTTGTCATCGTGCCTGGCCCCAAACTGGCGTGGGATCAATGCGGTCTTCCGGTTGGCGCGCTGGCCATGCTGCTGGCGGACAAGATCGCACTATGGGATGCACTAGGCGACCTTAAGGGCATAAAGGTCGAGGTTCTCGACAGCCAGTTCTGGTTGAAGTTGGGAGAACGCCGTAAGCTGATTGATGTTTCTGGTGAATTCATTGCCTCGATTGTGCATGTGCTGGCAGCTTTCCTGGCGGAGCATCCTTCGATTCGGGTTGTACTAAATCGCGCGCCGAGTTTGCACAAGTACAGTGTTATGGCCCTGCGGCCGTTGCTTCTGCCAGTTGAAGATGGCTTTGTACTGCGCATCAATCCATTGGTGTGCGCCGGCTTTGGCGCTGATTTCGACGGCGACGAAATGTCTGTTCATATGCCGTTAACCGAAGCGGAGCACCTCGAAGCCGCCCAATTGATGAGCCCGGTGGCCGAACGAAACCTGCTTTCTGTAGCGACGGGCAAGCCACTAGCGGGTTTTAGCCAGGACATGGTGCTTGGGTGCTATTTGGCGAGCCTTAGTGAATTTGACCGTGCGCGATTTATCGACATTTTCCCGGACCCGTGTTGTCAAAAGATATTGCGAGATTACCCTTGTTGGACCAAGGCGGTCAGCCAGGAATTGCTGGGTCATCTGTGCAAAGCACATGCGGACCAGGCGCCGGAATTGATTTCACGCTGGGTGAGTGCCTGCTTTGCTAAAGCAAGTGAGTCGGGCAGTTCCTTCGGTTATCTCGATCTGCTGTCTATCTCGACCCCGGTTCCGGCAGGCGAGGATGCTCCCGGTAATGGCGAACTGTCACGACGAGTTGGCCGAATCGTCGAGTCAATCTATCCATTGACTGAAGGTGATCCGCCTGCAGGCGCTGGTTTTGCCGCACTGGCCAACAGTGGCGCGCGCGGAGGCCCTGAACAGACACGTCAGATGTTGGTGATGCGCGGAATGCTCGATCCTGGAGCCATTGGCTTTACAAGCCAGGATCGAACCTGTGACTTCACCTTACGGACAAACCTCCTGCTTGGCATGACCTCGGACGACGCATTCCAGGGGGCATTCAATGGCCGGTCATCGATGATCGACAAGAAGCTCGGCACACCCGTGGCCGGTGCGCTGACCCGTCGGCTGGTGTTGGCGGCATGGACTTGGCTGGTCGAGAAAGGTCACTGTGGCGTGGATGTTCCAGCCGGGTCGGTCCTGGCCTGTCATTGGCTCGAGCGCAAGCGGATTTGCACGCATTGTTATGGGACTGTATTTGGCGTATCTGACCTGTCCGGGTATGCCTGTGGCCTGATAGCGGCACAATCATTCGGTGAGCGAGGTACCCAGTTGTCCATGCAAAGTTTTCATACCGGGGAGAAGGCCATCTCATTGGCGGTGCTCGAGCAATGGATGAGTCGCATGGGTGAGCACCATCGATATGAAAGCTTCAAAGAGGGGATAGCTCGCTTCGGTGTGTACGATGCTCTTGACGAGCGGCATCTGAAACTGATATGGCTGGCAATGCGCGGCGATTGCACTGACCTGGATATGGCGTTGTTCGGTAGGGGCCAGACTTTCATCGAAACTGCCACGCATGCCCAAGAGGACAGACGCCAGTTAATTTCCACTTCCCCATTCTTGCGCCTGCTGTTCAATCAGGCACCCGTTTGGACGGATCTGGGGACCGGGGAGCCATCATGAAACACAGGATTCGCATCGACACATCGCCGCAGACCGTGCAACGGTCAACTCCTGTGGCACATCGCAAGTTACATGAGAAGGCAGGGCAGGCATTGAGGCAAAAACAGTCAAACGTCGCTGAACTGGCGCTTGGGCAACTCGAACAGCGTGCCTTGTTCGATCCAGTGGGTCAGACCGAGTCTTCAGATTCGGCGATCGATGGGCTCGAACTGCTCAATGATGAAATCGAGGATGACCCTGAGGAATTCCTTGAGCCAGCAGATTTGTCGGGAGATCTTCCGATTGATGCGGACGTCGCTGGCGAACTATTGACCCATGAGATATCCGGTCAACCCGTGGTCGACCTCGGCAAAGCGGATCGACTGGATATCTTCCAGCGTGAAGGATGCTGGCTTTGCCGCTACCGCGAGCCAGTGATGACACTGGCTGGACTGGATGCGCAAGATGCGAGCTACGTGCATCGCCGCTTCCGGTTCTTTCATGCCTTGGCGGGCTGGCTGACTGAAAAGGGCCAAGCGTTTCTGGCGACACCTGGTCCGCACACGTGGGCGAGTCTTCAAGGGAATCGGTATCTTGATTTCGCCACGCTTGCCCCTTGTGTTACCCATAAAGGCATGTTGGACCACATCCGGCAATATTCCGGGTTCGAACTGGGTGTATCCCTTTTTTCAAGACTGTTGAAGGACCGCAAGATCTGGCTTGCGTGGCGCGGAAGAACTGCCACCCCGGTCAACATCTTGTTCAGCCGCGAATATCGGTTAGCGTGGGCCGTACAAGGACTCAAGCATTGGCAGGGCAATGAGATATTTGACTGGACTGTCGCGGAACATGCCCAAGCGGCGATCAAGGGCCGAAGCGCCGAAAATGACAATATGCACGATGCCTTCACGCGTATGGCCAAAGCTGCCGACGTTCCCAATGAAGAATTACGCACCTGCATGCCCACCAATTCGACCAGGTGATTGACATCAAAAAAAACAGCAAGCTTACATACCTCCTGCCCGAAGCCGAATGGCCTGGGCAGCCTGAATTGTTTCAGTCAGCCACCTCGCTGGCCAATTCAGAGGGAATCGGCTTCGTTTACCTGGCTTCTGGACAAGGTCTGCGTGATCTGATGCGCACATGCCCCCCACACTTCATCGCGCGCCATCCGGAGGGCAGGGTCATTGTTCTCAGCGCTGCTCGAAACGGCCGACCTAGAAACCCAGAGGACGGCTTTGCAAACCGTGACTACGCCATCGAAGAACAGGCGCGTGAATGGATGCATCTGGATCTTCCAGAGGAAGCCCACGTCGGGTGGAATATCTGGCTGCGAGAACAAGTGGCCGAATGGCTGGACATACCAAAAGAGCCTTCGGACGAAGTTCAGGCCATCGGCAGTCTTGTTAAGCTCACAGATCCAAGTAATGTTGCGGCGCTCTTCCTGACTGGGAGATCGCCAAGCATAAAAAAGGTGGTTGATGCGCTCGACCGGATCAAGCGTGCTTATCGTTTGCAAATTGGTGGCAAGGTAGGTGATCGACGGGATAAAGTTCTGAGCCCACTTGACGCTCTTCTGGCCGCAGACAAACCAAATGAAGAATTGTATCGGGCGGTTGCTGGCGCACTTGAGCATGTCGTCGAAGGTGTCGCGATTCCGCGGCGCTTCAGCGACGTTAAACCAGACGCCTTGCCGCGCGTATTGATATTGGGGCCGTCAGGGAGTGGCAAGAGCGTTGTTGTTAATTATCTAGCCAGACGAACTTCTCCACAGGGGTCGGAAATAACTCATCGCCCACAGATGCGTGTCCCCCTGCCTTCATTCAGCAAAAACGAACAACTGATGGAGTTTGAACTGTTCGGCTATATGCGTGGTTCATATACAGACGCACGTCCCAATGGTAGCCCAGGTGTCTTGATGAGCCATCTCGGGGGTATCGTCTTTCTAGACGAAATCGGTGAAGCAACGCCGGCATTGCAAGCCAAACTCCTTGCCTTTTTGGACGACTACCGTGTGACTCCGCGCGGCTGGTATGGTAAGGGAATCTACTGCCCACTCATGCTGGTTGCGGCGACGAATCGGCCCATTGATCTGTGGGCAGCGCAGTATGAACAGGATGAAAACGCCGGCCACGGCCGTTTCCGTCACGACCTGTACCAACGGTTTACCCACATTATCCGGCTGCCTGGTCTCGATGAACGCAAGGAAGATTTGCCCGAACTTGTGGATGGTTTGCTACAACTGGATTGGATTAATGCGGGTCAACGAATTACTGGTATCACTCACAGCGCCTTGAAAGCATTAAGTGATATCGATTTTTCTCAAGGAAATTTCAGGGCACTTCAAAATAAGCTTCAACAGGCTTGTCAACGTGCGTCATGCAGACGTTCAAAGATTATACAGGTATTTGATTTGGTCTTTTAGGATGTGTGAGCAATTAACATTTTTAATCTGAAATTATGCAACAAATAATCAAGGCAACGCCAATCATATATCTGCTCACTGGATATGATCATCAAAAGCTCGAAGATATAAAGAATGAGTACGTCAAATGGATGGAGGAGGAAGGATTTCAAGTGAAACTGATAATCCCTCCAGTCAGACCAAAACCAAGAAAGGAGTTCGATTTGGAAGAACTGCTGCCTCTTGATCAAATAAGACATGATCGAGAGAGAGTTGCAATGTTCATCTACGACATTAATCAATGGGAGAAAAATGACAAAGTACTTTCACTCGAGATTCAACCATCAAATCCTGCGCATTCCATGTTGCGTGCAGCCATGATTAGCTCGTTTAAAGGCATCCCTTTTCTGAATATCAACAATCAGCCTAAATCACTGGCAGGTAAGTGGGGGGTCGAAGCTCATAGCTCGATTATAGAAGCACACAAATTTAATAAACCAAAAAATAGACTTAACATAAACCAGAAGTTAAGAAAACCAACCATGTTGCATGCAGCCATGGTTAACTTGTTTAAATGCATTCCTTTTCTGAGTGTAAAAACTCAATCAAATTCGCTGGCAGGTAAGTGGGGGTGCGAAGCGCGCAGTTTGATTATAGAAGCACGAAAATTTAATGAATTAAAAAATAGACTGAACATAAATAAGAAGCTGAAAAAATCAAAACAAAGTGATGAATTGAATAATAATTGCATTATTGAGGAAATTGAATATTATTATCGTAATAAATTCTTCAATATGATCTTCGAGTTGAACATTGGATATTATACAACTCCATATCCCAATCAATTCAATTCAAAGTTTAATGCCCCGGCAGCCAATAAAAAGCTCATTAACATTGCCATGGGAAAAAATATGTCAGCGCGTCTGCTGGAGTGTGTTATTGCTCATACAGTTCCTTCTGGTGACATTGTCGGGGTTCGTTGCATCAGTGAGGGTTTGTCTGATGCACTCGTGTTCGTTGTGTATCCACAGGGTAAGGCCGGCATACTCATTAAGCTCGCACCCTGGCTGGAGTCATTATGCGAGTTTGAGGGAATGCAGTTCGTCATTGGGCCGCGTCTCAAAACCTTTGTCGCATCGCTCGTAAACACAGGTGTTGGTATAGGGCCGGTATTCTACAGGGATGAGAAGGGCACTGCATGGGGCTCGATTGCGTATAATTTAGTGGGCTCGCCGGATCAGAGCACCAAGTTGGAGTCCCTGAAGACACTCATTAACAATACCTTGGGTGCCAGTGATCATGGCAAAGCGGACTTTCTTAGAGCTGGCGTAAGTAAGACGCTCAAGGAAGTGATTGTCCCCATACACGGCGCAAAGGAGAGTTTCACCTATGCAACAGATACGCTGTGGGGATGGCTTGGCACTTCACTGCCACCAGTGTTTACCGCGACGCTGGCCGAACCTACAAAAGACCCTAACAACACTATCGGATCTTTCAGGACAAAGGGGTATAAGCGCGATGCGGCATTTCGTTTGGCCGAATGTGAATGGAATAGCAAATGGAATGGTGAAGGGTCGCCCTGGATTGTGAAGCTGAAAGGCTTCATCTTGCTTGAGTTCGATATCAAGGATGGTGTTCACTCAGTAATCGTGCGGCATCCGGACCTGGGTTTTAGGATTGAGTGCATCGATACCAATGCTGTGCTCAGTTCCGCAGAATGGCCCCCCAAGTACATGAAGTATGGCTTTCCTGTAGAGCTATGTGTGAGTCCATTGCCAAACAATCGGAATTATTCTCTCTATGAAGAGGTTTTCGACTCGGCACAAAAAAACAAGCAGACTCCGAGGACTCCTCTGGATATGTTTTTTTATCGCTCTGCGTGCCAGAATATACTTCCGCCCCTGTCTTACACCTACTGTGCCCGGATGTCACCTATACATGGCGACCTCAATCTTTCTAACATCCTGTTTACCGACGGTATTGAACTGGGTTGGCTTATCGATTTTGATAGTAGTTGTATAAAAGGACTGACCGCCTTCGATTTCGCCAAGCTGGAAGTAGAACTGCTGAGTCATTTTCTGATACCTCGGTTGATCGATCTTTCTAGCCGTTACCCAAACCTTTGTGTTCTACGCAGAAAGAATAAATCATTCCCAAATGATTCAACCCTGTTGGCAAGTGTACTTAGTACACTCGATAGCCTGGATGTGAATCAGGACATCGTCGATCAGTGGAAGTTGATGTTAAACGACAAACAACTCTTGGGTAACGATCTCCATAATTCCAGTCTTGATCCTATCTGGGTTTTGCTGCGACTACTCGCAGTATTTAGGCGGGCTGCCATGAGCGCTTTGATCCACACTAAAGAGCCGCATGATCCTCATAGCAACCATGCGCCAAGCGATTTGGCATTGGCGATCTCGGCGTGTGCTTTCTCCGCGATTAAACATGCTGTAAAGCGTTCACGTAGAGATATTGCCGAAGACCTGGCGATAGTTTCCGAATGGTACGTTCGTCAGGCTATACCAGTTTTCAGTCCAAAAGAGGAATCCGGCAAAATTCCTGAAACCCTAGATGCTACTATGGAACCGCCTGAAACCCGTAAGACTTTGGAAACGTCTAGTCTAGAGCAGTTGGTGCTTATGGCTGGCCCTAAAGCTCGTTTGGATATTGACAAATCACTGCTATCTTTGTCAAAAAAGAAGTTGTCAGAGATTATTAATGAAATCGCGGCGACTAAAAAACCAAAGGTGGAATGGGATGTTAAAGCCTGGGATTTCGCTTCCACAGGATGCGTGGCGAACATCAGTCCCATTGTCGGTTATCTTTGGTTGATGACTCGTAATGACCTGCTTTCAAAGGGAGCAGAACATAAGGATAAAATCTGTGTGCCCAAGATCTCGTCACGCGGAGCTGGGGGTGGGACTGTCGATACCCTTGAAGCAGGTGGCTATCCTTTCTCTGGCGATTTCGAAAGAATAAAAAAGATTATTAAGAATACTAGCGGTGTATTCTGTAAACAAGAGGACGCTTTGGTGCGGGTTGATAAAGCGGCTATGGCGCGCCGAAAAGTACGAAACCTTATGAAGGATCCTAAGCTGATGCTGGCCTCGGTTCTCGCAAAGAAGCTTGTAATGGGCTGCCAACATGCCGTAATAGATGTCAAGCTGGGGCGTGATACCAAAGTAATACCGCTATCATTAAGTAGCAAAGAAGTCGGCATCGTCAGTGCGGACGCTGAGAGACTTATTTCGATTTTACCCAATGAAGCTGCGATCACGGCTGCGAAAGCCCTGCTAACCGAGGCGGGTCTAAGTTTTATGTCGAGTGACTCTACGGGTCATTTTCATGAGATCAAGACCAACGATGAAACGAGTGGTACAAAACTTGCCAACATGGAGACGCTGCGCCTTGTTTTTACCAGCGCCGATGTTCCACAATGCCAAGCAATCGGGCGAAACCTCATTCTATTGATGCTATTTCGTGAATTTGAATTACAGAGTGAAGAAAACGAAAGCAACAAGCCTTTTAATTGGGCGGAGTCTTATCGGGAGTTTTATCTCAAAGTGATTCCGGCTTCGCTAGATATCGTTGTATCTGAAGAAAATGAAAAACAGGCCAATGAAAGACTGCGTGTGGCATGGCAAAGACTCTTGACGCAATTGCCAAATCTAGCAAAAAAGAATGAATATGACGTATTCAAGCTGCAAGAACCGTTCAATACATTGAACGCAATAATCAACAATAAGGAGTGCAGTGTTCAGTCCTTGAATGGCCCGCTGGAAGCTAAAACATACCCAATTCCTGGCCAAGGACAAACAAAAGTGAACTTCATCGACGCTTATGAATTAGACGATTGGTTCGATGAGTTATGCAAAGGGGCATCAGGTGAGGATAGAGAAGTGGGTTTTTGGATGCATGTATTGCCAGGTGGTCAATACAAATTCGGAACACCATTCATCACCGTCTTCTATAACAAAGATCGGATAAACGCGTCCCGAATCGACCAACGTATGGCCAGATTCTTGAGTCGCGATAACGGTTACATAGAGTTATAGAAGCAAAAATGACACCTGGAATTCCAAAATGAAGACCCTGAGTTGGAACATACAATGGGCAAAAGGCATGGATGGGCGCGTTCAGCCTGAACGCATTGCTCAAGAGATCGAGCGTATTAACCCCGATATCGTCGCGCTTCAGGAGGTTTGCCGTAACTATCCGACCAACACGGGAGAAAGTCCCGCAGATCAGCCGGAATGGTTTGCTCGGCGATTTTCGCGGGCTGGCTACCAAGTCGTTTTCGGCGCAGCAGTGGATACCGTCGATGACGCCGGAGAACCCATGCAATTCGGTAATCTTATCCTGACGCGATACCCTGTCCAGCGCATACTGAAACATGTCCTCCCACACCCTGCAGATCCTGACAATCCGGGTTCGGCACGGTCAGCGCTCGAGTTGATGCTCTCCACGCCGAATGGACCTTTGCGTTTCACCACGACACACCTTTCATATCACTCCGTCCGGCAGCGCACTGCCCAAATCGACTATTTGCGCCATCGTCATGCGGAAGCGAGCCTCTGGTTCCATTTCCCGCCCTGCAAGCCCGACACTTCCCATACCCCGTTACGTACCACACCGGAGTCCTTACGGGCCATACTTTGCGGCGATTTCAATACCGATCCAGGTGATGTTGCGCTACAAATTTTAGCGAAAGCGTTTGATCTGGGTGAGTTTAAAGACCTCGTAGAGGCGAACAAGAACCCCACGAAAGTTGTTCCAGCCTTTCTCGACGCTTGGGAGGTCGCTCATCCGGGTCAACCACATGCTCCAACCCTGAGCGTTCACGACCCGCAACGATCTCCCATCTGCTTCGACTACTTCTACGTCAGTGAAGATTTGGTTCCTGCAATTGAATCGTTTGAGGTTTTCAAAGACACTATGGCATCGGATCATCAGCCATGCCTAGTCACCTTTCGCGGGGGCGGCCAGCCTCGATGCCTACCAGCCGGTAGCGCACCTCGCCTGGCCTTTGAGCTTCATGAAAACGGGACCGACGCCGTCCGAGCGCCAACGGACCAAGGTCGAGTTGCGGATGAACCAGGGTTTGGCCAGATCGTCCTGGGTGAGGCAAGTGGGTTGAGCAACGCTGAACATCGGCCCAGCAGCAAGACGGGAAGTTCGCATGTTTGACGGCTTACCCGATGTTTAACCCATGTTTAACATGGGAACCCAAGTAATTCCTGGCTTCCTTGCTGCATATTTTTCATCTTGTTGATTTAGTTTGCTTTTCTTTGCGCTCTGGTTGGCATTTGTTGTGCCATAATTTGCGTTGTGCCATAAAATATCTGGTGCTTTTCGCTTATCATGTTCGCATGTATATCCGCCAAACCCGCACCAACAACTCTTCCACCGGCGAGGAATACTTCACTTTCCGTCTCGTCCAGGGCCATCGCGTCGCAGGGAAGGTTCGTCAAGTCACCATCCTCAATCTTGGCCGTCATTTCCCTGTCCCTCGCGAATACTGGCCCCTCCTTTGCAGTCGTATCGAGCAACTTCTTTCCCCTCAAACCCAATTTGCTCCTATCGAGTGTCCAGATTCCATCGAAACCGCCGCTCAACGCTATTTCTCCAAACTCGTCGGTCGTACAAACGCCAATCCAATTCTTCCCACTACATCCACTACATCAGTCCATAATCTTCCTAGCGATGATTTATCGCAGCCCTCTTCAGAACTATCCATTTCATCAAAAATAGTTGTCAATAATTCCCCTGATATTCATGCGGTCGATATCAACTCTATCGAACTTACTCAGCCACGCAGTGTTGGTGTCGAAAATGTTGCTTTGCATGCCATTACCCAGCTCGGCTTGGTCGAAATGCTTACTCGCCTGAATGTCAATGGCGTTGCACGTGCGTGTATCTTTGGTTCCTTGATTGGCCGTATGGCTGCACCTGCTTCAGAGCGGGCTACTTGGGAATGGCTGAAGTCACAAAGTGCATTAGGCGAATTGCTTAATATCGATTTCAATGACTTTTCCCTTATTAACCTGTACAGGGCTTCGGATGTTTTGATCAAATACCGTAAAGACATCGAAGATCATGTCTTTGGTACGGTGAAATCATTGTTTGGTTTGGAAGAAACCATCACGTTGTATGACTTGACAAACACGTATTTCGAGGGACAGGCTGATGCCAATCCCCAAGCCCAACATGGGCGGTCCAAAGAAAAACGTACGGACTGTCCTCTGGTCACCTTGGGGCTGGTACTCGACGGCAGCGGCTTTGTACGCCGGTCCAAAACTTTTGCAGGCAATGTGGCCGAGGGGACAACCTTGGATGCCATGCTCAAGGGCCTACAGGCTCATGCTGGCGCGTTGGTCATCATGGATGTAGGCATTTACACAAAAAAATATCGATTGGCTTATTGAAAATAATTATCGCTACCTGGTGGTACGTCGTGGTGGTGTGCGTGAATTGGATGAAACACAGGTAGTAGAAACCCAGACAGCGGGTGGGGAGACTCTACGGTTACACAAAAAATGGAGCGAAGATGGCAAGGAAGTCGAGTTGCAATGCCATTCCAAGGGAAGAGAAGAAAAAGAGCAAGCCATGCTCAAAAAATCTTGTGAGGCATTCGAAGCAGGTTTGCAGACGGTGTTTGTCAAGAAAGATTTCCGATGGATTGGCATCGAATAAACCTCGCAGTGAAAAACGATTGAGCAAATTACCAGAACGTATAGGCCGACTCAAGCAAAAAAGTGCTGGAGTCAGTCAACATTACCAAATATCACTGATCCCAGATGAACAGGGCCTGAAAGCTACTGCATTAACATGGAAGAAGGAATTGGTGCCAGGAACGATGGCCACACATCCAGGGGTGTACTGTTTGCGCACTAATGAACTCAATTGGGATGAACAAAAGCTTTGGCATACCTATTCCATGTTGACAGATATTGAGAGCGTATTCCGCAGTTTGAAAAGCGAATTGGGGCTGCGTCCAGTATTTCATCACAAAGAAAATAGAACCGATGGGCATTTGTTCATTACGGTACTGGCATATCAATGCGTACAAGTCCTTCGCAAAAAGCTCAAGGCATCCGGAATCCATGACAGTTGGGCAACACTGCGCAAGACGTTACAGGTTCAACAACGTGTCACAACAAGCATGCGGGCCAGTGATGGGCGGACGATTCATGTCCGCAAGAGCACGAAAGCAGAGACAGAGCTGACGCGGATGTACCAAACGCTGGGCCTCGACGGAAACCCCGGTGGCACCAAAAAACTGATCGTCTGACGTGAAATAACGAGTAAATCAGCAGCTCCAAAAACTGAAGCAGTGTAAGTTGCTGATCCGCAATGACTTTTTTGGGTATGTGTTAAACATGGGTTACGCTGACCGGAGAGTCGATGCGCAGGAAAAATCCGGCGGCCAAAGGAAAAGTCGACGACTAGGCCAACAGGATCAGGGGGGGGCCTCCGGCGGCCTGGCAGGGGCCTATGAAAAAAAACCAAAACCAAAAAGGCAAATTCAGCCGAGAAAACAGCTCGGCATAAACTCAAAACGCGCAACACCGACCACCCGGTCACGTTCACCGGAATCGCCGGTCACGTTGCCGGAATCAGCGGTCACGTTCGCCGGAATACGCAATAACGGGCAAAAGATGCGGATCAGCCGAGATTTCCGGGCTGATATTTCCCTGCCATAACTCCACTTGGCATCTCGTCAAACACGCGCTCAACGGCTTGAACGATGGCTTCCCAGACTTCAGGCTCGGCCAGCCAGGGCATCTCTTTGGCCAACACATTCGACAGCTTGCCTTGGTTGGCGTCCACCGACCGAATGATGCGATCAATCTGCATGTCTGGCATCTCGACAATTTCTTTGATCGCAGCCCGGGCCTGAGCGTGTCTCTGCATGTAGCGCGACTCTTCGCGCATATCCTCACGAATCGTGCGCACCAGCACATCGGCCAGATAGACCACATGGCGCGTCAAATCCAGGTATCGCCACACCGGCCGCCCTATTGGCTCACCCTTGAACACAAAGTTCGATCGGATGCCGTCGGGGTAAGTGGTCTGCACGGCGGCAAACTCGTAGGTGCCCGCCAGCATGCCCATCAACGGGCGCGAGATCGTGTCCAGGATTCGATCGTAGGCCCGCCGCTCTGCCGAATCGCTGGTGATCAGGGACGAGACTGGCAGGATCATCGGCTCCTTGACGATCCCATCACGGCGCAACACATCGTTCACCAGAAAACGATGCACCCGCCCATTGCCATCTGCCAGCGGGTGCATGTAGACAAAACCAAAGGCCAATACCGCACTGCGCATCACCGCCGATTGCCCCTGGGTGCGCTGCCAAAACACAGCCAGCCCTTCGAGCATCGCCTGCATGTCGCCAGCGGGTGGAGCCACGTAATGAACCACCTCCTGGTAGCGAACCACCTCCCCCACAAACACGGGCGACTGGCGAATACCGAACTGCTGCAGCGTGGTGCGCCTGCCCAGAATCTCGGATTGCAACTGCGCGAGCGATGCATCGGTGAGCGGCAACGCTCCATCGCCGGTTCGCCGCGCCAGCACATCGGCAAAACGCTGAATGCGATCCGATTGATCGGCCTCGCCTTCTATCGCAAAGCTCGATTTGCTTTCTCGCAGCGTCATCCAGACGGCCGAGCGCATGAGCACATCTTCCCCAAATTCCAGTGCCAGGTCGTTCAGAAGCCCCGGGAGGTCCACTCCCGCCGCTTCTTCAAGATCACCAGTCTTGCGAATGATGGGACAAAACGCTGGCGAGCCGGGCAGGTTGTCCCGCACACGCCAGCGGCGGTTGGATATAGATTGGCCAGGGGAGGCGGCCACCAGTTTGCGCGCATCCAGGACATCGACATAAGGGCCTGCGATGGGCACCTGCACTTCCAGTTGGCGCCCCGTTAGCCATTCGTACAGAAAGCCGGACTTTCTGGCATATTGACCACTGGGTTCATCATGGATCCAAGCCACCAGTTCGGCCGTATCGACCCGCTCGAACAAGCGACTCAGCATTTCCAGATGCAGCACCTCGTGCTTGAGGTGGAAAGTCAGGTGACCACGCAAATTCGCACTGGGCCGCATGCTTTCCACAAAGGTCTCTGTCTTGATGCCATCGGCCAGCAGCGATGTGCGGCGCCCGCCAATGCGGCTTTGCACGGCCAAAGGCATGACGAGTTGGATGCCATACCGAGCCACTAGCCAAGCACCACCGACTGCGTTGGGAGTCTCCATGCCGCATTATGCGAAAAAATGATTTTGTATGCGCAAAAACAGTATGAAAACTAATTTTTTGCGCAAAAACGTACTTTCGCATCCTCGCTCATGACTGGGATGGCCACCCCGAGCGCCTAGGAAAAATTCGCCACGTTCAAGGTCATCCAAGCCGCCCCCGACTGCTTCTCCACCACGATCTGCTGGCCGTCCAGCCGGTAAGTCAGTGGGCAGTTGTCCCTAGGGTTGGAAAGCACGGCCGGATTGAAGATGGCCAGGTTCTCCCCTGCAGGCCTACGAACCGACTGCGTCAGCAGGCCGGGGTGGCCCTCGCGGTGAATCCTCGCACCCACCGACTGGCAAAACGCGTAGTCCGACAGATGCAAAAGATCAGGGTATTCACCGGCTGTTTGGCGGAAGTCCCAAAGAGCTGCACTGCACGCCACCCAGTACACCTTGCGCTCAGCGATGACCGCCATCCGCTCGAATCCAGCATCACTGAGCAAGCCGCGACTAAAGTGGACCCCGAATTCAAGACAAAAATTTCAGATGTCCTTCAATCCAGGGGATCCAGAATCATGAGTGAAACGAAGAAGCGCAAGGTCCACACCGCAGAGTACAAAGCGAAGGTGGGGTTGGAAGCCTTGCGCAGTGGCAAGACCATCAACCAGATTGGTCAGGAATTTGATGTCCACCCGGTGCAGTTTTGCCAGTGGAAGAAAGCCATCCAGGAGTAATCCAAGACACTTGGCACCGGGGCGAAGTCCGCAAGAATCCGCTCGAACCGGCGCATATATGCGGAACTTCAAGAAAAATGCCCAACTGCATTCACAGTTGGGCATTAATTTTGTGGTGACCTGTTGACCATGTGCTGACGACTGGCCTCCCGAGCTTATGAGCATTGGCGCGGGTTGCTGCGGGTTGGAGCAAATTCTCTGGAATTCCCGGACAGTTGAGTCGGGGAATTCCATCGAAAAAAATCAGTTGCTCCGCAGTCCGATTGCCACATCCCGGAACGAAGCCAATGCGGCTTCCAAGTGGTCAATGATCTCCTGCTGTAAAACATCTGGGGGCGGTAGATCATCAAGGTTGTTCAGGCTGTCGTCCTTGAGCCAGAATATGTCGAGACTGGCTTTGTCGCGTGCCATCAGTTCTTCGTAGCTAAAGAACTTGAATCGTTCTGTAGCAATGCGCTCGTGGCGATTTTCCGGGTTGTAGCAGGTGATGAAATCCTGCAAATCGTCCAGCTTGAGCGTGCGCGTCTTCAACGTGAAATGCTTGTTGGTGCGCAGATCGTAGAACCACATTCCCTTGGTATGGATCTGTCCGTTCTTGGGTTTGGCATCGAAGAACACCACATTGGCCTTCACGCCTTGGGCGTAGAAGATGCCTGTGGGCAAGCGCAGAATGGTATGCACATCGCAGTTCTCCAGTAGCTTGCGGCGAATCTTTTCACCCGCACCACCTTCAAACAGTACGTTGTCGGGCAACACCACGGCCGCTTTGCCGTCCACCTTCAGCATGCTCACGATGTGCTGCAGAAAGTTGAGCTGCTTGTTCGACGTGGTTTCCCAGAAATCCTGCCGCTCGTAGGTCAGCGCCTCCTTGTCCTCCTCACCTTCTTCATTGGTGATGGTCATGCTGCTCTTCTTGCCGAAGGGCGGGTTGGCCAGCACGTAATCCACCTTGCGCTTGGGCTCGGAGATCAGGGCATCAGAACGCTCAACAGAAGGTTCGCCGTCCAGCTCGCCAATGTTGTGCAGGAACAGGTTCATCAAGCACATGCGGCGCGTGTTGGGCACGATTTCATTGCCGTGGAAAGTCTGGTCACGCAGGAATTCTTTCTGACGCTTGTCCAGCTTGGCACCCGGACGTGTCAGCCAGTTGTACGCGCCCAGGAAAAAGCCGCCCGTACCGCAGGCCGGGTCGGCAATAGTTTTCATGGGTTCGGGTCGCACGCAGGCGACCATCGCTTCGATCAGCGCCCGTGGCGTGAAGTACTGGCCTGCTCCGCTCTTGGTGTCTTCGGCGTTTTTCTGCAGCAGGCCCTCATACAGATCGCCCTTGGTGTCGGCGTCCAGGCTGATCCAGCTTTCGGCATCAATCAATTGCACCAGGCGTGAGAGCTTGGCTGGGTCCTGAATCTTGTTCTGGGCTTTGAAAAAGATCGCGCCCAGCATACCCGGCTCGTTGCCCAGCTTGTGCAGCGTGGCGAGGTAATGCGCCTCCAGTGGTTCGCCCACCTTGGATGTCAGGCTGGACCAGTCGAAGCCCTTGGGGATGTGGGTGTCGCGGTTGTAGGGTTCCTGCGCGTATTCGTGCGCCAGCTTCAAAAACAGCAGGTAGGTGAGCTGTTCGAGGTAATCGCCATAGCCCACGCCGTCGTCGCGCAGGGTGTGGCAGAAATTCCAGACTTTCTGGACGAGGGTGGAAGTGTTCATGCGTGTATTCAGTGACGCAGCCATGTCAGGGAAGAATGCGCAACTGCCGCAATGCAGTCCTCAACTCATCCTCCAGCGATTTGAAAGCAGCAAGTTCGCGAAGATTGTTCAATGAAATCGTTTCACCAAGCGTATTCAGATATGGAGACGTACCTTGTTTGCGGCGGCGCGCTGACGGCTGCGTGGAAGCGAAGGCCCCCTTGAGGATAGCTTTGGGATCGGGCACTGCTTCTGCATGCCGTCGAGCCGGCAAACCAAGCACATCGTTGTCCAGGCTGGTGCCAAAAGTGCTCCGAATTGCGTCGCCGTCAGCAATCGCCCATGCCTCGGTTTCCCGAATGGGGACGACAGCCACGCCAACGCCGTCCTGCGTGACACATTGACGTAAGAGCGCCAGCCCGGGTTCAACCTGTTCGCGGCGTGCACGTGGGGGGTCGTTGGCACCATCGGCGTGGATGAAGAGAATGCGCCAGGCTCCTTGCGCCAGTTTCGCTGCAGCAAGAATGCGCTGCTCGCGTGACTCACCCTCTGTACCTTTCGGATGGTTCAGCGCCAAAACCTCGCTCACATCTACCGGCGTACAAGCTTCGCGCATGCAGAGGTCTTCGCACAGCCGTTGGAGCAGCGCGCGTAAAAAATAGTAGTCCGTTGGGCCTTCCGCATACAAGGCGAGACTCAGGTATTGCATGCTCAGGCCTCCGCAGTCGCAGTTTCGAGCACAGTTCGTACTTCAAAGGCAGACACGAATGCCTGTGCAGCCGGTGCGGGGTCGAACAACTCATCCTGCGTGCGAGGACGGACGGGGCGCAGGCGTGTCTTGCGCCTGATTTCCCGACTCCCTGGATCACTGACCGACGAAGTGTCGGCGAACAAAATAGCACCGTCTATCGGATGCAAATCCTTGTCAATCAGGGCGGATAGCACCACCGGAGAATGACTGTTGAGCAGCAACTGACTTAACGGTGAAGCCGCATCGTCATCGGAAAAATCGCCAGGGCTGCTAACCATGTCACGCAGTCGCTGAACCAGCAATTTCACGCGCGCTGGATGCACACCGTTTTCTGGCTCCTCGAAGCAAACCAACCCACGGTGACGCGGGTCGTGCAGCAGTGTCAGAAGCGCCAGCACCCGCAGGGTACCATCTGAAATCACCCGCGACGTAAACGGCAGACCATCACGCATGGTCAACTCGATGCGGTATTCGCGGCTGGCATCGTGCAATTGAGTCTCCAGACGCATCACGCCGGGTATCAGTTGATTCAGCTCTGCAGCAATATCACGCAACACCCCCTGTGGGCGTGTGTCAGACAACGTTTGGGCCTTGAGCTGCGCCAGAACCGCAGCAAGATTGGAACCATCGGCATTCAGCACATCGGAGGCCGTGACAGGCACCGGCCTGCGCAACAAGGCCGGGTCGAGCTGCAGTAGGCGCCAGTGACGCATCTCTTCACGCAAGGCAAACAGATGCGGAAATTCGGCATTCGTCACGCTGTAGAGCATCGTGGCCTCGGCGGCGCTGGCGGGTCGATTGCGCCCGGACTTTCCATCTTGGTGAATGTTGAAGGTCAAGCCTTCTAAGCGTTCCTCAGTCGTGAGCCAGGGTTTGCTGCGTGCGTATTTAAGGTGTTTGGCACGAAATGCAGTCGTCGGGCACATGGCTTTCGCCCATCGGTCATCCTTGCGCAGAATTGGCAAGACAGCCTCACGGGCGACCTGGATTCGCTCAACGCCTGGTCGAATCGCACGCCACTCCAGAGTTACCTCATATCGCATTCGAGTATGGGTGACTTTGACCTCACTTCCCCACGGGTCGCGCACGACGGGATCGACGAGGACTTCAGCCGCCAGACTGATCTGACGCGAACGCCCAGAAGGTATCTGGCGAAACAACTCCAGAGGCTCTCCGCGCATGTCCTTGACAGCCTCGGCCACATCGCGCGTGGCTAGATTGGACAGCAGCTGAATAACATCGAACAGATTGCTTTTGCCCGCAGCATTGCTGCCCACGACTGCAGTAAAGGGGGCCAGGTCAACTACCTGCTTCTCGAACGTCTTGAATCCATCAATTTCCAGGCGCGTCAGCATTGGTTTTCCTTCTCAAATTTTTTTATGGGGGGTCGTGCCACTTTGCGTCCACGCGGTTTTTTAACTGCATCCTGCACCGCCCGCTCGGCACGGATGCGTTCCAGCAGCACGCTGACCGGTTCGTCGTTCGGGTCTTGCGGCACCAGTTGACCTGCAAAGGCGGCGCGCAGGATGTTTTGGCGTTGGGCGGTGGATTGTTGGAGGCCAAGCTCAACTGCCTGCTCTTGCTGAACAATCTGTTCGATCTGCAATTCCAGTTGTCTCAGCAACTCGCGCTGTTCATCTGCTGGCCCCAGCGGGACAGGGAACATTCGCAACATGGTCATATTGATTGACGCGAGGTTGGTCGTTTGCTTGCCTGCATTTTGGAACCACGTTTTTCCAAACGTGTTGCCATGGTGCGAGATCAGCTCAGGCAGTACCTCTGGCCGGTATGGGCGCATCCGGAAAACATGGTTTTGATGGATACAGTCTGCAACCTCATCGCGCCAAACCCAACCACGCCCCAGTTTGTCGCGGTCGCCCCCTTCGTTGAACAACACATCACCGTCCTTCAAGGTCAATTCGGCAATGTCGCGGTCTGTTGCCAAAATGGTCTTCACTTCTGACAAATCTAAAAAACCACGCTGGACATTGGCTACGCGCAGATAAGGCACCTCGCGGACTTCGATGTCAGCACCAATCTTGCTGCCCTTGGCTACGCCGGATGCAATTTCACCAAGCATGTCCAAACTGGCCCACACCCACCCCTCCGGTAATTCTGGCAAATCACTGGTATCCGGCTTCACCGGCTCGGGGTATTTCTTCTGCCAATCCTTGGGCGGGGTTTTGCCTTGCTCCTTGAACTTGGCGACTTGTTTGGCTTCCCATCGGGCGCGGCGTTCCTGCAGGATGCGTTCGAGCAGTTGGGCACCGGTTTCGGCGGGCGTGTGCTTTGCTCGCCACTCGGCGGTGAGCGCGCCTTCCACGGCGGCTTTCAGCAGCGATTGCCGGTATTGCCCCAGTTTTTTCTGCGCGGCCTTGAGTTCGGCCACACCGGCATCGAGATCGGAGAGCAGTTCTTCGAGTTTGGCGACGATGCGGGTTTGTTCGGCAAGCGGGGCAACTACGAGGGACTGTTTTCGTAGATGTTGATAGTGTCGGCCGTAACCACGGTTTTCCAAATCAATGGTTCCAAGTTGGGAAAATAAGAACTCAGGATTCCAGATGCGAGTAGCCACAAAGAGCTTTACGCCATCCGCCCCAACTGCGAATGGAAATTTCACAAATTTGAAACGGCGCGTGTGATCCCCGAAAACAATAACTGGTGCCTGAGCGCAGACCACAGCATTCAAATCATTTGTGTAACCACCGATTAGTCCTTCACCCTGATCAACCACTGCTAACTTTCCAGAGGGTAAGTAGACCTTCTGCTTTATCCGAAGGCCACGATCTGAAATAACTTCAATGGCTTCATCGAAGTCTATTTGTACCCACCCCTTCGGCAACCCACTCACGCCACAAACTCCATATTCATTTCATTCATAAAGGTATCCAGTTCCTTGCCAAACAAGCCCCAGGCTTTCTGCAAGCCACCCTTATCGGCCAACTCGGCGTAATCAAAATCGTCGCGGCTGATGCTGCAACTGCTGGCGATGTGATCTTTCATCAGGCGCAACCATTCGGTCTGCTCGGGCGTGAAGGCCGTGCCGCGCTGGGCGTTGTGCCGGAAGATCCATGCCTGAAAGCGTTTGTCCACCTCGTCGGCAAAGGGTTTGAGTTCGCCGTCCAGCCCTAGCGCAAAGCGCACCAAAGAGACCAGATCGGTAAGCTGGCGTTTGCGATCTGCGCCTTTCACGGCTGATGTTTGTACGCGGGCATACGCGCTCCACAAGCGTTCGGTGGTGAGCATCAGTGGCGGCTTGCTCAGGTGCTCGTGCAGGTCTTCGATCATGTCGAAGGTGAATGCACGGCGCTGGTAGGGCTGTTGGTAGAAAAAGCCGAGGGCGGCAATTTCGTCTTTGTGCGCGGCGATGTAATCGGCAAAGTTCTGGATCACCGCCTTGGCCTGCGCTTCGGCCTGTTCTGAGAAGCCGCTGAACGTCACCTGATCGAGGTTGATGTGGTCGATGAGTTGCTCGCGCTCTTGGCGGGCGCTTTCGATCTCATCGCGCAGTTCGGGTTTATCAAAGGGTGCGCAGGCAGCGGCCACACGCTCGGCGCGGGCGGCTTCCATTTCTTCGGGCAGCAGGGTGTCCTCAGAGCGCGTGATCCCTTTGGCCTGGGCTGTAGCCAAGGCGGCTTGGACGATGGCATCGGGGTCCAGCGCGGCAATCAGCCCTTTGCCGAGTTCCCCCACCGGAATGCCGCCGGAGATTTTTTCGATGCGCGCCTGTGCCTTGTCGTCCAGTTGCTTGGCCAGGCGTAACAGGCGGTTGGCGAGCGAAAGCACGGTGTCGTCGTCGCGGCTGCCCATCGCCACGCCTTGCAGCAAGTCCTTCAGCGCCACGCCGGGTTTTTTCTCCAACGGGCGGCTTTCGGTTTTGAGGCTTTTCTCCACGCCCACGGCGTCGATCAGTACAAAGCGGGTTTTGGCCCCATCTGCGCTGTTACTCACACGCTTGAGGCTGTCGCCATCCAGGCTGCGCACACCTCGGCCCTTCATCTGCTCGTAGTAGCCCTTGCTGCGCACGTCGCGCATGAAGAGCAGCACTTCCAGCGGTTTGACATCGGTGCCGGTGGCGATCATGTCCACGGTGACAGCGATGCGTGGGTTGTAATCGTTGCGGAAACTGCTGAGGATGCTGTCGGCGTCTTCCTCGGCGCGGTAGGTGACTTTCTTGCAGAAGGCATTGCCTTGCCCGTACACCTCACGGACGATGTTGATGATGTCGTCGGCGTGGCTGTCGGTCTTGGCAAAGATCAGGGTCTTGGGTGTTTCTTTGCGTGCCGGGAAAATCTGCGTTTCGACCGCCGTTTTCATGGCTTGAATCACCTGCCGAATTTGGCTGGTGTTCACCACAGACTTATCCAGCTCCTTGCCCGTGTAGGCAGTGTTTTCTTCGGTTTTGCCCCAGCGTTTTTTGCGGGTGGCGCGGTCGCGATGGTCCACCCATGCCTTGGCCTTCAGCTCGGCGCCTTTCCGGGTGATTTCGGTTTCGATCTCGTACACGTCATAGCCGACGTTGACACCGTCGGCAACCGATTGTTCATAGGTGTATTCGGCGACGATGTTTTCGTTGAAAAAGCCGAAGGTGCGCTTGTCGGGGGTGGCGGTGAGGCCGATCAGGCTGGCGTCGAAGTAATCGAGCACCTGTTTCCACAGGTTGTAGATGCTGCGGTGGCACTCGTCGATGATGATGAAGTCGAAGGTTTCCACCGGCACGGCCGGGTTGTAGCGAACGAACTTTTCCTGTTGGGCGGTTTGTTGTACTTCGTTGAGCGACACGTCTTCAGCCGATTCGTCAATCGGCTCACCACTCAGGATGGAGTACATGCGCTGGATGGTGCTGATGCACACCTGCGAGTGCGGGTCGATGTTGGGTGAGGCCAGCCGCTGCACGTTGTAGAGCTCGGTGAATTTGCGGCCATCATCCGGCGGCGTGTAGGCCATGAATTCCTGATGGGCCTGTTTGCCAAGGTTGCGGGTATCGACCAAGAAAAGAATGCGCTTGGCACCGCCAAACTTAAGCAGCCGATACACCGAGGTGATCGCCGTGAAGGTCTTGCCGGCACCAGTCGCCATATGCACAAGGGCGCGGGGTTTGTTCAGCGCAAGCGACTTCTCCAGCCCGGTGATGGCGCTGATCTGGCAGTCGCGCAGATTCTGTTCCGGCAGTGTGGGCATTTGCTCTGCCAAGCGGCGGCGCAGGGTGGATGGCAAGTCGCTTGGCAGCGGGGGCTGAGCCAGCCAGGAGGCCAGCGTTTCCGGCTTGAAGAAATGGAAGATTTCACGCGAGCGCGGCGCTGGGTCGGCGTTGTCGGTGAAGCGGATGATCTGGCCAGTGGCTTCGAATAGGAAGCGCAGCGGCATGTTGTCCTTGCGCCATTTGAGGTTGGCGGTGGCGTAACGCTGGGTCTGATATTCAACGACGGTGATGTTTTCGCCCGCGCTGTCTTTCTTGGCTTCGATGACGCCCACGGCCGCACGATTGACGAACAGCACGTAATCCGCCGGGCCGGTGTCGGTGGGGTATTCGCGCACAGCAACGCCGACTGCTGCACCGAGGTTGAGCTGCTTCACGTCCTGAATGACCCAGTTGGCCTGCTCCAGCTTCTGGTCTATCTGCTGGCGTGCTTTGGTTTCTGGTGTCATGCGTGCTCCCCTCGCACTGTGAGCGGGTCTATCGACCACTCTCCATCGCCCGTGGTCGATCGAAATCTTTGATTCATCAAGCAGATGCTGACGTATCGCCCACCCTCTATCGCCCATCTATCGCCGATATGGCGCAATTTGTCCGATAGCCTGTTCATGCCACCGCGCAGTACCGCCGCCAGCGGTTGCTGCCCTCAAAGCGCACAGCACCGCGCTCGATCAGCTCTTCCATGGCGCGTTTCACCTGCTTCGGGTGAATTTCGCCGCCGATGCGCTGGTGGATTTCGCTGCAGAGCACGCCCAGGTTGGTGAGGGACTGCCCTTGTGCGAGTTGATAGTGATCAAGCAGTTCGTCATCAGACTTTTCTTTGACTGAAGTCTTGACGCGGTCCGACTTGCGCCGAACGGTGTCGGGTAGGTCTGCCGGGATGTGTTGATCGGCGGGCGGCGCGTTTTGACCATCCTCTATGCCCAGCAGCAGACGACCGCCCGTTGCATTAGCAAAAGCAATGCAATCCTTGGCGATTTCGTTCCAGTCTGCCGTCTTGCCGGTTATCGCCCGCAAGGACTTCTGGTCCAGGAGTTGGCCTTCCAGGCTCACGCGATCCTTTCCCCCACTGGATTCATTCCAGATAGTCCATGAGGCGCACCTTCGGTGCTGTTTGCGTGCATGTGGCGCATTGGTTGCCATTTTTGCTCTGCAAACCCTAATGGACTATCTGGGTTAAATTTTTGTCTTGAATTCGGGGCCCACTTTACTGTGTCGCTATCAGAGAAAAAAAGCCCCAACTGAGAACAGTTGGGGCTTCCATAGTGGTGGAGCTGGCGGGAATCGAACCCGCGTCCGCGAGCCTTTGCCGAGCAGGTCTACATGTGTAGTGGTCTGATTTGGATCTTGCGCCAGGGAACGCGCAGCCACACGCTTTCCCCATTGCCAGCACCCTGTTTTCTTGCGCCACACCAAGGTGCCCGGTGCAGTGCCAGCCAATGTGAATGCCCCCGCAGCCGGGAGCCACGAACCGGTTGGTCAGTGGCCCCTTGCCCAGCCCATTGGCGAGCTGTTGCAGGGCTCGCTAGCGATTAAGCAGCGAGTGCGAAACGTTCGTCGTTTGCAGTTGGTTTTTTGAATCCGTTTTACGAGGTAATTCGACTCGACATGCACCACAACGATCCCGAACCCACGTCGAAACCAGTGCAGCCCCAGAAAAACTATTCTAGTCTTGGGGCGTTCGGTGGGTAATCATTGTGTTGCCACTGTCGTCAACCAAGTCAACAGGCAGTTTTGCAATGCCGACGGTGTATCAACCACGCCGTGCGCGCCCCAGCCGTCGCAGGCTGCGGGGTCGGCGGTGTAGCCGTAGCGAACGGCCACGGCTTGCATCGACGCAGCGCGGGCGGCAACGATGTCGCGTTCTTCGTCCCCCACGTATACGCACGCTTGCGGCGGGATGCCCAGGCGGCGCGCTGCTTCGAGCAACGGGGCCGGGTGCGGCTTGGCGTTGGCGGTGCTATCGCCGTCGATGACCACTGCCGCTGTGGCAGCCAGTGGCACTGACACCAGTAGGGGGGCGGCGAAGCGATGGGGTTTGTTGGTGACGATGCCCCACGGCACTCCCCGCTCCCGCAGGGTGTCGATCAGCGCGGGGATGCCGGGGAAAGGGCAGGGGTGATCCGCCAAGCAGGTGGCATAGATGTCGAGAAATTCCGTGCATAGCGCGGGGAATGCAGGGTCTTCGGCCACCATGCCGAAGGCCACGTGCAGCAACCCCGCAGAACCCCGCCCAGCCACCGGGCGGTAGTCGTCGATGGGCAGAGGGGGCAACCCCCGGCGCGCGCGCAACATATTGCATGCACCGCCAAGGTCGAGCACGGTGTCGACCAGGGTACCGTCCAGATCGAACAGGACGGCCTGCACCGTCACCGAATCCCCCATGGGCAAAGAATTGCTCAAGAAGGCCGCCGTGCGGCCAGCAGGTAGTTGACGCTGAGGTCGTTGTTGCGCCAGTAGTGCTGGGTGATCGGGTTGTAGGAGATGCCCGCGCCCTCTTGCACGACAAGCCCGGCAGCACGGCACATCGCGCTCAGTTCGCTGGGGCGGATCAGCTTGCGGAACGAGTGCGTTCCCCGTGGGACGAGGCGCAACAGGTATTCCGCGCCGACGATGGCGAAGAGAAAGGATTTGGGGTTGCGGTTGATCGTCGAGAAAAAGACCCAGCCGCCGGGTTGGACCAGGGTTGCGCAGGCGTGGACGATGTCCCCCGGTTGGGGAACATGTTCGAGCATTTCCATGCACGTCACCACGTCATAGCTCGCCGGTTGTGCTTGGGTCAGCGCCTCCGCGCTGGTGTGCCGGTATTGCACACGCGGGGTGTGGGTATCGAGCGCATGCAGCTCTGCCACTTTCAGCGCTTCCATGCAGAGGTCGATGCCCGTTGCGTTGGCCCCGGCACGGGCCATGGCGTCCGTCAGGATGCCACCCCCGCAGCCTACGTCAAGCACCTGTTTGTCTGCCAGCGGGCATAGCCCTTCGATCCAGGCCAGGCGCAGCGGGTTGATTTGGTGCAAGGGGCGCAAGGCTCCGTCGGGATCCCACCAATGGTGGGCCATGTCGGCGAATTTGCGCAGCTCGGCGTCGTCGGCGTTGTGTGCGTTGTCCATGACGAATTCCCTCCAGGCAATGCGGTGGCATCTTCCTTCCGCGTAGGTCTCCCGCACAAGTGCATTGGCGGGTGGCGCGGGAATGTAGCACCCGCTTTTGCGTCGTGCTGGGCATTCACTTCCCAGGCTGCATCATCCACAATCCTGCTGCGCCCTGGCTTTCCCGGGCCGTTGCATCAGAAAGGAAGATTCATGTTGGAAGCCTACCGTACACATGTTGCCGAGCGCGCAGCGTTGGGAATTCCCCCCCTGCCGCTGACTGCGCAACAAACCCAGTCTCTCGTCGAACTGTTGCGTTCCCCCCCGGCGGGGGAAGAGTCGTTGCTGCTCGATTTGCTGGCGAACCGGGTTCCCCCTGGGGTGGACGAGGCAGCGCAGGTCAAGGCGGCCTTTCTAGCAGGTGTGGCGAAGGGTACGCAGCCTTGTCCTTGGATCGACCGTGTGCAGGCTACGCGCTGGTTGGGCACCATGCTTGGCGGCTACAACCTAGGCCCGCTGATCGATCTGCTTGATGACGAAGCCGTTGCGCCGGAGGCCGTGCGTGCGCTCGGCCACACCCTCCTCGTTTTTGACCAGTTCCGCGATGTGCAGGACAAAGCCACCCGTGGCAACCCCTATGCCCGCGCTGTGCTGGAAAACTGGGCCAATGCGGAGTGGTTCACCTCGCGCCCGGAAGTGCCCCGTAGCATGACGTTGACCATCTTCAAGGTGCCTGGGGAAACGAACACGGACGATCTTTCCCCTGCGCCGGATGCTTGGAGCAGACCGGACATCCCCCTGCACGCGCTGGCCATGCTCAAGCACCCGCGCGAAGGGATCGTGCCAGACGCAGAGGGCCAGCGCGGCCCCATTCGCCTGCTTGATAGCCTGCGCCAGCGCGGCGACCTCGTGGCCTACGTGGGCGATGTCGTCGGAACGGGGTCGAGCCGCAAGTCCGCCACGAACAGCGTGCTGTGGCACACCGGGCTGGATATTCCCTTCGTCCCGAATAAGCGCTACGGTGGGGTGTGCCTGGGTTCCCAAATCGCGCCGATCTTCTACAACACGATGGAAGACTCCGGCGCGTTGCCTATCGAATTGGACGTATCGGCATTGCACATGGGGGACACGGTCGAGCTACGGCCCTACGAAGGCAAGTTGCTGCGCGATGGCGCCGTCGTTGCGGAATTCCAGCTCAAGAGCGAAGTGCTGCTCGACGAAGTCCGCGCCGGGGGCCGGATTCCGCTGATCATCGGCAGGGCATTGACTGCCCGGGCGCGTGCAGCGTGCGGGCAGCCACCCAGCGAGGTATTTCGGCTGCCCCCTGCCGTGGCGTCGCAGGGACGGGGCTTCACGCTGGCGCAAAAGATCGTCGGGCGAGCGTGTGGGCTGCCTGCGGGGCAGGGCGTCGTTCCCGGCACCTACTGTGAGCCTGTGGTCAGCAGCGTCGGATCGCAAGACACTACAGGCCCGATGACGCGCGACGAGCTGAAGGATTTGGCCTGCCTGCGCTTTGGTGCCGATCTGGTGATGCAGTCTTTCTGCCACACTGCCGCGTACCCCAAGGCGGTCGATGTGCGCACGCACAAGGAATTGCCGGAGTTCATCTGCTCGCGCGGCGGGGTGGCGCTGCGGCCGGGCGACGGGATCATCCACAGTTGGCTCAACCGGATGCTGCTGCCCGATACGGTGGGCACGGGCGGGGATAGCCATACGCGTTTCCCCATCGGGATCAGCTTTCCCGCCGGTTCCGGGCTGGTGGCATTCGGCGCTGCGACGGGGATCATCCCGCTGGACATGCCGGAAAGCGTGCTCGTCCGCTTCCGGGGGACGATGCAGCCGGGGGTGACTTTGCGCGATCTCGTCAACGCGATTCCCTGGATGGCCTTGCGCCAAGGGCACCTCACCGTGGCCAAGCAGGGCAAGAAAAATGTGTTTTCCGGGCGCATCCTCGAAATCGAGGGGCTGCCGCATCTCAAGGTCGAACAGGCCTTCGAGTTGAGTGATGCCTCAGCGGAACGCAGCGCGGCGGGGTGTACGGTGCATCTGGACAAGGCACCCGTCATCGAATACCTGCGCAGCAACGTCGCCTTGCTGGAATGGCTGGTGGCCAGCGGGTATCAAGATGCCGCCACGTTGCGTCGGCGCAGCGACGCCATGCGTGCCTGGCTGGCGGACCCGCAGTTGTTGCGTGCCGACCCCGACGCCGAATATGCCTGCGTAATCGAGATCGACCTCGACGAGATTCGCGAGCCGATCGTCGCCTGCCCCAACGATCCTGACGATGTGCGAACCCTTTCCGATGTCGCAGGGGCGAAGATCGACGAGGTCTTTATTGGGTCGTGCATGACGAACATCGGGCACTTCCGCGCTGCGTCGCGCCTGCTCGACAACCAGCGCGATATTCCCGTGCGGCTGTGGGTCGTTCCCCCCACGCGGATGGACGCAGAACAGTTGTTGGAAGAAGGCCACTATGGCGTACTCGGCTGTGCCGGGGCGCGGATGGAAATTCCGGGGTGCAGCCTGTGCATGGGCAACCAGGCGCAGGTGCGCGAAGGGGCGACGGTGTTTTCCACCTCGACGCGCAATTTCCCTAACAGGATGGGCCGCAACAGCAATGTGTATCTGGGCAGTGCGGAACTTGCTGCGGTGTGTTCCCGCCTGGGGCGCATTCCCACGCGGGACGAGTATCTGGAGCAGATGCAGAAGCTCGAAGGCGCAAGCGCGCAGGTGTACCGCTACCTGAACTTTGACCAGGTTCCCCGCTACGCTGTGGTGCAAGAGTGAACCTGGTAGGCCCCTAGTGCAGAGCGAAGGGGGCTTTGGCGTGGTGCATTGCTCCCTGTTCGCTCCCTATAATCTTTGGCTTCGTTGCCGCAGCGGGTGTGGTGGTTTGCCAGGCTTGGATTTGCGGCGTGTTTTGTATGTTCTCGGGCGTCCATGCCCGAAATAGCGTTTTTGGAAACCCTTCACCGCATGACGACCATCCGCATCAAAGAGAACGAGCCTTTCGACGTCGCTCTGCGCCGTTTCAAGCGCACCATCGAAAAACTGGGTCTGCTCACCGACCTTCGCGCCCGGGAGTTTTACGAAAAGCCCACGGCAGAGCGCAAGCGCAAAAAGGCAGCGGCCGTCAAGCGCAATTACAAGCGGATTCGATCCATGCAATTGCCCAAAAAGCTCTATTGAGCTTCCCCTGGGAAGCCTCGTAGGGGCCGGGAGGCTTTGCGGGGTTTCGATCAGGGTTTCGGGTTTTCGTCGTCGACCGGCTGCCCTGGGTGGTACCGGTCGATTTTTCTTTGGATTCAGAGGAACACGCTCCATGTCGTTGAAAGAACGCATCCAGGAAGAGATGAAGGCGGCCATGCGCGCCAAGGACACAGCTCGGCTGGGCGCCATTCGCCTGTTGCTGGCTGCGATCAAGCAGAAAGAGGTGGACGAACGTGTGATGCTCGACGACGCAGCAATCATTGCGGTCGTCGACAAGCTGATCAAGCAGCGGCGCGATTCCGTTACCGCGTATCAGCAAGCGCAGCGCAGCGATTTGGCCGACAAGGAAGCGGCGGAAATCACCGTGCTCGAAGCCTATCTGCCCCAGCGTTGGAGCCGTGCGGAAGTCGAGGAAGCCGTCTCCCGCGTCGTTGCCGAAACAGCAGCCACGGGGCCTGGCGATATGGGCAAGGTGATGGCTGCCGTCAAGGCACAGTGCCAAGGCAAAGCCGATATGGCGGTCGTCTCGCAAGTGGTCAAGGCTGCCTTGGCTGCGCGGGGCGGGTGATCGCGCTCGCTCGTCGTTGCCTATTTGCCGATGCAAAACTGGGCAAAGATTGTTCCCAGCAAGTCGTCGGCGGTGAATTCGCCCGTGATGCTGCCTAGTGCGTCGTGCGCAAGGCGCAGTTCCTCGGCGGCGATGTCGAGGGTGTGGGTACCCAATTGGTGGTGCGCATGGTCCAGGTGGCGGTGAACGGCGTGTAGTGCGTCGATGTGGCGTTGCCGGGCAAGGTAGAGGCCCTCCGTGGCGCCTTGCCAGCCTGCCAAGCGCAGCAATTCCTTGCGCAGGGCGTCCAGCCCGCTGCCGGTTTTGGCCGAGAGGCGGATTCCCGCAACGTCCGAGGTGGTCGGCGCATTGGGTGAAACGGGTGCAAAGGGCGCAACGGGTGCAAGGTCGGCCTTGTTCCAGACATCGAGCACCTGGGTTCGGGTGCCGATATGTTGCGCAATAGCCTGCGCAAGGGTGTCTTCTTCGTTGCGGTAGTCGGCTTGGCCGCTGCGGCTGGCATCGTGCAGAAAGAGCACGACGTCTGCGTTGCGAATGGCCTCCCAGGTGCGGGCGATGCCGATGCGTTCCACCTCGCAGTCGCTGTTGCGTAGTCCGGCGGTGTCGCTAAGGTGCAGGGGCACGCCGTCGATGTGCAGGGTGCGTTCGATTCGGTCGCGTGTGGTGCCGGGTATGGCAGTGACGATCGCCAATTCTTGCCCGGCCAAGGTGTTGAGCAGCGTGGATTTGCCGACATTGGGCTGCCCGGCGATGACCACGTTTAGGCCATCGCGCAGCATGGCGCCTTGACGGCAGTGGTTCAGCACGGTATCGACATCGCGCAGTAGGGTTTGTATGCGTGCTGTAGCGTCGGCGCGGTGTATGGGGTCGATGTCCTCTTCGGGAAAGTCCAGCGTGGCCTCGACCAAGGTGCGCAGCGCGATCAGGCCGTCTTGCAGGCCGTGTACCTCTAGGGAGAAGGCGCCGCTGAGCGACCGCGAAGCGCTACGGGCCGCAGCCTGCGTGCTGGCGTCGATGAGGTCGGCAATCGACTCGGCCTGAACGAGGTCGATCTTGTCGTGCAAAAAGGCACGCAGGGTGAACTCGCCGGGCTGGGCGATGCGTAGCCGTGCCAGCACCGGGCTGCCATCGCTTCCTACAGTGGCTGCGGCTTCCAGGCAGCGTGCCAGCAGCATTTGCAGCACGATAGGCCCGCCGTGGGCTTGCAACTCCAGCACGTCTTCCCCCGTGAAGGAATGCGGAGCCGGGAAGAACAGCGCAATGCCATGATCAATGGCCTCGCCGTGAGTGTCCACGAAGGCGGTGTAGATGGCCTCACGGGGGGGAATAGGTCGCTTGCAAATGGCTTGCACCAACGGCAGCAGCCTTGTGCCACTGGCACGCACGATCCCCACTGCCGCCTTGGCTGGCGCCGTCGCAATGGCGACGATCGGGTCACCATGGCCAGACAGATTCGTGCGGGGCGAACGCATCATCCTAGGCTCAGAACTTGGGCAGGTGGAATTTGGGCGGCACCCCTAGGCGTGTGTTGATGATCCACTGCTGGGCGATCGATAGGATGTTGTTGGTCAGCCAGTACAGCACTAGTCCGGATGGGAAGAAAAAGAACATCACGCTAAAAGCCAACGGCATGATCCACATCAGCTTGGCTTGCATGGGGTCGGGAGGAATGGGGTTCAGCGCAGTTTGCAAAATCGTGGTGAGTGTCATCACGAAGGGCAGGATGTACCAGGGATCGGGCGCGGAAAGGTCGTGAATCCACCCCAGCCATGGGGCGCTGCGGATTTCCACGGTGGCCAGCAGTACCCAATACAGTGCGATGAACACCGGAATCTGGATCAGGATGGGCAGGCAGCCGCCCATGGGGTTGACCCGCTCTTCGCGGTAGATGCGCATCATTTCCTGTTGCATGCGCTGGGGGTCGTTTTGGTAGCGCTCGCGCAATTCCATGATGCGCGGGTTGACGGCCTTCATCTTGGCCATGCTGGCGTAGGCCTTGGCATTGAGCCAGTAAAAGGCAATCTTGAGCAGCACGACGAGTGCGACGATGGCCCATCCCCAATTCCCGGTCATTCCGTGTAGTTGCACCAGCAGCCAATAGAGAGGCTTAGCCAGGATCGTCAGCCAGCCATAGTCTTTGACAAGTTCCAGCCCAGGGGCGGTGGCTTCGAGGACGGTTTCTTCCTGCGGGCCGACGAACAGCCGTGCTTGCAGCGATTTGACGGCACCGGGTTCCAGCGTGCCCATCGGCGAGATCATCCCGACGGAATACAGGCCCGTATCGACCTTGCGGACGTAGTACTCGCGCTGGAGTCCTGCATCCAGCAGCCACGCGCTCGCAAAGTAGTGCTGCACCATCGCCACATAGCCGTTGTCGGCAGTCTTGTCGATGTCTGCGCTGTTGCTATCGATCTGGGAAAACTCGATCTTCTGGTACTTTTTGGCATCGGTGTAGACCGCCGGGCCAGTGAAGGTTGAGTAGAACGAAGACTCCCCGGCGGGTTTGCTGGCATCGCGCACGAGTTGCAGGTAGAGCTGTGGGGTACGCGCAGCGTCGCCATGGTTGATGACTTCGTGGCGCACGTCGATGACGTATCCGCTGCGTTGCAGGGTGTAGGTCTTGACCAACTGCACCCCCCCGATGACCGGGGATTCGAAGCGCAGTTCCAGCGTTGGGCCGCCGGAATGCAAGGCGGATTGCGGGGTGGTCAGCCGCATCAGCGCCTGGTGGGTGGGCAGTGCCTCGCCGCCCGCAGCCGAAATCAGCCCGGTTTGCGCCAGGTAGACCCGTTTGGGGTTGCGTTCCAGCAAGGTAAAGGGGCGGTTGGCGTCGATCAGGTCGCGGTGCTGGAGAAATTCGGCATGGACGAGCGTCCCCCCCGCAGTGTCGAAACCCAGCTTGAGCACATCCGTTGTCACCCACACCACTTCCCCTTGCGCGGGAGGGGGCGCAGCGGGGGTGATGGCACTACCGGTAGTAGTGGCTTGCGGAATGGGGGCCGACGTTGCAGATGCTGCACCCGGTGCCTGGGCCACGCTGGCTGGTGGAGTGGGGAAGAACGTGGCCTGCCTGCCGTGGTGCAGTTGCCAGCGGTCCCACAGCATCACGAGGGAAAAAACCAAAACCACCCACAGGGCGGTGCGGCGGAAATCATTCATGGGAGTTCTCGGTAGGCCATGCAGCAGAAATTGGCGAGGAAGAACGGCAGGGTGGCACCGGGTCGATTCCACCAGGATGCAAGGGGTTGCAGCGCAGAATTCGCCGTATCCCAAGCCAGCTTCCCCGAACGGCACCATGCCGTTCCAGCGCTGTGATCGCGTAGGCCGAACAAGTCGGCTCGAACCGGCAACTCGAACCCAGCCAGGGGCTGCAAAGCAATTGGTATAGACGAACGACAGAGACCAGCAGGCGAGTCATGAGGCTACGGCACGAGGGGGGCCACGGGAACGGCCACACGCTTGCGCCGTGCCAGATCGATCTTTGCTGCAGCCTTTGCAGCGAGTACGAACAATGCCTGTAACTCCTTGCGCGCTGTGCATCGAAGAGCCTGCGAAGTGGCGCTGGGGAACAGGGTGCGGTCGAATTCCCTGCGCAGGCGCACTACGCAAGCCCAAGCACCCAAAGCCAATGCAAAATCATCCCCGACGGAGTAAATCTGTCTGCGCAATGCATTGCGGGTGACGGCACGGCGCGCGCAACGTTTGGGCAGCACCACTCCGAGCAAATGCTCGAACAGTATTGCGTCTGGCGGGGTACCCGCCGGGGGGATGACCAAACCCGGTGTCGATGCCGGAATGCCGTGTACCACGAAATGCTGCGTCGCCGCCAGCACCTTGCCGTGTAGCACTGCCTGAAACTGTCGCTGGGCAGTGAGGTGTTTCACGCAAGGCATCAGATCGCAGCCAAGGCGCAGCGGCGGTTCGACAGGCGGCTCGAAGTCCACAGGCAGCCCCACAAGGCGGCCCAAAAGGTGGCCTGTAGTCGCAGCGTCAGACGGCGAGGCGTTTGCGCCCCTTGGCGCGCCGGGCGTTGATGACGGCGCGGCCAGAATGGGTGCGCATCCGAACCCGGAAACCATGCGTGCGTGCGCGGCGAATCTTGGAAGGTTGGTACGTGCGTTTCATGGGAATTCCTCAAGGGGCCGGGGCCAAAACAACAAAAAAAAGCAACCCCATCGGGGCTGCTTGACGTAAGGTAAAAGGGGAAAGAGGGGAATGAGCCGAAAAATTTTTGCGGGGAATCTGCGGGGGAATCTCAGGCGGTCAACGCAGCAGTCGTCGCTGCACAGACCGGCAGGCGGCACGTCTACAGGGCGCAGCGCAAAAAGAGCCCATGATTATCCTCAAAAACCCCCATCGTCATTTCGGGGCAACGATGGTTCCATTGCGAAAGCGCGGCGTATCCTGGCGAACTGGGTTTTGCCCACTGAGCGCTGATCGCGAATTCCGTCGCTCCTACAACGGGAGGGGAAGCGTTGCGCTGATTTCGGAGTGACGGCAGGTGTCCTCGGCGCCCGCTAAAAGGGGATCAAAAGGGGATCACATAGAATCTTTGGATGCTCTGGGCAACGATGGCACACGTTCG